>JAHYYJ010000001.1:0-171717 GCA_019425015.1 Collinsella sp.
GTACCGCCTCGCGGTGACATCGTTTTTATGTCAACCTTGGTCTAACAGAGCCAAAATCTTTTCCAAAATTGTCCTTGCATCGGCGGGGGAGTTCCCGTATAGTACTTTCTCGCACGGGGGCGTAGCTCAGCTGGGAGAGCGCTTGACTGGCAGTCAAGAGGTCAGGGGTTCGATCCCCCTCGTCTCCACCCGAGCATTGAATGAGGCTCCAACGCAAGTTGGGGCCTTTTTTCATTTTGATTGGCCAATAATATGCCTTTGCCCAGTGGCTGCTTGGCGAAAATCTATCCTAAATTGCAAAGAGGAATGATTAAAAGTGTTTCACGTCTATGTAGGGAAAAATTTAGTATCACCGTAATGTAAAGAGGCCGGGCAGCATGCCCGGCCTCGAACGATTCTGGTGGGCCCTCCGGGATTCGAACCCAGAACCCAGGGATTATGAGTCCCCTGCGCTAACCGTTGCGCCAAGAGCCCTTATGAACGGTGAATGCAATTCTAACAAAGGCAACTCAGACCTAATTTCTTCGCTTCACGTTGTGAAATACTACCATGCACGAGCAAGTCGCACAACGCAAGATCAAGTCCGATGCTAAACAACAGCTAATCTAGGCGCGTCGCAGAATAGAAGCGATCTAAATAAGTTAAGGCCTTTAATTCAGGGCTCCAACACACTTTTGCGTGAAATCAACCTGATGCCATTTCAAAACCATGCCGGTTTACTACGACGAATCGGCGACCCCCCGAGCACCGTGTGTTCTCCGTTTGCAAAACCGCAGGTAGGTAGCCCGCCGGTTGCACGAAAAGGCGTGTGTGGTCGGACATTCCTGATTTATCGTAGTAAACCGGCATGGTTCTGAGGCGCTGGGGAGGGGCGCTTCGCAATCGGACCCGATAATGGGACTGGCGGCGCACGGAAACCCCTGTTGAACGGGGCGCGTCGTGTTCCACGCGCCAAGTAAGCCGGCGTACGGGCCGTGCGGGGGCCAGGCGCCCCGCGGGTTGGCGCGGTCCCGAGCGCGCCGGCACTCGCGAAAGTTTTTTTCAAAATTGTCCTTGCATCGCCGTCTGAGTTCCCGTATAGTACTTCATCGCACGGGGGCGTAGCTCAGCTGGGAGAGCGCTTGACTGGCAGTCAAGAGGTCAGGGGTTCGATCCCCCTCGTCTCCACCCGAGCATTGAATGAGGCTCCAACGCAAGTTGGGGCCTTTTTTCATATAGGCACACAAGGTCAAAGGCGGCAGCATGATCCTCCTGGTCGACAAGATCGAAAAAAGCTTCGGCGCACGCGTCCTCTTTAGCGGCGCGTCCTTCCAGATCAACCCCGGCGAGCGCTTCGCGCTCGTGGGTCCCAACGGCGCCGGCAAAACCACCATGCTCAAGATCATCATGGGCATCGACAGCCCCGACGCCGGCCAGGTCCAGTGCGCCAAGGACTGCCAGGTGGGCTACCTAGAGCAGGAAACTAATCTGGAGCAAAAGGACACAACCATCCTTGCCGAGGTCATGGCCGCAGCCAAGGAAATCCGCCGCATGGGCGAGCGCGCCAACGAACTGCAGGCCCAGATCACCGAGCTCTCCGAGCAGGGCAAGGACGTCGACGCGCTCCTTAACGAGTACGGCCAGGTCCAGGACCGCTTTGAGCACCTGGGCGGCTACGAGCTCGAGAGCAACGCCCGCAAAATCCTGTCCGGCCTGGGCTTCAAAGTCACCGACTTTGAACGCCCGTGCTCCGAGTTCTCCGGCGGCTGGCAGATGCGTATTGCGCTGGCAAAGCTCTTCCTGCGCCACCCCGACCTGCTACTGCTGGACGAGCCCACCAACCACCTGGACCTCGAGAGCGTCCAGTGGCTGCGCGGCTTTATCGCCAACTACGACGGCGCCGTTCTCATCGTCAGCCACGACCGCGCCTTCATGGACGCCTGCGTCGACCACGTCGCCGCGCTCGAGAACCGCCGCGTAACCACCTACACCGGCAACTACAGCAGCTACCTCAAGCAGCGCGAGGACAACCTAGAGCAGATGCGCGCCAAGCGCGCCGCCCAGGAGCGCGACATCGCCCATATGCAGGTTTTCGTCGACAAGTTCCGCTACAAGCCCACCAAGGCTGCCCAGGCCCAGGAGCGCATCCGCAAGATCGAGCAGATCAAAAAGGAGCTTGTCATCCTGCCCGAGGGCCACAAGCACATCGACTTTAAGTTCCCTGACCCGCCTCGCTCCGGCGACATGGTCGTGGGGCTCGAGGGCGTCTCCAAATCCTACGGCGACAAGCACATCTACAGCGACATCGACCTCAAACTCTACCGCGGCGAACACGTGGCGCTCGTCGGCCCCAACGGTGCCGGCAAGTCCACGCTCATGAAGATCCTCGCCGGCTTGGAGCCGCCCACCACCGGCACCCGGGACCTAGGCACCAACGTGGGCGTGGCCTACTACGCCCAGCACGCACTCGAGGGCATGACCGAGTCCAATACCGTCCTGCAAGAGATCGACACCGTCACGCCCAAGTGGACCGTGCCGCAGCAGCGCAGCCTGCTGGGCGCCTTCCTGTTTAGCGACAATGACTCCATCGAGAAGCAGGTTCGCGTCCTCTCCGGCGGCGAAAAGGCGCGTCTGGCCTTGGCAAAGATGCTCGTGGCCCCCGAAGCGCTCCTGTGCCTGGACGAGCCCACCAACCACCTGGACATCGACTCGGTGGACATGCTCGAGAACGCCCTGCAAAACTTCCCCGGTACCATCGTGCTGATCAGCCATGACGAGCACCTGGTACGCGCCGTGGCCAACCGCGTCATCGACATCCGCGATGGCAAGGTCACGGTCTACGACGGCGACTACGACTACTACCTCTACAAGCGCGAAGACCTCGCAGCCCGCGCCGCCGCCGAGGCGTCCACGGAGAGCGCGCCGGCCACGACCAAGTCCGCCAAGGCCAGCGCCGCCCAGGCCGACACCCCCGTCGCCGCCCCCAAGCCTGCCGAGGGCAAAAAGACCAAGGAGCAAAAGCGCGCCGAGGCCCAAGCCCGCGCTGCGCTCAACAAAAAGCTCAAGGGCGTGCGTAACCAGCTCAAGAAGATCGAGACGGAGCTCGACAAAAAGCGCGCCCGCTATGACGAGCTTATGGAATTGATGGCGAGCGAAGAGCTTTATGCCGATCAAGACAAGTTCAACGCCGCGCTGGGGGAATATAACGGGCTTAAGCAAGAGCTGCCCAAGCTCGAGGACGAATGGCTGGAGCTTTCCACCCAAATCGAAGAGGAGACCGCGCGTGAATTCTCGTAAGGCCGCTGCCGTGGCGATGAGCATCATCGCCATTGCTTGTCGCATCTGCGGCATCTTTATGAGCGCGATGACCGTGCTGCTGTGCTTTAGCGGCCTCACTGCCAAGCTGCAGATTGTGGGCTTCGTCGTTGAGCTTTCACGCGCACTGCCAAGCGCCATCGCCGGCTATGGCGTCATCACGTCGCCCTTTGGCGGTGTGTTCCGCCTGGATTACGCTATCGTGGCCGTCATTTTGTTTGTGGCCGATTACCTGCTCACGCGCGCCTCGCGTCGCGTCCGCTAGGGGAGCGCCATGTCCAGCAGCTACCTCATGAACCTGCTCGCCAGCGCCGTTGCCGTCATCGTGGGCATCGTGATCCACGAGAGCGCACACGCCGCCGCGGCCTGGGCGCTCGGCGACAAGACGGCCCGTTCGCGCGGCCGCGTGTCGCTCAACCCGCTTAACCATATCGACCTGTTTGGCACCATCATCCTGCCGCTGCTCATGCTCGCGGCCGGCGGCCCGGTATTCGCCTTCGCCAAACCCGTGCCCGTCTACCTCAACAACCTCAAGCACCCCAAACGCGACGAGGTCCTGGTGAGCGTGGCCGGCCTCGCGTCGAACATCGCACTCGCGTGCCTCGCGGCCGCCCTCATGCACGCGGCATATGGCAGCCTCTATACCGGCATGTCCTTTGCCACGGCGTCACAGATCATGAACTTCGGCGCC
Source organism: Collinsella sp. (assembly GCA_019425015.1). GTDB lineage: Bacteria > Actinomycetota > Coriobacteriia > Coriobacteriales > Coriobacteriaceae > Collinsella. Next base: position 3,986 of record JAHYYJ010000001.1, read on the forward strand.
ACGTTTATCGTGGTCAACCTGTCACTCGCGTTTTTTAACCTCATCCCGATCCCGCCGCTCGACGGCTCGTCGATCATCGTGCCGTTCCTCAAAGGCAAGGCGCTCGCCAACTACTACCGCCTGCAGCAATACGCCATGCCGATCCTTATCATCGTGCTGTACCTGCTGCCCATGTGGACAGGACTCGACGTGATTGGCCGCTATTTCGACGTTACCGTGTATCCACTTGCTGAGCAGCTGCTCAACTTCGCAATCGCCGGCATCTAAGGTAAACTTACAGGTCGACCGTGCAAAACGGTCGTAACATGCACCCAAACCGCGCCGCGAAGGCGCCGTCAAAGGAGGTCGAAGATGTCGTATCGCGTGTCGACGCAGGTCTACAGCGGACCTTTCGACCTGCTGCTGCAGCTGGTTACCCGACAAAAAGTAGATATCGGCGCCATCTCCATCAGCGAGGTGGCCGAGCAGTACCTTGCCGAGGTGGAGCGCATCGAGGCGCTGGACCTGGACGTGGCGAGCGACTTTCTGCTGGTCGCGGCAACTCTTTTGGACATCAAGGCCGCCTCGCTGGTGCCCCAGGAGGCCCCGCGCAAGACAGACGACGATGACGAGGACGACGATGACCTCGAGGAACTCAGCGCGCTCGACGGCGACGCCCTGCGCGAGGTCCTGATTCAGCGTCTGATTGCCTACAAGCAGTTTAAGGGTGCGGCTGCGGCCCTCGGTGCCCGCATGCAGGCCGAAAGCCGCATGCACCCGCGTGTGGCCGGCCCCGACCCCGAGTTTTTGGGCCTTATGCCCGACTACCTGGCCGGCATCACCCTGCGCGGCCTCGCCGTCATCTGTGCCGACCTGGACGGCAAGCGCCAGACCTTCCTGCTGGAGGCCGAGCACGTGGCGCCGCATCGCGTGCCGCTCGATCTGACCGTAGCCTCGGTCGACCGCTTTACCATGGCGCACCAAACTTGCACCTTCCGCGAGCTGTTGGACGGCGACGCCACCACCGAGCAGCTCGTCGTCACCTTCCTGGCCATGCTTGAGCTTGCCAAGCGCGGCTCGCTCACGCTGAGCCAGGACGAGATCTTTGGAACCATCCGCATCAACCGCGTCGAGGGCGCTGAGGCATACGTGCCCGGCGAGGGCCCCGAGCTCACCGAATAGGAGCCGCAACCATGTCAACCCTTTCCACGCTGGAGGCAAACAGCATCAAAGGCGCCCTTGAGGCGCTGCTGCTGGTGTCGTGCGATCCCGTGAGCGCACCCGCGCTGGCAGGTGCGCTGGATATCGCCCCGGGCGAGTGCGCATCGCTGCTCGCCGAGCTCAAGGTTGAGTACGAGGAGGCCAACCGCGGCTTTCAGCTGCGCGAGGTCGCCGGCGGCTGGCGCCTGTTTACGCATCCCGCCTACCACGACGTGGTCGAGGCCTACGTGCTGAGCTGGGACACGCAAAAGCTGTCGCAGGCGGCGCTCGAAACCCTGGCCGTCATCGCATACCACCAGCCTGTGACGCGCGAGGTGGTCAAGGGCATCCGCGGCGTCAACTCCGACGGCGTCATCGCGTCGCTCGTGGACAAGGGCCTGGTGCGCGAGCTCGGCCGCGATCCCCAGCGCGGTCAGGCCATCATTTACGGCACGACCAACGCCTTCTTGGAAAAGTTCGGTCTGCGCTCCACCCGCGACCTGCCCGACCTGGAGCAGTTTGCCCCCGACGAGCAATCGCGTCAGTTTATCCGCGAGCGCCTGAGCGGCCGCAGCATTCAGTCCACGCTCGAGGAGCAGGCCGATGACCTGGACGAAGAGCGCGAACTGCTCGATACCGATGTTGACGATGTTGAGGCAGTCGAGGACTTGGAAACCCTGGTCGTCGACGAGACCTCGGAGGATTTGCATGACGAGGACTAACGAAGTAGGGGAGACGCGCGCCATGGGCAACGCAGTACCCGCCACCGACGCCCAGCCCGTCTATCCGCACACCATGCGCCTGCAGCGCTTTTTGGCGCGCGCGGGCGTGGCGAGCCGCCGTGGCTCAGAGGACCTAATGACCGCCGGCCGCGTGACCGTCAACGGCGAGGTCGCGACCGAGCTGGGCACCAAGGTCGATGTCGACCACGATCACATCGAGGTCGACGGCATGCCCGTCAAGCTCAACCAGGGCGCCGTGTACTTGATGCTCTACAAGCCGACCGGCTACCTCACCACCATGAGTGATCCGCAGGAGCGCCCTTGCGTGGCCGACCTGGTCCCCCGCGACCGCTTTCCGGGACTTTTCCCGGTGGGCCGCCTGGACCGCGACACCACAGGCCTTTTGCTCTTTACCACCGACGGCGACCTGTCGCAGGACCTGCTGCACCCCAGCAAGCATGTCTTTAAGACCTACCAGGCACTCGTGGACGGCCACCTGACCGATCGCGACTTGGAACCGCTCCGCCGTGGCATCGATCTCGACGACGGCCTGTGCCAGCCGGCGATCTGCCGCGTCATCAACGCGCGCGAGGCAGAGGCCGTGGCTCCGCAAGGCGTAAAGCCCGGCACCACCGCCGTGGAGGTCATCATCCGCGAGGGACGCAAAAACCAGGTCAAGCGCATGCTGAGCAAGATTCACCATCCGGTGATCCGCCTGCACCGCTGCAACTTTGCCGGCCTTGAGCTCGAGGGCGTGGCCAAGGGCTCGTGGCGCGAGCTCACCGACCGCGAGGTGCAGATCCTCAAGGCCGGCGGCATCCCGCCCAAGCAGGCGAGCGCCAAGCGCAACGGCGGCAAGCCCCAAGATACGCCCGCCAGCCGCACGCGTCACCACGGCAGCCACGGCTCCGCACCCATGCGCAACACCTACCGCGAGCGCTACACGGGCTAGGCAACCCGCCGCGCCCCAGCGCCCGCGAACCATACCAGCACGTCAACCATCGAAAGGAAGCATTGCATGATCGTCGCCATCGACGGCCCCGCCGGTTCCGGCAAGTCTACCATCGCCAAGGAGATTGCCCGCCAGCTGGGCTTTAACAAGCTCGACACGGGCGCCATGTATCGCGCCGTCACCTTCGCCGCGCTCGACCGCGGCATCGATCTGGACGACGAGGCGGCCATCGACGCCCTCGCCGAGCAGATCGAAATCCGCTTTACCAACGGCACTGGCGAAGACACACGCCTGACCATCGACGGTGCGGACGCATCGGCTGCCATCCGCACCCCGCAGGTGGACGCCAACGTGTCCAAGGTCTCGGCCTATCCGGGCGTGCGCGCCGCCATGCTCATCCACCAGCGCCGCGCCGCCGAGGACCGCGACATCGTTGCCGAGGGTCGCGACATCGGCACCGTCGTGTTCCCCAACGCGCAGGTCAAGGTGTTTCTAACCGCCGACCCGCGTGAGCGCGCCCGCCGCCGCGTGCTTCAGCGTCACCAAAACGACGCTCAGCCGCTCAGCACAGAGCAGCTCGAGGCCGAGGTCGATGAGACCCTCGATGCCCTCAAGCAGCGCGACAAGCTCGACAGCAGCCGCGAGGTCGCACCGCTCGTGCCCGCCGAGGACGCCGTGCACGTCGACTCCACCGCCCACACCATCGACGAGGTCGTACGCATTATCGAGGACCTCATCAACCAAAGGAGGTAGCCTATGCGCCTGTTTAAGCAGACGCCCGAGGATTACTACAACGCCCCCTATGCCGAGTTCCCGGCGCTCATCCGCGGCACCGTCGTCGTAGTCATGGCCATCCTGTGGGCCTTCTCCAAGCTCATGTGGCGCTGGAAGGTCGAGGACGCTGACCTGCTGTTTGAGCGCCAGGAAGGCCGCGGCAGCGTGGTCATTTGCAACCACACCTCGATGGCTGAGCTCTTGGCCGTGGAGACGGCGCTGTTCTTTGGCGGCCGCCGCATTCGCCCTATCTTTAAGTCTGAGTTCGCCAAGAGCAAGATTGTGCGCTGGGCTTTTAGCCGCGTTGGCGGCATCCCCGTGGAGCGCGGTACTGCCGATATGAAGTGCCTGCGCGCCGCCCAGCATGCGCTGCAACGCGGCGAGGACGTCCTGATCTTCCCCGAGGGCACGCGCATCCGCTCGCGCGAGATCAAGCCAGAGGTCCACGGCGGCTTTGCGCTCATCGCTCAGATGGGCAAGGCGCCCGTCAACCCGCTCGCCATCTGCGGCTGGTCCGACATCACGCCCGCGGGCAAAAAGCTCATGCGTCCCAAGAAGTGCTGGATTCGTGCCGGCAAGGCCGTCTCGCTTTCGGACGCACCGGCCGGGCTTAAGCGTACGGAGCGCCTGGCCTGGTTTGAGTCCGAGGCCATGAACCGCGTCTACGCCATTCGAGACGAGCTGTGCGCCGAGCATCCGGGCAGGTTCTAGCCATGAGCGAGAACGTGACGAACACTGCCGTGACCGCGTCCGACCAGGCAACCGAGTCTACCATCGAGATCGCCGCCCACGCCGGCACTTGCTACGGCGTACAACGTGCGCTCGATATGGCGCTGGCCGCTGCGCCGCAGGCAGGGGAGTGCACTCAGGTCCATACCTTGGGTCCGCTCATCCATAACCCGATCGTGGTACGCGAGCTCGCCGAGGCAGGCGTCGGTCTGGCCGACACCTTGGACGACGCCACGTCGGGCACTGTGATCATCCGCGCCCACGGCGTGGTGCCGCAGGTCATTGATGCCGCTCGCGAGCGTGGCCTTAACGTCGTCGACGCCACCTGCCCCTACGTGAAGAAGGTCCACGTGGCGGCCGAGCGCCTGGTGCGCGAGGGCTACCGCGTGATCGTCGTGGGCGAGCCGGGCCACCCCGAAGTCGAGGGCATCCTGGGCCACGCCGGCGATGACGCGCAGGTCGTGAGCTGCGCTGCCGATGCGGACGCGCTGTCGCTCAAGGGTAAAGTGGGCTTGGTTGTGCAGACCACCCAGACTGCGCAGAACTTGGCCGAGGTCGTGGCTGCTATCACCCCGCGCGTGCAGGAGCTGCGCGTGATCAACACCATCTGCGCCGCCACGAGTGAGCGTCAACAGGCAGCAGCCACACTTGCCAACCGCTGCGACTGCATGGTCATCGTGGGCGGCAAGAACTCGGGCAACACCCGCCGCCTGGCGCAGATTTGCGCAGACGCCTGCGAGCGCACGTATCACATCGAGGAAGCTTCTGAGCTCCAAGCCGCGTGGTTTACCGACGCTCACCACATCGGCATCACCGCCGGAGCCTCCACCCCGCAAGAACACATCGAGCGCGCCGTCGAGCGCATCAAGGAGCTTTGCCGCTAACCATGGACCAGACCGTACCCGCATACGCCGCCGAGGTGGCCGATTACGGGCGCAGCCGCGACCCCGAGCCGGGTGAGGGCGCGCTCGTAAAGAACGTGCGTCCCGAATCGCCCGCGTGGGATGTGGGTATCGAGCCGGGCATGCGCGTGCTCACGGTCAACGGTGAGCAGCTTACCGACATGATTGTGTGGCTCTGGGAGGCCGACGATGATACCGTCGAGCTGGAGGTTTTCGACCCGCGCGACGGCACCGTCACCCCCGTCGAGCTCGACCGCTTTCCCGGCGAGGACTGGGGCTTGGAGTTCGATGGCCCCATCTTCGACGGCATGCGTACCTGCGTCAACGCCTGCGTATTCTGCTTTATGACGATGCTGCCCAAGGGCGGCCGCTCCACGCTCTACATTCGCGACGACGACTATCGCCTGAGCTTTTTACAGGGCAACTTTGTCACGCTCACGAACCTCACCGACGAGGACGTGCAAAACGTCATCCAGCGCAACATGAGCCCCATGAACGTGTCGGTCCACGCCGTGAGCCCCGACGTCCGCCGTCGTATGATGGGCCGCAATGCCCAGCGAGGCATGGACGTGCTCGAGGCCATCATGGCCGCCGGCATCGAAATTCACGCGCAGATTGTGCTGTGCCCCGGCATGAACGACGGCGAGGAGCTAGAAAAGACCCTGCGCTTTTGCGAGGAGCACGAGCAAATCACAAGCCTGGGCATTGTGCCGCTCGGTTTTACCAAGCACCAAAACCGCTTTAGCTGGTCATACAGCGACAAGCCCGAACTGGCGCGCGAGACCATTGCCATGATCCGTCCCTACCAGGATCGTGCCTACGAACGCTTTGGCCGCCACACCTTCCAGATGAGCGACGAGTTCTATCTGGACGCCGGCATCGATCCTCCCGAGGCAGACTTTTACGACGGCTATCCGCAGTACTACGACGGCATCGGCATGATCCGCTCGTATCTGGACGAGACCGACGACGTGCTGGCTACCGATGCCGAGCGACTGGCCCGCGTCCGCGAGGCCATCGCCGCCCGCAGCCAGCGCCTCCTGTGCCTCTCGGGCGCCAGCGCACGCGACACGGTGGCCCGCTTTGTGGAGTCACCCCAGGGACTCGCCGGCACTGTCACGGCCATCAAGAACCGCTACTTTGGCGGCAACGTGGACGTGACCGGCCTCATCGTCGCGTGTGACATTCTGGAGCAGCTGCCCCAAGATCTGTCGGGGGTTATGCTCTTTGTGCCTAAGCTCATGTTCAACGCTGACGGCATGACGCTTGACGAGTATCATCGTGACGATTTACTCGCAAGCCTTACCAGTCGCGGCGCCGAGGTTCATGTGGTGTCGACCATGCCGCATGAGCTGCTCGATACCCTGGAGCACATCCTTGGCATTATGCCTGCCGACTCTACTAATTCCGCTGACCCTACCCATTAAAGGAGAGCAGATGAAACCTATCGTCGCCGTCGTCGGACGCCCCAACGTGGGCAAGTCCACGCTCGTTAACCGCCTGGCCCAGACCTCGGACGCCATCGTCCACGAGTCCCGAGGCGTCACGCGCGACCGCTCGTATCACACGGCCGATTGGAACGGCCGCGAGTTCACCATCGTCGACACGGGCGGCATCGAACCGCTCAAGAGCGATGACGTGTTTGCCACGTCCATCCGCGACCAGGCGCTCGCCGCCGCCGAGGAAGCCGCCGTCATCCTGTTTGTGGTCGACGGCCGCACCGGCGTCACCGAGGAGGACGAGTCGGTCGCCCGCATGCTCAAGCGCTGCGACAAGCCGGTCTTTCTGCTGGTGAACAAGCTCGACAACCCCGACCGCGAAAACGACAGCATCTGGGAGTTCTATTCGCTCGGCATCGGTGAGCCCACGCCGCTCTCGGCCCTGCATGGCCACGGCACGGGCGACCTGCTCGACGACATCGTGGCCCTGCTTCCCGAGGAAGAGGACGAGGTCGCCGACGAGTTCCCCGACGCGCTGAACGTGGCCATTATCGGTCGCCCCAACGCCGGTAAGTCGTCGCTGTTCAACCGCATCTTGGGCGCCGACCGCTCCATCGTGTCCAACATCGCCGGCACCACGCGCGATGCCATTGACACCGTCGTAGAGCGCGACGGCAAGCACTACCGCATGGTCGACACCGCAGGCATTCGCAAGAAGAGCACCGTGTACGAGAACATCGAGTACTACTCCATGGTCCGCGGCCTGCGCGCCATCGACCGCGCCGACGTGGCGCTGCTTGTCGTCGACGCCTCCGTGGGCGTCACCGAGCAGGACCAGAAGGTCATGGGCTTGGCCATCGAGCGCGGCTGCGCCATCGTGGTGTTGCTCAACAAGTGGGACCTGCTCGACGACGACCGCAAGCGCGAGGCCTGCATGGAGACCGTAGACCGCCGTCTGGGCGTCATGGCTCCCTGGGCCCAGTACCTGCGCATCTCGGCCCTGACCGGCCGTAGCGTCGAGAAGATCTGGTCGATGGTCGACGCGGCCGAAAAGACGCGCTCGCAAAAGATCAGTACCTCACGCCTCAACACGTTCCTCACCGACCTGCGCGAGTTCGGTCATACCGTGGTGGACGGCAAGCGCCGCCTGCGTATGCACTACGTGACCCAGACGGGCGTCAACCCGCCGACGTTCACGTTCTTCGTCAACCACAGTGACCTGGTCAACGACACCTACCAGCGCTACGTGGAGAACCGCATGCGCTCGACCTTCGACTTTGCCGGCACGCCCATTCGACTCTTCTTTAGGAAGAAGGAGCAAAAGGATGCATAATCCGATTCTTCTGACCGCCATCTGTGCCGTGGTCTCGTTCTTTATCGGGGCGATTCCGTTTGGTCTGATCCTGGGCCGCGTGTTCAACCACACGGACATTCGTAAGGCGGGCTCCGGCAACATCGGCACCACCAACGCCCTGCGCGTGGCCGGCCCAAAGGTGGCCGCGCTCACGCTGCTGCTCGACTGCCTTAAGGGCGCCATCTGCGTCCTTATCGCGCGTCCGCTCATTGCCGACTTGGGCTATGGCTTCCCCGTGAGCATTATGGCCCCCGGTGCCGCCGGCGACTGGATGCTCGGCGTCATCTGCCTGGCAGCCGTGTGGGGCCATATCTTCTCGCCCTACCTCAACTTCCATGGCGGCAAGGGCATCGCAGTTGGTCTGGGCGTCATCCTCGCCTGGTACTGGCCCATCGGACTTTCGCTGTTGGGCATGTTTATCGTGGCCGTCGCCATCACCAAGTTTGTGTCGGTGGGCTCGCTTGCCGCGGCCATCGGTCTTCCCATCGCTGCCTGCGCGGTCTTTCCGTACAGCAGCCTGGACCTCAAGTTTTGCATGGCGATGATCGGCATCACCGTGGTGTGGGCCCATCGCTCGAATATCCAAAAGCTCATGGCCGGTAAGGAGTCCAAGCTCTCGTTTACCAAGCGCGTCACCGAGCCCGACGATAAGTAGGAGAGAGTCATGAATGTTGCGCTGATTGGCTCTGGCTCCTGGGGAACCGCCGTCGCCGGCCTTGCCGCTGCGCGAGCCGAGCGCGTGATCATGTGGGCCCATAGCGAGCAGACGGCCGCCGGCATCAATGGTGAGCACCGCAATCCCCGGTATCTGGTGGGCTACGAGCTGCCCGACAACGTCGTCGCCACCACGGACTTGTCGCAGGCACTCGAGGGCGCCGATGCCATCATCTTTGCCGTGCCCTCCACGCACCTGCGCAGTGTATGCCATCAGGCGGCCCCCTTCATCGCCGCCGACACCCCAGTACTCTGCCTCACCAAGGGCATTGAGCCCGAATCTGGACTGCTCATGAGCGAGACCATTTCAAGCGAGATCGGCAACGAGGCGCGCGTGGCAGCTCTCTCCGGCCCCAACCATGCCGAGGAGATCTGCCGCGGCGGACTTTCTGCCGCCGTCATCGCCAGCGAAGACCCTCAGATAGGGGAGACCTTTAAGGACCTACTCCTATCCACGGCCTTCCGCATCTACCTGTCGCAGGACATGACCGGCGTCGAGGTTTGCGGCGCAATGAAGAATGTCATCGCCATCGTGTGCGGCATTTCCGCCGGCTCCGGCGCGGGCGACAACACGCTCGCTCTCATCATGACGCGCGGTCTGGCCGAGATCAGCCGACTGGTGCATGCCCGCGGCGGTCAGGCTATGACCTGCATGGGGCTTGCCGGCATGGGCGACCTCATTGCCACCTGCACCTCGGAGCATTCGCGCAACCGCACCTTTGGCTACGAATTTGCCCACGGCGTGTCGCTCGACGAGTTCCAGGCACGCACGCACATGGTGGTCGAGGGCGCCGTTGCGGCCCGCAGCGTCAGCGAGCTCGCCCGTTCACTGGGCGTAGACATTCCGCTCACCTTTGCCGTGGAGCAAACGCTCTACAACGGTGTTACTTTGGATAGGGCGCTCGAGATTCTTACCGACCGCGTACCCTCCCAAGAGTTCTACGGACTCACCGACTAGCGCAGAAAGGCTTCTACCATGGGTTCCATCAAAATCGCTCCGTCCGTCCTCTCGGCCGATATGGCCAACCTCAAGGGCGAGCTCGACAAGATCGCCGGTGCCGACTACGTGCACTTCGACGTTATGGACGGTCACTTTACCGGCAACCTCACCTTTGGCGTCGACATCCTCAAGGCCGTCAAGCGCTCCACCGACGTACCGGTCGACGCGCACCTGATGGTTTCGAACCCCGACGAGACGGTCGATTGGTACGCCGACGCCGGTGCCGACATGATCACCGTGCACTACGAGGCTTCCACGCACCTGCACCGCACGCTCACCCATCTGCAGCAGCGCGGCGTCAAGGCAGGCGTGGTGCTCAACCCCGCCACCCCCGTGTGCGTGCTCGAGAGCATCATCGACGTCGTCGATATGGTGCTGTTGATGAGCGTGAACCCTGGCTTTGGCGGCCAGAGCTTTATCCCGGGTACTCTGCATAAGCTGCACGAGCTCAAGGCCATGTGCGAGCGCCACGGCGTGTCGCCCCTGATCGAGGTCGACGGCGGTATCTCTTCCAAGAACATCGCCGAGGTCGTCAAGGCCGGTGCCAACGTGCTCGTAGCCGGCTCCGCCGTATTTAAGTCCGAAGATCCCGCCGCCGAGGTTGCACTGCTGCAGAAGTTGGGCAACGAGGCCGCACAGGAGGCATAAACCCTTATGACCGCAGGTCAAAACCGCATACCCGTGAATCTTGACTATGCCGCCTCGACGCCAATGCGCGCCGAGGCGCTCCTTGCGCAGCGCAAGTACGACGACAGCGAGCTTGCCGGCGTCAACCCCAACTCGCTGCATTCGCTCGGCCGCAAGGCTGCCGCGCGTCTGGAGGTTGCACGTCGCGAGATCGCCCGCAGCTTTGGCGCGCACGTCCGCCCGTCCGAGATTGTACTGACCAACGGCGGCACCGAAGCCAACCAGCTGGCGCTGCTCGGTCTTGCCGAGGGCGCTCGTCAGCGCGATCGCAAGCGCGGTCGTGTAATCGTTTCGGCCATCGAGCACGATTCGATTCTGGACAACCTGCCGCTGCTGCGTGCCGCCGGCTTTACCGTCGACCTGGTGCAGCCCTGCCGCGCGGGCTACATTGAGCCTGCCGCGCTTGTCGAGCTACTAGGCGACGACGTGGCGCTCGTGAGCATCATGGTTGCCAACAACGAGACCGGCGTGGTGCAGCCCATCCGCGAGCTTGCCGCGGCCGCGCATACCGTGGGCGCCCTGTTCCACACCGATGCCATCCAGGGCTACTTGCATATTCCACTCGATGTCACCGAGCTGGGCGTCGACGCCATGTCCGTCGCAGCCCACAAGATTGGCGGTCCCGTGGCATCTGGCGCACTCTACCTTAAGAGCCGCACGCCGTTGCGCCCGCGCATCTTTGGCGGCGGACAGGAGGCCGGTCGTCGTGCCGGCACGCAAGACCTGCGCACGCAGCTCGCCTTTGCCGCTGCCGCCTCGTCTCTGACGCCCCATGTGGCTCAGGAGCGCGCGAAGCTGCAAACCCTTTCCGACAAGCTCTACGCCACGCTAACGGCCCACCCGCGCATTCACGCCACCATGGGTGACTACGCGCAAGCCGACCGTCTGCCCGGAATGGTATCGATCTACATTGACGGCATGGACTCCGAGGAACTCATCATCAAGCTCGACGCCGCCGGCTTTGAGGTTTCGGCCGGCTCGGCGTGCTCGAGCGGCAGCATGGACCCCAGCCATGTGCTCAGCGCCATGGGCATTGGTCGCGAGCAGGCACTAGGTGCACTGCGCATTTCCTTTGACGACCGCGTGAATCCGGACGATCTGGACGAGTTTGCCCAGACGCTGCTCTCGATCGCAGGTGCCGCATGATCGTCGCCGAGCTCGAGCGCGCGCTACTGGCACGCTATCCCAAGACGGACACCGAGCCCTGGGACCACGTAGGACTCTCCGTTGGCGATCCGGCCGCGGAGATCACCGGCGTTGCCTGCGCACTCGATGCGACTGAGGCTAATGTTCGCCGCGCCCAAGAAGCAAGCGCCAACGTGCTGCTGACGCATCATCCCATATACATCAAGGCACCCGAGGCCTTTTGTCCGGCGGATGCCACACGACCCCAGTGCAGTGCGGCCCTCTACGAGGCTGCCCGCTGCGGGGTGAGCATTATCTCGCTCCACACCAACCTGGACCGCTCGCACGAAGCCCGTGTCTGCCTGAGCAAGCTGCTGGGTGCCGCACCCGTGAGCTCACTGGAGCACGTGGACGACCCCGAGGCCACCGGCCTGGGCGCACTTGCAACGCTCAACGACCCGTGCACGCTGCGCGATCTTGCCACCCGTGCTGCCACGGCCTTTGGCAGCGACCCGCGTGTGTGGGGCAAAGCTGATCGCCCGTGCCGCACCGTCGCCATTTTGGGCGGCTCCCTGGGCGACTTCGGAGAGCTCGCCATCGCCGCGGGCGCAGATGTTGTCGTGACGGGCGAGGCGGGCTACCATGTGGCGCAAGACCTTGCCTTGCGCGGGCTGCCGGTGATCTTGCTCGGCCACGACCGCTCCGAGGAGCCGTTCGTTGATATATTGATGAACTCTGCAGTTGACGCCGGGGCCGACCCCCGTCATGCGATTAAAATACTGAACCCTTGCCAATGGTGGACTGTGACAAAAGGAGAGAACTTATGAGCGCCGGCGCTACGCTACTCAAGCTGCAACAGATCGATTTGGAGCTCGCCCGCAACAAGAGCGAACTTGCCAATATGCCGGAGCTCAAGGAGCTCGCTTCCAAGCGCAAGACCTATGTAAAGCTCAAATCCGAGATGACCAAGCTCTACGCCCAACGCAAGGACCTGGACATTGAGCTCGACGATCTCAACACCACCGAGATTCAGACCAACAACGCCATCGAGGCCGCCAAGAAGCGTCACGTCGACGGCTCTGACTATCGCGAGGTTCAGGACCTGGAGAACGAGCTCGCCACCCTGGCCAAGCGTCTGGACAAGATTGAGCACACCCGCAAGGACGTCGTTGTCGCCCACAAAGAGGCGCTCGACCGCGAGACCCGCGCGCAGGCAATCATCGCCAAGTTCGAAGAGGGCGTGAAGGCCGATACCAAGGCCGCCCGCGCCAAGGCTGCCGACCTGCAGGCTCAGATCGAAGCCGCCACTAAGGAGCGCACCGCTCTTGCCGCCACGCTGCCGGCCGACGTGCTCACCGACTACGAGCGTCTGCTCAAGCAGTTCCGCGGCTTGGCCGTCGAGACCATCCAGGGCAACATCCCCACGGTCTGCCACACCGCGCTGCAGGCATCGTCCATGAGCGACCTCAACCACGACGGCAGCGAGATCACGCATTGCCCGTATTGCCACCGCCTCCTGGTGCTCCCCAGCAAGGAAGCCTAAATGATGACGGCGGCATCCAACAATTCAATGCAACTTAAGGGAAAAACGATCCTGCTGGGTATTACCGGCGGGATCGCCGCCTATAAGTCGTGCAATATCGTGCGCCTGCTGCAAAAGCGTGGTGCCCGCGTCAAGGTCGTTATGAGCGAGCATGCTGCCGAGTTTGTGGGCCCGCTCACCTTCCGTGCGCTCACCAATGAGCCGGTCGCGGTTGGGCTATTCGACGACCCGTCTGACCCCATCCACCATATCTCGCTGGCGCAGGAGCCCGACTTGGTGGTCGTGGCGCCCGCGACGGCCAATATCATCGCCAAGATGGCCAACGGCATCGCCGACGACCTCATCTCCACCACGCTGCTTGCGACGCCGCGGCCCGTCGTGATCGCGCCGGCCATGAACAATGGCATGTGGAAGGCGCCGGCGACGCAGGCCAACATGGCCACGTTGCGCGACCGCGGCGTTCACGTGGTGGGACCCGGCAGCGGCTACCTTGCCTGCGGTGACGTGGACACGGGACGCATGAGCGAGCCCGAGGGCATCGTCGAGGCCGTCTGCGAGGTGCTCAACCCCGTCCCGCAAGACCTGGCGGGCAAGCGCGTCGTGATTACCGCCGGCCCCACGCACGAGCCGATTGACCCTGTGCGCTTCATTGGCAACCGGTCGTCGGGCAAGATGGGCATCGCCCTGGCGGGGGAGGCCGCTCGCCGCGGCGCTGCGGTCACGCTTGTGCTGGGGCCGACATCGCTCGACGTGGGCCGCGGCGTGGAGTGTGTGCGCGTGCAGACCGCAGCAGATATGCTGCAGGCGGCTCTGAGCGCCTTTCAGACGGCCGATGCGGCCATTTGCGCGGCCGCCGTCGCCGACTACACGCCTGCCGCCCCTGCGGACCACAAACTCAAAAAGGCCAACGAGCGCCTGGACCACATCGAACTGGTCGAGACGATCGATATTTTGGCCGAGCTTTCACGCCAAAAGGGAGAGCGGTGCGTGATCGGCTTTGCGGCCGAGACCGATAACGTTGTCGAGTACGCGCAGCGCAAACTCGCGCGCAAGGGTTGCGATGCCATTATCGCCAACGATGTCTCGCGCGCCGATTCGGGCTTTGGTACCGACACTAACAAGGCCTGGATTGTGAGCACAGCGGGTACGCAGGAACTTCCCGTACTAACAAAACCCCAGCTCGCAGATACAATTTTGGACTTGCTTCAAAATTTGTAAAAAAGTTCTTGCACAAGTCTAAAGTTTCGGGTTAATATACTCCCTGTTGCGAGCGAGAGCAGAGCAACAAACAAAAGCTTCGGGACGTGGCGCAGCTTGGTAGCGCACTTGACTGGGGGTCAAGGGGTCGCTGGTTCGAATCCAGTCGTCCCGACCAGAAGTTTGCAGGTCAGGCACCTAGTGCCTGACCTTTTTTGTTTTAAGCAATTGCTTAATTTTATTTAAGAAACAGGGTGCCAAAAATCTACCTACGCGATAGTCGCCTTTTGCGGCTACTTGCGCGTTTTGCACGCGCTTGAGCCGATTTATTAGCGCGATATGATTCTACATACGCGTAGCTGGTATGCAGCCGGGTACAGGCTGTATTTATCGCGGCGACTTACGCAGATATAGCGACTGTAACGAACAAGCGTGTCGCTGTATTTATTCCAGTAGTTCACTTGATCGGTGGACAAGTGGGCTGTTGCAACGAAACGCCAAGCGGAATGGGCTCCATACGAGGACGCCGCAGGAGTAATGGCGGGGGAGTGCGGCGAGCGCTCTGAGAGCCGCTGTGTGACCCCATGTCTCCTCAACCCGATTATTTGTGTTTCAAGCCACGAATCGGTCGAGCAATTGCCAAAAGAAAAGCCCTCGCAGGATTGCGAGGGCTTTGCGCTAAAAGAGATCAGAAGCAGAAAGCGGGGAGAACATAAAACGAGTCCGTCGCGCTGTAGCTGTAGCAAATACCGCCGCTTTGAACATAGCGAAAGGACGTGGAGCTGCGCGGTCTCACGGAGCGAGTCCAGTGGCTATAGCCTGATGCACCGGAATAGTTCGACCCCGTCACGCCCTTGGATTTGTAGCACTCGTACTGGATGCCGTCGGATTGCATATCCCCGTATACTTCGGTTGCCGAGAGCAGAAAAACCTTGTCGGTCGTCGCCGAGGGGGCACCGCCCCAGTTACCGCCAACGTTATCGGTTGTCTTTGTGACGGGTTTCACCTTTGACTGGAAGAACCTCTTGCCTTATTAAAGAAATACGCCAAACACAACGGATATAATGCGGAAGGAGGCGACATCGAGTAACTATCAAAGGCCAGATTAAGGAGCCAGCCATGAAGAAATGCCTGCCCTCCATCGTCTCAGCAGCTCTTTGCCTCTCCCTTGTCATGACACCATTTGTGCCCGTTGCGGCAGCCCATGCCGACAAGGGATCTCCCGCCGAGAGCAGCGAGATCTACGTCGGAGACAACTACGACGAAAAGTACGATATATCCCTTTTTTTGAGCGCGGGCGCTGCACGGATTCATATTCCAAGGCGTGGTGCGATTCTCACGGATCTGCAAATAACCGCACCGTCCCTCACAAGGTCACGCTGAACACGAAGGAGGAGGCTTGCCTGCGCGATCTCTAGCTTGCTGGCACCGCTGAAGTTATCGCCGGTCTCGTGACAACCGGTCCTAGCGGCGGCTTTTTTGCAACCGCAATGACATCGTACCGACTTTTCACTTGCATGTTCTGAAAGGAAGTTGCCATGCTGTCGCAAAATCAATCGAGATACTTGAACACAATCGGCTTTGCCCTGCTTGCATTACTCTTTGCTAGCGACCTTTTGCTGAAACCGCCCAAGGAATTCGTTTCGCTTGCCATATCCTGCATTTCCGCCCTTGACTTTACGGCAACCCTATTCGTCGGACTAAAGGAGAGGAAAAAAGGCGCAGTCGCCGCATCCGCCGTAGGCGTGATCATAGCCATTGCGTCATTCTTTATCTGACACATTGGTGATCTAGGGGCGATATCGTAGGAATACGACCGGGAGAGCCGGGACCAGATTGCCCGGGTTGCCCGGTCGGCTCGCGCGACGGCGCGGCGGTTCCACAGAAAGCTCTCCGGACTTCACACCGTTTCTGATCGCATTGTAGACAGCCATCTCGTCTTCGCTGTCGGCGAGCACGCGGTGTGCGTCGTCGTTTTGGATGTCCAGTAAATCTCGAAGGTCCTCCATGCACCAGCGTCCGAGATTTGGCCATGCGCGTTGCGCGAGCTGATAAGTGTCGATTGCGATGTTGTAGTTAAAGTCCAGGCCAAAGCCGTCCCAGGCAGAACGGCTTTGTTTCCTTGATTATCAACTTTATCCGGACACTTCCCGCATTCATCCGTGCGTGTACGGATGAATGCGGGGCTCGATAGCCCGGCGGCCTGATCGGCAGGCCGCCGGGAACTCTCACTCCTCGATAAAAGCCGGCACCCGGTTAGTCCTGCGCATCTTGAAATCGCCAGTTTCGTGGGAGACGTAGAGAATGCCGTCCATCCCGTCTCGCGATGCATATGAAAGGTGAACAGAACCGCAATCCGCTCCATCATCGTCGAGAAGATCGAACGAATTCGGATCGCTCGTTGCGGCCAAACGACCACTCAGACAAGAGCCATCGCCATTACAGATTTGCCATTCCATGTCTTCGCCTGCAAGAATCGCCATAGACGGCCTGGTCGCGCCATCGTTGACATACATCCCGTCTATGCCAAAACCGTTCTCAGCGCCATCGATAAACGATTGCTCGGACCTATACCTCGCAAATGATGCACATAGAACCATTGCAAGACAAAGTACAGAGCCAACAATCGCTATCTTTGCATAGCTCTTGCCTATCATGTCATTCACCTCCTTCGTATGTATCGAGGTATTCCTGCTTGAGCGTCTGCGAGGACGACTTGATCTTTTCCACGAGCGTGCCGGCTTCGATGAAGTAGAACGAGTTGGTAAGGTCTGCCAGGTCGTCGAGTAGATGGCTTGAAATGAGCACGCTGCGTCCCCGCGCCACCTCGCTGCGCATCGCGTCGCAGGAGGTTTTCCGTTTTCCCGGATCGAGGCCGTTCAGCGGTTCATCGAGGATGAGGTACGGGCAACCGGTCGCTATCGCCATGGCAAGCTTTACCTGCTGCTTCATTCCCGTCGAGAGTTTACGGGCCGGCTTGTCGAGATATGGGGAGATTCCGAGGGAGTCGCAGAGCGAGTCGATGTCGGCGGCCGATTTCCACGCCTCCCTAACGAAAGCAAGGTGCTCGATGGCCGATAGCGTGGGATAGAGATCCGCGCTGCCCGAAGAGCTCAGGTAGACGAGTTCTGCAAATTCGGCTGATCGACGTTGGCAGATTCCATCTGCCGCCAGGCTTCCCGAGCGGATGCGGGTGGGAAATTGGCCCGACAGCGCTTCAAGAAGGGTGGTTTTCCCCGAGCCGTTGGGAGCAACGAGGCCCGCCGCCGTTCCCGGGCTCAGGAGAAGCGACCCGATTGAAAGTATCGTCGTGCTTCCGTATCCCACGCTCGCGTCCAGAAGCTCGAGCCCATGGTGCTTTTTAGCGGGTCCGGCCTGCTTGGGCGACCTTGCCGCAACGGCGCCGACTGCAAAAAGGACCGCGACGTATGCCAGGGCCACGGCAAGCATCGATGCGCTGCCTGAACCGGAGCCGATGAATTCTGCCGGGAAGCATCCTACGTAGCCCGTGGCCTCGATAGGCGAGAACACGGCCAGCGGCAGGAGCCCGAGCACGGCATTATGCCCTAGTGCCGAATCGGACAGCAACGGGAATGCCGGGGCCGCGACAAGCAGCGCGGAGGTGAGGGGGCCCGCGAGGACGCGCCTCGTTGCGGTCGATAGGACGGCGGAGCAAACGGATATCAAGGTTCCGCCCGCAAGCAGCGCGAGAAGCAGGGTCGTGAAGACGTTTCCCGCGGTCGTGGTGGCAAGCGCGCCGTCATGGAAGAAGGCGATCGGGTACCCAATTTGCCCGAAGCCGTTTAGGGCCAAGGCGTAAATGCCCCCGGGTGCGAGGCCGGCGAGGAGCATCGCGGTCCCCGCGGCGATTATCGAAAACACGATCTGGATAAGGCGCCGGAATTTGGGTGCGGGCGCCTTTGCCGCCAGGGTACCGGGCCTTGTGGCGCCGAGCAGGAGTATCGACGAGAGAAGGAAGGGGATGAAGGGAAGGAAAGACGGCGCCGCGGCAATGGCGTAAGGCAGGAAGGAAAGGAATGGCAGGTCGTTTGCGGAGGCCGGGATATCCGTGATGCCGGAGCTGCTCAGGGCGCGGCAATATGCGAGCGCCGCGTCATTGGTCTCTCGGTCTCCCACGATGGACCCGGATTGGAAGCCCTCGTCCATGAGCGCGTAGTAGCTCTCGGCAGAATCGAGAAAGGCGGCGTCGGTTTGAGCGGCAAGGGCGGCGTTCGCGCATCTTGCAAGCTCCGCGTCGACTTGCTGCTCTGGAGATAGGTCTGTGCCGTTGGCCTGGGGCGCGCGCGTATTGAATGCGTCGACAAAGCTCTGCATGCCCTGTTTCATAAAGAAGGGCCCGTAGATGGGTGAATTGAACGCAATGGGGATGGAGAAGGCTGCAGCGAGAACGAGCGTAGAGATCCATACGGCCCTGTCTCTTAGGATTAGTTTGAGAAGAAGTCGACAGTACATTTAGAAGCACCCACATTTCTCAAAGCATCGTTAGATTAATAATGACAGACCGGATGAAGATGCGTGCGACGGGGGCGAGGCGAATGGCTGAGCGGTATCGATACGCGGGTTCAACGGTATTATATTGACCACATAGATTATTAACTTGCATTTCTAACAGTTAAGGAGACGGGTGCTTTCCAGCACACTCCTTCGATGATGCCTTCCGCTAGTTGCTATGCCGGATTCAGCCAACAAAGAATGTGCCCGGGCGCTCAGGTTCACCGTTAGCGTTGGCAACATATGAGATGGGCCAGACCCTTGCCGCGCGCCGATTGCGCGAGAGGTGTCGGGCTCCATGTTTATTCCACCTGCTTGTTATCAACCAGCTTCGTTCAACGTCAGACATTCAAGATGTCAGACGTCGAACCTGCGCTAAAGACGCAGCTGGGGCTACTAGTTGCCTACAATCGCTCGCGAAGCTCACCTGTTCGTGCGTGAATGTCTGACAGCTCCGTCAGACATTGTCGGACATTTGATTGTTCGACAAATGCGCACGTGGTCGCGTTCGCAAAGATAACTGAACGGTCGATGGGTGCGTTGAGACCGGAGCAAACGGCGGATGCCAGAAAAATGGCCTCACAGAATCGCACCCATGGTTGATAAAATTGACCGCCCGGGCGCAAATACCCGGGCGGTCAATTCGTCCCCTCGTTCGCGATCCTGTTGGGTTTGGGGCTTTGACATGTTGTTGACGGATGGATCAGCCGTACAGCTTGATCTCCCGGGGTTCCATGTGGTCGTCCCCCAATAAGACGTCCCTGATGTAGCCCTGCGGCAGGAACTCGACGGGCAGCACTGGGTCGTCGACGTAGCCGGGCACTGGGAGTAGGCGTGGCCTTTGGACATAGCGTGGCCGCCTGCCGGCGGTCGGACTGCCACTTCAGCCAAAAGCTCAGGCGCGCGCATTAAAATAATGAATATATCGCTTGATGGGCTTTTGACCAAGCATGAACATCGCAGGTAAATCCGTGTACCAATTTTTGGTACACGGATTTACCTGCGGTTTATTGAAAGCTCTGACATGCGCTGTCGACTTCATTAAAATCGATTGCCGATCAAGTCTTCCTATATATGCGAGCCCCAAGAAACTGCGCTGTGAACCTGAGTCCTCTATCGATCGGCCCGGTGCACCGGGCCGCTGTCCTCGAGCCGGCAACAGCTTGCCGGTCTCAAAACGTATGCCGTCCGGCACGACCGACAGCCGAGCCTTGTGCCCCACTCGAGCAGTGCCAGAACCCCGTGCCGGAACCCACGCAGACGATGGCAGGGGAATTCAGCCGCGGCCATCGAGGAGCCGACCTAGGGACGGCGCCCTCATTCCTCAATGGATTTCCACCGCCCCTTATAGGTCTGGATTGATTTAATGCTTGATTTAATCCGGCTGAATAAGCCGGGCATGGGCCGGTCGACAAATGAAAGGTAAAAAAGCAGATGCGGCCGTACGCCGGTGCGGGATTCGGCTGATGTGATAGAAAGAAATTCACGTATTGCATCCAACTGGGAGGCGCATCATGGCAACCGCCACCGCAGCCCTGAGAATCCCCGAGGACCTCTCGAACAGGTACGACCGCCTGGCGAAGTCGACGGGCCGCACGAAAAACTTCTACATGACGGAGGCCATCGCCGCCGAGATAGACAGGCTCGAATACGAGTACGGCCTCATGAATTATCCGGGAAGCGTTTGGTTGCGAGGCACGCCGGTGTGAGGGCCTGATTCGTCAGGCCCCGCACAGGGGGACCGCGATGGTGGCCGCCGCGCCGCCCGAGGGGCCGTTGGCGAGCGAGACGGAGCCCCCGTGGGCGCTCGCGGCCTCGGAGGCGACGTGGAGGCCGAGCCCGTAGTGGCGGCCTCCGTCGCGCGAGGAGCGGGAGGAGTCGTCTGTGAAGAGGCGCTCGCAGCCGCGTTCGAGGGCGGCGGGAGAAAAGCCCGGTCCGTCGTCGGCAACCTCGATGACGAGGTGCCCGCCCGCGACGTCGCAGGAGACAGCCACGCGCGAGCGTGCGTGCTCGGCGGCGTTGGCCACGAGGTTCGCGGCGGCTCGCGCCAGGGCGGTTCGGTCGAGCGCGGCCTCGGGCGCGCCCGCGACAGCGGGGCCCGTGGCCGCGTCGAGCGTCACGCCTCGCGCCCGGGCGATCTGGGCGGCCTCGGCGAGGACCTGCTCGCAAAGCTCGGCCGGCCGCATGGGGGCCCTCTCCGCCCCGCCGGACCCGCGCGAGGCCTCGATGAGCAGGCGCACGTAGCCGTCGAGCCTTTCGACACTGCCGGCTATGTCGCGCGCGGCGGCCGCGAGGTCGGCGTCTTTCTCGTCTTCCAGCTCCTCCGCTACGAAGTCGGCGTTGGCGCGCAGCACGGTGAGCGGCGTCTTGAGGTCGTGGGCGAGCGACGTCATCTGCTCGCGCTGCCCCCGCTCCGCGGCCCAGCGGGCCTCGAGCGACTCGGCGAGGGAGGCCCGCATGGCGTCCATCGCGGCGAGGACGTCGTTCACCTCGCGCACGTTGGTGCTGCCGACCGCGAAGTCGAGCTCCCCCGCGCCGACGCGCCCCGCCGCCTCCGCGAGCGGCGCCATCTTGCGCGAGATCACGCGGCTCGCGCGGCGCGCGACGAGCGCAAGCGCAAGTGCGCTTCCCGCCGTGGCGCCGACGAGCATGAGGTTCTGCGGGTTGGGAAGCAGGCCGGCGAGGTCGCGCGAGACCCACTGCGGCAGATACTCGCTGACGAGCGCGCAGGCCCCGCCACCTTTGAGCGGGAACGCGGCGTAGGTAACGCCCGAACCCCCGCCCTCGATCTCCACTGTGCCCGGATCCGCGGCGAGTGCCGTACGAGCCATTTCCTTCGCGTCCTCGAGCCGCGTGCTCTCGAGGTCTGTCATCAGCACGTTTCCGTCCTTGTTCAGGATGAGGTAGCGGTACGCCGTCGGCACGTCCTGCTGCCCGCAGACGCCGTCGCGTGCCAGGCCCTCCGCGACCTCGCGCGCATTGGCCGGCCCCCAGCTTGCCTCGTAGACGAAGCCCGCGTTGATCGCCACAGAGAGCATCATGAACGAGGCGAGCCACGCCGTGGCGACTGCCGCGAACGCGTAGGCGAAGTAGCGCGCGATGACGAAGGAGAGCGGCATGCCCCCGCGACCTCGCGCCCCGATCCTCAGAGCTGCCACTTGTACCCCATCCCCCAGACGGTCGCGATCGGATCGGCGCCGGCCTCGGAGAGTTTCCTCCGGGCGCGACTGACCTGCATGGATATGGCCGCGTCGTCGGCGTCGCTCTCCCAGCCGAGCACCGCCTCGCGTATCTGCGCGCGGCTCATGACCTGCCCGGGGTGGCGGGCGAGGTACTCGCAGATGGCGTACTCGGTGGGCGTGAGCGGCACGGCCTCGCCGCCCACGGCGAGGCCGCGCGCCCTGAGGTCGATCCGCACCTCCCCGAAGGAGAGGGCGTGCGAGCGCGGCCGGCGCTCACGGCGTAGATGGGCCGCGACCTTGGCGCGCAGCTCCGCGGCCCCGAAGGGCTTGCGGACGTAGTCGTCGGCGCCCAGGCCGTAGGCGGCCACGGCATCCTCCTCGGCCACGCGAGCGGTCAGGAAGACGATGGGGCCGTCGAAGTCCGGGCGGATCTGCCGCACGAGCTCGAAGCCGTCGAGCCCCGGCATCATGACGTCGCAGAGCACGAGGTCGAAGCGCGAGAGGTCCATCCCCGGGACCGCCGTCGGGTCCTCCGCCTTGACGACCTCATGGCCGTCGCGGCCGAGGACGCGCGCAAGCGCGTCGAGGATCGCCCGTTCATCATCCACTGCCAGTATCCTCGCCATGTTCGACCTCCTGAAACTCTCGTCGGAATTGTACTAACGCCGCGCTCAGCGGTCCAGAGCCCTGCGCGCAGCCACGGGTGTCTCGGCCGCGTCGCACGCGCGGTAGCGCACGCCCGAGCCGCCGCGCGCCTCGATCTCGAGCCAGCCCTCGCCGTCCGACTCCCGCCCGAAGAAGATGAGCTGGAGCTCTCGGACATTGCCTCTGTCGTCCGCCGCGTCCACCAGGTAGACGTAGTTTGCCCCCGCCCCGGTGGCGTCGGCGTAGGAGCTCGCGTGGCTGCCGGGCTCGGGCGCGGGCGCCCACATGGCGATCTCAGGGTTAGGCAGCACGCGGTCGGCGATCGAGCGCAGCGCCGACCCCCAGCCGGCGTCGAGCAGGGCATTCCCGCCCAGGACGAGCGCTGCGGAGAGGAGGACGAACATGGCGGCGAGCGGCTTCCTACGCATCTACCCTCCCGTCCTCGAAGCGGCAGAACCAGGCAAGAAGGACGGCGTCGGCTGCCAGGGTGAGAACGAGGCTAGCGAGCGCAGTCGTGAGGAGAGGGCCCGCCGCGCGTGCGGCGTCGATGAAGGCCTCCACCCCGAGCGACCCCAGGCGCGCGGGCCAGGCGAGCGGCACCCAGCTCAGGGGCGTCGCCAGAGCGCCGGTGAGCTCGCCGGTCATGAGGCCGTGCGCAAGTCCGCCCACCGAGAAGAACGCGAGGAGCACCCCCGCCGCGCCGGCGCCGATGGCGGCGTTGCGGCCGAGGCGCAGGGCCACGCCGAGCCCCAGCGCGTAGAGGGGCAAGCTGCCCAGCACGATGCCCGCCCAGGCGGCCGCAAGCGGAGCGGGCCCGAGCGGCAGGCGCCCGGCGACGGCGAGCACGGCCCCGAACACGCCGAGCGCCACGGCCAGCGCGCCCGCGCCGAGCGCCGCAAGGGCGAGCAGCTTCGCCGCGACGGCGCGCCCGCGCGAGGGGACCGCCGTGAGGTTGGCGAGGCGCCCGGCAGCGCGCTCCTCGTCCACGGCGAGCCCGCAGACGATGGCGGACATGAGCGGCATGAGGGCGCCGAGGAACTGGGCGCAGGCGTCCGCGCCCAGCGCCGGGTCCCATCGGGTTACGGAGAAGTACTCGCCGCAGGCAAGACCGGCTGCCAGGCCGCAGGCGAGGTGCACCGCCGAGAGCGGGGAGCGCGCCAGGCGCAGGGCCTCGGAAAGCAGGGCCCGCGGGAGAGTCATGCGCGGCGTCGGATCGGAGAGTCGTGTCATGGCCATCACCTCTCCTCGGAGTGCGCAAACCAGGCCGCGCCCGCCGCCGTGAGCGCGGCGAACGCGAGCGCACTGACCGCAAGGCCCGCCAGCGTGAGCATGCCGTCCGCCGTGAGCGCCCCGCCGAGCGCCATGTCCGCCGCGAGCGGCTCGCCGCTCGGCAGCACGGGAATGAAGCTCGTGGGGATGACCATGCTCGCCGACGGCGGAAAGAGCTGCGGCAGCGGCATCAGCGACCAGGCGAACCCACCCACGAGCTGCGCGGCGAGCGGGCAGAAGATGCCCGCGAGCATGCCGAGCCGCGCCGTGAGGAAGAGCCCTGCGGGGATCATCCACGCCGCGGTCACCGTGTTGGCGAGCGCGCAGAGGAGCATCGTGAGCGTGCCCGCGGCCGTGAGACCCTGCGAGGAGAACGCCGATCCCGCGAGGTAGATGCCGAAGACCACGAGGTTCGAGAGCGTGCAAAGAGCAAGGCACCAGAGCGCCTTGGCCCACCAGGCGCGCCCGAGCGGGAAGCCCAGGCCCAGAAGCCCCCGCATCCGCGTGCGAGCGTCCGCCCGTGCGACGCACGCCACCACGAGCGAGAGAGACACGGGCAGGAAGAGCGCGTACCAGTAGTTCCACGCACTAAAGATCTGCACGCCCCGGTAGGGCATCGCGCCGAGCAGCGGCATCGGCAGCGCCATGAGCACGGCCAGGCGAACCGGTGCCGCGTGGCGCGACTTCAGGGCCTCGGCGCGCAGGCCCGCGAGCAGGCCGCCTTTCTCGCCCGTCATGCCGCCACCTCCCCGCGTGCTCGTCGCCCTTCCCGACAGAAGCTCATGAAGAGTTCCTCGAGGTCCTGCCCGGGCCGAAGCGCATCCTCGTAGGCGAGGCGCCCCCCGCAGATGATGCCGATGGTGTCCGCCATCTGCTGCACCTCGGAGAGGATGTGGCTCGAAACGATCACCGTCGTACCCGCCGCCGCGAAGCCGCGGATCTGGTCGCGCAGCTCCTCGATGCCGATGGGGTCGAGGCCGTTGGTGGGCTCGTCGAGCACGAGCAGGCGTGGCCGGGCGATCAGCGCCAGCGCGAGCCCCAGGCGCTGCCGCATGCCCATCGAGAAGCGCCCGGCGCGCTTCTTCCCGGTGTCCGCGAGGTCCACGGCGGCGAGCACCTCATCTATGCGGCTCTCGGGAAGGCCCAGCAGCGTGGTGCGCACGCGCAGGTTCTCGCGCGCGGTGAGGTTGGGGTAGAGCGGCGCCTCCTCGATGAGGCTGCCGATTGCGTAGAGGTCCTCGCGGCGCCAGGCGTGCCCGGCAAAGAGGATCTCCCCGGCCGTCGGCCGCAGCATCCCGCAGATCATCTTGAGCGTTGTCGACTTGCCGGCGCCGTTGGGACCGAGCAGCCCGTACACCTCGCCCTCGCGGATATGAAGGCTCACGTCGGCCACGGCGTCCTGCGCCTGGTCGCCGCGGCCGAAGCGCTTGGTGAGCCCGCGCGTCTCGAGCATGTAACCCATGGGTTTATCCTTTCTCTTCCGGGCGCGCGGGCCGAGCCACCGTGCCCGCACGCTTTACCTTTCGGGTTCACCATCCATGGTGGGGCGCGTTTCTAACGAAGCCGTAACGGCCGTTGGGTTCTTTTAGCGCCAACCCTTCTCGACCCGCACATCATGATTAATTCGCTTAAGGCAACAACTTTCCCGATCGATGTAATCACCGAATCAAAACGTGTAAACCAGCCATCAAAGATGCCGAAAAATGTCATATTTGGAGGCTGATGTACACAAATGCAGAATCCCGCACAACCCAGTAGCATCCTCCATATGTCTGGACTCTCTATGCTTACGCTGGATAGACATCGCCGGAACGGGTATAGTATCGAAAGTTTTGTCGTTAACCAGCGGGGGAGTCCTGTGGGCATCAAAAAGAAGATCAAAAAGGAGCTTATCGGCACTTCCGATTACCCGTCGAATAAGATCTTTACGATCTCCAATTTCATCACCTTTACGCGCCTGATCCTCACCCTGGTATTTCTGTACCTGTTTGTGACGGATAACAACCGCGTCATCGCCATCGTTATCTACGCCGTTGCCGCCTCTACCGACTGGATGGACGGTCAGATCGCCCGCATGACCAAGACGGTCTCGTGGCTCGGCAAGGTCATGGATCCCATCTGCGACCGTGCGCTGCTGTTCACCGGCGTACTTGGGCTGGTGGTCCGCGGAGAGCTGCCCATCTGGGTCTGCGTGCTCATTATTGGCCGCGACATCTATCTGGGCATCGGCACGCTTATCGTGCGTCATTATCACCGTCGCCCCATCGATGTCGTCTTTCCCGGAAAGATTGCCACTGCACTGCTCATGACCGGCTTCTCGCTCATGCTGCTCGGGTTCCCCGTTATTGACGGCCTGCATCTTTTACCTTCAACCCTTACGGCCTTCCCGGGCCTCAACGGAAGCTCGGTGCCCCTCGGCATCTTCTTTGTGTACGGCGGCGTGATCTTCTCCATGCTCACGGCTGTCATCTATTCCATTAAGGGCGGAGTGGCCATTAAACAGGCTCTCGCGCATCCCGAGGACGAGGACATCGACTTTCTGAACCCTGAAATCGAAGACTGATTCGTTGGGGTATGATTACGTACGGTTCATTATTTGCGGCACGTCCGCGATAAGTTAGGGGTTGTCATGGACAACATGGTTAACAATATGCCTCAGAATGATAAGACTGCTGACGCTACCTGCGTATTCCGCGTGCCTTCAAGCGACGTCACCGTTCCCGACCTCATGGCCAACGTGCGCATCACCGCACCCGTTCTGTCCATCGTCAAGGGTCCGCAGACTGGTGCCGCCTTTGAGCTCGAGGACGACGTGACCACCATCGGCCGCGATCCTGCGAACGGCATCTTCCTCAATGACATGACCGTTTCGCGTAGCCACGCGCGCATTATTCGCGAGGGCCTCGGCGCTCGCATTGAGGACCTGGGCTCGCTCAATGGCACCTGGGTCGACGGCGCCATTGTCAACGCGGCCCCGCTGCACGATGGTTCTTCCGTCCAGATCGGTACGTTTACGCTCATCTACCACGAGAGCACGCCGGAGCGCATCGAAACCGGTGAGTAGGGCATGGCCGAACGCAACTATCTGAGTATCGGCCAAGTCGTCAATCTACTTCGAGGCGCATACCCCGATCTATCGAACTCAAAAATTAGATTTCTAGAAGATGAGGGGCTCATCACCCCTCATCGAACGCCTAAGGGGTATCGCCAGTACTCCAAGGAAGACGTTGACCGTCTCGAGGTCATCCTGCACCTGCAGAAGACCCGCTACATGCCGCTCAACGTCATTAAGCAGCGCTTGGAAAACGCAACGGACCTGTCCACTTTGGCTTACGAGGTGGGTCTTCTGTCCGATGTTCCGCTTAAGACGGAGCCCAAGGAGACCAAGCAAAAGCTGCACCCCATCGAGACGATCCCCGACATGCTCGGTGTTGAGATTTCGTTTATCCGCTCCCTTGCCGAGAACGATCTTATCCGCATCATCAAGAGCCCGCAGAACCGAGAGCTCGTCGATGGCAGAGATTTCCCGATTATCCGCTACTGCTCGGAGCTGTCGCGCTTCCACATTGAGCCGCGCAACCTGCGTCAGTACGTATCGTCGGCAAACCGCGAGTCTTCGATGTTTGAGCAGGTTCTCGTGAGCATGCTCGGCATGGATACCTCTGATGATGAGCGCGACGCCAAGCTCGAGCGCGCTTTTAAGAAGCTGCACGACCTCACCGAGGGTGTGCATACCGCGCTCCTTAAGAACCGTGTCTTTGAGTCGCTCAACGCCGTGGTCGAGGACGCCGACATTGATGCACTCGATGAGGAGATTGCACGTTCCGAATCCACCAAGGCTAAAAGCGATGGGGCAAGCGTCCCCGCGGTTGCCGCGCACGAGGAGTCGCTCGTGCAACCGTCCAAGGTCGTCGTCCCCTCGCATAACCCGTCTGCTAACACGGGTAAATAATCGCCGTCCACCCGGCAATCCATGAAAGGTCACGCCATGTACGACTTCGAATCTCATATCGTCGATATCCCCGACTATCCCGAGCCCGGAGTCGTCTTTAAGGACATCACACCGCTCTTTGGCAATCCCGAGGCCCTGAGGGCCATGGTGGATGCCCTTGCCGAGCATTTTGCCGATATGGGCATTACCAAGGTCGTAGGACCCGAGTCCCGCGGCTTTATGGTCGGTGTGCCCGTGGCCGTCGCCCTAGGTGCCGGCTTTGTACCCGCACGTAAGCCCGGCAAACTGCCGCGCAAGACGATAAGCGAGAGCTACGAGCTCGAGTATGGAACGGATTCTATCGAGATTCACGCCGATGCCATCAGCTCTAAAGATACCGTGTTGATTCTGGACGACTTGGTCGCGACGGGCGGAACCGTCGAGGCAACAGGTAAACTGGTGCGTGATATGGGCGCAAAGCTTGTGGGCTACGGTTGTATCCTTGAGCTTGCGTTTCTCAACCCGCGCAAGAAGCTCACGCCGACTGACGACGATGTTGAGCTCTTTAGCCTGGTGACGGTGGACTAGCCGTTACCCTTAGTTACTGGAAAGGAAGCTACATGCGCACAGCAAACACGCACAGAAACATGGCACGCTGCGCTGCTACGGCAACCCTCGCTTGTGTTTTGGGCCTGGGCCTCGTGGCTCCGGCCTACGCCGATACCGCATCCGACCTTGCCGCTGCTCGTACTAAACTCGAGCAGATCGGCACGCAAACCCAGCAAATTCACGATGAACTCTCCGCACAGACGCAGGAGCTTGATCAGACTGCAGGCGAGATTACGCAAAAGCAGCAAGAGATCGCCGAAGGCCAGGCAAAGCTTTCGAGCTACGTTGCCGGTGAGTACAAGACCGGCGGCCTGAGTCTCCTTCAGGTCCTGACGGGTGTCGACGATCTGGGCGATATGCTCAACCGTCTGTTCTACTACGGCAAGGTGTCCGACAAGCAGGCCCAGACCATCCAAGAGGTCAAGGACCTTAAGCAGCAGCTCACCGATAAGCAGGCCGAGCAGGAGAAGAACGTCGCCGCGACGCAGAAGAAAGTCGACGAGCTCAATGCCCAGCAGGCTGAGGCCCAGAATGTCGTGAACTCCCTGGATTCACAGCTGCAGGCCGAGCTTGCTGCCGAGGCCGAGGCCAACGCTGCGCTGCAGGCTGGCATTAATGCCAGCACCGCCGAAAAGGCCACGGTGAGCAACGACACCGCCGGTACGACCGAGAACACCAACAATGGTGGCGGTACGACCAACAACGGCGGCGGCAACACGCCTGCGCCCGCGCCCGCTCCTGCCCCCACGCCGCAGCCCGTGACGCCCGCTCCGACTCCGACGCCTTCCGCACCGAGCCAGTCCGTTGACGGCGGTACCGTTGTTTCTCGCGCTTATAGCAAGCTGGGTTGCGCTTATTCTTGGGGCGGCATTGGACCGAACAGCTTTGACTGCTCCGGCTTTGTAAGCTATTGCCTCACGGGCCGCTACTGCCGTCTGGGCACCACCGGCACTTTCATGGGTTGGACCCGTGTGTCCGATCCGCAACCCGGCGATGTTGTGGTTAACTCCTACCATACCGGCATCTATATCGGTAATGGCCAGATGATCCATGCTTCCGACTACAAAACGGGCGTTATCATCAGCTCCGTCGCAGCCGGTATGAACAACAACTACATCTTCGTACGTTACTAATTTATTACTACAGCGAACGAACATGGGCCTCGCGATCTTGAGTCACGAGGCCCATTCTTTTTACCCCTACCGTTTGCCATAAAATCAGGATGGCTATCTAGTATTCAAAACTAGATAGCCATCCAATCAATCAAAAAGATGGCTATAATTGTTGGGGAACAATTAGAAAGGACCCTCAATGAGCTGGGCACTTATCTCCGATTCGAGCTGCAATCTTCGCGATTGGCAACCAACCGCACCTCATACCACCTTTGCATTTGCACCCCTTAAGATCCGAGTGGGGGAGCGTGAATTCGTTGACGACCTCTCGCTCGATGTTCACGAGCTTAATGTTGCCATTCAATCGGAAGCCGGCGCATCATCGAGCGCCTGCCCAAGCGTAGGGGAGTGGGCTGAGCTCTTTAAGCTCGCTGACAAGACGATTTGCATGCCCATCTCCGAGGGCGTCTCGGGAAGCTACAATGCCGCGGCCACCGCGCGTGACATGGTGCTTGCCGAAGAGCCCAACCGTCAGATTCATTTGGTTAACTCGCGAGCCGCAGGTGGCAAAATGGATCTGATCTTCTTGCTGTTCGACCGCTATCTTACGAGCAGCCCGGATGCCTCCTTTGAGGACGCCTGCGCTTACTTCGATAGCTTGGAGCAGAACAGCAAGATCCTCTTTAGTTTGTGCAACTACGAAAACCTTGCGAAGGCCGGACGTATCCCTAAGGCGGCCGGCGTTATTGCTAACAAGCTCAATATCCGCATTTTGGGCACGGCGAGCGAAGCGGGCAAAATTGAACTCGTTGGGCACACCCGCGGCGAAAAGAAGATGCTCACCAAGATTGTCGACACCATGGAGGCCGAAGGCTTTACCGGCGGCGAGGTCGTTATCGACCATGTCGAGAATGAGGCGGGCGCCCAAGCACTTGCCAGCCGCATTGTGGAGCGCTGGCCAAGCTCCAAGACTATCATCATGCCCTGTAACGGGCTAGATTCATACTATGCCGAAATGCATGGGCTCATTATCGGCTACGGCATGGGCGTGGCTTCGGGCCAATAACGTCCAACCAAGCAAAAATACGGGCGGGACAAAGTGACAGATGGCCCTTTGCTCCGCCCGTTATATACGTTGGCTAGCTATTAAACCCATTAAACTTTAGATAGCTCATCAGGTACGCCTTCGAAACGAAGGATGAAACCGCACTGCGCACAAGCAGCGACTCACGCGTTACCTGATGCGCCGTATCGGGAACCGGCGTCTGCTCGACGGAAAACGCCGAACGAATCGATGCCTCGAGCTGATCGACCACATAATCGAAGGCCGTCGGGGCATCGTAGCTCAAACGCTGAATGTTAAAGAGTGCCTGCACCGCAGCAATAGGTAACACCTGCTTAAAGAGGCAGATAGCGATCAGGCGGGCAATCTGCTCGCGGCCATATTGCTTTTTAACCGGAGCAGGCACCAGGCCGACCTTCACGTAGTTGTTGATCATCGATGGCGTAATGACGGGCTGCTCAACGCAAATGGACAGCGGCTCCATCCACAGCGCAACATACTCAATAACCTGGTCGCGATAGAGCGTCACATTGGGCAACTGGTCATAGCGCGACAGACTCAACGTATTGAGTTTGCACACGATTTCGGACTGAATAAATGCATCGGGCAGCACCGTGGGCTGAATATCCTCAGGCTTAATACTGACCGACGAATCGGACATCGGAATAACGTGTTTAACGTGGTTCATAAAGGTCCTCCGTTCATTTACTATATTGTATTCTAGGTTATCTAGTTTTGCATACCACATAGCCGGCAAGTAAAAGTGGTTGGACAACACATTGATGCATCGTCCAACCACTTTGTGTAAAGATAGCAACCTTACATAAGATATATTATCGTACTTATCCACGGAGAAACGCGTATGCGCTCGTTGCCGCTATGGCTCCATCAGAAACGGCGGTCACAACCTGGCGTAAGCGCTTGGAACGGATGTCGCCAGCGGCAAATAGACCAGGTGTACGGGTGGCCATCGAATCGTCGGTGACAATGCCGCCGTCGGGAGCCAGGTCGACTAGATGCTCAACAAGCTCGGTATGTGGCTGCGTCCCCGTAAAGACAAAGATGCCAAACGAGCCGGGCTCAAATGACTCGGCATGAGTTTCCCCAGATGCATTGTCCTTAAAGGTAATCGTCGTTGGCATGGCTTCGCCCGATAGCTCCACAATACTAGTTTGGTACCTAACTGTAATATTGTCCTTTGCGAGTACTTTCTGAACAACACCATCGGGCGCACGGAACTGGTCGCGGCGCAGCACGATGGTCACACTGCTGGCAATGTCGGACAGGAACAGCGCCTCTTCGCATGCCGAATTGCCACCACCGATTACAAAAACCTGCTTGCCGCGGAAAAACATGCCGTCACATGTTGCGCAATATGAAACGCCACGACCGCGATACGTATCCTCGCCTGCGAAACCTGCCGGACGCGGCGTGGCACCCATGCAAGCGATAACGCTCGAGGCCAGCGTATCGCCCATATCGTGATGCACCGTAAACAACGGTGCATCGGCATCGCAATCGATACCCGTAACCATGCTCCATGTAACCTGTGCTCCCAGGCCCTCTGCATGCTGCTGAAAACGCTCGCCGAGTTCGGCGCCACTCAGGAGCGGGAAACCCGGATAGTTCTCGACCTCATTGGTTGTGGCGATCTGCCCTCCCGACATGCCCTGCTCAATCACGGTCGTCGTCAGGTTGGCACGCGCAGCATAAATGGCGGCAGCATAGCCCGCGGGGCCGCCACCGATAATCGCAACATCGATCGGCTTATCGGTAGTCATGAAGCATCCTTTCGTCGAAACGTTGTCGTTCTTTGCGCTCGTACCCAAATTTACGTGAACGTGACACTCATGCACTACAATGATAAATCCGTATTACAAAGCTGAAGGGGAGTTATCGATGGACCAGGCGCAGACGAGTGACGACGCTCCCCTGCTCACGCACAGCACTCCCCAATCGGAGCAAACCACACTCCTGGCTCAGCAAAAACCCCTCGTGACCATCGTGCATGCCTCCGTTGGCTCGGGCCACAAGGCCGCCGCAAATGCGATTGCGCAGGCATTCGACCTCATCCGCGGCACCAATGGCATCCCCGAGGATATTGAGATTGAAGTGCTCGATATCCTTGATTTTGGACGTATTAAACTCGACGGCAATAAGACCGCGGCTTCTTTTACGGGAGCCACGCGCCCCATTTACGACCTGACCTGGCGATATACGCTTACGGGACATCTTCTCTGGGGTGGCGGAACGGCATGGTCGCGAATTATGTTCCCCGCCTTCAACGAATATATTCGTAGCCGCAGGCCCATAGCCGTGGTTGCGACGCACATCACAGCAGCCAATGTTGCCGTGGGCGCCCGCGTAATTACGGGTATCGATTATCCGGTCGTCTGCGTACCGACCGACTACGAAGTCGAGGGATGGTGGCCCCACAAGGACACCGATTTATTCTGTGTTGCCAACGAATTTATGGCCGAAACGCTGCGTCCGCGCAAGGTGCTCGAGACAAAGATTTGCATTACCGGCATTCCTATTCGCGCCGGATTCGACACGGATTACGATCGCGAGGAAGAGCTAGCTAAGTTCAACCTCCCCACCGACAAGACCGTCGTACTGGTAATGGCCGGTGCCAGCTTGCCTCAACCGTACGTTCGCTTTCGCGCGGAGATGGACCGCACCCTCCCCTTCCTACGCAGCTTCGAAGACATGCACTTTGTCTTTTTGCCGGGCAAGGATAAGGAATACGCCGCCCGCCTCAAGACACTCTTCGATGCCATGAAGCTCGAAAATGTCACGGTGCTGGACTATGTCGACGACATGGCGGCCCTCATGCACGGCTGCGACCTGGCAATTCTCAAATCGGGCGGACTCACCGTCACCGAGTGCCTATGCGCACATCTGCCGATGATCCTGCTGGGCAAGTCCTATGGCCAGGAAAAGGCCAACACCACCATGCTCACCGGCATGGGCGCCAGCATGCATGTCACCACCGCACGAGAGCTCATCGTGACGTTGCGTCATCTCCACGATCATCCTGAGTCGCTCAAGGCACTGCTCATCAACGGCGAAGTACTACGCCGCCCCCACGCAGCCGAAGACATAGCCATCGCAACCATGGAGCTCGTAGGCAAACCCCAAAAGCGCAAAAGAGCCTTCTGCCGCTTCTACTGGGGCGGAAAACCCGCGCATATCCGCTAGCGTCTTTATGTCCGCTTACCTGCGGGAGGCCCCTATATATCATCCCATGCTCAAACATTCTCGCTTCGCTGCGAAACTGCGCGTGGGACGATATATAGGGGCCTCCCGCAGGTAAGCTGCGTTTACGTACTAGCAGCTATACCAGATTCCCCACCACTAGAATCTTCAAAGGCGAAACCGGAAAATCTAAATACAGTAAGCCAATGCGACAAAGGGATTGTTCCTTTGTCGCATTGGCTTACTAGAATGTAAATATTTTTTCAAGCGAGTAGCCGCCCGCCTGCCTCTCACACATATCGTTCCACGCGCAGTTTCGCAGCGAGCGAAGCGAAGCGAGAATGTTTGAGCATGGAATGATATGCGTGAGAGGCAGGCGGGAGGGATACGAGCGCCCCGCGAGAATGTTTGAGCATGGAATGATATATAGGGGCCTCCCACGGGTGAGCGGACATTACAAAACGCCGCTAGAACCGAAACCGCCGGCTCCTCGGTCGGTTTTGTCTAGTTCTTCTACTTCAACGAGGTTGACCGTGGGGACTTCTTGGATGACGAGCTGGGCGATGCGGTCGCCTTTGTTGATTTGGATGTCGTTGGTGGGATCCAGGTTGATGAGGATAACCTTGAGTTCTCCTCGGTAGTGAGCGTCGATGAGGCCCGGCGTGTTGACTATAGACAAGCCCTGCTTGATGGCCAAGCCGCTGCGGGGCTGGACGAAGCCGGCGTAGCCATCGGGCAGGGCGATGGCCAGCCCCGTAGAGACCAGACGGCGTTCGAAGGGCTTCAGGACGCAGTCTTCGTTGGAGCGTAGATCCAAGCCGGCATCGGTGGGATGGGCGTATTTGGGAAGCTCGACGGTGGGGTCGAGACGCTTTATGTTGACGGTAATGTTGGACATGGAATCACCTTAGCTTGTCGAGCTCTTGCAGAAATTCATCGACGTCTTTGAAATCGCGGTAGACCGAGGCAAAACGGATGTACGCAACCTTGTCGATCTTGGCCAAGCGCTTGAGCACCATGTCACCCAACTCATGGGACGTGACGGCCGTCAGTGTGCGAGAGCGCAGCTCGACCTCGATGTCGTCGATAATCTCATTGAGCTTCTTAGTGTCGATATCGCGCTTGATGGTGGCGCGCATCAAGCCGACGAGCAGCTTATTGCGATCGAACCGCTGCTTGGTTCCGTCTGACTTAATGACCTCGATAGGGTCCTCGCATCGCTCGAACGTTGTAAAGCGATAGTTACACGAGCAACATTCGCGACGGCGCTTAATGGTGTTATTTGACTCCTGCATACGGGAATCAACGACGCGGGTATGTGCCTTGCCGCATTTGGGACAGCGCATGGTACCTCCTCTTAAACGATAACAAGGGTACCATGCGCAGCGCGATAATGATTACGAACGAGCAGGAACCTTAAGATGCGCACCGGCGGCGAGCGAACCATGCTCCAGATGATTGACGTTACGGATCATGTCGGAAGTCTCTTGCGTGGAAAGGCCTTCGATTGGATATTCCTCGGCAAGCGACCAAAGAGAATCGCCAGTCTGAACGCGAATGGTCTCGTAAGTAATGTTGGAAACGGACTCGGCATACGCGGCGTGACGAGCGCTAAAGACCGAAGTAGCGAGGACAAAGAAGAGCGTAAGCGCAACGGCGACGGCGACAATCG
The DNA here is from genome assembly GCA_019425015.1 of Collinsella sp. GTDB lineage: Bacteria > Actinomycetota > Coriobacteriia > Coriobacteriales > Coriobacteriaceae > Collinsella. Next base: position 39,496 of record JAHYYJ010000001.1, read on the forward strand.
TCGGAACCTTCAGGGCAACGCGGGCCGGCGCGACTACAGCCTGCTGATTGCGAGCAGGCTTTACGGTCAAAGGTTGAATGCCGGAGCGGCCACCCTGAACAACCGTAAAAGTGGGTTCTGCAGGCGTCTCGAGCTTAAGGGCGAGGTTTCCCTGGACCATATTCGTTGCGTTCATCATGTTCTCCTCTCGCGTGTTTTGCTGAGAACAGTTTTATCAAGCCGCGCGGACAAAAATGTCTAGCGCGAGAACGAATGTTCGGTTATTATTATCTTCGAACAGTTGTTCCTGTCAAGCAAAATTCGAACATTTGTTTGACATGGGTAGAGAGGATGCCCTGATGGCTCGCAAAATTACCAAGCGTCAGCAGCAAATTTACGACTTCATCAAGGAATATCAGCAGGAGAAGGGTTATCCGCCCAGCGTGCGCGAGATGGCTTCTGCCGTGGGCCTTTCCTCCCCCAGCACCGTGCACGCCCATCTCTCTGCCCTGGAGGCGCGCGGGCTACTCAAGCGCGATGCCACCAAACCGCGCGCCCTGGAACTCTTTAACGAGGACGGTTCCTCTGTCTCAATTTCTAAATCTGACGAGCCCACCGCACCTCGCGGAACGGTCTCGCTACCGCTCGTTGGTCGCGTCGCGGCAGGGATTCCCATTCTGGCCGAGCAGAATATTGAAGACACGTTTACTATCCCGACCGAAATCGCCACTGATCAGGGTTCCTTTATCCTTGAGGTGCATGGGAGCTCAATGATCAATGTCGGCATCTTCAATGGCGATTACATCATCGTCCGTGAACAAAAGAGTGCCATGAACGGCGAAATTGTCGTGGCCATGATTGATGGTTCAGCGACCGTCAAGACGTTCTACAAGGAGCAGGGGCGCGTGCGCTTGCAGCCCGAGAACGACACTATGGAGCCCATCTATGCGACGAACCCCGTTATTTTGGGTAAAGTTGTCGGTTTAATGCGCCGGTTCTCGTAATGCAAAAACGCATCACCATCTTTGATACCGTCCGCGGGTTTACGATGATTTCTATGGCAGGTTTTCACGCTTGCTATGATCTCGCCTACCTGTACGGCTGGGATATGCCTTGGTTTACCCAGACTGTCTTTCAAGACGTCTGGCGCGCCAGCATCAGCTGGGTATTTTTGTTTATCGCGGGTTGGATGTGCACTCTTTCGCGCAACAATATCAAACGTGCCGCCAAATACGCCTTAGCAGCACTCGTTGTCTGGTTGGCAACAACACTTGTCTCATTCGACGATTCGGTTAATTTTGGCATCATCTACTGCATGGCCGCATGCACCGGCATCGTGGCGTTGACCGATCCCGTCCTTAAGAAGATAACGGCGAGATGGGGCATGCCCCTATGCCTTGTGTTGTTCGCCCTCACCTGGAGCATCCCCAAAACGATCTACCCTGTCCCCTACCTGGCGTGGCTGGGATTTCCGAGCCCTGGGTTTGTCTCAGGTGATTACTACCCCATCATCCCGTTTATCTTTATGTATCTTGCAGGATACTTCGCCGCACACATAGCGAAGAGTATCGATAAGACCGTCCCTAGCTGGGCCTACGCCAACCCCCTGCCGGCGCTCGCCAGCCTTGGACGTCACGCTCTCCCCTTTTATCTGCTGCATCAGCCCATCATTCTGGGCATTTTGGAGATCGTCTACTCGGTGCGATAACGCTCGAGCCGCGGTGCAATACGAGCCGGCAGTTTCGCCACAATGCGAACGCCGTCCTCGAGATATTCCTCATGCAGAAGGGTTCCCTGCTCATGCACCAGCGTGATGAGAGCGCCCTCACGATACGGGATATCAGCGGAGAGCAACACATCGGTGGCAGCTGCCTCGCGAGCAATCCGGTCGACGAGATCGTCGAGCCCCTCGCCCGTTTGGGCCGAGAACAGAACGGCCTCCGGATAGCGACGACGGAAACTCAATCGATCGACGCTATCGAGAAGATCGATTTTATTGAATACGGTCAGCGTTAAACGCTCTCCGGCGCCGATCTCATCAAGCACGCGGTCGACAGCCTCCAGCTGCCGCTCATAGTCCTCGTCAGACGCATCTACGACTTTGAGAATTAGATCGGCACCCAAAACCTCGGACAGCGTCGATTTAAAGGCATCGACCAGACCATGCGGCAGCTTTTGAATAAAGCCGACGGTATCGGTAATCGTCATGCCGCGACCGCCGGGCAGACGATACGAACGCGTCGTCGGGTCGAGCGTAGCAAACAGCTTGTCCTGCGAAAGTACCGTAGAGCCGGTCAGACGATTGAGCAACGTCGATTTACCGGCATTGGTATAACCGGCTAACGCGACGCGAAACGCCGGGGACTCAATGCGACTCTTGGATTGAACATCGCGACGCTGTTCAACCTGCTTGAGCTCACGACGAAGCGCAGCGATCTTATTACGAATGAGGCGACGGTCGACCTCGAGCTGACTTTCGCCCTGACCAAAACGTGAGCCGATGCCGCCGCGCGTCTGCTCCTTAGCGAGATGGCTCCACATGCCACGCAGGCGAGGCAACAAATATTGAAGCTGTGCCAGCTGTACCTGCAGGCGTCCCTCACGCGTCTGAGCATGCAGGCCAAAGATATCCAGGATCAGTGCAGTACGATCGATAATCTTTACCGGCTCGCCCACGGCTTTCTCCAAATAGGATTGCTGCGAGGGGGTCAGGTCGTCGTCAAAAATAACGACATCGGCATCCATGCGATGCACCAGGCCGCACAGCTCTTCAACCTTACCGGAACCGATAAACGATTTAGGATACGGCTTTACCAAACGCTGCGACAAGCGTGCCACGCACTGGGCACCAGCTGTGTGGGCAAGACGCTCCAGCTCATCAAGCGAGCGATCGAGCGGCCATGCATTGTCGCGCCACTCAACACCAACTAAAATGGCACGCTCGGGCTCGGGTGCCGTGGGAACAAGGGGGAAACGGGGCATTAGGCAGCCTCAATACGATGCAGGATATCCTCAACGACCTCATCGATCGTACATTCATCCATATCAAACCACACGATACGGTCATCGCGCTTAAACCACGAAAGCTGACGCTTGGCATAACGACGCGAACGCATCTTAATGAGTTCGCGAGCCTCATCCATGCTCATCACGCCATTGAAAGCATCAATGATCTCTTTATAGCCAATTGCCTGCATCGACGTCAGGGCATCTCCCAGCCCCTGGCCCATAAGACCGCGGACCTCATCGACAAGACCCTGCTCAAACATCAGATCGACGCGCTGGTTAATGCGCTCGTAGAGCACCTCGCGATTACGCGTCAGACCAAACCAAAGGGCATGATAATGCTCGTGCGGAACACTAAACTGCGACTTTTGCTGCGCATAAGAGACGCCATCATCATGCATCTCGAGCGCACGAATCACACGGCGCACGTTATGGGGATGAATAACAGCAGCCGATTCTGGATCGCGCTCGGCAAGCAAGGCATGCAGTTCTTCCTCGCCAATACGCTCGGCAAGCTCCTGATAGCCCGCACGACGATCGTCCTCAAGTTCACCCGAGGGAAAGTCCATCTCATCGAGGGCGGCCTTGAGATACAGCCCCGTACCTCCACAAAAAACCGGCAGGCAACCCGAACCAAGGAGACGTTCAACATGCGCGCGAGCGTCGGCCTGATAAAGCGCAGCAGAATATGCCACACCCGGCTCTACAATGTCGACGAGACGCAGCGGCGCCGTGCACTCATCGGGCGCCATCTTTGCGGTACCGATGTCCATGCCGCGATAGATTTGCATCGCATCGCACGACAGCACTTCGGACGAAAGACGAGCTGCCAAACGGTCGGCAACATCACTCTTACCAACCGCCGTCGGACCGACGATCGCAACGGCGGAAAGACCTGCCCCGGGAGAAACCATTAGCGCGGCTCGCCCACAACGGAGCCGGACAAATACCAGGTCTTGGCAACGTCAACGTCAACATCAACGATCTTACCAACAAGCTGATCGATGCTGTAACCCTCGGGAATAGGCGCATGCACGGTCTGATTCTTGGGACTCTTGCCCAGCAGGACCGCATCGTTCTTTTTACTCGTTCCCTCAATGAGCGCCGGAACCACAGTATGAAGCTCACCCTGGTTATACTCGTGTGCCGTGGTCTCGATAACCTTAACCAGACGGTTGAAACGCTCGAGAATAACCTCATGCGGCGTAGGATCGTCAATCTCGGCGGCCGGGGTACCGGCGCGCTTGGAATAGATGAAGGTATAGGCCTGAGCATAGCGGACCGTCTCGGCAAGTGAGAGCGTCTGCTCAAAGTCTTCTTCAGTCTCACCCGGGAAGCCAACGATAATGTCGGTCGAGAGCGCGATATCGGGCATGCGGTTGCGAATGCGATCGACAAGGCCCAGATAGTCCTCGCGTGTATAACGGCGATTCATCTCTTTGAGGATCCGCGTCGAACCTGACTGGACGGCCAAGTGCAGCTGCGGCATAACGGCAGGCGTCTCGGCCATGGCGTCGATGGTCTCGGGCAACAGGTCCTTGGGATGCGAAGACGTAAAGAAGATGCGCTCCACGCCCGTATTGCCCACGGCACGCAGCAGATCGGCAAAACGCGGCTTGCCAAACAGATCGCGACCATATGAGTTAACGTTTTGGCCCAGCAGCGTAATCTCACGCACGCCCTGGCGCACCAAACCGGTCACCTCGTCGACAATCTCCTCGAAGGGGCGGCTCTTTTCGCGACCGCGCACGTACGGCACGATGCAATAGGTGCAGAAATTATTGCAGCCCGTCATGATGGGCACCCAGGCGTGATACTGAGTCTCGCGATGCCACGGCATGCTCATGGCATCCGTATCCTCATGCTCATTGGTGCGGATATGACGCTTACCATCACGGAACGCCTCGGCAATGAGCTCGGCCACATGTGCAATGGAATGCGTGCCAAAGATGACATTGACGTTATCGACGTTGGTGAGCAGGCCCTCGCCATCGCGCTGCGCGATGCAACCGCCAACGGCAACCACGCGCTTGCCCGAAGGCGAAGGCGGCAGGCTTTTGCAGGAATTGCACTGACCGTACAGGCGAGTATCGGCGGCCTCGCGCACGCAGCACGTCATGAAGACAACGATATCGGCATGCGCGGGATCGAGCGCCATGAGGCAGCCATACGAATCAAGCAGACCGCTCACACGCTCGGAGTCGTGCTGATTCATCTGGCAGCCAAAGGTGCGGATAAAGTAGGTTTTACCGGCAAGAATATCGCGTACGGAACGCTGGTCCATGTGCATAAGTCCTAACGATGGGGAGCGAAACAAGGCAAGCAGAAGCTATGCCACAGGCTTAACATCATCCATGACGACGTTATCCATAGTAGCTCGATTGATCTGGTGAACGTAGATAGAAAGGCGGATGGCCGTGCGCGACTCCCCGTTAATGAGGATGTCGGAGAACACGGGCGCGCAGGAAATATCAAAACCGGTTGGAATCAAAAAACCGCGCGCGATAGCAACGGCCTTAATAGCCTGGTTGACGGCACCGGCGCCGACACACTGGATGTTGACGGGTACACCATCCTTGACCATGCCGGCGATGGCGCCGGCAACGGACGCGGGCGATGATTTGCTTGATACCTTCAGGCAATCCATGAAGAAACTCCTGCATTTAAAAGTACGTTTTAACTGCAACAACTGTATCGTACCGAGTGGACTCGGTAAAGGCACTATTCCTCTTTGGCAAGATCAAAGGTCACGGTGATTCGATCACGCGAAACACGGATCTTTGGGTCGCCGCAAAGGTTGAGATAGTACCGGGCGGCAAGGTCATTAAAGTCGCGTTCCACAGCGCGCGAAAACTGTGCCATGTCATCCTTGGCAATACGTAGCCCGCGACGATCCTTCGCGAGATCGACAGGAGTCGGCGCATGCGAGGACGAATCACGCTCGCGCAGCAGACGCGCGGTCACACCGCGAACGGGCTTAATCTGCCCTGCCAAAATGCGATGGGCCGTGCGCTCGGACATCTCAAGACCCAAACCCGAACAAATACGGATAAAGTCCTCGGCATCAGAAGCAAGGCCTAAACGATCGACAACCGGAAGCTCGCTCTCGTCATCAATGAACAGGAGACGAGACGTATCGAGCCGACTTGACGCTTGAGCATAAAGGGTCGCGGCAATCTCAGACGGAGAACCGAGATAGACATCGCAACCACGCAACTCCTCGAGCGCAAACTCACAAGCAGCGCGAATAATATTATGTGGACCGCGAGCGCAGACATAACGTCCGTCCTCATCCTTGACGGCCTGGGGCCAGCTGGACTGATCGGCACGCTCACTGAGGCGGTCGGCCGCAACGCTCACCTTGAAGGCTGAACCAAGATCGACGCCGGACGTGACCACACGGGCCTCGTCGGTGTTCTGCTTAATCGAAAACAATGCCATGCCACGACCGTGAACGCCCCAACGGTCCATCTTCATGCTCTCGAGCTTGGAGGTAACGCGGGCATCAAAGATTCGCTCTTGCATATCCTGCGGAACGCCAGAACCGTTATCCAGAAAGACAAGCGTGCGGACGCCATCTTCCTTGGTCGTGGCGAGATAGACCTTGTCGGCGCCGGCATCGCGAGCATTACGGAGCATTTCGATGACGATGTCCTCGACATGCTGAATGTCGTGCTTAGCCTGGCGCCGCTCGGCCTCCGAAACGCGGAGGCGGACATACCCCTCGCCAAGGTTCTCCTCGACGCGAAGGTTGCCCTCCCCCGACATCGACGCGATAAATGAGATGAGCTCGTTCGCGTCGCTCATGTTATTTAGCGATATCGACAGCGCGGCTCTCGCGAATCACGACGACGCGCACCTGACCGGGATACTCCATCTCTTCCTCGATCTGATGGGCGATATCGTGAGCCAGAACCGTGGACTGGGCATCGGAAATCTTGTCCGGCTGGACCATGACGTGGACCTCGCGACCGGCCTGCATGGCATAGGTACGTTCGACGCCGTCATGGGAGTTGGCGATCTCCTCAAGCTTCTCAAGACGCTTGATGTAGTTCTCGGCAGACTCGCGACGGGCACCGGGGCGAGAGGCAGAGACAGCATCAGCGGCCTGCACCAGGACATCGAGTACCGTGTTGGGGTCGACATCGGCATGGTGAGCCTCAATAGCGTGGACGATAACGGGCTTCTCGCCATAACGGCGGGCAAGCTCGGCGCCGATGACGGCATGCGGGCCCTCGACGTCGTGGTCGATTGCCTTGCCCAGGTCATGAAGCAGGCCGGCGCGCTTGGCGGTCACAACGTCCAGGCCAAGCTCGGAAGCCATCACGCCGCACAGATCAGAGACCTCGAGGGAATGCTGAAGCACGTTCTGACCAAACGAGGTACGGTAGCGCAGGGCACCAAGGGTCTTGACGATCTCGGGGTGCAGATCGTGGATGCCGGTATCGAAGGCAGCCTGCTCGCCAGCCTCGCGCACGCGCTGCTGAACCAGGTCGGCGGCCTTGTGATACATCTCCTCGATACGGGCAGGGTGAATGCGGCCGTCGGCGATGAGGTTCTCGAGGGCGACACGGGCGGTCTCACGACGGACCGGGTCGAAGCTCGAAAGAACGACTGTCTCGGGCGTGTCATCGATCACGAGGTTGACACCGGAAACCTGCTCGAAGGTCCGGATGTTGCGACCCTCGCGACCGATGATACGGCCCTTGAGGTCATCAGAGGGAATGTGCACGGAGGTAACGGTGACCTCGGCAGTGTGGTCGGCAGCGCAGCGCTGAATCGCCAGAGACAGAATCTCCTGGGCGGTCTTGTGGCACTCGGCGCGAACCTGCTGCTCGGACTCGCGAATGATCGTGGCGGCCTCGTGGGTAACCTCGCCGCGAACCTTATCGAGGAGCTCCTTGTGGGCGTCCTCGCGGGTAAGGTCGGCGATACGCTCGAGCTCGGAAGTCTGCTTTGCACAGAGCTCCTCGAGCTCACGGGAGCGCTTCTCGACCTGACCGGCCTGGCTGGACAGCTGATGCTCGCGCTTGTCGAGAGCGTCGTTGCGGCGATCAAGGGATTCCTCGCGCTGCATCACGCGGTTCTCGAGCGTACGAATCTCGTTCTTACGCTGCTTGTCCTCGGCCTCGGCGGCCTGCTTGTTCTTGATGATCTCCTCTTTAGCCTCGAGCAGAGCCTCTTTTTTGAGGGTCTCGGCCTGACGCTTAGCATCACCGATCAGGGACTCAGCCTGTGCGTGTGCCGACTGGATTTTTTCGTCGGCCTCGTGAAGACTACCCTGCTTGGCGGTGCGCATGTAGGCAATGGCGGCGATGGCACCCAAAACGATGCCAACGAGCGCTGCGATGATAGGCATGCTCACTCCTTTTTATGGATTCGTTACACAACAAAGCGAACCGTCCTTACGAACGGCTCGCGACATTTGAGTAATATGGGCGCAGCTTATGCGGGTCGGATACAGATAAACATATAAACAAACTCATCACAGATGAGCACATATCACAAAGCAAATGACGCTGTTTATCGTACGTTGAACCACAACAACTGTCAAATAAATGCCCCCAACACGGCGGCTAAAACACGGTGAGCGGCAGGGCCACAAAACGCATACGCCTAAACCGCACATTCCTCGCGTTCGGCATCGAGACGTGCCTTAACGGCATCGGCGGCGATATGATACGAGAAGCCCTTGCCCATCAAAAACCGAACCAGTTTTTCGAATCCGCGCGTCTCTGGAACACGCCGCTTGGCGAGCAGGGCTGACGCACGCGCCAAATCGTCTTCGACGGCAAAATAATCCTCCGGATAACCGGGAATGTCATCGAGCACGACATGACGGCGCTTGAGCTCGGTCTCGATTTTACGCTGTCCCCAACCGCGCCGCTTGCGTTCCTCGATAAAGTACGAGCAAAAGCGGTTCTCGTCTAAAAAGCGATACTCGGTGGCGCGCTCGACGGCGAAATCGATCGCGGGCTGGCGAAAGCCGTAGCGTGCCAACTTGTCACAGACCTCACCCGTCGCATGGTCGCGTCGCGATAGCATCTCGGTCACCATGGTAAGTGCACATTTACGCTCGATGAGCTGCACCGCTTCACGAAAGTTATCCCAATCACAGGGAAGATCGGGGCGATTTTTGACATACAGGCGCGCGACCCGCACGGGAATCCAAATGGACCGCTCAAAACCGCCCTCAAGCTCACAATCGATATGTGCGCAAGGCTTTTTGGACGCATACCCGCTCGAGAACGAGGAGGCCGCCTTCTTATCGGGAAAGACGACCGTGGCCTCGGTCACCGTATACGACATGAGCGTAACCGCTACTCGTCGTCATCATCGAGCATGGCGGAACCATCGATGGCGTAAAGCTCGTCAAACTCCTCAGGCGCAGGCTGATCGGTCAGCTCGACCTCGGACGGAGCATCGTCATCAAACTCAAGCCCGCAGGCAAGGCGGACCTTATGCTCAATCTCGTCGGCGCAATCGGGGTGTTCGCGCAGGAACGCCTTGGCGGCCTCGCGACCGTTGCCGAGCTTGTCCTCGCCATAGGCAAACCAGGAGCCCATCTTCTTGCAAATGCCGCACTCGACAGCCATGTCCAGAATCGAGCCCTCCTTAGAGATGCCCGTACCGTACATGATGTCGAACTCAGCAGAACGGAACGGAGCTGCCACCTTGTTCTTAACGACCTTGGCACGCACGCGGTTACCGATAACCTCATCCTTAAGCTTAATGCTGTCGATGCGGCGAATGTCGATACGCACCGAAGAGAAGAACTTAAGGGCGCGGCCGCCCGTCGTGGTCTCGGGGTTGCCGAACATGACGCCGATCTTCTCTCGCAGCTGGTTAATGAAGATGCATGTCGTGTTGGACTTGGACAGCGAGCCGGCGAGCTTGCGGAGCGCCTGACTCATCAGACGAGCTTGCAATCCGACCGTGGTATCGCCGATCTCTCCCTCGATCTCGGCACGCGGGGTCAGCGCGGCGACGGAGTCGACGACGATGGCATCGATGGCGCCGGAACGCACGAGCATGTCAACAATCTCGAGCGCCTGCTCACCCGTATCAGGCTGGGAAATCAGTACCTCGTCGATATCCACGCCAATGCGCGCGGCATACGTGGGATCGAGCGCGTGCTCGGCATCGATAAATGCCACCACGCCACCCATTGCCTGGGCTTCGGCCAGGATCTCGAGCGAAAGCGTCGTCTTACCGGAGGACTCAGGACCGTAAATCTCGACGATACGGCCGCGCGGCACACCGCCGATACCCAGAGCGGCATCGAGTGCCAGAGCGCCCGTGGGGATGGCCTCAACCTCAAGCTCGGGGCCGCCGTCACCATACCTCATGATGGAGCCTTGACCGAACTTCTTCTCGATCTCGGCCTTGGTGGTGGCGATCATCTCATCGCGCTCTTTACCCGTCGTGCGAGCATGAACGGTACGTACGGGACCTGAATTCTTGGCCATGAATAGCCCTCCTCTTAACAACCTGCATCGATAATAAACGAACGGCTGTTCGTGGTCAACCGTTCAGGCCAATCATATGCAGGCAGTCTTTCCAAAACCCAACCAAACGCCGACCAAACACTGACCAAATGCTTGACCACAAAGGGCCGAATAAGAACAAGGAAGGCAGGAATACACCTATAACCAGCGCAAACGCTAAATTCGTCAGGGGTCCCTATCTCCACAATTAAGGGGCCCTAAGGCCCCTGAAAACACGTCTATTCCATAGAGTTGAGCACAAGGGCAATGCGTCCCAATGCCTCCGCGACCGCATGGGCACGAACACACGAACGGTCGCCCTCATAGTGGCAGCGCACAGAGTCCACGACCGGCACTTCCCCATCAGCCGCGCGATACGCCCAGCCAATATAGAAAGTGCCAGCCGGATCGTCCTCAGTGCCGCCGCCGGGGCCGGCATAACCCGTTGCGCTCACTGCAATATCGCTCTGGTACAGCTCCAGCGAACCCGCCGCCATCTCGTGCGCGGTCTGATGCGACACCGCGGTATAGCGGTCGAGCGTCTCCTGATCAACACCCAGAACGCGATGCTTGATCTCATCGCAGTAGGTCACCGCACCGCCACGCAGCACCACCGAGGCGCCCGGGATATCGGCAATCGTCGAGGCGATCATACCTGCTGTCAGCGACTCAGCCGTCGAAACCGTCACGCCCCGAGCGCTCGCGCGCTCGACAATATGACGCGCCAGCTCCTCGTTATGTGCGGAAATCTGATCAAAAGAGTCCGTCATACCCACCAGGACCTAGATCGAAAAGACGATCTTGCGGCAGTTCCAGAAGTATTGGGCGCCCGAGATAACGGTCAGGACAACGGCAACGGCGTACAGGAAGCGCGACACCGAGTAGATGCCGAGCGTCAGCGCCAGCGGGCCAAGGTGCAAGCCGGCCATCGCAAAGACGCACAGGTAACCGCAGATGGAGACCATCGTGGTCGCCGTCTTGTACTTGCCAAGCTTATCGGCGGCAACGACCACGCCGGCGGCACTCGCAACCATGCGCAGGGCGCTTACCAACAGCTCGCGGAACAAGATGATGAACACGGACCAAACCGTCACGGTGCCAAAGTCCAAGAACAGCAGCAAGGCCGAGAACACGAGCAGCTTATCGGCGATGGGGTCCAAGAACTTACCGAAATCGGTAATCTCGTTGCGCGAGCGCGCCAGGTAGCCGTCGACCTTATCGGTGCACGACAGGATCACATACAGAATGAAGGCAGCGGCGGCGAGCGGGCCGTCGAAGGTGCTCCAATCTGTACCGGCAACACTCGTGTGAGAAAGCGCCGACACGATCATGAACACCGGGATAAAGACGATGCGAACGCACGTCACGATGTTGGCGGGCGTCCAAACACTCGTCAGTTCCTTATTGCTCTCGTTTGCCACGATGCTCTCCTACTCCACAACATGGCCGATAAGCTCATAGCAGAAGCTATCGGTAAACTCGACCGTCAGAATATCGCCCACGGACGCCTCGCTGGCGTCCAAGTGCACCGCGCCATCGGAATCGGGCGCCTGGAACCAAGCATGGCCGATCAGCTCGGCGCCGTCCTCGGTCTCCTCGATGCCGTCGACAATCACCTGGGCGCGCTCGCCCACATGTGCGGCGGTGGCGGCAAAACCGAGCGACTCGGCCAGGTCCATGGCCTCCTGGGCGCGCTCGAGCTTGACCTCCTCATCGACCTGACCCTCCATCTTAGCGGCCAGGCTGCCCTCCTCCTGCGAGTAGGCAAAGACGCTCGTGTAGTCAAAGCCGACGGTGTCCATAAAGTCGATAAGGTCGCGGAACTCGTCGTCGGTCTCGGTCGGGAAGCCGACCATGGCCGTGGAACGGATCACGATGCCGGGGATACGCTCACGCAGATCGCGGAACAGGTCCTCGAGCTCCTGGCGCGAACCAGAACGGCGCATAGCCTTGAGGATGCGCGCGTCGCAGTGCTGCACGGGGATATCGATATAAGGCAGCACCTCGGGCGTATCGCGAATCGTATCGATAAGCTCGTCGGTCATGCCCTCGGGCTGCAGATAGAGCACGCGGACCCAGACGTTGTGCGGGCGCACGGACTCGGCGACGGCATGCAGCAGCTGCGCCAGATTGCGCGGCGAGCCATCGGTGACGTCTTCGTCGGCAAAGTCGGTGCCCCAAATACCCGTGTCCTGGCCGATCAGCACGATCTCGCGCACACCGCCGGCAACCAGGTCGCGTACCTCGGAGATAATGCTCTCGGCATTGCGCGAGTGATAACGACCGCGGATATACGGGATCATGCAGAAGCTGCAGAAGCGGTTGCAGCCATCGGAAATCTTGACGTAAGCAACGTCGCCCTCGACAGTGCGCTTGACTTGCGGAATATAGGCAGCGATCTCACGCTCGACACCCAGCACGCCATCGATGACCGCCACGATGCCGTCCTCCTCGTCGGCCTTCACAAAGGCAGCGACCTCGGGCAGCTCGTCAGGCAGGTCGTCGCCATAGCGCGACGGCACACAGCCGCACATGACGATGGGACAAGAACGAACGCCGTCCTGAACCTCGTTGGCGAGCTCGAGCGTGGTCTCGATGCTCTCGGACGTTGCGGAGGCGAGAAACGAGCATGTATTGACGATGGCGATATCGGCATCCTGTGGGTCGAATGCCTCCTCGTAGCCCGCGGCGGTCAAAAGAGAACGCATGCGGTCGGTGTCAACCTCGTTCTTAGCGCACCCGAGGGTGATGTAGAGCACGGAGCCCAACGGTGTATCCATGTTGGAGAGCAGTCCTTTCGAATGATATTAGCGGTAGTTGGTGAACTGCAGCGGCTGGCCGTAGTCCTGGTCGCGCAGGAACTGGATCACGGTCTGCAACGCGTCCTTCGAAGCAGAGGAAACACGCAGCTTGTCGGCCTCGATAGTCACCTTGACCTTGAGCTTTTGGTCCTTGATGTCCTTGTTGATCTTCTTGGCGGTCGCCTGGTCGATACCCTCGACGATATGGCCGAGCACGCGCACGGTGCCGCCCGATGCCGCCTGCGGAGCATCCCACGAGACAGCCTTGAGGTCGATGCCGCGCTTGATGAGCTTGGAGCTCAGCACGTCGATAATCTGCTTGGAGACAAAGTCGGCCGGGGCGTTGATCGTAAAGAGCTTGTCGCCCTTCGAAAGCTCGATCGTGGCGCCGGAATCCTTCAGGTCATAGCGCTGGGAAATCTCGCGCGTGGTTTGCTGGAAGGCGTTGTCGACCTCTTGCATGTTGACCTCGGACACGACGTCGAAGCTGGAATCTTTAGCCATGATGTTTCCTTTCGCGTACGAGCGGCTTAGTAGCTATCGTACGAATAGTCGGTAGAATCGGTGGGCGTCTGGCCGTCAGTTGCGGTATCGGCGCCATCCGTGGACTGGGCATCGGTGCCGTCGGTGGTGTCGGTACCATCGGTGGTGTCGGTACCATCAGAACTTTCACCATTCTCGGAATCAGTCGTCTCCTTCTTGGGAACGGTGATCGTCACACGCGCCACGCCCGAGGTCTTGGTATCGTAACGGACCTTTTCGCCGTTCTTGGTAACGGTGACATCGGAAGGCTTGGACGTGGTGATCTCGATCGAGGACTCAGGCGTGTACTCCTGCTCAAAGGGGCCAGTCGCCTGGGCGCCATAGACCGACTTGCCATCGACCTTGACCTCAATCCAGGCGGTCTTTCCCTTGGCAACGGAGACCTTGACCTTCGTTACCTCGTTTTCTTCCTTTTTAGCCGTCGTCTTGGTGGCGTCCGAATCGGTCGACTCATCCGTCGCCTCATCGGTGTCTTCGTCCTCGTCGACCGTTTCGGTCTTCTTAGAAGACTTCTTGGGCGTCGTCTTGGTAGCAGTGGGCGTCTCGGGCGTGGTCTCGGGCGTCGAAGATGCGCAGCCGCGCAGAAGTACCACGATGAGCACGATCAGCAGCAACGCCACGGCACCGATGCCGGCGTAGACGATACGCGGATCGAGACCGTTGTTTTGAGGAGTACGGGAACCGCCGCGTCCACGACTGGAACTGCTGCGGCCGCCTCCCTGAGGCATACGACCACGATTGCTGTCGGAACGGCCGAGATAGCCACCCTGGCCCTGAAGGCTGCGCTGACCCGAGCGGGGCGCAAGTTCACCGCGGCCTTGATAGCCACGCTGGCCCGCACGCGGAGCCGAAGAGCGCTGGCCATACGGCTGTGATTGAGAGCGAAGACGCGGCGTCACCTGCGTGGCATCGGCGTCCGCATAGCCGCCGAGAGCACGACCGGCAGAGACACCACGGTGGCCACGATCGGAATAGCCGCCATCTCCGTAGCCGACACGGGGATCGCGCACCACACCGCGGGCAGCGGGAAGCGCACGATCGTCGGGCATAGGCGTGCTGCGGAAGCAATCGCGCTGAGAACGGATTTCCTCACTGGACCCCGTCTCGGTAATATAGCCAGCCTGCTGCGGACGCTGACCATAACGCGTTGAGCGACCACCCTGAACCATCAGGAAGCGCCCGTTATCGACAGAGGAACGCGAATTGACGTAGCCGGCGGCGTCCTGAAAACGACCGCCCTGCTGCGACGTCTCGCGTTCGTATGCCATCAGGTCGTCAAAGTAGGCATTGACGACCTCGCGCGGATTGAGGCCCAAAAAACGAGCATAGCTCGAAATCATGCCCTGCGCATAGCCGCGCGGCGGCATCGAAGCAAAGTTACCGGTCTCGAAAAACTCGATGATCTGCGGCCTGATTTTGATGGTGTTGGCGACCTGCTGAATGGAAAGGCCCATTCGGCGACGCTGCTCGAGCAGCATGTCACCAAAGCGTGCAGCCATCAGAATCCTCCAAACTCACGATCTTCACGTGCCATCTCGGCGTCGACAGATTCCAGCGCGGCAAGCCCCTCCTCGTCCAAAAGGACCTCGCGCGGCTTGGAACCGTCAGGCGGGCCGACGACACCCTTTTCTTCCAGCATGTCCATAATACGCCCGGCACGCGCATAGCCAACCTTCAGACGACGTTGCAGGCCAGATGTGGAGCCAAGCTGCGATTCCACCACAATATGGGCGGCTTCCCAAATGAGTGGATCATCGTCTTGCGGCTCGGCTACTCCGGTGCGGACAATGCCTCCGCCACCCGCCATGGACATGGAAGCGGGCGCCACGGCAGACAGGATCTCCTCGTGGTAGTCTGGCTCACTCTGCGACTTGACGAACTCGACAATCTCGTTGATCTCATCATCCGAGACAAAGCAGCCCTGGATACGGCGGGGCTTGCCCCAGTCGACCTTGGAGAACAACATGTCGCCCAAACCGGTGAGCTTCTCGGCGCCCATCTGGTCGATGATGACGCGCGAGTCGATGCCCGTGGCGACGTTAAAGGCGATGCGGTTGGTGATGTTGGCCTTGATGAGGCCCGTCACCACGTTGGAGCTGGGGCGCTGCGTGGCAACGATCAGGTGAATACCGGCGGCACGGCCCAACTGTGCAATACGCACGATCGAGGCCTCGACATCCTTACCGGCGACCATCATCAGGTCAGAGAGCTCGTCAATGATAATGACAAGGTAGGGCATCTTTTGCGGCGGATTGTCGTAATGCTCAAACTCACCAGCAGCCTGCTTTTCGTTGTAGGTCGAAATCTTACGGACGTTGAGGCGTTCGAATACCTTCAGGCGGCGCTCCATTTCGGACACGGCCCACTGCAGGGCGCTCGCGGCCTGCTTGGGCTCGGTCACCACGGGCACATAGAGATGCGGCAGACCGTTATAGCCCGCAAGCTCGACGCGCTTGGGGTCGACCATGATCAGGCGAACGTCCTCGGGAAGGGCGCGCATGAGCAAGGTCGTGATGATGGAATTGATCATCACCGACTTACCAGAACCGGTCGTACCGGCGATCAACAGGTGAGGCATCTTGGCGAGGTCGGCGACGACCGGCGTGCCCTCGGCGTCGCGGCCGATGGCAAGCTCGAGCGGACCGCCCTTCACATAGGGCAGCACGTCGCCCAGATTGACGTTCTGGCGCTTGCGGTTGGGAATCTCGATGCCCACGAGCGAGGTGCCGGGGATCGGGGCAAAGATACGAACCGACTGGGCGGCGAGCGAAAGCGCAATATCGTCCTCGAGGCTCGAAATCTTGCTCACGCGCTCGCCCTCGCCAGGTTGCAGCTTAAAGGTCGTCACCGTGGGGCCGGCGATCCAGCCGACCACGCGGGCACTGCGGCCAAACTCAAGCAAGGTGGATTGCAGTGACTCAGCGGTCTGCTCCAGCTCCTTATCCGAAGACGCGGCAGAAGCCGACTGCGGGTTGGCATGTAGGATTTCGAGCGGCGGAAGCTTGAGGCCGTCCTCTTCTTCGCCCTCGTTATCTGCGGCGCCGTCGTCCACTCCCCCATCACGAGCCGCAGCCGATTCGACAGCACTCGTGGCAGGCGCATCGGCAACCTTGGGATGCTTCAGGAAGTCGGGAATCTGAGGTGCGGCCGAGACGGGATTCACGGCAAACGGCGGCTCGGACTCGTCGATCTTGTCCGGATCGTCCTCCATCGAAAGCTGTCCAGTGACCTGCCCGCGCTTGGCGTGGCGACGCGGCAGCAAGGTTGTCTTGGCGGTCTCGAGCGGAGCCTCGTCGTCCTCGTCGTCACCCTCGGTGAGCTCAATCTCGCTATCGGACCAAGACGGGTCGGGCTCGCTTGTGTTGAGCTTGGGCGCAGCCTTGCCCTTCTTGGCATGGCGGCGCGGCAGCAGCGTGGTCTTGGCGCGCTCGGCTTCAACCGACTCGGATACGTCGACAAATGGGTCATCGTCCTCGTCGTCATCGTCCAAAACCGGGTCCACATCGTTGCCCATGACCGTGGTCACGGCAGCATCGGAGCCCTTTTGACGAAGAATGCTCAGGTGCGGACGGGCAACGCCGGGCACCGACAGGGCTTCGTCGTCACCCCACGGGCTGGCGTTGACATCGGCACGACGGCGTTCGGCAAAATCTGCCGCACGATCGCGGGCAGAGCGCAGCACACCGCCCACCGAAAAGCCAATGATGACAAAACCAACGACGGCCAGACCCAACAGGACCACCATCGCGACAGGCTTACCCAGGGCATTCTGCAGCGCACTCGCAATAAACGCACCAATGTAGCCACCCGACACGGAAAGGTTCTGCGGCGTAAACATAAGGTCGCACGAATCGCTCGTGCCCGGCACCATCAGCGAAAGAATGGAGACGACGGCGATAAAGACCACGGCACCGCCCGCAACAGAGCGCACGTTGAGCGGCGAGTCCTCACCCAAAAAGAGCGTGGCGGCAAACAGCAAGATGACGATCGGCAGCACGTAGGCGCCCAGGCCAAAGCCCAGGTGATAGAACCCGGCAACAGCAGCCGTCACGGGCGCTGTTGCCGGTGAGATCACGGCAATGAAGGAAGCGATCGCCAAAACGGCAATGACCACGCCGGCGATATCGCGATTGGCCGAAGGCTCGACCAAGGGCTCAAAATCGTCGAAGTCTGCCTCATGGCCCTTATTGGCACGCAGATGGGAACCGGCACCCTTAGCAGATGCCGGTTGGTTATTGGCCTTATTGCCTTTGGCGTTTTGTGCAGATCCGCGCGCCAAACTAAACCTCCATGACGACCGGGATGATCATCGGACGGGTGCGCGTACGGCTCCAGATAAAGTTAGAGAGCGAATCGCGCACGGCCTTGCGAATGGCATCGGAACCGCTGCTGGTAAAGCTAAACTTACCCTTCTCGATCGTCTTCATAATGGACGCGGAGGCATCCTCGGAGAACTGGTCGTCGATGGCAAACGAGACGCCGCGGCCCGAGAACTCGATGGCCTCGATCTTCTTGTGTTTGAGGGAGACGATGGCAACGGCCGTGACCATACCGTCGTTGGCGAGCTTCTGGCGATCGCGCAGGACGATGGGGTCGGTATCGCCGATACGCAGGCCGTCGACGTAAACGACACCGGACTCGACGGGCGTACCGCGCTTGACGATACCACCGCGCATCTCGAGCGTGTCGCCGTTATCGAGGATAAAGATATGATCGTCCTTGATGCCCATCTTGCGGGCCAGCTGGGCATGGGCGCGCAGATGCACGGCCTCACCGTGAACCGGCATAAAGTACGTGGGCTTGGCCATGGCCATCAGGAGCTTGAGCTCCTCCTGGCTACCGTGACCCGAGACGTGGACGAGAGCGCGGTTCTTATCCCACACGTCGCAGCCGAGCTTGGCCAGGCTGTTGACGACCTGCTGGACGGCCTTCTCGTTGCCAGGAACGGGAGTTGCCGAAAGGATAACGGTATCGCCCTCGTGGATGGAGAGCGTCTTGTGCTCGCCATTGGCCATGCGGGACAGGGCCGACAGCGGCTCGCCCTGCGAACCAGTGCACATGACGACGATCTTGTCGTCAGGCAGGTTATCAATATCGAAGGCATCGATGATATCGGCATCATCGATGTTGAGATAACCGAGCTCGCGCGCCACGCGGGTGTTCGTGAGCATGGAGCGACCGGTCACAACGACCTTACGGCCGCACTTGCGGGCGGCATCGCAGATCTGCTGCAAACGATGGATGTGGCTCGAGAACGATGCGACGAACACGCGACCCGGGGCGTTCTTGATGGCGTGCAGCAGGTTGGGACCAACCTCGGCCTCGGACTTGGTAAAGCCGGGAACCGTGGCATTAGTGGAGTCGGAAAGCAGCAGGTCGATGCCCTGCTTGGCAAAGCGGCTGATAGCGGCATAGTCGGGCGTGACGCCATCGATGGGCGTCTGGTCGAGCTTAAAGTCGCCGGTGTGCATAACGGTGCCCTGATTGGTGCGGATGAACACGCCCAGAGCGCCGGGGATGGAGTGCGTCATCGAGAAGAAGTCGAGCGAGATGCCGCCGAGGTTGACATGACTGCCGCCCTTGACCTCGCGGAACTTGGGTGCGCGGATGCGGAACTCAGAAAGCTTGCCCTCGATAAAACCGAGCGTCAGCTTGCTCGAGAAGATGGGCACCTTGTTGTTGAGGTCCTGCAGCAGGTACGGAAGCGAACCGGTGTGGTCCTCGTGGCCGTGAGTAACGATGATACCGCGGAGCTTCTCCTCGTTCTCCAGAACATAGGTGTAGTCGGGAAGCACCAGGTCGATACCGGGCTGGGAGTCATCCGGGAACATAAGACCGGCGTCGACGAGCACCATGTCGTCGCCGCACTCGAAGACCGTCATGTTCTTGCCGATGCCATCAAGGCCGCCGAGCGGGATGATCTTCAAGGGAGATGATTTTTTAGCTGCCATAGGTTAGTGTGGTTTCCTTTCTTCGAAACGGGTCTGGAACAACCGACGGGGCGCTTCTGGCAAACCGACCGTCGGGAACGTACAAACATGCATCGCAGAGTCGATGCAATAACTACAGTATGATACCCATTTGCACAACAACAGACCACCCATGCATCAAAGCCCCATCTGAACTGGTCTATCCCGCCGGTTTCCCGTGGGGCGGGCACTGATGAAGTTTCCTGCTCTACAGTCCTGCTCACGACGGAGGCCACATTAAGTGGCCTCCTGTTCGTGCGGAACTCGCGATAAACTTCATCAGTGCCCGCCCCACGGGAAACCGGCCAATAAGGGACAGGTTAATTTTGGTCGATTTTATCTGGGGAAATGCTGCAGCGTCTATCTACAAATCCGAAATCTGACTACTGAATAGACTGTCTAACTAAATTGCGAGCGGCACTAACCAGTCCTTTTGCTTGCGCCCGGGAGGGCCGCATATGAAGTTTATCGCGAGTTCCGCACGCAAAGGAAAGCACTTAATGTGCTTTCCGTCTTGCGCAGGACTGTAGAGCAGGAAATTTCATATGCGGCCCTCCCGGGCGCAAGCAAAAGGGCGACCCCTGTCCGGAGTCGCCCTTGCGGTGCTGCTTATGTACGGCTGTTACTCGGCGTCGTGGTGACGGCGGGGCTTGCGGCCTCCGTTGTCGCCGGGACGGCGCGGACGGTCGCTGCGCTCGGAGCGCTCGCGACGCGGACGCTCACGACGCTGGAAGTGCTCGCCGTCGCCCTCGGAGGTACCCTCGGCGCGAGCCGGAGCCTCGGGCTTGTCAAGACGATCGAGCGAGATCTTGCCGCGATCGTCGACCTCAATGACGACGACCTTGACCTCGTCGCCCACGTTAAGGACATCCTCGACCTTCTCCACGCGGCCCTTGGCGACGCGGGAGATGTGCAGCAGGCCGTCCTTGCCGGGCAGCAGGTTGACGAAGGCGCCGAAGGGCTGGATGGAGACCACACGACCGGTGTACTCCTCGCCCGGCTCGGGAACCTTGATGATGAGCTTGATACGCTCGACAGCCTGATCGACGGACTCGCCGGTGCCGCCGACAAAGACGGTGCCGTCCTCCTGGATGTCGACCGAAGCGCCGGTCTCGTCCTGGATGCCGCGGATGACCTTACCGCCGGAACCGATGACGTCGCGAATCTTGTCAGTCGGAACCTGGATGGAGACGATACGCGGAGCGGTGCTGCGCGTGGTGTGGCGCGGCTCGGGGATCACATCGAGCATCTTCTGCAGGATGAAGGCGCGACCCTCCTTGGCCTGCTGCAGGGCGCGGGCCAAGATGTCAAAGGTAAGACCAGTGGCCTTGTTGTCCATCTGCAGAGCGGTAATGCCCTCGGTGGTGCCGGTGACCTTAAAGTCCATGTCGCCAAGGAAGTCCTCGAGACCCTGGATGTCGGACAGGACCACAGTCTTGCCCTCCTCCTGGATCAGGCCCATGGCGATACCGGAGACCGGGCGCTTAATGGGCACGCCGCCGTCCATAAGGGCGAGCGTGGAGCCGCAGGTCGAAGCCATCGAAGAGGAGCCGTTGGACTCCATGACCTCGGAGACGACGCGGATGGCGTAGGGGAACTCGTTCTCGTCGGGGAGCACCGGAAGCAAAGCGCGCTCAGCCAGGTTGCCGTGGCCGATCTCGCGGCGCTTGGGGCTGCCCATGCGGCCGGTCTCGCCGGTGCAGAACGGCGGGAAGTTGTAGTGGTGCATGTAGCGCTTGCCCTCGGTGGGCTCGATGGTATCCAGACGCTGGCCCTCGTTGAGCATACCGAGCGACAGGACGGAAAGCACCTGGGTCTGGCCACGCTGGAACAGACCGGAGCCGTGAACGAGCGGCAGATAGTTATCCTTCACCATGATGGGGCGAATCTCATCGGCGGCACGGCCGTCGACGCGCTCGCCGGTCTCGACGACCATGGTACGCATAGCCTTCTTCTCGAGCTTCTTGAGCGCCACGGGAATCTCGCGCTCCCAAGCGGACTGCTCCTCCTCGGTGAACTCGGCACGGATGGACTCCTTCAGAGCCTCGACCTTACCGATACGGGAGAGCTTGTCGGCGTCGCGAAGGGCGGCTGCCATCTCGTCGTAGTGGGCGAAGATGCGCTCCTGGACCTCCTCGACGGGCTGGTCGAGCGGGTACTCCTTCTTGACGATGGCGCCGTTGACCTGCTCCCACTCGGCGACAAACTCGTCCTGAGCCTGGCAGAAGGCAGCAAGGGCCTCCTGGCCAAACTTCATGGCGGCGAGCATGTCGTCCTCGGAGATCTCCTCGGCGCCGGCCTCGACCATCGAGATGAAGTCGGCGGAGCCACCCAGCTCCAGGTCCAGATCGGAGTTCTCGCGCTCCTCATAGGTGGGGTTGACGATAAACTCGCCGGTCTCCACGTTGCGGCCGATGCGCACGCAGGCAAGCGGGCCCTCGAAGGGCACGCCGCCGAGCGTCATGGCCAGGGAGGCACCCATGACGTTGATGACGTCGAAGGGGTTGACCTGGTCGGCGACGAGCGAGGTGGCGACAATGTGCACCTCGTTGCGGAAGCCGTCCGGGAAGCTCGGGCGAATCGGACGGTCAATCATGCGCGCGGTGAGCGTGGCCTTCTCGCTGGGACGGCCCTCACGCTTGAGGTAACCACCCGGGATGCGGCCGGCTGCGTACATCTTCTCGTTGAAGTCGACGGTCAGCGGGAAGAAGTCGTAGTTCTTGCGCTCCTTGGAGACAACCACGGTGTCGAGCATCGTGGTGTCGCCCTGCTTGACCAGGCAGGCGCCGGTGGCCTGCTTGGCAAGCTCGCCGGACTCAAAGGTGTAGGTCTTGCCGTACAGCTCAAAGGTCTTGGATACGAGTGTCATTGTTCTCCTTTACCCCACAGGCCCCTTGCCTGTGGGCTTCTCATGTGACGCGGGCCCCCTGCCCCCGCCACGCTTCAGAGCGTGATTGTTCGCGCCCTTACACAAAAAGAGCGCCCCGCTGCGCAGGACGCTCTTAGCATGTACAAATCCTTACTGGATGTTGTCGCGGATGCCCAGAGCCTTGATGAGCTCACGGTACTCGACGATGTCGTTCTTCTTGATGTAGGAGAGAAGACGACGACGACGGCCGACGAGCATGAGCAGGCCACGACGGGTGTGGAAGTCCTTCTGGTGGGACTTCATGTGCTCGGTCAGCTCCTTGATGCGCTCGGACAGGATGGCGACCTGAACCTTGGGGTTGCCGGTGTCGACCGGGGTGTTACCGAACTGGGCAGTCAGCTCAGCCTTGCGCTCTTTGGAAACAGTCATTGTTTCACCTTTCGTTTCTTGTCGCCCGCGGGCGACACTATTCGCCTCGGACTGGGAAGCCGTCGGTGGAGCGAGCATCCAAGGTCGAGGTACCAACAGGTCGGTATGTTACCACAAGCAGACCGCCCATGCGCATCATCACCGACCCAACATGAATTCCATCGCACGGAGGCGCTGGTCGGTGTGCGTCGCAGCCCACACATGCGAAAGCCCGAGCAAGAACGCCGCCGTATGCGGGTCGATTCGCTCGACCATGAGTGCATCGAAGGTCATGGACATGAGGGCGCGCAGCCACTCGACCTCACCGGTCGAAACCAGCTCGGCACCCGGAACGCTCGACGCGCACGAACCGCACATGAGCCCGCCCGCCTGGGGCGAAAAGTACGACAGCATGGGGTCTCCGCACAGCACGCAGGCCGAAAAATCGGGTCGATAGCCCACGTGCGACAGAAGTTTAAAGACAAAGGCCGCCACGAGCAGGTCCATATGTGCCGAGTCGAGCCCACAGCCGACAAGCGTGAGCGCCCGCTGCGTGATGGCAAAGGTAAACGGGTCCTCGGCGTCCTCGAATGAGCACACGCGCGCGACCTCGGCAATCGCGCTTGCGGCGCAGGTCGTCTCGTAATCGGGCGCGGCGCCAACCGGCGCTTCCAAAAGCTCGGCCTGAGAAACAACGTCGAGCGAGCGTCCATGTGCGAGCAGCATATCGACGGTACAGAATAATTCGCAGCGCGCCGCCAAGCGCCCACCGGGTTTGCGGGCCCCCTTTGCCACGGCACGAACCTGACGACCCCGCTCGTCAAGCATCGTCAGAATCAGATCGGTCTCTTTGAGCTTGGTCTTGTCGAGCACGAGCACCTTCGTGCGATATGTCCGGGAGCCTGCCATGCGCGCTGCGCGTCCTTAGTCCTCGGCGTTGTAGCCAAAGCGGCGAATCTGGGCCTCGTCGTCACGCCAGCCGGCCTTGACCTTCACGTCCAGCTCCAAAAAGACCTGCGTGCCAAAAATGCGCTCAAGATCGCGACGGGCGTCGATACCGATATGCTTGATCATCTCGCCGCCCTTGCCGATGATGATGCCCTTTTGGCCCTCGCGCTCGACGTAAATAGTGGCGTGCACGCGCAGCACCTTCTTGGTCTGCTCGAGCGCGTCGCAGATTACGCCAACGGAGTGAGGGATCTCATCACGGGTGCGGCGCAAGACCTTCTCGCGCACAAACTCGGCAACGAGCGTCTCGTCAGAAGCGTCGGTACCCATGTCCTCGGGGAACCAACGCGGGCCCTCGGGCAAAAAGTGCGCAACGGTCTCGATAAAGGCATCGACGTTGAAGTTCTTGACCGACGACGTCACGATCTCGTCGTCAAAGTCCATAAGCTCGTGGGCTGCCTTAAGCTGCTCCATGACCTGTGCGGGGTCGGCCTCATCGGCCTTGGTGAGCACCAGGACCTTCTTGGAACGGGCATTCTTGACACGCTCGGCAACCCAGGCGTCTCCCCTGCCGATCGGTTTGGTGGCATCAATCAAAAACGCGACAACATCGACATCGTTCAGCTCGAACAGCGCGCTCTTGTTCAGCTCGGACCCTAGACCGTCCTTGGGCTTGTGGATACCCGGGGTATCGACAAAGACCAGCTGGTAGCCGGGGCGGTTGACGACGGCGCGCATGCGGCGGCGGGTCGTCTGGGCCACCGGCGAGGTGATGGCGACCTTTTTGCCATAGCAGGCGTTGAGCAGCGTTGACTTACCGGCGTTGGGGCGGCCGACCAAGGCCACGAAGCCACTGCGGAAACCGGGCTCAACGTCGCCAAAGCCCGCGAGGCTGTCGTCCTCATCGCACAGGGCGTCGAGCTCCTCGTCGCTCATGCCCTCAAACGGGTCGAACTCCTCGACTTCCTCATAGGCCTCGGTCGCCTTAGCATCCGGGGACTCGTCGTCCAAAATCTCATCGGTAGACTGCATATTGTCGGACATGGGAATCCCTTTCTAAATAAAGCCGAGCGCGTGGGCAAATACCAGCACGCCCACAATCGCGGCGGTGATGGAAAGAACGTATACAGAGGCGGCGGCGATGTCCTTGGCGCGTTTTGCCAGCGGATGGAGCTCCTGGGTCGCCAGATCGACAATGGCCTCCATGGCGGTATTGCACAGCTCGCCGTGAATCACCAGGCCGCAGCAGATGATAATCGTGGCCCACTCGGCAATGTCGAGCCCCACGATGCAGCCGGCAATGACGGTGCACACGCCCGCCACGAGCATGACCTTAATGTTGCGCTCGGTCTTGACGGCGGTGACGAAGCCCTCCATGGCGTAGGAGAACGACTTTAAAAAGGACGGATGGTCCTTGTTCGATCCGGGAATCATAAACGGCTCCTAGTCGTGGGCATGATTGGTG
Source organism: Collinsella sp. (assembly GCA_019425015.1). Lineage (GTDB taxonomy): Bacteria > Actinomycetota > Coriobacteriia > Coriobacteriales > Coriobacteriaceae > Collinsella. Next base: position 64,971 of record JAHYYJ010000001.1, read on the forward strand.
ATGGGGCCGACGTGAACCAGTTTGGGATCCTCGCCGCGCTCGAGCGCCAGATCGCGCAGGATAGCGTCCTCGCGGGCCTCCATAACCTCGGCCTCGTCGTCCTCGATGTGGTCATAGCCCAGCAGGTGCAGCATGCCGTGAACGAGCATCAGACGGCACTCGTCAGCGGGGCTATTGCCAAAACCGGAGGCCTGACGGGCAATAACCTGCGGGGCCAAGATGATATCGCCGAGCTCGAGCGTCTCATCGGCGGGAATGTCATCGTCAAAGGCCGAATCGCACTCAAACGAGAGCACATCGGTGGTGCGGTCGATACCGCGCCACTCGTGGTTGAGCTCGTGCATCTCGTCCTCGTCGACATACGAAAGGGAAATCTCGACTTCACGCTCAACGCCCTCGGCGGCAAGCACGACCTCGCAGATGTGCTCCACCTCCTGAGCATCGAGCAGCGTATCGAGCTCGGCATCGTTGCTGATCAATACACTCAACGGGACTCCTTTCGGTCGCGTGAGCGTTGCTCACGCACGTCATCATAAGCATCATATGCCTCAACGATACAACCCACTAGGGCATGACGCACCACGTCGGCACGCTCGAGGTGAGAAAATGCCACATCGTCGACACGGCCCAAAATCTTCTCGACATCCGCCAAGCCACCACGACGACCCACCAGGTCGCGCTGGCTGAGGTCGCCGGTAATCACGAACTTGGAGTTGAATCCAAGGCGTGTCAGGAACATCTTCATCTGCTCGGGCGTGGTATTTTGCGCCTCGTCGAGCACCACGAAAGCATCGCTCAGCGTACGACCGCGCATGTAGGCGAGCGGGGCGATCTCGATCACGCCGCGCTCCATAAGCTCATCGGTGCGCTCACGATCCATCATGTCAAAAAGGGCATCGTAGAGCGGGCGCATGTACGGATCGATCTTTTCCTCGAGGGTGCCGGGCAAAAAGCCCAGGTTCTCCCCTGCTTCGACAACCGGACGCGTCAAGATCAAACGGCCCACCTCATGGCGCTTGAGCGCGGCAACGGCGAGCGCCATGGCCAGATAGGTCTTACCGGTACCGGCAGGACCCAAGCCAAAGGTGATGGTATGCGAGCGAATGGCATCCACATAGCGCTTTTGCCCAAGCGTCTTGGGACGAATGACGCGACCGCGATACGAAAGCAGCACGTCATCGCGAAGCGATGTGGCCTCATGCTCGCCGTCGCGCAAGACGGCCAGGCAACGCGAGACATCGTCGGCAGACAGGGTACGACCGGCCGCCGCCTCGCGAAAAGCATGTTCGAAAAAGCGAGCCACGAGCTCGACCTCGTCCGGGTCGCCGCTCACGGAGATCCTATCGCCACGGGCGACCACGTGAGCGCGAACCAAGCTCTCGAGCGCACGAAGGACGCCGTCGCCGGCGCCCAAAACACGCGAGGGATCAACTCCCTCGGGAACGGTAAGTCTAATCTTCGAGGCTTCCATGGACCTCCCTGCGCGCATGGACCAAGCCGGAATCATCGACTCCGATGATAGCAACATCGAGCAGGCACGGGGCTGTAAGTCCACAGGTATCGTCAAGACGGGCATGATGGAACGAACCGAGCGTCAGGTTGTCACCATACTCGAGCACGGCGCGCTCAACGGTGCCCACGCGACGACGAGCGTCGGCGATAGCGAGCTCCTGCGCCGCGTCTCGCATACGGCGGCTGCGCTCGGCCATAACCTCGGGCGGCACCTGGTCGGGCATGTCGGCAGCAAGGGTACCGGGACGCTTACTGTAGCGGAACACGTGCATACGCGAGAACCCCACGCGGCGGCACAGCGCCAGCGACTCCTCGAACTCCTCGTCCGTCTCACCAGGAAAACCGACGATGACGTCGCACGAAAGAGACGCCTGCGGCAGGATGGCGCGAATCATGCGCACCGTGTCCTCAAAGGCCTCGGCACTATAGGGACGACCCATGCGATGCAGCGTCGCCGTACAGCCGGACTGTACGGGCAGGTGCAAAAACGGGGCAATACGCTGCGGATAGCGCGCCATAACCTTAAGCAGGCGCTCAGAGATATCCATGGGTTCGACCGAGGAAATGCGCACATGCGCAATAGTCGTGCGCTCCATGATGGCCTCGAGCAGCTCATCGATTTCGACATGCTCGTCGGTCGCGCTCTTGCCATCGTAGGCACCCAGGTTCACACCGGTCAGCACCACCTCGGGCACGCCGGCCTCCTGGGCCTCGCGAACTTGCTCAAGCACGGACTCGACGGGCACGGAACGCTCGGGACCGCGGGCCTTCCACACGATGCAATAGGTGCAACGGTGGTTGCAGCCATCCTGGATCTTCACGCCCAGCCGCGAACGACCGAGCGCATCGACCACGTCACCATCGCTGCAGGCGGGAACGCTATCGGACTCAACGCCCAGCACATCGCAGACACGTTCGGCGACATCGATCTTAGACGGCTCGGCAATCACGCGATCCGAAAGCTCCAACAGCTCCTCGGGATGCAAATTGACCACGCATCCGGTCACGACTACATAGGGCTCATTTGGATGGGCCAGCGCATGACGGACGGCCTTACGGGTCTTGGCCTCGGCCTCGCCCGTAACGGCACAGGTGTTAATGACGATCAGGTCGGCATCCTGGGGCTCCACCATAGCAAAACCCAGGCGCATAAGATCGGCAGTGATACGGTCAGACTCAACCCGGTTGACACGGCAGCCGAGGTTGACGACGGAAATATGGGGTGCGAGCACGCGGGCTCCTTAATCGAGGATATCGTCGAGGGCACTCTTGATACGGTCGGTCACCGACTTCTTACCGGAAGCGACGTCATCGCCCATCTCATCGGCAAAAGCACGGAGCAGCTCGCGCTGCTTATTGGAAAGATTGGTGGGAACGACCACGCGCAGTTGCACGATCAAGCGGCCACGCGAACCGCCACCGCCAATGCGCGGCATGCCGTAATTATTGACGCTCACGGTGTCGCCGTACTGGGCGCCGGCGGGAACCGTCACCTTAACGACCTCGTCGGGCATAATGCCCTCGACCTCGATCTCGCAGCCGAGCGCAGCCTGCGCAATCGAGATATCGCTCACCAGGTACAGGTCGTCACCGTTGCGCTTAAAGCGCTCATGGTCGGCAACGCGCACGTTGACAATCAGGTCGCCCGAAGGCTCGCCGCGAAGGCCGGCCTCGCCAAAGCCGCTCACACGCAGCTGGCGACCGGTCGAAACGCCGGCGGGAATATCGATGTCGATCTTTTCGTGCGAAGGCGTGCGGCCCTGACCATCGCAGGTCTCGCAGGGATGATCGATGACCGTGCCTTCGCCGTGGCAGTCAGGACAGGGCGAAGAGGACTGAACCTGACCCAGGAACGAACGCTGGACCGTCGTCACATAGCCTGTGCCGTGACAGCGGCTGCACTGCTTTACGGTCGCGCCCTCGGCCTTGCCGGTACCATTGCAGTCATCGCAAGGGGCAAGACGGTCGTAGCTGATCGTCTTTTTGCAGCCGAGCGCCGCCTCCTCGAGCGTCACCGAAAGGGAGATGGCCATATCGCGACCGCGACGGCGCTCGCGACGGCTGCGAGCGCCACCACCGGCGCCACCGCCAAAGAACGACGAGAACAGGTCGTCCATGCCCATGCCGCCAAAGATATCGTTGATGTCGACATAGCCAGAGCCACCGGGGCCGTCCGCGGTGCCGTAACGGTCGTAGTTAGCACGCTTCTGCTCGTCGGAAAGAACGGAATAGGCCTCGTTGAGCTCTTTGAACTTGGCCTCGGCCTCGGGGTCGTCCGAAACATCTGGGTGTACCGTACGGGCTTTCTTTAGAAACGCGCGCTTAATCGTCCGCGCGTCGGCATCCTTGTCAACGCCAAGTACCTCGTAGTAATCCCTATTTTCCGACACGACCGAATCCTTCCAACTTTCATTATTGTCACAGTGCGTCCTATACCCAAGCTGGGCCGGGCGCAAACAGAGGGTTTGATGTTATTGAATTCCGTACGGCGAAAGCACGGCCCGCTGCGAGCAGCTCGCGAACCAAACCGACACGAGCGCGAACATAAAACCGTTGGCAAATCCATTGGCAAACTGCATCGCACCGCGCTTCCACCACAGCAGACTGCGATGAAGCACGCCGTCCGACAGCACCATGAACAAGCCCATGGCAAACGGAATGAAGCACATCATGGCAAAGGCGGAGAACACGCCCGAGATGGCCGACAGTACCAAAAACGGCGCGATGATACCCATGAGGTAGAAGCCGGTGCGAGCCTTACCCTCCAGGCGCTCGGCCTCAACGTGCGCGCGACCGACCAGGTCACCGCCCGAAGCGCCGTTCGTGCCGGCGTGACCCATGTTGGGGATGCGCACCTCGTCGCCATCATGCGTGCCGGCGGGAAACTCAATCGTCTGCTCGGAGGTCACGCGGATACGGCCGCTGCCGCCGCAATCGGGACACGGGTCGGCAACGACCTTGCCGGAACCGCCACACTCAGGACAAACCGTCTGGAACGTGCCCGCACCAAACAGGAAGGACAGGTCGACATCGATATGGCCGCGACCACCGCAGCTCGGACAGGTGTGGGCATGCTCTGACGAAACGGAGCCCGATCCGCCACAATGCCCGCAGGTGTCAAAGCGGGTGTATCGAACGGTCTTGTGGGCACCGCTCTTGGCCTCCTTGGCGTCGAGCTTGATATCGACGACCACGTTGGCGCCACTCTCGGGGTTGTAGGCCGCCTGGCCGCGACGGGGCTGGCCCCAGGCGCCTCCGAAGGGAAAACCGCCGTCAAAGGGATTGCCGTAACCGGCGCTGCCGGCATAGCCGCCGCCATAGGGCGAAGCCGTCGGTGCACCGGCAAAGGGATTGCCCGACCGCATGGCGTCGTAACGCGCACGCTTCTGCTCGTCCGAGAGCACGGCGTAGGCCTCGGAAACCTCTTTAAACCTCTCCTCGGCATCCGGCTCTTTATTGACGTCCGGATGGAGCTTGCGGGCCTTTTGTTGGAAAGCCTTTTGGATATCACGCGAGGTGGCGTCCTTGGAGACGCCCAAAATCTCGTAGTAATCTTTTTCGTTCATCGTCGCCATGCGCGGCAACCTCCTGCTCACAGCAGCGTATATATTGCGGTAATTCTACCCGAGCGGCCTAAGCTAGACCCCAAAACAGCTCGAACAGCACATTTCCATCGAGCCAACCTAGGTGGGTCGGCGCCAGGCGGGCACAAGTGCGACCAGCGATGACATCGACAGAGACGATAGGCCCCGCATGGTTATCACCGTGCTCGGGCACCCAAGTGGCAAGCCCAAGCTCAAGAGCGCGGTCACAAGCCGCTGTCAGTTTATCGGCAGGGATGACACGAGCCGCGCGAACCAACAAGTCGGAAGCAACACCGCGCGTCATGCGACAAGCGAGCATCAGGTCCTCGGCCGCCGCCTCGCGATGCGTCAGGTACTCGGCCTCAAACGCCGTCGCGGCATCGTTGCGTTGCACCAGACGCACGCGGTGCGCATCGCCTCGAGAAGACACGCCGAGGAACAAACCTGCAAGACAGTCGAAATCCTCGGCGTCGAGCATGCCCGCGGCAGAACGGCCCAGGCCCAGATAGCCCTGTCCGGTCCAATAGGCAATGTTGTGGGCACACTCATGGCCGTCGAGCGCGTAGCTCGCCACCTCATACGGGTGATAGCCGGCCGCAGTCAGACAATCACGCGCCACGTCCATGCATGCGGCCTGGAAATCCTCATCGGGCTCAAGCGACTCATCACGGCACGCCATGCGGTACAGCGGCGTGCCCTCCTCGAGCGTGAGCGGATAGACCGACACATGGTGCGGGGCCGCCGCAAGCACGCCATTAAGCGAATACTGCCAGCTCGCCATAGTCTGTCCGGGAAGCCCACACATAAGGTCGCACGACACATCGAGCCCAACATCCTTCACCGTCGCAATAGCCTCAAGCGCCCGTTCGGCATTATGGATGCGGCCGATGACGGCCAACTCGGTATTGTCGAGGGTTTGCACGCCCAGAGAAATGCGCGTGACACCCGCCTCGGCAAGCGCGGTGGCGAGCTCAGCGGTCAGCGACTCAGGATTGGCTTCGCAAGTAAACTCAACGGGCTCGCACCACATGGAGATACGACGGGCAAGCTTCACCAGGCGCTCCCCTGCCAGCGACGGCGTACCGCCGCCAACGTAGACCGTGCGGACCTGCGCAAGCGCCCCGGCGTCGCCAAAGGAATCGAGGCGCGCATACAACTGCTCAAAATAGGAATCAAGCGCGGCATCCAAATCACACGCAGCAAAGCTGCGCGAGTCAAAGTCGCAGTACCGGCACTTTTGAGCGCAAAACGGCACGTGCACGTACAGCGCGGTAACGGCCACCGTTAGGCCTCCAGCGGATGAGCAGGCACCGACTCGCCGGCGGCAAGCGCGGCCTCGCAGGCCACCACGTCGCGCTCGATATCATCGACCAGCGCCATAAACTCCTCGTACGTAGAGCAACGCACCACCTGAGCGCGCCAGGCGGCGGCATGGGGCATGCCCTTTAAGTACCAGCTTGCGTACGTGCGAGCACGCGACATGAGCGGCAGAAGCTCGTGCGTCAACGTCAGGTGCTCGCGCAGAGCCTCCAGGCGCTCGACCGAGGAGCGAGAAGGAACCGGCGTGCCATCGAGTGCAAGGGCTCGGGCATCGCCGAACACCCACGGATTGCCGTAGATGCCGCGCGCGATAAACACCGCGCTGGCACCCGAGCCGTGCAGATGCTCAGCAGCGTCCTCGGCCGAGAACACATCGCCCGAACCAATCACGGGAATCTCGACAGCGTCGGCAACCTCATCGACGACCGACCAATCGGCCTGGCCCGTGTAGAGCTGCGTGGCGCAACGACCATGCACGGCGACTGCGGCAGCCCCTGCACTCTCAAGCATCTGGGCAAATGTCGCGGCATTGCGGTCCTCGGCATAAAAGCCCTTGCGAATCTTGACGGTCACGGGCACGTGCGCCGCGCCAACCGTGGCCTCGACGATCTTCTCCGCCAGGTCGGGCGTGCGCATGAGCGCCGAACCCTCGCCCTTGGTGACAACCTTGCGGGCGGGGCATGCCATATTGATATCGATGAGCGACAGGCGATCGCCAACGCGCTCCTCGACGGCGACGACGGCGCTCGCAAACTGCTCGGGCTTGGAGCCAAAGAGCTGCACGCAAATCTGCTGCTCCTCGTCGGCCGGTAGCACCAGGCGCCAGGTCTTGTTGCTGGCATAGGCAAGACCCGCCACGCTCACCATCTCACTGTAGGCAAGGTTGGCACCGCGGCGGCGACACATGATGCGATAGGCGGGGTCGGTCACGCCCGCCATGGGAGCCATAAGGAACGGCTGCTCGGCATAGGCACCCAGCAGCCGCTTGCTGTATTCAGAAAGCGCCATGGACCTACTCGTCCACCTTGAGGATCGCCATAAACGCCTCCTGCGGGACCTCGACCGATCCGATGGCCTTCATACGCTTCTTGCCCTCTTTCTGCTTCTCGAGCAGCTTGCGCTTACGCGAGATATCGCCGCCGTAGCACTTAGCAAGAACGTCCTTGCGACGCGCCTTGACGGTGGAACGGGCGATGATCTTGTTGCCGATAGCACCCTGGATGGGCACCTCGAACAGCTGACGCGGGATGATCTCCTTGAGCTTGTCGCACAGGCCACGGGCCAGGCCATATGCCTTGTCCTTATGGACGATAAACGAAAGCGCGTCCACCTCGTCGCCCGAAAGCAGGATGTCGAGCTTGACGAGCTCAGAGGGGCGATATTCGTTGAACTCATAGTCGAGCGAGGCGTAACCCTTGGTGCGGCTCTTGAGCTGATCGAAGAAGTCCAAGATGAGCTCGGCGAGCGGCATATCGAAGCGCATCTCGACCGATTTGCTCGTCAGGTGGATCATGTCGGTTGTGACGCCGCAGTGCTCGATGGCGAGCTGCATCACGGCACCCGTGTACTCAGGCGGGCAGATGATCTTTGCCTTGAGGTAGGGTTCCTCGATACGATCGATGCGTGTGGCCTCGGGAAGGTCCTGCGGACTGCGGACATCGATCATTTCGCCGTCGGTCTTGTAGACGTGATAGTCGACCGAGGGACTCGTGGCAATGAGGTCCAGGTTGAACTCGCGCTCCAGGCGTTCCTTGACGACTTCCATGTGCAGCAGGCCCAGGAAGCCCACGCGGAAGCCAAAGCCGAGCGCCACCGAGGTCTCGGGCTCCCACACCAACGACGGGTCGTTGACGTGCAGCTTATCGAGGGCGTCACGCAGGTTCTCGTAGTCCTTGTTGTCGATCGGGAACAGGCCCGTGTAGACCATGGGCTTGGCCTCGCGGTAGCCCGGCAGAGGCTCGGGGCAGGGGTTCGAAGCCCACGTAAGGGTATCGCCCACGCGCACAGCCTCGGGGTCCTTCAGACCCGTGACCACATAGCCAACCTCGCCGACGGTCAGCGCGTCGACCGGGGTCTCGGCAGGACGCTTGACGCCCACGCCGTCGACCAAAAAGTCGCCCTTGGTCTGCATCATAAGCAGGGTATCGCCCTTTTTGATGGAACCATCGAAGACGCGCACCGTAGCCACCACACCGCGATACTCGTCAAAGTACGAATCCAGGATGAGTGCCTTGAGCGGCGCGTTCGCATCGCCCTTGGGCGGAGAGATCAAAAAGACAATGGACTCCAGCAGATCGTGGATGCCCTCGCCGGTCTTGCCCGAGACGCACACGGCATCATCGGCAGGGATCGCCAGGTCATCCTCGATCTCGGTCTTAACCTCGTCGGGATGCGCCGAGGGAAGGTCGATCTTGTTGATGGCCGGAACAATGTCCAAGTTGGCGTTCATGGCGAGCGTCGCGTTGGAGACGGTCTGCGCCTCGACACCCTGGGTGGCATCGACGACGAGCACCGCACCCTCGCAGGCGGCCAGCGAACGCGAGACCTCGTAGGTAAAGTCCACGTGGCCCGGCGTATCGATCAGATTGAACTGATACGTCTCACCATCGTCGGCGTCATAGGAAACGCGGACGGCATTGGACTTGATCGTAATGCCGCGCTCGCGCTCGATATCCATGGTGTCGAGCAGCTGCGACTCCATGTCGCGTTCGTCGACGGTATGGGTGAGCTCGAGGATGCGGTCACTGATCGTGGACTTGCCATGGTCGATATGCGCAACGATCGAGAAGTTGCGGATGTGGGAAATGTCAATTGAAGTATTCATGCGGACTATCTTACCCGAGCGGTACAAAAAATGGAGCCTGTTCCATAAAACAGGCTCCATTTATGCGCGTAATCTGTGTGGTGTGAAATTTACAACTTAGGCGTTGATGCTGTTCACGAGCTTGGCAAGACCGGACTTGCGGTTGGAAGCCTGGTTCTTGTGGATAACATGCTTGGCGGCAGCCATGTCGAGACGCTTGGTGACGGTCTTGAGGGCAGCCTGGGCCTTCTCGGCGTCGCCCTCGGCGACGGCGGACTGGACGTGCTTGGTCAGCGTCTTGAGCTCGGACTTGACAGCCTTGTTACGCATGCGAGCTGCCTCATTGGTGCGGATACGCTTCTTCTGAGACTTGATGTTTGCCACTTCTGGAGTTCCTTTCGAGTTCCTTGCAAAAAATGTATGACACCTCTGAGACACGGTGAGGTCATGCAAGCGCCTACTATAGCACGCTCCCTCTCAAAGGGATAGAACGAATTTGTCAAATAGGCAGGTATCATCACGATTTTCTCAAGATGTTCGTAATCCAGAGCAAAAGCGCCGTCTGAGAATCGGCCGAACCCTTGAGCGCGAGCTCCACATCAACGGCACCCTCGAGCGCTGCGATGAGCTCTGCCATCGAAAAGCGACGTGCCCAGGTCAGGTGATTCTTGACCTGCCAGGACTGGAGCTTGAGCGTTGCGGCCAGCTCACGACCCTGTCCGCGCGCATCGAGCGCCTTGGCAACGATAAGCTCGCGGATGCGGCCGCACAGCAATGCGTAAGTCCACACGTAGCTCTTGGAGGGCAAAAGCTTAAAGAGCTCGAGCGATCGCCGCATATCGCGAGCCGAGACGGCGTTGAGGAAGTCCCAGGGTTGAACCTCGGCCGTACGTACAATCCAGCGCTCAACGTCGGCAAGCTCAATCTGGGGCGCCTCGACCATCTGGGCAAGCTTAGCCAAGTCGTTATCGAGCATGCGAGTGTTTTCACCCGAACGCGAGACGAGTTCCTCGGCGGCCGCCGTCGAGATCGACTTGCCGTGCTGCGTCGCCATCTGCTGCACACGGCGCGGTAGCTCCCAGCGCTTGGTGCCAGAGCAATCGATCACGGCCTTCTTGTCGATCTTGGCGATCGCCTTATACAGGCGCGTGTTCTTGGCAAGCGAGTCGGCGATGATGAGGCAGACCGTTGTGGGGCTGGGACTTGCCAGATACTCAACGAGCGGCTCCGAAACCGCCTTGGCGAGCTTTGAACAGCCGTCAAGGATTACCAGGCGAAACTCGCTGCCCATCGGAAAGGTGTTAAGCGATCCGATAATGGACTCGATATCGGGGTCCTTGGTCATGTCGCGCTCGTCGAGGTTGAACTCGACCATACCCGACTTTTCCAGACGCGCTTTCATACGCGAGACGGCGTGATCGCGCTTGACTCCGTCGGTACCGACAATCAGATATGCCGGCAGCAAACCGGTTTCGGACATTGCGCTCCCCTCCCGCAGGCCTTCGTATTCGTTCCGTGCCATTCTAGCCCAGGGGCCCACCACACGCCAACGACGTCGTCACGGTCGCTGGCATCGCATCGCAAAGCCATTCGCAGTCGGTGTGACGGTAATGTCGCCGTGTTCGATAGTACACGCGAACACACCACCCGCTTCCTTAACGGCATCGATGCAGGCATCGGACGGATGGCCGTATCGATTCCCCTCACCGGCGCTTGCGAGGGAAAGCTCGGGCTTCAGGACGTCCAGCAACTCGCCATCGACTGAAACCTTGGAGCCGTGATGCCCAAGTTTAAGGACATCGATATCCCCCACCTCCTGCACGAATTCCCGCTCTTGGTCGAGCTCGGCATCACCGGTGAGAAGTATTCGCAGGCCCTTGCCTTCCTGAACATAAGAGAGCAGCAGGACAAGCGAGTCCTCATTTCCCTCGCCATCCACGAACTCGAATGGCCACATCACGCGGGCGCAAAATGAGCCGATGTCGACCGTATCCCCATGGCGCACCTGCCGATACTCCACGCCGGGTCGGTTCAATACCTCGGAAGGAGCATCCTCCAGCGCATCCGCCGCCACGGCAATCGTTCCGACCGAAAACTGTTCGAGCACGGCAGGCAAACCACCCCAGTGGTCCTCATCCCAATGCGTCACAAAAACGGCATCGATATGGTGCACGTTATTGCGAACCAACGCCGCAACCACACGCTCGTCGAGCCCGCAGTCGACGAGCGCTACTGCGCCGCCTTGGCGGATAAGAATCGCATCGGCCTGGCCCACATCGAGCACCGTCACCGAAGGCGGAGCGAATCGATCCCAATAGACGTACGGAATCGCAGCCAAGAGCATCAGGCATGCAAGCCCCACCGCCATAGGACGTGCACGGGGACGCGGCCACCAGACCAGCAGAACCGCCAGAAAACACGGCACTAGGTAAATCCACATGCTATCGGGCGGCACGCTCACGTATGCACCCGGCACGGCGGCAAACAGCTGCTCGAAGAACAGCGCGCAACGGGCGGCAATCATGGGCACAACGAGCGCCCAAGTCCGCAACGGTCCCACGAGCGAAAAGGGAGCCAGCACGATCGACACAGCGAGCAGAACGCTCACCACCGGACCGATGACCGCATTTGCCAACGGAGCAATGAGCGAGAATGTACCGAAGGCAGGAATGGTGATGGGAAGTGTCGCCAGTTGCGAGCACAGCGTGACGGAAAGCACGCTGGCAACGCCCGATGGCACACCTAGCTCACCCAAAGCGTAGGTCGCATAGGGACAAAAGCACAGAATGGCTAAGACGCTGGCGCATGAAAGCTGAAAGCCCATCTCGAACAGCACCGTCGGCCGCAGTAGCACAAAGATGGACATGGTTACGAAGAGTGCCGAAAGGCCGTGCCGACGACGCCCCGCGCCGTTTACGACAAGCGTCACGAACACCATGCAGCACGCGCGCACGGCCGAGGGAGACGCGCCCGTAAAGGCAGCGTAGCCCACAAGCGTTATCGCCAATATCGCCCGCTGAAGACCACGTGAGCACCGAGTCTTTTGCAATACACCCTCGATTACAAACCCCACGATAGCCAAATGGCTGCCCGAGACGGCGATAAGATGCGCCGTTCCCGTCACCGAAAACCAGTCGCCCGCCGGCTGGGCGCGCAGCTCGGCCGAACGACCGCAGACGACACCGGCTATGAGCGCACGCGCCGGGTCGGTCGCAGGCGCGATGGACGCAAGCAGCCCATTTCGCAGCCGAAGCAGCGGCCTCGGAGAACCCTCATCGACCGACACAATCCGAACGGCTTTAACCTTGCGTACCTCGCCTCGGAGCACGCGCGATCGTCCATACGCATCGTTCTCAAAACGTGACACGCGACCGATAACACGCACGTGCGCCCCGACCTTGAACTCACGGTCACACGATAGGCGAACCGTTGCCAAGTTCTTACCGTCCGAGCGCGCCTCGCAGGTATAGGAATACACGTCGTCATTTATGGATGGGTCACCCTGCACGACAAACTCGAGAATGCTTGCCGCTCGACCGTCGAGCGTCTTCGAGGCGTTGAGCGCACCCACGGCCCACCACGCCGAAACGACCGCACCCGCTATGAGACCGACGGACGCGGCATACAGCCACCACTTCAAAGGGGCAAGCCGCGCACAAGATTGAGCCAGCACAACGAATACCGCAGCCGCAACGGGAATGGCCCATAGCAGCCCGACCGCCGGCGCCTGTTCCCTCAGCAGCGCATCGGCGGCCACGTTGAGCACCAAGGCGCAGCTCATGCACATGCCGGCACACAGGGCCATCGTCCACGGCATCAGGGGCCGCGGAGGCATCACATGTTCGCGCTCGGTCGCACTCATACGCAGATGCAATCTTTGATTTTGGCAAGCTTCTTCTCGCCGATTCCCGACACACGCATCAGATCGTCAACCGAGGCAAAAGCACCGTTCTTTGTCCGTTCATCGATAATCGACTGGGCCATGGAGGGACCGATGCCCGAAAGCGTCTGTAGCTCTGCCGCGCTTGCCGTATTGATATTTACTAGGCCTGTTGCGCCACTCACGCCCGATGATGCGGAAGCCCCACCATCAACACCGGCTTCCGCAATAGACGCCTGCTGCTCCCCTACCGTTGGAACGTGAATCTTCTGTCCATCGACGACCTTAGATGCCCGATTGAGCCCCGTAACGTCTGCCTCGGGCACCAGCCCGCCGGCGGCATCAATCGCCTGAGCCACCCGCGCGCCGTCCTTGAGACGATATACGCCGGGCGACACAACGGCGCCATCAACATCGACATAGACCTCTGCCGCAGCAGACGCCTTAGGCGAAGAGCCTTCGGATGTCTTTCCGCTCGAGGCATCACCGGATCCCGACTCCACCAACGAGCCCGAACCGTCAGTGCGCTCAAACGACACGCCACCGGCACCGCCGCCAAGGTTCGCCATCGCCAGTCCACTCGCCATCGCAATGACGACCAGTATCGCCATCACCACTGCCTTATGACCGAACAGCTTGTCCGCCAAGCGGTCCATCCGTTTGACTCGTTCGTGTTGTTCGCGCTGCGCCATAGCAAAACCTCCCAACACCATCGTGTCAGGAAAGGAGCTCCGCAACAGCCACGCTCCAAAACCGGTTTTAGCGGTCAAACCAAAAACCAACCAAAACCTTGCACAAATCTGTCCATTTATTCAGGCACACGTCAGCAAATGGACACTTAGCCGCAAAATGCCCAGATAGCAAAAAACCGACGATGCAGGCGCATCGTCGGTCTATGCACAAATTTACTCGTGATCTTGGTAAATCTCACGCGGAGCAAGCTCCGAATGTTTGCGTTTTAAGGTCTTAGGGGCCTTATACGTGTTGCTCTCGAAGTCGATGTACTCGGTCTGCTTGAGCAGGCGCTCGATCATCTCCTCGTGATCGAACAACTCCCAGGCCTCATGCACAGCATCGAGTTTAGCGTGCGTCTCGGGACGGCGCGGCATAAATAGCGTGCAGCAGTCGGGAGCGGCCTCAGTCGAGATATCGAACGTACCGATCTCCTCGGCGCGCGCGATGATCTCCTGCTTGTCCGAACCGATGAGAGGGCGGAACACGGGGATCTTCACGGCCTCGTTGACGGCCATGATGTTTTCAAGCGTTTGGGAGGCAACCTGCCCAAGCGATTCGCCCGTAACGATGGCCTTGGCGCCCTCGATGTGCGCAATGCGCTCGGCAACCGAATACATAATGCGGCGATACATGATCACGCGCAGATTGCTGGGACAGGTGACCGAAATCTCACGCTGACAGTCGCCAAACGGCACCACGTACAGGCGGCCGATCTGGACACCCGGCTCAAGCGCACGGATGATGTCCTGCACCAAATACTCGCTCGTATCGGGCGTCTGCGGACGACCGGAGAAATGCACCGGCACGCAGACCGCGCCGCGACGCGCGAGCATCCAAGTCGCCACCGGAGAATCGATACCCGACGACAGCAGCGTCACGACCTTGCCGGCAGAACCCACCGGAAGGCCGCCAACGCCGCGCTCGGAGCGCGCATACACGTAGACACTACCCTGAACCACCAGAACGTGCACCATCGCGTCGGGGTCGTGCATCTGGACCTTTTTATCGGGAAACGCCTCACACAGCACCTCGCCAACCTGTCGATTGATATCGATCGAGGTGAGCTCATAGTCAGTATTGGAGCGCTTGGCGTGCACCTTAAACGAATCGAAGGAACCAAACTCGCGCAGCGCCTTCACAGCAGCGGCGCAGTACTCCTGCGGGTCGCGGTTGGTGTGATACGCCAAAGACACACGGGCAACGCCGGGGACGGTGCGGATGACACGCGCCGCCTCGTCGGCCTGATGCTCGTTAAAGGTCACGAGGATATAACCGGAAATTCGAGACACGGCGTTCACGGAAAAGGCGGCCAAGGCCGCCTTGATGTTATCCATGAGGATATGCTCAAAATGTGCGCGGTTCTTGCCCTTCAGCCCAACCTCGTGATAGTGGACTAGGCAGACGCGAGCCGCCATTTAGGCTTCAGCAACCTTGTGGCCGAGCGCCTTCTCGTAACGGGCCTCATCGTAGGAGATGTCGCCGTCGACAATCTCGTCCATAGCCATCGAGATGGTATCGGCACCGGAAAGTCCGATGGTGATGTCATCGACATCCTGGACGGCAAGCACGCGGTTGTGCTGGCCACGCAGCATGCTATTGATGTCGCAGGCGCGCTTGGAGGCAAGCGAAGCGAGCAGGAAGCGGTTGTGATCGGTCTTCTCCAGAAGATCGTCAATGCAAGGCTTTACAACGGACACGGACCTCAGATCCTTTCATGCATATCGAGAACGCGAACGAGCTCATCGGTCGCGCGGTCGAGATCGTCATTAACCACGACGTCGTCGTAGCGGTCGGCAAGGGCAAGCTCATCGGCGGCGTTTGCCATACGCAGCTCAATCGTCTCGGGCGTCTCGGTACCGCGACCGACTAGACGCTCGCGGAGTACCTCAAGCGAAGGCGGCTTGATAAAGATCAGCACGGCCTCGGGGAAGCGCTCCTTCACCTGCAGGGCGCCCTGGACATCGATCTCCAAAATCAGAGATGCGCCAGAGGCGAGCTTGGATGTGACCTCGCTCACCAACGTGCCGTAGCAGTTACCGTGGACCTCGGCCCACTCAACAAACTCACCGTTTGCCACGCGGCGGTCGAACTCCTCGCGCGTCAGAAAAAAGTAGTTGACGCCGTCGACCTCACCTTTGCGTGGTGCTCGCGTGGTAGCCGAAACCGTCAGGCCCAGGTTCGAGCGGCGCTCGCGCACACGAGTGACGAGCGTACCCTTGCCTGCGCCTGACGGTCCAGAAATCACAAAGAGCTTGGAATCCTGAGCGCTCACTTATTTGGTCAGCTGCTCGAGGAGCTGCTCGCGCTGACGGACACCGAGGCCCTGGACGCGACGAGTAGCGGAGATACCGAGCTCCTCCATGATCTTGGCGGCCTTGGCCTTGCCATAACCGGGGAGAGACTCGATGAGGGTGGAAACCTTCATGCGGGAAGCGATGGGGTCATCGGAGTTGAGCACGGACTCGAGGGACTTCTCGCCCTTCTTGATCTGCTCGCGAAGCTCAGCGCGGGCGTGACGTGCGGCAGCAGCCTTCTCAAGAGCCTGCTTGCGCTGCTCGTCGGTAAGCTGAGGGAGTGCCATTCGTACCTCCAAATAGTTGGGTTATATCTGATTCAATAATTGGCATTTTAGCACGTAGAACGTACAAAATGCCTAATCGCGGCTCCATAGGTTAGACGATACCCGCAAAAAGTGCAATATACTGCGCCCAAAGTTAAGCCCCTGACCTGCGATTCCACACAAAGGATGGGAAAGTTTACGCAGGCACAGGGGCTATTTTGTGCTATTGAGACCCAAAAGTGGTGACTTAGGGGAATCTTTTACGCGACGTTTTCGACCAGCTCGGCGACGATGGCGTCAAAGGCGGCAACCGGATCGTCGGCACCGGTGATGGGACGGCCCACCACAATGTGGCTTGCGCCACGCTCGATGGCCTGGGAAGGCGTCGCCACGCGGGACTGGTCACCAAGGGCGGCACCCACCGGACGCACACCCGGAGTCACGATCAGGGCATCAGGACCCAGCAGCTCACGCATGTCGTGAGCCTCCATCGGTGAGCACACGATGCCATCGATGCCGTTGGCCTGAGCAAGCTTTGCCAAGCGGGCGGCCTCCTCGGCCACGGGCGACTCGACGCCGATCTCGCTCAAGGCATCCTGATTCATGCTCGTGAGCACGGTGATGGCGACGAGTTTGGCGCGGTCCTCACGCGCCTCCTCGGCACCCTCGCGGCAGGCAGCGAGCATGGCGCCCGAACCCAAGCCGTGAACCGAAAGCAGATCAGCACCGGCAAGCGAGGCCGAGCGGGCGGCACCGCGAACCTGATGCGGAATATCATGGAACTTGAGGTCAAGGAAGACCTTAAAGCCCAGGTCCTTGAACGTCTTGACGATCTGGGGACCCTCAGCGTAATAGAGCGTCATGCCGACCTTGAGCCAGGCAGCATGACCCGAAAGCTCGTGGGCGAGCTCGAGCGCGCGCTCACGGTCGCAGTCGAGGGCGACGATAACACGGTCGCGGGCATCATTCTCTAGCATTCGAAAGCACCTACCAGCTCGTTGATGTCCTTCACGCCCTGGGACTCGGCCCAGGCCTCGAGCTCATGCGCGATCTTAAGCGAAGCACACGGATCGACGAAGTTGGCCATGCCGACCGACACGCAGGTGGCGCCGGCCAGGATAAACTCAGCCGCATCCTCGCCGGTCATGACACCGCCGACACCGTTGATGGGGATATCGACGGCCTGGGCAACCTCCCAGACCATGCGCACGGCGATGTGGTGGCACAGCGGGCCCGAAAGGCCGCCCTTGGGCTTGGCCACGCGGGACTTGCGGGTATGAACGTCGATGGCCATGCCCTGGATGGAGTTGATGACCGAAAGGCCGTCGGCGCCGGCGGCCTCGAGAGCCTTGGCAATCTCGGCAACGTTGACCGGAGCCATCTTTACGAACAGCGGCTTATCGGTCACCTTGCGGCAGGCAGCCATAACGGAAGAGGCGCCCTCGGGCGTGGAGCCCATGGCGGCACCGCCCGCGGCAATATTAGGGCAGCTCACGTTGATCTCGTAGCCGGCAGCCCAGGGGCACAGCTCGACATACATCTCGAGTGCGCGGACAAACTCGTCAACGGAGTGCCCGGCAACCTGGCAAATGACCTGGCAACCGTCCTTGGACAGCTGCTCGAGCCACGGGCCGGACTCACGGGCAAAGGCGGCCACGCCGGGGTTCTGAAGACCCACGGAGTTGATCATACCGCCGGGAATTTCGGCCATGCGGGGCGCGGGATTGCCGGGCCAGGGCTCGGCAGCGCAACCCTTGGTGGTGATGGCGCCCAGCTGGGAAACATCAAAGAAGTTCTGGAACTGCCAACCGTAGCCAAAGGTACCGGCTGCGGTGTTAATGGGGTTCTGCATCTTGACGCCGCCGAAATCGACGGCCATGTTCACGGTACCCACTAGAAGACCACCACCTTGGAAGCATCGAACACGGGGCCGCACATACAAGCACCCTTCATACCGTCGACCGTCTCGACATTGCAGGTGTTGCAGGCGCCAAAGCCACAGCTCATCATGCGCTCGAGCGACACCTCGCAGTACACACCGGCCTCGGCGGCAGCGGCGGCGACCTTCTTCATCATGACGGCGGGGCCGCAGCTGGCGACGTAGTCGTAGCCGCCCTCTCCAAGCAGCTCGGCTGCCGGATCGGTGCAAAAACCGTGCGTGCCGAGCGAACCGTCGTCGGTGCACACGTTAACCGTGGCGCCCAGCGCACGGAACTCATCGACACCCACGACTTTGGAAGCGGTGCCAAAGCCCAGGCACACGTCCACATCAACACCCTGCTCGGCAAGCTTGCCGGCAAGGCACAGCACGGGCGGAACACCGATGCCGCCCGCCACGAGCAGCGCCTTCCTGGTGCCCTCGGGCACAAGCCAGCCGTGGCCGCCAGGGCCCAGCAGATTAGAGGTGGAACCGGGGGCCATCTGCGACAGACGACGGGTGTCGTCGCCCACGACGGCGTACCACAGCTCGACGGTACCGGCCTGGGCGTCGGCGCGATAGAAGCTCAGGGGCACGCGAAGCAGCGAGGACGCATCGCCGGGCACGGCAATGTTCACAAACTGACCGGGCTTGAGCGCACTTGCAAGCTTGGGGGCCGAAATAACGAGCGAGAAGATGCTGTCGGCGATCTCCTGGTTCGATACGACCTCAAAGTCGTGCATGCGTGCAGTGGAAGGTGTGGGCATAGACGCTCCAATCCCCCATGCGGTTGCATGGTTCAGGCGAACAGAAAGCGCGGCACCGCAAGGGCACCGCGCACAAAATCGATAAGGCTATGCTAGCAGATGCAGCCGTCGGCGAGCGTCTGCTTGCCGCCAACAAACACATCGGTGGCACGACCGGTGAGCGTGCGGCCGGCAAAACCGGAGTTCTCGGCACGCGACTCGTAACCGTCCTCGCCGACCGTCCAGGTTGCGGTGGGATCGAACACGGTCAGGTCGGCGACAGAGCCCGCCTTGACCTGAACCTGATCGAGGCCCAGAATCTCACGCGGCTTGATGGCCATGAGCTCGACCATGCGGCTCACGCTCATCTTGCCCGTATTGACCAGCTCAGTGAGCACGAGCGACAGCGAAGTCTCGAGGCCAATCATTCCAAAGGGCGCGAGCTCGAACTCGCGGGCCTTCTCCCACGGGGTGTGGGGAGCGTGGTCGGTAACGATAGCGTCGACGGTACCGTCGATGACACCCTGACGGATGGCCTCGGCATCCTCGTCGGTGCGCAGCGGCGGATTGACCTTGAGCGAGGTGTTGTAGGTCTCGTCCAGGTCGTTCTCGGTCAGGAACATGTGGTGCGGGGTGGCCTCGCAGGTCACCTGGACACCGGCAGCCTTACCGGCACGCACGAGCTCCAGGCCATGAGCGGTGGAGATGTGCTGGATGTGCAGCTTGGCACCGGTCAGCTTGGCAATCTCGATGTCGCGGGCAATCTGAAGCTCCTCGCCGGCGGCCGGCCAACCCTCGAGGGCCAGACGGGTCGAGACCTTGCCCTCGTTGATCTGGCCGTGGCCGACCAGATCCTCGTCCTGGCAGTGGCTCATAAAGACCTTGCCGAACATCTTGCCGTAGTCCATGCAGCGACGGAGCATGCCCGCGCCCTGCACGCCGCGACCATCGTCAGTGAAGGCGACGGCACCGTGGGCGACCATATCGCCCATCTCGGACATGGCCTCGCCCTTAAGACCGCGGGTCATGGCGCCCGACGGATAGACGCGGCAGTGGCCGACCTCGGCAGCGCGGGACTTGACGAACTCCACGACGGTGCCGTTATCGGTGACGGGATCGGTGTTGGGCATGGCGCACACGCCGGTGAAGCCGCCCTTGGCAGCAGCGCGGGTGCCGCTCTCGATGTCCTCTTTGACCTCGTAGCCAGGCTCGCGCAGATGCACGTGCATATCCACCAGGCCGGGGACGAGATACTTGCCGGAAAGGTCGCGGACCTCGGCTCCCTCGGCGGCGAGGTTCTCGCCGACCTCGGCGATCTTGTCGCCGTCAATCAGGACGTCAACGACACCGTCAAGCTCGACAGACGGGTCGACGACGTGGGCATTCTTAAGAAGCAAGGCCATTATCGGCACCTCCAAGCAGCAGATACAGGATAGCCATACGCACGCAGATACCGGCGTAGACCTGCTCCAGGATGACGGAGCGTTGCGGGTGGTCGGCCATATAGGAGTCGAACTCGACGCCGCGGTTGATGGGGCCCGGGTGGCAGATGATCGCATCGGGCTTCATGAGCTTCTCGCGGTCCTTGGTCAGGCCGAAGAGCTTGTGATACTCGCGAATCGTGGGGAACGGAGCGCCCTCAAGGCGCTCCTGCTGCACGCGCAGCATGTAGACGACGTCCAGCTCGGGCAGGACGGAATCGAGGTCGCTCGTCACGTGGTCGCAACCCAGAACCTCGGGCGCCGGCGGCAGCAGCGTGCCGGGGGCGACAGCGTAGGTCTCGCAGCCCATGATCTTAAGGGCGGGGATCAGCGAGCCGCAGACACGGGAGTGCGCGATATCGCCGACGACAGCGACCTTCAGACCGTGGAAGTCACCCTTGTGCTCCCAGATGGTGTACAGGTCGAGCAGGGCCTGCGTAGGATGGTTGTGCTTGCCGTCGCCGGCGCAGATAACGCTCGCGGGCGAGTTCTGCGTGACGATGTAGGGAGCACCGGCGTGCTTATCGCGAACGACGATGCAATCAATCTTGTAGGCGTTGAGGGTCTCGACGGTGTCGACGAGGCTCTCGCCCTTGACCGTGGAGGTCGAGGAGCCGCCAAAGTTGAGGCTGTCGGCCGAAAGGCGCTTCTCGGCGAGCTCGAAGGAGCTGCGGGTGCGCGTCGAGGGCTCGTTGAACATGTTGACGATGGTCTTGCCCTTGAGCGTGGGGACCTTCTTGATCGCACGCTCGTTGACCTCGGAGAACGCCTTGGCGGTCTCGAGGATGAGCTTGATGTCCTCTTCGGAGTACTCGGTAATGTCGATCAGGTGCTTATGGTTGAACGCCACGGTACTACTCACCTCCCAGCGGCGCGGAGCCCACGTGGGAACCCGGCGCGACGTCGTTAATCTCGACGGCGGTGTGGCCGTCGACTTCCTTCATATATAGGTGCACGTTCTCCTCATGCGACGAGGGAACGTTCTTACCGACAAAGTCCGGCGAGATGGGGAGCTCACGGTGACCGCGGTCAACGAGAACTGCCAGCTCGATGCGGCTCGGACGGCCCAGGTCCATGACGGCATCCAGAGCGGCGCGGATAGTACGGCCCGTATACAGGATGTCGTCCACCAGCACGACGCGCTTGCCGTCGACGCTGAAGGGAATGTTGGTAGCGTGGATCGCGGGAGCGAAATTGGTCGCATAGTCATCGCGGTAGAAGCTGATGTCCAGGCTGCCGAGAGGAACGTCGACGCCCTCGATCTCCTTGATCTCCTCGGCGAGCTTCTTTGCCAGAAGGTCGCCGCGCGTGACGATGCCGACCAGAGCGAGGTCTTCACAGCCCTCGTTGCGCTCGAGAATCTCGTGCGCGATGCGGGTCATCGCTCGATTGACGGCGGTCTCGTCCATGATGACCGCCTTGGGGGAAGTCGTGCCCATCGATCTCCTTCCTCACATGTCTTGACTGCTGACACAGTCAAAAAAATAGATGCCCGACCGCTTAAAGCGGACCAGACACCCACAGGAAGGGCTGCTCTTTGGCAGCTATGTAATTCCATGTGGGTATCTCGTACCCCTTTAATGGTCAAGGGATAGTGTAGCCAACCTCGAGCTTAATTGCGAGCATAAATACAGAACAATCCGTAAACGGAGCCCAATGCTCCATAAACCTATATATATTTGTGGGACGAGCTTGAAAACGCACGCACGAGCTGGCATAATCCCCTCTGCTGCACGCAAATCGGATCTACGTCCAGGGCCGTGGCGTGAGCACTATCGCCAAAAGAGGAATATCTCTGTGTAGATTACGCACAGGGAGCTGCTTCTGTGCTATAGTTCAGGCTTGTTTGTTAACGCGACATGTTCGTTTGTCGCCCAAGGAGGGTCAGTTATGTCCAAAGTTTGCGAAGTTTGCGGTAAGCACCCCGTTGCCGGTCGCTCCATCAGCCACTCTCACCGCGTCACCAACCGTAAGTTCCGCCCCAACATCCAGCGCGTTTACGTCGTCGTCGATGGTCACCGTCGCAAGATGAACGTTTGCTCCACCTGCCTCAAGTCCGGCAAGGTTGCGCGCTCCTAAATAAGGTCTTACCAACAAGTACCTCGGACTCTCCGGGTCAAAGACCTCGCGTTCATATAGAACTTACCAAAGGCGTCCTCCCCCACGGAGGGCGCCTTTTTGCACTCATTGGGGACAGACTTACATGAGTGTTTTCACGCATTGGGGACAGACTTAGATGAATGCTTTCCTAAGCTCACAGTGCATCGATCGGCCCCAATCCATACCTCAGGCCGCCTCGTTCCAGCCTGTGGTGGCCTTGGTTACGCTTGTAGCGCCGATACCGGTGATACGGGCAATTTGCTTGACCGTAAGATGGGCCCGCCTGAGCCTTAGCAGACAGGCATCGCGTTCGGGGCGTGGCAGGGCCTTGAGCAGCGCAGGATCAATGCTCGGCAAAACTTCGCGCGCAACGGAAAGGGCGTCCTCATCGGGGATCCGTCGGCGCGGAAGAATCTCCACTGACCAGATGCGCCCGGCAACTTCCTCGAGATGCTCGCAATAGCAACGAGAGCCTCCGACAATATCGAGCATAGGGGCCGCGTCACAGATATCAAAGGGATCGTATCCCAGCTGGTATGCCTTGTAGCTTGACCAGCGGTAGGCATCGAGCGAGTCGAGCACACCTTTCACAGGATTGAGATGGATATAATCGAGCAACTGCACCGCCTGCGTGTCCGACTCGACCGCGATCCGCGAATAGCGATTATCAAACAGGTGACCCGTTCTTCCCGTTTTTCCATTGAAATACTTGGCATAGGCCGTCAGCGCGCACTGCATTGCCTTTGAAAGGTTGTCATATGGGTCATCAACCATCAAATGGAAGTGATTATCCATAAGGCACCAGGCCAACACCGCCACGTCATGGCACGCAAACCTGTCTGAGATGTCCGATAAGAAACGATAGCGGTCGGAATCATCTTCAAAAATGATCTGTTTGGAGTTGCCGCGGTCAAAGACGTGGTAATAGCCGGTGAGCGATATTTCGCGGGCGCATCGGGGCATGGTCTCTCCTTTCAAAGCCGTACAGGCAACACCTAAAAGGAGAGAAGGAACGCGAAATGCTGAGCCTGTGACCTATTTATATCCAATCTGCGCCA
This sequence comes from Collinsella sp., assembly GCA_019425015.1. Classification (GTDB taxonomy): domain Bacteria; phylum Actinomycetota; class Coriobacteriia; order Coriobacteriales; family Coriobacteriaceae; genus Collinsella. The sequence goes on from JAHYYJ010000001.1 coordinate 88,668, forward strand.
AAAACAGGCCCAAAACGGCAAAATGACAAATCCATGTCTGTCACAAATGAGTGAAAGCACTCATGTAAGTCTGTCCCCAATGAGCGGGGCGATGCATTGGGCTGATGGATTAAGTTGAAACGGTTCATTTGATTGAAACGTTTTAGTATGCCTTTTACGGGAATCTTACCGTTTACCGAATTATTTATTGCTATCATGCAAGACGTAGGGTAAATCTCCGATCGCAAGGAGACACAAATGGTGAAAAAGTCACCGGAAAACACTACTCCCGCAATTGTGGACAACGTAGAGGCGCTTGAGGCTAAGCTCGCTCAGATGCGAGAGGCCCAGGCGCTTTTTGCTACGTACACGCAGGAGCAGGTCGACAAGATCTTCTATGAGGCCGCCATGGCCGCCAACAAGGCTCGTATCCCGTTGGCGAAGATGGCCATCGAGGAGACCGGCCGCGGCGTTCTTGAGGACAAGGTCATCAAGAACCACTACGCCGCAGAGTACATCTACAACGCTTACAAGAACACCAAGACCTGTGGCGTTCTGGAGCGCGACGAGGCTTACGGCATCACCAAGATCGCCGAGCCCATCGGCATCGTGGGCGCCGTCATCCCGACGACCAACCCCACCTCCACCGCGATCTTCAAGACGCTGATCAGCCTGAAGACCCGCAACGGCATCATCATCTCCCCGCACCCGGCAGCCGCCAAGTGCACCATCGCCGCCGCCAAGCTCGTGCTTGACGCCGCCGTCAAGGCCGGCGCCCCCGAGGGCATCATCGGCTGGGTCGATGTCCCCTCCATCGAGCTGACCAACATGGTCATGCGTGACGTCGACATCATCCTCGCCACCGGTGGCCCGGGCATGGTCAAGGCCGCCTACTCCTCGGGCAAGCCCGCCCTGGGCGTTGGCGCCGGTAACACCCCGGTCATCATCGACGACACCGCCGACGTGCTGCTCGCCGTCAACTCCATCATCCACTCCAAGACCTTCGACAACGGCATGATCTGCGCTTCCGAGCAGTCCGTGACCGTCATCGACACCATCTATGACCAGGTCAAAGCCGAGTTCCAGAAGCGCGGCTGCTACTTCGTCAAGCAGGGTGCCGAGATGGAGGCCCTGCGTGCCGCCATGTTCAAGAACGGCGCTCTCGACCACCGCATCCCCGGCATGGCTGCCGCCAAGATCGCCGAGCTCGCCGGCATCGAGGTTCCCGCCAAGACCAAGATCCTGATCGCCGAGGTCACCTCCACCGACCCCGCCAAGGAGGAGTTCTCCCACGAGAAGCTCTCCCCGGTCCTGGCCATGTACCACGCCAAGGACTTCCAGGAGGCCGTCGACAAGGCCGAGCACCTGGTGCTCGCCGGTGGCCCGGGCCACACCGCCTCTCTGTACGTGCACCCCGCCCAGGCCGAGAAGATCAGCCTGTTCGAGCACGTCATGAAGGCCTGCCGTATCGTCATCAACACCCCGTCTTCGCACGGCGGCATCGGTGACCTGTACAACTTTGGCATGAAGCCGTCTCTGACCCTGGGCTGCGGCTCCTGGGGCGGCAACTCCGTCTCCGAGAACGTTGGGGTGAAGCACTTGATCAACGTTAAGACTGTGGCCGAGCGCCGTGAGAACATGCTGTGGTTCCGCGCTCCCGAGAAGGTCTACTTCAAGAAGGGTTCCACGCCCGTCGCCCTCGACGAGCTGGGCAACGTCATGGGCAAGAAGCGCGCCTTCATCGTCACCGACCAGTTCCTCTTCAAGAATGGCAACACCCGCGCCATCGAGGCCAAGCTCGACGAGATGGGCATCGCCCACGACTGCTTCTACGACGTCGAGCCCGATCCGTCGCTGCAGTGCGCACGTCGTGGTGCCAAGCAGATGGCTCTCTTTGAGCCGGACGTCATCATCGCCGTCGGCGGTGGCTCCGCTATGGACGCCGGCAAGATCATGTGGATGATGTACGAGCACCCCGAGTGCAAGTTTGAGGACATGGCCATGGACTTCATGGACATCCGCAAGCGCATCTTCACCTTCCCCGAGATGGGCAAGAAGGCCTACTTCGTCGCCGTCCCGACCTCCTCGGGTACCGGCTCCGAGTGCACGCCGTTCGCCATCATCACCGACAAGGAGACCGGCATCAAGTGGCCGCTCGCCGACTACGCGCTGCTCCCCAACATGGCTATCGTCGACGCCGACAACTGCATGACCGCCCCGCGCGGCCTGACCGCTGCCTCCGGCATCGACGTCATGACCCACGCCATCGAGTCCTACGTCTCCATCATGGCTTCCGACTACACCAAGGGCCTTTCCGAGCGCGCTGCTAAGCTCGTCTTTGAGAACCTGCCCTCCAGCTTCACGAACGGCGCCAAGGACCCGCATGCCCGCGAGGAGATGCACAACGCCTCCTGCATGGCCGGTATGGCCTTCGCCAACGCCTTCCTGGGCCTCAACCACTCCATGGCCCACAAGCTCGGCGCATTCCATCACCTGCCCCACGGCCTCGCAAACGCCGTCATCCTGACCCGCGTCATGCGCTACAACGCCGCCGAGGCCCCCGTCAAGATGGGTACCTTCTCCCAGTATCCTTACCCCAACGCGCTGCACAACTACGCCGAGATGGCCAAGTACTGCGGTATCGAGGGCAAGGACGACAAGGAAGTCTTCGAGAACTTCATCACGAAGCTCGAGGAGCTCAAGGACTTCATCGGCGTCAAGAAGACCATCGCCGACTACGGTGTTGACGAGCAGTACTTCCTCGACACCCTCGACGAGATGACCGAGCAGGCATTCAACGACCAGTGCACCGGCGCTAACCCGCGCTACCCGCTCATGAGCGAGATCAAGGAGCTCTACCTGGACGCCTACTACGGCCGCGAGCCTCAGGACTACGCCGTCTGCTAGTTTTAGCACGGTTTTTAACGGCGGGGGTGCACGGGTGTTTCACACACCCCCGCCGTCGCTTCTATCGCATCGTTGAAAGGATGCAACCATGCTGCTACCCGATTCCAAGACCGAGCTCGTCCGCCGTGGCAACAAGGTCGTTTACGACCTGGGCGACAAGATCGTCAAGGTCTTTAACGAGACCAAGCCTGTCTCCGACGTGTTCAACGAGGCTTTGAATCTTGCCCGCATCAATGAGTGCGGCATCCGCAGCCCCAAGGCTCTCGAGGTTTCTCAGCTCGAGAACGCCAACGGCTGGGCGCTCGTGACCGAGAAGGTTCCGGGCACCACCCTTGCCGAGAAGATGACTGCCGAGCCCCAGCGCTTTGGTGAGTACCTCGAGATGTTCGTCGACCTCCAGATCGAGATCCACGGCTACACCTCCCCGCTGCTCAACCGTCAGCGCGATAAGTTCGCCCGCATGATCGACAGCCTCGATCAGCTCAATGCCACCACGCGCTACAACCTTCAGGAGCGTCTGGACGGCATGACCAAGGAGTTCAAGGTCTGCCACGGCGACTTCAACCCCTCCAACGTCATCGTCGGCGACGATGGCCAGCTGTACGTCTGCGACTGGGCACACGCCACCCAGGGCTCCCCTGCTGCCGACGTTGCCACCACCTACCTGCTCTTTGCGCTCAACAGCAAGGACCAGGCCGAGGCCTACCTGGAGCTCTACTGCGACCGCGCCGACATGCCTATGCAGGTCGTGCGTCAGTGGACGAGCATCGTCGCCGCTTCCGAGCTCGCTCGTAAGCGCAACGTGAACGATGAGTTCCTGAAGAACTGGATCGACGTCGTCGATTATCAGTAATATCTGAGCGATTTATTTCGCATCGGAGGCACAAGAAAACCCCGCAGCTCATATGGGCTGTGGGGTTTTCCTTTACCCATCGAGTTTATTCACGCAACAAAATAGACTGCTCCGCATCTCTTCCTAAGAGAGATACGGAGCAGTCCCGCAATTACATCTAATAGCAGAAACGTCGATTAACGGCGGGCCGCCTTAACAAGCTCGGCAACCTTGGCGACGACCTCGTCAATCGCCACGTCCTCGCGCTCGCCCGTGGCACGGTCCTTGAGCTCAACGGTGCCATTCTTAAGGCCACGCTTGCCAAGCACCACCTGATACGGGAATCCCATAAGGTCGTTATCGGCAAACTTAAAGCCGGGACGCTCGTCGCGGTCGTCGACGACGACCTCGATACCCTCGGCGCACAAGCCCTCGACGATTTGGTCGCAGACGGTTGCGCACTCCTCCTTCTTGGGATCGAGCGGAATCACAGCGACCTCGTACGGGGCAACGGAAACCGGCCAGACGATACCGTGCTCGTCGTTGTGCTGCTCCACGACGGCAGCAAGCGAGCGGGACACGCCCACGCCGTAGCAACCCATGATAAGCGGCTTCTCCTTGCCGTCCTCGTCCATAAAGGTGGCGCCCATGGCCTCGGAATACTTGGTACCCAGCTGGAAGACCTGCGAGACCTCGATGCCGCGAGCAGCAGAGAGCGGCTTGCCGCAGTGCGGGCAGGGATCGCCGGCAACGACGGTGACCAGATCTGCCCACTCATCGACGGTAAAGTCGCGCTCGGGGCAGGCACCGGTAAAGTGATAATCGACCTCGTTGGCACCGCAGGCCCACTGCTTGGACTCGCGCAGGCTCTCGTCGCACACCAGACGGATGCCCTCGGGCAAGTTAACCGGTCCGATAAAGCCCTTGTGCAGACCGTAGGTCTGGAGCTCCTCGTCCGTCATCATGCGATAACCCTTGCCAAAGACATGCTCGGCCTTGCAGTCGTTGAGCTCATGATCGCCCGGGACGATGGCCACGACGGGCTTGCCCTCGGCATCGATCAACGCCAGGGACTTGCGCGTGCCGTTCTCGGGGAACCCAAAGAACTTAGCAACGGCCTCAATGGTGCCCATGCCCGGAGTCTCGACCTTGGTAAGCGTACCGTCGCCGGGGCCCTCGGTCACGACGACCTTGGTGCTTGCAGCCTCATCATCGGCGGCAAAACCGCAGTCATCGCAATAGACGAGAGAAGCCTCGCCGGCGTCGGCCAAAGCCATGTACTCGACGGAGGTATCGCCACCGATCTCGCCGGAGTCGGCGACGACGGGCAAGGCCTTGATGTAGCAGCGCTCGCAAATGTTAGCGTAGGCCTGCTTCATCTTGTCATACTCCTCCTGCAAGCTCTCCTGCGTGGCGGAGAAGCTGTAGGCATCCTTCATGATGAACTCGCGACCGCGCATCAGGCCAAAACGGGGACGGAACTCGTCGCGGAACTTATCCTGGATGTGATAGAGGTTCACTGGCAGCTGCTTATAGGAGCGCAGCTCGTTGCGCACCAGGGCCGTGACGGTCTCCTCGTGCGTGGGGCCCAGCACGAACTCGCGACCATGACGGTCGTCAAAGCGCACAAGCTCCTTGCCATAGGCATCGATACGGCCGGACTCACGCCACAACTCGGCATCGACCATGATAGGCATCATAAGCTCCTGGGCGCCGGCGGCGTCCATCTCGTCGCGCACGATGTTCTCAATCTTGCGAATCGAGCGCCATGCGAGCGGCAGGTAGGAATACAGACCGGCGGCCTCCTTGCGGATCATGCCGGCACGGAGCAGCAGGCGGTGGCTGGCGAGCTCAGCGTCCGCCGGATCCTCTTTAAGCGTCGGCGCATAGAGCTTAGACATATACATTGCTCGGGTCATTTATTTCTCCTCAATAAGCTTGTCGACCTCTGCCATAAGCGCGTCGACAATTTGGTCCTCAGCTACTTTACCAATGATCTGGCCATGCGAAAAGAGCAAGGCCTGACCACGTCCGCAAGCAACGCCTAGGTCGGCATCAGAAGCCTCACCGGGGCCATTTACGGCACATCCCATGACGGCAATCGAAAGCGGCGCGGAGTAGTTCATAAGCCGCTCGGTGACCTCCTCGGCGATGGGAATGAGGTTAACCTGGCAGCGGGCGCACGTGGGGCACGAGACAATCTCGGGACCACGGCGACGCAGGCCCAGCGACTGCAAAATTCCCCAGGCGACAGGCGGCTCCTCAACCGGATCGGCCGTGAGCGACACACGCATGGTGTCGCCGATGCCTTCGGAAAGCAAGATACCCAAGCCTACAGAGCTCTTGATGGTGCCCTGAAGCTTGGTCCCCGCCTCCGTCACGCCCAGGTGAAGCGGAACGTGTGGAATCTCACGCGACAGGGCTCGATAGGTATCGAGCGTCGTTTGCACGCTATGGGCCTTGGCCGAAAGCACAATGTTCTTAAAGCCGCGGTCCTCAAAGTGCCGCACAAAGCGCTCGCTAGACATCACGAGCTTCTCGGGCTGCGTGAGGTCTTCGCGCTCGGCGATATCCTGCTCAAGCGAGCCCGCGTTCACGCCAATGCGAATCGCGCACCCAGCAGCGCCCGCGGCATCGATCACGGCATCGACCTTGGCCCAATCGCCAATGTTGCCGGGATTGATGCGGAGCTTGGCGGCACCGGCCTCAACGGCACCAATGGCGAGCTTATGGTTAAAGTGGATATCAGCGACAATCGGCACCGGAGACTCGGCACAGATGGTGCGGAAACCCTCAAGCGCGGCCTCGGTAGGCACGCTCACACGCACGATATCGCAGCCAGCCTGCGCCAACGCGCACACTTGCGCAAGCGTTGCCTGGGCATCAGCGGTATCGGTGCAGGTCATAGACTGAACCACCACCGGCGCGCCGCCACCGATCTGCACGCCGCCCACATGCACGGGGCGCGTCAGCTCGCGAGGCAAAGGATGGGATAAAGACAATCCAAACACTCCCCTACAGAATAAATCGAAGGATGTCGGAACGAAGCATATAGACAAACAGCAGCGCAAAGAGCGCGATGCCCACATAGCTCACAATCGTCTGGACCTTGAGCGGAAGCTCGCGGCCCGCAATCTTTTGAATGATCTCGATGACTAGCTTGCCGCCATCGAGTGGCGGGATGGGCAGCAGGTTCATAAAGCCAAGCGAGAACGAAATGAGGGCGGCAAACGAAAGGAACGTGGCAGGGCCGGCAGCAGCGGCCTGTGAGGACATAACGCTAATACCCACGATCGAAGAAGACTGATCGAGAATCTCCATCGTATGCTGCGGCTGGAGCAGGCGCATCACGCCATCCGCTGTCTGCACGACATAGGAGAACGACAGGCGAGCCGACGTGATGGGGTCTAAACGGACCACCTGCGTAGAGGCATACACACCTAGACGCTCGTCCTCTTTGAGCGCAACCGTGGTCGAATGCTGCTTGCCGTCACGCTCGTACTCGATGGCGATATCGTCCTTACCGGCAGCCTTGCCGATGGCATCGTAGACATCCATCCAAGTGGAACATGAGACACCGTCAACCGAAAGGATCGCATCACCGGCCTCGATACCCGCCTTGGCGGCAATAGACCCCTCGTCAACCTGACCGATCACGTTGGTATCCATCGGCACGGTGACACCCGCAATGGAATAGATGCTCATAAGGAGCAAAAAACCCGTCAAGATATTGACGATAATGCCCGCGAGCAGCATAAAGGCGCGCTTGAGAAAGCCTTGGCCAAGATAGGTGTGCGAGCGCTCTTGCGCAAGGAACTCGGCCTCGCCGCACGGCAGCTCCCACACATCGCCCTCGGCAGTCGCATGTTCGCGATCGAAACGGCGACCATCAAAGGTGGTATAGCCTGCCGTGTCTCGCGGCAACGTCTGATATTTGGTGGGATAGTAGCTCGGCGAGGGCATCTCCCCTTCCTCATACCAGGGCGCGATGGAGCCCCAGCCCAGCAAAAGGGCGCATGCCTCGAGCACATCCTCCTCGGAAAGCTCGAGATCGACAGCAAGGTCGGCCACGGTCACGCGACCATGACGATAGATAGCCGCGAGCACGCGATCGGTGCACGAAACATCGGTCGGATCCATACCGCAGATGGCAGCGTAGCCACCCAGCAGCAGCGGGGTCACGCCAAACTTGGTTCCAATGCGACGCGACGTGTAATGGATGTCAAAGCGGCACGGCAGACCCAAAAAGAACTCGGTCACACGGACGCCGCAGGCACGCGCCGCCAAAAAGTGGCCGCCCTCGTGCAAAAACACGAGGACGGAAAGCATCAGCAGGCCCCAAAAGACCGATGAGAGAACGCTCAGAACAGTATCCATAAAACGAAAAAGCAATCCTTATGGGTTAGGAACGGGTTGCGGCGAGCACCTGCGCAGCCTTTTCACGCGCCCACGCATCGATGTCGCGAAGCTGCTCAAACGAATCGACCGCCTGCATATCGTGGGCGTCCATGCAGGATTCCACAATGCGATCGATATCGGTAAAGCTGCAGCCATCGTGCAGGAAGGCATCGACGGCGACCTCGTTGGCGGCATTGAGCACGCACGGCATGGTGCCACCCATCTTGCCGGCGCGCTCGGCCAGTGCCAGACAGCGGAAGGTATCCATGTCGGCAGCATCAAACGTGAGCTGCCCCAGCTCGCGGAAATCGATACGAGGCGCCGGGGTATCCCAACGCTCGGGATACGAGAACGCGAACTGGATGGGAATACGCATGTCGGATGCACCGAGATGCGCCATCACGGAGCCGTCGGCGAACTCAACCATAGAGTGAATCTTGGACTGACGCTGCACGACCACGTTAATGAAATCGAGGTCGCAGTTAAACAGATGCATGGCCTCAATGCGCTCCAGGCCCTTGTTCATGAGGGTGGCGGAGTCAATGGTGATCTTGGCACCCATGGCCCACGTGGGATGTGCGAGGGCATCGGCACGCGTCACGCGATCGAGCTCGTCTCGCGTGCGGCCAAAGAACGGACCGCCCGAGCAGGTGAGCCAAATACAATGAGCCTCGCGCGGGTTCTCCCCCAGATAGCACTGGTAAATGGCGGAGTGCTCAGAGTCGACTGGAATAAGCTGGCCCGGTTGCGCCAACGGCATAAGCAAGTCGCCACCGACGACGAGGGACTCCTTGTTGGCAAGGGCAAGGCGCTTATTCGAGGTCAAGGCCGCATGGCTCGCCTCGAGACCGGCGGCGCCCACAATAGCGACAAGCACGCAGTCGACATCGTCGCGACGCGCGAGCTCGCAAACCGCCTGCGCGCCAACGCCGAGCTTCGTTCCCTCGGGCAACTCCTGCAGCACGGCGTCATCGCCATGATCGACAGCGGCCACGGCAACCGCCGGAACCGAGAACTCGCGGGCAGCGGCAACGAGCTCGGAGGTACTGGAGTTAACGGACAGCGCCGTCACCTGCAGGCGATCGGCATGCTGGCGGCACACATCGAGCGCTTGGGTGCCGATAGAGCCCGTACAACCCAGGATGGCAACGCGAAGGCGTCCATCGGGGCCATACGTCGTCTGGAAGGACATTACAGCACGCCTCCGATCATCAGCAACAGCTGCGCGGTAATGCAGCCGAAGATAAGCGAATCGCTACGATCGAGCATTCCGCCGTGGCCCGGGATAAGGTTGCCGGAATCCTTGACGCCCACACCGCGCTTGATGCGCGACTCGATAAGGTCGCCGATAACGCCCAGAATGGACACGACCACGCCGCACAGCAGCGCATAGGGCAGGCTGAGCTTGTAGAAGTGCGTCGCCCACAGGATGAGCCAAATCAAAACCGAGCCCAGGATGCCGCCGGCAAACCCCTCCCAGCTCTTTTTGGGAGAGATCTTGGGAACCATCTTGTGCTTGCCGATACGGCTACCCACGATGTAGGCAAACGAATCGGAGACCCAAAGGGACGCGCAAACGCCCACTGAAAGCAGGGCACCGGCAAAACCGGGCACGGCATCGCGCAGCAGCACGATAGCCGACAGCATAAAGCCAGTGTAGATGGGACCCATGAGCGTCACTGCCACATCAGAGATGCGGGTACGCGGCGACCAGACATACCAAATGCCCACAGCGAGCATCAGGGCAAAAAGCAGGGCATTCAGCAACATCGAATCGCCCAACGCCGACAGCGGAAAGAGTACGGCGGCAGCGATACCCATGCGCTCGTTAGCCATCTTGCCATCAAGCCTTGTCATACGGAAAAACTCATAGCAGCACAGACCGCTCATGACAGAAACAAAGATGGCCGTGGGCACGATACCCAAAACCAGGCACAGGATAAAGACAACGGCGTAGACGATACCGGCGGCGGCACGGGTAATAAAGCCCGCCAGCCACGAACCGGTGCCGCTCTTCGCTGCAGGCGCTCCCGCAGCGGCAGCTTTGCGCGCAGGCGTCTTGGGAGCAGATGCCTTGGGACGATCGGACACGATTAAGCCTCCTCGGTCTTGCTCAGTCCACCAAACCTACGGTCACGGCCCTGATAGGCCAAAATGGCGTCGACAAGGCCCCAACGATCAAAGTCAGGCCAATAGGTATCGGTGACGTAGAATTCGGAATAAGCCACCTGCCACAGCAGATAGTTCGAAAGGCGCAGCTCACCAGAGGTGCGAATCACAAGCTCAGGATCGGGAAGGCCGGCGGTATAGAGATGGGAAGCCACCATGTCGTCATCAATTGCGGCAGGATCGATCTTACCGGCGGCAGCGTCGAGTGCAATCTGACGGACAGCGCGGGTAATCTCGGCACGCGCGCCGTAGTTGACGGCAAGCGCCAGCGTCATACCGGTGTGATCGGCGCACTCGGCAAGACCGCGTTCAAAAACGTCGCGGGTCTTCTTGGGCAGCGCGGAAATGTCACCCAAAAAGACAACACGCACGTTTTCGCGCTTCAGAAGCGGCAGCTCGTCGATGAAAGTCTTGGCAAACAGATGCATCAAGACGTTTACCTCATGCTGCGGACGGTTCCAGTTTTCGGTAGAAAACGCATAGGCAGAAAGCACGTCGACGCCCAGGCGCACGCAGGCGGTAATGATCTCGCGCAGCGAGACGATACCCGCCTTGTGGCCCTCAGTGCGTGCAAGACCGCGCGACGTGGCCCAACGACCGTTGCCGTCCATGATGCACGAGATATGGTGCGGAATGTTATTGAGGTCAAGGTCGGAAAAACCGACGCCCGCAGGGGCGTCGGCAAAATACTCGACCAGTTTATGCTCGTCGTATTGCACCTTAGATCTCCATGACCTCGGCTTCTTTTTCCTTCAGAAGCTCCTCGACCTTGGCGACATACTCATCGGTGTGCTTCTGGACCTTGGCCTGCTCGCGACGGACATCGTCCTCGGTGAGCTCCTCATCGCGCTCGAGCTTGTTGTTAAAGTCGCGACGGATGTTACGGATAGACACCTTGGCCTGCTCGGCGTACTCGCGGCACTCCTTGACGAGTTCGCGACGGCGCTCCTCAGTGGGGGCCGGGAACGGCAGACGAACGACGGTGCCATCGGAGTTGGGGGTAATGCCCAGATCGGAAGCGCCGATGGCCTTGACGATAGCGTTGATGAGCGCCTTGTCCCACGGCTCGATGAGCAGCATGTGAGCCTCGGGGGTCTTGACGGCGGCAACCTGCGTGACCGGCGTGGGAACACCGTAATAATCAACGGTGATGTCGGACAGAATGTTGGCGTTGGCGCGACCGGTACGGACCTTGGAGAAGTTATGCTTGAGGGACTCGAGCGACTTGTCCATATGGGCGGTGATGTTCTCTGCCATGCTTAATCCTCCTGATAGACGAGCGTGCCGACGGGCTCACCCGCGAGCGCGCGCTTGACGGTGTCCTCGCCATCGATGTTGAGGACCAAAATCGGCATACGGTTATCCTGGCACAGTGCCGTAGCCGTGGAATCCATAACCTGCAGACCACGGACGAGAACCTCGTGATAGGTAATCTTGTCAAAACGGACGGCATCGGCGCACTTGACGGGATCCTTGTCGTAGATGCCGTCAACCTTGGTGGCTTTAATCAGAATCTCGGCGCCGATCTCGCACGCACGAAGAGCCGCGGCGGTGTCGGTCGTAAAGTACGGATTGCCCGAACCGGCGGCAAAAACAACGACGTTGCCCTTGGAAAGGTGGTTGATGGCGCGACGGCGAATATAGGGCTCGCAGATCTCGTTCATCTGGATAGCGCTCATCACACGGCAGGGAACGTCGTTATGCTCGAAAGCATCCTGCAGGGCGAGCGCGTTCATAACGGTCGCGAGCATGCCCATGTAGTCGGCCTGAGCACGCTCCATGCCACCGGCAGCGCCTGCCATGCCGCGGAAAATATTGCCGCCGCCGACAACGACGCCGACCTCATGGCCAACGGCGAGCAGCTCCTTGACCTGCTTGGCAAGATGATCGGTAACCTTGGGGTCGATGCCATATTGGCCGTCGCCCATCAGCGCTTCGCCGGAAAGCTTAAGAAGCACTCGTTTATATCGGATGTCGGACAAAGCGATCCTCCTTTAATTAGACTCTCAATATGATATCAAAGGCTCTGATAAGAGCCATGAAAAAGCAGGCTGTGAGTAAAACCCACAGCCTGCTCATTACCAGCTACAAGAGCTTATTTACTCGCCACGGACCAGACGGTCAAAGGCAACGACGGTAATGGTGTCGCCGAGTTCCTTGGAGACCTGCTCAGCGTACTTCTTGATGGTGAGGGAGCTGTCCTTGATGAACTCCTGCTCGGTGAGCACGGACTGCTTGTAGAACTTCTCCAGACGGCCAACAGCCATCTTCTCCTGGATAGCCTCGGGCTTGCCGGACTCGGCAGCCTGGGCCATGTAGATCTGCTTCTCGTGCTCGACGGTCTCGGCCGGAACCTGATCGCGGGTGGCGCAGATCGGGGCGACGGCGGCAACCTGAAGGGCAACGTCGTGAGCGAAGGTCTTGAAGGACTCAGCCTGAGCGGTCTCGGCCTTCTCGAAGGCGAACTCGACGAGGACGCCGATCTTACCACCCATGTGGATGTAAGAAGCGAGCGCGCCGTTCTCGGCCTTGCGGGCAGCGAAGCGGGAGATCTTCATGTTCTCGCCCATGATGTGAATCATCTCGGTGAGCTCGGAGGAAACGGTCTCCTCGCCCATCGGCTTCTCGAGCAGAGAGTCGACGTCAGCAGGCTCGGTGGTAGCGACAACCTCAGCGACCTTAGAAGCAAAGCCGGTGAACTTGGCGTTGGAGCCAACGAAGTCGGTCTCGCAGGAGAGCTCGAGCAGAGCACCGGTCTTGCCATCCTCGGAGACGAACGCGGCGACAGCGCCCTCGTTGGTCTCACGGCCAGCCTTCTTGGCAGCCTTGGCAAGGCCGTTCTTACGCAGAACGTCGACAGCGGCGTCCATGTCGCCGTCAGCCTCGACGAGAGCCTTCTTGCACTCCATCATCGGGGAGTCGGTCATCTCGCGGAGCTGCTTGACCATAGCGGCGGTAATCTGGGCCATTGTGGTTCCTTTCAAAGAGATGAAAAAGAATTAACTAAGACTGATCTACTCGGCCTTGGGCTCAGCGGCCATCTCGGCCTCGGAGACCTGCTCCTTGCCGGAGCCAGCGAGGCAGGCGTCAGCCATGAGCTCGCACATAAGGGTGACAGCGGAGATAGCGTCATCGTTGCAGGGGATGCCGTACTCGACCTCGTCGGGATCGGAGTTGGTGTCGATCAGAGCGACGACGGGGATGTTCAGGCGCTGAGCCTCCTTGATGGCGTTCTCCTCGCGCTTGGTGTCGATGACGAAGAGAGCCTGGGGCAGACCCTTCATGTCGCGGGCACCACCGAGGTTGGTCTGGAGCTTGGTGAGCTCCTTGCCGAGAACAGCCTGCTCCTTCTTGGGGAGCACTGCCATGCGGCCGTCCTCGACCATGGCCTCAAGCTCCTCCATGCGGTTGATGCGGGAGCGGATGGTGACGAAGTTGGTCAGCATGCCGCCGAGCCAACGCTGGTTGATGTAAGGCATGTTGGCGCGCTCAGCGGCGTTCTTGACGGCCTCCTGAGCCTGCTTCTTGGTGCCGACGAACAGCACATTGCCACCCTTGGCGACGTTCTTGACGAAAGTGTAGGCCTGGTCGGCGTCGAGGATGGTCTGCTTGAGGTCGAGGATGTAGATGCCGTTGCGCTCACCGAAGATGAACGGCTTCATCTTGGGGTTCCAGCGACGGGTCTGGTGACCGAAGTGGCAGCCGGCCTCGAGCAGGGTGCGGATATTAATCTTGGTAGCCATGTTAAACCTCCTGTGGTTTGCCTCCGCGCGGGGTCATCCTCCAAAACCAACCCGGACATGTGCTACCAAAGCCCGGGCACCACGGTATGAAGTAGCCGCGCGTGCGTGATAAAAACCTGTTGCCGTGAAGCAACCCGATGAATGATAGCAGGAATGCATCTTCCTGCCAACCCGCAATCAAAACCACACACCTGAGCGCGGCGCGGGACGTCCCAGCCACTATTCGCCGCGGGGATGGGCTTGAGCCACAGCCCGCTTAAGCCGATCGGGTGTGAGATGCGTGTAGATCTGCGTCGTGGACAGGCTCGCATGACCAAGCAGCTCTTGAACCGAGCGCAGGTCCGCGCCGCCCTCGAGCAAGTCGGTCGCAAAGGTATGGCGCATCGCATGCGGGGCGATGTCGGCCGGAATGCCGGCGAGCGTCGCCAGCATATGAAACCGCCGCCTGAGCATGGCGGCACTCATGCGATTACCGCGCGCCGATATAAGCAGCGGATGCGGCCCGGTAGCGGGGTCACGACGCTTTGCCTGAGCGAGCAACTCCGGCCTCCCCTCCTCAATATAGAGACGCGTCGCCTCGAGCGCACGACGATACAGAGGGACGATACGTTCTTTGCTCCCCTTGCCCCACAGGCGCAGCGTGCGTTCGGACCACGCAATGGACTTCACATTGAGTGCTGCGAGCTCAGAGATACGGGCGCCCGAGGCATAGAGCAGCTCGAGCATCGCCGCATCGCGCAGTCCCGCGGATGTTGAGGTATCAGGCGTCTTGAGCAGCGCCTCCACCTGTTGGGTCGTCAGCACACCGGGTAGATCGCGCGGGAGCTTGGGCGAGGAAATTGCCGAGACCACATCGCCCTCCACGACCCCCTCGGCAGCCATCCATCGATAGAGCGATCGGATAGCCGACAGATGCGCCGCAAGCGTTCGGGGAGCCACCTGCTCACGCGAAAGCTCGGCAAGATAGCGGCGAATGGTGCGCACGTCGGCAGCGAAAGCATCGATATCCTCGCGCTCGCACCAGGCAGCAAAGCGCTCCAGCCTCGAGCCGTAGGCCGTCACCGTGTTGGGAGACAGTCCCTCGACACGTGAGATATAGGCGATAAACGAGTCGACGGTGTCGTACAGGTCAAAGGCTATGACCGGTCGCCTCCAAACAGATCGGGGCGAGTGGCCAGATAGGCATCAAGGGCCTCGAGCGCACGGTCCGCATAGGCCTGGTAGCGGTCGCGCTTACTGCGGCGCTTACCATCCTCGAGTGGCGGCACCAGGCCAAAGTTGACATGCATAGGCTGATAGCCCACGGTGGCAGGATCGGTCGCATAGACCACGAGCGCACCCAGGGCGCCCACGCGCGGCAACTCGACGCCCGCGACACCGATAGCCTCGGCATAGGTGTTGAGCGCCGCGAGCAGACCGGTCGCCACGGCTTCCATGTACCCCTCGGTGCCGGTGATCTGACCGGCCAGGCGCACGCCGGTACCGGGCACGGCAAAGGTGCCATCGAGCACGTGCGGGGCGTCGACAAAGGTATTGCGGTGCATGACACCGTAGCGGAAGAACTCAGCGTTCTCCAGGCCCGGCACCATATGGAAGACGCGCTTCTGCTCGCCAAAGGTCAGGTTTGTCTGGAAGCCCACCAGGTTATAGGCGGTCTTCTCCTTGTTCTCGGCACGCAGCTGAATCGCCGCCCAGGGGCGACGTCCGGTACGCGGGTCGGTGAGGCCGACGGGCTTCATGGCGCCAAAGCGAATGGCGTCCTTGCCGGTGCGCGCAACTTCCTCGGCAGGTTGGCAGGCCTGGAACAGATCGCCGCCCTCAAAGTCTTTGAGCACCACGCGGTCGGCCGTGGTAAGTGCCTCGATAAAGGCCTCGTACTCCTCCTTGTTGAGCAGAGCGTTGAGATAGTCGCCGCTCCCCTGCTCCTCGTAGCGCGACTGCGAAAACAGCACGTCCATATCGAGCGTGGAGGCATCGACGATCGGCGCCGCGGCATCGAAGAACGCAAGGGCGTCGCCACCGACGAGCTTCATGACCTCTTCGCTCAGCGCCGGTGAACACAGCGGGCCCGCGGCAATGACCACGTGGCCCTCGGGAATCTGCGTGACCTCGCCGTGCGCGACCTCGATATTGGGACGGGCGGCAACCTCGGCCTCGACAAGCTCGGAAAACTTGACGCGGTCGACCGCCAGGGCACCGCCGGCGGGAACAGCCGCGCGATGGGCGCAATCGAGCAGGACTGAACCCATGCGCTTAAGCTCGGCCTTCAGCAAACCAGCCGCGGAATCCGGACGGGTCGACTTAAACGAATTGGAGCAGACGAGCTCTGCCAAGTGATCGGTATGGTGAGCCGGGGAGCTCACCTGGGGGCGCATCTCGCACAGCTTTACGGCAAAACCGCGGTCTGCCAGCTGGATCGCGCATTCCGAACCCGCCAGACCGCCACCGATAACCGTCACCTGATCGAACTGCATCTGCAAACACCTTTCTAATTGACACGTTTTCCATTGTGACCGAAGGGCGTCTGGGCGTGAAGGGCAAACTTGGAGGGCGCATACCTTCCATCCATCATGCGCTCGATAAGGCCCTCGAGTTCAAGCGAACCCAAGAGTTTGAGTACGCCGACAGCATCGAGCGAGACGAGCGCCGCGATGTCGTCGACCTTGAGCGGAGAGGCGATGAGCGCATGCATAACGGTCTGCTGAGTTGGATCCAGGTCGGCAATGCCGGGAGCATCGGGGCGCGAGTAGCGCAGGGTGCCGTAGATGCGTGAGATGGCCATCTCGATAGATTCCTCGTCGATGATGCAGCAAGCACCGTTCGCAATGAGGTAATTCGTGCCACGCGACTCGGGCGATAGGATCGACCCCGGCACGACAAGAAGTTCGCGCCCCAAATCCATAGCAGCCTCGGCTGTAGAAAACGTCCCGGAAGGCATACCCGCCTCGGAAACAAAGAGGGCTTGCGACAGGGCCGCGATCACGCGATTGCGGCGCGGAAAGGCAAACTTGCGCGGACCCATGCCCCACGGAGAGATCGACACGACCGCGCCACCCGTATCGAGCGTGCGCATAATAAGCCCCGCGCTCGAACGCGGGTAGGCCACGTCGGCGCCCGTCCCCAGCACCACGACGTGTTTGCCGCCGGCGTTGACCGCAGCCCAACCCGAGGCCTGGTCACAACCGACCGCGCCGCCCGAAACTACCGTCACGCCCGCCTCGACCGCCACCTTTGCCGCAAGCTCTGCCACGGCAAGACCATACGGCGAGGCCTTGCGCGCGCCGATGATGGAGAGCGCGGGCGTCGAAAGCACCTCGGGGTTGCCGCGCACATAGAGCGTCTGGGGTACATCAGAAAGCTCCAAAACGGTCTCGGGATACAACGCATCACCTGGATGCAGCTCGTAGGTCCCCTCGGCCATCATTGGTCCCTCCTTCCCTGGTACATCGCTGCCTCGAGCACGTGGTCCTGCGTCACTTGCTCGCTCTCGGCGACGTCGGCGATTGTACGCGCGATACGCACCAGTCGCACGATGCCGCGACCCGTGAGATGTGTGCGCTTCGACAGGCCGAGCACACACATCTCCGCCGCATCATCGAGCTCAAAGGTCGAAACGACGCCGTCAATGGACCGTGTCTCGTCATCCTCGGCCTCGGCATCCGCATCGTCCATACGGGATTCGCGCCAGGCGCGAAAAGCGCGACCGCGCACAACGTAGTCACGTAACTCGGCAGACGACATACCCTCCGCACCCTCGATAATCACTTGGGGGTCGGGACGGGTCACATCGATCATCATGTCGATACGGTCGGCCAAAGGACCGCGCAGTTTAGACCGATAGCGCTCGACCATCGCCGCTGAGCAGCGACACGGTACCTCGCGATCGCCCAAAAAACCGCAGGGGCAGGGATTGCTCGCAGCCAGCAGCTGAAAGCGCGACGGGAAGGTAAAGGCCCCGTCGACGCGCACGATCCTCACATAGCCGCGTTCGATGGGCTGACGCAGCGTCTGCAGCACACCCGTGGGAAACTCAGCAAGCTCGTCCAAAAAGAGCACGCCGCCATGAGCAAGGCTGATTTCACCCGGGTGCACCGGGCGCCCACCGCCAATGAGGCCAGCCGTTGATATGCTGTGATGGGGACTTCGAAACGGCCGATGACCTGCCAATAAGCCATCGATGTTCTCGCCCAAGACCGAATGGATGCACAGCGCCTCCTGCTGGTCCTCAACGGAAAGCTCGGGCAGGATGCCGGTCATACGACGGGCGAGCATCGTCTTACCCGATCCCGGGGACCCGATCATAAGCAAACCGAGCTCACCCGCTGCCGCCAGTGCCATGCCGCGCTTGGCGACCTCCTGCCCCAGTACGTCGGCATAGTCGAGTTCGGGCTCAAAGGTCGCCTCGAGCACTTCAGAATCCAAGTAGTGCCGCGCGGCATCGCCCATGCCATGGGCAAGCTGAGACAAATGATCGATAAATCCGCAATCCACGCCCGCAAGCGGCACATGCTGATCGGACCTGCCGGCGATAAAGGACAGCCCCATATCACGCGCCAATAACTGAAACGCCACCTCGCCCTTGACGGGAAGCACCGTACCGTCCAAGCCGAGCTCGCCGGCGATAAGGCAGCGATCGAGGTTGTCACGGGGAATCTGCCCATCGGCCGCCAGAACCGCGATGGCGATGGGCAGATCAAAGCCGCTACCGGTCTTGCGAATATCGCCAGGCGCCAGATTGACCGTAATGCCCGAGCGCGGGATTTCGAACCCGGCGGAGCGCATCGCGCAGCGAATACGACCGCGTGACTCCATCACCTCCATACTCGGAATGCCGAGCATCTGAATGCCCGGAACGCCGCCGGCAAGCGAGACCTCGACCGTGACGTGAATCGCCTCGACGCCACGGATGCAGGCCGCGTGAACGGCAAACGTCTCGAACGCCATCACGACACCTGCCAATCGAACGCGTTGTACTGATGCTCGATCTCAGCGATATGCCCGCCGCGAATGGTGACACCCACGGCATCGAAGCGAATCGCCTTGAGCGGATAATGTTCCATGAGATAGCAACTTGCGATGCGGCGGTAGCGGCGTTGCTTTTGGGCGTCCACGGCCTCCTCGGGAAAGACCCGCGTGCTGCAATCCAGTGCGACGCGTCTGGTCTTGACCTCGGCCATCACCACGACATCGTCGAGCTCATCGAGCAGCACCAGATCGGCCTCGCCCTCGGTGCAACGATAACCCTGCTCCAGCAAGGTGTAGCCGCGCTCGTTAAAGTAGTCGATGGTGATCAGCTCGCCCAGCATGCCCAGCTCGCGGGGACTGAGCCCCTTGATAAACTCGGGCGTCATCGCCCCGCAGTCGAGCTCGCCGTTTTCCCAACGCTCCTTGAGCTGCTGCGTCTTGCTCTTTTTGCTTGCGGCACTCATGGGGTCTCCTTTCCCGCACGCTGCATTGCCCCGATGATGAGGGCACCTTTCATGCGGGTAAGTACCGGAAGCAAACCAAAAGCTGACCAAATGCCGTCAAAAAACGGGCCGTACGCAGCAATGGTGTTGCATACGGCCCGCTACCAGCAGGTTTATAAAACCCCTGAGGTCCCTGTCTCCACAATTGACCTAGAAAAGGCGCTCAGTCTGCAGAAAGTTTCCGCAAAAGCTCACGCGGTGCAGTGGACAAAGTCCATGTTTGCGAATGGCCTCGATATGCTCGGGGCTTGCATAGCCCTTCGACTCGGCCAGATGGTACTCGGGATACTCGGCGTCGTACTCGACCATCATCTCGTCACGCGTGACCTTGGCCATGATGGACGCCGCGGCGATGCAGGCGATTTTGGCATCACCCTTCACCACATCGCGCTCGTTAGGAACGGCGCCCAAGGGGTTGCCATCCATGAGGACGCAGTCGGGTTCAAGTCCCGTATCGGCCACGGCGCCCGCAACGGCAGTACGGATAGCACGGGCCATGCCCATCTCATCGATATCCGCAGGAGCGATATGGCAAAAGCCGATGGCAGTCGCCACCTCGGCTATCTTCACCGAGAGCAGCTCGCGGCGCGCGGGCGTGAGCTTTTTGGAATCGTTGATGCCCCAGATGCGCGGCTCCATCGGAAGACACACGGCACACACGGTCAAGGGACCCGCTACCGAGCCACGGCCCACCTCGTCGACGCCCACGACCACACCATCACCGCCGAGCTCATGCATAAGCTGATACATGCCGTTGACGCGCTCGCGCTCGGCAAGCTCTTTGGCATGGCGTTTGAGGGCACGCTCGCAAGCCTTGATCACCTGCTGGCGCGGATCCTCGCGATAATGCTCCACGAGGGCAGGAATCTCCTCAAACGTAGCGCTCGCCAACTCACCGGCAACCTGCGATGCCGAAACCGAGCTCGTCATGTTGGCCATACCAGGCCCTCCTTGCATGCAAATCAGATAAAAAGAAGGGCCACCCGAAGGTGACCCTTGTGTCCAAACGAGTGGACAGACGCTGCGATCTTCTTAGCGCTTCTCGGGGATGCGAGCAGCCTTGCCCACCTTGTCGCGGAGGTAGTACAGCTTGGCGCGACGGACGCGACCATGACGAACGACCTCGAGCTTGGCGATCTTGGGGCTGTGAAGCGGGAAGGTACGCTCAACACCGACACCGAAGGACATCTTGCGGACGGTGAAGGTCTCGCGGGCACCGGCGCCGGCCATGCGGATGACGTCGCCCTGGAAGACCTGGATGCGCTCGCGGTCGCCTTCCTTAATGCGGTAGTGAACCTTGACGTTGTCGGCGACGCGAACCTGAGGAATGTCCTCGCGGATCTGCTGACGCTCGATTGCGCGGATGTAATCCATGTGCAATTCCTTACTCTTCTAGAGGTGCCGTACCACCTTGGCCGGCACGTAGTTGAACAAACGTATTCGAGTATACACGCGCGGGTTTCTGCTGCAAGAACATTTTTTTACGCAGACAAAAAGACAAAACCCGCACATGATAACCGCCCGTCTCACAATGAGACGGGCGGCATGAAGGGGGCTACGCTAGGCGTCTAAACCCAAAACGTTAGGCGGAACGCTTGGCCTCGAGCTTGGCCTGGGCGGCAGCCAGGCGCGCGAGGGGCACGCGATAGGGCGAGCAGGACACGTAGTCCACGTCGGCCACGTTAAACAGGCCCTTGATGGACTTGGGGTCGCCGCCGTGCTCGCCGCACACGCCAAAGTGCATATCGGGATTGGTGGCGCGGCCCTTCTCGACGGCCAAGCGCACGAGCTCCAGCACCGCCGTGTCGATGGTCTCGAAGGGGTTGTCCTTCAGGATCTTCTTGTGCAGGTACAGCGGGATGAACTTGGCCTCGGCGTCATCGCGCGAGAAGCCAAAGGTCGTCTGGGTGAGGTCGTTGGTGCCAAAGCAGAAGAAGTCGGCATGATGGGCGATCTCGTCAGCGACCATGCAGGCACGCGGCAGCTCGAGCATCGTGCCCACGGGAATATTGAGCTCGACGCCTTCCTCGGCGGAAACCTCGGCGATCACGCGCTCGATAACCTCGCGGGTCTGGACATGCTCGGCCGTGATGGAAACGAGCGGAACCATGATCTCGGGGCGCGGGTCGACACCCTCCTTGATAAGGCGGGCAGCGGCCGTGGCGACGGCGCGAACCTGCATGAGCGGCAGATCGCCAAAGACGACGGACAGGCGCACGCCGCGCAAGCCCAGCATGGGGTTGGACTCGACCATGCCGTCAATGCGACGCAGGCGGGCGCGCAGGGCAGTGAGCTCCTCCTCGGGAGCGCCGGCGGCCTCCTTCTTGGTGATGGCGACCTCGAGCTCGCGAGGATTATCCAGGAACTCATGAAGCGGCGGATCGAGCAGGCGGACGACCACATCGCGACCGGACATGGTCTTGAACATCGCCAGGAAGTCCTCGGTCTGAACCTTGAGCAAGTCGGCCAGGGCCTGCTGCTTCACGGCCTCATCGTCAGACAGGATAAAGCTCTGGATGATGTTCTTGCGATCGCCCAGGAACATGTGCTCGGTGCGGCACAGACCGATGGCCTCGGCGCCAAACTCGAGCGCGAGCTCGGCATCCTCGGGGTTGTCGGCGTTGACGCGCACGTGGTTGGCGTGACCGTCGGTCTCGTCCAAACGGATCTCATCGGCCCAAGACAGGATGGTGTCCAGGTCGCCGGTGAGCTCTGCAGAGACCAGGTCGACCGCGCCGTCGACGACGATACCCTGGGTGCCGTCGATGGAGATGACATCGCCCTCGCGCAGCACGCGGTCGCTGCCCTCGATGCGCACGACCTTCTCTGCCGCGTCAATGTGGAAGCGCTCAACGCCGCAAACGCAGGGCGCACCCATGCCGCGGGCGATAACGGCGGCATGGCTCGTCTTGCCACCGTGGCTGGTCAGGATGCCCTCGGCGGCGACCATGCCCTTCAGGTCGTCGGGGTTGGTCTCCCAGCGGACCAGAATGACCTTGTGGCCCTCGTTGGCGCGCGCGACGGCGTCATCGCTCGAGAACACGACCTCGCCCACGGCGGCACCGGGGCTGGCGTTAAGACCGCTGGCCAGAGCCTCGTACTTCTTGGAGGCGTCGAACTGCGGGTGAAGGAGCTGGTCGAGCTGCGCGGGATCGATGCGGCTCACGGCCTCCTCGCGAGTGATCAGTGCCTCCTCGACCATCTCGATGGCGATGCGCAGGGCGGCGGTGGCGGTGCGCTTGCCCACGCGGGTCTGGAGCATCCAGAGCTTACCCTGCTCGATGGTGAACTCGATATCGCACATATCGCGATAGTGATCCTCGAGCGTCAGGAACACGCGCTCGAGCTCCTCGCCTGCGGACTCGAGGCCCGGGGTGGTCTTGAGGTCAGCGATGGGCTCGGTGTTGCGGATGCCGGCGACGACGTCCTCGCCCTGGGCATTCACCAAAAAGTCGCCATAGAACTCCTTGATGCCGTCGGCCGGGTTGCGCGTAAAGGCGACGCCGGTCGCAGAGGTCTCGCCCTTGTTGCCAAAGGCCATGGCCTGGACGTTGACGGCGGTACCGAGCTCGTCAGAGATGCCGTGCTGTTTGCGGTAAATGCAGGCACGCTCGTTCATCCAGCTGCCAAAGACGGCCTGGATGGCAAGGCGCAACTGAAGCTCCGGGTCGTGCGGGAAGACAGGCTTGCCGTCGGCGACCTCGAGCTCGGGATACAGGGTCGCCTCGACGTTCTCGGAGAAGATGCCCTTAAAGGTCTCGACGAGCTCCTGCAGGTCCTCGGCCGAAAGCTCGGAATCGACACGAACGCCGGCGACCAGGCGGGCCTGGGTCAGAGCGTTCTCGAATAGGTCGGCGTCGACGCCCATGACGACGTTGGAGAACATCTGGATAAAGCGACGGTAGCTGTCCCAGGCAAAGCGCGGGTTCTGCGTCTGCGCGATAAGGCCCTGGACGGAATCGTCGTTGAGGCCTAGGTTGAGGACCGTGTCCATCATGCCGGGCATGGAGAACGGAGCGCCCGAGCGAACCGACACGAGCAGCGGATCGGAGGCATCGCCGAGTTTCTTGCCGCAACGGGCCTCGAGGTCCGCCTCGGCGGCAACGATCTCATCGAGTGCGCCTTCGGGCCAGACGTTGCCGGCACCGGAGTACTCGACACAGGTCTGGCAGGTAATGGTAAAGCCACCGGGAACCGGCAGACCGATGCGGCTCATCTCGGCAAGGTTTGCGCCTTTGCCGCCAAGCACGAAGTTCATGGATTTGTCGCCCTCAGTGACACAGGTGCCCTGGGCGTCGGTTCCAAAACGGTAAACCCTCTTGCAATCGCTCACGATACTTCCCCTTCCATGCGCTTACGCGCACGACCGTGGTAACGAATCGACCCGCCGGATGCGGGCCGTGAGGGAACTATACGGCGGGTTTTGGACAGGCTTGAGCAGAGGGTGCGCGGTTTGGTAAACGTGCTAAAACCGGCGGTAAACGGTAGGTAAAGGTGGCTACCTTATGAAGATACCACTACAAGGAAAGTGCAGGTCGGATGCGATGTATTTGCTAAATCGCTTTACCATTTATCAGCATTATTTCCAAGTATTCTCTTTGGTTAGCTAAAAGAGCCCCGTCCCAAATTAGCTACCCAAACAACCTTGTCCCAAGTGAGCTACTTTTGTTGAGCGCGGCGGGCGGCACGGCGGGCTCTTGCCTCTTGAATCTCTTCGAGGTGAGCAATGATCTCGGCAGCGCTTTCCTCGATGGCTTTGCCGTCGGTACGCACAACAAAGCAGCCTAAGCGCTTCATGAGGGCACGAGCTTCCTCAAGCTCGCTGCGCACGCTCTCAGGCTCGGCATAGGAGCCGGCAACGGCACGGGCGTAGTCATCGCCCAAGCGGCTATCGCGAATCTCAGAAATAACGTCGACGGTCGAAATCAGGCCGAACAGGTGCATCGGGTCAACCTCGTAAATCGACTTGGGCGGCTCCATGCCATGCGCCAGTGGGACATTGGCGACCTTGTAGCCCTGATAGGCTAAATACATCGACAGCGGCGTCTTGGATGTACGCGACACACCCAGCAGCACGATATCGGCACCCGACAGATCGTCGCAACCACGACCGTCATCGTGCTCAACGAAATACTCCATGGCCTCGATACGATGGAAATAGCGGTCATCGGTCTTGTGAATCACGCCCGCAACGCACTTGGGCGGCACACCGATGAGCGACGACAGCACGGCAAGCGTCGGGCCGATCAGGTCGACCGAACGGATATGCAGCATACCCAGGTAATCGAGCACGCGGGCGCGAAGCGCCGGATCGACAATGGTATGGAACACGGCGACATCGCGATGGTCGGCATCGACGCGCGGCCCCACAAATGACTTGACCTGCTCCACGGAGGTCACCTTGGGCAGGCGCAAAACGCGAAAAGCCCCTTCATCAAATTGCCCGGACGCCGCAAGCACCACCTCACAAGCGGTATCGCCGAGCGAGTCGGAGATAACGATAACGGTGGGACGAGCGGTGACCGGGCAATCCATGCGGGGCTCCTTTTGCGCTTATGCGCAGGCTGGCTTACTTTTTGCGGGCAAGCTCACCGATGTTGGCAATGCCGGAGAAAACGGCCTCGAAGCGGTTGAGCAGCTTAAGGCGATTATCGCGAAGCTGCTCGTCCTTGTCCATGACCATGACCTCATCGAAGAAACGGTCGATGGGCGCGCGCAGGGCGGCGAGGGCGGCAAATGCGGCCGGGTAGTCCTCGGCAGCAAGGGCGGCATCGACGGCGGTCTGAGCAGCCTCGGAGGCGTCGGCGAGCGCAAGCTCGACCTCGCCCATCAGGCTGCGGTCATACTCCGCACCCAGCTCGGGCTTGGAGATATGCGCGGCGCGGGCATAGGCGGTCGCCAGGTTGTCGAACGTCTCAGCGTCGTTCTTGCGGGCCTCGTCGAGGGCGGCGCAGCGGGCGAAGAAGACGGACGGAGCGATGATGTGCACCGCGGAGACGGCGGCGACGGTATCGGCCGGAATCTTTTCGTCGCGGGCCATGCTCACCAGGCGGCCATGGAAGAAGTCACGAACCTGCTGGGCGACCTCGGCGGCGTCAAACTCAATGCCCTGCTCACTGTAGAGTTCGAGGGCAAAGTCGATGAGCGACGTGGGGTCGATCGGCAGACGGTCGCGCAGGATGTTGATAATGCCGATAGCGGCACGACGCAGCGCGTAGGGGTCGGAGGAGCCGGTCGGGGGCTCGCCGATGGCAAAGATACCGGCGATGGTATCGAGCTTGTCGGCGCAGGCCACGATGCAGCCAGCGGTGCCCTCGGGCAGCTCGTCACCGGCAAAACGGGGACGATAGTGATCGCGAATAGCATGGGCGACCTCGTCGTTCTCCCCCATCGCGGTCGCGTAATAACCGCCCATCACGCCCTGCTGGCTCGTGAACTCGACGACGGCGTTGGACACCAGGTCTGCCTTGCACAGGTGTGCGGCGCGAGCAGCGTCGGCGGCAAGATGGGCGCCCAGGTGAGCCTCGCGGGCGATAGCGAGCGCAAGCTGCTCGATGCGCTCGGACTTGGCGAGCACGCTACCGAGCTTCTCCTGGAAGGCAACCTTGGACAGACGCTCACGGAACTCGTCGAGGGGAATCTTCAGGTCCTCCTCGTAGAAGAACTTAGCGTCGTCCAGACGGGCGCGCACGACGCGCTCGTTACCGTCGATCACTCGCTCGGCGTTCTCGGGCTTGCTGTTGGAGACGACCACGAACTCACGCGTCAGCTTGCCCTCGCCGTCATAGATCGGGAAGTAGCGCTGGTTGGTGAGCATGGACTCGCAGATAATCTCGTGCGGGACCTTGAGGAACTCCTCGTCGAAAGTACCGACGAGCACCGTCGACCACTCGCAGAGGTTAATGACCTCCTCAAAGACCTTCTTGGGCGTATCGACATGGCAGCCGGGGCGAGCGGCCTCGACCTCGGCGATACCGGCGAGAATCGCCTCGCGACGGCGCTCGGCAGAAAGCACGCCGGCATCCTCGAGCACCTGCTCGTAAACAGCGGGGCTGGCGACCACATGGTCACCGGGGCCAAGCACGCGATGGCCACGCGTGGTGTTGCCACTCGTCACGTCGGCAAACGACACGGGCACAACATCCTCGCCCAGAAGGCAGCAGATCCAACGGACCGGACGAACAAAGGTCGCGTGCTCGTGGCCCCAGCGCTGAGAGCGGTAGTTGGGCCACTGCAGGCCGGCGATGGTCTTCTCACACAGAGCGGTCAGAATCGGCGTAGCCGGTGCGGAAGGGATATTCTTCTCGGCAAAGACGTACTCACGGCCGTCGGTGTCCTCGCGACGGACCAGATCCTCGGCAGCCACACCGCACTTGCGGGCGAAGCCCTGGGCGGCCTTGGTGGCGTTACCGTCAGCGTCGAAGGCGATGTTTGCCGCGGGGCCACGCTTGACCTCGTGAACCTCATCGGTCGCGGTGGCAACGTCGGCAACGAGCGCAGCCAGGCGACGCGGGCTCGAGATCACGCGGACCTCGCCGTGGGCCAGACCGGCCTCGTCGAGACCCTTGGCGATCATGGTACCAAGCTGCTTGACGGCATTGTTCAGCGGTGCAGAGGGCATTTCCTCCGTACCGATCTCAAACAGGAAATCCTTAGCGTCTGCCATGGCTTACGCCACCTCGCCTTCCTGGTCGGCATTCTCGTTGACTCCGGCGACCTCGGCCATGTAGGCCTCGCAGCACGCCTTGGCGACGGCGCGGACGCGCAGGATGTAGTTGGCACGCTCGACCGCGGACAGGGCGCCGCGGGCATCGAGCAGGTTGAAGGCGTGGCTGCACTTCATGACACAGTCGTACGCCGGCAACGGCAGCTTGCGCTCCAGGCAGGAATGGCACTCGGCCTCGTAGTCGTCAAACTTCTGACGCATCATCTCGACGTTGGCGACCTCAAAGTTATAGGCACTGAACTCGCGCTCGTTCTCGAGGAACACGTCGCCGTAGGTCATGGGCGTGCCGTCGGGCAGATAGCTCCACACCAGATCGTAGACCGAGTTGACGCCCTGAGCGTACATGGCGATACGCTCCAGGCCATAGGTGATCTCGACGGGCACGGGGTCGACCTCGATACCGCCCACCTGCTGGAAGTACGTGAACTGCGTGACCTCCATGCCGTTGAGCCAGACCTCCCAGCCAAGGCCCCAGGCGCCCAGCGTCGGGCTCTCCCAGTCGTCCTCGACAAAACGGACGTCATGGTCGTTGGGGTCCAGGCCAATGGCAGCAAGAGACCCCAGGTAAAGCTCCTGTGCGTTGACCGGTGAGGGCTTAATGAGCACCTGGAACTGATAGTAGTGCTGCATGCGGTTAGGGTTCTCGCCGTAGCGGCCGTCGGCGGGACGGCGGCAGGGCTGCGCATAGCAGGTGCGCCATTCGGCGGGACCGAGCGAGCGCAGCGTGGTCGCGGTATGGAAGGTACCGGCACCGACCTCGGAGTCATAGGGCTGCATAATGACGCAGCCCTGCTCGCCCCAGTACTGCTGGAGGCGCAGGATGATGTCTTGGAAGGAAAGCGATGAAGCGTTCATGCCTCTAATATCCCCTCGTCGAAACGATTACACGGTTAGGTACTGTACTATAGCGGTTTTTAGTCGATAGCGCTGATGCGGTTGAGCGGCCAGTAGCGCACAAGCGCCACAGCGATCAAATCAGAGCGATCGACGGGACCAAAGTAGCGCGAGTCGGCAGAGTTTTCGCGGTTGTCGCCCATCACCCACACGCACCCGTCGGGAACGGTGTAGGGATAACTCACCTGGGCGCCAGGCGCTTGGACCGAAAGCGGCCAGCTCATGCCCGTCGTATAGTCCTCGTCGAGCGCTTGGCCGTCAACGACCACCTTGCCGTCCTGCAGGTCGACCGTCTGGCCGGCCGTGGCAATAACACGCTTGACAAGAACATCATGCTCGGAAGTGGCATCGGGGTTGTGGAACACCACGATATCACCCTGTTTGACGGGCTGACCGAGCTCGAGGCTCACCTTTTGTGCCAGGATCTGGTCGCCAATCTCGATCGTGTCCTCCATGGAGCCGGTGGGTACCACAAAGGGCTCGACCACAAAGGTGCGGATCAGGAAGGTGGCCACGAGCGCGATCGCGATGACCGCGACCCACTCAAAAGCGCCCCTCAACGCGGAATGCTGCGATGGAACCATTCTCACTCCTCGCTCTGCGAATACGAAGCGTCCAGAATCTCCTGCGCGTATGCGCGCTCCTGGGGCGTAAGCCGTGCCGTCTCGATCAGGTCGGGACGCCAGCGGCAGGTGCGCTCGATGGCATTCTTACGGCGCCAGGCGTCAACCTTGGCATGGTCACCGCTCACGAGCACCGGCGGCACGCCCTCGCCGTTGAATTCGGCAGGACGGGTGTACTGCGCATACTCGAGCAGGCCTCCGTCCTCGGCGGTCGAGAACGACTCGTCGACGTTGCTCATCTCGTCACCAAGGGCGCCGGGAATCAGGCGTACGACGGCATCGGCAACGACCATAGCGGGAAGCTCGCCGCCCGTGAGCACGTAATCGCCGATCGACAGGCGCTCGTCGGCATACGCATAGGCACGCTCGTCGACACCCTCGTAACGGCTGCACACAAACAGCAAGCGCTCGCTTTTGAGCAGGCGCTCGGCCACATGCTGTGTAAAGGGCTCGCCACAGGGGGTAAAAAACACCACGGTGGGCTTAGGACCCTCGGAGCTAATAGCCTCGATGGCCTCGGCAATAGGCTCGACCTTCATGAGCATGCCCTGCCCGCCGCCGTACGGCTCGTCATCGACGGTACGATGGCGGTCGTGCGTCCAGTCGCGCAGGTTATACGCCTTAAAATCAAAAAGGCCGGCCTTGCGGGCGCGGCCCAAAATCGATGTGGACATGACGGGCTCAAACATCTCGGGAAAGACCGAAAGGGTCTCAATCAGCATGTTGTCCTCCCTACTTGTCCATATCGATCAGGCCGTCCATAACGTGGACGGAAATTGTTCCTGTGTCGGGAAGATCGAGCACAACCTGCTCGATCACGGGAATCAGTACCTCGCCGTACCGATCACCCTCGACAACCCAAACATCGTTAGCGGGCGTCGACATGATCTCGACGATCGTGCCGAGTGAACCGAAGCGCTCGTCGACCACCTCGCGACCCATCAGGTCGGTATAGGCGGCGTCGAGTGAATCGAGCTCAAAATCGTCACGATTTGCCAACACATAGCATCCCGTGATGCCCTCGGCGGCCGTCAAGTCGTCAATGCCCTCAAACGAGACCAGATCGCCATCGCCCGTATCGGTGACGGACACGACCGTGCAAAAGCGGTCGCGCTTGAGCGCCGGCGGCGTCAGGGCGACGCGCATACCCGGCTCTAATACAGAAGGAAGCCCCCGCAGCGGCTGCGCGAGGACCTCCCCCTTCCTTCCATGCGGCTTGACCACACGGGCGATGTTTTTGTACTGGGACCTCAAGGTCCTAGCCCAGAACCTCTACCTCGACAGCAGTGTCGAGGCGAGCGGCCAGTGCACGGGCGAGCGTGCGAATGGCCTTGATGGTACGGCCACGACGGCCGATGACCTTAGCGACGTCATCCTCGGCGACAGAAACCTCGATCGTAGAGGCGTCGTCACCATCGATGACCTCAAGGCTCACGGAATCCGGGTCGTCGACGATCTGAACAACGAGATATTCGACGAGATCGGCGATGCGATCTGAGAGCATTGCCTCACCCTCGAGCTGTGCAGCGTCAACCTCAGGCACGATTTACTCCTCGGCGCCCTCAGCGGCCTCAGCGGCAGCCTTAGCGGCCTCGGCCTCTTTGGCGAGCTGCTTCTTGGACTTCTTAACGACGGTCTCGGTCTTCTCGCCCTCGTTGGCGGCCTTGACCAGAGCGGCGACGGCGTCGGTGAGCTGAGCGCCCTTGGACTGCCAGTCGGCGATCTTCTCGAGGTCGAGGTTGATGGTCTTGGGGGCGGTCATCGGGTTGTAGCGGCCAACCTCCTCGATGATACGACCGTCACGCGGGGCGCGGGAATCGGCGACGACGACACGGTAGTACGGACGCTTCTTAGCGCCGTGACGAGCAAGGCGAATCTTGACTGCCAAAGGAAACTCCTCCAACCAAGCAGCTTTAGGCTGCAACTACAAACAAACAGTTGAACATAATACGCCATCGACGCGGGCAGGTGAAGTCCGCGAGACCAACTTCTTCGGTGTAGTCGAGGGCAAATCCATATCTTAGACAAGAATTCGGGATTTGCAAGCACATACACGCACCCCACATGAGCTGCGCGGTATACTCATGACATGGAAAGACGCGAACATACATACGGTTATGAGGATGCCATGGGCGTCACGCCGCCTCCCTGGACGGGTCCGGCGGTGGGCCTGATGGACCTCGATGCGTTTTTTGCGAGCGTGGAGATGCTCGATCATCCCGAATGGCGCGGAAAGCCGCTCATCGTGGGCGGAGACGCCGATTCCCGCGGCGTTGTGTCCACCTGTTCTTACGAGGCACGTCGCTTTGGCGTGCACTCCGCCATGCCCTCAGCCGAGGCACGGCGCTTGTGCCCGCAAGCCATTTGGACGCACGGGCACTTTGATCGCTATCGCGAGGTGAGCGCGCAGGTCATGGCGATTCTTGCCGAGGAGACGCCGCGCGTTGAGCGCGTATCGATCGACGAAGCCTTTATCGATATCACACCGGGTCGCTTTGCGCCCGAGGACCCGCTGCTGGTTGCACGGCGTATAAGCGACCGCGTGGCAGCGCTGGGAGTGACGTGCTCCATTGGCGTAGGCTGCAACAAGACGGTCGCAAAGATCGCAAGCGAGCGGGATAAGCCGTTTGGGCTGACCATCGTGCGCCCCGGAACCGAGCAGCGCTTTTTGGCCGCGCTGCCGGTATCTGCCATGAGCGGCATCGGGCGCTCGGCCGAGGAGCGACTGCGCCGCATGCGCATCTACACGCTCGGCGAGCTATCACGTGCACCGGAATCCACCTTGGCCTCTATTTTTGGCGTCAACGGCGAACGCATGCGCCAGCGTGCGCTGGGACTCGAAATCTCCGAAGTCACGAGTCTCGATGAAGGGCGCGAGGTCAAGTCGGTCAGCAATGAACGCACCTTTGCGAAAGATTTGACTGAGCGCGGGGACATCGAAGCGGCGATTGCGCTGCTGGGTGAGTCGGTTGGACGCCGCCTGCGCCGTCAGGGACTGACGGGCGGCACGGTAACGCTCAAGCTCAAGTATTCGTATGGAAGCGGTCGCTCGGCACAGCGCCGGCTGCCCCATCCGACCGACGATGAGAACATCTTTGTGGCGGTGGCGCTCGAACTGCTCGACAACATCTGGCAGGAAGGGATGCATGTGCGCCTGGCGGGCGTCGGCATGAGCGACTTCGACCATCAGGGCGGTATCCAGACCGACCTGTTCTGCGAAATCGACGACCGCGGAGCCCAATCCAGCGACCGTCGCGATCTCTCGGTCGCCATCGACGCCGTCCGAGACAAGTTCGGCGACACCGCCCTATCCTTCGGCCGCCAATCCCGCTTCTCCTCCCAATGATTATTCTAGGACGGGGATTTTTTAATCATTTGGAGCGTCATTTCGCTCTTTGAATGATATTGGTCCCGATTCCCGTCAGGCGCGCAATCTGGTCAATCGTAAACCCCCGATGCCTCAACACTGCCAGAAGACGATTACGCTCTGATTTCGGCAAAGATTTAAGTTGATAAGGCTCATGCGGATCCAAAAGAGCCTGGGCAACTTCTAGCGCATCCATATCGGAAATATGCTTACCTTCGGGCATAAAATAGGAATTAGGTTTGCCGTCGGTGCTCGCAAGATGAAACGCCTCCGTACCCCCAAACAGATCGAGGACACCGTCACAATCGCAAATCTCGGGATGAGAGAAATACTCGTGGAAGCTGCTCCAACGATAAAGAGGAGCAGAAGAAATTCCAGCCTTTGCAGGGTTGTCATGGATATATCGAACGCAACGGAGCAGCTGCTCATCGTCAGAAATGATCACGCTCTTAAATCGTTCCTGGAACACCGGTCCGCGGCGACCGGTTTTTTGATTAAAGTGTTTCGCATATGCCGTATCAATCGCATGCATGGAAACGCTCATCTGATTATCGGGGTCATCAAACAGCAGGTGAACATGATTGTCCATGAGGCACCAGGCCAGCAAACGAATGTGAGCGGACCTAAATCGCCTATTTAATAGATTGAGAAAATAAAGGCGGTCGTCATCGTCCTCAAAGATCAGCTGGGCGGCACAACCCTTGAGCATGACGTGATAATGGCCGAGTTCGGATAACACACGGGCAACGCGAGTCATCGAAGCCCTCCCTTCCGAGTCTGCAATAGCTACAGCATACAAAAGGAGGAAAAAGAAAAAACCGAACCGCCCAACAAAGATGAGCGGTTCGGTGAACGGTAGGAATGATTTTTTTATCCCCGTCCCAGAAAAATCATTTAGAGGAGGTTGAGGGGGAGCTGGGGGGCGTCGCCCCAGAGCTTCTCGAGGCGGTAGAAGTCGCGGGCTTCGGGAGTGAAGACGTGGACGACAACCGAACCGTAGTCCATGAGCATCCAGGTCTTCTGCTCGCGGCCCTCGATGGAGAACGGATGCTCGCCGCAAGCCTCGGCGACCTTCTCCTCGATCTCGTCGACGATTGAATCGACCTGGCGGTTGTTGGTACCGGTGGCAAGCACAAAGTAGTCGCACACGTCGGAGAGCTCGGTCAAATCGAGCACTTGCACGTCCTCGCCCTTCTTGTCGTAGGCGGCCTGCGCGGCGGCGCGGGCGACATCCTCGGCGGCGACACCGCTCGCGGACAGCGAGGCGGCGGTGCGGTCGGACGTGGCAACGAAACTCTTGTGCTCCACACCTTCAAGAATCTGCTCGTCAGTCATGGTCTCGTCGGCCATGGAATACCTCTTTCTAGACACACCCGAGCTAGCGCAGCTGGGCGTAATGGTTGTAAATCGAAATAGCCGTGGGATAAAGATAGCGCCCGGACTGGATCACATAGACCAAACCCTGCGCAAAACAGGAGAAGAACAACTCGTCAAGCGTCGACTCCCCCACCATCTTGCGCAGCGCGTGGGCATAATCACCATGGCGGTTGGGCTCGATGGCATCGGCCACAAAGACCACCATATCGAGCGGCGTCATGTCGCAGGCGCCCACGGTGTG
Source organism: Collinsella sp. (assembly GCA_019425015.1). GTDB lineage: Bacteria > Actinomycetota > Coriobacteriia > Coriobacteriales > Coriobacteriaceae > Collinsella. Next base: position 122,392 of record JAHYYJ010000001.1, read on the forward strand.
ACGGTCGACAGCTTGGAAAACGGCCGGCGATAGCTCGGGAAATAGCTGCGGAAGCTCATAGGCGGCAACCGGGCCATGCAAAAGCGGCGTCGCGGCAGACGGAGAGCCGGCAATCTTAATGCCGTAATGCAGGGCGCGCGTGACCAGCTCGTCGTCGGAGAGCACTTTGTCCCAGTCATGGATCAGGCCAGCGGCAGCGGCATCAAAGCGGTCGACACCGTATACCTCAGCTAGGTGCAGCGCAGTCTCGGCAACCCCGAGCGAATGAACGTAGCGTTTACGTTTATCCTTCATGCGAACATCGAGCAGCCCACGGATACGCGCCAGCAGCGCGCGCTCATCGCCCTCAAACTGATCCTCTACCGACAACGTAGACCCCCATCACTCAAAATCTTCTTGGCCCAAATCGGCATATAGCCTGCGTTTGCGAATGTAGCCGAGCACAGACTCGCTCGTAAGATAGCGCACACTCATACCGCGAGCAACACGCTTGCGAATGTTCGTCGAACTGATCGCCAGCGCCGGAATCTGAATATAGCGCACGTCGAACGGCAGGCCCGACTCTTTGATGCGGGCACGCGCCGTATCGATATCAAAGCCCGGTCGCGTCGCCGCAATAAAGGTGGCAAGCTCAGCGATTCGTTCGGCATCATGCCAGGTCACAATATCAATAATCGCGTCGGCACCCGTAATAAAGTAGAGCTTTACCTGCGGCGGATAAAAGTCACGAAGGGCATGAAGCGTATCGGCCGTATAGGTTACGCCCGGACGGTCGATCTCGAACCGGCTCGCCAAAAAGGCCGGGTTCGCGGCGGTGGCGAGAACCGTCATGGCATAACGGTCCTCGGCAGGCGTCACCGGCTTGTCAAGCTTAAAGGCAGGCGTGCCCGCCGGCATAAAGAGCACGGCATCCAAGTCGAGCGACTCGCGCGCCTGCTCGGCAGTCACCAGGTGTCCGTAATGGATGGGATCAAAGGTGCCACCCATAATGCCAAGCCTAAACTCCTGCCCGTCCTCTAGAGGAAGCTCGGGCAAACCGATTCCACCGCGCAGCGACATGGCTTACTCGCCCTCCGAGGTCTCGGCATCGCCCGCGGCATCCGCCGCATCGACAACCTCGACGCCCTCATCCGCAGCATCGGCCACGTCAATGGCTTCAACGGCAACGTCCTCGCCAGCATCCTCGAGCTCCTCGTACTCCGAGAAGTCCTCAGCGCCCTCAAAGTCAAAGGCGCGCTGGCAAATGCGGACCTCGTCGCCCGCGCGGCAACCGGCCTTCTCGAGCGCGTCGTCAACACCCATACGCGCAAACTTATGCTGCAGGTAAATAACGGCTTCCTCGTTTTCCCAGTCGGTCTGGATGACCATGCGCTCGATGGCACGACCGACCACGCGGAAGGCACCGGGCTCTTCCTGGACAATGCGGAAACGCTTCTCACGCTGCAGGCGGCGGCGCTCCCACTCATCGTCGCGCAGGTCGACCGGTTCATCGGAGACCGCCAGCTCGGCGCGAAGCTTAGCCACCTGCTCACCTACGGCAAGCATCAACGTATTGAGACCGGCGCCCGTCACGGCAGACACGGCAAAGAACATATGTCCATCGTCGAGCGCTGCGCGCTTGAGGTCGGCAATCTTATCGGCCGTGCCCGGCGCGTCGCACTTGTTGGCGACAACGATCTGCGGACGCTCCGAAAGCTCGGCGCCATACTGCTCGAGCTCGCGGTTGATGATGCGATAATCCTCGACCGGATCGCGATCCTCAAAACCACCTGTCATGTCTACGACGTGCATAATCAGGGCCGTACGCTCAATGTGGCGCAGGAACTGGTGACCCAGGCCCTTGCCCTCGCTCGCGCCCTCAATAAGGCCGGGGACGTCGGCAACGACGTAGGAATACTCGCCGGCACGCACCATGCCGAGGTTTGGCACGAGCGTGGTAAACGGGTAGTCGGCAATCTTGGGACGGGCGGCACTCATGCGCGCGATGAGCGAGGACTTTCCCACCGAGGGGAGGCCCACGAGCGCGGCATCGGCCATAAGCTTCATCTCAAGCTCAATCCAGTGCTCCTCGGCCGGTTCGCCCAGCTGAGCGAACGCGGGCGCGCGACGCACCGACGTCACAAAGTGCGTGTTGCCCAGGCCACCGGCACCGCCGGGCGCCACGACAACGCGCTCGCCATCGTGCACCAGGTCAGCAATCTCGAACATCGGGGTCTGCGTCTCGGGGTCGAGCTCGCGCACCACGGTGCCCATGGGAACCTTCAGGATCAGGTCCTCGCCGCTCTTACCGTTACGACGGGCACCCTGCCCATGCGTGCCGCGCTCGGCGCGGAAGTGATGCTTGAAGCGGTAATCGATCAGCGAAGACAGCTGAGCATCGGCCTGGATGACAACATTGCCGCCACGACCGCCGTCGCCGCCATCGGGGCCGCCCTTGGGGACAAATGCCTCGCGCCTAAACGACATGCATCCGGCTCCGCCGTCGCCGCCGCACACGTTAATGCGGCTGATATCGGTGAACTGTGACAACAGAATCGCCTCCTACAAAAAGAGGGAGACCCTTGAATCCTAAAACTCAAGTGCCTCCCACATATGTGCTCTATGAAGGGTAAATTACGCGTTCGCGAGCGGGCGTACGCTGACCCTGTGCTTGATACCCTTGTGGAACTCAACGGTACCGTCGACCAGCGCGAACAGCGTGTCGTCCTTGCCACGGCCAACGTTCTCACCCGGGTGGATGTGCGTGCCGTGCTGACGGACGAGAATCGTGCCCGTGGTTACCGTCTGGCCGGCATAGCGCTTCGTGCCAAGGCGCTGACCGCGGGAGTCACGGCCATTACGGGAGGAACCGAGTCCTTTTTTGTGTGCCATTGTGTATACCTACTCTTTCGTTACGAGTGTAATCTACTCGGCGACAGGAGCCTCGGCAACAGCCTCGGCCTCTGCCTTGACAGCCTTCTTGGCGCGGGACGTAGCCTGGACCTTCACGATCTTCAGCTTGGTGAGCTGCTGACGGTGACCCTTCAGACGACGATAGCGCTTACGCTTGTGGAACTTGAAGACCAGCTGCTTCTCGCCCTTGAACTGCTCAACGATCTGAGCGGTAACCTTGGCCTTGGCCAGCTTGTCGGGATCGGTGACGATCTTCTTACCATCGTTGAGGAAGATGACCGGCAGGGTGACCTTGTCGCCCTCATTGCCCTCGATCTTCTCGACGGTGATGACATCGTCGGTGGCGACCTTGTACTGCTTGCCGCCCGTGTTAACGATTGCGTACATGTTTACTTGCCCTTCATGCATCAGTTAGTGCAACAGCCGAATATAGTAGCAGGCGAAAATACCCCCGTCAACGAGTATGTGGAGCAAATCCACAAGTTCGCACAGGTATGGGGCTGACGAGTCGGCCCTCGTCGTCCTCGCATGCTTGATTCTGACGCTCGACATCGTAGGAGCAGATGGTCACGAGGTCTTGCATACCGGTGGAAACAATAGGTGCATCGACGCCCGGGGTCAAGCCCTGCAACAAAACATCAGCAGCAGAAAGCAAAATCTCCGGACGCATGGAGCCCTCGTTGTCGGCATGGGTGTCGAGCATGAGCACCAGATGGTCCGGACGCTCCCCCGCCGTGATCTCATAGCCCACCAGTGTGTGGTCAAGGTCTAAGCGCTTGCTCTTTTTGCCGCGCGCATAGTCAATACCATGACACGCGCGCAGCGTGTCAATCGCAGCGCGCACCTCGTCGGCGCTCACGGGGGCTTCGGGGTCCAGGTGCAAGTCGATACGGTACGACAGACGCGTAAGCTGAGCCGTGAGCGCCGGCGTGCGCACGTCGATGTACGCCGCCTCGATGGGCGCCAGATCGGCCGGAGAGGCCGCAGCCAGGCGCCCAAACGCCTCGTCGAGCGCCACGAACTCGGTCATAAACAGGTCATACCACTCGCAGGTCGACGACGTACCCACCGGTAGCGCCGAAGAGAAGCCCACGCGCATGTGCGGAGAGAAGCCCTGCGTGACGGCATAGGGAAGTCCCGCACGGCGCACGATGCGCTCAATGGTATGGATTACTTCGAGATGGCCCAGGTACTTAAGGCGATCGCGCTTGCCATAGCGAACACGAAGTCTAAAGAGCGTGGGGTTGTCGGTCAGGCGCTCACTCATGCGCGATCACCCATCAATACATTCTTGGCGTGGAGCGTGGGGCAGATTCCGCAGCCGGTGCACGACGTGCGGGTGCAGTCGGGAGTCGTGACGCCCTCAAGCGAGCGACGGTACTCGCGCTCGAGGAAGCCGCGCGTGCAGCCGGGGCTCACGTGCTCCCACGGCAGGCGCCAGTCCAACTCGTAGGGCAGGTGCACGAGCTCATTGAGGTCGATGCCGTTTTTGGCAGCAGCCTCCTTCCAGTTATCGAGCGAGAAATGCTCTACCCAGGCGTCAAAGCGAGAGCCCGCGCGCCAAGCATCGATGATGACGGGCGTCATGTCACGACCGGCGCGGGACAGCGCGGCCTCGATGAGCGAAGTCTCGGCATCGTGGTAATGCACGCGGACGGCACGGTTGCGAACGCTCGTGATAAGCAACTTCTGGCGACGCTTGACGTCGTCGTAGTCGAGCTGCGGGCACCACTGGAACGGCGTGGCAGCCTTGGGGATAAAGACCGAAACCGAGATGGACACCGAGATCGAGCCGCGACGAGCCTTGGGCACCACGGAACGACCAAGCTCCAGCACGTGATCGGCCAGATTGGCGATGGCCACGATGTCCTCGTCGCGCTCGCCGGGAAGGCCCATCATAAAGTAGAGCTTCATGCGGTTCCAGCCGGCCTCGAAGGCCGCCTTGGCCGCACGGTCCAGGTCCTCCTCGGTCACGTTCTTGTTAATGATGTCGCGCATGCGCTGGCTGCCGGCCTCGGGCGCGAACGTCAGGCCGCCCTTCTTTTCGCCGGCGACCGACTCGGCCATATCCACGCCAAACGAATCCAAGCGCTGCGACGGAATAGACACGCGAATACCCGTATCCTCCAGGCGACGGTTGAGCCTGCCGAGCACGTCACGAATGCAGGAGTGGTCGGTCGTGGAGAGCGAGGTCAGCGACACCTCGTCATAGCCGGTCTTTTCCAGACCCTGAATCACCGACGAGACGATCTGGTCGGCCGAACGCTCGCGCACCGGGCGATACGTCATGCCGGCCTGGCAAAAACGACAGCCGCGAGCGCAGCCGCGCAGAATCTCGATAGACAGGCGGTCGTGAACCAGCTGCGCATAGGGCACGCACGACTGCGACAGCGGATTCGTGGCGCCGAAATCCTCGACGACGCGCTTGTAGACCACGGCCGGAGCATCCTTGCCCTCGCGCGGCACGGTGTAGCCATGCGGCGAGCAGAGCTCGTCGTGACGAATCTCATAGAGCGACGGCACGTAGTTGCCGGCAATGGATGCAAGCTGCTCAACAATCTGCGCGCGCGGGACTCCTTCGTCGCGCAGGCGCCGATGCAGCTGGCAGGTCTCGAGCAGCGATTCCTCGCCCTCGCCGATGAGGATGGCATCGAAGAAGGCCGCGTACGGCTCGGGGTTGTACACCGAGGGGCCGCCGGCGATGATGATGGGGTCATCTTCGCCTCGGTCGGCCGCTAACAGCGGAATGCCAGCGAGATCGAGTGCCTCGAGGAAGTTCGTCACCGCCATCTCGTGCGGCACATGCAGACCGACGATATCAAACGAAGCAACGGGGGCAGCACCTTCGAGCGACAGCAGCGGAATGCCCGCCTCGCGCATGGCGTCACCCATATCGGGCCACGGCACATAGCCACGCTCGCAGGAGATGCCCTCGGCCTGGTTAAGGATGTTGTAGAGGATGGCGATGCCCTGGTTGGGCAAACCAACCTCGTACACATCCGGGTAGATCAGGCAGCAACGGTAGTCGGCATCGGCCTTGGAAAGCGTGCCCCACTCGTGATCGATATAGCGGCTCGGCTTTTCGACCTTGGCGAGCAGCGGCTCAATTAAATGAAAGCAGTCTTGATACGGAACGCGCAACAGAAAACCCCTAAGCAGCGAGATCGGATGCGTCTTGGTAGGACGCCATAGGACGGGTAGCGCCCGCGACCGTGGTCACCAGATCGCGAACGCGGGAGAACGTGGCAGTGACCACCTCGTTGGCACGGCTGTAGTCGACATCGCGCTCATAGAGCGAAACAAGCGCACGGCCCATGCCATAGGTGCCCGCGGCAGCAGTGAGCGCCTTAACGGCAAACCCAATATGCGGCGTCTGCTTGACGAGCGCGCGGGTGACCGCGCGGATCACAAGACCGCCGGCAAGCACGCCCGCGACCTCGTAGCCGCGCTCAGGCTTAATGCCGCGTCCAAAGACGGCAGCGAGCTCAAAGAGCATGCCCACCTGCGCCAGCGCCATAACGGGATAATCGGCGCCCGGCAAAAACACCAGCGCACCGGTCGCCATATTGGTGAGCGCGCACGAGGTGATGATACGATTAGCTGCCGCGATGCGCATAAAGGCAAAGTTCGCCGCAAAAGCCGTTTCCTTGTCGGTGCGATCGAGAATCCAGCGGGCAAGCGTCTCGAGCAGATACGTCTTATCGGTTGCCGCCACCACGCCGAGCATGGGCGTGGACTCCTCGATAAACGGCACCTCCACAGCAGACTCGGCAAGCACGCACACGGGCGCGCCGGCGATCACGAGCTCCTGCACGGCACTCTCCAGGCGGTCGGAACCACACGAGAGCACCAGTACCACATCGGTATCGGTCTTTGGAGCAATTCGCTCCTCCCCCAGACGCTCGACGCGCACAATGCCCGAGGTCGTCTGCGGCACAAAGGCGTCACGCACCGTCTCAGCCAGAAAGCGCGAGGCGGACGAATCCAGATAGACCGAGACGCGCACCGGCGTATCGGAATCCTTCTTAACGGACGCGCCCATCTTAAAAGCGCGGGTCAGCTTATCTACGGGAATTTTCATAGCAAACCCCTCCAGCGGTTACGCGGCGCCCGAACGATGCCGCCATATGGATTGTACGATACCCACCGTCAGCAGCTGAATCATCATCGAAGACGAACCGAAGCTAATAAACGGTAGCGGAATACCGGTAATCGGCATCATGCCGATGCACATGCCGATGTTTTCGAAGGTCTGGAACGCCCACATGCCAACGATGCCCACACACGATAGGCGCAAGAACAGCGACTCACACTTAAAGGCGACGCGAATCGTCGAAAAGATCAGCAGCACGTAGAGGCATAGGAGCAAAAAGGAACCGCAAAAGCCAAAGGTCTCGGACAGGAAGGCGAAGACGAAGTCGGTGTGGAACTCAGGCAGAAAGCCGCCGGCCGACTGCGTCGCATGGCCCAAACCCTTACCAAAGAAGCCACCCGAGCCAACGGCGATAAGCGACTGCTGCAGGTTGTAGGCATCGTCCGAATCGGCATTATCGGGGTCGATAAAGACCGTCAGGCGGTTCATCTGATACTGCTTGATGAGCACATCGTGGCCGAGCAACGAATCAAAGACCGAATCGAGCGCCAGGACGAGGGCCACCAGGCCCACGAGCAGGGCCAGGGTCGACAGCACCCATTCGCGGCGTGCACCGCTCATGCAGATGACGATGGCGCCCGAGACCAGCACGACCAGGCCCGAGCCCAGGTCGCCCATGGCGACGACGGCCAAAAACGGAATGGACAGCATGCCGCAGAGCTTGACGTAGTCGCGAACGGTATCGATGCGGCCGTTATACTGCGAGCCAAGCGTGGCGATAAAGAAGATGGTGATGAGCTTGGCAAGCTCAACCGGCTGGAATGTCAAGCCGATACCGGGAATCTTGATCCAGCCCGTCATGCCCAGACCGCCCGTATAGGACAGGCCCGGAATCTTGGGCGAGAAGATCACAATAAGGTCAATGACGAGCAGCGCCGTCGAGAAGTTAGAGATGCCGCGCAGATCGGTACGCCAGACGAGCACCGCAAGCACCGCGCCAATGCCAATGCCCAGCAGGTGGCGCGAGAATGAGGCGTCGGCCTTAAACTGTGACGCCGACCAAATAATGATGGCGCCATAGGCAACGAGCGCGACGGTAGCCAGCAGCACACCGATATGCACCTTTTGGCGAAACGTACCGCGCGAGGCCGAAAGTTGCTTGTTGACGCGGTCCAGGCTGCTGCGAGAGCCGGTCTTGGTTGAACGGAACAGATCCGCCGGAGAAAAATCCATCGCAACCTCCTATCGAACCGAAGAATCGCCCGAGGCCGAAGAGGTATCGGGCTCGTCATAAATCGCGCCGAGCACGTCGCGCACGACATGCATCGCGGTATCTGAGCCACCGCCGCCCTGCTCCAGGACAGTAGCGATGACATACTTGGGATCATCGGCCGGCGCATAGGCGCAGAACCACGCGTATTCGTCCTCGCCGCTTTTCTCGCCCGTGCCCGACTTGCCGTATACCTGCGGCGTCAGGGTGCCAAAGTGAGCCGCCAGGGACGTCGATGCCGTGTAAATCACGTCGTGCATGCCGTTGCGAACAAGAGCCAAATCCGAATCGCTGTTGATCTTGGCCTCCAAGCGCTTCTTCTTGCCCTTGCCGTTGTACTTATAGGCATCGCCGTCGCCATCGCGCGACACGGCAGACAAAAACACGTGAGGCACGTACTGTTTGCCGCCGTTGGCAAGACCCATATAGGCGCACGCCATCTGCAGGGGCGTCACCAAGATGTCGCCTTGGCCGATGGCAATGTTGGTCATATCGCCGGCATTCCACTTGCGGTCCTCGGCAGAGGCGTCGGTAAAGTACGACTCTTTCCACTCGGCATCGGGAATACGGCCCGCGCCCTCACTCGGCAGATCGATACCGCAGGTCTTGCCTAGGCCCCAGCGACGAAAGACCTCCTGCAGGCCCTCGGAATGTTGCTCGTCATAAAAGAAGGCCTTGCCCATGTCGTAGAAGACGGGGTCGCACGAGTTGGCGATACCCGACTGCAGCGTCATGGTGCCGTGGCCAGACGTCAGCCAGCAGCGCTTGCCCCAAGCCTTGCCCAGGCCCGTCCAATAGCCCGTGCAGTTGGTTGTCTGCGTTGAAGTGTAGGTTCCAAACTCAAGACCGGCCAGTGCCGAGAGCGGCTTGATGGTCGAGGCCGACATGTACTGTCCGCTAATGGCGCGGTTGAGCAGCGGGTGCGAACCCTTGTCATCATTGAGCTCGGTCCACACGTCATTTGAGACGCCGCCGATAAAGACGGACGGATCGAACTTGGGCTCGCTCGCCATGCCCAGGATCTCGCCATTGTTGGGATCGAGACACACCACAGCGCCGTTGCCGGCATTGCTGTAGCCAGTGGTCTTGGCAAGCTCGATGGCGCTCGCCAGCGCCGTCTCACAGGCCTGTTGGATCTTAAGGTCGAGCGTGAGCTTAATGTCGGAGCCGGCCTTGGCGGGCACGGCGCCGGCCTGACCGGTCACATTGCCCGAGGCATCGACCTTGACGGTCTGCTCGCCACGAATACCCTGCAGCAGGTTTTCGTAGTAGCTCTCAACACCCGCCTGGCCCACGATATCGCCCGACTGGTACGTAATCCGGCCAGCAGAAGCATCATCATCACCAGAGGTTTTCTTATTCTGGGCCTCGAGCTGCTCGGAGGTAATGGTGCCGGTATAGCCCAAGATATGGCATGCCGTCTCGCCATATGGATACTGGCGCTCGGTACGCTCGGCAATCTTGACGCCCGGGAACTCGCCGGCGTGCTCCTGAATATAGGCAACCGTGGAGCGACGGACGTCCGTCGCGATGGTATGCAGGCTCTGGGCGCCCTCGGAATTGTCCTGAATATTGCGCAGCACCGCCACGTAGGGCATACCGAGCACGTTGGCAAGATGGCGAACCAGAACCTCATCCTCGGCAAGGTCGCGGTAGGCCACGACAGCAAGTGAGGAACGGTTCTGGACAAGCGCCACGCCATTGCGGTCGAGGATGCGGCCGCGCACAGCGGGTGTGGTAACGGTGCGCGTCTGATTGCTATTAGCCTGCTTTTCGTAATAGTCCGACGAGACCATCTGCATGCCCCACAGCTTGACGGCAAGCGCCGCGAACATCGCGCCCGCACCCGTGGTGAGGATGGAGAAGCGGCCCTTAAAGGCGGTCGCCGCGGTATTGCCCTCGCCCTCGGTGGCGCGCGGGGCCGTCCCATGCTGCGTATCGTAGGTAAAACGAGAATCGCCGCGACGCATAATGACCAGTGCGACCACGATGGCCACAACCAGCACGATACCGGCGATAATAACCGTCATCTGGGAAGACATCTACGAGCCTCCCCTATTTGAGCTTACGGGTCTTGGGCTTAAAGCGCATGCCCGTCTGGCGTCCGCCACGTGCGGAGAATCCATAACCGGACTGCGGCACGACGCCGGACATCAAAAACGGAATGGCAACCAGACCCGTCAGGATCGAAGACGGCAGCGCATGGCCGAAAATCGCCACGACAAAGCTCGTCTCCAAACCCATAAACAGCAAGATGATGCTGTAGATCACATTAATGACGAGCGCGAAGGCACCCACCGTGATGCCGCGCGCACTCGGGGTACCGCCCGTCTGACCGGCGGCGCTATGCACCAGGGCAAAAGAACCCACGGTCAGCAGGAGCGACATAACGCCCACCGGCACGGCAGCGGAAAGGTCATAGAACAAGCCACTGCAAAAACCGCACGCGACGGCACGGGTCGGGTCGCCCGAGAACACGCTTAGGCATACCAGGATAATCATAAAGTCGACGCGACCGCCCGCAATGGAGATCTGCGGTGCCAGGCCTGCCTGCAGCAGCACGCACACGATGGCGGCGATTACAAACGTGCGGGAGCTCATCCCCTGCTCGTGTAGATCCATGGACATGCCCCCTATTCGCTCGAGCCGGAATCGGTCGTCTCGGACGTGTCGGAACCGTCATCCGAGCTCTCGTCCTTCGTCTTGGTCGCAGCATCGCGCGACGTTCCCTGCGGCGTGCTATTAGCGGTGCTCACGTCCTCATCCGAGGCCGACTGTTCGTCGGTCAGCGAGGTGATGACCAGCACTTCCTCGTTGTTCTCGGCCGTCGTCTGGGCGCGTACCACAATGGTGTAGTACACGTCGTTTGCCGATTTCTCAACCGACGAGACGGTGCCGAGCGGAAGGCCCTTGGGGAACACACCGCCAATGCCCGAGGTCACGATGATGTCGCCAACCTTAACGTCGGAGTCGACGCTCACGTACTCAAGACGCAGCGTGCCGTCAGCCTGACCCTGCAGCATGCCCTGGGCGCGCGTGTCCTGCACCATAGCGGACACGCCCGAGTTCTCATCGCCGATCAGACGCACGGTGGACGTCTTGGCCGAGACTTCGATGATCTGTCCGATAACACCAGCCGAACTCGTCACAGGCATGTTGATGGTAAGCCCGTCGGCAGAACCTTTATCGATGGTAACGGTCGAGGTCCAGGCATCGCCCGAAGCGCCGACGATACGAGCTGCAGTGGACTTGAGGTTGTAGGTCGACTGCAGACCGACCAGACCCTCCAGTCGCTCGGCGGTCTTTTGAGCCTCGGAGAGCTCGGCAACCTTGGAGGTCAGTTCCTCGTTTTGCTTCTTAAGCTCGTCAAGCGTGTCCTGTGACGCCGTAAGGTTAGAGAACACGTTACCGATCGCATTGAAGGGAGCCGCCACAGCCGAGCCCACAAAGCGCACCGGCGAGGTAATCGTCGTCACGCCCGAACGCACGGCATGAATCGGCCCCGTCTCGCCCTCACGAATATAAAACGTGAGCAGCAACACCGAAATCAGGCTGAAAACAATCAACGGGCGCATACCCGTTGATTGTCGCTTGGTATTCAGATTTGTGGAGAAACCCGAAGATCGTGCCAAATGGAATCCACCTTTTGGAAATTAAGCATTGGTCTGGACGAAGCCGCCATCAAACGCATTGGCCTCGAGCACGCGGGCACAGCCGTTAACAACGTTATCGAGCGCCGTGGGGCTAACATTGACCGAAACGCCGGTCTCATCGCGCAGGCGCACATCGAGACCGCGCAGCAGCGCGCCGCCACCGGTCAGCAAAATGCCATAGTACATAAGGTCCGAGGCAAGATCAGGAGGCGTAGCGTCGAGTGCGTCCTTGACGGCCTTGGCCATCTCGTCGAGCGGCTTGTTGAGTGCGCGACGAATCTCCTCGCTCTCGATGCGCACGGTCTTGGGCAGACCGGTGATCACGTCGCGGCCGTTGACCTCGACGTCGAGCTCGTCCTTGAGCGGCACGGCGGAGCCGACCTTGATCTTGATGTCCTCTGCCGTACGCTCGCCGATGGCCAGGTTGTAGGCATCACGAACGTGCGTGAGGATGGCCTGATCGAACTCGTCGCCGGCAATACGGATGGACTGCGAGACGACGATGCCGCCCATAGCGATAACGGCAACCTCGGTGGTACCGCCACCGATGTCGATGACCATGGAGCCGGTGGGTTCCTCGACGGGCAGGTCGGCGCCGATGGCAGCCGCCATGGGCTCTTCGATCAGATAGGCCTGGCGGGCACCGGCCTGGATCGTGGCCTCAAAGACAGCGCGCTTCTCGACCGACGTGACACCGGAGGGAACGCAGACGACAACACGCGGACGTGGAGTCCACGGATAGCGCTTCTCGGACGCCTTGTCGATAAAGTAGCGAAGCATGGCCTCGGTAACATCGAAGTCGGCGATGACGCCGTCCTTCAGGGGACGAACGGCCACGATGTTGCCGGGCGTACGGCCGAGCATGCGCTTTGCCTCGATACCGACCGCCAAGATGCGCTCGTCGTTCTTGTCGATGGCGACAACAGAGGGCTCGCGAATGACGATGCCCTTGCCGCGCACGGAGACAAGCGTATTGGCGGTGCCGAGGTCGATGGCAAGATCGCCCGCATAGCTACCGAAGAACATATCCATCAAAGAAAACAACGCAACTCCTGATGTGTTGGATGATTGCTGGAAAACTACTAGCTCATCATACTAGCGCAAGCCCGGCACCTCACTTGCGGTGAAGCGCCGGGCAAAGCTAAATCCCATAAGGTCACTACTGGTTGTCAGCAGCCGAGAAATCCATATCAAGCGAAGAAACGGCCCAGCCGATATGGTTGTCGGAGCGCACGAATTTGACGGTGTACTCCTGCTCGCCGCCCTTGGACAGCGATGCCCTCACCTTGGCGGTCGTCTCGGTCATGGACTGATCCATGCCCTCGACGGACACGGTGGCACCCTGCGGAATCGAGGAGATGATCATCGACTTAGCGTCCTCGGACAGGCTCGAGGCCAGGCAAGACTCGGCCTTTGCGGCGTCACCGTCGCCGGCAGCCTGGAACAGATCGGTAACGACAGACTCCTGAGACGGGAAGCCAAAGCCGCGCGTGTAGGCAAAGCCCAGACCGCCCGCGGCGATCAAAATAAGCAGAAGCAGCACGATGAAGACTTTGAGACCCGTATGGCGATGGCGACGACGGACCTTGGCCTGCTTGCGATCCTGACGGTCCTGCTGGACCATCTCGGACTCGGACAGCGTAAAGAAGCCGGTGTCCGAGGGATCAGGCATAAACTGACCGGTCGCGCCCGTAGGATCGAGCGGATCGACGGCAGGAGCGTCCATCGCGGGCGCCGGAGCCGTGGCCATAGCCGTCTGGGCAGACAGCGCGGCAAGCGAATCCTGCACGCGGGCAAGCTCATCGGCCTGCTCGGAGGTGAGCTGGTAGATGCCATCGGCAGTAGCGGCATTAAAGGCGTCGAGTGCGTCGGAGGGACGGCCGGCGGCAGAAAGCGCCTGACCCATGCCGGCGTTGAGCGCACGCGTATCGTCGCGGGGGCCGGCAAAGTCGATAGCCGTGCGGTAAGTCTCCACGGCATCCGCCGGACGGCCGAGCTTAATGAAGCAACGACCGAGCTCGCCGAGTGCGGCGGCAGGAGCCGGATTGGCACCGTCGATGGCAGCCTGACGGAAGGCGGTTCCCGCGTTGGCATAGTCGCCCGACTGGAACAGCGCATTGCCCAGGCCCAGATAGGCCTTGAACGGCGTGGCATAGGAAGCATCCTGCGTAGCGGCAGAGAAAGCCTGAGCGGCCGTCGTGTAGTCGCCCACGGCGGCGAGCGCCTTGCCGCGGTTGGTGAGCAGCGCGCCGCGCTTGCCGTAGGTACCGTCGTTGAGGGCGGCGGCATAGGCCTCGGCGGCCTCGGCATACATGCCCAGGTGCATCAAGGCGTTGCCACGAAGGTGATCGGCCTCGCCCATAATCTCATCGGGAGTCTTTGCCGCCCCAAGCATCTGGGCTGCAGCAGAAAAATCACCCGCGCGGTAAGCGGCGCGGCCCTGTTGGATCAGCTGGCTATTCAAGGAAGTCCCCTTTACTCGTGAACGATCTCGACATGGACGATCTCGTCGCCGGCACGCAGCTGCGAAATCACATCGAGACCCTCGACCGTGGTACCAAAGACGGTGTAACCAGAATCGAGGTTATGCTGGGCACCCAGGCAGAAGTAGAACTGCGAACCCGCGGAATCGGGATCCATGGAGCGTGCCATGGCAAGGGCGCCATCGACATGGCTGTTGCGCGGATTGGTGGCAAACTCGCCCTTGATGCAGTAGCCGGGGCCACCGGTACCGGGCAAGCCGTCGGGGCCCTCAAGACCGGCAGCGACGTCGGCGCCGGACATGTCGCGGGTATTGGGGTCGCCGCCCTGGATAACAAAACCGGGCACATAGCGATGGAACTTAAGGCCATCATAGAAGCCCATCGTGGAAAGCTCGCAGAAGTTCGCGACATGAATGGGAGCGCCCTCGCCGTCAAACTTGACCTTGATGGTACCCTTCGACGTCTCGATTACAGCGCACTCGTCGCCGGCAAGCTGATACTCGGGCGTGTAGAGCTCTTTCTTAAAACCAAACATGTGGTTCCTTCCTCGTGCGTTTAAAGCATATTTGTACGAATTGTAGCAATAAGCACGGGCTTACATCAATTGCGCACGTAGGTTATGCCGACTATGGCGAACTAATTTTAGGAACGCTGCTGCGGCTTCCAGGAACCCACATTGGCATCGTACTGGTTCAGCGCGCTGTTGCCACCCTGCGCGATGGGCGCCAGGATCTCGCTTTGGTGGGAACTCATCGACTCGCCATCGGGAATGGCCAGCGAGATATCCCAGCTCTGGCAGATCACGTCAACGCGCTCATACATCCACTCGGCAAGCTGCTTTAAGTGGGCGATGTCATCCGCATAGACCGTATCGTCCTGGTACTTAAGGTTGTTGAGCTCATCTTGCGTCTTTTTGATCTGGTCGCGCAGGGCGTAGGCACTCTGCGACAGCTCCTGACGGGTGGACAGCGGCGTTCGGAGATAGCCGTTGTTAAAGGAATCGATGACCTCGCCGATCTGGTCCTCGTCAGCGTAGGACACGATGGTCTGATACAGACCGTCAAGCCTGGTATAGAGTTGATCATCGGTGAGCACGGTTTCTTCCTGGACCACCTCCGCAGAATCGTCCTGCTTGGTATCGTCCTCAGTGGCCTCGCCCTTTTGGCGCGTGGGGAAGGTGGTCTGTGCAGCTTGGCCAAACTGGTCGTAGAAGCCGGGCATAACACCCATGGGATCGGTCGTCACGAACCAATAGGCACCGCCGCAAACGACGGCAAGGACCGCGATTACGATAAGCGGCTTGGGAATATGACGCTTGTGCTTGTGATAGGCGTCCTCGTCGGGGTGCACCTTGCGCTTGGGTTTTTGAGCATCGTCATGCAGGGAAACGGGCATGGGAATATCGACCTTGGGGATACCGAAATCCTTATCGAAAGCTGGCAGCACGCAGGTCTCATTGGGGTCGGCGGCGTCCGAAAGCACCGCAGCGGCAGAGGCCGGCGCATGCGGCACCTCGGTATCGATCTGCTCTTGCGTTAGGCGCGGAAAGCCCGCCGTGCGGCCCGCTGCCAGGTCGGATGCGGCCGCGTCCTCGGAGAGGATACCCGGAGCGGGGCGTCCGCATTTGGGGCACGTACGATCATGCGGAGAAAGACGGGCACCGCAGCCCTCACAGAACACGAACTCGGTGTGCTCGGGACCATCGCCCGGACCCACATAGGCGTTGCAGTAGGGGCAGAACGAGGCGCCGTCCTCGATGGTCTTAAGGCAATGCGGACAGATCACGGCATCCTCTTTTCGAAGCAATTCAAACAATCGAGGTTAGAGCATAACATCGCCAAGGCCCCACAGGAGCAAGGCACCAATTCAACATCGCCAGGGCGCGTAGTTACTTCTTCTTTTTGCTCGGCATCGAGACTTTGATGCCTTGGGCGGACTTGGTTACGCGGGAGCGCTTGACTCCGGTACTCTTCTTTTTCTTGGGCTGGGCCTGGGCCACGCCCTCGAGTGCGCGGGCCTCGGCCTCACGAACGGTGCGAGCTTCGCGGCGCTGCGCCATGTCGGCGGCGACGCGCTTGGCAAAACGCTCGGCCGTCGAACCCGTCGAGCTCACCTTGCCGCCACCGCGACCCAAGCGGACGCGCACACCGCGGCCAAAACCAGTTGCGGCATGACGACGACGCGGCTTGAGCGAATCCATCATCGTGGCGAGCTTAAAGAACACCGAGCAGGTGATGACCACGATGACAGCCAAGATAACCATCTGGCCCATCGACAGGTTGGCAATAGACAGCAGCTTCGGGAATCCGATAACGCCCGTCAGGATGCCGGCAACTACAAACACAAAGAGCGCCACACGTAGGGGCGTGAGGGGCTGCGAGATACGCCAGATCAGGCTGACACTCGCCGCGCACGACGTAAGTAGGCACATCGTAGACAGCGTGAGCTGGTTAAAGCCGAACACGCGCGCCACAAAGATATCGAGCGCCGCGGCCAAAATGACCGCAAGCGACGCCGGCAGTGCCCGCTTGAGCACGTTCGTCAGGAACGACCCCTTCACGCGAGCATTGTTGGGCTCCAGGCCCAACACAAAGCCCGGCGCGCCAATGCAGAAGAAGTTGATGAGCGTCATCTGAATCGGCTCGAAAGGGTACGGCGGCAGTGCGATGCACAGCGCCGCCAGGCCCATCGAGAACAGCGTCTTAGTCAGGAACAGCGAAGCCGAACGCTGCAGGTTGTTGATGGAGCGACGGCCCTCGGCCACCACGGCGGGCATCGAGGCAAAGTCGTTGTCGACGAGCACGATCTCGGCCACGTTACGCGCGGCATCGGAGCCGGCCGCCATGGCCACGGAGCAGTCGGCCTCCTTGAGCGCCAGCACGTCGTTGACGCCGTCGCCTGTCATGGCCACGGTGTGCTCGCGGCGCTTGAGCGCCTGCACGAGCTCGCGCTTCTGCTGCGGGGTCACACGACCAAAGACATGGTAGCGGTCCACTGCGGCATCGAGCTTGGCCGGCGTATCGAGCGTCGTGGCGTCCACATAAGCGTCCGCCCCCGGCACGCCCACCACGCGCGCGATCGACGACACCGTACGCGGGTCGTCGCCACTGATCACGTTGAGAGTCACGCCCTGCTCGTTAAAGTAGCCGATGGTCTCGGCCGCCGAGGTACGGATCTCGTCGCGTATGGTCACAAAGCCCACGGGCTCGGCCTCGCCCACCATATCGCCATCGGGCGTAAAGCCGTCAACGCGCGCCACCACGAGCACGCGGCAGGTATCGGCAAGCTCGGCGACACGGTTCTCGACCTGGGCAAACGCACGATCAGAGAGCACAAACTGCGCCGCACCCATCACATATGAGCCCTGTGCAAACGACGCGCCGCTCCACTTTTTGGAAGACGAGAACGGAATGACCGACAGCGGCTCGGACACCTCGACCGGACGGTCGGCGTAATAGTTGAGCAGCGCCTGACAGGTCTCGTTGGCATCGGCCGAGGTCGCACGTGCGACGTTAGCCAGCGCAAAATCGAGCACCGTGGTATCGACGGGAACGGCGGCGTCGCCCTCCCCCGCACCCATACCCTCGACCGGCAGCGGATAGGTACCCTCGACCTCCATGCGGCCCGACGTGATGGTGCCCGTCTTGTCCAGGCACAGCACGTCGACGCGCGCGAGCGTCTCAATGCAGTAGAGCTGCTGCGCGAGTACCTTGCGGCGGGCCAGGCGCACCGTGGCGATGGCGAGCACCGACGAGGTCAGCAGCACCAGGCCTTGCGGGATCATGCCCAGCAGGGCGCCCACCGTGGACAGCAGCGCCGACGAAGGCACATGACCAGCCAACAGCTCGGAGAAGCACCACGAAAGCGCGCTATTGCCTGGGGTTCCCGCGGCATCCCACAGCTCGCTCACGCTCGAGGCAAACAACGCCAAACCGAGCGGGATCATGATGATGCTCGCAAAGCGCACGATGGCGTTAAGCGCGTTCATGATCTCGGAATTGACCTTTTTGACGTACTTGGCCTCGTTATTAATTATGGCCACGTAGTTGTCGGCGCCGACATGGATCACGCGGGCGCGCAGCAGACCCGAGTCGATAAAGCTGCCGCTCATGAGCTCGGAACCGGGCTGTTTCTTAATAAGATCGCTCTCGCCCGTCAGCAGGCTCTCGTTCACGAGCGCCTCGCCCGAAACCACCACGGCGTCAGCGGGGATCTGGTCGCCGCGCCCCAGGCGGATGATGTCGTCGAGCACGATCTGGTCCAGGTCGAGCTCCACCTCGGAGCCGTCGCGCACCGCGATGGCCTTCTTGGAGGTCAGCAGCGTGAGCTTATCGACCATCTTCTTGGAACGCATGGACTGAATGACGCCAATAGCGGTATTGAGGAACACCACGAACAGGAACGTCAGATTCTTAAACGAACCGGTCAAAATGACCAGGAACGCCAAGATCACGTTGATCAAATTGAACAGCGTGCAGAGGTTCTCGATGATGAGCTCTTTGACCGACTTGGTCTTGAGCTCCATGTTGCGGTTGATCTTACCGGCGGCGATGCGCTCCTCGACCTCGGCGGTCGAGAGTCCGCGCTCGATATCCGTTGCTGCCATACCACGTCCCATCACGTCGCGTCGGTATAAGAAAAACCGCCCGGACCATGCGAGGTTCGGACGGTCTCACGTTCGATGGTGCCCCATGTTGGATTCGAACCAACGGCCTTCTGCTCCGGAGGCAGACGCTCTAATCCCCTGAGCTAATAGGGCCAACGTCTGGCATTATACCCAAGTACACCACGGGCTATCAAAATAAAAGAAAAGCTTTGCAATTCCGAGGAAGACGCGGCTCAACGGCCCACTTTAGAAGGCAAAAGCGAGTCAGATAGTATAAACTCTCATGCACCATATGTACACGGCTCGCGATGCGGGCCGTTTTTGCAAGGGTTATCCATCGAGGTGAGAGGCACACCATGATTGCAATTTTAAAAGAGAGCGCCAGCGACGAGGCCGTCAGCCATATCGTCAGCTGGATTGAGAAAAAGGGCCTGAAGACCGATGTCTCGCGCGGCGAGAATGAGACGATCATCGGCCTGGTGGGCGATACGACCAAGATCGACCCATTCCTGCTCGAGTCCATGGATGTCGTCGAGCGCGTGCAGCGCGTTTCCGAGCCGTTCAAGCGCGCCAACCGCAAGTTCCACCCCGAGGACTCCGTCATCGACTGCGGCCACGGCGTCAAGATCGGCGGCGATCAGTTCCAGGTCATCGCCGGCCCGTGCTCCGTCGAGGGCGAGAACCTCATCCGCATCGCCCGCCGCGTGAAGGCCGCCGGTGCCACGATGCTGCGCGGCGGTGCCTACAAGCCCCGCACTTCCCCGTACGCCTACCAGGGCATGGGCCCCGCCGGTCTGGACCTGCTGTGCGAGGCGTCTGCCGAGCTCGACATGCCGATCGTCACCGAGATCATGGACCCGCGCGACGTGCAGGTCTTCCTGGACAAGAAGATCGACGTCATGCAGATTGGCGCCCGCAACGCCCAGAACTTCCCCCTGCTCAAGGAGGTCGGCAAGACGCAGACCCCGATTCTGCTCAAGCGCGGCATGTCCGGCACCGTCGACGAGCTGCTTATGGCAGCCGAGTACATCATGAGCGAGGGCAACGACAACGTCATCCTGTGCGAGCGCGGCATCCGCACCTTCGAGACCCGCACCCGCAACACCTTCGACCTCAACGCCGTGCCGGTGCTGCACCACCTATCGCACCTGCCCGTCGTCGCCGACCCCAGCCACGCCACCGGTTACACCCGCTATGTTGAGCCCATGGCGCTCGCCGCGACCGCCTGCGGCGCCAACGGTCTGGAGATCGAGGTCCACGACGACCCGAGCCACGCTTGGTCCGACGGCGCTCAGGCCCTCACCCCCGACCAGTTCGACGACACCATGCGCCGCATCCGCGCCATCCGCGAGGTCGTCTGCCAAGAGACCGTTCAGGAGTAGCCCATGGGTACGGTGAGAAACGCGCGCGTTAACCAGGGCGGCCCCAAGTGTGCCGGTATCGTGGGCTTGGGCCTCATCGGCGGCAGCTTTGCCCGCGGCTATGCGCAGGCGGGCGTCCGCGTGCTGGCCTGGGACCCCGATGACGACGTCATGACGGCCGCCAGCATGGGCACCGTTGCCGGCGAGCTCAACGACGAGACGCTCGGCGAGTGCGACATCATCGTCCTGGCCTGCTACCCCGAGGCCTGCATCGAGTGGCTCGAGGCGCACGCCCAAGCGCTCGCCGACGCCACCGACACCGAGGCCATAATGGGTCCCGTGGTGATCGACACCGTGGGCGTCAAGGGCATCGTGTGCGAACGTGCCTTTGAGCTTGCCCGCGAGCACGGCTTTTACTTTGTGGGCGCGCACCCCATGGCGGGCACGCAGTACTCGGGCTACGCACACTCCCGCGCCGACCTGTTCCAGGGCGCCCCGCTCGTGCTCGTGCCGCCCGCGGTGGACGACGCACTTAAGCTGGAGCTTTTGGGCCAGTTGCGCGAGATGGTGCGCCCCTTGGGCTTTGGCAAGTTCAGCGTGACCAGCGCCGCCGAGCACGACCGTGTCATCGCCTTCACGAGCCAGCTTGCGCACGTGGTATCCAACGCCTACGTCAAAAGCCCCACTGCCCAGGTCCACCACGGCTTTTCGGCCGGTAGCTACCGCGATCTCACCCGCGTGGCGCACCTCAATCCGCAGATGTGGTCCGAGCTCATGATCGACGACGCCGATGCGCTCGCCTTCGAGATCGACCATCTGATTGAATCGCTCGGCGCCTACAGCCGCGCCCTTAAGGAACGCGACCAGCGCTATCTGGAGAATCTCCTTGCCGAGGGCGACCGCATTAAGCGCGCACTCGACGACGAGGCCTCCCACTAGACAACCCATCACGCCAGGTCGAAAGGACCGAAGCTTATGGCGATTACCATCGATATCGACACTGCACGCCCCTACCAGGTGCATGTTGGCACGTTTTTGCTGGAGCAGGCGGGGCCGCTCGTGCGCGCCACCGCCGGCGGCACCAAGGCCGTCATCGTGACGGACACCACCGTGGGCCCGCTCTACCAGATGCCCGTTAAGCAGAGCCTGGAAGCGTCAGGCTACGAGGTGAGCATCTGCACCTTCGAGGCCGGCGAGGCCCATAAGTGCGCCGAGACCTACGTTGCCATTTTGGAGTTTGTGGCCGAGCACGAGCTTTCGCGCTCCGACGTGATCGTGGCACTCGGCGGCGGCGTCGTGGGCGACGTGGCGGGCTTTGTGGCCGCCACCTACATGCGCGGCTGCAAGTTTGTGCAGATCCCCACGAGCCTGCTCGCCATGGTGGATTCGTCGGTGGGAGGCAAGACCGCCATAGACCTGGCTGCCGGCAAGAACTTGGCCGGCGCCTTTTGGCAGCCGAGCGTGGTTATCGCCGACGTGGGGTGCCTGGCCACCCTCACGCCCGAGCAGTTCGCCGACGGCTGCGGCGAGGTCGTCAAGCACGCCGTAATCGCCGACCCGGAGCTTTTCGCCGAGCTGGAGAAGACCCCGCTCACGCTGGAGCTGCTCAACCAGGACGTGGCTCGCGTGGCGCTTATCATTGCCCGCAATATCGACATCAAGCGCGCCGTGGTCGTCGCCGACGAGCGCGAAACCAACCAGCGCAAGCTCCTCAACTTTGGACACAGTGCCGGACATGCCGTCGAGGCCTGCGAGCACTTTGAGCTGGGACACGGCAACTGCGTGTCGATCGGCATGGGTATCATCACGCGCGCCGCGGCCCTGCACGGCGTTTGCGATGCTGCCCTTCCCGGTCGTATTGAGGAGCTCTGCGCCCGCCATGGCCTCAAGACCCGCTGCGACCTAGATGCCGATGCCGTCTTTGCCGAGGCGCTCCACGACAAGAAGCGCGCGGGCGACACCATCGATCTGGTGATTCCGCACGGCATTGGCCGCTGCAGCATCGACCGCATGCCGCTTTCCACTTTCCACGAACTCATTGCCGAGGGCCTCGGCCAGAAGGGAGACGCATCCGCATGCTAGCCCGCATCACCCCGTCCCCGCTCAAGGGCACCGTTCCCGCCATCGCGTCCAAGTCGATGGCGCATCGCCTGATCATCTGCGCCGCGCTTGCCAACGGCGAGACGCACGTTGCCTGCAACACTACCTGCGCCGACATCGAGGCCACGGTGCGTTGCCTCACGGCGCTCGGCGCCCGCATCGAGACTGTCGAGGACGGCTTCCAGGTCCACCCCACCATGAAGAGTGTTGAGTTTGGCCTGCTCAAGGCCCTTGCCGGCGGCACGCTCGACTGCGGCGAAAGCGGCTCCACGCTCCGCTTTATGTTACCCGTCGCCTGCGCGCTGGGCGCAGAGGCCACGTTTGTGGGTCAGGGACGCTTGGGCGCCCGCCCGCTCTCCCCGCTCTCGGACGAGATCATCGCCGCCGGCTGCGACCTACAGGGTCTGGGCGGTTTTCCGCTCAAGACGAGCGGCCGCATGCGCCCGGGCACCTTTGTGCTGCCGGGCAACGTGAGCTCGCAGTACATCTCGGGCCTGCTGCTGGCAGCCCCGCTGCTCGCCCAGCCCTCCTGCGTGCAGGTAACCGGCCTCATTGAGAGCCGCCCCTACATCAACCTGACGATCCAGGCCATGAAGGCCTTTGGCGTCGAGGTCAACGTCGAGCGTATTCCGGCCAAGGACGGCCAGCCCGAGGTCACGAACTTCCGCGTGAGCAGTGGCTCGTACCGCACGCCCGGCAGCGTAGCCGTCGAGGGCGACTGGTCCAACGCTGCCTTTTGGCTGTGCGCCGGTGCCATCGGATGCGACCCCATCACCGTCGAGGGCGTGTCGCTGAGCTCCGCACAGGGCGACCGCAACGTGCTTGCCGCGCTTTCGCGCTTTGGCGCCCGCATCGTGCGCTCCACCAACGCCGCCACTGTGCAGTCCGACAAGCTCGCCGGCTTTGAGATGAGTGCCCACGACATTCCCGACCTGGTGCCCGTTATCTCTGCCGTGGCCTCGCTGGCGCAGGGCCGCACCTTTATTCGCGATTGCGCCCGTCTGCGCATCAAGGAATCCGACCGCCTGGTCACCACCACCCGAGAGCTCACCGCGTTGGGCGCGCAGGTGCGCATTGCCGGCGATGACCTCATCATCAAGGGTGTCGACGCCTTTACCGGCGGCGAGGTCGATTCGCACAACGACCACCGCATCGCCATGATGGCAGCCATCGCCGCAAGTCGCGCCACCGGCGAGGTCGTGATCCACGGCGCCGAGGCCGTCAACAAGTCCTATCCCGATTTCTTCGACCACTACCGCCTTTTGGGCGGCAAGGTCACGCTCGAGGAGGAATAGCATGTCCTCGACCTTTGGCAACGTATTGCATCTGAGCATCTTCGGCCAGTCGCACTCCCCCGCCATCGGCTGCTCGCTCGATGGCATCCCGGCGGGCATCGCCGTGGACCAGGAGAAGCTGCAGGCCTTCCTCGACCGTCGTGCCCCCGGCCGCGACGAGACCGCGACCAAACGCCGCGAGGCCGACGCCGCCCACATCATCGCCGGAGTTGTCGATGGACATACCACGGGCACGCCCATCGCAGCGATTATCGAGAACACCAACACGCGCTCCAAGGATTACTCCGAGCTGCGCCGCAAGCCCCGTCCCGGACATGCGGACTTCCCTGCGCGCGTGAAGTACCACAACATGCACGATGTCGCTGGTGGAGGGCATTTCTCCGGCCGCCTAACGGCACCCTTGTGCATCGCCGGCGGCATTGCGCTGCAGGCACTCGAAGCCCGCGGCATTCAGGTCATGGCGCACGTGGCGCAGATCGGCGGCATCTCCGACCTGCCGATGGACGATATGGTCTATCGCGAGGCCGACCGCAAGGCGATCCTTACGAACGATCTTCCTTGCATTGACGCCGCCGCAGCCGGCCGCATGCGTGAGGAGATCCTAGCCGCACGCGACGAACTCGACAGCATCGGCGGCATCGTGGAGTGCGGCATTTATGGGCTTCCCGCGGGCATCGGCGACCCCATGTTCGACGGCATCGAGAACCGCATCGCGCAAATCGCGTTTGGCATTCCCGCCGTAAAGGGCGTGGAGTTTGGCATGGGCTTTGCCGTGGCCGCCATGCGCGGCAGCGAGAACAATGATCCGTATCGCATCGATGCCGAGACGGGCGAGATCGAGGTCGAGTCCAACAACGCCGGCGGCATCCTGGGCGGTATTTCGACCGGCGCGCCCGTCATGTGGCGCATGGCCGTAAAGCCGACGCCCTCCATTGGCCGCGAGCAGCAGACGGTGGACATGGACGCTATGGAAAATGCCGAGCTCTCGGTCCACGGCCGCCACGATCCCTGCATCGTCCCCCGAGCTGTCCCCGTAGCCGAGGCAGCCGCCGCCCTTGCCATCTGGGACGCCCTCCTCGAAGACGCCGCCCAGCGCTAACTACCCACCCCTCAACATCCCCCGACACGTGAAAGGGGTCTCCATGGACCTTGCTGACATCCGCCAGGCCATCGATGGCATCGACACCACGCTCCTCAACAGCTTTGTCGAGCGCATGGACATTGCCACCGAGGTAGCCAAGTCAAAAATCGAGATGGGCAAGGCCGTCTTCGACCCCGCCCGTGAACGCTCCAAGCTCAACAACCTCGCCAGCCGCGCGCCCGAGCGCTACGAGGCGCAGACCATCACCCTGTTCCGTCTCCTCATGAGCATGAGCAAGGCCGAGCAGCAGCGCTACATCAACGAGCTCAAGGGCATCACTGTCTCGCAAAAGGCCCACGCGACGGCTGCAGCCTCCGACACGCCCTTCCCTCAAACTGCCACCGTCGCTTGCCAGGGCGTTGAGGGCGCTTACAGTCAAATCGCCGCGTGCAAGCTCTTCGACGTACCCGACATCGCGTTTTTCGAGACCTTCGAAGGCGTTATGCGCGCTGTGCGCGACGGCTTCTGCGAGTTTGGTGTGCTGCCCATCGAGAACTCCACCGCCGGCTCGGTCAACGCCGTCTACGACCTGCTCGCCCAGTTCGACTTCCACATCGTGCGCTCGCTTCGCCTCAAGATCGACCACAACTTGCTCGTCAAGCCCGGCACCAAGCTCGCCGACGTGCGCGAGGTCTACAGCCACGGCCAAGCCATTGCCCAGTGTGCCGGCTTTATCGAGTCCCACGACCTGCACGCCACCAAGTACCCCAACACGGCCATGTCGGCCGAGATGGTCGCCAACTCCGAGCGCACCGATGTTGCCGCCATCGCCTCGCGCAGCTGTGCCACGCTGTATGGCCTCGAGGTGCTGGAGCCCAATATCCAAGACTCGGACAACAACTACACGCGCTTTGTCGTCATCAGCCGCGAGCCGCGCGTCTACCCCGGCGCTAATCGCACCTCGCTCATGATCACCACGGCCAACGAGCCGGGCGCCCTCTATCGCGTGCTCGAGCGCTTCTACGCACTCAACATCAACCTCATCAAGCTCGAGAGCCGCCCCATCCCCGGCCGCGACTTTGAGTTTATGTTCTACTTTGATCTGGACTGCCCCTTTGGCAGCAAGGCCCTCGACGACCTGCTCGATTCCATCGACGACGTGTGCGAGAGCTTCACCTACTTTGGCAGCTACACGGAGGTGCTCTAGATGACCGATACTGCCGCAACCCGCCCCTACGGCGTGCTAGGCCGCGTACTGGGCCACAGCTACACCCCGACCATCTACAAAGAGCTCGCGGGGCTCGACTACGTGCGATTTGAGCGCGAGCCCGAGGACCTCGCGGCCTTTATGACCGGCGACGAGTGGGAGGGCACCAACGTGACCATCCCCTACAAGCGCGCCGTCATGGACTACCTGGACGAACTGAGCCCGCTCGCCGAGCGCATGGGCAACGTCAACACCATCACGCGTCTAGCTGACGGTCGTTTGCGCGGCGACAACACCGACTACTTTGGTTTTCAGTGCCTGGTCGAGGAGTTGGGGCTTGAGGTCGCCGGCAAGAAGGCCCTCGTGCTCGGAGCCACTGGCGGTGCAGGCACCACGGCAAGTATGGTGCTGGGAGATCTGGGCGCCATCGTTGTGCCCGTGGGTCGCACGAGCGAGGTCAACTACGACAACATCTCGCAGCAGTCCGACGCCGCCCTGCTCGTCAACTGCACGCCCGCTGGCATGTTCCCCCATTGCCCCGACGCGCCCTGCACGCTCGAAGGGCTCGATGCACTCGAAGGCGTTATCGACATTGTCTACAACCCCGCCCGTACGGGCCTGATGCTCGAGGCCGAGCGCCGCGGGATCCCCTGCATCGGCGGTCTACTCATGCTTGTTGCCCAAGCGGCACAGGCCGTCGAGCGCTATACCGGGCAGGTCACCCCGCGCGAGCGCATCCTGGACGTAACGGAGCGCTTGTCACACCGCGAACAGAACATCGCGCTCATCGGCATGCCGGGCTCGGGCAAGACCCGCGTGGGCGAGCAGATCGCCCAGCTCACGGGCCGCAAGCACATCGACTTGGACCGCGCGCTCGAGGAGCGTCTGGGCATGCCCTGTGCCGACTATATCGTCGAGCGCGGCGAGGTGGCCTTCCGCGAACAGGAGACGGCGGCGCTGTCCGACATTTCCAGGCGCAGCGGCCTGGTGCTCTCCACCGGCGGCGGCGTGGTCACGCGTGACGAGAACTATCCGCTGCTGCACCAAAACAGCCAGATCGTGATGCTCAACCGCAAGCTCGACGAACTCGCCCACAAGGGACGCCCTATCACCGCCCGCGACGGCATCGACAAGCTGGCCGAGCAGCGCATGCCGCGCTACCGCGCCTGGGCTGACTACATCATAGACTCGCGCGACTGCGCCGCCAACACCGCCCAAGCTCTCCTCGAGACCCTCCCACCCGCTCTCTAAAAAAACCACCACAAAGGGGACAGGCACCTTTGTGGTGGTTTCTCGACTGCAAAGGAAGCAACCATGAAAGCACTCGTCATCAACGGCCCCAACCTCAACATGCTCGGCATTCGCGAGCCGGGCATCTATGGCAGCGACAACTACGACCGCTTAGTGCAGATCTGCCAGGAAGCGGGCGCCGCACAGGGCTTCGACGAGGTCGAGGTCTTCCAGTCCAACCACGAGGGCAACATCGTCGACAAGATCCAGGAGGCCTACGGCAAGGTCGACGGCATCGTCATCAACCCGGCTGCCTACACGCATACGAGCGTGGCGATCCTCGACGCCCTCAAGGCCGTTGCCATCCCTGCCGTCGAGGTGCACATCAGCGCCGTAGAGACGCGCGAAGACTTCCGCCAGGTGAGCTACGCCCGCCTAGCCTGCTTCGCCACCATCACCGGCGAGGGCCTGCAGGGATACGCACATGCGTTAGAGTTGCTGAGGGAGCGTCTCGATAAATAGGGTCACGTGCCAAGTTGTTTGCCACGATACACGACCACAACGGACTTCGCCGGCGGCAGCGACCTCGCTGCCGCCGGCATTTAGTTACTGGCTTATAATCGTTGCAGTCACACAACGTCTGGAGACGCGCATGTTAAGCATCCATCTGGGAGATTATCCCGGTTCCATCTACGATACCGAAACCTATTTTAGGAACTCATACTTGGACTCATGGTTCGAAGACCCTATGGCCGCACAAATCATTAAAAGCGTGGACGGATCAGAGCTCATCGGTCCCCACAACATCGTAAGCAAACAACTAGGCTCAATCACCCCACTCGAACTGTCCGGCGGCGTCAAGACGCTGCTGTTAGTACGCAATCTCCCAAATATGGTGTTCAACGCATCGACCTGCGGAGACAACTGTGCCCGCTGGCTACTCAAGATCGGCAAAGAGCAGGATGTGCTGGTGACCCTTTACCACATCATGAAGTTCCCCTGGAAGAACTTTGAAATCCGCATTGAAAACGATGACCGCATCGTCAGAAACATGCAGGAGTTTGTCGGCGCCACGAATGACTTTTTGGATGTTGATGAGTAATGAAGGGAACGCATACCGTTGTCGTAGAGCGTGCAAAGGTCAAATACACACTCACCTTTAAACGCAACATTTCCTTCATTCGCGGTAACAGCGGCACGGGCAAAACGACGCTCATCTCGACGATTCGCGACTACAACGACCGAGGACCGGAAAGCGGCGTTACACTCAGCTGCGACGTGCCCTGCGAAACGCTTTCCGGCAGACGCTGGGAGCGCGAACTGTCGATCATCGAAGATTCGATCGTCTTTCTAGATGAGGGCAACGAGTTTATCTACTCAAAGGACTTCGCCAAAGCCATCAACGGATCGTCCAACTATTTTGTTCTGATATCTCGTCGCGACGCCAACGAACTCCCCTACAGCGTCGACGAGATCCTAAAGCTAGTCAACACCACAAGCAAGACAATTAATGGCCGCAAGAGCGACAGACGCTTCTACTCGGTGACCAAGCCGCTATATGACCACACGGCAAGCATGTTGTATCAGGATCTAAATGTTGGATTCGAGATACCCGACGCCGTAGTTGTCGAGGACAGCAAATCGGGTTATCAATTCTACAGCGTCCTTTGCAACCGACTGGGAATCCCCTGCTATTCCGCCACCGGCGTAGCAAACCTAAAACGAACGATTCACGAATGTCCCGAGCAAAACATCCTTGCCATAGGAGACGGCGCAGCGTTTGGCCCCTACATCGAAAAGGTGCTGGGACAGCGCGTTTACAAGAACGTTCGCTTGTTCCTCCCGGAATCATTTGAGTGGACACTTCTGCAATCTGGCCTCATTCCCAGCAACGATATCCCAAAGATTCTCGAGAACCCCTCGAACTACATCGAGAGCCGCGACTACCTGAGCTGGGAGCGGTTCTTCACCGACGTATTGATCAAGTACTCTGCAGACACTCGCTACGTCTACAGAAAGGCACGGCTCAACGAGCAGTACCTAAAGCCGCAGGCGATGGATGCAGTTGCAAGCGTCTTGCCCGAGTGTCTGAAGGCATAATGACAGTGGGGAGGACCAACTTGGTCCTCCCCACTTTTAATTACGCCTTCTTGATCACGTATGCTAGGCCGATATCGCAGGCACAGCGTACGAATGACGCGAAGAGCCACGATACTGGCAGCGTCATAAACAGAGGCATGGTCTGCCAAGGAATAAACCAATCGACCGCGTGGATTGCAAAGATCGCCAGACTGGCTTGTCCGCAAAACACGAGTCCTCGCTCAAAGGACCCCAAAACCGGCACGTCTTTCAACTTCTCCAACGCCATCGAAACCCAACAGACGCAGTAGCTACCCGCAACAGCAGCAACCGTCGCAACAACAAATCCATCCACGCGGCGGCTCGAAAGCTCAAGCCCACTCAGCGCGGCAAGGACGAGCCAAGCAACACCGGCTCCAATAAACAGCAGAGGCTTGCTCACGCTCGACTCCAGCCCCCTTTGGCGCGCCGTATAACCAATCCACATCAGCAAGACGATATAGCAGCTCAAATCCAAATCGAGCGGCAGGTAAGCACCAAAATAGCGAGACACGCTCAAACCGCAAAAGGCAATCGCGGCACAGACAACGCCCTGCCAAACAACCCCAATCCTGCGGCGATCAAACAGCCGCACGAGCGCATTAAACAGCAGGCGCGACGTAAACAGCGCCGCCAAAAACCATGCCATGCTAACGGCGGTAACGCCAAACCCAGGCACATCAACGCCCGAGGCAAACACAAGCGTCTTAAGCCCCGCAACCAGCGTACCGCTTGTCAAAGGAGCGCCGCTCATTAAGAACGTCGGCACCTGCCACGCCAGTGCAAGAACCACATACGGCACCAGCAGGCGCGACACCGAACCACTCAGCAGCTCGCGCCACGGCTTCGGCCTAAACGTATACCCGGCAAGAATAAAGAACACCGGCATGTGAAACGAGAAGATCGCGTGCCGCAAGGGAGAGGGATTTGGAACGGTGTGCCCCACAATGACCAGAATAATTGCGATCCCCTTTGCAATATCAATCCAGTCGAGCCTTTTGCTTCCCATTGCGAACCCTTCAAAACCGCAGCACACAAGATGAAAAAAGCCCAGACCACCTAGCGGTCCGGGCTTAATAAACGATGGTGCTCCATGGCGGATTCGAACCGTCGACCTTGGGATTA
Organism: Collinsella sp.; assembly: GCA_019425015.1. Lineage (GTDB taxonomy): Bacteria > Actinomycetota > Coriobacteriia > Coriobacteriales > Coriobacteriaceae > Collinsella. The sequence goes on from JAHYYJ010000001.1 coordinate 152,906, forward strand.
GAAGTCCCCTGCTCTATCCAACTGAGCTAATGGAGCAAATAACCGCACGCCCAAGCAAGCGCAAGCCTGTCAGGCGCAAGTAATTATAACCTAGTTGAACTGCTCGCGATACGCCTTGCAGACCTCATCGACCGGGCCGTCCATGCGAAGGTCACCCTTCTCAATCCAAACGGCACGCTGGCAGATGCGCTCAACCTGCTCCATGGAGTGCGAAACGAACAGAACCGTCACGTCACCGCTCTGGATAAAGTGCTGGATGCGGGCCTCGCACTTCTGCTGGAAGAACACGTCACCGACGGACAGCGTCTCGTCAACGATCAGAATATCGGGCTCGGTAATCGTCGCGATTGCAAAGGCAATACGCGCCACCATGCCCGAGGAGAAGTTTTTGAGCGGCATGTCGACAAAGTTCTGAAGCTCAGCGAACTCAATAATGCCGTCAAAGTTGGCATCGATGAACTCCTTGGTATAGCCGAGCAGGGCGCCGTTCAGATAGATGTTCTCGCGGGCGGTCAGCTCGGGGTCAAAGCCGGCGCCAAGCTCAATCAGCGGCGCGATGTTACCGTGCACCTTAACGCTGCCCTCGCTAGGCTCAAGCACACCAGCGATAATCTTAAGCATCGTAGACTTGCCAGAGCCATTGGTTCCGACCAGACCCACGACTTCGCCGCGATGAATATCGAACGAGATGTGCTTAAGCGCCCGAAACTCCTCAAAGAACAGCTCGTGCTTGGCAAGCTTAATGAAGTACTCCTTGAGGTTGGTCAGCGACTCAGACGCCATGTTAAAGATCATGGTGACGTCGTCGACCTCGACAGCCAGGGGCTGCTCGCTGTAATCAACAACAGATTCAGTCATCACAGCACTCCTTAGATGTAGAGGATAAATTTGCGCTCGGACTTATGGAACACGGTGTAGCCAATAACAAGCGCAAGAACCGCCCAGGCAACGCACATACCAAACGTCAAAAGCGAGGGCGTGGTCTGGAACAGGAAGATATCGCGCATAAACTGCAGATAATTGTACATGGGGTTCGCATAGACCAAAATCCGCACGATATGAGGCATCTTCACAACAAAGTCGGTCGTCCAGAAAATAGGTGTGATATAGGTCCACGCCGTAATGACGACGCTCCACAGATGCATAACGTCGCGGAAAAAGACCGTAAGGGCAGAGAGCATCATGCCCAGGCCCATGCAGAAGCACATAAGCAGCAGCAGGCAGACAGGCAGCAGAATCAGGTGCCAAGAAGGCATAACGCGGAACCACAGCATGACGATGGCGACGGCGACCAGCGAGAAGGCAAAGTTGACCAGTGAGAAGAGCACCTTCTGCACCGGGAAGACCCAGCGGTGCACTTTAACCTTCTTGAGCAACGGAGCCGCACCCACGATGGATGTCAGTGCCTGGTTCGTAGACTCGGACATAACGGCAAAGGTAACGTTACCCACGATCAAGTACAGCGGGTACATCTCGGGCGTAATCGAGCCATTGCGGCCCTGAGCGAAAATCGTCGAGAACACAATGGCCATGACGATCATCATCAGCAACGGATTGAGCACCGACCACGCGACACCCAAGACGCTGCGGCGATACTTGATCTTAAAATCCTTGGTAACCAGCTGACGAAGGATAAACGCGTCCTTCTCAAATTCGTTCTTAGCAAACGTCGCAGGCAGACTGCGAGTTTCTTGTTGCTTTGTCTGATCCGACACGGATGCAACTCCTTTACTCGTAATCGTTGACAAACGAACAGTATAGACCCGACGGCCATGCAAACGATTCGCGCAACAAAACTGGAGAACTAACCCACATCTTAGGATGCCAAGCCCAAACGGCTATACTTTCAAGGATTGAATGTATAAGGAGCATTGAGTGAATTCTGAAACCACCGCCGTCATCATCCCCTGCTACAACGAAGCCCTCACGATCGGCAAAGTCATCGACGACTTTCACCGAGAGCTTCCGCAAGCGACGGTCTATGTCTATGACAACAACTCGTCGGACGATACCTCACGCATCGCTACCGAGCACGGCGCCACGGTCCGCTTTGAGCCCCGCCAGGGAAAGGGCAACGTGTGCCGCCAGATGTTTCGCGACATCGACGCCGATTGCTACCTGATGGTCGACGGCGACGACACCTATCCCGCCGAGGCAGCCAAAGCCCTCTGCGAGCCCATCCTTAACGGCGCGGCCGACATGACCGTAGGCGACCGCCTTTCCAACGGCACCTACGCCGAGGAAAACAAGCGTGCTTTCCACGGCTTTGGCAACAACCTAGTTCGCGCCATGATCAAGTGGATCTATGGCTACAACTTCGATGACGTCATGACCGGCTACCGCGCCATGAGCCGCCCGTTCGTTAAAACCTTCCCCGTGCTTTCCGAGGGCTTCCAAATCGAAACCGAGCTCTCGATCCACGCCGTCGACCACCGCTGGCGCATCAAAGATGTGCCCATCGAGTACCGCGACCGTCCGGAAGGCTCCGAGTCCAAGCTCAATACCGTGAGCGACGGCATTAAAGTCGTTGCGATGATCGGCACGCTGTTCAAGGACTACCGCCCGCTGAAGTTCTTCAGCCTCGTCGCGCTTCTGTTCGCGGTGATCGGCCTCGCCCTGGGCACGCCCATCGTTGTCGAGTATTTCCAGACCGGTCTGGTCCCGCGCTTCCCCACAGCCATGCTCGCCGCGTCGTTTATGTTCCTGTGCGGTCTGAGCCTTGCGACCGGATTCATCCTCGATTCCGTGGCAAAGGTCGAAAAAAAGCAGTGGGAGGTCAACGTATACAGCAAATACGCCTACGATGACCAGCCCGGCCACCCTACTTCCAAGCCAAGCGAGAGGTAAACCACCATGCCGCTCATCTCCATCGTCGTGCCGTGCTACAACGAGCAGGAATCGCTTCCAATCTTTCTCAAAGAGCTCGATGGCGTCGTTCACATCATGACCCAGCAAAACCCCGGCATCTCCTTTGAGGCCGTTCTCATCGACGATGGCTCGGCAGACAAAACGCTTACCGTCATGAAAACAGAAGCCGCGGCGGCGCATCCATACGCCATCCGCTGGCACTCTTTCTCGCGCAACTTTGGCAAGGAGGCGGCACTATTCGCCGGACTCCAGCACGCAAAGGGCGACTATGTCGCCACCATGGATGCCGACATGCAAGACCCGCCCTCGCTCCTGCCGCAGATGTACGAGATCTTGCAGACCGAAAACTACGATAACGTCGCCACACGCAGGACCACCCGCGAAGGCGAGCCTCCCATCAGGTCTTTCTGTGCCCGTATGTTCTACAAGATCATCAACCGCATTTCCAAGGCCGACATCGTCGACGGAGCACGCGATTTTAGGCTCATGAAGCGACCTATGGTCAACGCCATCATCTCCATGGGCGAATACAACCGATTCTCCAAGGGCATTTACGGCTGGGTCGGCTTCAAGACCAAATGGCTCCCCTACGTAAACGTCAACCGCGTGGCCGGCGAGACCAAATGGAGCTTTTGGTCGCTGCTCCTCTATTCCATCGACGGCATCGTCGCGTTTTCCACGGCGCCACTCTCCCTCGCCGCCCTCACTGGTATCGTCTTCTGTCTCATCGCTATTCTGGGATTCGTCGTCATCCTAGTAAAGACGCTTGTTTGGGGCGACCCCGTCGGCGGATGGCCGTCGCTCGCCTGCCTCATAACGCTGTTTGGCGGCATGCAGCTCCTGTGCCTGGGAATCATTGGCGAGTACCTGGCAAAAGCCTACTTGGAGGCCAAGCGCCGCCCCATCTATATCATCCGAGAGTCCAACGAGGAATCTGATGACACGGCCCAATAACAGCACGCTCAAGAATGTGGCGTTCTACGCCGCCTGCTTCACGTTTTCCGTCGCACTCTTTGTCGCACTTGCAGCGGCAGGGCATGTCTACCCCTTTGGCGACAACTCGTTTCTCACCAACGATCTCAAATACCAATACATCGACTTCTTCGCGTGGTTTCGCCGCGTCCTTTTAGGAGAGGCAAACCTTCGCTATTCCTTCTCGCAAGGACTCGGCATGAACACATGGGGGCTCTATAGCTACTACCTCGCCAGCCCCTTCAACCTGCTCTGCGTGCTGTTTCCCGCAGACAAGCTGACGCTCTTCGTATTTGCCATAACCGCGCTCAAACTGGGCTGCATCCACATCAGCAGCGCTTGGTATGTGCAAAAGCGCTTTGACCTGTCCAAGCCCGCCGCATTCCTGCTTTCCCTCTCGTTCACGTTTTGCAGCTGGACCATCAGCAACCTGCGCAACCCTCTCTGGATCGATTGCCTCATCCTGCTGCCCATCTGCGCCTACGGATGCCACGAGCTCATCCGCAAGCGGCGCATGATCCGCCTCGTCATCGCAACCGCGCTCAATGTCATGTTCTGCTGGTATACGGCCTACATCAGCATCCTGTTCCTCTGCATCTTCGTATTGATCGAATTTGTCGATTATGTTGCAGAAAAAGGATTTAGCTGGAAGCTCATGCTCGATCGGGCCCTGCGATTCGCCGGGGCCATCGCGCTTGGACTGCTTCTGTCCGCCTGGACCTTTTTGCCGACCATCCTTGCCATGTCCAAGGGCGGTCCCGTTCTAGCACTCGGCCCCCTACTTAAAACCAGCCTCAAGTCGGTCATCAGGGGCTTTCTTCCCTGCATGTGGGTAAGCAACGAAAGCACACCGCAGTTCTATTGCGGCACCATCATGATGCTGCTTGCGGTGAGCCTGCTGGTTAACCGCACGGTTTCAATCAAGACGCGCATCGCAACACTCGTCGTCACGATAATCCTGGTTGCAAGCTCCGTTTTGAGCCCGCTCGAGTACATCTGGTGCGGCATGCGCGTTCCCAACGGCTTCTACTCGCGCACGGCTTTTTTGCTGAGCTTCTTTGCGCTGTGGGCTGCGGGCTATACCCTGCAGATCCTCAAGGATCAACCTAAATTGCGCCAAGCCTATCGCCCCGCCGTCATCTTGCCACTCCTGGCACTAACCGCCATTGAGTTGTTTGCCAACGCCCATGTCATTTGGAATCAGCTGTACGTAGGCTATTCCGAAGAAGCCAACAGCACCTATGTCGCCACCGCAACCGACACGATCACGGCCATTCAAGACCAGACTTCGGCGTCGTTCTATCGCATTGACCGCACGACCGCACGCGTCGACAGCGCCGCCCTCAACGAAGGCCTGGCGCTTGGGTACAACCAGTTGTCTTCGTATTCGTCTGCCAACAACCCGCAGGCCATCGCACTGCTCAACTCCCTTGGATACAGCAGCGTCGGCGAATTCTCGACCCGTTATGCCGAACCCATTCTCGCCGTCGATGCCCTACTGGGAGTCAAGTATGCCATTCCCGAGAACGCGCCTGCGGGATACGTTTTAGCCAAGATGAATCAGGCCGACTCCACAAGCGCAGTGTACGAGAACCCCTATGCGCTCAGCATTGGCGTCGCAGCCTCAAGCGATATCCAAAACAGCACGCTGAAGAGCGAGAACCCCTTCGAAAAGCAAAACGAACTCTACAGCAAAATCCTAGGCCGCGAGGTCAATCTCTATACCAAGATCGAGGCCACGAGCACTGAGAATAGCGATAGCATAAAGCAATGGAGCGTTACTGTACCGGCAAGCTCCATCGGATACCTCTACATTAACAAAGATGCGACCGCCGGCAGTTATTGGCCAGTCACCCTTACCATCGACCAGCGAACGATCACAAACGAGGCCTGGAGATTCGACAATAATATCCGCCAGATTGCGGATGCATCGGACGCCCCGAGCCAGCATACGGTGTCAATCGGAGTCGCAGAGGGCTATACAGACATGCCCCAAGACAATGAGCCGGTCTTTTACGCCCTCAATCTGGACGTTTTCGAGCAGATTATTAGCGAGCTTAAGACGAGCGAGTTTATTCCGACGGTTTTTGAGAACGGAAGAATCGAAGGCGAGTATACCGCCAAGGACGACGGCAACCTGCTGCTGAGCGTTCCGTACGATGAGGGCTGGAACGTAACGGTAAACGGAACCGCCGCAGAACTAACGCCCGCCGCCGATAAGGGCTTGTCATCCCTGAACATGCAGAAAGGCGCGAATAGAATCGTGATGACCTACAAGACTCCGGGCGCCCTTGCGGGGCTTGCAGTGAGTCTGGCGACCTCCGCCCTTGTTGCAGCGGGGCTATTCACCAGGCATAAGAAAAGCCGCCGTTAACAAGCGGCGGCTTTTACTCTCGAAAAGTTAATAGCGGCTAGAGCGTCTTGATGTACTCCCCCAGCTCTTCCTCCCAGTCGGGCATGTGGAACCCGACCGACTCGAGCTTGGACAGGTCGAGCGCGGAGTGGACCGGACGCGGGGCGACGGGGCCTTCGGCGCTCGCGTAGTAGTCGGCGGTCGATACCGGCACGACCTTCTCCCCGTTGCCGTTGGCGGCCTCGAAGACGGCGCGGGCGATATCGGCCCAGCTCTTCACGGTGCCGGAGCCGGTGCAGTCGTAGGTGCCGTAGGGGGCCTTCGCGTCCAGCACGTGGAAGATCGCCTCGGCCATGTCGCGCGTGAAGGTCAGGCGTCCCAGCTGGTCGTCCACGACGGTGACCTTGTCCAGCTTGTCCTCGGGGTCGGCGACGCGGTCGGAGAGGCCCTTCATGGTCTTGACGAAGTTGTGCCCCTCGCCGATGACCCAGCTGGAGCGCATGATGTAGTGGCGCGGGCACCCGGCCACGGCGATGTCGCCGGCGGCCTTGGTCTGGCCGTAGACAGACAGCGGGGAGAACGGCTCGTCCTCGGTGTGGACCTCCGCGGCGCCGTCGAAGACGTAGTCGGAGGACACGTGGACCAGGGTTATCCCGTGCTCGGCGCAGGTGCGGGCGAGCAGCGCCGGCCCCGTCGCGTTGGCCTTCCAGGCTATGGCGCGGCCCTCGGGGGTCTCGGCCTTATCGACAGCCGTGTATGCGCCGCAGTTGATCACAGTGCCGTAGAGCGACCAGTCGTACTGCGAATAGGCCTCCGGGTCGGACATGTCGAAGGTGTCGATGTCGCAGAAGTCGAAGTCCTTCGCCACGCCGCGCTCCTCGGCGAGCGCGCGCACCGCATGGCCCAGCTGGCCGTCGCAGCCGGTTACGAGGGTGCGCTTCGGCGCCATGGGGACGACGTCCCTGAGGTACGGGTGGTTGAGGTCGGCCTCGGAGACGGTGGCCTGGTCCAGCGGGATCGGCCACTCGATGGCGAGTTCCGGGTCGGCGAGGTTCACGAAGGTGTAGGTCTTCTTCAATTCAAGGGACCAATGGGCATCCACCAGGTAGGTGTAGGCGGTGCCGTCCTCGAGCGCCTGGAAGGAGTTGCCCACGCCGCGCGGGACGTAGATGGCCTTGCTCGGGTCCAGGGTGCAGGTGAACACCTTGCCGTAGGTGGCGCTGCCCTCGCGCAGGTCCACCCATGCGCCGAAGACCGAGCCGCGGGCCACGGAGATGAACTTGTCCCAGGGCTCGGCGTGGATGCCGCGGGTGACGCCGCGGCTGTCGTTGTAGGAGATGTTGTTCTGGACGACGCGGAGGTCCGGGATGCCGAGCCCGGTCATCTTGGCGCGCTGCCAGTTCTCCTTGAACCAGCCGCGCGAGTCGCCGTGGACGGCGAGGTCGACGACCTTGAGGCCCTCTATGCCGGTCTCGGCGACGGCAAGTTCCTTCTCGAATGAGATGTCAGCCATGTGGTTAATTCCAATCGTGTTGCGGGCGCCCCTCGCGGTGCCGCAGGATCATCCCCATGCCCTGCGGCACCGCGAGGGGCGCTCGAAAAGGTAAACGTCCGGGAATCCGGGCCTACTGCCCCTGCGCCCTGTAGCGGGCCTCGGTGGCCTCCTTGGCCGGGCGCCACCAGGACTCGTTCTCCACGTACCAGTCGATGGTCTGCTTGAGGCCCTCGGCGAAGTCGGTGTGCGCCGGCCTCCAGCCGAGCTCGCGCTGGAGCTTGGTGGAGTCGATGGCGTAGCGGCGGTCGTGGCCGGGGCGGTCGGCGACCCAGTCGAAGTCCTCGGGATCGCGTCCCATCGCCTCCAGGATCATGCGCAGGACCGTGATGTTGTTCTTCTCGCCGTCGGCGCCGATGAGGTAGGTCTCCCCCATCTCGCCCTTCGTGAGGATGTCCCAGACGGCGCTGGAGTGGTCCTCCGTGTGGATCCAGTCGCGGACGTTCTCGCCCTTCCCGTAGAGCTTGGGGCGCACGCCGTCGATTATGTTGGTGATCTGACGCGGGATGAACTTCTCCACGTGCTGGTAGGGGCCGTAGTTGTTGGAGCAGTTGGAGATCGTGGTGCGAAGCCCGTAGGTGCGGGCCCAGGCGCGCACGAGCATGTCGGAGGAAGCCTTGGTGCTCGAGTACGGCGAGGACGGGTGGTACGGCGTCTCCTCGGTGAACTTCGCCGGGTCGTCGAGCGCGAGGTCGCCGTAGACCTCGTCGGTGGAGACGTGGTGGTAGCGGATGCCGTACTTCCTCACGGCCTCCAGCAGGCGGAAGGTGCCCTCCACGTTGGTGCGCAGGAACGGCTCGGGGTCGGCGATGGAGTTGTCGTTGTGGGACTCCGCGGCGTAGTGCACGATGGCGTCGTGGCCTGGGACGATGCGGTCCAAAAGCTCGGCGTCGCAGATGTCGCCCACGACGAGCTCCACGCGGTCCGCGGGCAGCCCGGCGATGTTCTCGGGGTTGCCGGCGTAGGTCAGCTTGTCCAGGACGGTGACGTGTACCTCGGGGTGGTTCTTCACCACGTAGTGCACGAAGTTGCTGCCGATGAAGCCGCAGCCGCCCGTGACGATGATGTTCTTAGGTTCAAAAATCTCAGACATGAAAATCCAATCTGAAGCAAGTACAGCTTCTTTAGTATGCCGCAGGAAGTGACGCCGCGACACTATTCAACAAAACTATCGGACATTTCGGCATGCGATAAGAGCCATAACCTTCGCAGAATTACTTCCCCCACAAAAAGCTTCCGGAATGCTGTCTTTGTCATACCGGAAGACCGAATTCCCAGTTTTATCGCGTAAGTACTTATAGAAGAAGTCCTCCCAGCTTTTAAACTTCTCACTGTCTGCAAACGCTTCCGGCTCTTGCAAAACCGCTTTGGCATCTAACCCTGAAATTACGCCGGAGCTCAGCAGAAGCCACTCAAACGACTCGGGAAGACAAACCGTAACAGCATCGCGGTGAATGTCTTGCAGCTTAAGGACACGGTCCGCATAGCACCCAAATGCCGCTCCGTCCGCAACAACAAACACGCGATCGTCGAGATGCTGATCCAACCAGCCCAAAATCGCGCTGTTCGTCATGGCAGAAGCACAGGAAAGCTCACTGTCAGCGAAATGCCGTTCAAAGAACTGGAAACCAGACTTACTGTCCTCGCATAGAAGGATAGAAAAGTCCTGTTTTGGCGCCGACCGGGAAATAGCATAACGATGATTCCCACGATCTTGATAAACAGGGACGAAAGAATGGTATTTTCCGCTCGTCTTAATCTTGTAAATCTCATCCACGCTATACGGAAGATTAGGGAAATCAGCCCTTGAGATCAGCACGAAATAATTCGAGGAATACAGCACATGATGGGCAAACTCATCAGAATGAATCTCTTTTAAGCCCTCATCGACAAATACAATCGAGTCATGAACGGACGAAAGCTGGTTTCGCCAATCATAATCGGTCAGGGCGACACAGGGACAATCGCATTGCAAGGAAACACCCGACTGCTCACCCGTTCGCATGTAGTCTGCGACCATATCAAACAGTGTCGTCTTGCCCGTGCCGCTATCGCCACGCACAATAGTGATGTTTCGCTTGATGGTAAATGTGTACTTGGTTCCCCTGCGGCGGGAAATCTTAACAAGATGCGAACCGTTCATAAGCAGCACCTACAGATACGGAATTGACTCGTGAATCAATTCGGCCATGTTGTGAACGATTCGGCCGCTATTCACGACTTTAATTTTAAAATCCTCGCGACCAAAGTCCATCACATGATAGAGATTCACAACGAGCTTGCGGTCTTTCGCCATGTCAAGAATCCACTTGACACAGTTGTCACCACAGGTAGAGGCGTTAAAAATATGCTTACGATCAAATCTCATAAGCAGCAGCGTTTTCACGCCACCAGAAAGCTGGAGTGGGGAGATGGATCCAAGCACAGGGCTTTCGATGACGTTTTCGGAGACAACATCCGATCGATCGACATCTTTAATTATCGAAACTGCATAGGGATCCGTAATCCAAGAAGACCGGTAAGAGTTTTTGAAATATGTCGCTGTGTTGTAAATCGCTTCTGGCATATCGCCAAAGTAGACGCTTAACACATCCACCCCCAATCATTTTGGCTATATGGTCACCGTAATCATAACGAAAGGGGCCACCAAATAACGGTGGCCCCTAAAAGAAAGCAAGAAGGCGCTAATACTCGCGCGGGCTGTTGACGATCTCGCCGGCGGCGACCTTCTTCAAGTGCTGACCGTAGACCGACTTGCCGTAGGCCTTCGCGGCCTCCTCCAGCTCGGCGGTCGTGATCCAGCCGTTCTCCCAGGCGATCTCCTCGGGGACGGACACGGGCAGGTCCTGCGAGTGCTCCACGGCGCGGACGAACTCCGCGGCCTCGTGCAGGCTCTCCATGGTGCCGGTGTCCAGCCACGCGTACCCGCGGCCCAGCGTCACCACGGAGAGCGTCCCCTCCTCCAGGTACATCCGGTTGAGGTCGGTGATCTCCAGCTCGCCGCGCGCGGACGGCTTGACCCCATGCGCCTTGGCGGCGACGTCGCCCGGGTAGAAGTACAGGCCGGTGACGGCGTAGGAGCTCTTGGGCTCGGCGGGCTTCTCCTCGATGGAGACGGCACGGCCCTCACCGTCGAACTCCACGACGCCGAAGCGCTCGGGGTCGTCCACGTGGTAGCCGAAGACCGTGGCGCGGCCCGACTGCGCGTTCTCGACGGCCTTCTTGAGGTGGCGGCTGAGGCCGTTGCCGTAGAAGATGTTGTCGCCGAGCACCAGGGCGCACGGCTCTCCGGCGATGAAGTCCTCGCCGATGGTGAAGGCCTGCGCCAGGCCGTCGGGGCTCGGCTGCTCTGCATAGGACAGGTTCACGCCGTAGCGCGAGCCGTCCCCGAGCAGGCGCTCGAAGTTGGGGAGGTCGGTCGGCGTGGAGATGACCAGGATGTCGCGGATGCCCGCCAGCATGAGGGTGGACAGCGGGTAGTAGATCATGGGCTTGTCGTAGACCGGCAGCAGCTGCTTGGAGGTCACGAGCGTGAGCGGGTACAGGCGCGTGCCGGACCCGCCGGCGAGGATGATGCCTTTCATATCAAAAACTCCTTCTAAGGAAAAAACAAAAGTGGAGAAGGCTAAAGTAATTCTATATTAATTTGACTGCCATTAATCCTTTCGGAAGAGGATCAACACATGCCAACGGCTCTGCTTACCAACCTGAACATCAACTCCCGTACTGGCTCAGAGCTTCACACTCTTGAGTTCACCAAACAACTGCAAAATAGAGGCTACGTTGTCACCTGCTTTTGCTTATGCGCCGCTTACCCTTTACTTAAAGAATTTGAAAAAGAAGGCATCAAAGTATTGACCCTAGGAGACGAGACCAAACTCGAGAATCAGTATGATTTATTTATTGCACAACACCGAGTAGTAAGTGAATACATATATTCACTTCAAAGAATTACGTTCTCATCCATTTTTTCAGTACTCGGGCTCTCAGATGAACATGAAGGCTTGCCCTTTTTCACAAATCTGTCAGACGGAATCATCGCCGTCAGCCATGAAGTTAAAGGTCATATAGAAAACAGTGCTCAGGCGCATAATATTCAGCCCCCCGTTCACGTCTTTCCAAACTACTGCACGAAATCTTTTTACGATTATAACTACCAGGGAAATAATGAACTGAAAAGCATCTGCTGCATATCTAATCATCCCGCTCCAGAATGCCTCGAAGCATTTGATTTATTAAAAAAAGACGAATAAGGGCCGATGTCTTTGGCTATCAATCTCAAAGTATCAAAGTGACGCCGGAATTACTATCTCAATATGATGCTGTAGCTTCCATCGGAAGAACCGCACAGGAATGTATGCCCATGGGAATACCCTTCTATTGCTATGACCACTTCGGGGGACCTGGCTATATCACTCCTAATAACATCGAACATAATGCCCTTTTCAATTTTTCTGGACGACCAGAGAAACGAAAGAGCTCAGCGCAACAACTCTAAAATGATTTAGTCAATAGCTATGCAGAAGCCCAAAGGATGCAAAGCCAGATAAAGGATTTACGCATAAACAGATTCCAACTAGAAAATCTATTCGAACAAGTCATGAGCTTTATAAATGTTAATAAAGACAAAAAGCCACACGTGCAGAATGAAATTTCTGATGAAGCAAAAGAACTCTACAGGCTTAAGGCGATGAATTATTCAACAAGCTACGAAAACGCTTGCATTGGCCAAGGCGAGCTCTTTTATGACAAAGAATCTGAATCCAACCCACAAGCCCAGCAGTGCAATAGCTATCGGTTTAAATATAGGTACTCAACTGAAGTCGAAATAGACCTCCCAGAGCAAATGAGAAGCAGGCTTATTATCATTAGATTCGATCCCGATAATAAGCCGTGCAAGTGCACTATTAGCAATTGCAAGCCCATTTCGAATAACTGTTTTTCCTCAAATACAGCGCAAGAGACGTTTTTGACATTCGATCCGCAGTATCACTTATCAGGGGCAAAAAGTATCCACTTCATAGCAAATAAACTGGACCTTTTGGATGTTATAAGCATCTGCAATCAAATCAATAAAAGGCAGACCAGTATATTCGGAAAACTATTTCATAAGTAAAGCTCTGGCGACTTATTGTGTCGCCAGAGCTTTACTTCAATCTACATAGTGCTCATCGGACCGTGGTACGGGTCACCATTGACATAGTACTCCGCCCAAGCAGTGCGCAATTTACCCTGCTCGCGCATAAATCGAATTTTCTTCTCACCGGTCTCATAGCCGCGACTAAAGGATTCATAATGATACAGAAGCGCATCTGCATCGAAAACAACTAACTTATCGAGTGAACGTACCCTCAGGCAGAAATCAACGTCATTAAACGCGACTTCGAAGTCTTCATTAAACCCATTAAGCTCTTCAAATACAGAGCGCTTTGTCATCATGCAGGCAGCAGTAACGGCGCTTAAGTCTTGTGAAATAACAGCGCGGCGCATGTAACCTGGATCATCCCGGTCAAGGTTGTTGAATACGTGAACGGGCCCACCCATTTCACCTTCATTTTTACAGCAAATCATCATTACGCCCGCATGTTGTACCGTATCATCCGGATATAGCAATTTTGCACCGACGGCCCCAACGTCCTCACGCTGACAGAAAGACAGCATTGAAGAAAGCCAGCAGCCCTCAATAACCTCAGTGTCATTATTCAAGAACAGCAGGTATTTGCCGGATGTCAGTCCAACGCCATAATTATTGATAGCGGAGTAATTAAACGGACCATCCCATGTTGCAATGCGAACGTTCTCATATTGCTCGGGAACGGTGCGGTAATACTCAAATGTCGCGTCCTCCGTACTGTTATTCTCAACAACCAGAATCTCGAAGTTGCGGTAATCAGTTTTTTCCTCAATAGAGTCAATGCAGCGGCGTAAGACCTCAACGCTATCTTTATTGGGGATAACGATACTGACCAAGGGTTCTTCATTAAGAGCGTAGGCAATGTGATAGAAACAGGCAGAATCAGTTAACTCCGCAGTACCGTTCAGACCGCAACGATCCAAATGCTCTTGCAGTGCCCTTCTGCCAGCATCGTCGGCATAGTTCTTATTTCCCGCGCTCTTCGCAGTTGACGTATCGCTAATTCTCCAATGATAGAGAACCTCGGGGACATGATAGATATTCTGAGTTCTCTCTACTAAACGCAACAGAAAATCATAGTCTTGAGCTCCATCGAACTTTTTCCGTAGCATGAGTTCTTTAGCGAACGAAGCACGAACGCAAAGCAGATGAGTTATGTAGTTATGAACGCGAAGCAAATCCAGATTGAAATCAGACTTGAAATGAGGGGCCACATACTCACCGTCCTCATTTAAGAAGTCCTCATCGCAATACAGTGCATCAGTATCAGGACAGTCCTGAATTCGCTCTGCGTATCTATAAAGAGCAAATGGATCGAGTGTATCGTCATGATCGAAAAACACGACATAATCGCCCTTTGCTTCAGCAATGCCAAAGTTAGTGTTCCCCGAAATACCCTTATTCGAATCTAGAGTAACGACCTTAATGCGCTCATCTTTCAATTGATCCAAAGCTGAACACAGCTCAACACAATCAGGTGTTGAGTTAATCAAAATAAGCTCCCAATTTAGATAAATCTGATTGAGAACGGAATCAATCATCTCATGAAGAAACTTAAGAGGGGTCTTATACAGTGGCACAACGATACTGAATTTCAGCGAACAACTCGTATCAAAGTCACACGAATCAAGCATTGCCAAATAGTCATGCCGCTTTGCACAAAATTCAGAATACAAACCCGGCGAAGACGCCTTATAAAAGTGTGGAGAACAGACATCTGAATAAAACTCAACAGATGCAGGATCAAAGCACAGAAAACCGGTCTGGACGGACTTTGATTCAACATTAGCGACTAGGCAATAGCTCTTCGGACCGACCGACAAACGAAGGCTAAAAGAGGTCTCTTTCCTCTTAAGCCCACCCATATCAATGGTATTGGTTCTTCCAAAATCCGGTTTATACGCTAACGCCCTGCCATCTGAATCAATAACGTCGAGTCGAGCTAAAATCTCACTATGGGGATAACAAATAACTCCTTTGCATATTAACTCAGAGCCATCTGCTGATTTCAAGAGAATAGTGGGTCTCACATGAATTTGATTTGAATATACCTGACGATCTGAGTCGCGAATTAAATAAGACAACGATGACTTAAATCGATAATTGAATCGTGAAATCCACTTAATTTCATCCCATCCGAAGTTCTTACTAAATAACCGATTCAATTTTTGATTACTAGAAAACACAGATAGATTGAAATCTTCACCCTCAAGCAAAGGAATTGCAATTACAAGCAATGAGTCAATTAAGTGACTTGAATACGGGATCAAATTACCAGACTTAGAAACCACATCGACAGCATAAGAGGCAGGAAGTTCACCATCAAGAGCGAAATATACAGTTCCGCAGCCGCGGACAGCAGCCACTAGCTTCATTACAATCACCTACACATTAGCCACGCCGAAAAGGCGTAGCGACAACCACACAAACAATAAACAGACCTAAGAGACTTAAGAAGATACCTAACATTAAACCATACGGTATGTATACAAATTCAACGTGATGCTCGCCCTTGGAGACAGCGGTAGAAATAAACCCGTAATTTACTGTTATACACTCCGCCTCTGAACCGTCAACAAATGCACGCCAACCAGGGCTGGAGAGCACCGGCACCATCACGAGCCCATCGTTGTCTGAAGAAACGGATACATCGTAACGTCCTTCATCAACCTCAGTGACATTGACTGACGACACCTTGGAATCATGATCGTTATTTAAGGTTCGGTCGAGCTTGGCATAGCTATCGTCATCAACTATGGCCTCGCCGCTATTCAGACAATCCCATAAGGAATTATGATTTTCATTGATGCAGTCATTTTCCTTTCTCACATTAGAATAAAACGTTCCAAACGAGTAATGACGATTTTTGTAAATGTATATATGATCAATTACTTCAACCAAATCAAGCCAGTCATAGCTTAATTCATCACCAGATAAAACGTACTTGACTCCAAATAAACCAGCTGCATCCCCTTCGTTTTGATCAAAAAAGAATGCGGAATAAACATGTGAAGGGGTCCCATCAGTATTGCCCTGCCAAAAAGCATCCAGTAGAGAAATCTCCTCTTTTGGCCGGGTGGAATTATAGGAAGTAACTCCATCATAATTTTGGATTAAGCCATCTTGAAAGACTGACCATTCAGAAAATGTCTTGTCCATCCTGTAAACACTTGAATCATTATCCATAACGTAATTAAGAGCATTTGCCGAGATTCCAGACTCGACGAGTTGATAAGTAGGAAATGAGTCCTTTTTCAAGTGCGTGCGACAAGTGACGGAAACATAAGCATCAGCCATAGAAAGCGAGACGGCAGATATTGACAAGATGAAGACAAATCGAACAAGGGACTTTACCGATAGCAACAAACATGCAATAAGCGCAATACAGACAAGCATCAAAAATAACGAAAGCGCCTTTGCGTCGCCCTCGTTGCCAATACAACATAGAACGCTAATTACCAAGCTAATTAATAAAGCTACGAGAATACTCGGTTTTGAATAAAAGTGAGCACTCTGGAGCTGATCAAACACAACTGCTATCACCAAGCAGCAGCAAACCGGAATGAAAAAGGATGACCGATACTTGACCTCAGAAAATACATTTAAAAATGCAGGGAAAAAAGTATTAATCAGATATAGGCAGGGCAACACAAGGGCAATGCCGAGAACGATGTTGCGCGTTCTAGATCTTTTGGAAGAGAGCAGCCAAACAAGATATAGAAATATAAATGAATAAATAACGCCAGAGCATCCAATCTGAGGAAGCTCATAGTAATTCGAAGAACCAAAGTCTGAAGACCAGGTTCCAGCATAATTATTACCCATTACTCGAAGTAAAAATAAACGCAAGTCTCCCAATCCAACATTGGAAGAGAGTGCGGTCAGCACCTTTGACTGAAGAGACGGTCCGCCAGATATTCGGCTGGAATCGAACAGCAACAAATATGCGACGGGAACTGAAACGACTGCTGAAACGAGCAATCCCCCTACAACTGGCAATATAAAATCGGAAAACGATTTGAAGCCCTTTGACCAGCTTTCATTCAGATAGACCCCTCGCAATAATGCATAAATTGCACAGGGCACCAATGTCATAAACGAAATATATACACTGAGAAGGGTGACGAGCGCCACGCCAGCCGAAAGAAGCAATCGTCCAAGACGAGATCGATTATCGAAATACAGTTCGATGCCAACCAGAATTAAAAGAACAAAGAGGCATGCATTACCAAGAAAACAGTGATTTCCCCAAAGAACTAGGTATCCATTAATCGAATACACAAGAGACGATACAATTTTAGCTGGCTCCTTAAAGCCATAAAAACTAAGGAAGATATAGAAACCTATCGAGGCAATATAAACCTTAGCAATCTGGATAGAAATCAGCGCATATGGTAAAAACCAATCGCCCAAATATACACACGATGGAATTAGTATCAAATTAAAAGGGTCGAAGTATAGAGACTGGTAAACAAGTCTACTGCATCCAAGTCCGTAATTCTGGTTCCATACAGATACGTTCCCTCTTTGAAAATCATGAATCAAATCTAGATACAACGGGATGTACTGCTGGGTGGTATCGCTCCCAATGTCGTTGAATGCATAGACGATATCGCCAAAAATGAACTTGCGGTAAACAAACAGCACAACAAGCGTTGTGCATAGGAATAGCAATGCCCAATAAAACCGATTGGTTTTATCCCTACACTTGGAGATAAGCCCCATTTTCATCACAAGCTCTGCGAAGAACCATAACCCGGCAAACATCATTAAAAATAGGAGCAGCAGCTTCATATACTAGACCTCAACAACGTTAGCAATCTGATTAAATACTCTGCGTTGCGATATGGGCGATACGCTGCCCATACCCTTCGCCGGGTACTGCCCAGCGACCATTTAAATCCTCGACGCATGGCGCAACGCCGCGCTCTACTTTTTCAAAACGGGGGTCGATGCAAAGATTATTTAATGGCTCTTTCGAAGCGTAAGCCTTTAAATGTTGAACCTGTGCGCGGAGACCAGATCGCACATCCCCAAATGACGCACCACCCGCGGTGGCATTCACGGCGCCGATTCCACCGAAGTTGCATTGTTCCGCTTTTACGCTACCACCAAACTGAAGCCAGCCAGTTTCGTGCATTGCTTGGGCAAACAGGATTTCCGCCTTAACACCTTCAGCATTCGCTTCCTCTAATACTATCTGGCAAAAGTCATTAATAGTTGCTGCACCCTTCGAGGCATAAATAGTCGGATAAGTATGTCCAGTAGAGTTGTACAAAGAAACCATGCTCGAAACCGAAGCTGCAGACTCACCCATAATCGGCGTGCCCAAAGTTGTGCACGGCACCAGGTCGGCGTCGGAGAAGGGCGACCAGGACGATCCGTTCCACGCCTGGACCAGGAAGCTGTAGGACGCGCCGTTGGACAGGCCCGTCACGGTGTAGGACTCCTTCTCGCAGCCCAGCGTGTAGGTCTTGTAGCCGGACCCCTGGCGGACGGCGACCGCGTAGCGGGTCGCTCCGGGCACGTGGCCCCAGGAGAGCTCGACCGACCTGTCGCCGGCCTTCGCGGAGACCCTGGGCCTGACGGTGCCCGACGGGGCGGCGGAGCACAGGTGGCCGTCGGCGGCCGACGACCAGGAGCCGCCGACCCGGGCCTGGACCAGGAAGCGGTGGGTCACGCCGTTGGCGAGGTCGGAGACCCTGTAGGAGGTGCCCTTCTCGTCCAGCGTGTAGGTCCTGTAGGACCCGTCCTTGAGCCTCTCGGCGACGGCGTAGCGCTCGGCGCCGGCGACCGGCTTCCACGACACCGTCACCTCTCCGTCGCCGGTCGCCTCGGCAGCGGCCTGGGGGGCCCTGGCGTCGGCCGGGCGGCACGCCACCAGGTCGGCGTCGGAGAAGGGCGACCAGGACGATCCGTTCCACGCCTGGACC
>JAHYYJ010000001.1:171817-284385 GCA_019425015.1 Collinsella sp.
TTCCACGACACCGTCACCTCTCCGTCGCCGGTCGCCTCGGCAGCGGCCTGGGGGGAAGGAACCAATTTACAAGTTAAATAATCGTCAGACGTAAAGTTATTCCAACGACCGTTGGCATAAGCCTGAACAAGGAATGTATATGTCTTCCCGTTTTCAAGCCCATCGATTTCATAGGAAGTTCCTGTGCAATCATACGTATAGGTATTAAACCCACCATCGCTCTTGCGCAGAGCAATTGCATACTTAGATGCATTGGGGACTGAATCCCAGCTCAACTTGATTTTACCGTCATACATCTCGGAAACCACCGGATCAGGTTTAGCTTCCTTCGAAAGGCCAAACTGGTTAGCAATAGCCAGAGCATCTGCCTGGCCCATTTTTTGAAGGTATAGCGAATTGGCCAAAAGTCCGGCATCATAACTGTTGTCGATAAAACCATGTTCGACCAAAACTGCAGGAATGCCATATTGGCGACAATTTCTTATGACAGAAAGACTATCGGCGTTGCTGCCGTCAGGATAATAGAGCTGCGTACCGTTTAAATCGTAATAATCATTTTTTGTACCACGGTTAACGAGGCCAACAGATACAAGCCTGTTTAGAACATCTTGGCCCAGAGACTCTCCGAGTTCATTAAATGAAGAAAACCAACTAGCTTGCCTCGGAATCCAAATTTCCGCTCCGGTGCCACCGCCTGAATTGATGTGAAAACTCATGAACAAAGATGCGTTGTTGTCTCTTGCAATTTGGGCGCGAGCAATAAGTTCGTTTGTAGTGTTGGCAACGCCAGTAACGGAAGTGTCAGAATCACGTGTCATAATAACTCGAACGCCAGCGTACTTCTGGAGTTCATCGCGGCAATAACGTGCAATTTGCAACGTAAGATCCTTCTCACGAAGACCATTGCCGATGGCGCCGGAATCCCAACCGCCATGACCAGCATCTAAAACAAAGACCCAGCTACGCGCCCGTACAGAGTTCTCCGAAATGACATCAACGGCAGATTCCAACGAATCAAACGAAGCACCTGTGTCGTCAGTAAACACGGACTCAAGCTGATCATCCGAGTCGCCATCAGACAGCAATCGATACGGTGCAGCCACTTCACCGGCGCTAAACATCTGATCAGAAATTTCATCAGGAAAAATACGAGTTGCTCCAGAGGCATACTCCACCTTAAGCAAGGAATAAACGCCAGCGGCAGAGACGCTCGAAGAGAAAAGATATGTGTTGTCAGCACTGGAAGTGACATCGAATCGGATAAGGGCTTCAGACGCAGTATTTGCACAATACAGTGCCACAGGCTCATCCGACGGCGTCCCGTCAAAGCCCAAAGCAACTCTTTGCGCATCTCCGAGGTCAACGTGACTCTTCTCGATATAAATAAACGAAAGGTTATCTACATCTGAGCTATCGGCAAAAGCGTTAACGGGATGACCAAGAAAAAGAGAAAGAAGTGACATAGCAAAGATTGCGGTCAACAAATAGCGCTGGATACTCTTTTGCATATACAGTCCTTAAAAGAAAAAGGCGGCCAGAAGCCGCCTTTTAATATCTATCGAGTGGCGTAAAAAGAAAGAACAGCGTCAGCAACATGATGCCTATCGGCATCGCTTAGACCATAGTACATAGGCAACCTGACAAGCCTATTGCTTTCAGAGGTAGTAAACCTGTCTTCCCCGTCAAAACGACCAAACATCTTTCCTGCAGGCGCATCATGCAAAGGAATGTAATGGAAAAGAGCTTGGACACCATGGTCCTTAAGGTAAGAGATAAAATCACCGCGTTCCTTAAGATCTTTACACTTGATGTAAAACATATGCGCGTTATGTTCGCAGCCTTCAGGAATATAGGGAAGCTCAATCTTGCCGGCATCTGCAAGCGGCTTTAAAGACTCCTGATAAAAATGCCAAGTTGAGAGTCGATTCTCATTAATTTCATCAGCATGCTCCAGCTGCGCCCAAAGATAAGCCGCATTCATGTCAGAAGGCAGGTAGCTCGACCCACGATCAACCCAAGTGTACTTGTCTACTTGACCCCTAAAAAAGCGCTGACGATTAGTCCCTTTTTCGCGAATAATTTCAGCACGATCGCAGTAACGCGAGTCGTTAATAGAAAGCGCGCCACCTTCGCCCATCGAATAGTTCTTAGTTTCATGAAAGCTATAGCAACCAAAATGACCAATAGTGCCGAGAGCCTCACCCTTATAAGAACTCAAAACACCCTGTGCCGCATCTTCAACGACCAACAAGTTGTTGCGTGTAGCGATGTCCATGATTCGATCCATATCACATGCAACGCCAGCATAATGCACAGGAACGACAACCTTGGTTTTATCAGTTATCGCCCTCTCAATGGCATCGGGATCAATATTCATTGTGTCAGGGCACACGTCAACAAACACCAAAGTGGCGCCGACCATTTGAAATGCCGTAGCAGTAGAAGAGAAAGTGAAGCTAGGCAGAATCACCTCATCACCAGGATGTAGGTCGCATAAGATTGCTGCAAGCTCAAGCGCGCTCGTACCACTAGTCGTTAGCAGGATCTTATTGGAATTAAAACGGTTCTCGAGCCATTCGCTACATTTTTTGGTAAAAGGACCATCACCGCAAATCTTACGATTGACAGCGCAGGCCTCTCGAACATATTCCATTTCCGTGCCCACATAAGGCGGGAGATTAAAATTGATCATATAGCAGCTCCAAATGAATATAGTCCGATACCAAGCAAAATAAGAAGCAGTGAAATCCACTTCCGTCGAGACATTTTCTCATGAAAAATCGTAATACCGAATATTGTCACATATATGTAGCTGGTGGCTTCCAACAACGGACCCATGGAAAGGGGAATCCCTTTATAAGCAAAAATCGAAAGAAAGGTCGTACAAACGAAAAGGAAGTAAGCGCAAATCACTAGAGGGTTCAGATACTCTCGAACCCTGCTGTCATACGTCTTAAGAGCAGCCTTCTTTAGCATTACTTGAGATATTGCACTAATAAAAACACCGAGGAGAAGAAGCAAGGCATATCGAAAATCCACAGCACTTCCCTCCTAAGCAGCATCGGAATCTGAAGAGGCAAACAAAGCCACGCCAATTAATACAATAATGCCTCCGGCAACCTGAAGAAAGCCAAGCTGCTCCTTAAAGACAATTACACCCCATACCATGCCCCATACAACTGTAACGGCGCGATTGGCATAGGCTGTCGTTAATGGCAGTCGTTTAATAATTTGTTGCCAGCAAATAGCATAAATGCCAAGTAGCATGATAATTCCGGCATAGCAGACACAAAAACCGAAAGATAGAAAAGGATAGCCTGCCGCAAACTTACTTAAGATACCGCTACAGGAATACAAAACCAATAGCAGATGAAGCGCTAAGAAAACGCGTCCATTTTTCAATTTCTATACGCCTCGCTTCGGCAAGTACTTTTCCAAATTATCAATCGAATCTGAAGTCAGGATATAGAAGCCGTATCTGCTGCCGCTATCGACAATTTCATGCTCCATGTCATTGTCCACAGAACTTCGCTCGACTCTCACATGCCTATCGCATTCTGCTTGTCGAAGCATCGCTAAGTCTTCGCCATCAAAAATAAAGCGAATCATGGCGCATTCAGGATGCTCAGAGACACTCAGGTCGGGCTCACGCCCAGTAGCAACAGAAATTACTGCACCCAAGAAATCAACTCCCGTTGAGAGTTCCACGAGATCGCTGCCGATACAGTCGCCACCCATGCGGCTACCAATTTCGACAATACGAATATCCTCATTCTCATTAACCAAAATCTCTGAATGAGAAGCGCCGAATTCAACTCCCAAAGAATCTAGGGCGTGAGAAACAACTTCAATGATTTTGGAACGTAAAGAATCTGAAACGGGTGCAGGCTGTAAGTGACCAGTTTCAATGAAATGCGGAGCTCCAGTTGTGTATTTCCTCGTCAGTGCAAGAAAGTGATGCTCACCTTTCCAAGAAACAAATTCAACACTAAATTCAATGCCAGTAAAAAACTCTTCAACGACACATGCCTTAGAAAAGGAAACATTGATTGCAGCGCGGACGGCATCCTCAAGTCCTTCTGAAGACTGAAGCTTAGTGATGCAACGACTACCAGACCTGTCAACAGGCTTTACGATTATTGGATAAGTGAGATCTAAACCATCAATATCAGTAAGGTCGGTCACCTGGTAGCTTTTAGGAGAAGGGTCTCCATTTTTGAAAAAGGCTTCACGCATTAAGTGCTTATTTGTGGATACGTCGATGCAGTCAACTGAATTGGCACACAGACCGAGCTTGTCGGCAACCTTAGAAACAGTAATGTTGCCGAGATCCGTACCGATAGAACAAATGCCGTCAATACCGATAGAGCTACACTTCTCAGCAATTTGATCGATTTCGGTAATACTAATAGGATAGAAATAGTCAGCAGTGCGCTCGCCAATATCGCCGCATTCCCATGCGAAGACATGCGTTTCGAAGCCAAGTTGTTTGGCCTTAAGAATCAATGGATTTTGAAAATCAGACGCACCGATAATAGCGAGCTTTTTCGACATCTTTACTTCTCCCAATTGGCCGAAGAGTTCTTTTCGAAATCATTCCAGCGGCCGCTTTCCATCTCAGCCTTATAATCGAGCATCATCGAATAATAGTCTCTATAAGCTGGAACAAAACCGAAATCACGCTCAGCCTTACTCATATCGAACAAAAATGAAGGGGTGTTGTTCTTGAGCTCCGGCCTGTAAACGATTTTCGATTTAGAGCTGTCGCCAAATACCTCGATAACTGCACGAGCCTGATCTTCAAGCTCCAAAGGAACCCCGCTTGTCATGTTATAAAGCCCATGCGTTGAATCGCTTTCCAAAGCCATTCGATATGCCCGAGCAACATCCTTCACATAGATAATGTCTCTTGAGATATGAGGGTCTCCCCATATCTCAAGGTTCTGTCCGGACGCGGCCTTTTCGATCCAGACTTGGATAGCAGACTTGTACGGCTTACCATCAACTAAGATTGTGCCATGAGGTCCAACGCCGTAAACCGGAGGAAAACGGAACACTGCCCCCTGAAGACCATGTTGCTGCGAATAATACTCAATCAAATCGTTGGCAGCATTCTTCGTGATGGTATAGACAGCGTGGTCACCAGTAAAGGAGAAATTCCTGGGCTCATCCTCAGTAATGGCATAGTCCTTTCTCCATGCCCCAGAGACATCACCATAAGTAGTGGCGGAAATTATCTTCTTGATGCCATTCGTCCTGCAATACTCGAGCACGTTCACTGTGCCCATAGTATTCACTCTAACGTAATCGATGGCATTCTCTTCGTTAACCAAATCAGCAGTTGCATTGGCAGGAAGCAAACCAGCTAGAAGAATTACGCCCTCGACGTTATCAGCAGGGAGTTTTGAAAAATCTTCAGGCTTAGTAATATCGAGACTAATAAACTCGGCACCCATGTCTTCAAGGAAAGGACGAAGTCGTTCATTCCTACCGGTAGCAATAACTTGTTTGCCTGATTTGACAAGCTCGTCAACGGTATACATACCGATAAAACTGGTTGCTCCAATAACAATTACCATAGCTTACTCATCCTTTCCATTGCACTCTTTTTCAATCACATACAGAGGTCTATTTTTAACCTCAGTAAAAATATTGCCGACGTACAGTCCAACGATTCCAATTGCAGACAAAATGAGACCACCCATAAAAAAGATGGAACAAAGAAGGCTAGTCCATCCAACTTGAATTCCTGGAACACAGATTTTTTGAACTATCGCTGCAATTAGAACAAGCAAGGCAACGAAGGACATTGCAAAGCCAACGTTAACCGCAAATTTCAAAGGCTTATTAGACTGGGCGGTAATAAGCTCAAACGCCATATTAAGCTTTTTCCTAAAACTATAGGAAGACTCACCAGCAAAGCGTTCATCGCCAACTATCTCTATCGCAGTTTGCCTAAACCCAAGCCACTTAATAAACATCGTGTATCCACGGTTATGTTCACGCATTGAACAATACTGAGAAATTACCGCGCGACGAGCAATACTGAAGTTGCAAAGTGAAGGATCATAACTACCGTCAGTAAAATACTCATACACTTTATAAAAAGCTCGAGACAACGCCATGGTCAAAGCGCTATCTTTTCGCTCTACCCTTTTTGCAAAAACGACATCGAAGCCCTCCAGAGCTTTATTATAGAGCTGGGGAATGGCCTCAGGCCTATCCTGGAGGTCGCAATCCATTACGACAACCCAATCACCATGGCAACAGTCAAGACCCGCAGTGATCGCACGAATTTGGCCAAAATTACGAGCAAGCTTGATTCCATACACACGTTCATCAGCGTCGCATATCGACTGCACAACAGACCACGAATCATATGGATCGTGGTCGTCAACAAGAACGAGCTCGAAAGACGCCTCCATCTTTTCAAAAACATCAACGATTCGCTTATGCAGTTCGGGCAGCGCCTCTTTACAACCATAAACTGGAATTACAACAGAGAAATCCATAACTAGCCTTAGATTGAGTTTAATAACTTACTCATGATGCATTCGATTAAGCCAACCGTCAAATCATAGTGAAGGCAATCATCAAACGAACGCCGGGCCTATTTGATGAGCACGCACTGCTGACGAACTTCGCTTTTATTAGCGTTATTAAAACAAGGGCCAATCAGGTTGCCAGGCAGAATTTGGTGCCACATCTTATTGTCATGGGAGTTATCTCCCCAGAAAAATCCAATATGGCAATCGATAGAACCATCTGTTTTAAAGAAAATTACATCGCCCTTCTTAGCCAATCCGCTATTCAACATATCGGCAACTGTATTGAAGTGATATACCTTACAGCCAGAGTCAATTGCATAACCATACCAGCGCCACGCATTGATATAGCCGCCGCCGCCGGGCCCCGCGCCCCACGGAGTATGGTTGTTGTTGGCTGCGACTGCATCAACGTTTACGCCGAGAGATTTAAATACATGGGCAACAAAACCAGTGCAGTTCATACCGGTGTAGCCCCCGGGCCCTGGAGCGCCGTTAGGATACAAGCAAGTCTGATATGAAAAGCCACTTGAATATCGAGTACCAAGATAATAGCCATTGTATTGATGGCTCGTCAGCCAATTAACAACGGTTATGCGCGGAATGCCAAATACAGTGTCATTCGTGCCCGTCGGCTTTACACTAACCAGGTCGTCTTCATCAAAAGGCGACCATACGCCATCGAGATAAGCCTGAACGACAAACTGATAGGTCTGTCCACCGTTTAGCCCTTCAACTCTATACGAATTGCCAGTACAGTTGTATGTATAAGTTTTATAGCCACTATTCGTCTTTACCGCGATAGCATAACGCGTGGCGCCTGACACCTTGCTCCATGATAGATTTGCGCAAAGATTCCCAGCTTTACCAGTTACACGAGGAGTAATTACACCATGTGGAACTGCGTCCACGAGCAGCGCATCACCGTAAGCAGACCAGGCTCCATCTACGTAAGATTGCACAAGAAACCTGTGATTGCGTCCATTCGTAAGGCCGGAAACCGTATAGCTAGTGCTCAAACAATTAGTCGTGAACGTTACATATGAGCCATTCTTATACTCTGCAATCGCGTATCGCGTTGCATTGGGAACAAAGTCCCAAGTAAGCTGTATTTTTCCATCGCCAGGACAAGTGGCCTTAACATTTTGAGGGGAACGAACGTCCTCAAGAACGGCTTCACATAAATATGCGTCCGAGGAAGAGCTCCATCTTCCATTTACAAATGCTTGTACAAGGAAACGGTAAGTATTACCAGGATTCAAGCCGGAAACCAGATACGAGGAATCTTTGACATCAAGAGAATACGTCTTGTAGCTATTTCCAGTCTTAAGAGCAACCGCGTACCTCTCTGCTCCAGGAATCTGATTCCACGAAAGAACACAGGAGGTCGCCGTGGCTTTCTCTAGATGAGGCCTCGGAGCATTAGGATCTTCGGGAATAGCGGTAACAAGGTCCTTGCTCCCAAAAGGAGACCAGCGACCATCAATATTAGCCTGAACAATAAATGAATACATCTGGCCATTGGTAAGTCCATTAATGGTGAATTCGGTATTAAGACAGTCATAGGCTACAGTCTTGTATCCATTATTTGTTTTATATGCAATTGCATATCGTAATGCACCGGCAACTGGATTCCACTTAAGGCTCACCGTCCCATCGCCAACAGCAGAAACGCTAACCTTAGGAGAAACAAGAGAGTACGGCATGCAGGTGATGTAATCAGTATCCTCAAGAGCGGTCAAACGATCGTAAATCTTCGCCCTAACATAGAACGTATATTCTTCACCGTTTTTCAAACCCTTGATTTCAACGCTAGTTTGATGGGATTTCAATCTATACGACTTACCGTTCGAACACGAAGCTACATATTGATTCGCGCCGGGCACGCGGCCCCACGACAGCTCGACGCTGCCGTCGCCGGCGGTCGCCGCGGGCGCGGGCTTGACGGTCCCCTCCGGCCTGCAGCGCACGAGGCTGGCGGGGCCGAAGGAGGACCAGCGGCCGTTCACGTAGGCCTGGACGAGGAAGTCGTGGTCGTAGCCGTTGGGCAGGTCGGTGGCGGTGTAGGACGTCCCGGTGAGGGACTTGGTGAAGGTGGCGTAGGTGCCGTTGGAGAAGGCCTCCGCAACGGCGTAGCGCTCGGCGCCCTCGACGGGCTCCCAGGTCAGGGTGACCTCGCCGTCGCCGGTCGCCTCCGCCCTGGGGGCGGGCGCCGACGGGTCGGAGGGCGTCGCGGAGACCAGATCGGAGTCGGAGAAGGAGGTCCACCTGCCGTAGACGCAGGCCTGCACCAGGAATCGGTAGCTCGTCCCGTTGGACAGCCCGGAGGCCTTGAAGGACTCACCGGAGCAGGAGGTCGTCAGCGTGCGGTAGCCGGACCCGTTCCGGTAGGCCACGGCGTACTTGGTGGCGCCGGGCACGCGGCCCCACGACAGCTCGACGCTGCCGTCGCCGGCGGTCGCCGCGGGCGCGGGCTTGACGGTCCCCTCCGGCCTGCAGCGCACGAGGCTGGCGGGGCCGAAGGAGGACCAGCGGCCGTTCACGTAGGCCTGGACGAGGAAGTCGTGGTCGTAGCCGTTGGGCAGGTCGGTGGCGGTGTAGGACGTCCCGGTGAGGGACTTGGTGAAGGTGGCGTAGGTGCCGTTGGAGAAGGCCTCCGCAACGGCGTAGCGCTCGGCGCCCTCGACGGGCTCCCAGGTCAGGGTGACCTCGCCGTCGCCGGTCGCCTCCGCCCTGGGGGCGGGCGCCGACGGGTCGGAGGATGCAGCATAAGAAACAGATTCAGCACGCCTCACTATTCCTGTTGTCGAGTTTTCAGCAATCGCCGGAGTACATACAAGAAAGAAAATAGCAACGGCAAGAGATAGCAGACATGAAATACGCTTCATATACGACCCTCCATGAGTAACAGTCCAATTAGATGGTAGCGAAAATACGAGATTCGATATGTATTATTTCGGACCAATGGATGCTTTTTGTCGCAGACGGTTTCAAGCATTGTTAAATCGAAGTGATGTCAATAATCGATCACCGACGACGGCGCGGAGTTCTCTGACGAGGACGCGATCGCCGCGCTCGTCGGCGAGGGCCGGGCGAGACGAGGCTGTTCTACCGCGTCCCCCGCCGCAGCGACCAGAAGGGCGCCTGCGGGCGAAACCACGTCGAGCCGAGGAAGCTGCCGCCCAAGGGCGCGGGGCTCAGGTTCGACCGGCTCTCGGCGGCCGAACCCGGCGCTCGCCATGTCGCACGTGAACTCGGAGCCCCGCGGCGCACTCGGCTTCTCGACGCCCGCGTGTGCCTTCAGGGCGATGCTCGGGGAGGACGCAGCTGCGCTGCTGCACGCCTGCGGCGTGGAGGACGTGCCCATCGGCGGGCTCGACCTGACGCCGGAGCTCATAGAGCGGGTGCGCGCAGAGAGGGGCGATGCCCCGCTGGCCTAGCCTAAAGGCAAAAAGGAATAGACGGGCCGACCGTCCGGCTGAGTCTGGGAAGAGGCGCCGGGCGAAGGCCGGAGCATGGCCACCGGACCCATCGAAACACATCTCCGCTGTTCTTTCAACTTGGAAAACGGCGCCCCCGGGGCCCGTGAGGGGCCGCGGGGGCGTTCAGCTAGCTGCAGGAACGGGCTATCCGCTCAACGTGTTCGACTGAGATCGGAAATCAACCGTCTAAATAGGACCCTTATCAGTCTTGCTTCGCATCAGGTTCACAAAACTGACAGCAGATTTACTGGCCTTATATAGCTGATCATCAGATTTCTGAAGGTCATTCTCACTTAAAGAATCAAATTCAAGAACTTCTTGCCCGGCGTATATCAGCCAGCCGTTCTGCGCGAGAGATTCTTTCTCGACATCATTGAGATGTATGTCACCACGTAAATCTAAAGAGCAAAGCGCTTGCAAATCAGTAGAAGGAGTATTTGCAACCAAACCAGCAAGCCTCAAATACTCGTTGTATCCTATGCTTTCCTCAATGAAGGCCGAGAACAGCTTACTTAGATAATCCACCTTTCGTCTGTCTTCAACTTTATTGATCAAATTCAAGGTAGTTTCAAAATTCTCGATCAACTTCTTCTCGTTCTTAGCAAAGAACGAACGACGCTGTTCGTCATCGACGGAATCCAGTCCGACAAGAAAGCGTTCAACCTTATTAAAAAAGAGCTGATCAGGGATTGAAGCCACCGCTTTGACGGCCTTGAAGAATGAAATGCCGTCCAACGTTTCATCAAACACGATGCTTACTGCATCCATCGGCAGCCCCAATGAATCTCCGATACTATTACAGTTTTCCAAAATAGTCACGATATTTGAAACAATAGATTCCATATCATAATGCGCTCGACTCAACTCATCCATACGCCGCTCCTATAAGTCCAAAAATTTATATCCATTAGATTTCACTAAAGATATGGTTTATTGAAAATCATCCATCCATCGGGGAGAGCCGCCAGCTTTGACGCCCTACAGCCCTATGAATTAAATTCAAACAGATATAACACCACCAAAAACCAATAACGAGGCTAAACCTTCCACCGCACTCGCGGCTCTTGAGCGTACTATGCCGGATCTTGGGATTGCTTCGCGCCGAAGCGAGAAGTACTCGCTCTCGGAGGATAGGTTTGCCCCAAGCCACGGATCAACCCAAATTATCTTTCGAAATGCCCCAGTAGATATAGCAATCGCCAACTCAGGAGTCTACTAGTACACGATTCAGCTGACAAACAAATGACTAT
The DNA here is from genome assembly GCA_019425015.1 of Collinsella sp. GTDB lineage: Bacteria > Actinomycetota > Coriobacteriia > Coriobacteriales > Coriobacteriaceae > Collinsella. The sequence goes on from JAHYYJ010000001.1 coordinate 183,095, forward strand.
ACGGCACTATTAACGGATAACTATCACTGTTCATCTACAGGAATATCCAGTTTATTCGCCGCACAAATGCAAAGCTCTTTATCCTCTTGAGTCATCCTGCTCCCAAGAATAACTCGCAACGGCTTGCATGAGCGTTGTACATAATTCATCTCAAGCTCATCTGGCTCTGGTACAAGACGGGCACGATATTCGTTCTCCCACTCAAACGCACTGCCCTTTCTGTAAATTGCCCGTAGATCACTAAGCATGTCATCACTGCTCACATTAAGACCAAGCATCCTAGCAGCAGTCCAAGCAATTTGAGGGTCGCAATTAAATGGTTTGTCATCATATAAAATTGGCAATACTTCAGTACGCATTCCGTTAGCAATATTACAATTGCGAATAGCTTCTCTGTCGTAAGCAAGAACGAAACCCGCTTGGCTTTCGGAATATACATTCCACATATTCGAATCGCTAGGATTGTCTGTTAGGCACAAAATGCGACAACAATTTCGGCAGCTATTCTGATGAACTGGAACAACAAATCCTCCAACAAATAAGCGCAAGTTTTTAACAGCCGAGCGAAAAAGGCTAACTCTCCCCTCATCGGGTAGTATCTCAAACTCATCTATTCTTGCTGGATTTAAAGGAACCCCCAGAACCCCTGAAACAAACGCAAGTCGTCTAAAATCAATTTGATTTATTATCTCTAACGCATGTTCATCATCATTGAGATAACTTTCGATTTCATCTATACCATTCCAGTTATAGATCGGTACCGAGTCGCGCTGATCACTGAAAACCCTTGGATGAGAAAATGTAACAGTCGCGTTTTCTAGGTCGGCAAAAGCGTATTCAGTTGGAGGTCGATAGCGGTAAAGCATTCGCGGGACGAGAGAAGTCGATAGATCTTCCAGCTCCTTCTCAGCGGAAACAATTGAAGCGCCATCGTTTTGCTTAGCAACGAGATTAGCAAGTGTCTCCCGATATGCTTCTTTCTGTGTCAAGCTTAGTACCATGCAATGTCGCTTCCCGATCTAGCTAAATTAGATGCAGTTGATTTTATCCAGTGCATAAAAACTGAATACACATACGAAGCAGAAGCCATGTCTATCAACTACCAAAAATGATTCCGATTGGAACGTACCGGAAATCGTAAAAGCTGCCAACGGATATATCTATAATAGCCTGAGATGACTAGAGATGAAAACATATAGCTATCAAGCAATCTTATCCTCCGATGATGATACCAGCTATGACATCGAACTCCCCTCTCTGTCAGTTCGCTTTACCAATGACGGAGCGTCGCAGAGACTGCAGAAGCAGTCGAGTATGCAGAAAAGATTTATATGGGCGCGTCAATTAAAAAAGTCTCTGTTGAAGAAAGTTAATCCAACGACATTGCCGCCCCTTCCAGTAACCCCAGTACAGCTGCAAGGTGCCCCTAGGTCATCTCGCACATTCTTGTGGGTTCCGTCCGAAACTGTACCCCAAACGCGTCGAACCTATGACTGTCGGTGTGTCTTGTCAGCCCGGTCAACGAGAACCAGTTAAGGAAGCGGTTGAGCATGCGCGAGCTCACCGCGCAGAACGGATTTCGATTCAGGCACACTCGCCTACACGGACTCCCCGCCCGAGCCAGCAACGGCATCGACCGGATAAACTACAAGGTCAGGCAAAGGGTGAGGTTCGCCAGCACCTACATCGATGGAAACTCGGCCCCATGCTCGTCACAGCAAGGTTCGTGCGCACCGTTGGGCACGAGCGGATAAAGAGGAGGTATCTGGAAATGACAAAGTCGGAAGAGACCGACGAACTGAAGACAAGAATAAGGGCTAGGGCATCGGACAGAGCGAGACTGGCTCAATCAATTATCGAAAGAATCTTGGTGGCACCTACAACCACTCGGAGAATTTAAGCATTTAAAATCACATTAATTTGAGCAAATGCAGTCATCAGGTCAGAAAAGTAACGCAGTAGCAATGCAAGCGCTGAATATGCAAGGAGCGAATCAAAATTGAAAGATAAAAACACCACAATCCCCTTTGGAGCCGATGAAATTATGTACTCATTCCTCAAATCAAACGGTGCTCCCTTAACAGATAGCGAATTGAAAAGAATAAAACATGCTGAATCACTGAAGGATTTAATGGCCCTTGGCTATATTCGACATGAGCACTCAAACGTTTTCCTGACATTGCAAGGCAGAATGGCTCTTCGACAATTTGACGAAGAACATAAGAGTAAATCTAACAAAGAATCCGCAAACGTTTTCAGTATTATCATTAGTGTACTGGCAATTTTAGTATCTATGCTAAACACAGTTGCGGGATTAGTTAAAAACGACGCAAACGTCAATTATGCCTCAATCATTTTATTCACTAATATGCTTAGCGCACTTGAAGTACTGCTAATCGGATTTTTTGTCTCTGAAATTATATTGCCCTCGGTAAAGTACTTTAGATTCCACCCTGTAGCTCGAGTCTTATTTGGAACGATGGCAGCGGTATTATTATATTTTATTGTTCAACGCTTTGGATAGCAGATGGTACCCCATCCACCCTAAGCTGCGAAAGGCTTTCACGGACCTCAGCACATGGTACATCGCTTTTAGTGGTCGGGTCCAACCTCTCGTGGACCCTGTTGACCCGCAAAAGGTGAACGTACCAGCCGAGGTAGGCCTGCATTTTCTTGGGAAACGTTCTCGTAAAGCACCATGGGGAGTGTCTCAGCTACGAGCAGAGAGCTTTTCCATCCCCATGCGCTTCAGGCACAGGGTCGGCGACGTCGTGCATATGTGCGTGGCTGCCGAGTCCTCACTCCCTGATTAGCACATTGCGCACGCGTTCATATACCCAACGAGCCTGGACCCGCTCTTTGAATATGGAGATGCTAATAATTATTTGCTAACTAATTTTTGTTTGAAGGAGGAGGTGGTCAATTTAGAGATATTCATTTCCAAACTAATGTACCATCGCGTGGAGCCGACAGCATTTCCGCCAAAGGCGTGATGGGTTTCGTTTGCCGCGAATAATAAGTAAATCGGCGCTCTTAGGAGCGTGCCCCCACTTCCTCTCAAGGAGAAAACATAATAATTGGGACGATTTCACAGGCGACAGACAACTAAGCCGTATCACAATTTGGTGACACGCATAAGGGTTACCGATATTATCAAACTAAAAATTGCCTCGATACCTAAGCAGATGAAGTAAATGATCGACTATCGAAAGCAATATACCCCTAGAGTTGAAACTATGCCCAAATACTTGGCTGGACGAGGCGAAATACCGCTATCAGCAGAACTCAAGTTGAAGGCATTATCCGAAGGATATCAAACCCAACCCATGACGTTCTATGGATTGCTAGAAGTGGGTAGAACTGTTCTTCTTAATGCAATCGAATCCATTGCCGCAGAAAATGGCGTGCTTATGCGCCGTGTTGAAGTCGAAGAGAATAAGGGGCTCATCGGACCTCTTGCATCAACGTGCGGCTCGCTCACTCGATCTTTAAGCACTCGAGAGCTCATGAAGATAAGGCTAGTGAATGGCCGACGCAAAATAGCCGACGCAGCAAGCATCAAAGTGCTTACAAGGAGAGAACAACGATGCGCCCCGTTTTTATCGATTGCTGCCGCGCAACGAGACAAGCTAGTTTCAGCGACCCAAAAAACAAAACGATATAAACAGCACCACGGGAAAACGCTGCATTCAACCTAGGAGATCGACGTGTTAACGATTCATTATGGGGACATGGATAACGTGATTTACAACACATCGGTCTATTTCGATAACGTATACTCTCCAGCGGTTTGAAGATTCTTTTGCCCAATGTGTCATTAAATCTATCGACAAGGGCACTGTCGTCGGGCTCATGCCATAGACACTAAAATCTTGGGAATCATCCCACCTAAAAGCTATCGAGTGGCACCAAAACATTGCTCCCCATGTACTTTATGCCTCGAAACGTCTATAACGCCTCAAACTGTGGCGACAACTGCGCATATTGGATTCTGCGGATCGCAGCGCACCACGACCCGACGATCAACCTTTACAATCTGATGGATTTTGGAAACGGCAAGTTCATGGCAACCGTTGCAAACACGGATGATGTCGTTCACACGATGTTCGACCTTGTCCCTATAGCCGCAAAATGCCTAAGGGAGAACTCCTGACGCACATTTTTGATATGACAAGAGCCGCTTGAACGAGGAGTACTTGAACCCCACCGCTCTTGCAGCTCTTGAGGATACTTTGCCGGATCTTGGAATTACTTCGCTCTAAAGCGAGAAGTACTCGCTCTCGGCAGATAGGTTCGACCCCAACCATGGATCACCGTTGAGGAAGAACTCCGGCGAGCGCTGCATGAACAGTGCCTGCTCGCGCTTCCAGCGGCGCAGTTTTTCCTCATTGGCCTCTTCCCTGCCGCGCGAGGTGAACTCGTAGTGGCACAGCTCGGCATAGGGCATTTGCCCTCCTCCAACAAAACACTGTCACTAACTTAGTCCACCAACCTCGCCATTTGTTAAGCAACAAGCGCGAGCGGTAGGTATTGATCTACAACCGTTGGGGATTGAAAAAATGCAGTAGCCGAAAACGTAATATCTTCCGATTGGCGCGGCATAAAAAAATAGAGGGCGTCCCATAAAGAGAAGCCCCCTTGCAAAACGGCCGAACCGTTTTTCGAAGTGGAAATATTTTGCACCAGATGCCTAGGAATCGCAAGAAGGCATATCTTCAGCGTCACACAAATACCATGCGCCGATCACTTTCGACAAAAACGAGAAGGAGGAAGTTATGACCTCCGCACCTTTATAGTAGTTGATGTTGCGATTTGCCCTAGAAATAAACTTGGAAAGCGATTGTGCTTTGTGCTTAATAACGCCTTTAGACGACACCTCTTTGTGCAGATATAGCGTTGTGACAATCTGGCGTATTCTCTCATTGCTCATCCTTGCCTTACGCTGATAAGAGCCAACCCCATCTATTTTGCTCAATGCCTTCATAACACCGTTATTTGCCCTTCGGGCATTCTCACCCGAAGCAAGACCATTAAGAATACAACTATTGTGAGCACACGCGTTGCGGAGATCTTTTGCCGCGCGAAGCAAATAAAACCTATCGCGAAGCTCATCATCGTCAAACCGTTTGGCGCAAAACAAAATGAATGAATTAAAGGCGCCAAAGGTAATAACTTCCAGAAAGGCCCAGACAGGCACATTAAAACCACTGTATTTTGCAAGAATGCCTGCAGAATAGGCACTCGACTCACAACGTGAAATCTCTTTTTTGACCCAGTTGGTCACATTCCCCTTGCTATCAAATGTATCCTGCTCGCTTAAATAGTCTTGAACGATTTCGTAACCGTCCTCGGCATGCTGCTCTATCCTGCCCAGCAAGTCAACTTTGCAGAAGTGCTCAATATCAAGAGTAAGCGAAATCATCTCGTTTCGAAGCAACATATCAATAATCGAAAGGTCAACAAGCATCTTGAAATCTAAGTTGACATATTCACCCTTGCGTTTTCCATCAGAAACCTTTGAAAATCCGGTGCGGTACGAGCACAAGCGAAAGTAATTGTTGTTCTTCGTCAGATACTCGACCGCCTCTGCCTCGCTCATATAGCGGAAACGGACACCCTTGCTCTTAAGATGGGAGACTTGTTCCCAAGGAGTAAGCCAAGGCTTTTGATCGCACATATCTTGTTGACGAATAGGACTATTCATTGCGCTCTCCAGCGTATTTGATGAAATAAAAGATCTAATTTTATCCTAACTGTAAATACCTATTAAACAGCCGGACGCTCATGCAAATACATCATGGCACGCCGCCGCCCATCTCGCCTTGAGCTCGTGACAGCGATAGCCCTCGCGCTTTGCGAATGGTATCTTTGTTGCTGCAAATTAAAACACGCAATACTTTAGATAGACGAAATCTGATTGGCGGGCAACGATGAATGCCGCATCTTATTATCACGGGGATTGTCGCCCCAGAAAAACCCGATATGACAATCGACGTTAGGAACAGTCTTAAAGAATATGACGTCGCCCTCTCTCGATTTAGAACCGTTCGAGAATCTCCTCGGCATTCTCTCGCAGATAGATATCTAGGTCCGGCACGGCAAACTGCACATAGCCCCTCTGTGGCGCCTGAATAACCTCTCTTTGTAGCAATTTTGCCCTAATGGAGCTGATCTCATTGGTCTTTTTACCCATGCGCCTAGCAATCTCGGATGATTTGGACTGTTGTTTGTCCTCGCACATCGCCAAAAGGTATTTGATATCGTTAGGCCCCAGTCCGGAAATCGCTGGCTCGTGAACAACATCGTGAAAACGAGCCTCTGCCAGCGCAATGCCTTCGGTGACGTCGCGCTCGCTCACAATGGCACTTTTGGCACGATGCAAGTTGGAGCGCTGCCAAATGGAATAACCGACCAGTTGCACCAGATAGGCATAGCCCTTAGTGGCCTTAGCGACTCTCGACAGAAGATTGTCCTCTATGGTCACAGTCGCGACAAAACTATCGCCCATAGAGAGCGCTACCTCCACTTGTTTGCCTTTCTAGGGAATCGATTAACAGCCAATCATCGTTTAAATAATTATCGCAGACTATATCGGATAATATCGTGTTGTATAAGTCTGTATAAACGTATCGCGGAAGTATCGAGCTATCGTGATGCATTGCAGCAAATCGCCTAGACGTTGCTATCTTCTCAGCTCACATCGAAAGTAAGTTGAGGGCTTCCTAATATCCATTTTTTAAAGCGAGAAATACTCGCTCTCAGCGGATAAGTTCGGCCCCAACCACGGATCGCCCGTCAAGAAGAACTCAGGCCAGCGCTGCGTGAACAGGGCCTGCTCGCGCTTCCAGCGGCGCAGCTTTTCCTCGTTGGTCTCTTCCCTACCGCGCGAGGTGAACTCGTAGTGGTACAGCCCGGCATAGGGCGTAAAGATGGTACGGTAGCCCGCCTCCCACACGCGCAGGCAAAAGTCCGCATCGTTAAAGCCGACGGCGAATTTCTCATTATAGCCTCCGACCTGCTCAAATACGTCACGGCGTACCATCTGGCAGGCGCCCGTCACGGCACTAAAGTTGCCCGGGCGCACAGCGCGGGCAAGATAGCCCTCGCGCTTTGCCGAGAAGTCCTGGTTGGCATGGGCAAGTGCGCCACGCACGCCAACTAAAATGCCGGCATGTTGCACCAGATGATCGGCAAAGTAGAGTTTGGCGCCCACCACGCCTGCATCGGGACGCTGCAGATACCCCATCATCTCTTCGATGAAGTCCGGGCTTATGACCTCGGTATCGTTGTTGAGCAGCAGCAGGTAGTCGCCCTTGGCGTGCTCCACACCAAAGTTAATGATTTTGGAGTAATTGAACTCGCCCGGCCAGTACATAACGCGCGCGATGCCCTTGCCTTCGGATGCTGCAGCCACACGTTCTGGCAGGGTTTCGTAATACGCAAACGTCTCCGGGGCTTCGCTGTTGTTCTCCACCAAAACGATCTCGTAGTTGGTATACGTTGCCTTCTGGGCGATCGACATCACACAGGCGTCGAGCGTCTCAATGTGATCCTTGGTCGGAATCACAATGCTCACCAGCGGCGCAGGCTCCGGCAGCGCATAGCGCATGCGGTAGACAAACGGCGTCTCGGTCTCCTCGACCGTTCCGCAAATGCCCAGCGCGTCAAAGTGACACTGAAGCGCAAGGCGCCCGGCTTCGATAGCATACGGCTTGCTATCGGCAGAGCCATCGGCGGTCGATCCCGGATGCACGCGCCAGTGATACAGCACATGCGCAACGTGCTCAAACCGCGCGCCGGCTGCAAGGCAGCGGAGCGTCAGGTCGTAGTCCTGGGCACCCGCAACGTCTTCTGGGGACGTGCCAATGTAATCGATGAGCGTCTTCTCCACCATCAGGAAATGCGTCACGCAGTTATGGCTATAGAGCAGGTCGACGTTGAGCTTGGTCTTAAAGACCGGCTGGCCCCACTCCCCCGTTTTCTGGAACATGTCCTCATCGCAGAACAGGACCTGGGGACGCTCGTCCTCGGCAGCCTTGTTCAGCACGGCAACATAGTGGAATAACGCGTCCGGTTCCAGAATGTCGTCATGGTCCAAGAACGCGATGTAGTCGCCCGTCGCATGCTCAATACCAGCGTTGGTGTTGACCACAATGCCGCCGTTGCCGGGAAGACCGATGCGACGGATGCGCTCGTCATTGGCATCCGCCGCAAGATTGGCCACCGCATCCCATTCGGGTGAGGCGTCCATGAGCAGCAGTTCCCAGTTGTCATAGCTCTGGGCTAGCACCGATTCCAGCAGCTCGCGCAGGTAGACCCGATCAGTCTTGTAGCACGGCACCACAATGCTCACGAGCGGTCTATAGGCAAAGGCCGCCGAAGCGACACGCTGGCACGCCAAATCGGCCGGCTTTGCGCGATGCTGTTCAAACCAACGTCGATAAGCTGCGTCGTCTGCACGCGCGTCCTTCATGCGGTTCCAGCTGTCGTCGACCATGCCGTTGTACAGGCGACCATCCATGGCGCAAAAACCGCTCTGGATTAGGCCCGTGGGATCAGCCGCAATCGCGACAAAATCACGTATATCCTGGGGCATCTCAACGCTCAAATACGTTTTATTGACGCGGCATCCGTTCTGCTGCGGCACATCGATCTGCGATTCAAACACATGCACGGTGACATCGATGGCATTCATATGCGCATCGAAAATCTGGAGCTCAGGGGTGCACTTGGAGTCCCCCACCCACGTAACCTCATAGCGCCACACCGCGCCGGCGTCTGCCGGCAAATAGCGAATGGCATCGATCTCGTAGCGGCCGCAGTGTTCGCCACGCTGCGCATCGCGGATAAGCGCACACAGCGCAGACTTTGCTTTGTAGTTAATCTTGGATTCCAGCTTGGCCACGCGGCTATCGAGGCGAATGGAGCCCAACCTTTGGCCACCGGATGCAAAAACGACATCCATCGACGAGCCATCCAAAAACGGAAGCACCAAGACGGCGAGCTCGCGCCCGTAATCGGAAACGGAAGGGCAAAGCGCCAGCACGCGGCCATGATCGACCGGGAGCACCAGCGACGGCACGCAAGAACCGCTCGTCGTCGCATGGGCAAACGCTTGAGAACCCTCCCACTCAATAAGCGCGGCGACATCCTGACCGGCAAAACGAAGCAACACAAACAGACGGCCCTGACTGCGGCAAAGTGCCAAACGCTTGATACTCATCTATACTTCTCGCTTTCCCAGGGCGTTCGCTGCCATGCGTTTGCAGGCACCCAGGCGCCCAAACCTCAAGACGTCGTAATCGAACATGAGCTTCTTGCACCCACGGGCATTGGGGGCCTTGCTGGTAAGCGCCACACGCACCATAGCAGCAACAGAAGGAGCGCATTGTGCGAGCGCATCATCGCTGCCCACGGCAGAACCGGCAAGTGCCGTGGCAACGGCAGCAAACACCTTGCCGCAGTCCGAACCCAGCAACCTGAGCGCATCGTACAGCACCAGGTCGCAGAGGAAGTACGCCAGGTCATCGGCATGCTGAGCATCGAGACCGTCGCGCTGCCAGTCAGCCAGCACCGCGGAGTAAATCTTCACGTGCTCCAGCAGACGCGTCTCGTCGTCATAGCGCATGGTGTCCATAAGTGAGCCCTTGCGCGCCACGCGGTAGTCATACAGCTTGTTCGAAATAAGCGCGCTCTTGCGCGATCGACCGTACACGGCAAAATCGAAGACCTGGTCCTCGCCATACTTAACGGTTTCGTCGAACACGATCCCGTTGCCCAACAAAAACTCACGTTTGCAGGCGGTGCGCCATGCAAAGGGGCGAGACGCTTCCTTAAACAGCAGGCCAGAGCTATAGCCTTCAAACGACACATCGCGTGGGCTCAGCACATAGTTAAGCCACGGATACCCCGCCTCGAGCGGGTACGGATTCGCGCCAAAGGTCAAAACGTCGCAGTCCTCGCGCTCAAAGGCGTCGACGATCACGCGGCATGCATCGGGCGTAAAGCGATCGTCGGAATCCAAAAACGCAACGATAGGCGCCGTGGACGCGGCGATGCCTGCATTACGCGCGCTCGACAGGCCGCCGTTCTCCTTATCGACCAGCGTAAAGCGTGCGTCCTTTTCGCAATAGGCAGCCGCAATATCGCGCGAGCCGTCCGGCGAGCCATCGTTGACCAGCACGCCTTCCCAATCGGGCATGTCCTGCGCAAGCAGGGAGTCCAGGCACCAGGCCAGGCACTCCTCCACTTTATAGATGGGAACGACAACGGAAATCTTGGGGGTAGCCATAGTCACTCGCTCCTACTGTGCGGCCGGAACATCATCAGGGTGCGGGTTGCCGCCGTAGGTGCGCTGATACGTCAGCACGCGCCAGACCAGCGGCAGGCCGCCAATCTTAAAGTAATGCTTAAACGTATTGAGCTTGCCCGGCTTCTTAAAGTCAAAGCGCGAATCGATATAGGCGCGGGGCGACTTGACCATCAGGCGCAAGTCGGTCTCGCCACGTGGATCGAACAGCGACAGGTCAAAGCGACCGGCATCCCAATCGGACTTGAGCTCGGGAGAGGCCTTCTCCCAAAACTGCTCACGCAGCTCATCGACCAGGCGCTCATCATTCCAACGGTACGTATCGACCTTCATGCGCATTAAGATACCCTGAAGCTGAGCATTAAGCTCGGGACGTTGATCCAAAAAACGTTGCATCTCGGCATATTCGTCGCACACGCAAAACACCTTGTTGGGCGAATTAACGGAGCTCTTCTCGTTATCCTGGCGATAGCACAAAATGGGATCCGCAATAAACGCGGCACGCTCGGCGCAAGCCCAAACCTTAAAGTTAAAGCCCGCATCCTGATACGAGGCACCCGGCGTGGGAAGGAAACGGATCTGATTGTCGTTGAGGAACTCACGCCGATAGATAGCCGACCAAATGGAAGGTTTGCGGTAGAAGATGCCCGGGCGATCGACGGGGCGATACGCGGCGCCCGTCATATGCTCGTCGATGATCCCAAACAGCTCACGGCGCTCGCTGGGCGTGGACCAATACAGGTAAAAGTCGCCCTTTACCACATCGGCATGCTCAGTATCGGCCTTGGCGACCAGCTTTTGGAGCGAATCCTCAAACATAAAGTCGTCAGACTCAAGGATGCCCACGTACTCACCGCGCGCCATCTCCAGGCCGCGGTTCATCGAGTCGCCGTAGCCGCTGTTGGCTTTGTCGATCATCTTTACACGAGAGTCGCGCTCCATGTACTCGCGGATGATATCCGGCGAGCTATCGGTGGAGCCGTCGTTGATACAGATGATCTCGATGTCCTTGAGCGTCTGAGCCACGGCGGAATCGAGGCACTCGCGCAGGTAGCGTTCGACATTGCAGATGGGGACAAGCAGCGAAACTTTAGGGGTATCAGAGTTCTGCAAGAGAACCTCCTGTTGAATAGCGTGTAACAGGGTTATTTTAGCAGCCGAGTTGCGGCGGGCGGCAGCGCTTGGAACTAGAGAAAGCGCTCCAGGCAGGCTTTGAGACCGCGAGTCGAAAGATAGAACAGCGTGGCGTCTGCCATCGAAACGCCCGTGGTCGCCGCAACGAGCTTGTGGGCAACACGGCGAACGGCGCCCTTGGCAGGCATATCCGCCCACTCCGTTCCCAAAAACGTCGTGAGGTCCATGTTGACGCGAGCCGCCACGCGAGGGAAGTCATCGGCATCCAAGCGCGCCAGGTCGAACACAATGAGGTCCAAAAACCAAGTTATCAGCTCGCCGGGACACAGGTCCAAAAGACCGTAGGCTGCCCAGTCCTCCAAGACCTCCTCGAGCATTCTCATGTGGGCGTCAAGCTTTTTGGCGCGAGCCTCGGCACTGTTGAACTCGTGCGTCGCCGATTCGCTCTCCATCACGTAGTGGTAGAACTTGTCCGGCATGACGACGGTCTTGCGGGCAAGCGCATAAGCCGCGAATTGGAAGACGACGTCCTCGCCCAAAGCCAAACCGGGGGCGAAGCGAATGCCTTCGCGATTAAGCAGCTCGCGCGAAAAAGCCGCACGGCAGGCATAGGGCTGCGCATTCGAATGGAACAGCAGTTGGGAATCACGGGCGCCGAAGGTACCAGCTTTGGGGCTCATGAGTTGCTGGACGCGTTTGGGGGCAGCATCGGCAGGTTCACAGACGCCCCCAAAAACGGCAGCCTCGGCATCTGCAGACTCCATGGCATGCAGCACACGCTCGACCGTCTGGGGATCGATGTAATCGTCGGCGTCCACAAAAAAGACGGTCTCGCCCTCGGCGGCATCGATACCGGCATTTCGAGCACACGAGACACCCGCGTTTTCCTGGTCAATCACCAGTACGCGATCGTCGGCCTGCGCGATCTGGCGCAACACGTTCAACGAATCATCAGTCGAACCGTCGTTGACGCAGACAACCTGAATCGAGCGCTCGGACTGGGCCAACAGCGAATCAACGCATCGCTGAATGGAACACGCAGAGTTGTAAACGGGGACGACAATGGTAGCTTTAGGACACGAGACCTCTCCCATGCCGACCTACCCCCTCAGCGATTCGATGAGGAAGGCGGCAACCACGCCTGGGCCTCCAACCGAGGCGTAATACTTAGCACGCCCCAAGGCGCCATCCGTCGCAAAACTCGGATGCTCGTCAACCCAGCCCTCAGGATCTTTGAGAATGGCAGCGAGATTCGCGCGCTTCCACGGCTTGAGGTCATCAAGCGAAAAGTCCCCCGCGTCCAAGGCCGCCTGAAATTCCTTAGCCATCTGCACCAGGAACTCCTTATAGAACTTAGGCGCCAAGCGCACGTAGTTCCACATGTACGAATCGTACTTAATGAGCTGATTGAACTTGAGCATGCGCGCGACGTCATCACTTGCGTGGTCGCGGGCATAATCCTCTCGAATCCAACGCTCAATCTCGGCATACTCGGTATTGACGCAAAAGACCTTAGCCGAAGCATTGACCGAGGAATTCTCGTTGTCCTGGCGATACGACAACACGGCATCGTGCAGATAAACAGCCTTATCGGCGCACGCGATCACCTTAAAGGCGAATGACGTGTCCTGAAAGGATGCTCCCGGAGTCGGTAGGAACGTAATGCCGTTGCGCTCAAGAAAATCGCGACGGTACACGGCCGACCAAATCGACGGCTTTTGCTTAAAGAACTGTGTCGTATCGCTCGGGTGCACCGGATTGCCGCAGTCCTTGGCCTTAAACATCTCGTGCAGCGAACGGCGTTCCTCGGGCTTAGACCAGTAGAAATCAAAGTTCGCCTTAGCAAAGTCGGCATTATTGCTATCGGCGGCCGAGACAAGCTTTTCGAGTGCGTCAGGCGCCATAAAGTCATCGGACTCCAAGATGCCAACATACTTGCCACGCGCCATCTCCAGACCGTGGTTCATCGAGTCGCCGTAGCCGCTGTTGGCCTTGTCGATCATCTTGACGCGCTCATCGCGCTCCATATACTCGCGGATAATCGCCGGCGAGTTGTCGGTCGACCCGTCGTTAATGCAGATGATCTCAATATCCTTGAGCGTCTGCGCCAGGGCGGAATCGAGGCACTCGCGCAGGTAGCGCTGAACATTGTAAATGGGAATAAGCAGCGACAGAACAGGGCTGCCAGAGGCGTTAGTAGACAAATGTGCTCCTTAGGAAATACCTGTCGTTTCATGGTATCAAAGGGTTAGCGCGCCAGCGGGCGTTTATATAATCTATGGAGCCTCTCGCGGGCAAAGTAGCCCCAAATCATGCGGCGGGCCCATGACAGGTTCCTGCGTTTTATTCAAAGCTTGCCGTCAAGGTGCGCCGAGCCTTTACAATAGGACAGTCCCAAGGACGTATTCGATAGCTTCCGTGCAGCGCATGCGCGCCGCGCGTGAAAGGATATATTGCCCCATGCCTTCAACCCTCCTCGCCCCCATCGATAAGCTCGCCATCGTCGTCGTTACGTACAAGCGCCAGGAACTCCTGGCCAACTTGTTCGACTCCATGACCGATCTCACGGCAACGCCCTGGCGCATCGTGATTGTCGATAACGAGAATTCGCGCGAGACCGAGGCCATGTGCACTGCATTCAACGAGCGCCTGGCCAACCTGTGGGGCATCGACACCGAGCAGCCCGACGCGCAGGGCGGCACCGACCGTGTCATCTACGCCCCGCAGCTCGAAAACGGCGGCGGTGCGGGCGGCTTCTCCGCTGGAACCAAATGCGCCTACGATCTAGGGGCCCAGTGGTTCTGGGTCATGGACGACGACGTGCTCGTCATCCCCGAAGGCATCGAGCGCTTGGCCAAGTGGACCGACCGCTACGATGTTATCCAGGGTTCGCGCCTGGACTTTGACGGCGGCGCCTTCTTTTGGCAGTACCAGCTCATCCTTTCGCTCGGCATCCCTAACCCCATCGCCAAGTGGGATCTGGGTCCCGAGGGCTACCGCACCATGAACCAACTGTGCTTTGAGGGCGGCATGTTCTCGCGCCGCGTGGTTGACAAGATTGGCCTGCCCGACGCACGCTTCTTTATCTACGGCGACGATGCCTGCTACGGCTACGTGGCCAGCCAGCACTTCCCCGCCGCCGTGGTCGCCGACGTGGTGCTCAAGCGCGCCCGCGCCGTCTCCAACTGGGACATCGCCGGCAAACGACAGCTCAACTCCACGAGCGACACCAACCGCTACTACATCATGCGCAACCGCGGTTATCTGGCACGCTACATGCAGATCTACGGCGACTACCACCCCGTGCTGTTCCGTCTGGGCAATGCCGCGACCTTCTGCAAGGAGTTCATTCGTCTGGCAGCAGTCGACAAATGCTTTAAGACCGGTATTCCGGCGCTGCGCCGTGGCATGAAGGACGCCCGCAAGATCGTTAAGGACCCCAACTGGAAGCCCATGCCGCCCCTGAAGGACGCCGAGTAGTAAAGGGCTTTCGCCCGCCGCTACAGTCGTTGACACACCACGGACACACGCTGACCGTCAAAACCAAAGCCCCAACGCATGCGCCCGACGGCGGGGCGCGGCACGCGGATATCATCGATGCCGTCGCGCTCGATTTCGAGCAGCGCCTGAACCGCCAACAGTTCCAGGCCCAGGGCATCGACGCCAGGGTCGTACATCATGTTGATCGTAATGAGCGGTCGCTCATCGAGCATGCCGAACGTGTCAGCCACGTCAAACACCCGACCGGTGGGAATCACCTGGATATCCCAGCGATCCGAGACGCCACTTCGCTTGGAGCTGGGATTGCAATAGCCAGGCAGTCCAAAGCAGAGCCCCTGAAGCACCAGATGATAGGCTGTCGGCATATCTGATTGGCCCACATCGATGCCCAGATCGCCGATAGCACAGCTCAAAGCTTGCTTTACAGCGTCCTCGTCTCCTCGACACAGCCCGTCATGGAACGAGTCGATAACTCCAACGTCCTCAACGGCGCACTCAAACCATTCCAGAATTACAAGACGGAGCGCCTGACGCACTTCGTTGTTAGGCAGACGCAGGGAACGAAGGCACGCGCCGTTTTCCGAATGCCCCGTCATGTCCGTCGTAAGAAATCCAGACAGATACAGCGCTGTCCAGATATCTTCGGGCTTGGCGGCATCGGCCTCCTCGGCATGCACATGCACTGGCACCTCAATAAACCCATGCGCCTCAAGTAAATCGAACAATGCGGACAGGCGCATGAGATTCCAGTCGCCGACGCATGCGCTCAGACGGTCGGCGTAACCATACAGATCTGCCCGAACGGGCGCGACGCAACCGCGATGTGCGTAGTCCACCACGCGCTCCGGGCTCGAGCAATAAAAACCACCAAGCAGATAGCCCTCGAGCCACTCACGCGCGTCATCCAGACAGCCGTTGCGACCGATGCAATCCAACAGCACTTGGACTTCGTCGTCCGAAAAACCGAACCATCGATCACACCAACTCGACAACGCTGTCGCCGACCGATAGGAAACCCCACGTTGGGACAACGCAAACTCGGCATGACCGGGGCGTTCGCACATCAGACACGTCAATCGCAACGAGTCGCCGGCATCGGCAATGGTGTCGAACAACATTCGGCTGAGCGACTCTAGGGAATCCACGCTACCGTCGTCCTTAGCGTCCAAACGCTTTGGACATACCGCGTCGTAGTCGTCTATCAGAAGAACAACCTGCTCATCGAAAGCTGCCTGGAGCAGTTTAATAAGCACGCCAAGCGCCGCATCGATCTCCTTATCGCTGGCCACCCCACGCGCCGCCCTCTCGATAAGACGAACCTCACGTCTTGACAGATCAGGCGCGGCAAGCAGCGGCAGTAATCGGGCGCACTCGCGCACGACAGCCCCGCGAATTGCTGCCGCAGCACCAGCGCCATGCCTCGAAGCGGCAGCTGTAAAGTCGAGCATGATGACCGGATAACTCGCGTACTCATCACGATAGCGACCGCCGCCCGCCTGCCAAATCTGGGTACCAGCGAACAGGCTTCGATCCGGCAGCCGGCGATCAGGTCGTTCCAAATAGCACTTGAGCATCGATAAATTCATGCTCTTGCCAAAACCCTTGGGCCGACAGCAAAGCGCAACAGGTGCTTCACTGTCCAATATATCGGCAATAAACATAGTCTTATCGACGAGTAAACACCGATTGATTGCATCGGAAAAGTCGCGTGCATCAACCGGTAGAGCTGCGCTATCCGCATGATTGAGCAACCGTGCACCAAACGCATGAGTAAAACCACAATTCACCTGTTCAGACACCGTAAACTCTCCTTCTAACGCAGCACGATGCCCATTGTAGCGAGCGGGTAGAGCGCAACAATATCGACATGCAAACGTTTCGGGCAGCGGTAGCAACAGACCCCCGAGGGGGCATAACAAATCGTTGCACAACAAAAAAGGGGGGGGCCGATGCCGCCGCACCGGACCCCGTCCCAAACTCTTATAGAAAACGATCTGGAAGATTACTCCTCCAAGCCGTCCTCCCCAGAAGCCTTCTTCTGCTGATCGAGCTTATGCTTACCACTTACGATAGACGTAGCGCCCAGTGTGGCCAAGCTTACACTGGCAAGGCTCGCCATCACAATCAGATCGCCCGTCTTGGGCATGTTGCCGCCCGAGGACTTGGTAGTTGTAGTCGTCGTGGTCGTGGTGGTCACCGTTTTGGAGTCATTTTGCTCTTGGACCTGGTTGTCAGCACCGCTCTTGTCGTCGTCTTCGGACTGTTTCTTTTCGCCCTCGGCCTTGCTCTTGTCCTTCTCCTCAGATTCAGACTTCTTATCCTCGTCCTTCTTCTGTTCGGACTTGTCGCTCTTCTCCTCAGAGCTAGAACCCTTATCGGATTCGGTCTTCTCGGAAGCCTTGTCCTTGGAGTCGCCCTTTACGGCTTCGATCTTTTCCGTGGAAACCTGATCAGAGTTGCCCTTGTTCTGGGTCGAGCCGTTATTGACGCCAGCCATCAGCGAAGAGCCCAGCGTAGAACCAAGCTGCTCGGAGAAAGAAGGCTTCTTGTCCGGCGAAGCAACGGGAACGTCCGGCGCCTTATTCGAGTCATCCTTGGAAGCATCGGAACCAGGGGTTGCGTCAGAGCCGGAGCCGTTGTTAGAGCCGGTGCCAACGGACGAATCGCTCGAGCCGGTGGATGAGTTAGAGGTGCCAGCGCCGGTCGAACCAGAAGCGTCGCTGTCCGTATTGCCGGAAGAGCTTGAAGACGAATCGCCCGCAGCAGAGCCGTTTGAATCGGAACCGTTCGAGGTAGAGCCGTTGTTGGTAGTGCCACCAGCAGAGCCATCACCGTCAGCACCGGTCGAGGGCGCATCCATCCTGTCATCGTTGGCATCGTCGCTCGAGTCGTCATTCGAATCAGGCGTCGGCGAGGGCGCCGGCGTAGGTTCGGGCTGCACGGGCGTCGCAGCGGCCTCGTCCTCGGCGATATAAACCAAGCAGTCCTTCAGCTCATTGCGGTAGCGGTTCTTCCAGCCCTCATGATACTGGGGCTGGCTCGAATACTTGGTCGCCACGTTATTGACCACACTGTTGGAAAGCGCCGTCACAAACTCGCGGTCGGACATATCGTTGGAGAGATTCGCCCAACGGAAGAAGTCCCTGTAGCCACCGGTGCCGCACATGTTGGTGATGCTCCACACCATGCCCTTAACGCAATCGGCACGGCCCGAAATATCAATGCCCAGGCCACTCTTGAGCCACGCCTCGGTCACCGCATAGTACGAGTTGTACGCATAGGCATCTTGAAGAGCTGAGAACTCAACAGAATCGATGTTATAAGCGCCCTGGAAGGCCTCCTGCGCAATACGGCCCAACTCGGTGAGCTGGCCGTTCTCGTACATGGCATTGCTCATGTTGGAAATCTCGCTGCCGCGATCAATCGCATCCTTGAGCATGCTGTATTTTTCGGGGTTGTAGTTGTAGGCCTGCTTCATAAACGGAATGAGCGACCAACGACGGTCGAACTGGTAATAACCCAGCGCGTTATAACCGTCACCGTACGAAAAGCCCTGGTTATAGTTGCCGTGACTCTCATATTTGGTGAAGTACTTCATCTCGGGAGTCACGTTAACAAACGAAACGCCCTGGACCGACCTCAGCACGCCCGAAAAGGACTGCTGGGTATAGAGACCCTTATCGATATCGGTCGCATCCGAGGCAACGCCCGGCGTGGGCTCCTCGGCAGCGGCGGGTGCCGGCGCGGAAACGGCGCCAAACGAAAGCGCCAGCGTCAGGCCCGCGACAATCGCAGAATGCTTGGGCTGCATAAGATCCTCCCTGCATTGGTGTAGTTAAAGTGCAGTTTGCAAAGATAAAAATAAGTATTGCAGCTCGCCCGTTGTTGCACAACAACCCCTCGGTAAACGGCAACAACCCTCCGCGAAATCTTAAGGAATTAAACAAACTGGTCGTCGGGCGCCATCAGAAGCTCGCCGTATCGCTCCATCAGCCCGTCCCTCAACTGACAAAAAGCGGGAATATATACGTTCAAGATGCGCTGAATCAAATCTTGAGCGAGCTTGTTGTCATAGATATGGACGTTCGTATTGCGGTCTTTGAGCATATCTAGCCAGGCCGCCTCATCAATAAAGTCGTAGAATCGGTAGGACTCCTTCAAGATGGCACGAGGAGACCCCGACGCGGCAAGCGTGGCGCCCTCATACTCGAGCAGACGCTTAAGGAGCTTCCAGCTCAGTTCAAATTGAAGATTGAACTTATTAATCAAACCACTCTGAACAAAATCATTGTTGAGATCCTGATTGGGCGCATCCTCAAGATTCGCCAAGGCGCTGACAAAGTTCTCATATTTTTTCATACAGAATCACACCATCCCTGGCAATTTCATCGAGCAATTGACGCGATAAGGACTCGTCGAGATTGACGACATCTACATCTAAAAGAGTATCAAGACGCTCCTCGATCAAATATGACAACCGGCCGAAATCCCGGCAACCTGCTACGGCGATGTCAATATCGCTCTTAGGCAAGTTGTCACCTCGAGCGCGGGAACCAAACAGCACAACCTTCTCGGCGTCACATTCCCGAGCAAAAACTTCAATTTGCTTATACACCTTGTCGAGAGATGTCATTTGCAGCCCTACAGCTTAATGTCGAAGTTGATCTCGGGGACGGCAGCAAGGTCGGCCAACGTCACGCCGTCGACGTACTTTTCGATCACGTCGTCCAGACCGCGCCAGAATTTGACGGTCGAGCAAAGATCGCTGCGGGCGCAGCTGTTGTCGATGCCATCGCACGCCACCGGAGCCGTGCTGCCCTCGACGGCGCGCAGGATGTCGCCAGCACGCACCTCGGAGGGATCCTTGGCCATCATGTAGCCGCCGCCCTTGCCGCGCACGCTCTTAAGCAGGCCCGCCTTCATAAGCGGACGAACCAGCTGCTCCAAATACTTTTGCGAGATATGTTCGCGGTCGGCGACCTCGCGCAGGGCAATCTTGCCCTCGGCGTCGCCCAGCGCCGCGATATAGATCATCAGCCGGAGGGCATAGCGGCCCTTGGAAGAAATGAGCATACCTACCCTCCCATTGCATCTGGGACAACATAACCAAGTTTGTTTGTCCCAAATCTTAAGTAAGTGGGACAAACACAACAGGTTATTTTGTCCCAGAATTTGAAAAGTCGAGTGGATTAGTCGGGTTTTCCCTTGACTAACGCCGAACCCATAGTAACTTTATTCCGAGAAGATTCCTAGGGTTTAGCACACCTATGAGTACACCATATACAGAGAGGGACAGCATGAGCGCAAATCCGCTGCTTTCCATCGAAGGTCTGACCGCCTCCGTGGACGAGAAGACCATCCTCCACAACGTCAACCTCAACGTCGCCGCCGGCGAGACCCACGTGCTGATGGGCCCCAACGGCGCCGGCAAGTCCACCCTCGGCCACCTGGTCATGGGCGACCCCGTTTACACGGTCAACGACGGCCGCATCGTCTTTGACGGCCAGGACATCACCGGGCTCACCACCGACAAGCGCTCGCGCGCCGGCCTGTTCCTGAGCTTCCAGGCCCCGGTCGAGATCCCCGGCGTGCCACTGTCGAGCTTTTTGCGCGCCAGTATCGCCGGCCGCCCCGGCCTGGAGATGAAGGGCAAGGAATTCCGTCGTCGCGTCAAGGAGCTCGCGGCCGAGCTCAACATGGATACCGCCTACCTCAACCGCGAGCTGGGCGTGGGCTTCTCGGGCGGCGAGAAAAAGAAGGTCGAGATGCTCCAGCTTCTGCTGCTGCAGCCCAAGCTCGCCATCTTGGACGAGACCGACTCCGGCCTGGACGTCGACGCGCTTTCCACCGTCAGCCACGGCATGGACGCCTACCGCAAGAGCTGCGACGGCTCCATGCTCATCATCACGCACAACACGCGCATCCTGGAGCACTTGGATGTCGACCGCGTCCACGTTATGGTCAAGGGTCACATCGTGCGCGAGGACGACGCCTCGCTCATCCCCTGGATCGACAAGAACGGCTTTGAGACCTTCGAGCGCGAGGCCGCCGAGCAGCGCGCCCAGGCCGAGGCCGCCGCTGCCGAGCAGCGGGCGTAAAGGGGCGACGCAATGACCAAGAACCGCACCGAGGTCGCGGACATCGACCGCAGCCTCTACGACTTCACCTATGGCGAGGAGGGATTCGAGCGCCTCGACGCCGGCATCACGCCCGACATCGTGCGCGAGATCAGCGCCAAGAAGGACGAACCGCAGTGGATGCTCGACCTGCGCTTAAAGTCCCTCGAGATCTTCAACCGCTTCCCCGATCCGACGTGGGGCCCCTCCATCGAGGGCCTGGACATGGACAACATCGTCACCTACGTCAAGCCCAACACCGACCAAAAGCACGACTGGGAGTCGGTGCCCGACGACATCAAGAACACCTTTGAGCGCCTGGGCATCCCCGAGGCCGAGCGCAGCTACCTGGCGGGCGTCGGCGCGCAGTACGACTCCGAGCTGGTCTACCACAACATGCAGGACACCGCGTCCAAGATGGGCATCGTCTACTCCGGCATCGAGGAGGCCCTGCACGACCCGCAGTGGGAGCCGCTCATCCACGAGAAGTTTATGACGCTCATCCCGCCCACCGACCACAAGTTTGCGGCCCTGCACGGTGCCGTGTGGTCGGGCGGCTCGTTTGTCTACGTGCCCAAGGGCACCAAGCTCGATTTTCCGCTGCAGAGCTACTTCCGCCTTAACGCCAAGGGTGCCGGCCAGTTTGAGCACACGCTCATCATCGTCGAGGACGACGCCGACCTGCACTTTATCGAGGGTTGCTCCGCGCCCAAGTACAACGTTGCCAACCTCCACGCCGGCGCCGTCGAGCTCTTTGTGGGCAAGCGTGCACATCTGCGCTACTCGACCATCGAGAACTGGTCCAAGAATATGTACAACCTCAACACCAAGCGTGCGCGCGTGGACGAGGACGGCGATATCGAGTGGGTCAGCGGTTCCTTCGGCAGCCACGTGGGCTACCTCTACCCCATGAGCGTGCTCAACGGCCGCCGCGCCCGCTCGAGCTTTACCGGCATCACCTTTGCCGGCGCCGGCCAGAACCTCGACACCGGCTGCAAGGTCGTGCTCAACGCGCCCGATACCTCGGCAACCGTCGAGACCAAAGGTATCTCCAAGAGCGGCGGCATTCAGACCTTCCGCAGCTCTATCGTGGCCACGCCCAAGGCAGAGGGTTCCAAGGCAACCGTGAGCTGCCAGTCGCTCATGCTCGATGACCAGAGCCGCTCCGACACCATCCCCGCCATGGACATCCGCGCCAAGAACGTCGACATCGGCCACGAGGCCACCATCGGCCGCATCGGCGACGACAAGGTGTTCTACCTGATGAGCCGCGGCATCTCGGAGGAAGAGGCCCGCACCATGATCGTCAACGGCTTTGCTAACCCGGTCTCCAAGGAGCTGCCGCTGGAGTACGCCGTCGAAATGAACAACCTGATCAAGCTCGAGATGGAAGGAGCGATCGGATAATGAAACAGGAAACCAACGCCGCTGCTACCACGCTCGAGCAGGTCAACGCGATGCCCGCAGCAACCTGGGGCTGGTTGAAAATGAACCAGACCAAGCTCGAGCTCTCTGACGAGCTTGCCGCCGCTCCCGCGGAGGCCGTTGAGGTCGAAGGCTTGGGCGAGCAGTTTTCCGGCGCTGCCGACGCGTTTGGCACCGCCATGAACGCCATGGCCGAGCGCTTCCCCGAGCGCCGCGCCTCCGCCCCCGGTGATGCCGCCGACCGCGCCCGCATCACGCCCGAGACCGAGCTCGACGTGCCCGCCACCTCCGTCTACCAGGCCGGCGCCATCAAGCTCGAGGAGGAGCTCTCCCCCGCTGAAGCCTTCGAAACCGGCATGGGCGAGGCTGCCTACGCCTACTTGGCCGAGCACGCTACCAAGCGCATCGTCATAGATGTGCCCGCATACAAGCACGCCACGGTTGCTGTGCGCGTGAGCGGTGTCGATGCCGCCGCGGCCATCGCCGCCATCGACGTCGTCGCCCGCCCGCAGGCAACGCTCGACCTGCAGATCGCCCTGGACTCCCCCGTTGCCGGCGAGGGTGTCGTGGGCTCCGTGCTACGCGTGTGCTCCCACGAGTACGCCATCGTCAACGTGACCTGCACGCAGACGCTCGACGATAGCTGGATCGCGCTCGACGACACCGGCCTGTTCCTGGACGAGGGTGCGCGCGTCAACGTGCAGCACACCGTCCTGGGTGCCGGCGCCAGCGCCACCGGCCTTGCCGGCGACCTGCTGGGCGATACCGCCAAAGTCACCATCGATACCGATTACTTGGGCGCCCGCGAGCAGGTGCGCGACTTTAACTACGAGCTGCGCCACCGCGGTCGCAAAACCGAGTGCGAGATCGACGCCAACGG
This sequence comes from Collinsella sp., assembly GCA_019425015.1. Lineage (GTDB taxonomy): Bacteria > Actinomycetota > Coriobacteriia > Coriobacteriales > Coriobacteriaceae > Collinsella. The sequence continues at coordinate 206,460 of JAHYYJ010000001.1, forward strand.
CGTACTGACCGGCACGTCAAAGAAGGTCTATCGCGGCACCATCGACCTCGTGCACGGCTGCAAGGGTGCAACCGGCACCGAGCGCGAGACGGTGCTTTTGGCCAACAAGGGCGTCGACAACAAGACCGTCCCCGTCATCCTGTGCGACGAGGACGACGTCGCCGGCAACCACGGTGCCACCATCGGCCACGTCCGCGACGAGCAGCTGTTCTATCTCGCCTGCCGCGGCCTTGACCAAAACGCCGCCGAGGACCTGTTCATCCGCGCCAAGCTGGAGGACGCCGCGCTTTCCGCCACCGACGAGCGCACCCGCGCCGCCGTCGTCCGCCTGGGCAACAACCTGATCGACAACTTTGAAGAGGAGCTCGCATGATCGACACCGAGCACGTTAAATGCGACACCTGTACTGCCCCCGAGCCCATGGAGCTCGACGCCAGCGACGAGGCTTCGCGCGGCTGGCCCACCGTAGATATCGAGACCAACCCCTACAAGGACCAGTTCCCGCTGTTCCAGCAGCACCCCGAGATCGCCTTCCTCGATAGCGCCGCCACCGCGCAGCGCCCTGCCTGTGTGCTCGACGCCGAACGCGACTTCTACCAGCGCATGAACGCCAACCCTCTGCGTGGCCTGTACTCGCTGTCTGTCGAGGCCACCGAGGCCATCGCGAAGGTGCGCCAGCAAATCGCCGACCTCATCGGCGCCCCCAACGCCAACGAGGTCGTCTTCACCCGCAACACGAGCGAGTCGCTCAACCTGGTCGCCAAGAGCTTTGCGCCCACGGTGCTCGAGCCCGGCGACGAGGTCGTCATCACCATCATGGAGCACCACTCCAACCTGATTCCGTGGCAGCAGGTCTGCCGCGAGACCGGCGCCAAGCTCGTCTACCTCTACCCCACCAAGACCGGCCAGCTCACCACCGAGGAGGTTCTTGCCAAGGTGGGTCCCAAGACCAAGATCCTAGCCGTGGGACAGGTCTCCAACGTGCTGGGCGTCGAGAACCCGGTCAAGAACCTCGGCAAACTCGTGCACAAGCACGGCGGCTACCTGGTCGTCGACGGCGCGCAGTCGCTGCCGCACATGCCGGTCGATGTGGCCGACCTGGGCGCCGACTTCTTTGCCTTTAGCGCGCACAAGGCCATGGGCCCCATGGGCATCGGCGTGCTGTGGGGCAAAATGGACCTGCTCAACGCCATGCCGCCCATGCTCACCGGCGGCGAGATGATCGACTCGGTCACCGAGCAGGACGCCGTCTGGGCGCCCGTCCCCGAGAAATTCGAGGCCGGCACGCAGGACGCCGCCGGCATCTTCGCCACGGGTGCGGCACTCGACTACCTGGTTAACACGGTGGGTTACGAGAACATCCAGGCCCGCGAGCAGGCACTAGTCCACTATCTGATGGGCGAACTCATGCAGCTCGACTTTGTCCAGATCATCGGCTCCATCTATTGGGATAACCACCACGGCGTTGTGAGCTTTAACGTCAAGGGTATCCACCCCCACGATGTCGCGAGCATCATGGACATGGACGGCGTCTGCATCCGCGCCGGTCACCACTGCGCGCAGCCGCTGCTCACCTGGCTGGGCGTCGAGAACCTTGCCTGCTGCCGCGCCAGCGTAGCCTTCTACAACGACAAGGCCGACATCGACAAGTTCATCGCCGGCCTGCATCACGTTTGGAGCACGTTCAATGGGTAATCTGTACACCTCCACCACATTTATGGAGCACAACTCGCACCCCGACTACAAGTACGAGATGGACGCCCCCACGCACGAGCACAACGGCATCAACCCCAGCTGCGGAGACGAGCTCACCTTGCAGCTGCGTGTCGAGAACGGCGTGATCGAGGAGGCCTCCTTTACCGGCCACGGCTGCGCCATCAGTCAGGCCAGCGCCGACATCATGGCCGACCTCATCACCGGCGAGACGGTCGAGGAAGCGCGTCGCTTGGCAGGGCTCTTCCTCGCCATGATCCGCGGCGAACAGCTCTCCGAGGAGGACCTGGAAGATCTGGACGAGGCCGCCCAGCTCCAGGACATCTCGCACATGCCCGCCCGCGTCAAATGCGCCGAGCTCGCCTGGCGCACCCTCGACGGCATGCTCGAGGGGCAAGCAAACCAGTAGCGTATGCCCCGAATCCAAGGTTTTTGATTGCCGAGCCGCCCGATACGGGCGGCTCTGTTTTTTCTAATGAGCGCGAACGCACAAAGTCCGCGCGTCCGGCACCCCGTCTGTCATTTACCACACAGCCAGACGCGAACACGGGCGTTTTCCACAGCACCAAAGGCCTGCAGCAGGGCCACGAGCACGCCTAGCATCGTCCCATGCCCCATCCAGCTGGGCTCCGATTCGCTTCGCGCCTGCTGCAGACGGGTCCCATAGGGAGCGGCGTGCATTTTTGCGAGTATTCAGCACGCCAAGCTGTGTGTATACGCATCGAAAGCGTTAATCAACGTCTCCAGGCGCATATATAGTGCGTTTTAGAACAAGCATCGTGGTCTCAGGGGCGCAAACATGAGCTTCGGGAGCGCATCGGCAGGCATAAATAGCTTCGGGGCCCGTATGTTGCAAAAATGCGACGGTAGTGGCAGTACCGCGATGCTGAAAACTCCATTTTTTGCACGGCGCAGATGGGGGTAGGCACGGGCAAACCCGGACTGAGCCCTTATTTTATGCAAGATGGCGATTGTTCTATGCATATTAAGAAGTGCAGTTGCCGCACCAAGCTTTTGAACGCTTGTTGCGGCGTATGGACGACCCCATCTGCGGTGCACAGGCGACCCTACATCACGTTTCCGCCAGTCCGCATCGCCGTCCGCGCGCGGGCACGCACAATACGAGAGACGGTACTTTTGCCAATCCCGGTATAGCGCTCAATCTGGCGCACCGTGAAACCGGCATCGTGCAATCCAAAAATAACGGTATCGCGCTGCGCCGGCGGTGCGGCTTTAACCCCGCGAAGCGGAACCCCGAGTTCCTTCGCCATCTTGTCGGCAAACGCACGCCGCTCCCACTCTGTCTCATCCATATCGTGAATCACTGGATCGGAACCATCGGGCATCGACAGAGAATAATCCAGAAACCCCTTGGCAGACTCAAAGAGCTCAAGCACACAAGAAGGGTCCGAAAATCCCCTCGTCATATCGTTGTCATACGCTCGAAGATACTCGGCAAAGCTGCTCCAGGGATAACGCTCGATCAGGGCGATACCCGCCTCCTGCGGATTAGCGTGAACATAGCGAATGGCAGCCATCAGATAACGGTCGGTATCGAGCGAGCGCCGGTCAAAACGGTTCTGGAACAGATGGCCCGTGCGCCCCGTGCGTTTATTGAACCGCCGCGCGTACGTCAAAAGCAGCCGGTGCATCGCCGCGCTCATCGCGTCCTCGTAATCTGCAAGCACCAAATGCACGTGATTGCCCATAAGGCACCAGGCGACAACCGTCACGCCCGCCTCGCGGCAGCAATCGCGCATCAGCTCCAAAAACTCCCACCGGTCTTCATCGCCCTCAAAGATGAGCTGCTTGCCCGTACCGCGGGCACAGACATGGTAAAAGCCGGTAACCGTTCTCCAAACGCGCTGCATGGCGCTCCCTTCGCCGGGATCTGATTGCCATCCAATACAGCACGATTGAAGCGTGCCATCAAAACATTCACGCAAAACAATACACTCGCGCGGCCAAAGGCAGTAAACGGGCGGCGAACGGCACCGTTGCAACAGGTCAGACCCCGCAACGCATACAAGAGCTGACCAAAAGCTTGCCCAAGACGAACCCCCTCTACGGAAGTTCGCGACCACAGAACATATAGTTAAACCGTTTCAATTAAAACTTCCGGACTTCTCGCTACGAAAACTGAGCCGTTCGCCGAATATTCCGTGCATTTCGCGGTATTATAGGGGCTGCATGTCATGTCCCTTTCGAAGGGTCGCCCGGCAATCGCCAGCCACGACCCCCAGACGGGACGCCAACACGATAGAGAGGAGAGGCATGCAGTACTCACAGGAAGTGGAGAACATGTGCCCCGTTGCCAAGGGTGCATACCACGGCCCCGCACCCATCCCCGAGGAGGGCAAGTGGGTCCAGGCTAAGGAGATTTCCGACATCTCCGGTCTTACGCACGGTGTGGGTTGGTGCGCACCTCAGCAGGGCGCCTGCAAGCTCACGCTGAACGTCAAGGACGGCATCATCGAGGAGGCCCTCGTTGAGACCATCGGCTGCTCGGGCATGACCCACTCTGCTGCCATGGCTTCCGAGATCCTTCCCGGTAAGACCATCCTCGAGGCCCTCAACACCGACCTCGTCTGCGACGCCATCAACGTTGCTATGCGCGAGATCTTCCTGCAGATCGTTTACGGCCGCAGCCAGACCGCGTTCTCCGAGGGCGGCTTGCCCGTGGGCGCCTCCCTCGACGACCTCGGCAAGGGCCTTCGCTCTCAGGTCGGCACCATGTTCGGCACCAAGGCCAAGGGCGCTCGTTACCTCGAGCTCGCTCAGGGCTACGTCACCCGCATGGCTCTCAACGACAAGAACGAGATCATCGCATTCGAGTTCCTGAACCTCGGCAAGTTCACCGACGCCGTCAAGGCCGGCAAGACCCCCGAGGAGGCCATCGCTGGCGCTATGGGCCACTATGGTCAGTGGGAGAACGCTGCCAAGTACATCGACCCGCGCACCGACGAGGAGACTCACTCCGTCGCCAGCGTGTTCCCGGTTCACGAGTAGAAAGGGAGGGAAATAACTATGACTGTTACGTTCGAAGGTTACGAGCGCCGCGCTGACAAGATCAACAAGTGCCTCGCCGACAACGGCATCGCCTCCCTCGAGGAAGCTCTGCAGATCTGCACCGACAAGGGCTTCAACCCGCGTGAGATCGTCAACAACACCCAGTCCATCGCCTTCCAGAACGCCGAGTGGGCCTACACCCTCGGCTGCGCTCTCGCTGTCAAGCGTGGCGCCAAGACTGCTTCTGAGGCTGCCGCCATCATCGGCGAGGGCATCCAGGCCTTCACCGTTCCCGGCTCCGTCGCCGAGGACCGCAAGGTCGGTCTGGGCCACGGCAACCTGGGCGCTATGCTGCTCTCCGACGACACCGAGTGCTTCGCCTTCCTGGCCGGCCACGAGTCCTTCGCTGCCGCTGAGGGTGCTATCGGCCTGGCTCTGAACGCCAACAAGGCTCGCAAGAAGCCGCTGCGCGTTATCCTGAACGGTCTGGGCAAGGACGCCGCCCAGATCATCGCCCGCATCAACGGCTTCACCTATGTGAAGACTCAGTTCGACTACTACACGGGCGAGCTCAAGGTCGTCGAGACCATCCCCTACTCCGATGGTCCCCGCGCTGCCGTTAACTGCTACGGCTCCGACGACGTCCGCGAGGGCGTTGCCATCATGTGGCACGAGAACGTCGACATCTCGATCACCGGCAACTCCACCAACCCCACGCGCTTCCAGCATCCCGTCGCTGGCACCTACAAGAAGGAGCGCCTCGAGGCTGGCAAGAAGTACTTCTCCGTCGCTTCTGGTGGCGGCACTGGCCGTACCCTGCACCCGGACAACATGGGCGCCGGCCCTGCCTCTTACGGCATGACCGACACCATGGGCCGTATGCACTCCGACGCCCAGTTCGCCGGTTCTTCCTCCGTGCCTGCGCACGTCGACATGATGGGTCTCATCGGCATGGGCAACAACCCCATGGTCGGTGCCACCGTCGCCTGCGCTGTCGCCGTCGAGGAGGCCCTCAAGGCCTAATCGCGCCCGCGCGATGCTCATATAGTTGAGCTTTAGAGCCGCTACCTTTCGAGGTAGCGGCTCTTTTTGTTTGCACTATCGCAGGGTAGCGAATGCCGATATATCAGTTGGGGCGAAATACGAGATGTGACGAGATGAAACGTCAGAGCGTCCATGACGCCCACCTGTCATATGTGCCCTTTACCGATTTGCCGAGTCTTTGCGGCCCCATTACCGATCACCCGTGCGACAATGCGCCGGACGAGAAAGGAATCCGATGGAATCGACTGATGTACTGGTAATTGGATCTGGCATTGCGGGCCTTTGCGCCGCCATCGAAGCGGCGCGCACGGGTGCAACCGTCGCTGTGGCAAGCGCCGGCAAGACTATGAGTGGATCGAGTTTCTTCCCCGGAACCTGGGGCTTGGGGCTTATCGGACCCGTTAACGAAGACGACGAACAAGACCTCATCGACACCATCCAGACCGTTGGTGGCGGCGTCGCCGACCCCGAGCTTGTCCAGACGTTTGTCCACGGCATTCCCCAGGCAATTGAATGGCTCGAGCAAGACCTGGGCGTTGAGCTCCAGCGTCCGCAAAGCGCTGAGAGCGCTCAGCAAAAGCAGTTTATCCCCTGCTTTGACCACAAGACGCGCATGTGGCGCGGCCTCACCCGCAAGCCCCTTGAGGACGCTCTAACGACCCGAATCGAGTCACTCGGCATTCGCCTGCTCCCCCGCCATGAGCTTATCGACCTTGTTGAGAACACGAACGGCAGAATCACCGGAACCGTGCTCTACGACCTTACCGAAAATCGAATCGTGCCCTTTGCTGCCAAGGCCACGATCATCGCAGCCGGTGGCACAGGCGGCCTGTTCGAGCGCAGCCTTACGTCGGCTGATGTGCTCAGCTCCTCGCAGGCCATCGCACTGGCGCACGGCGCATCGCTTACTAATATAGAATTCATGCAGATGATGCCCGGCTTCATCGAGCCCAAGCGCAACCTGGTCTTCAACGAGAAAACCTGGCGCTACGTACATGTAGACCAGCCGGTCGATATTGCCGACGGCAAGCTAAACGATCTGCTTGAGCAGCGCTCTGGATATGGTCCTTTCACCTCGCGCTTGGCCTCCCGCGCCATCGACCTCGTCATAGATCAGGCAGGTGCAGAGGGCCTGGCGCTCCACTACGACTTCCCCCGCGAGGACATCCCCGAGTTTGTGCAGACCTTTGCCACCTGGCTGCAAGACGAGCACGGCATCGCGCCGACCGACGAGATGCGCGTGGCGATGTATGCCCACGCCGCCAACGGCGGTATCAAAATCGACAAGACCGCGTACGCAGGCGTTGAGGGCCTCTACGCCTGCGGTGAGGCAACAGGCGGCATGCACGGCGCCGACCGCATCGGCGGCTTGTCGAGTGCCAATGGCATCGTGTTCGGGCGCATTGCGGGCGCATCGGCAGCCCAAGCAGCGCTGGACGCTCCTGAGGCGGCCGCACCGATGGATATCGCCCTCCCCCAGCATGGCATAGCTACAGCAGACGCCGAGCGCCTGACCCGCTGCCTCAAACGCACAATGAGTACCTACTGCATGATCAACAGGACCGAAGCGGGTCTATCCAAGGCCCTGCAACAGCTTGAAAGCCTGCAAGACGACGCAACGGCGCTGAGCAAGCCACACGCCAATGACAGCGAAATCGCAGCCCTCGCCCGCCTGCAATCGCAGATTCAACTAGCACAGGAAATGGTCAAAGCCATGCGCAAGCGAACCGAAAGTCTCGGATCGCACTATCGAGCGAATTAAACTGGACACCTATCTAAAGCAAAACACAACTAATCGATATCTATGGGCCCCGTGAACTCGAAGTGGCACGGGGCCCATTCGTGTCCGCACGGCAGCGTATCCTAATTCTGAATACAGAGCGGGCAAAGCCCGCATAGACAATAGGCCAGCGAGGAGGAGATATGGACAGTAGAGATATCGAGAAGTGGCGTGTCAAACTTGATAGCTACGCCAATGTGGAAGACGGCGTTGAGTATTGGCTCGCACGCGATTTAATGGAACCCATGGGGTACACTCGATGGGAGAACTTTGCCGAAGTTGTTAAGAGGGCAAAAGTCTCGTGCAAAACAAACAAAACTCCAGTTGATTCCCATTTTCGTGACACCACGAAAATGGTAACTGCCGGTGTCGCCGCTCGTGCGGTTAAAGACTACAAACTTACGCGCTATGCATGCTATTTAATCGCCCAGAACGGAGATTCAAACAAGCAAGAAATCGCGCTCGCACAGGCGTACTTCGCCGTGCAGACGCGCCGGTTTTACTGATCCCCAGGGTAGACTCGATCTGTGAAAGCGGCTGTGCCCTTTCGGGTTCGACCCCAAGCGAGGTCAACAAAAAAGACGGCCAACTTTCGTTGACCGTCTTAACTTGCTTTGGTGGGCCGTCAGGGGGTCAGCCTGCTTTGCAGGCGGCCGCTGCGGCGCTTCGCGCCTTGCGCGCTGCGCTGGTAAATGCTCACGCATTTCCTCAGCTCCGCGCCCCGACGGGTTCGACCCCATGAAAGGTCAACAAAAAAAAGACGGCCAACCTTCGTTGACCGTCTTAATCATCTTTGGGTGGGCCGTCAGGGGGTCGAACCCTGGACCTTGGGATTAAGAGTCCCCTGCTCTACCAACTGAGCTAACGACCCAAAGCTAAAGTCCGTTGTTGCGGACTTTAGAGGAGATATCGTGTGGTGGGCCGTCAGGGGGTCGAACCCTGGACCTTGGGATTAAGAGTCCCCTGCTCTACCAACTGAGCTAACGACCCGATATCAACACGAAGCAAGAAGTGGGGTGGGTAAAGGGACTCGAACCCTCGACCTACGGGACCACAACCCGTCGCTCTAGCCAACTGAGCTACACCCACCGTGTCCTGTGCGCTTCGCGCTCGACTATTATTGCAAGGAACGCCACGCGATGCAAGCCCCAATTTTCAAGAATTTTGAAAAGAGTTTTTCAAGCGCGTTTCGAGCAATTCCCACCGGTTTCATAGGAGTAAACTTGCCCCACTGCAAATGCTCGAAAGGACAAGCATGAAAGAACTCTCCAACCGTACGGCAACGTTTACCGATTCGGTCATCCGCCGCATGACGCGCATCTCCAATAAGTATGGCGCCGTCAACCTGTCGCAGGGCTTCCCCGACTTCGATCCCCCGGCGCAGCTGCTCAACAGCCTGAGCGCCATCGCCAGCGACCCCAAGCCGCTCTATCACCAGTACTCCATCACCTGGGGCTCCCAGGCCATGCGTGAGGCGCTTGCCGCCAAGCAGGAGCACTTTATGGGCATGCCGATCAACCCCAACGAGAACATCGTGGTCACCTGCGGCTCCACCGAGGCCATGATGGCCGCCATGATGACGGTCACAAACCCCGGCGACAAGGTCGTCATCTTCTCGCCATTCTACGAGAACTACGGCGCCGACACGATCCTCTCGGGTGCCGAGCCCATCTACGTGCCGCTTAACCCACCTGCGTTCGACTTTGACCGCGAGACACTCGAGGCGGCCTTCCGCGACAACGATCCCAAGGCCATCGTCCTGTGCAACCCTTCCAACCCCTGCGGCAAGGTCTTTACGCGCGAGGAGCTCACCTTAATCGCCGACCTCTGCAAAAAGTACGACGCCTACTGCATTACCGACGAGGTATACGAGCACATCGTCTACGCGCCCCACGAGCACGTCTATATGGCCACGCTGCCCGGCATGTTCGATCGAACCATCAGCTGCAGTTCGCTGTCTAAGACGTACTCCATCACCGGCTGGCGTCTGGGCTACACCATCGCCCCGGCCCAGATCACCGAGCGCATTAAAAAGGTCCACGACTTCCTCACCGTGGGTGCTGCCGCTCCCCTGCAGGAAGCTGTCGTCACCGCCCTCAAATTCGACGACAGCTATTACCAGGAGGTCCTCGACCTCTACACCGCCAAGCGCGACCTATTCTGTCAGGGGCTCGATAGCATCGGTCTCACGCACAACGTGCCGCAGGGCGCCTACTACGTGATGATGGATATCTCGGAGTTTGGCTATGACAGCGACCTCGACTTCTGTGAGGATTTGGCCTCCAAGGTGGGCGTGGGCGCCGTTCCGGGCTCGAGCTTCTTCCGCGAGCCCGTCAACCATCTGATTCGTTTCCACTTTGCCAAGCGAGACGAGACGCTCAACGCTGCGCTTGAGAACCTCAAGTCGCTACGTGATAAAATCAACCCGCGCGGGTAAGGACGGTCAGTAACTAAAGGCACTAAAGAAACCTCGTGAACCCGTTGGGCCATGAGGTTTCTTTTTATAGCGACCTCATTTATTTTTTAGAGCGCTATACTTTAGTCACGGAGCAACTCGTCCAGAGAGGAATACTATGGCAGAGCAGCAGCTTATCGGAGCGCTCGAGGCCGGCGGCACCAAGATGGTCTGCGCCACGGGCTATGCAGACGGCACGGTCCTGGAACGCGAGCAGATTGCGACCACGACCCCGCAGGAGACCGTTGAGGCCGTCAACGCATGGTTTGCCGACAAGGACATCGCCGCGCTGGGCATCGGCGCCTTTGGCCCCACCGCAGTCAACCCTGCCTCGTCCCAATACGGCAAGATCCTGGAGACGCCCAAAACGGCATGGTGCTACTTTGACCTGCTGGGCACCATCCAAAACGAGCTCAATATTCCCTGCGGCTACGACACCGACGTCAACGTCGCCTGCCTGGGCGAGGTCACCTTTGGTTGCGCCCAGGGCCTCACTGACGTGGTGTATCTGACCATCGGTACCGGCGTGGGCGCCGGCGTGCTCTCGGGCGGTAAGCTCGTGCACGGCATGATGCATCCCGAGGCCGGTCACATCCTGGTCACGCGCGACCCGCGCGACACCATCGGCGAGCACAGCGGCTGCCCCTTCCACGACAACTGCCTCGAGGGCCTCATCGCCGGTCCCGGCGTCAAAAAGCGCTGGGGTGGCAAGAGCGCCGGAGAGATGGCCGATGACCCGGAGGCCATGGACCTGCTCGCCGGCTATCTGGCGCAGGCGCTCATGACCTACATCCTGTGCTACGCACCGCAAAAGATCGTCATCGGTGGCGGCGTGGCCGACCACACCCCCATCGTGCCGCTCGCGCGCAAGAAGTGCGCCGAGATGCTCAACGGCTACATCGTCACGCCCGAGATGGCCGACATCGATAGCTATATCGTCAACAACAGCCTCGAGGGCAAACAGGGCATTATGGGCTGCTTGGCCCTGGGCGCTCAGGCGCTTCAGTAGCAGACGCACCCACAGGGCGTGGCGCACCCGGCAAATCCGACCTATGGAACGACGCCGCCACACCTCATATAAGCCCTCCAATAAAAAAGGCCGCCTAGGACCAAACAATGCGTCCTTAGGCGGCCTTTTTGGCGCACATCAGCGACCGTAAGAGATATCGGAGCACAACGCCCGTTGCCGCTCCACAGCAGTCGATCATCACATCGGTGATCATGCCGGCGCGTCCCGGCACAAAGAGCTGAATCGTCTCGTCGATCGAGGGAATCAGCAGCAGGAACACTGCCGTGGGCAGCAGCACGTCAAAGGTGCGTCGGCCCTCAAAATCAAAGGCGTGCGTTGCCAGGATGCCGAGCACCAAATACTCGGTAAAATGCGCGCACTTACGAACAACAAAGTTGGTCACCCATTCATATGGAAGTCCCACGCCGTGCAGGAAACCGCGGATAGCTTCCATGACCGTTAGGCTCAGTGAGCCCGACCCCGAGCCGGGAACCAGCGAATTGCCCCAGATCAAGAGCGCCATCAGGCAGGTTACGACCGCCCATTTTCGATTGATCTTAACCATGCAGAAGTTATGCCTCCGCACGAAGCGGCGCGAAGCTGGCGGTACCGCCCTCGATAACGCTCAGATAAGCACGGCCCGTACGCTTGGCGGTAGAGGACTGAAGACGCTCGATCTCTTCCTCGAGGATCTGATTGACGCGCTCGTGACGACGATTTTCCATAATGCCGGCGGCAATAGCCTCGGCCCGCTCGATGCTCTCACGCGAGATACGGGCAGTATCCTCGGGGAACACAGCGCTGTGACGGCCGACATAGGCGGGGGCAGCAGGCTGAGGGGCAGCGACGGGAGCGGGGGCTGAAACAGGAGCAGGCTCGTCAATCTCATCCAGAATCGCGGTGGCGGCGGCCCACATACCCTCGTGGCCCGAGTAATCGGCCATGGGGACATCAACCTCGAGCGAGGCGTCCGGAAGGTCGCCGGTGTCGATGCGATCTTGGGCATCAATCGATGCGGTGATGGCTGCAGGCTCATCGAGGTCATCGAGATCGATGCCCGCGGCACCGGAGATGATAGGCATGCTGGCGAGGTTTGCATTGTACGGCGCAGCCTCAGCCGCCTGCTGCTGGGCAGGAGCGCCCCAAAGCGAGCTTTCGGCGGCACGGCGGGCGGCAACAGCCTCCTCGTCCGCGGTCATGGCTTCATCAACGTACGAATTATCGGCAGAAGCGTTCGCGTCCGCCGAGGTAGCGCTGTAGGCGTTATTGACCGCCGCATTGGCAACGAGTGCCACGAAAGCCGCCGTGCTGCCCGCAGGGGCGGCCTGGGAGCCCGACACGGCGCGTGCCGCGGCGGCGATATCATCGCGATTGAAGGAGCCGGTCTGCCCGCCGTTGGTGAGCTCGTCGATGGCGACTTGATAGACGTCGCGCGAGCGCGCAGGGTCGCAGCTCACCGGCGAATCGTCGTCGAGCATGCTGTCGATCATGGACCAAGCCTCGGCCTCGTCCATAGCATCTGCGGCTCGAGCGATGGTAGGGACACCATCATCGGCATGACGGCGCTGGAACGCACCAGTCAGGCCGGAAAGGAATGCCGAGGTAGACTGCTCCGACTGAGCCTGAGAAGCAGAAGCCGCAGCGTACGGAATCGCATCCTGCTGCTGAGCTGAAATCGAGGCGGTCTTGAACTCGCTTTGATGCTGATTGAGATTGGCGGCACCGCCCATGGCATCGGGCTGGAACAGACGCTCTTCACGCTGCGCACGATACTCGGAGATACCCAGCGAGGCGGCATAGATACCCACGCCCGCCACCGCGCCCACGGCGAAGGGAACTGCACCCGCCACGACCGTCTCGTTCACCGACGAAAACGGCAGCGTCGCGGCATACATAACCACGGGAGCGGCAAGGCCGATCCCGCACGAAAGTCCGGCAAGGACTGCTCGTTGTGTTGCATCAGAAGAAGCCATGAGCTCTCCCCATCTTCCAGCACCCAAATCGCATCATTCAGTTGGCTGCGCGAGAGAAGATGAAGCGGGGCTATGCCCCAAAGCAACGGTATATGGTTCGTTTCATCTGCGTTTTCCGTCGCGAAGCTTAAAAGTTATTATGCGAAACCGTCCTGTCGATTGCAAGTGACGATGTCGGATTGAAACGGGAAACCTGCTGCTCGTCGGTCTTACGGTCAAAAATAAGCGCGGAGCGGCGCTATAGAAAAGGGCCGAGGCTCAAAGCCCCGACCCTTTATCGCATTGATGACTATCGCTGCGCGTGGATGACAACCTAGAACGTCTGCTCGTAGTCGCTGTGTTTTTTGGCCGAACGCACCAGGAACTCCTGGTTGGTGTTGGTGCCCTTAAGACCCTTGATAAACGATGCGGCTGCGCGCTCGGTGTTGTTCATGCCGGCAAGAATGCGACGCAGACCAAAGACAAACGGACGCATCTGCTCGTCGACCAACAGGTCCTCGTTACGCGTACCGGAGGCAACGGGGTCGATAGCCGGGAAGATGCGGCGGTCGGCCAGGTCGCGGTCGAGCTTAAGCTCCATGTTGCCGGTGCCCTTGAACTCCTCAAAGATGACTTCGTCCATCTTGGAACCGGTGTCGATGAGGGCAGAGGCCAGGATGGTAAGCGAGCCACCGTTCTCGATATTGCGGGCTGCACCCAGGAAGCGCTTGGGCGGATATAGGGCCGCCGAATCGACGCCGCCCGAAAGGATGCGGCCCGAGGCGGGCGCCGCCAAGTTGTAGGCGCGGGCGAGGCGCGTGATGGAGTCGAGCACCACCACGACGTCGCCACCCAGCTCTACGATGCGCTTGGCGCGCTCGATGACGAGCTCTGCCACGCGGGTGTGGTTGTCGGCAGGCATATCGAAGGTCGACGCCACAACCTCGCCCTTGATGGAACGCTGCATATCGGTGACCTCTTCGGGGCGCTCGTCGACGAGCAGGCAGATGAGGTGCACCTCGGGGTTGTTAATCGAGATAGACTGGCAGATCTTCTTGAGGATCGTGGTCTTGCCGGCCTTGGGCGGGGACACGATCAGGCCGCGCTGGCCCTTGCCGATCGGTGACACGATGTCGATGGCGCGGCCGGTAATAGAGTCCTTGCCGTGCTCCATGCGCAGCGGCTCGTTGGGATAGACCGGGGTGAGGTCGCCGAACTTGGGACGGTTGCGAATCTGCTCGGGGTCCAGACCGTTGACGGTCGTGATTTTGGCGAGGCCGGCGCGCTTGTCGCCGCCGCGCGAAGGACGCAGCGAGCCCTCGATGACGTCGCCCGTGCGCAGGCGCGCGGAGCGGATGAGGTAGGCGGGCACGAAGGCGTCGTCGTTGGACTTCATGTAGCCATGGGCGTGGATGATGCCGGAGCTGTCCGGGCGAATCTGCAGAATGCCCTTGATGTCGCGGAAGCCCTCGGCCTTCGCAGCGGTGACGTAGATTTCCTCGACGAGCTCGGCCTTCTTCTTGCCGGTCGTCTCGATCTCGAACTCCTTAGCCTTCTCGCGCAGCTCAGCGACCTTCATGGCCGCGAGTTCCTCGCGCGAAAGCGTGGGCTCGGTGGGAGCGGCATTACGCTCCTTGTTGCGCTGTTTGCGATCGCGCTGGCGGTTGCGACGGTCGTTGTTGCGGTCGTCCTTACGCTCGTTGCGCTCGTCGTTGCGCTTGTGCTGGCGACGGTTGGGACGAGTGCCGTCTTCGCCCTCAGCGGGGGCGGCACCATCGGTTGCGACGGTGCCAACATTGGCCGCGGCGGCGTCATTGGCCTCGGCGCCAGAATCAACCTGCGCTTCGACATCCTGCTGCTCGGACGCCTTGGCCTTAACGGACTTCTTACGACCGCGCTTGGGCTTCTCGGACGCAGGCTGTTCGACGTCCTGGGCCTTGGCGACATCAGTCGACGCATCGGCGGTCGTCTCGGCAGAATCCTCGGACGCACCCTTCTTGGCAGCCTTGGCCTTTGACGTGCGCTTAGCAGCAGTACGACGGCTGCGACCGGGACGGACGTCGGCGGGCTCGGCATCGGCGGGAGCGGCCTCGGAAGTCGTAGCATCCTGGACGGGTGCATCGGCAGCGGTTGCAGACTCGGCGGTCGCCGCAGCATCCCGAGCGGCGGCGGCTGCTGCTGCGGCCTTCTCTGCCTCGACAAAGGCCTTGGGCTTGCGACCGCGACGGTGCGGGCGCAAAGCCGGATCGACAACGGGAACTTCGTTGGCCTCGACAGGCGCAGCGGGCTCAACAGGCAATGTGCCCTCCCCTGCCGCGGAACGGACCGAAGCCTCAGTGAGCTCGGGGGTTACCTGTTCGGCAGCCTGCTCGGCCTTAGCAGCCGTGCGGCGGCGTGTGCGCGGTGCCGGCTTCTCGGTCGGCAGGTCGGCGGCAGGGGTCTCGATGGCGGCAGGCGTCTCGGGCACAGACGGAGCTGCAAGCTCGGTCAGAGCCGCGGCCTCGCGCTCGGCAGCACGACGGCGGGCGCGCACCACCTGAGCCTCGCTAATCTGCGCCAACGCACGTGCCTGCGCGACCTCATCGGAAATCGGCGCCGAGGAGTCAGCTGCAACGGTGCGCTTGGCGCGCGTCGTGCGCGTGGTACGGCGCTTGGGCTTGGTGACCTCCTCGCCGTCAGCGGCAGGCTTGGCCGTACGGCGCGTGCGCTTGGGCTTTGCCGGAGCAGCCTCCTCAACAGTTGCAGGCGCAGGCGTCGAAGCAGCCTTAGGCGTCTCAGGAGCCGAGGCTTGCGCGGGCGTCGCGACCTGGTCCGACGCAACCGGTGCAGCGGGAGTGGTCTGCGTCGTCGTTATTTCATTTTCTTGCTGTTGATCAGACACAGTGTTTGCTCAACTTTCTTTTCAAGCCCTGTGATCACATGCTCCCTGCATAAACCTTCAGGGCGGCTAAACAGTCTAGTTCCGTTCAAAACGACGAACATCATTGATCTGTATCGAGATGATTGCGTCAACTACGCAGCGTTAGTGTAACACAACCGCCGTCACCTGCAACTTAGTCATCGGGGACGTTCATAAACGACTAGTCAAAAGGGATACTCTTTACAAAGTTTCGACGTATGCCGCATCACCTCATACGTTGCGGTGACACGGTTCTCAAATCCCGCCCAGTATCTCTCAAACAGGAACCATTCTACCGCAACTCATAAGAAGAAGGCAGATTGGCCCTCAAACCTCGAGAAGCGAATCGGCCGAAGAGCAGGGCGAACATTCCTAAGATCGCTGTGCCACGGATTGCCCCCATCTACTACGTTTGGCCCCGAACCCCCGACCACACCATCCTAATTGCAAAAATCGCAAGTCCTCTACCTGCGGTTTTATTATTGTTGATATCGGCATGGTTCGGGGTATGCGACTAAACGTAGTAGATGACCCCGATTCGTGGCAGCGGCTCTTCCGCCGCGCCCCCGCGGACAATAACGATCCGCTTCCACCGTGCCCAAGGGATCGTTTTCAATACATGGCGGTTTACTACGATGAATTGCTCAACCGCAACCACGCCGAAACTCACATAAGTAAAATCGCAGCTAGAGGGCTTACGGTTTTCGATGAAAAGCCAGTGTGGTCGGCTTCCCTCGATTCATCGTAGTAAACCGGTATAGTTGTGTTTTAGTCTCACTTTGCAACTAACAATAAAGTCTCGCCAAACGCAAAAAGTCCGACCTCCGCATGGGAGATCGGACTTTCGATACTCAGTTAACCAAGCCTACGCAGCCAAACGACCAGCGCTTACATCTGCTCGGGCGCGGAAACGCCAACGAGGGTGAGCACCAGGGCGAGCGTCACGCGGACAGCGTCGCAAGCGGCCAGACGGGCACGCGAAAGCTCGGGGTCGACGGGACGACCCTCACTCGGCAGCACCTGGCAGGCAGCGTAGAAGCTGTGGAAGTCACCGGCGAGTTCCTCGGCAAAGTGGGTCAGACGGAACGGAGCGCGATCGCGAGCGCAGCTGGCGATCAGGTCGGTGAGCTCGTTGAGCTTGCGCGAAAGGGCGAGCTCGGTCGGGTCGGTCAGCAGCGAGTAATCGACGTTCTCACCGATGGCCTTGGCGGCAACGGCCTTCATGCCCATCTCGTCGGCCTGCTCGGCGGTAACGTCGGCGGCACGGCGCAGGATGGAGCACACGCGGGCGTGGGCATACTGCACGTAATAGACCGGGTTGGAGTTGTCGCGCTTCTTAACGGCCTCGATGTCGAAGTCGACCATCTGGTTGGAGCTCTTGGAGATGAGCGTGTAGCGAGCGGCATCGGAGCCGACCTCGTCGACGAGCTCCTGCAGGGTCACCATGGTGCCCTTGCGCTTGGACATACGGACGGGCTTGCCGTTACGCAGCAGGTTGACGAGCTGGCCCAGTAGAACCTCGAACTTGCCGGGGTAACCCAGAGCGTCGCAGACGCAGCGGACGCGCTCGATGTAACCGTGGTGGTCGGCGCCCCAGATGTCGATGACGTGATCGACGCGCTGGAACTTATCCCAGTGATAGGCGACGTCGGAGGCGAAGTAGGTGTACTCGCCGTCGGACTTGATCAGGACGCGGTCCTTGTCGTCGCCCAGATCGGTGGAGCGGAACCACAGGGCGCCGTCCTTGGTGTAGAGGTAGCCCATCTTGTCGAGCTTCTCAAAAGCGCGGTCGACGGCGGAGGTGCCGGCGGTCTCGCCCTCGGTGTCCTTCACATACAGCGAGCGCTCGGAGTACCAACGGTCAAAGTCGCAGTTGACGGCGTGGCAGAGGTCGCGCATGTTGTCGACCATCTTCACGTAGCCGCGCTCACGGAAGCTCTCCATACGCTCCTGCGGATCGGCGTCGACCCACTTGTCGCCGTCGGTGCGCCAGAACTCGGCGGCCTCGTCGATGATGTAGTCGCCGCCGTAAGAGTCCTTGCCCAAGGTCTCGGCAAAGTTGTCCTGATACGGATGGGTCTCGGGGTGCTCGTCGTTCTCGTCGGCAACAAAGGCGTCACGGTCGGCGATCAGCAGCTTGTGAGCCTCGTCGATATCAACGCCCTGCTTGGCGATGATGTCGGCAAGCTGCATATAGCGCGTGCTGATGGAGTTGCCAAAGGTGTTCATCTGAGAGCCGTGGTCATTGATGTAGAACTCACGCTGGATGTCGTAACCGGCGTGGTCCATAACGCGGCAGAGCGAATCGCCCAGCGCGGCCCAGCGGCCGTGGCCGATGTGCATGGGGCCGACGGGGTTGGCGGAAACGAACTCGACCTGGGTCTTCAGGCCACCACCGACGTTGGACTTAGCGAAGTCCATGCCCTTCTCGCGAGCCTCGCCAAAGATGGCATTCTTGACGGCAACGGAGAGGTAGAAGTTGATAAAGCCGGGGCCTGCGATTTCGACCTTCTCAATCGCGGGGTCCTCGGGCATATGGGCAACGATGGCCTCGGCGATCTTGCGCGGGGCGCAGTGAGCCAGCTTGGCGGACTTCAGGGCCATGGTGGAGGTCCACTCGCCATGAGAAGTGTCAGCCGGTCGCTCGATAGCGCAATCGTCAAGTTCAAATGCGGAAAGGTCGCCGGCCTCCTGGGCCGCAGCAAGCGCAGCGCGTACCAGCTCTTCAATCTTCTCGGGCATAGATCCTCCTTGTGTTAAAGCCCCCGAGCTCTTGGTCACTCGTAGGGCAAAAGCCAGAGTTTGTAGCACTCTATCACAAGCGAGGGACACTGTCGCAGGGTAAAGCCAATCGAAATTGCATATGCACAAAATTGACTACAGCTTGTATGGAGTCACTCAAAGATGCCGGTCTGCCTGCAGATTATGCACGCGTTGAAAATGCATAAAGGTGTGAATGAGCTGTGTCTTTTATCGAATACTCTTACCTATCAGAGTTGTGTGCTTTTCCTGCATAAAGCGAGGATTTGCGCACGTCAGCGTGTTATTCTAGACATACGTAAATTCGTATAAGTTGGAGGTAGCATGTTCTCAATCGGTCAACACGTCATTCATCCGGGTCAGGGAGTCTGCACCGTCGTCGGTTTTAGGGACGACACGCCGCAGCCCATGTTGTTGCTCGAGGCCAAGCAGGGGCATGCGCAGACGATCCTTATGTACCCCGTGGCGCAGGCCGACCGTCTGCATGCCGCCATCTCTCAGCAAGATGCCGAGCATCTGCTGAGCCACTATGACGAGCTGGAGTGCGACACCTTTACCGAGCGCAACAGCTCGCTTGAAGAGACACACTTTAAGCAGCAGCTCAAGCTGGGCGCGCCCGAGACGGTCCGCGTGGCAAAGACCATGATGCACCGCATTCGCCAGGCCGAGGAAGCCGATAAAAAGCCCAGCTCTTACTATATGCGTGTACTCAAGGAAGCCAAGCGCCGCTCCATCGAGGAGTTCGCCGTGGCATTGGGCGTCACCGAGGAGGCCGCCGAAGCCCGCCTAGCCCAAGCCGCCCTCAACTAACCCATCCGCGCCAAAAACCACCACAAAGGGGACAGGCACCTTTGTGGTGGTTTTTTCGTTCTAGTCGTTCTAGTAGTATTCATTCTTAGCGATACCTGCGAGCACAAGGAGTCTTTTATGGCAGAGCCACTTTCCGCCGGAATCACCCGCGACCGTGCGTTCGAATTGCTCAACGAGCACAATAAGGACCCGTTCCACATCACCCACGGCGAAACGGTCGAGGGCACCATGCGCTACTTTGCGCGCGAGTTCGACCCCGAGAACGAGGAGTTTTGGGGCATCGTCGGTCTGCTGCACGACCTAGATTGGGAGGAGCATGAGGACGACCCCATGAACCACACCATCTATGCGGCCGAGATCCTTGAAGGCGAGGGCGCCTCTCCCGATCTCATTCGCGCCATTCAGACGCACACGTCGGACTTCAACACCTCGCTGCCCAAGCCCGAGCTGCAGATGGAAAAGATCCTGTTTGCCTGCGACGAGCTCACCGGCTTGATCGGTGCTGCCGTCATCATGCGTCCGAGTAAGAGCGTCATGGACTTTACGACCAAGTCGCTCAAGAAAAAGTTCAAGGACAAGCGCTTTGCCGCCGGCTGCTCGCGCGACGTGATTACGCAGGGTGCCGAGATGCTGGGCTGGGAGCTCCCCGAGCTCTTCGACCGTACCATCGCGGCCATGCAGTCCTTCGCCCCCGACCGCGACACCTTTCAGGCTTAATTCCAAAACCATCACAAAGGGGACAGGCACCTTTGTGATGGTTTTTGTTTGCGCGGGCGTTAGGGGCGGACCTGGCCGGTGCCTCGGAGCTTGTATTTGTAGGTGGTGAGGGCCTCGGCGGCAAAGGGGCCGCGGGCGTGGAGCTTTTGGGTCGAGATGCCAATCTCGGCGCCCAGGCCAAACTCGCCGCCGTCGGTAAAGCGCGTGCTGGCGTTGGCATACACGGCCGAGGCATCGACCTCGTCCAGGAAGCGCTCGCAAGCATCCGTGTCCTCTGCAACGATGGCCTCGGAATGCATGGTGCCGTAGCGGTTGATGTGCGCGATGGCCTCGTCCTCGTTTGCCACGACCTTCACGCTCATCTCGAGCGCCAGATACTCGCGACCCCAGTCCTCCTCAGTCGCGGCGACGTAGTCATCGCCCTCGGCAAGACCGGCATCGGCGCATGCAGCGCACGTGGCCTCGTCACCGTGAATCAGCACACCGTGGTCGTGTAACACGGCCACGGCCGCAGACAAAAACGCATCGGCCACGGCGCGGTCGACCAGCAGCGACTCGGCGGCATTGCACACGCCTACGCGCTGGGTCTTAGCGTTGACGATAATATTGAGCGCTTTATCGAAGTCGGCGGATTCATGCACGTAGATGTGGCAGTTACCCGTGCCCGTCTCGATCACTGGAACGAGCGACTCGCGCACGCAGCGCTGGATCAGGCCTGCACCGCCGCGCGGAATGAGTACGTCGACAACACCGCGGAGCTTCATGAGCTCGCCAGTGGCCTCGCGGTCGGTGGACTCGATCATCGACACGGCCTCGCGCGGGAAGCCCTTGGCCTCGAGCGCATCGGCCAGCAGCTCAGAAATCATGGCACACGAGTGATAGGCCAGCGAGCCGCCGCGCAGAATGCAGGCGTTGCCGGTACGGATGCAGATGCCCGCGGCGTCGGCCGTCACGTTGGGACGCGCCTCGTAAACCATGGCGACCAGGCCCAGCGGCACACTCACACGGGTCAGGTCCACGCCGCTTGCAAGCACGCGGTGGTCGAGCACGCGGCCCACGGGATCGGGCAGCTCGGCGAGCTTTTCCAGGCCGGCGGCCATGCCCTCGACGCGCTCGGGCGTCAGCAGCAGACGATCGAGCAGTCCGGCCGAGGTACCCGCATCGCGCGCAGCGGACATATCGAGCTCGTTGGCGGCGACGATGGAGTCGACGCCGTCGCGCAGCGCCGCGGCCATGGCGCGCACGGCCTCCTGGCGCTGTTCATCGCTCGCCGTGGCAAGCGAGGCCGACGCTGCCTTGGCGGCAACGGCAAGATCGTGGACATACGTGGCTATATCGACCGACATGGGCGGCCCTTTCTCCTAGAAGTTTGCAACCATGGTAGCCGATTTGCGCATGGCCTCGCCCGCGGCGGTAGAATTGGTCAACCCGAAACACCGCAACGAACGGAAGACTCACATGGCCCTCATCACTTCGTACCACGTCCCCGGCCTTTACGTCGAGGACCACAGCATCGACGTCCCCCTTGACTGGCGCGGCCTGGAGCCGATGCTCCTGGCCGTCGGCAGCACCATGCGCCGCGGCGCTATGCCGGCGCCCATCGCCGGCGCGCCCGAGAGCATCAAGCTCTTCTACCGTGTGGTTTGCGCGCCCGACCGCATCAACGACGATCTGCCACTGCTCCTGTTTTTGCAGGGCGGCCCCGGCGGCGAGAGCCCGCGTCCGCTGTCGCCCACAAGCGACGGCTGGATCGAGGAGGCCGTCAAGCACTTCCGCGTGGTCCTTCCCGACCAGCGCGGCACCGGACGCAGTAGCTGCGTGGACGGACGCACGATCAAGGCACTGGGTGATCGCGCAACGGCCGCCGGCGCCGATACTGCACGCTCGCAGGCGGACTTCCTCAAGCGTCACCTCGCCAGCTCCATCGTGCGCGATTTTGAGTACCTGCGCCTGGTGGGCTTTGGCGGCAAGCCGTGGGTCACGCTCGGCCAAAGCTACGGCGGCTTTTTGACGCTGAGCTACCTGTCGCTCTTCCCCGAGGGCGTGGCGGCAAGCTTTACCTGTGGTGGCATTCCGCACGTGCCGGCGAGCGCCAGCGAGGTCTACGCGCACACCTTCCCGCGCATGGTCGCCAAGACGCAGCAGTATTATGACCGCTACCCCGCTGACGTCGAGCGCGTGGCAGCCCTGGCCGATGCGCTCGAGGCTCAGAAGCCCGTGCTGCCCGACGGCTCGCCGATGACGGTCGAGCGCCTACAGCTCATGGGCAGCGACTTTGGCATGAAGCCGAGCTTTGAGCGCATGCATTGGATTATCGATCATGCTTTTGTTGACGGCGACGGCACGCTGGCCTGCGGCGCCTCGGTATCCGACAGCTTTTTGATGCGCGCCTTCGAGCGCACCAACACGCGCACGAATCCGCTGTACTGGACGCTTCAGGAGTTCATCTACGCCGACGGCGACACCATGCCCATTCGCTGGGCCGCGGCAGAAGAGAAGGCCCATCGTGCCGAGTTCGACACGCTCACGCGACCGCTCATGTTTACCGGCGAGGCCATGTTCCCGTGGATGTTTGAGCAGATGCCCGAGCTCAAGCCCTTCAAGCCCGCCATGGACCTGCTGATGGAAGACACCAGCTGGGACAAGATCTATGACCCGCAGCGCCTGGCCTGCAACGAGGTGCCGCTCCAGGCCGCGGTGTACTTCGATGACATGTACGTCGATTCGAGTCTGCAGCTCGACACGCTCAGCCGCGTGGGCAACTCGCACGCCTGGGTAACCAACGAGTTCGAGCACGACGGCCTGCACGGCAGTGTGGTATTCAAGCACCTCTTCGACGAGTCCCTCAACCGCGGAGACCTGCGCCAGATCTTCTAGCAAAGGAGTGTCCCAAAGTGCCGGCACATAAGGAACGTCCCCAAGTGCCGGAAAAGGAGAGGCAGCACTGCTGGCAAAACGAGCCGCAGCGCTGCCTCTCTTTATGCAAACACTATCAAGTTGTCCCTATGGATCGCGGGCTTCTCGGCTAGGTCTGCCAGTAGACGGTTGCCGGCAATCTGGTCCTGGCGGCGGCCGGCGGCAAGCTCCAGCACGTCCGAATCGGCCTCGGCGATACCGCGGGCGACAACCATGCCGCTCGGGTCGCACACGTCGAGCACATCGCCCTCGGCAAACTGGCCATCGACCTCGCGAATACCCACCGCGAGCAGCGACGATCCGCGGCTGACCAGCGCCTTCGCGGCGCCGTCATCGACCGTCACCGAGCCGTGCGCCTTGTCGCCCAGTGCAATCCACAACTTGCGCGGCGCAATGTCCAGGCGCTCCGCCGGCGGATCGAACAGCGTACCCACGCTCTCGCCGCGGGCCAAACGCACGAGCGCATCGGGCTCCTCGCCCGAGCAAATCACGCTTTGAATGCCCGCCGTCATGAGAATGCGGCTCGCGCGAATCTTGGTGATCATGCCGCCCGTACCCACCGATGTGGAAGAATCGCCCGCCGAGGCGATAATCTTGGCATCGATCTTATGCACGACCGGGATAAACTCGGCCGTCGGATCCTCATGCGGATTGGCGGTGTAGAGACCATCGATGTCCGAGAGCGTCACGCACAGATCGGCAGAAACCAGGCAGCTCACAAGCGCCGCCAGCGTGTCGTTGTCGCCAAACTTGATCTCATCGACGGTGACGGTATCGTTCTCGTTGACGACCGGCACCACGCCGAGCTCCACCAGGCGAAGCAGGGCGTCGCGCGCGTGCAGGTAGGACGTGCGGCGCGCCGTGTCGTGACGCGTGAGCAGCACGAGCGAGGTGAGCAGGTCGCGCGCATGGAACTCCTCGTCGTAGGCCGACGAGATGATGCACTGACCGGCCGAGGCGCAGGCCTGCAGGCTCGGCAGGTCGCCGACCGGCTTACGGTCGAAGCCCAGCACGGGATAGCCGCAGGCAATGGCGCCCGAGCTCACCACGATCAGGCGCCAGCCAAGCTCGCGCAGCGCTGCGGCCTGGTCGGCAAGCCCGCCGATAAAGGCGCGGTTGACCTTGCCGTCGGCGCCCACCACCGTGGACGAACCGATCTTTACCACCATCGTTTTATAAGAAGTCGTCATACGTCAAACCAATCAACTGTTCAGCGAACGGCCGAGCCGGCGGCCAGGGAAGCGTGACTCGCCCCTACCGCCCAAGGAATTAGTGAGCCCAGGGAAAGGCAGAGGCCGCGGCCATGTTCTTACGCACGAGCTCGTCGCGCACCTGAGCCAGGCCCTGCTCCATACCCACCACATAGGTCTGCGGGTACAGGAAGCGCTTGAAAGCTGCGTCCAGATGGTCGAGCGCCCAAGCACAGCGCTCGCGCGCGTCCTGGATGCTCTCACGCGGAGCCACCGCACTGCCATCGCGCACGATCGGCACCAGCAGCTCGCGATACTCGAGTTCGGACACGTCGGTCACCAGGGCGGCATCGTTCACGGCCACAAGGGTATTGCCGCGCGCGGCGCCCTCCCCCGCCAGATGGTCCTCGTCGTAGATCATGTCGCAGACCGGGCCGCCAAAGCCGTCGTAATAACGGCGCACGCGTTGCACACCCGGGATCGTGCGCTTGTATGGCTGCTCAGAGAGCTTGACCACCGGCGTCCATGGATCTGCGTCGCGCGCACGGCGGGCGGAAAGCTTGTACACGCCGCCCAGCGCCGGCTGGTCATAGCAGGTCGCAAGCTTGGTACCCACGCCAAAGCTGTCGATGGGCGCGCCCTGGTCGAGCAGCGACTGAATCGTGTACTCATCCAAATCGTTAGAAACCGAGATCCCCACATAGGGCAGGCCCTCGGCATCAAAACGGCCGCGCACATACTTGGAGAGCTTGGCGAGGTCGCCGGAGTCGATGCGAATGGCCGACAGGCGCTCGCCCACCGCTTCCATCTCCTTGGCAACCGTAATGGCATGTTCACAGCCCTCGCGCACGTCATAGGTGTCGATGAGCAGCGTACAGTTCTTGGGGCTCGACTTGGCAAAGGCGCGGAAGGCCTCGAGCTCGGAATCGAAGCTCATCACCCAGCTGTGCGCATGCGTGCCAAAGACGGGAATACCGTAGCGGCGGCCGGCGAGCACATTGGACGTAGAGGAGCAGCCGGCAACGTAGCTCGCGC
Source organism: Collinsella sp. (assembly GCA_019425015.1). Classification (GTDB taxonomy): domain Bacteria; phylum Actinomycetota; class Coriobacteriia; order Coriobacteriales; family Coriobacteriaceae; genus Collinsella. The sequence continues at coordinate 231,749 of JAHYYJ010000001.1, forward strand.
GCGCGACGGCCAAGCCGCCATCGGGACCCTGAGCGCGGCGCAGGCCAAACTCGGCAACGGGACGGCCGTCCGCCGCCAGCACCACGCGCGCCGTCTTGGTGGCGACAAGCGTCTGGAACCCAACGATGTTGAGCAGCGCCGTCTCAAGCAGCTGGCACTCCAGCGCGGGGCCGGTGACGCGAACCATGGGCTCGCGCGGAAAGACGAGCTCGCCCTCGGGCACGGCGTCGATGTTTACATGCGCACGAAAATCGCGCAGGTAGTCGAGGAATCCAGGCTTGAACATCGCGCCGCCGGCCGGGGCCTGGAGCGAGGCGAGGTAGTCGATGTCCTCGGGCGTAAAGCGCAGATTCTCGACCAGCTCGGGCAGTTCGGCGGTACCGCACATGACGGCATAGGCGCTGCCAAAAGGATGGTCGCGGTAAAACGCGGTAAAACAACCCTGCTCATTGGCCTTGCCGCTCTCCCACAGGCCCTGGGCCATAGTGAGCTCGTACAGATCGGTGAGCATTGCAATGTCGGTGGGATGCGAGATGTCGGTCAAAGCCATGGGGCGACCTTTCGGATGCGTTGTGCAGAGGTTGAGGGTTGGAAAAGGGCAGAGTGTTCTGGCATGGCACCCAGCGCGAATGGGCTAGAGCAGGCCCATGCTGGTCAGGATCGTGTAGCCCATAAAGATGACAAACGCGATGAGGGCAAGGACAATGATGTTTTTTTGAGCCGGCGCCATGCCAGGGATCTCGTTCTCGCCCGTAGGCTCCTTGGAGGTAACCATGCGCTGGGCAAAGGTCATCTCGTCACGGCTCGGCTTGGGCTCGACGGACTTGGAACGAGCGACCTTTTTAGGCTGCGGTTTAGGTGCGGTGGGCGCGGGCTTCGCGGCGGCGGGCTTGGGCTCGGGGGCGACGTTCGCGGCGGCCTCCTCGGCCTTCGCACGCTCGGCACGCAGGGCGGCCAGCTCCTCACGCTCGCGGCGTGCCTCTTCCTGGGCCTCGCGACGAGCTTTCTCGGCGCGGAGCTCTTCCAACTCGGCGCGTTCCTCGGCAGACAGTGGTTGGGACTCAAGCTTGGCCATGGTACAGCCCTTTCTTTTAAAAAAAGCCGCCGACACAATGTCAGCGGCTTATCAAATCCAAGGGTGGAGACGAAGGGAGTCGAACCCTCGGCCTCTGCCATGCGACGGCAGCGCTCTCCCAACTGAGCTACGTCCCCAGGACAAGTTGATATTTTACCTACGGCTCGCCAACTGTCAACGCCCAATACCCAGTCTTTTTGGGACGCGGCTATTTTGACAACTTTTCGAGCAGGCGATCCTCTCGATGATTTTTTAATCCCCGTCCCAGAAAAATCATCGGCGAGCGCACTACTTTGCGCTGGTGAGGACGCCGGTGGTGTCGAACGCCGGGGTGAAGCTCTCGTCTACCGCTCCGCCTTCTTGCCAAAACATCGTCGTAAAGCCCAGGTCGTCGGCATGGTCGAGCACCTGCTCGTACTCCTCGCGCGTCACGGCGCGCGCCAGGTCGCCGCCTTGTTCGCGCATGAGGGCATTGGGCGTGTACTGGTTCATGACCGAGATCGGCACGTCGCCCACCGTCTGCCACACCAGGTCCAACACGCGGCACGAATCGTCCGCATGCCCCGGCAGCACCAGATGACGCACGATTATGCCGCGCTTCATGAGCCCGTCCCCGTCTACCAGCTCTCCCCCGCGGCACTCAATTTCGCGCGCCATCTGGGCCAGACCCGACACAGCCACGCGCGGGTAGTCCTTAATATGAGAGAGTGACTGCGCAAGCGCCGCATTGGCATACTTAAAGTCGGTAAGCCACACGTCGACCAAATCGCCGAGCGCCGCCACGGCACTCGCACGCTCATAACCGCTCGTGTTATAGACGATTGGAATGACCAGTCCGCGCTCCCGAGCTGCGGCAATCGCGGCCGGCAGCAGGTGAGCATAATGCGTCGCCGTCACCAGATTGATGTTATTGGCACCTTGGTCCTGCAGCTCCAGCATAATCTCGACCAGGCGCTCGGGCGAAATCTCAAGCCCAAAATTGCCCGTCGAGATCTCGTGGTTCTGGCAATAGATACATTTGAGCGAGCAGCCGCTAAAGAAGATCGTGCCCGAACCGGCCTCGCCCGAGATAGGCGGCTCCTCCCACATATGAAGCGCCGCGCGGGCCACCTTGAGCGTGTCATCGGCACCGCATACGCCGTGCGCACCCTCGTCGCGCACCGCACCGCAACGGCGCGGACACAAATGGCAGGCGGGCGAAAAAAGTTCGGTCAACGGCGTCGGCATAAAAACATGCTCCAAAACAACGATTCAGCAGCTCAAACGTAAAGGGACCAACCGCACAGACGGCTCGAGCCCAAGGCGCCGTAATCGTCCGACACGATTTTTGTAATGTCAAGACTGGAATCGATAAAGTGCCGCTTTATGATGTAGGTATTCCGCCCCCCGCGGAGCAACTGGGTGAACCGTCGCGTTTATTTAGGGAGCCCACACAGTCGTACCTAGTACAGGTATCCTTCGTTGTTAAGGACGCTGGAACAGTCGATGAGGGCACCCACCTGTTTTAGGTGGGTTCATTTTCGTAACGTGGGGGGTGGTTTTTATTTGCCGAAAACCACCATTACAGCCCATATGGATCCCCGCCGGTATCCCGACAATCCATCGACAACATCCCAATATCTGGTAAGCGCGTGATTATCGCTGCGTGCAATTCCATGCACCCCCCTTGGTCGAGTATCATGGTTCGGCTATGCCCTTTGCGCTTAGCAACCTTTGACCTTTTCCTTCGACGCTTGGCGGTTTTTAGATTCATGGCTTCATCCCCGAGCTACATACCGTATCTATGCGTGGCAGCGGCGGCCTTTATCACGACCTTCCTCACGGTGCCCCTGGTCAAGCGCTTGGCAATTAAGCTCGACGCCGTCGACTATCCTTCTAAGCGCCGCATCAACACCAAGCCCATCCCGCGTTTGGGCGGAACGGCGGTGTTTTTGGGCCTGGTCGTTGCCTGTATTGTGCAAATCCTAGGCACCTGGTACCTGGGTTGGCCGCCCGTTTTGGTGCCCCACCCCCGTCTGCACATCAGCTACCCCATACTTGCGCTTTCTTTTACCGTCATCTTTGCGACCGGCGCTATCGACGACGTCTTCCAGCTCAAGCCCAAGCAAAAGCTGGCCGGACAGGTCCTCGCCGCGCTTATCGCCTGTATCGGCGGCCTGCGGATCGGCGTCATCGTCAACCCGTTTGCCCCCGGCGAAATCATGCTCGGATGGCTCGCCTACCCCATCACCGTGATCTATCTGGTGGCATTCACCAACATCATTAACCTCATCGACGGCCTCGACGGCTTAGCCACGGGCATCTGCGGCATCGCGTCGTTCACCATGTTTTCGATGGCCGTTCTCTCGGGCCGCATCGACGCCGCCGCGCTCTCCATTGCGCTCTTTGGCGCCTGTCTGGCCTTTTTGCGCTACAACTTCAACCCCGCAAGCATCTTCTTGGGCGACTCGGGGTCGCTGCTTCTGGGCTTTGCGCTGGGCTCCATCTCGCTACTCAACGTGAGCCGCACCGCCGCGCTCACCTCACTTATCATCCCGCTCATCGTTGCCGGCGTGCCCATCATCGACACGTTTAGCGCCATCGTGCGCCGCAAGCGCGCCCACATTAGCATCGGGCAGGCCGACAAGGGCCACATCCACCACCGCCTGATCCAAGAGGGCTACAACCAAAAGCAGGCAGTGCTGCTCATCTATGCCTGGTGCATCATGCTTTCGGCCGGCGCCGCCGCGATTAACCAGGTCGAGGTGCCCATGCGCGTGCTCATCTTTACCGTACTCGCCATTGGCTCGGCGGCCTTTGCCAAGCACCTGCACCTGTTTGAGCCCGTGCTGCGCCACCATTACAACAAGCGCACACACGAGGACGAGCTCGTCACCCCCGACGATCCCGCCTTTAAGCAGGAGGAGCAGGCGGCAGAAGAACGCAGGGAGGAGCGCCACCACAGGCGCTAGGGTAAGCTGCCGAGGATGCGCCCAGGCGCCGCCGGCCAAACGCGCAGCCACGCCGCGCCCATCGCACATGCCGCCGCTCTCCCGCCCCTCGCGTACTTACGACCCGACCCTCCAATAAACGCGTTATCATCTTGACCCATGAACATACGTTAGGAGCAATCATGCCAAACGAGAACAGCTACGAAGTCGCGCTGCAAAAGAGCAACGCCATTCGCGAGGGCCTGGCCAAAACGCCCGAGAAGTTCACCATGCTCACCGGCGACCGCCCCACTGGCCGTCTGCACCTGGGTCACTACTTCGGCACCCTCAAGGGCCGTGTTGAGCTGCAGAACATGGGCGCCAAGACCAACGTGCTCATCGCCGACTACCAAGTCATCACTGACCGCGATACGACCGAGCACATCCAGGACAACGTGTACAACATGGTCATGGACTACCTTGCCTGCGGCATCGACCCCGACAAGACCATGATCTACGCGCACTCCGCCGTGCCCGCCGCCAACCAGCTCATGCTGCCGTTCCTGTCGCTGGTCTCCGAGGCCGAGCTGGCGCGCAACCCCACCGTCAAGGCCGAGATGGAGGCCTCGGGCCACGAGCTCACCGGCCTTCTGCTCACCTACCCGGTGCATCAGGCCTGCGACATCCTGTTCTGCAAGGGCAACGTCGTGCCCGTCGGCCGCGACCAGCTGCCGCACATCGAGCTCACCCGCACCATCGCCCGCCGCTTTAACAACCGCTACGGCAAGGTGTTCCCCGAGGTCGACGCGCTGCTGTCCGAGACCCCGCTGCTGCCGGGCCTGGACGGTCGCAAGATGAGCAAGAGCTACGGCAACGCCATCAACATCTCGATGACCGCCGAGGAAACGGCCAAACGCATCAAGAAGAGCCAGACCGACTCCGAGCGCATGATCACGTTCGATCCCGAGAACCGCCCCGGCGTGTCTGGCCTGCTTTCAACAGCCGCCATCTGCACCGGCCGTTCCGAAGTCGAGATTGCCGAGGAGATTGGCATGGGCGGCTCCGGCCAGCTCAAGAAGTACGTGACCGAGGCCGTCAACGAGTACTTCGCGCCGATCCGCGAGCGTCGTCAGCGCTATGAGAACGATCTGGACTATGTGAAGGACGTGCTGCACGAGGGCAACCGTCGCGCCAACGAGATTGCCGAGCAGACCCTGGCCGAGGTTCAGGACGCCATGGGCATGGTGTACTAGGCAAAGCGCCTTCGCACAACATAGACGGTGAGGCTGAATCCTCACCGAAACAGGAACAGGCCCGCTGGCAGATAGTTGCCAGCGGGCCTGTTCCCGAAGTACACCGTTGAATCGCACAGAGGGGAGGAATGCGAATCAAACTCAACAGGGCAGGCTTTTTCATCGCCTATTGCCTGCTCCGTTGCTGAAAACAATATAGTTCACCGTGGTTTACTTTGCTGCGACAAACCGCGCCGCCATACCTTCTCCATAAGTTAACCTCGGTAAACCTGCCAAAACCACCACAAAGGGGATAGGCACCTTTGTGGTGGTTTAAGCCACGGCAGAGCCGCTAGAGCCCTGCAGGCCAGCGACAGGCGGCCAAGTCGACGTGCATGTCGTCCTTAAACGCCACACCCTCCCCTAGCAAAAGCTCACGTTGAGCATCGGGACCGCCAAAAGCAAAACCATCGCATATGCGGCCATCGGCAAACACCACGCGGTGACAGGGAATCTCGCCGGGACGCGGATTGCCATGCAGGGCATACCCCACGTACCGCGCACTTCGTGGACGTCCAGCAAGCAGCGCCACCTGACCATACGTGGCGACCATCCCCTCGGGAATCTGCTCGACCACCTCGTACACCCGCTCAAAAAAGCCCTCAGACACCATTGCTCACTCCCTTCCACCCGGAATAGCATAAACCACCACAAAGGTGCCTGCCCTTTGTGGTGGTTTATGGCAGGTTGGTTAGTTGGCGGGGCGGAAGAAGGCTACTGCTACGGCGCCGGGGCCCACGTGGGTGCCGATGGTGGCGCCGATGGTGTGGATGGGCAGCTCGCTCTCGGCATGGCCGGCCCACAGCGCGGCGCTGTCCTCGATGTATTTCTTGAGCACCGCATCCGAAAGGCCCGTATAGCCGAGCGCCAGCGGCATGGAAAAGTCGATGCCGCCCGCCTTTTCGACCTTCTGGTTGAGCAGGTTACGTCCGTTCTTGGAACCGCGCGCCTTGCCCAGCTGCACGATCAGACCGTCCTCGGCAGCCACAACAGGCTTTACGTTGAGCAGCGTACCCACGGCACCGGCAGCAGCAGACAGGCGACCGCCGCGCACCAGGTACTCCAGCGTCTCGAGCAGACCAATAACCACCACGCGGTCACGGACGGCCTCGACAGCCGCCGCGATCTGGGCCGCGCCCTGGCCCTCGTCCACTAGGCGCAGGGCATACTCGACCAGCACGCGCTCACCCAGGGTAACGTTATTGCTGTCCACGACGAACATGTCGCCGCCCGGCGCCTCGGCAAGTGCCGTACGAGCACTCTGGTTGGTGCCCGAGAGCTTGGCGCCCACGGTAATAATCACGGCCTCATCGCCGGCCTCACGCGCTTCGGCAATCGCCTGCGAAAAGGCGTACGGGTTGACCTGACCGGTCTTGGGCAGCTCATCGCGCTCCACAAGCATCTCGTAAAAGCGCTGGTGATCGATGTCGACGCCATCCATATACACATCGGTGCCAAAGGTGACGGACAGCGGCAGAACGCGCAGAGCGGGGTGCTCCGCCGGCGACATATCGCTTGCGGAATCGGTAATAATGCGGACGGACATAACGAATCCTTTCTTGCGCAGGTCCCGCGCGGGGAATTTTGACAGCAATGCCCCGGCACGGCATACGCGCTCAAACGGGACTATGCAGTTTTTAATGGGAAGCAAATGCCTTGGCGGCCTTAGATCTCACGCAGGGTGTTGAGAATCGTACGCAGCGACGCATACATCTGCTCGCGCTGCTCCACACCCATAGCCTTACCGGTGGTGTCGAGCACCTCGCGAATGATGCAGTCCGCCTCGCTCATGCTCTCGCCGCCCAGAGCGGTCAGGCGCACCGGGGCACGATACTTAACGGCCGCATCACCCGAGTCGTCGACCTCGACGTAGCCGCCCTCCTCCAGATGCGCGAGCGTGCGCGAGACGGCGGCACGGGTCACGCCTGCCATGCGAGCCAGGTCAGCGCCAGTCAGGCCGTCCTTGCTGCGCTCAAGATAGTACAGGCACATAACGTCGGAGCCCTTGAGGCCCAGCCTTGCGCCCTCGGATGTCTTAATGCGCTGGATCTCCTTGTAGAGCCCGCTGATCAGTCCGACAAAGTCCTCGAAACGTGTCTCGTCGTTCTGCTGCATGGGAGACGACCGCCTTTCGCTTACATGATGCTAACGGGTAAACATCTTAGCCGCACGAGGCAACACCCGTACCCAAATACCCCATTTGTTAACCCATCAACATAAAAACCACCACAAAGGGGATAGGCACCTTTGTGGCGGTTTTGACCGGCGAACATGATCCGCAGGCGCCGCTACAGCTCCACGCAGGGATTGTCGCGAGTCACAAGCGTCTTAACGACAACCGTCGCTCCCAGATAGCGCTCGAGCAGCTCCGCTAAGCGATCGATCGCGGCCTGGCAATCCCCCATCCGCTCGGGCTCCACGCACTCAATCGCCAGGAACGCATCGGCCGAATCATCGGACAGCGCCGTTCGAACGCCGTCGCGCCAGTTCCAGCAGCGGCACACGGCGCCTGCATCGTCGATATAGGCGAGCTCGCCGGGCAGCGTCGGGTCATCCGCTTCCTCGCCAAGAGGCAGGAACGCATCGCCACCGTCGGTCACCTTCAAGCGAAGGTCACCCTCGATCGCATGCAAATCCTCGCCTCCCACGGGCAGCGCGTAGGTCAGCGACACCGTGTTGTAGATGTCCACCGCGGACGTAATGTGGCCCACCGGCTTGCCTTTGAGCACGCGTTTGAGCAGGTTCTCGATTGAGCAACGCGCGCCCTTTTTGGTCTTGAACAGACGGTACGCGTCACGCCATGCCTTGACCGGTGCGTTCTCGCTGATAGTATCGCTGGTCAGATGGCGCTCCGCGTCGATATTGGCGCGGTCAAGCAGCGCGGCAATCGCATCCACGTCCTCCTGGGGTATCTGGGCCGCGGGCTTCATGCCCTTTACGACCACAACGCCGATAGCCGCCTGCGGAAACAGCTCCCAAAACGAATTCTCGGTAACAAAGCCCTTCATACGTGCTCCCTTCACGATTCGCCCCACGCGAGCGTCTAAACAAAAAGCGCTCTTACAGCGGCCACCTTCAAAGTCCTACGGTGCCGCCACAAGAGCGCTTACGCTGCCCCCATCCGGAGAAGGGGGCAATATGTCAGGCGTATTGTAACCCGAGTCATCCGCGCGAGTAAAACCACCACAAAGGTGCCTGTCCCCTTTATGGTGGTTTTGGGTCTGAAGCAACGCTAGTGTCGGAGTCCCAGCAGGCCGCGGCCGCGATGACGGGCGTCGACGTGCACCTGAGCGTGCGGACCGGCGGCCTTCACGGACTCGGGCAGGTGCGAGTACTTCTTCTCGAAGTTCTCCTCGAACATCACGGCCAAGTTGTGCGCCGCCTCGTCGTAGCGCGCGGTGCTCTGCCAGTACTGGCGCGGCACCAGGATGCCGTCGGGCACGCCGTGGCACGTGGTGGGAATGTCGACGTTAAAGATATCGTCATGCACGAATTCGCTGTCCTCGATGGTACCGTCGAGGGCGCGGGCCACCAGGGCGCGCGTGTAGGCAAGCTCGATGCGATGGCCCACGCCGTAGCCGCCGCCAATCCAGCCGGTGTTGACCAGGTACACACGCGTGCGGCCGTCGGCGATGCGCTCACCGAGCATCTTGGCATAGACCATGGGGTCGAGCGGCATAAACGGCTCGCCAAACAGCGAAGAGAACGTGGGCGTGGGCTCGGTGACGCCGACCTCGGTGCCGGGGATCTTGGCCGTAAAGCCCGTCACGAAGTGGTACATGGCGGCATCGGCCGTCAGGCGTGAGATGGGCGGCAACACGCCAAAGGCGTCGCAGGTCAGGAACAGCACGACGCTTGGAGTGGTGCCCATGCCCTTGGTCCACGCGTTGGGAATGTGCTCCACAGGGTATGCCACGCGCGTGTTGTGCGTGATCGAGATGTCGTCGTAGTTGGGCTTGCGGTTCTCATCGAGCACCACGTTTTCGCAGATCGCGCCAAAGCGGACAGCGTTGAAGATCTCGGGCTCGTGGAACGCGTCCAGGCCCTCGCATTTGGCGTAGCAGCCACCTTCGATGTTGAAGATGCCCATGTCGGACCAACCGTGCTCGTCGTCGCCGATCAGCAGCCGCGTGGGGTTGGCCGAAAGCGTGGTCTTGCCCGTGCCCGAAAGGCCAAAGAACACGGCGGTCTCGTGCGTGACGGGATCCATGCTGGCCGAGCAGTGCATGGGTAGCACGTCGTCCTCGACGGGCAGCAGGTAATTCATGACGCTGAAGATGGACTTTTTGATTTCGCCGGAGTAACCGGTGCCGGCAACCAAAATCACGCGCTCCTGGAAGTTGATGACCACGGCGGCGCTGGAGTTGAGGCCCTTAATGGCGGGATCGCACTGGTAGCCGGGAGCGGCGAGCACGCAGAAGTCCGGCTCGCCGGTGCGTGCGATTTCACGGGCAAGCGGGCGGGCGAGCATCTGCTTAATAAAGAGCGCTTGGCTGGCACGCTCGCAGGCGACAAGCAGGCGACGCGTATGGTTGCGATCGGCACCGGCCATACCGCGAGTGACGAACACATCGCGCTCGTTGAGGTAGTTGACGATACCGGCCTTGATGGCCTCGTAGCTCTCGGCAGAAAGCGGGCGGTTGACGGCGCCCCAGGCGATCTTGTCGTGCACGTCGGGCGTGTCGACGATAAAGCGGTCGTTGGGCGAACGGCCGGTACGCTCCCCCGTCTCGATCACCAGCGCGCCGTTGGATGCCATGCGGCCTTCTTCGCGGCGGATAGCGTGCTCGACGAGCTCCGCGGCGGGTAGATCGACCAGCAGACGGGGTTGATTCTCGGCGGGATCTTCGACCAGCGCAATACCAAAGTTGGACAGAACTTCTGCAGGGGTAACACCAGGCATGGGGCCTCCTTTAAAAGCGCGACACGTGGACGCGGCGCGCACTTTACTCACGTAAAGCCCGTTGTACCCGATATGCAAAAACGTTTTTGCGGCAACGGCGAAGCGCCCGCCCAACGGTCAAAAATCGCAGGCAAGCGGCCTAGTCGTTAGAGACACTCTTGAACAGGCAACAACCAAGGAGCGACCCCGGATGCCGGCACTTAGGGACGTTCTCAAAGTGCCGGCACATAAGGAACGTCCCCAAATGCCGTCTACTGAATGGCGCCGCCGAAATTATCGAACAACCTGTTCAAAAACACGAACGAACACCGTCGCGTCTATACTAGAGCGTAGCAATAGAAAGGACTCCGCTTTGAGCATCACGCCCATCGATAGCATTCGCCGCGCCATCGCCCGCCGCAATGGCGTCGCCGACCCCACTGTATCGGACGGGGCGCACGGGCAGGGCGGACGCATCGAGAACGGCCTGTTCCCCGCATCGCACACCGCCGAGGAGCTCGCACGAATCCAAGAGCTAAGCCAGCGTAACGCCGGCGGTCCCGACAGCAGCCAGGCCACACGCCGTCGCCGCGAGCGCGATCGCCAGCCCGGCCCCATCCACCGCATGGTCAATGCCTGGTGGAACCGCCTGCTCGGAGCCGTCTACGGCGGCGGCTTCTCCACGCAAGAAGCCGAGTACGAAGATCACGCCACCCGTCGCGACTACCTTTGGAATACCCTGGGCACCGCCGTGTGGGGCATGGTGTTTCCGTTGCTCACCATCGTGTCCACACAGCTCGTGGGCGCCGAGGAGGCTGGCAAATTCTCCATCGCCTTTGTCACCGGCACGCTCATCATGATCGCGTGCAACTACGGCGTGCGCAATTTCCAGGTCTCGGACATCGACGAAAAGACGTCCTTTGCCTCTTACCAGCTCAACCGCTGGATCTGCGGAGCGCTCGCGCTGGCATGCGGCCTGGTATACAGCAGCGCCCGCGGCTACGATGCGCAGATGGCCACAATCGGCCTGGGCGTCTACCTGTATAAGGTGATCGACGGCATTGCCGACGTGTACGAGGGCCGCCTGCAGCAGGCCGACAAACTCTACCTGGCCGGCATGAGCCAAACGCTACGATCCGTCGGCGTCATCGCGGTCTTTAGCGTGGCACTGTTCCTCACGCGCAGCATGCCCATCGCCGCCATGGCCATGGGCATCGCCGCGATTGCCTCGCTCGTGCTGGTCACCGCCCCGCTCGCCCTGCTCGAAACCGAAAAATCACGCCGTATGAGTCTGCGCGAGGCTGGTCACCTGTTTATCCAGTGCGCCCCGCTCTTTGGTGCGCTGTTCCTGTTCAACCTCATCGAGAGCATGCCCAAGTTCGTGATGGAAGGCACACTGGCCTACAAATACCAGCTGTACTTTAATGCACTGTTCTTTCCAGCGCAGGCTATTTTGTTGAGCATTGGATTTATCTATAAACCGCAGCTCCTACGTCTGTCGAGCATTTGGGCGAATCCGCGCAAGCGTCGCCGCTTTGACTTGATTATTGTTGCCGTTATGGCACTGATCGTGGTCATTACCGGAGCGTGCGCCGCATTTATGGCAGGCCCCGGCATCCCCATCATGAGCTTTATGTACGGCCTCAACTTTGAGCGCTACCGCACGCTGGCACTGCTAATGGTTGTCGCCGGCGGCGTCACCGCGGCAATCGACTTTATCTACGCCATCATCACGGTGTTGCGCCACGCCGGCGATGTCACCAAGATCTACCTGATCTGCTTCGCCGTAAGCGTGGTGCTGCCGGTGATCCTGATTAAGCTGCTGGGTCTGATGGGCGCCGTGGTGAGCTACCTAGCCATCATGGCCCTACTCCTGGTGCTGCTGATAATCGAGTACGCCCACATCCGCCAGCGCATCGAGCGCGACCGCAACCCCTACGGCGCCTAATTAGCTGCCCCGGTCACCGGAATTTGCGATGGAATCGCCCCGGCTGGGGTCTCGTTGAAGACAATATGCATCACGTAAAACTAAGTGAGTAGATTTTTACCGAATCCCTGACCACACCGACAGAACACAAGTCCGTGACCTGCGGTTTTATTGAGGCAAATATGTTGGGTGCTCGGCATTTCCAAAAAAGTCTACTCACTTAGCCAGCGGGCAGCCAAATGATTATTTAATCCCCGTCCCAGAGAAATCAATTAGCGGGCAGAAGGGCAAGAGTAGTCAAAAAAGCCCCGTCCCAAATTAGCTACCACTTGCACCGATTATTCGCCCGGGTTGATGTTCGCGTAGAACTCCGCCCCATCATCGAGCCGCAGGATGCCCACGCGACCGAACTCGGAGCCGGTGGCGGCGGCGCAGTCGATGTCGATGCGATCGGGCACGCCGGCGGTATCCTCGCCACCCAGGCGCACAATCTGCCCGCGGCCCGACTCCTCATCGAGCCCCGCCAGGCCGCCAACCTCGCAATAGCGCCCAAGCGACACCGTGGGCGTGTGGCCGCTCACCACGACCGGGCCCTCGCCCTCGGCAGAAAGCAGTCCCGTCGGCGCATCCCAATAGCCGTGACGAATCCACAGCAGGTCATCGGACGACTGCACGGCGAGCATTTGCCGCAGCAGCTCGCTATCGGCATCGACCGCTCCCCTGCCGTCACCGCAATCGACACCATGCTCAAGCAAAAACGCGCGCGCCGCCTCGGTCTGGATGCCGGCATGCACCAGCAGGTACGGGCGCTCCTCGGTCTCGGCCACCGCGTAGAGCGGCAGCGCGGCCATCCATCGCACGAGCTCCTCGTATGCCTCAAATTCCATGTCGTTGAGCTGCTCGCTCGTCGTCCAGCCACCGTTGATATCCCAGGTCTCGGCATCGAGCGGGTCCTGGCCAATGATGGCATCGAGCATGATCTGCTCGTGATTGCCCTTGAGCACGTGGGCGTTGGGCAGCGAGCGCACGAGCTTAATAACGCCGACCGGATCGGGCCCGCGATCGATCATGTCGCCCAGCACGTACAGCGTGTCGTCGGACGTCAACGAGATCTTAGACAGGGCCTCGTCAAGCGCACGCACGTGCCCGTGAGCATCAGATGTCACATAGATCGCCATGGTACGCCTCTCCTTGCATTGCGGTCTAAGCCCGGCGCCGCAACTAAAACTTCAAGTTGAACTTAAACGTTACCCATTGTACTCCGTTGCAATAAAGCTGGAAAGGGTTTCCGAGCAGAGGCAAAGACGGCAGCCGTCTATGACGATATCGCGCACGCCCGTAATCCGCCCCCATAAACCCACCACCTTTGGGTACAAATAACCGCAGACAACTGACCGTGCCACGCCAACCACCCAGGAGCGGACACTATCCATGAACCAGATACTTCTCTTTATCGGCCTCGTCATCATTTTGTGCCTGACCATCAAACCCGTCGGCAAAAAACTCCCCTTCCCCACCCTCCTCATCTTTATTGCGCTCGGCATGCTGCTCGGCGTCAACGGTCCGGCGCACATCGACTTTAGCGACTACGCGCTCACCGAAACCGTCTGCAGCACGGCGCTGCTGTTCATCATGTTCTACGGCGGCTTTAACACCAACATCGACCGTGCCAAACCCGTCGCCGCGCCCGCTGTGCTGCTGAGCACGCTCGGCGTTATCGCCACCGCCGGCATCACTGGCGTGTTCGCACACTTCGCACTGGGCTTCGACTGGATCGGCGGCCTGCTGCTGGGATCGGTCGTGGCGTCGACCGACGCGGCCAGCGTCTTTAGCGTTCTGCGCGAGCACAGCCTTTCGCTGAGGGGCGGCACCGACTCGCTGCTCGAGGTCGAATCGGGCTCCAACGACCCCGTCGCCTACATGCTCACCGCCGTGCTCGCCACACTCGCAGCCGGCGGCGACATCAACATTCCCACACTGCTGGCCAAGCAGATTATCCTGGGCGTGGGCCTGGGCCTTGCCATCGGCTGGGCGGCGGGCCACCTGATTGAACGCGCACACGCAACGGCCGAGGGCGCGCAGACTATCTTTTTGTTCGCCGTGGCGATCGTCGCTTACGCACTGCCGAGCTACCTGGGCGGCAACGGCTTTTTGGCCGTATACCTGGCAGGCATTGTGCTGGGCGCGAGCGACATCACCGGCAAGGTCGAGATGGCGCACTTCTTTGACACCCTTACCGAGATGGCCGAGATGACGATCTTCTTCTTGCTCGGCCTGCTCGTCACGCCCGCGCGCCTGCCGCAAATGCTGCTACCCGGCCTGGCGCTCATGGCGTTTATGCTCTTTGCGAGCCGCCCCATCGCCGTCGGTCTGCTGCTGGCGCCCTTTAAGACGAGCCCTCGCCAGGTTGCGCTCGTAAGCTGGGCGGGCTTGCGCGGCGCGGCTTCGGTCGTCTTTAGCCTCTTTGCTGTGGTGGCCGGCGTTCCCGGCGGACACGACCTATTTGACCTGGTGTTTGTGATTGCCGTATCGAGCATTGTGGTGCAGGGTTCGCTACTGCCGGCGGTGGCGAAGAAACTCGATATGATCGATGCGGCCGGCGACGTGCGCCGCACCTTTAACGACTACCGCGACGAGGACGGCATGTCGTTTGTAAAGCTCAAGGTGGGCGCTGGCCATCCGTTTGCCGGGCGCTCGCTCGCCGATATTGGCAGCGCGACGGACATGCTCGTGGTCTTGGTGCTGCGCGACGGGGCGCACCCGGTACTGCCCAACGGCGATACCGTCATCGAGGAAGGCGACCTTCTGGTGATGGCAGCCCCAACGTTCGAAGAGCGTGCCGAGGTTACGCTGCGCGAGGTCACCGTGACGCCCCACGGTCGCCTGGCCGGTCAGCGCCTGCGCGACGTGCCGCAGGGCAAGCACCCGTTTATCGTGGTGATGCTCAAGCGCGAAGGCCAAACGATCATCCCCGACGGCGACACCCTCATATACGCCGGCGACGAAGCCGTCATCGCCACGCTCGCGTCGTAGCGGCCAGGGGTTAGCTAATTTGCGACGAAGAAATCAAGCGCCTAGAGAACCTCATGCCTTCGCTCGCAGATTTGGATTTGCCCGAGGAGTAAAGCACCCCTCCCCCATGTAACCATCCTGTAAATCATAGCGGCGCACTCGGGTTTTGCTGTGATTCGGTCGCGCCTGACGCTCCACTGTGCTAAAGTATCCCGAACGTTCAAACGACTACGAGGGGAACTAGAAGATGGCACGTGTGCACAACTTCTCAGCTGGCCCGGCCGCGCTGCCCACAAGCGTGCTCGCCGAGATCGCCGACGAGATGATAGACTACCGCGGCTGCGGCATGTCCGTGCTCGAGATGAGCCATCGATCTAGTATGTACCAGCAGATCATCGACGACGCCGAGGCAACCCTGCGTCGCCTGCTGAGCATCCCCGACAACTACCGTGTCCTGTTTTTGCAGGGCGGCGCCACGCTGCAGTTTGCGGGCATCCCCATGAACCTTATGCGCTGCGGCCGCGCCGGCTACGTCGTGACCGGCAACTTCGCCAGCAAGGCGTACCAGGAGGCCGCCAAGTACGGCGAGGCGGTGCTGCTCGCGAGCTCCGAGGAAACCAATTTCGACCGCATTCCCACCATGGCCGACGTCAACGCGCGCATTGCCGCCGAGGCCACGGGCGACGGGCTCGACTACGTCTACATCTGCCAGAACAACACCATCTTCGGCACCATGTTCCACGAGCTGCCCGATTGCGGCGACGTGCCGCTGGTCGCCGATGTCTCGAGCTGCTTTTTGTCGCAGCCGCTCGACGTCGAGCGCTACGGACTCATCTACGCCGGCGCTCAGAAAAACGCCGGCGCCGCGGGCGTGACCGTGGTCATCGTGCGCGACGATCTCATCGCAGATGGCCCCGCCTTTGCGCAGACGCCGCAGTACATGGACCTTAAGACCCAGGCCGCCAAGGGCTCCATGCTCAACACGCCCAACACCTTTGGCATCTACGTATGCGGCAAGGTGTTCCGTTGGGTTGAGCAGACCGGCGGACTTGCCGCCATGGCCGAGCGCAACTGGGCCAAGGCCAACCTGCTCTACGACCTGCTCGAGCACAGCGAACTGTTCCATGGCACCGCGCAGCCCGACAGCCGCTCCATCGCCAACGTCACCTTCCGCACCGGCGACGCCGAGCTCGACGCGGCCTTTGTCGCGGGCGCGGCCGAGCACCAGATTCAAAACGTCAAGGGCCATCGCCTGGTGGGCGGCATGCGCGCCAGCGTCTACAACGCCGTAACCATGGAAGACGTGCAGGCACTGGCCTCGTACATGAAGGACTTCGAAGCGCAGCATAGTTTGAGTCCGCGATCTAACTAGCCCGCAACCCGCGGGCCGACCAGCCACTTCAAACCATCTGTTTAGACAAACCTGCTAAGGAGTTTTTCATGCGCAAGATCAAAACCATCGACGACATCACCAAGGACGGTAAGGTCGAGTTTGGCGAAGGCTACGAGTTTGTGGGCACCGCCGAGGAGGCCGACGCTATCCTGATGCGCTCCACCGACCTGCACGGCTACGAGCTGCCCGAGGGCATCCGCGCCATCGCCCGCTGCGGCGCCGGCGTCAACAACATCCCCGTCGAGGAGTACGCCAGAAAGGGCGTCGTCGTCTTTAACTCCCCCGGTGCCAACAGCAACGCCGTCAAGGAGCTCGTCCTGGGCATGCTGGTGCTTTCGAGCCGCGGCGTCGTGCAGTCGATGAACTGGGTGCGCAACAACGCCGACGACCCCGAGATCCAGGTCGATGCCGAGAAGGCC
This sequence comes from Collinsella sp., assembly GCA_019425015.1. GTDB lineage: Bacteria > Actinomycetota > Coriobacteriia > Coriobacteriales > Coriobacteriaceae > Collinsella. Next base: position 248,658 of record JAHYYJ010000001.1, read on the forward strand.
AAGAAGGCCTTTGTGGGCCGCGAGCTCAAGGGCAAGCGCATCGGCGTCATCGGCCTGGGCAACGTAGGCTCCAAGGTCGCCAACGCCTGTGTCGACCTGGGCATGGACGTTTACGGCTACGATCCGTTCATTTCCGTCGAGCACGCGTGGGTGCTGAGCCGCGAGGTGCAGCGCGTGGGCACGCTCGAGGATCTGTGCCGCGGCTGCGACTACCTCACCGTGCACGTGCCCAGCAAGGCCGATACCATCGGCATGATCAGCACCGAGCAGATCGACCTGCTGGCCCCGGACGCCGTGCTCATCAACTACGCGCGCGAGACCATCATTGACGAGGACGCCGTCGACGCCGCCCTGCGCGCGGGCAAGCTCAGCTGGTTTAGCTGCGACTTTGCCACGCCCAAGACCGTCAAGATGCCCAACACGTTTATCACCACGCATTCGGGCGCCGGCACCGGCGAGGCCGAGGCCAACTGCGCCGACATGGCCATCAGCGAGCTCAAGGATTACCTGGAAAACGGCAACATCGCGCACAGCGTCAACTACCCCGCCTGCAGCATGGGCAAGGCGCGCGCCGCAAGCCGCATTGCCTGCCTGCATGCCAACGTGCCCAACATGATCGGCCAGATCACGGCCATTCTCGCCAAGGACAACGCCAACGTGCAGCGCATGACCAACGAGTCCGCTGGCGAGAACGCCTACACTATGTTCGACACCGATGAGCACCTGGACGGCAGCACGATCGAGGCGCTCAAGCAGATTCCGTCGATGTATCGCGTGCGCGTGATTAAATAGCGCCGGTGCCAAGCCTGCCAGACAGACCACGAAGCCCATTCGCCCCCCGTTTTCACGAAACGGGGGGCGATTTTGTTGCTCCGGACGACTTTAAAATGATACCCGGAACAAGTTTTTTCAGATAATCGATAGTGAGGCTCCAGTCGCTAAGCACACCCGCTTTGATAAACAGCTTTATCAGGGACTTTAGTAGGTAAAAATCGGTCTCTATGTGCCGAATGTAAGTTGACTGTCTATTTTCCGAAACAACTTATTCTAGATAGCATTTTTAGGGTCCCTCCAAGGCAAAATTGAAGCCTTTTTGCGACCAGAACTCTAGCTCGCGCTACCGTTTACCCACCGCGCGACTACATTCCCGCCCAATCGATAAAAATCTCCTCACGAAGCCGCCGTTCGAGCTCCTGCTGTCGCGGCGTCTTGTCTTTCAGCGGCACATCGAGATAGGACATGATGAGCTCCATCACCACGCGGAAGGCATCGAAGTCGGCCAGCTGACCATAGGTCATCAGAACGACGGGATATCCCATGGCTTGCAAGGCCGTCGTTCGATCGGAGTCCGAGATCTTGTATTCAATGGATCCGTGAATGGCTTTACCTTGGCATTCAACCAGACACTCTCGGCTGCCGTCCTTATTTGCCAGCAGGATATCGGCATAGCGCCTATCAAGCCCCGAAATCAGGCGGGCGCTGCGCGTCATACGAATCTCAACGTTATTGGTAAGGCTCAGCCCTTCGCCGCCGCGCAACCTCGTAAGGCCAAACAGCATCGAAGCCTGGACCTCGAGCGGCGATGCTGCCACCCCCGTAATGCATTTCGCGGCTCGTATGAACGATTTAGCGCCGCGGAGCCCCCGGACCTTATCGACGAACTCTATAAGCTCAGAGAGCTCGATCAAGGGAGGTCGTTTCCACAAGTCCGTTGGATTCCCCGAGACATCCTTTACGTTTTCCCAGCCCGACCGTGCGTCACTCCATCGGCTCCCATATGCCTGCTCAAGTGCCGACTTTACCTGAGGCGCAATCTTGCACACGGCAAAGGTGCCGCACATCTCATACATGCACATGATTAGACGCTCGTTTGAGACCGAGGAAGCCAGGGTCAGCAGGGTAAAGAGCGGGGACGCGACATCGAGGCCAAACTCCGTCTGCCGCACGGAATCAAACGGCCTCTCCCCGTTCCAAACATGCCTGACAATGCGATCGCCCTTGCGCCCGCAGACGCCCTGCGCCAACACGTGTAACGGGGTGCCCAGGAAATGCTTGACGAGCGGATGCTCACATAGGTGCTCCCTGCGCGGATCGTCCGCAGAATCGGGCAGGTCCGGCATTATTGCCAAGACCTGTGGGGGTATCCGGTGATACCGAAAGGCAGATATGTCGCACAGCATGTCGTCCATGAAGGGTACGTACCCACCGCGTCGTTTGTAAACCCGCCTGGACGGCAAACGCGCTGGCTCGGCCTGCGAACGGTAAATACCGCTGCGCGCACGCCGCGGATCTCTCAAGAGGCTTACAATCGGTTTGGAAAGCAGACTGATTGTGAGGTTGCATATGGTTGATGAGGACTTTGCCTGGCGGCTTGCGCAGGAGCTCGTGCGGATCGACAGCTCAGACCCGGGCGCGTATGAGGATGAAATTGAGCGGTATATCAAAGCGCTGGTTGAGGCTCAGCTGGAGCGGTTGAGTCATCCGGTGCTTCATGCCGTGCAGGTTGAGGAACTCGAGGTGCTGCCCGGGCGCCGCAACCTTAAAGTCACCGTGCCGGGCCAAAGCGACGAGCCGCGGCTGATCTATATCTGCCACATGGATACCGTCACCTTGGGCGATGGCTGGGACGCAGACATCGCACCGCTTGGGGCGGTTGTGCGCGACGATAAACTCTATGGCCGCGGTGCCTGCGATATGAAGGGTGGCCTGGCCTGCGCCATTGCCGCACTGGTCCATACGCTCGAGCGCGTGGCGGCGGATGGCGCGCTGCCACGCCGCGGCTTTTCGCTCATCTGCTCGGTCGACGAGGAAGACTTCATGCGCGGCTCAGAGGCCGCGATCGATGCTGGCTGGGTCGGCTCGCGCGAATGGGTGCTGGACACCGAACCCACCGACGGACAGATCCAGGTGGCGCACAAGGGGCGTACGTGGTTCGAGATCGAGATGGCCGGCGTCACGGCTCATGCAAGCCAGCCTTGGAAGGGCGCCGACGCCGTCGCCGCCATAGCCGAGGTCGTGCGTTCGCTTCGTCGCGCGTTTGCGGCGCTGCCCGCGCACGATGAGCTGGGGCCTTCGACCATCACGTTTGGCCAAATCGAGGGCGGATATCGCCCCTACGTCGTACCCGACCGCGCCAAAGTTTGGGTCGACATGCGCCTGACCCCGCCGACCGATACGGCCGCCGCAATCAATATGGTCGAGCATGTCATCGCCGTCGCCGAAGCCACCGTTCCCGGTTGCCATGGCAGCTACACCGTGACGGGCGACCGCCCCGCCATCGAGCGCAACCCGAACTCTCCCCTTCTAGCAGCGCTCAAGCGTGCCGCCGATGACGTAACGGACGCGGACACGACCGTCGGCTTCTTTACCGGCTACACCGATACCGCCGTCATTGCCGGCAAGACAGGCAACCGCAATTGTATGAGCTACGGCCCCGGCTCGTTGGCGCTCGCGCACAAGCCCAACGAGTATGTGTCCCATGCCGATATCGTTCGCTGCCAAAACGTGCTCATCGCGCTTGCCGATAACACGCTCTGGGACGCGAGCGGCCAAGTTGAGGCATAATAAGCCGCGAACAAACCGACTCGTGCGTTAGGACCGCCCCATGAAAGCACTTCCGTTTCCCTGCATCCGCCCGGCTCAGGACCGCGTGCTCGAGGCACTGCCTGCAATGGGCAGCATCCTGAGCGGCAACGATGCTCTGCGCGGAGCCATTGCCGATGGTCTGATGCTCAAGGATCCAGGCGCGGCGTATTACGTGTACGAATGCTCGGGTGAGCCGGGACGCGTGACGGGTGTCGTGGCGATTTGCCCGGTTAACGTGCTGACGGGCGGCGACGAGGCTGCCGCCGAGAGCATCGACGCACTCGCCACCGCGCGCGCGATCGCCGAGCTCAAGGTGCAGCCGCGCCCCGTGTCGCTCGCCTACGAGGCGTCGCCCGTCATGGATATCATTTTGAGCGCTGCCAAAGAGGGCGCATCGCTCTACGCCGTCACCGATCCCGCGGGCGTCACACATCGCGTGTGGGAGGTCAAGCGCGAGGACGCCGTTGCCGCCATCCGTGCCATGCTCGATCAGGCGCCCGACCCGGTGTTCGCCGGTGACTCCGCCTATGTCGCCGCACTGGCTGGGGCATCGCAGATTCTGGCCGACGAGGCCCGCGCTGCCGGCGCCTACTCTGGCAAAGAGCCGTTCAACTTTGCTGTAGCCGTGCTGTTCCCCGCCGCGCAGGTCAGCGGCAGCGCGCCGCAGGTTCCGACGGGTCTGCTCACTCACCAGGTCTCACGGTTCTAGCGAACTCAAACGCTAAGCTGGAAAACCCAGCATCCAAACAAACAAGGGGCGGAGATGCAGCAAACACATGCACCTCCGCCCTTTTCGCATCAAACAATTACGCCGGTAAACCGGGCCGCAACGTCAGCGTTATCCACGCTGCGGACCTGCCGCCGCCACGAGCGGCTCTAGCCCCAGCTCGCGCGCGTAGTCTTCCTGCGTAAAGACTTCGACCAGTTCAAACGTATCGGCCGCATCGTCAAACGCAAAATGCAGCACTGAGCAGTTGCCCGGCACGCGTTCGCGCTCGTCGGCCGCCGCGCCCCGCACGTGGTCCAAAAACTCCTTGATAGCTGAGCCATGACTTACCGCGAGCACGCACGTATGGTCCGGACGCTGCATAAGATCGGTCAGCGTCGCCACCATGCGCGTGCGCACCTGGATCTGGCCCTCGCCGCCAAATTGACGATAGAAATCGCGCCACGGGCGCTCGGGCATGAGCATCACGCGCTCGGCCTCAAAGTCGCCAAAGAACCACTCACGCAGGCCGTCCAGGCGCTCGTACGCCAAGCCCGGCCACAAGTTGGCGATAGTCTGCTCGGTGCGATGAAGCGTAGAGGTGTAGGCATGATCGGGCTCAATGCCGCGCGCACGTAAAAACATGCCGGCGCACGCCGCCTGGTCGCAACCCAACTGCGTAAGCGGCGAGTCACTCCACCCCTGAATGATACGCTTAAGGTTGAATATCGTCTGTCCATGACGGACCAGATACAGATCTTTATTCATAGGGGTCCTTTCGTTCGTTACCAACCCAAGAGCGAAAACGCCCCGTCGCAATAGCCAAAATGAAGCACGGCACCGTTGTCGGGTAGCTCTCCCCCGCCAGTCACATACTCAAGAAACTCCTGGCAGGCTGAGCCGTGGGAAACCGCCAGCACGCAGTCGTGCTGCGGCCGGGCCATAATACGGGACAGCGCCGCGACCATGCGCGACTGAAGCTGCACTTCCGACTCGCCGCCAAAGGCCACCGGATAATCGCCCCAGGGCTGCGGCGGCATCTCGCGATTTGATGTGCCCTCCAGCGAGCCAAAATGCCACTCACGCAGGTCATCGACCAGCTCAATGGAACGGCCCTCGCCAACGATAAGCTCGGCCGTATGCCGCGCCCGGCCCAACGGCGAGGAATACACATGATCAAAGGCCACGCCACGCGCCGCAAACGCCGTACGCGCCGTCAGCGCCTGCTCGCGCCCGCGCGCCGTAAGCGGCGAATCGTGCCAGCCCTGCAAAATGCTCTGCACATTGAGCTCAGTCTGCCCATGCCGCACCAAATACAGATCTGCCACACGCCCTCCCCTCGTACCACCACAAAGGGGACAGGCACCTTTGTGGTGGTTTACCGTCTGATCACGCCGCGGTGACGCTCAGCTACACCAGCACGTCGGCGAGCGGGCGCTTGGGTACGTGGTGCACCTGCGCATCGTCACGCCAGTAATTAATTGAGCCGTCGGGGTTGGAATCGATCGCATCGATCATCTGCGTCTCGGCCGGCACGCCAAAAGCCATGATCAGCTTGAGCTCATACTTGTCGTTATCGAGCCCCATGGCATCGATCGCGTGGGGCGTAAAGGCCTTGAACATGCAGGCTGCCACCTCGGGCGTGGCGCTGCGGGCGGCGAGCATCATCGTCTGCGCGGTAATGCCCGTGTCGACATCGGTAATGGGAGCGGCGGGCTTGCCCGGAACGGCGCGCTCAGCAAGAATCGCGATGTAGCCGGTCGGGCGCTCGCCCTCATCGGGACCCGGCCAATCCTTGAGCGCACCGGCCCATGCAAGCTCGTCAAATACACGCGCGCAGTCCTCTGCACCGCTCACCACGTGAAAGCGCAGACGCTGAGCATTGGCGCCGCAGGGAGCCAGGTGCGCCAGTTCCGCCAGCTCGAGCAAAAACTCGCGCGGCACGCGCATAGACTCGTCAAAGCGACGGCACGTACGGGCACGACGGACCAGCGCATCAAACGCTTCCAGACCGAGCTTTTCGCAACCTTGCTTTGCCATCGATTCGACACTCGACGGTGCCTCGGGAACTGCTTCGTTCATAGGGACCCCCAATACAAGCCAATTGTCCTTAGGAAAATCTAACCTAAAACGTAGGCAATAACGAACAGGCTGCAATGTTCTACACCTGTTGAATAGAAAACCGCGACGTGGGGAACAACGGAAACAATTCGGGACCTTTGGGTTACGTTTCGCCCTCCCCGACCCATACGCCAGCGCCTTTAAGCGATACTGGTTGTAACGATCAAGGCTTACGCCGCACGGAAAGGAGACGTTATGGGTATCTTTAGGAACGATGACCAAAAATCGAGCCAGTTTGGATTTGACGAGAAAAGTATGGCGGGCAAAGCCGTCAAGGCCGTGCGCTGGATCTACGCCATCACGGGCGTCGTGGCGCTCATTGCTGGCATCGCGCTGCTTTTTGCACCCGCCAAGTCCCTCGTCTTTTTGACGACCGTCCTGGGTTTTTACTTTGTAATCACCGCTGCCATCAGGCTGTTCACTGCCATTTTTGAGCCGCTGCTGCCCACTGGCTGGCGCGTGACGAGCATCATCTCCAACCTACTCATTATCCTGGGCGGCGTCATAATCCTGCGCAACGACTTGGGCGCTGTCTCGACCGCGACACTCACCACGATGGTGGTTATCGTGGCCGGCTTTGGCTGGATTGTCGAAGGTGTCATGTCCATTCTGGAGTCCGAGCTTTCGTCCAACCGCGCCCTTGCCATCCTGAGCGGTGCACTCTCCATCATCGCCGGCATGTTCGTGTTTATCTATCCGCTGTGGTCGGCCAAGATGCTTGTCATCTTTAGTGGCGCCGCGCTGCTGGTGTTTGGCGTAACGCTCATTGTTCGCGCCATTCAATTTGGCAAACTGGTGCACTAGATGCCGCGAACGCTCTTTATTGATGCCGACGCCTGCCCGGTCACGCGCGAGTCGATTGACTGCGCGCGGCGGGCGGGCGTCGCCGTTGTTATCGCCGGCAATAGCACGCAAAACCTGGAACGACACATTCGCCGCGACGACCCGCGCGATGCCGAGCACGCGCGACGCGGCTTTTGGGTCACGACGCTCGACGTGAGCGTGGGCGCCGACAGCGCCGACTTTGCCATTGTCGAACGCCTGCAGGCGGGCGACGTGGTCGTGACGCAGGACATTGGCTTGGCGAGCATGGTGCTCGGGCGCGATGCCGCCGCCATCGGTGTGCGCGGGCGCGTGTACGACAAGGCGACTATCGACATGCAGCTGTTTATTCGCCACGAGGAAAAGAAGGTACGCCGCGCCGGCGGACGCACTCGCGGTCCGGCAGCATTTACCAGCGAAGACCGCGCCCGCTTTAAACGCAACCTCACCGAGTTGCTGCACTAACCAAGGTAGATTTTTGAGACATGCCTAAAATCTACCTTTTTGTTTTGAGCGGTGTGAGCGCCCGGAATCCATGGCTCAACAAAAAACGGGCTTCAAAATGCCATGCGTCGCCGCATTGCGCAGGCGCTGAGCATGGCTATTTGAAGCCCATTTTTTAGGCCCACTTAGAGGCCAACGGCGGAGAGGATGAGGCCCCAGCCAGCGCCGATGACGTACATCATGATCAGGAACACGGCATTTTCGCGGGCGCTGCGGTTGGTGCGGAACAGCACCAGATAACCCACGCCGGCGGAAATGAGCGTGCCGGCGAGCATCGGCGCCAGTTGCAGCGCGCCTTCCAGATACAGCTGTGTAATGACCACGCTCGCCGAGCAATTGGGAATAAGCCCGACAAGCGCCGAACCCAGGACAGCGAGTGTCTCGTTGCCGCGCAGGAACTGCTCGATCGCGGACTCGCCGAACGTCTCGAGCACGGCGACCAGAATCAGCGTCACCAGAAAAATGAATACCGAGACCTGCACGGTGTGCGAGATCGCACTGCGGATGATCGACAGGACAGGCGTCCCTTCGTGGGAGTGAGAGTGACCGTGACCATCATGGTGTTCATGTTCGCCCTCATGACCGTGATCGTGGCCATGTCCGTGTTCGTGCTCGTCCTCGTCTTCATCACAACCGCAATGGTCGCGCTCGCACAGCTCGTGGATGTGGTCGGCGCTCACGCCTGCCTCGGCCACCTCGTCGATGATGTCACCGCCGCTGTGGTCGTCGTGCGCGCAGTTCACGTGGGCCGGGTTGGCCGCGGTTCCCAGCACGGTACGGCGAATCGCCGCGTGCGCGCGGGCGTTACGGCGCAGGCCGCGAATGGCAGCGTCCACGATAAAACCCGTGACCAGTGCGATCAGCGCTTTCGAAGCCAAAAGCATCGCCATAGTCTGCACGGGAACCTGCTCGGCAAGCAACAGCGGCAGCATCTCATCGGAGGTCGAAAGGAACACCGCCACCAACGTGCCCAAGGTCACGACACGGCCGGCGTACAGCGTTGCTGCCATGGCCGAAAATCCGCACTGCGGCACCATGCCCAGCAGCGAGCCAACCACGGGACCCGCAGCGCCGGCGCGCTTGATAGCGCCGTTGACGCGGTCGCCCGCAACGTGCTCAAGTGTCTCGAGAGCAAGATACGTCACCAACAAAAACGGCACCAGCGACAGCGTGTCCTTGCCGGCGTCGAGCAGAATATCAATCAGTAAATCCATGACGGATGGAACCTTTCGTGTCTTTCGGCAGCATTGTAAAAGTCCTAGCGGTCAACTAGGGTATTGTAGTTGTCCCGGGCGCGGTGCCAATAGTTGCCTATGGTAAACTATCATCTCGCCATAACTCAGTAACCTCGAGCCGCACAACGCGGCCCGTCCAAGGAGTAGCATATGAACGTATCGCAAGCACTCGAATACGAGCGCCAGCCGTTTATCCCCATGTTTATCTACGGCGACCACGGCGCCATGGAGTCCGAGCGCCAGAAGGGCGAGGAGGCCCTCAAGGTGCTCGAGACCGAGTACTTTACCGCCGAGGGCGACCCCGGCTTCGACTTTGCCACCGTGCGCGACCTGGCCGACCGCAACCGCGACCTGTGCGACCAGATTGGCGAGGCGCGTCTGCGCAACGTGACGCCCGCGACGCTCTCGCGCGGCCTGTCCGATGCCGACACCTGCGCCGCCATCGGCAAGATGCAAAAGCGCACCGCCGCGTCCGTTATGCGCGAAATCCGCGGCGACCGCGACGCGCTCGGCGTGGCCTACGCCCGCAAGCCCATCCAGGGCACCGTGCTCGGTATCGACATCGAGACCACCGGCCGTGCACCCGAGCGCGGCTATATCATCAACGTGGGCTGGGAGATCATGGAGCTCACCAGCGACGCCGTCCCGCATGACGCCGAGGCACACTACTGCGGCCTGCCCGACATCTACCGCGGCGAGGATGTGCCGTTGTCGAATATCCACCACATCACCTGGGACGACATCGACGGCAAAAAGCCGTTCCGCGAGAACAAAGAGCTGCAAAAGCAGCTGCTCAAGCTTATGAAGAAGTACCCGTACATGGCACACAACGCCGCCTTTGAGGACAGCTGGTTCAAGATCCACCTGGACGGCTACGCCGAGGCACGCCGCGCCGGCAAGATCATCGTCATCGACTCGCGCCAGATCTGCCGCAGCCTGGACGCCGACGTGCGCTCGCTCCCCCGCGAGTCCGCCCCAGCCGCGCTCGAGAACTGGGCGCGCCGCCGTGGAACCCTCGCCGCCGACGCCAACGAGCAGCACCTGGGCTTGGACGACACCGACCTCATGCTCCGCACGGTACAGGCCGAGTTCAACCTCAAGAACCTGTTTGCAAAATAACCGATCCATCTGCGGGAGCGCCTGCCAGGCACAGTGCAATCCGTCTGGACGCACCGGCACGCAGTAAACTAGGGCGCAGTCTTATGGCTGCACCCTAGTTTGCATCAAAACGAGCAAATTCGCGTGCTTCACATAGTCGGCAGGTTGGCCCACCTACATTTTTCGAGTTGTTCGGCCAGCTGAACCACTAGTCAAGGCCCCTTGAACCGCAATCGAGCGCTATAGTCGCCCCAATTTCGCAACCAAGCCCTATAAATCTACCTGAATCAATTCGAATAGGACGTTGCGATCGCACCATTCGTATAGGATAAGGCCGAATAACTCAAATTATGTTGGTGAGGCATCTGAGCGGTCGGCAAAAACGCTTAGAAGCTACGAATCCGCAACTAAAGTTCACCAAAATGGGGCAGCCGACAGAAACCTCCCCAGCCGAAGCTGCCCCCCCCTCAATACGACAGCTCAAAAACCCACCGTTCGCAGAAGATAAGCCGCGCCCCAATACCGTTGCCCGAAGTTTCGAGCGTATATGGCGTCCGCTATGCCATCATGCGCGTATGGGAATCGTTCTGTCACATACCACGGCACGCGCTGTATACCAAACAGTCAACTCGCTCGCAAGCCACGCGACCGATCCCATATCTATGGAAAAGATCAAGGTGTCTGCGCCGACCACGTCCAACCTGGAAGCGGCGCGAGCATGGCTCAACAGAAAGAATGTCGATTCTGAAAGCATCCATGTGCTGACGTTTTCCAATAATGCCAAAAGGCACCGCAAGGGCTGCATCTGCCACTGCACGCGCTATACGTTTGATGCAGAAAGCTACCTAGAACTCGAGCCGAACGTCTACATCGTCGATATCAAGCTGTGCGCGTTAGAAGCAGCAGCCGACCTCAACCTTTCGGAGCTCGTTGAGTATTACTTTGAAATCTGCGGCTCCTACGCGCTTGGAACGTCCGACGAAACTCAATATCGCGAGCGCCCAGCCCTAACCAGCGTTGAAGAGCTCAGAGCCTTCTTTTCAGAGGCATCGGGGTATCGTGGATCTAATAAAGCACTTAAGGCACTTTCTTATGTACGCGAAGGCTGTCGCTCCCCACTCGAAACGGCGTTTGTCATGATGCTGACAATGCCCAAGTCAATGGGTGGCTTAGCCATACGCGTTATCAAAACGGACTATCCGATCCCAGTCCCCAAAAGATACGCCGCCCTAACGCGACGGACGGTTTTCTACCTCGACGCGCTGCTCGAAAATTCGATGACCGATATCGAATACAACGGCTTTTACCACGACGAGCCCGAACAGCAATCAATTGACGAGGAACGCCGAAACACGCTGCGAAACATGGGATATGCCGTTATCACAGTTAGTCGTCATTCGTTTTTCAAGCAGTCCGCTTTTAGGCGGGTCATGGAAGCGATTCGCATTCGCGAGAAGATATGGCCCGGTCGACTCCCGGATAACTTCGCCATCCTGCAAGAAACTCTTCGTCAATTTGTCTTGCGGCGCTACTTCGAATACGGTCGCCGCGTCCTGGAGACACTCAAAGAAGAAGAGGCCGCCAAGCGCGAAATTGCAAGCCAATATCCGCAAGCTGATGACCCGAGCATCAACGATGTGCCAGAACCCGACGACATGCAACACGTCGGGGCCCTTGCTGAGGAAATCAATGGGCCTTGGGAATGCGACATGTTCGCAAAAATCGATGAAAACCGCACGGAAGACGACACGATTATTGATCTAATTGAGAATTCGCTCTTCTAAAGGCGATCTCTGCGGATGTCCACCTACATTTTTCGACTTATTCGGCCACCGATGTGCCAGATTGGCTGCAGCAATGCTCAATATAACTTTAGATAAAACTGATTCTGCAGGAACTCCCGTAGAGGAAGAACTGATTCTCGCGGTATTTAACACGATAAAGTACAAATATGAACAGTTCTAATGCTTCTCAAGGTGGCTTTCTTAGCATGCTGGCCGAACATCTCGAAATATGTTGGCGAGCATTGCGTCGATGTCTCCCAACCCGCAGAAAATCGCAGAGGCGGCAAGCAGTCATCGAAATTAACGTAAATAGTATTGACATATGAACATGCGCTCATATACTTGGAAGTAAGTTATATGAGCGCATGTTCATATGAAAGGATATTGCAATGAGCGACCACGCAGATGAAACAAAGCCCGACATCGAGGCCACCGAGCCCGTGATCACCACCACCTGCTCGCCCGAGGACCTTCCCGACGAGGAGCTTCTCTACGACCTTGCCGACCTGTTCAAGGTCTTCAGCGACACCACGCGCATCAAGATCCTCTACGCCCTCATGGGCCGGGAGCTCTGCGTGGCTGACATCGCCGAGGCGACCGCGACCTCGCAGTCCGCGGTGTCGCACCAGCTGCGCACGCTCAAGCAGTCGCACCTGGTCAAGTTCCGCCGCGACGGCCGCAATATCCTCTACTCGCTCGCCGACGATCACGTCTACACCATGCTTAACCAGGGCATGAGCCATATCTGCGAATAGCAATCAACCACGGTATCAGCGCGGCCGGCGCCCAGACCGCTAACACAGGGAAAGGAACCCACCATGAAAAAGCAGTTCAAGCTCGACGAGATCGATTGCGCCAACTGCGCGCGTGAACTTCAGGACGAGCTGACTAAGCTCGATGGCGTCAAGTCCGTTTCGGTCAACTTTATGACCCAGAAGCTGACGCTCGAGGCGGACGACGCCGAGTTCGACGAGGTCCTGGACCGCGTCGTTGAGTTCACCGCCGACGCCGAGCCGGACTGCGAGATCATTCTCTAACCCGCGCATACGTTGACCTGCAAGGCCGCGCTTGCCGCGGCCTTTGCTCGCGAAATTATATGAGCGAGTGTTCATACACTCAAATGGGAGGTTTGAATCATGGCAGCCGCCGATCCCAAAAAGAAAAAGAAGAAGCGCAAGAAGAAAGAGTCCCTTGAGCATAAGCGCAACCGTATCCTGGTAGCGCTAGGCATTTTTGCGGTGGTGTACGCCCTCGACGAGCTCGGTACCCTTACCGCCGCATTCGGCACCCCGGGTGACATCTACGCCAGCTTCGTGCTGTTCCTGGTGCCGTTCCTAATTGCCGGCTACGACGTGCTCCAAAAGGCGTTCAACAACATCCGCCGCGGCAAGGCCTTCGACGAGAGCTTCCTCATGGCCGTCGCGACCATCGGCGCGTTTGCCATGGTGCTCTTCCCCGACACCGACCCGCACATGGCCGAAGGCGCCGCTGTCATGCTGTTCTACCAGGTCGGCGAGCTGTTCCAGGCATACGCCGTGGGCAAGAGCCGCAAGTCGATCAGTGCCATGATGGACATCGCGCCCGACTACGCTAACGTCGAGCAAGCCGACGGCACACTCGAACAGGTCTTTCCCGATGACATCGCCGTCGGCACCGTGATCGTGGTCAAGCCCGGCGAGCGCGTGCCTATCGACGGCGTCATCGTCGAGGGCGAAACCCAGCTCGACACCGCCGCGCTCACGGGCGAGTCAGTCCCCCGCCCCGCCAAGACCGGCGACGATATCATCAGCGGCTGCATCAACATGACGGGCCTCATCCACGTGCGCACCACCAAGCCCTTTGGCGAGTCAACCGTCGCGCGTGTTCTGGAGCTCGTGGAGAATGCCAGCGAAAAGAAGGCGCGCACCGAGAACTTCATCACGCGCTTTGCCCGCGTCTACACCCCCGCCGTCACTGGCGCTGCCGCGGTGCTCGCGCTTGGCGGCGGCCTGGTGACTGGCGCTTGGTCCGATTGGATCCTGCGCGGCCTGACCTTCCTGGTCGTCAGCTGCCCGTGCGCCCTCGTGATCAGCGTACCGTTGAGTTTCTTTGGCGGCATCGGCGGCGCGTCCAAGCTGGGCGTTCTCATCAAGGGCTCCAACTACCTCGAGACGCTCGCCGACGTGGACACCATCGTCTTCGACAAAACGGGCACCCTCACCAACGGCACGTTCTCAGTCGTCGCGGTGCACCCCGAGGCTGGCTATACCGAGCAGTCGCTGCTCGAAGTCGCAGCCCTTGCTGAGTCGTTCTTCGATCACCCCATCGCGCAGTCCGTGCGCGACGCCTACCAGGGCGAGGTCGACCCCAAGCGCGTGAGCGACTCCGCCAACGACGCGGGCCACGGCGTGACGGCAACCATCGACGGCAAGCACGTCGTCGTTGGCAACGCCAAGATGCTCGCCGCGGCCGGCGTTGAAGCACCGGACTGTGAGGTTGTCGGCACGATCCTCCACGTGCTCGTTGACGGCGTGTACGCCGGCCACATCGTGATTGCAGACACCGTTAAGGCCGATGCGGAGCAAACGATTCGCGACCTGCATGCCGCCGGTATCAACCGCACCGTCATGCTCACGGGCGACCGCGAGGAGGTTGCAGCGTCTGTGGCCAAGCAACTCGGTCTCGACGAGTTCCACGCGCAGCTCCTGCCGGGCGACAAGGTCGAGCGCGTTGAGGCGCTACTCGCGGCCGAAAGTGGCAAGGGCAAGCTCGCCTTTGTCGGCGACGGTATCAACGACGCTCCTGTGCTTACGCGCGCCGATGTGGGCATTGCCATGGGCGCCATGGGCTCCGACGCCGCGATCGAGGCCGCCGACGTGGTGCTGATGGACGACAAGCCGTCCAACATTTCCCGCGCGATCCGCGTGGCGCGCAAGACCATGACGATCGTTTGGCAGAACATCATCTTTGCACTGGGCATTAAGCTGCTGATTCTGGTGCTCGCGGCGCTGGGCATCGCCAGTATGTGGCTTGCCGTCTTTGGCGACGTGGGCGTGGCGATCATCGCCATCCTGAACGCCATGCGCGCGATGGGTGTCAAGAACCTGTAGCGCCTGTGGTCCCTCCGGCCGGGACCGGGCTTGGTTTTGAAAACGTCCTCGACCAATGAAGCGCCCCCGTTCTGCTCCTTCGGAGCTACGAACGGGGGCGCTTCTGGTCTGCGGAGTGTTTTCAAAAACCAAGCCCGGTCCCGGCCTGCGGTAACGTTGCTGGCGGTTCTTGGGCATCGCTTGGTGGCGGGGTTCCTTGTCTGAGTTGGACTTGGTTGGCGGGGCTACTGGTCCCGGTCGCTGTCCCGTCCCAGCATCGCCCTCAGCTTCTCAAAGCTTTCCTCGCTCAGGCAGTGCTCCATGTGGCAGCCCTCTTGCGACGCGACCTCAGCCGAAACACCCGCATCCTCCAGCAGCCCCACGAAAAAGCAGTGACGCTCCCACATTTGGCGAGCGACCTCCAGACCACGCTCCGTCAGATGAACGTCGCGCTTGCCCATTTCGACATAGCCGTTGCTTTCCAGCGTCGCCATGGCCTTGGAAACGCTCGCCTTGGTCACGCCCAGGTATTCGGCGACGTCGATTGAGCGCACGATGCCCTGACGTTCCGATAGAACGTAGATCGATTCGAGATAGTCTTCTCCGGATTCACGCAGGGCCATGGGCCGCCTTTCGCGATGGCTTCTAGTTAGCCTTTGGATACTTTTGCTTGATTTACTTTACCGCAAAAGTTGCCCATGTCTTACTACTTTGCCTAAAAGTTAGCCGTGTTTCACAAAACATGCGGGACGAAAACAAAATGGGGACGCCCCGCAAGGAGCGTCCCCAGCTGCCGGCAGAAAAGGAACGTCCCTAAGTGCCGGCCGCAGCTACAGTAGCCCAAAGTGCTTGGCGGCGTTGTAAATGCCGTCGTCGTCTACGGCGGTCGTAACGTAGGTCGCCGCGGCCTTCACGGTATCCTGCGCGTTGCCCATGGCCACACTTGTGCCCACGGCCGAGAACATCGACAGGTCGTTCTCGCCGTCGCCAAAGGCGATCGCCTCGCTCGCGTCGATGCCCAAGCGCTCCAGCGTCGCCGCCACGCCCAGGTCCTTGCCGCCGTTAGCGGGAATAATATCGCAGAACAGATCGCACCAGCGCGTAGTGAGCGAATGCGACACGGAATCGGTCACGATATGCTCGTCGGCCGGATCAACAAAGGCGCAAAACTGGTAGACCGGCGCGTCAAAGGCGTGCTCAAACGGCTCCTCATGGTAGACAATCCCCGCGTTACTGCCAGCCGTCACCACGCGCTCGGACAGGCGGTTCACAAACGAATTCTCGCCCTGCATGCACAGCGAGTCGTAGCGCCCCTCGGCCACCTGGCCCACGATCACCGCAACGTCGTCCGGGTCAATCGGACAGCTGCGGTAAACCCCCTCGGCATCAAAGCAGCGCTGGCCCGAAAGCGTAATGTACGCATCCCAACCCAAGTCGAACAGCCAATCGGGCATCTGGTAGGTCGGGCGACCCGTAGCAATCACGCATGCGATCCCCTGCTCGTGAAAGCTATCGAGCACCCGCTGCGCCGACGCCGGAATCCGGTGCGTCTTAAAGCTCAGCAGCGTGCCGTCGATATCGAAAAACGCGGCTTTGATCATCCTCGTCTACTCCTCGCCCTCGAGCTTTTCGCTCGCCTCGAGCCATGCCATCTCCAGCTCGCCCATGGCGGCGTGGGCCTCGTCGATCTTTGCCTGCTGCTCGCCCAGCGCCGTGTAGTTGGTGGGATCGACCTGAGCCATCGCAGCCTCGGCCTCCTCCACGCGAGCGCGCTGCGTCTCCATCTTGCGCTCGAGCGAGCTCACCTCGCGGCGGAGCTTCTGGCGCTCGGCGTTGGAAAGACCGTTGGGCTGCCCGCTCGTCTTGGGCTTTTCGGCCGCAACCGCTGCGGCGCCGGTGTCGAACGTGCCGGTCTTGGCACTCGGTGCGCCCACGGGCTCGCCCTCGGCAGTAGCGTTGCACAGGCGCAGGTACTGGTCCACGCCGCCGGGCATATGCGTCAGGTGGCCGTCGAGCAGCGCCCACTGCTGGTCGGTCACGCGCTCCATCAAGAAGCGGTCGTGCGTCACCAGGATCAGCGTGCCCGGCCAGCCGTCCAGCAAGTCCTCGACAATCGCCAGCATGTCGGTATCCAGGTCGTTGCCGGGCTCGTCCAGGATGAGCACGTTGGGCTCGTCCAGGATTGTCAGTAGCAGCGACAGGCGGCGGCGCTGACCGCCCGAAAGATCGCCGATGCGGCTCCAGAGCTGCTGCGTCGTAAAGCCCAGACGCTCGCAGAGCTTCTCGGGCGAAGTCTCCTTGCCGTCAATGACGTAGTACTTCTTATAGTGGCTGAGCACCTCGCGAATCGTGTCGCCCATGTAGGGCTCGAGCTCCTCGAGCTGCTGCGACAGCACGCCAAAGCGCACCGTCTGGCCAATCTTCACGCGGCCGCGCAGGGGCGCGATCTTGCCCTGGATCACGTCGAGCAAGGTCGACTTGCCGGCGCCGTTCTCGCCCAAAAGACCATAGCGGTCGCCCGCGCCGATGAGCCAGGTCACATCGGTGAGCACCTGCTTGGGCGCACCATCGGTATCCGCATAGCCGGCATCCACGTCGATGACATCGATGACCTGCTTGCCTAGGCGGCTCACGGCAAGGCGCTTGAGCTCCAGCTCGTCACGCACGGGCGGCACGTCGGCGATCAGCTCGCGAGCGGCATCCACGCGAAACTTGGGCTTGGTGGAACGGGCCTGGGCGCCGCGGCTCAGCCACGCGAGCTCCTTGCGCGCCATGTTGCGGCGGCGCTCCTCGGTGACGGCGGCCATGCGGTCGCGCTCCACGCGCTGCAGGATATATGCCGAGTAGCCGCCCTCGAAGGGATCGACCTGGCCGTCGTGGACCTCCCACATGCTGGTGCAGACCTCGTCCAAGAACCAGCGGTCGTGCGTGACCACGAGCATGGCGCCCTGGCCGCGCTGCCAGCGGGCCTTTAAGTGACGCGCAAGCCAGTTGATTGTGCGCATGTCCAAGTGGTTGGTGGGCTCGTCGAGCATGAGCACGTCGTAGTCGCCGATCAGCAGGCGCGCGAGGTCCACGCGACGGCGCTGACCGCCCGAGAGCTCGCCCACCATGCCCTCCCAGGGCACATCGCTAATAAGACCGGCCAGAATCTGGCGCGTACGCGGGCTCGACGCCCACTCGTACTCAGGCGTGTCGCCCACAACGGCATGATGCACGGTATCGGTGTCGACAAGCTGGTCCTTTTGGCCGAGCAATCCGATCGTCGTGCCGCGGCGGTGCGTCACGCGGCCGTCGTCGGGTTCCAGCGTGCCGGCGAGTACACTCAGCAGCGTCGACTTGCCGTCGCCGTTTTTACCGACGATACCAATGCGGTCGCCCTCGCCCACGCCGAGCGTCACGCTATCGAAAATATGCTTGGTGGGAAACTCTAGGCTGATGGAATCGCATCCCAAAAGAATCGCCATATGCCCTGCTCCTTCGTAGAAATTCAACGTTGTCCATGATAGCAGCGAGCCCCACCCCAAACCACCACGAAGGTGCCTGTCCACTTTGTGGTGGTCGTTTCGGTCGCAGAGCAAAAAGGCGGGCCATCTCGCAAAAGAGATGACCCGCCTCTCCAATCAGTCCCGCGACAACCGTGGCCGCCGCGGGCCTCAAGCATGTCCCGGACTAGGAGAACATGCCGGTGAGGTAATCATTCAGCCGCTTATCCTTGGGCCGTTGGAAAATCTCGTCGGTCTCGTCGTACTCGACCATATCGCCCATGTAGAAGAACGCCGTGCGGTTGGACACGCGCGACGCCTGCTCCATGTTGTGCGTCACGATGACGATGGCACGGTCGGCAACGATCGACGACATCAGGTCCTCGATCGCCAACGTCGAGATGGGGTCGAGCGCCGAGCAGGGCTCGTCGAACAGGATCACGTCGGGGTTGAGCGCCAGCGTGCGCGCAATGCACAGACGCTGCTGCTGACCGCCCGAAAGCGCGTAGGCGCTCTTGTCGAGCTTGTCTTTGACCTCGTCCCACAGCGCGGCACCGCGCAGACTTTCCTCGACCATGCGGTCGAGCTCGTCACGGTCGGTGATGCCGTGGCGCTTGGGCGCAAAGGTGATGTTGTCGCGAATGGACTTGCGGAAGGGGTTGGGCTGCTGGAACACCATGCCGATGGAGCGACGCAGCTCGTACGTGTTCTCGGTCTTGGTGTTCACGTTGCGCCCGCGGTAGTTGATCTCGCCCTCCACGCGACAGCGGCGAATCTCGCGATTCATCAGGTTGAGGCTACGCAAGAAGGTCGACTTGCCGCAGCCCGAAGGCCCGATGAGCGCCGTGATCTCACCCTTGTGGAAGTCGAGCGACGTATTGTGCAGCGCATGGTGGTCGCCATAGTACACGTTGACGTCCTTGGCGGAGAGCACGACCTCGTCGCTCACGGCCTTGCCGCTCACGCGCACGCGCCTCTCGCTCTCCCCCACGCTCGACAGAAAGTCCTGGGGGGTGTCGGACGTGGCCGCCTCGGTTGCGGGCGTTGCATTCATATCGCTCATTCGGCCGTCATCTTCCTTGCCAGTTGCTTGCCCACGATACGGGCGACTACGTTAAACAGCAGCACGCAAATCATCAGCAGTGCCGCGGTGCCCCAGACGATCTGCTGGGCCTCGGGGCTGCCCTCGCCATAGATCTTGTAGATGTGCACGGCCAGCGACTCGCCGGGACGGAACACGTTCCAGGCGCAGGTGGGGCTCGACAGGTTAAAGCTCAAGAAGTTGAGGCGGACCGGCGAGCTCATGCCCGAGGTAAAGAGCAGCGCCGCGGCCTCGCCAAACACGCGGCCGGCCGAAAGCACGATGCCGGTCACGATGGCGGGCATGGCCTCGGGAATCAGGATGTGCAGTGTGGCCTCCCAGCGAGTGAGGCCCATGGCCAGGCACGCATCGCGCTGGGCCTGCGGCACGTCCTCGAGCGCCTGCTGAATCACGCGCACCAGGATGGGGATGTTGAACATGGTGAGCGCGACGGCGCCGGAGATGATGGAGTACTTCCAGCCCAGCTGCACCGAGAACACCAGAAAGCCGAACATGCCGACGACGATGGAGGGCAGCGAAGACAACGTCTCGATGGCGGTCGAGGCGATGTCGCGAATGGGACCGTCGGGCGCGTATTCAACTAGGAAGACCGCGCCGCCCAGGCTGATGGGCACCGAGATGATCAGGGTAATCAGCAGCAGATAGAACGAGTCGAACAGCTGGTAGAGCACGCCGCCCTGCGTTCCGTTGGCGCGTGCGGGCTGCGTGAGAAAGCCCGGCTGGAACAGCGTCGAGATACCCTCGAACAGGATGTAGGCCACCATGGAGACGACGATGAGCATGACGATGGCGACAATTGCCGTCAGCACGCCCGTGGCGATGCGGTCCTGCTTTTGGACACGCCCGAGTCTTGCCTCGTCGATATGGATGCGCATGCTAGCCACGAGCCTTCGCCCCCTTGCGGCCAATGAGATGGATGATCAGGATGAAGATGAGGCTCATGCCCATCAGCAGCAGACCGAGCGCCCACAGGACGTCGTCCTGCGCCGAGCCCTCGGCATAGACCGCCATGGACGTGGTGAGCGTGGTGGTGATGGTAGACGCCGGCGACAGCAGCGACGTCGGCATGGCCTCGATGCCGCCGATAACCATGCGCACGGCGAGCGTTTCGCCAAAGGCGCGGGTCATGCCAAGGATGACCGCGGTCATGAGCGACGGCATGGCGGACTTGAGCACCACGTGCCAGATGGTCTGCCAGCGGGTGTAGCCCAGCGCGAGCGAGCCCTGACGGTAGCTGTCGGGCACAGCGCGCAGGCCATCGACCGAAAGCGTGGTCATCGTCGGCAGAATCATGACTGCCAGCACGATAGCGCCGGGCAAGATACCCAGACCCGTGCTCACGTGGAAAACGCTCTTCATAAGACCGACGACCACGTGAAAGCCGATCAGGCCAAAGACGACCGAGGGAATGCCGGTCAAAAGCTCAATAAGCGGCTGAAAGATCTTGGAACCAAACTTAGGCTGGATCTCGACCGCAAAGATGGCAGAGCCGATGGCGATGGGCAGCGCGATAAGCGTGGAGAGCACCATGACCGCAAACGAGGTGACGATCAGGGGCAGGGCGCCGGTATAAGGCAGGCCGTTTTCGGCTGTGTTGGCCAGGTCCCACTTGGTGCCGGCAAAGAACTCGACGACCGAGACGCCGTCCTTGACAAAAGCCGAGAGGCCCTTTTGGGCGACCATAAAGATGAGCGCGGCAACGACAAGCGTCACGAGCGCTACGCACGCACCCGTGACGCCCAGGCCCACGTTCTCAAGGTCGCGCTTTGGCAGCTGTTTTGCCATTGCAAACCTTTCCGGGGCGATTACTTATTTAGCGGAGACCTTGCCGCTGGCGTCCTTGACGACCTTCATAGCAGAGACGGGGATAAAGCCCTGCTCCTCGACGAGCTTGCCCTGGACGTCGTCGGAAAGCATGAACTCCAGGAAGGCCTTGGTGGCCTCGTCGGCGTCCTTGGAGCAGTACATGTGCTCGGTCGCCCAGATCTTGAAGGAGTCGTCGGTGACGTTTGCGCTCTTGGGCTCCACGCCCTCGACCTTGATGGCGTTGAACTTGGAGTCGTCGAAGTGCGAGAAGTCGAGGTAGGAGATGGCATTGTCGGTGCTGCCCATCTGAGTCTGGACATCGCCGGACTTGTCGAGCTCGGCGTCGCCCTTAAAGTCGACGGCCTCGTCGCCAAAGACGGCGGCCTCGAAGGTGGCGCGGGTGCCGGAGCCGGCCTTGCGGTTGAGAACGACGATCTTGGCGTCGTCGCCGCCGACCTCCTTCCAGTTGGTGATCTGGCCGGAGAAGATACCCTTGAGCTGCTCGAGGGACAGGTCGTCGACCTTGACGTTCTTGGAGACGACGGGGCCCATGCCCACGACGGCGACCTCGTGGTCGACGAGGTTCTTGACCTGGTCGGCCTCGAGCTTGGTCTCGGCGAAGACGTCGGAGTTACCGATAGTGACGGTGCCGGCGGCGACAGCGGTCAGGCCCTTGCCCGAACCGTTACCCGAGCCAGAGACGGAGACGTCCGGGTTGGCATCCATGAACTTCTCGGCAGCAGTCTCGACGAGAGCCTGGAACGAGGAAGCGCCGTCGTAGGTCACCTCGCCCGAGACGGACTCGGCAGCAGCGGCGCTGCCCTCAGCAGCGGTGTTGGCGGCGTTGGAGCCGCCGCAACCAACGAGACCGAGACCGACGATGCTGGCAAGACCACCAGCGAGGCCGAGGAACTGACGACGAGAATAAGCCTGATCGAGCATGATCTTCCTTTCATACATGCGACTCGCGGGCACCCTGCCCGCTTTGCTGTTTGGAAAGATACGGCCCCGACCGGGCAGCGCCCGCGCCAACTGCGGTTTTTTACGGGCATCTGATAGACCCTTACCGCAAGCTCTGTCCAGCCTTTACAAACGGATAACAATCCCCACCCAAGCATGGCGCACCTTTTACACCAATAAAAACAAAGTTGCGGTGAAATAGTTCCTGCTTGGCCATCAAATGGCCCATTTTAGGAACTATTCCACCGCAACTTAGATTGGGAAACCGCGAAACCTTAAAGCTCTAATTCATTCAAACGGAGGATCGCCACGATATAAATCTTGAGCGCCTGCTTGAGCTGTTCCTCGTTGGCGCACTCGTTGGGGCCGTGCATCTGGCCGCCCCACGCGGGCAGCTCCAGGCCGGTCTCCTCGGGGCCAAACGACACGGCGCGGGCAAAGTTGCGCGCGTACGTGCCGCCGCCCATGGCAAAGGGCTCAGCATGCTTGCCCGTAAACTCGTTATAGGTATCGATAAGCGCCTTCACGGCCGGATCGTCGGCAGAGACCGAGAACGGCACCTTGGCACGACCCACACGGCACGTCACGCCAAAGCGGCCCACGAGCGGCTCGAGCTGCTCGCGGATGGTATCGGCACTCGTGCTGTCGGGGAAGCGCACGTCAATGACCTGCTCAATGTGGCCATCCACCACGCGGATGACGCCGGGGTTGCACGTGAGCGGGCCAAACGCCGCGTTCGTCGCATCGATTCCCAAGCCGCGACCATAGGCATCCGCGTGCACAAAGGCCAAGAATTTGACGAACTCGTGCTCGGCAGGCGTCAGCAAGCGCTCGTCACGGGCGCCAAACGTGTCCTCGGCCTCGCGCAGATACGCCACGATCAGACCGACGGCATTGATAGTGCCCTCGGGCATTGAAGCATGGCCACCAATACCGTGGGCGAAAATCTGCGCATGCCCGTTATCGAGTGCTGTGATCTCCAGGCGGTCAGCGTTCTCGACCGGGGCAGGCAGCTCATCGGCGGCAATCGCAAGCTCGCAAATAGACTGCGACGGAATGGCGTTGCTCGCCTCGGCACCACTCCACGACACGATGCGCCCGCCGTCGATCTTGGAGCTCACAAACGTCGCCCCAAACTGACCCTTCTCGGCATTGCAGACCGGGAACTCGGCATCGGGCGTAAACAGAAAGTCGGGGTTCGCGTGGTTCTCCAGATAATGGTGAACGTCGGACATGCCCACTTCCTCATCGCAGCCCAGCAGCGCGCGGAAGGTGTAGCGTGGGGTAATACCGTGCTTGAGCAGATAGGCACCGGCGTAGAGTGACAGCACGGCAGGACCCTTGTCGTCGATAACGCCGCGGCCAAGCAGCCAGCCCTCGCGACGCTCCATCGCAAACGGGTCGGTGTTCCAGCCGGGGCCGGCGGGCACCACGTCCACATGGCAAATGGTCGCGAGCTGCTTGTCGCCGCGGCCCGGGATATCGGCAATGCCCACATAGCCCTCGTCGTCGCTCGTCTGGTAGCCGAGCTTTTGCGCAATGCCGAGCGCGCAATCGAGCGCGTCACGGACCGGGCGGCCAAACGGCGCGCCGGGCTCCGCATCGGCAGAAACTGCCACGGACGGATAACTCACCAGCTGCTCAATATCGGCGACGACATCCTCCCAGACCTCGTCGACATACTCAGCGACGCTCTGCTCCACCTGATTCATGGACGACCTCCTTACCAATGAGCGGCGAGCGTGCCCGCCCCTCACATCACATACTTATATAGCGAAAAGTTTAGCAAGCTCGGCCACCGAGTGCACCACCGCATCGGCGCCCGCGGCCTCATGCTCACCCGGCGCCGCTGCGCCCGAATAGATGCCGACGCACGGCACGCCCATCGCGTGCGCGCCCTCCACATCGTTAAAACGGTCGCCAATCATCACGGCCTCGTCGGCAGTCGCGCCAAGCGCCGCCAGGGCGTCGCGGACCGAATCGGCCTTGGTCTCGCGTCCCTGAGGCGGATTCATGCCAACCACGGCTTCGAACTGGCAAAGCCCCAGCTCATGCACCATGTCAATACACTTCGCCTCCATGCGAGACGTCGCCACGGCCATACGCTTGCCCTGGGCGGCCAGCCCGTCGAGCAGCTCGGGGATCCCATCGAACACTGGGTACTCTTCCGGTCCTAGCTCGTCAAAAAAGGCACGGTACTCGTCGGCCACCACGAGAGCCTCCTCGCGCGTAAAGCCGTAAAAGTCGTGGAAGCTCTTCCACAGCGGAGGCCCGATCATGCGGCGCAGGTCACCCATCCGCGCCTCCGAAAACCCGCGCGCAGCCAGCGTCTTGCGCGTCGAGGTCATCACTGCCCGACCCGTATCGGCCACCGTGCCGTCAAAATCGAACAGCACAACCGGCCGCTCGCAAAGTTGCAATGCCGCCATCGGCACCCCTCTTCCCCAGTTGATGATTTCCACACCACCGCTTCAAACTGTTGACTATTCAACAATTGAACCTAGCAATGTAGAGCAACTCCACTATACTTGTCGCACTTTGCTTTCAGAAGGCGGCGCTGCCGCGCCCCAACGAAAGGTGCAATTATGTCTTTTGCCATCATAACCGACTCCACGTCGGACATCTCCCCCGCCCGCGCCCAAGAGCTCGGCATTTACGTGATTCCGCTGCATGTGATTATCGAGGGCGAGGACCTGCTCGACCAGGTGCAGATTACCGCCGAGGAATACGTCACCCGCATGGCCGGCGCCGAGCAGTTGCCGCACACCTCGCAGCCGAGCGCCGGCGAGTTCAAGGCACTCTTTGACCGCATGCGCGCCGATGGCCACGATAACGCCATCTTCATCTCGCTGTGCAGCGAGTGGTCCGCCTGCTATTCCAACGCATGTCTGGTCGCCGAGACCCACGAGCTCGACGTGCGCTGCATCGATTCGCGCACAGGCTCGGGTGCCGAGGGCCTGCTGGTGGAGTACGCGCTCGCCATGCGCGAGGACGGTCGCAGCCTGGACGAGACCGAGGCGCAGATCCGCGCGACGCTACCCGACGCACACCTGCTGCTGATTCCTCGCACGCTCGAGAACCTGGTCAAAAACGGCCGCGCCCCCAAGCTCGCCGGCCAGCTGACGCAGATGCTCAACATTCGCCTGGCCGTTTCGCCGGAGTGGAAATCGGGCGAGATCAAGGCCATCAAAAAGGGCCGCGGTGCCAAGCGCATCGTTGCGAACACCATGGCCGATTGCCTCGCATTTTTGGCGGAGCATCCGGGCTCAAGCGTGCGCGTGCTCACGACCGGCGCCGCCGAGGAGCAGGAGCTCGTCAGCCAGGCGCTCGCGGGCCAGGACTACGCCGATGCCGGCACCGGCCCCATCGGCTGCACCATCGCCACCCACGTAGGCGTCGACGCCATCGCCATCAGCTACTGCCCCCGCTACCAACCTGCCAATTAGGGACAGGTTTATTTTGGCAGGTTTTATCTGGGCAAACGTTAAACGGTAACAAGGCTTGCCTGGCAAGATCGGACATGCCAAAGCCGTCGAACAACCGAAGTACACCCAGCCACAACAAAGCCATCACGCCGACGCGCCGCAACTCAAGGCGCGCCGGCGTCTTTTTAGGAGTCGCGGCGGAAAAGGGGCCGTTTTAGCCAAAAGGCCGCGAAACGCTTCCCATTACGCCGCAACTTCATTGCCGCCCAACCAGCCAATCGAGAAATTGGCGGCGATCGATGCTTTGTCCAACCCCCTTGCGATACCCTCTGGGCAAAAAATGGCAAATATGAGTACTGTTACCAGTTTAGTAACAGCGCAATCTGGCTGAATTTGCCATCTTCTGTCAATTCCGAGCGTCATAAAGTCCCGAATCGTCATATTTAGAGGGTTGATTCTATCCAATCCGAATCGATTGGTCTTAAATACTTTCCAGATGATATGTTACTGCTCAAACCACAGTACTCATATTTACCATTTTTTGCCCACAGGGTCTATTCGAGGATAGTTTCCTGCGCCTCCAGCCCACCTCATGGCCGCCAAAACCCATTCAGCAACAGCTACCGCACATTTTGACACCAGCCAAACACCACTCACGGAGGTGTACTCCGCTATCGCCGAACCAAAATCAGAGTCGAGTCCCTTAAAAATCAAAATAACGTACCCTCATTTCAATGAACTCCGACAAGAACGGCATTTACATGAGCACCGTCACGCATCAATACGCCCTCATCGGGGGCACGCTATTCCAATTCAAGAAAACCGTCGCCCATGTATCGGAGCCGCACAGCCAAATCGTCATCTGCGGCAACGGTCCAGACATCTGTTACGCAACACTGGAAGAATGGGAGAAAGCTGGCGAATCTTTCGATAGACGGGCACAGGTCGAGGGAATCGTCACCAGTGCGAGCACAGCGCGCGACAAATTGGAACTCTTTCGCAATCTCTTTACTGGCCGCAAAGATGTTTACGCTCATGGGTACCGCAGAAAAGACGGGGGAATCGGCTATACACCAGCCTGCGCAAATGAGTGGAAGGCAGGCATTTGCCCCAAACTAAATCGTCAGAAAACCAAATGCGCGGAATGCGGCAACCGCATCTTCCCCGAGCTGAGCGATGCCACGATCATCGCCCATTTCAAAGGCAACGACGACAGGCTCCGAGACGTCATAGGTCAATACGTTCTCGATAGTGACAGCAACACAAAAGTCCTGGTCATCGACTTTGACGGATCCGATTGGAAAGAAGCGACAAACGCCATTCGGCTTGTCGCAAAAAACCATGGAATCGATGCTGCAGTCGAGCGATCGAGATCAGGTAACGGCGCACATGTCTGGTTTTTCTTCCTAGAGCTCACCAGCGCAAAGATCGCACGAGAATTTGGAAGCAGCCTTATCACCGAAGCGGCGGCGCTCAACAAGACAATCACCTTTGAAGCTTTTGACCGGATGCTGCCCGCGCAGTCCACCATTCCTGAGGGCGGCTTCGGAAATCTCATAGCACTGCCTTTTCAAGGAAAAGCGCAGCGAAAAGGGAACAGTGTATTTGTTGACGAGCAATTTGAGCCCTTTCCCGATCAATGGCTTTACCTTTCGCAAATTCAGCTGATTCCACATGCAACGGTGCAAAATCTGATCGAAAGCATCGACAATAAACCGCATGGAATATCAGCTGCAGTGGCGGGAAACACCGCCGCGCCACATTCTCAGAGGCCGCGAAAGCGGCTTCCGCTCGCGCCGCAGGACTTCCCGTCATCGCTACCCGTCACGCAAGCCGATATGCTCTACATAACCGAAAAATCTCTGAGCCCGGCCGCCCAGATGGAGGTTCGCAGGCTTGCAACATTTGCCAACCCGGAATTCTTCCGTGCCCAATCAATGCACCAATCGGTATTCGGCAAACCGCGGTACATAGACCTCAGCGAACTTAGAGATGGCTGCGTTGCGATTCCCAGAGGCTGTAAAGCACAACTCGAGCGGCTGCTTCAAGAAGCCGGCGCTTCTGCTCACTATTCAGACAAGCGCATGTCGGGCAATCCAATTGTGATGACATTTAAAGGGGCTCTTCGCCCTGAACAGCAAATTGCCGCCGAACAGATGCTCAACTGTGAAGACGGGATCATGTCCGCGCCGACGGGTTTCGGGAAAACCGTCATTGGAGCCTATCTTATTGCTGCCATCGGTCTTCCAACGCTTGTCATCGTTCCCAAGACTGCGCTCATTGCCCAATGGAAATCCCAGCTCGAACGGTTTATCGACATTACGGATAACAGAAAGCCAGTTCGAACCCCAAAAGGACGAATCAGTAAAAGGCAGCCTCCGCTCATTGGCCAAATCGGAGGAGGCAAAACCGCCATAAGCCATCTCATCGACATTGCTTCATTCCAGTCTTTGTCCAGCAAGGACCCCCAGACCGGAGAACCAATAGCCAAGGAGTTCGTTCGTGATTACGGCCTCATCATCTGTGATGAATGTCACCATGCAGCCGCACCACAGCTTGAGCTCGTCCTCAAGTCCGCTCCAGCCAAATATGTATACGGCCTTTCCGCGACGCCCGAACGCTCGGACGGACTCACGCGAGCACTCTCAATGCTCTGCGGCCCGCTTCGCCATGTCATTGATCCAAAAACGCAAGCAATCCAACAGGGAATTCAGCGCGTTGTTAGGCCGCGTTTTACCGGAGTTCGACTACCCGCCTACGAACCAGGGGCGTCCTTTAATCAAGTTCTCGATCTCCTGTGTGCGCACACAGCGAGAAACGAAGCGATTGTCGACGATGCCCTCGAGACCGCGTCAAACGGTCGACATCCGCTTGTGCTATCCAAAAGGAAAAAACATGCCGAAGAGCTATGTAGGCTGCTTCAAAGCCGCGGACACGAACCTATACTCTTAACCGGAGAAATCGACGCCAAAGAAAGAAAGGCAATACTGAACAGCCTTCCCGGCTTCGAGCATGAGCATCGAATTATCATCGCAACCGAAAGCCTTCTGAGCGAGGGTTTCGACCTGTCTTACCTTGACACTCTGCTCATTGCCACACCGATATCTTGGGACGGCAGCATAACGCAGCAGGCAGGCAGACTACATAGAAGTCACGAGGGCAAGCAGCGGGTTGAGATATTCGACTATGTTGATTTGTCGATACCCATGCTCGCGCGTATGTACCAGAAGAGACTCAAGACCTACGCAAAGCTAGGGTATGAAGTCTTTGCAGCAAATGACAACAAACGGGCCGATCAAAACATCCTCGTTAGGCCGGCAAAGGCCGTGGAGGCCTTAGCGGATGACATCGCGCGCGCAACGAAAAGCAGTTTTATTGCCGCGCCCTACGCATCCGCTGCATGCCTCGCAAAGCTCGCTGCCGTACTCACAGGCGCCGCCGCCCGTGGGATTGCCCTTGAGATTTTAATTGCCTCGACTCCGCACAATGACGTGAAAGCGATTTTTACCGAGATAAACGTCGACTATTCCATCAAAGACGAAGGGCGCCTGCGCGCGTCAGTAATTGACGAGGAAACCGTCTGGTACGGAACCATTCCATTACTGGCCTTTCCTAAGAAAGAGGACTGCAGCATCCGTTTCAAAAGCAGCGAAGTTGCAGCCGAGCTTTTAAGCGAAATCCAGCGAAGAGGAGAACCGGAGGTCGCAGCCACGAACGGGACGTCTCCAACAGTTACGGTGGAATAGGGGCCGTTTTTGGCCAATCGGCCGCGAATCAATCCCTATCCCCTGCGAATCATAAGCGAGCAATCAGCCCTGCGGGCCCTGAAACAGCTCCTCATGCGAGCCCATTCTGACCAGTCGGATCACAGGATTAGTCTTATACGGCAAGTAGAGCACGACCACATCGACCAAGCCATCGGATAGATGGAAATCGATGTGGCCGTTGTAGTTTCCGCCCGGGTTTGAAAGCTCATGGGCGCCATATTCCGCGGGAAGCGAGCCGCGAGCTGCAAGCTCTGCGACCGCCGCCCTAAACTCGGTTTTTAACTGCGGATGCATGCGCATCGTTCGTTTGTAGTCCGCCTTAAATTGAGCCTCGACTTTAATCTCGAACATCGCTAGTCCTCATCGAGGAATGACATAAGCTCATCAGCGTTGTTGAATGACGGACTATCGTCCAGCAAAATCCCCAACTCATGAGCCTCGGCAATCACCATGGAACGCCTCGTTGCCTCATTGGGAACTTCGGATCGACCAACAATCTCAAAAGGAATCTTTCGCTGATTTACAAGCTGACGAACAGCAAGGTTGAGATACGAATTGAGACTCAGGCCAACCGAATCCAAGAACTCAGTCGCCTGTTCCTTGAGCCCCTCTTCGATGCGAACCGTCGTAGGCTTAACTGTTGCTGCAGGCATTTGCGACCTCCTCGCTCTCGTCTTTTGCATCAGTATACCCAATATGCATGGCAATGTGATGTTAGATAGCATCAGATTGCCATGCATATTCATGTCGCGTGGACACGAATGCTCTACATCAGTCCGCTCAGGGCGATGTCGACGGCCTCGTTGAGGTCGTCGGTGATGTGGACGAGGTCTGGATCGAGTGGGCTGATCATGCCGGCATCCATCACCGGACCGTTGAGCCAGTCGAACAGGCCCTGCCAGTACTCGGTGCCCACCAAAACGAGGGGCATGCGCTTAACCTTGTGCGTCTGCACCAGCGTAAGCACCTCGAACATCTCGTCGAGCGTACCAAAACCACCGGGAAACACGATGGCGCCCGAGCTGTATTTGACGAACATGGTCTTGCGCACAAAGAAGTAACGGAAGTCCATGCCAAGGTTCACGTATTTGTTGAGCCCCTGCTCGTGCGGCAGCTCAATGCCCAAACCAACCGACTTGCCGTTGACACTCGCCGCTCCCCTGTTGGCCGCTTCCATGATGCCGGGGCCGCCACCGGTGATGACCGCCACGCCGCGCTGGGCAATCTTGCGCCCGACGGTACGCGCCGCCTTGTAGAGCGGATCGGTCTTGGGCGTACGGGCACTGCCGAAGATGGTCACTGCAGGACCAAGCTCGGCAAGCGCGCCAAAGCCATCGACAAACTCTGCCTGGATGCGCAGCACGCGCCAGGGGTCGGCGTGCAGCCAGTCGGTCGAGCCCTCGGGCGCCAGCAGGTTGGCGTAGGTGTTGTCCTTAGGAATCATGGGGCCGCGCATAACCACGGGGCCGCGTCGGTACGTCTCGTCGTAGGCCGGCTCGCCCTCGACGTTCTCATTCTTAATCATGGGATACTCCTATCGAAAAAAGAAACGGGCGGGGTCGACGCCATGCGTCAAACACCCGCCCGAACATCAACTATTCGGTATGGTACCCATGATGCATCATGCGCTTGCAAGGCATCGGTCAGCGGTCGCGGCTCTTAGTAATCCACCGCGGCAGGACTATTCATCCAATCGCTCGCGAATGCGCCGTAGCGGCCCTCGATAATGGCCTGGCGGGCACGCTGCATAAGGTTGAGCAGGTAGTAGATATTGTGCATCGAAAGCAAAATGCCGCCGAGCATCTCCTTCTGCGTGACCATGTGGCGAATGAGCGCGCGGCTGTAGCCGCCCGTGCACACCGGGCAGGTGCAGGTGGGGTCGATGGGGCCGTCGTCGTGCGCAAAGCGCGCGTTACGGAAGTTAAGGCGACCTTCACTGGAGAACGCCGTACCCATGCGACCGGTGCGCGTCGGCAGCACACAGTCGAACATGTCGATGCCCACGCCCACGCCGCGTACGAGCGTGGTGGGGTTGCCGACACCCATCAGGTAGCGCGGCTTATGCTTGGGCATGTACTCGCTCACGAGCGGCGCCAGGGTCTCGAACATGGTCTCGTGATCCTCGCCCACCGAATAGCCACCGATACCATAGCCCGGGAAGTCGCCGCACTCCTCCAGATGGCGCAGCGAACGCAGGCGCAGATCCAGGTGCATGCCGCCCTGAACGATGCCAAAGAGCGCCTGGTCATCGCGGGTATGCGCCTTATAGCAGCGCTCGGCC
Organism: Collinsella sp.; assembly: GCA_019425015.1. GTDB lineage: Bacteria > Actinomycetota > Coriobacteriia > Coriobacteriales > Coriobacteriaceae > Collinsella. The sequence continues at coordinate 280,407 of JAHYYJ010000001.1, forward strand.
CACATGCTCGACAGCTCAACGGCGCGCTCAACGTAGGCGCGCGTGGCGGGATAGCCCGGGCACTGGTCGAGCTGCATGCAGATATCGGAGCCGAGTTTCATGGCGATTTCCATGTTGTCCTCGGGCGTCCAAAACACGTGGCGGCCGTCGTAATCGTTGACAATAAAGCGCACGCCCTCATCGGTGAGCTTGACGGCATCGTTGTGGCTGAAGACCTGGAAACCGCCCGAGTCGGTGAGGATGGGGCCGTGCCAGTTCATGAACTTGTGCAGGCCGCCCAGCTCGGCGATGGTGTCCTCGCCGGGACGCATGGACAGATGATAGGTATTGGCGAGCACGATCTGGGCGCCGAGCTTCTTGACAGTCTCGGTAGGAATGCCCTTGACGTTTGCCTTGGTGCCCACGGGCATAAAGATCGGCGTCTCGATGTCGCCGTGCGGGGTGTGCAGTACGCCGGCGCGCGCGTGCGTCGTCGGATCCTCGGCAATCAGGTCGAATTTAAAAAGGTTCTGGTCCATAAACTGGAACTCCTTGGTTGCGGTTCATACGCAAACCATTATACGGGCAACCCGCAAGAAGCACCGACTCGACAGAAACTGGCGCGAGGAGGATACGGCAGGGACACGGCAAATGAGCGTGGATTTTTGGACGCTTACCGGATGAGCGTGGATAATCTCCCACTTTTGCCCAAAGCACAGCCCAAAAACGGGAGATTATCCACTTTCATTCTGCGGGCACTCATTTAAGTACGTCCCCGATGAGTGGAGCTATTTACCAGCCACGGCAACGCCGATATTTTGGCAACGTCAGCGAGCGGGTCGCATTTGAGACAAGGTGCCGTGAAATGAAAGGGCGCTGACCTTCTGGTCGCGCCCTTGAAATTGAACGGCAGATTGTCCAAATGCGGCCCGCGCAGCGTCGGCCGGTCCGCCGTTCGGTAGAACGGCGGAACCCCTAAGGACGCTGGCCCATGCCACCCTCGAGGGTGACGGTCTCGCCGTTCATATACTTAAAGTCGGGACCGCAGAGCTGAACGACAACGCGGCCGATTTCCTTCTCGACGTCGCCGTAGTGGCCTGCCGGCGGCATGTGGACGTTGGCCTTGAACGCCTCGGGATAGGCATCTTGGAAGTTCTCGAGCGCGGCGGTCCAAGCAAGCGGGCAAACGATGTTGACGTTGATGCCGTCCTTGCCCCACTCGTTGGCGGCGACGCGAGTCAGGCCGCGGATGCCCTCCTTGGCGGCAGCATAGCTGCACTGGCCGTAGTTGCCAAACAGGCCGGCGCCCGAAGCAAAGTTGACCACGGAGCCCTTGGTCTCCTTCAGGTGCGGATAGGCCTTCTGCATGTACAGATAGGTGGCATACAGACCGGAGTAAATGGCCAGGTTAAACTGATCCATGGTGTGGTCGGCGATGGTCACGCCCGAGGCGCTGGCCTGAGCGTTGTTAACGACGGCGTCGATGCGACCGAACTCCTCAATCGCCTTGTCGATAACGTTCTGCACGACGGCCTCGTTGTCCTGACCGGCGGAGACATCGGCCTGAACAGGAAGAACCTTAACGCCGTACTCAGCCTCGAGAGACTCCTTGGCGGCCTCGAGCTTGGCAACGTTGCGGCCGGTGATGACGAGGTTCGCGCCCTCCTTGGCAAAAGCGATATCGATGCCGTAACCGATGGAGCCAGCGGAGCCGTCCTTGAGCGTGGCCTTGCCGCCGCCGGTGACGATCACGGTCTTACCAGTGAAAAGTCCCATACAAAGTCCTTTCAAATCGCGACGGGCCCGCCCGTCGACTGCGCGCATCCAACTTCACGCGCCAAAAGCTGACATGCAACTTTAGCGTGTTCAAGTGAATAGAAAAGGCCTCGGTAGGCGAACGGCATAACGTCTTTCGGCGAAGGGATTGTCAAGTACAAACTGGATAAAGTGGCCGAGTTTTTGCTATCGACACGAGCCATCGAACACGTTTTGAAACTTTGCTGCAGCGCGCGGGATGTCGGCGCGAGACTTTATCATAGGGTGACAAACAACGATGAGGAGCACATGCCTATGACAGAAGAGCTGGACCCCCAGACTCAACAGCATATTGATAACTCCGCAGACACCATTGACGACTGCGATACTTCCACCAGAAGCGATGGCGGCATTGATACCGCTGTCGAGGAGGCTCCTGCCGCCGCAGACGAGGCCGCAGACGCAAATGTCGCCGCAGAGCAAGACAAAGAAGAGCAGCTAGAGCAGCCGGACCCGAGCGATACTGAGCCCAAGGCTGAGAACGCTCCGCAAGCAGCAGGCCCCATCGAGGTGTCTTCGGAAGAAGAGCTCGACGCCGTCATGGACTCCATGATGGATGCCGTCAAAGCGATGAAAGACGCCGTGGCCGACGCTGACGTTGACGCCGAGGAAGAGGAGGCCGCCGAGGCAGCCTCGACCTTCGTACCCGGCGAGACTCCGGTTGCCGACCAGGGCAGCACCATGCCCTCGTTTCTGCAGATCGAGCATCCCACGATTGGCGCCGATGCGGTCGACCCGCACGCAGCAGGCTTTTCTGTAATCGAGGGCGGTACCGGCAATATCGCCGTGCCGCAGGCTGCCGATGCGGACGCTGCCGACACCGCTCGCCCGACCGCCCCGCACTCCTCCGCCGCGAGCCGCGATCTGGGGACCGCTGTCTCGAACACTGCGAACGCCGTGGGCACCTTTATCGCCCAGGGTGCCTCGGCCATGCGCGAGATGAACGCCGCGAAAAAGGCACTTGCCGATGCCCGCGCCCACCTGGCCGAACTTGAGCAGCGCATTGCCGATCAGGCCGAGGAACTCGAGACGCGCCAGGATATCGCAGGCCGCTACGACCAGATCGTCGCCGACCAGCGCCAGGCGATTGCCACGGCCCAAAAGACTGCAGCGGCCGCCGAGATTGACCGTGATGCCCACGCCTCCAAAGCGACAGAGCTCAAGGGTCAGCTCGAACAAATGAAGACAGAGGATGACGCGACTGAGCTCCGTCTGAAGGCCGCGCTCGATGCCGTGGAGGCCCGCGAGGCGAGCTCGCGCGAGACCGGCAACCGCCTCGTTCGACGTCTTGAGGATTCCAAGCGCATCCGCGACAAGGTGAAGGCAGAGCGAGACGCCGGCATTGCCGCCGCACAACAAACCGTCGACGCCACGCGCGCCCAGCTCGAGACGCTGCGTCATGAGTATGCCGAGCTGCAACGCAATCCCTCGGCAAATCCCGCCAACTATACGGTGCGCACCAGCGAGCTCTCGATGCAGATTTCCGACACGGCAGATGCCCTGCGTAAAGCCGAAGAAGATGTCCCGCGCATCACCGCCGACCTTGAGCACTCGCTTGCCGCAGCCGAGCAGGCCGTCGAGCAGGCTCAAGCCCCTATCGCCGACGCAAAACGCGCGCACCAAGCCGTGACGACCGAAGCCGATGCCGCGCGCGACGAGCTGCAGACGGCGAAGACAGCCGCCGCGACTCGTCAGCGCGAACTGCGCGAGAAGATCACTGCCGAGGACAAGGCACGCCGCGACCAGGAGCAGAGCATCGCCAACGCCCAAGCAGATGCCGCACATGCGCAGTCGATCATCGAACAGGCGACCGAAGTGCACGACCACCCAGAGATCACTGAGTCGCTTGCAGGATCCTTGGCCCGAGACAAAGCCGAACACACCGAGACCGAGCGAGAAGTCGCCCAGCTCGAGGCCACCGAGGACGCGGTGCGCGAACGTACCCGCGACTCACGCATCAAATTCACCGGCGCCATCGTCTGCATCGTTGCCGTAGTTCTCGTGATCATCTTGATCTGGCTGTTCGCGAGCAAGTAACCACTCCCCAACGATTACAAGGACTGTCCCCAGGTGCCGGCACATAAGGAACGTCCCCAAGTGCCAACAAAGGCGACGCCGATGTTTTGGCGCGGACAGACACTATGACCCAATCCGAGGGCACTAAAAAGATAGGAGCCCCCGCTCG
>JAHYYJ010000010.1 GCA_019425015.1 Collinsella sp.
TGGCCACCATGGTCGTGGGCATCATCGGCGCGTTCTTCGGCGTGCTGGCGTAAGGGCCCGGCTGCATAGATTTTCGTTGCAACCTGGAAAGGGGATGGAGCAGGCCTATGCCCTCCATCCCCTTTTTGTATAGAAGGAGTTCGTATGTTCGCGAAGGATCGCGAAGCAATGCGCCTGACGCCGGCAGAGGTCAGGCTGATTCTTATTGAGTCCCTGCAGTGGTGCGCCAACAACGCGGTCTACTTTTTGGGGCTTATCGGTGCGGCCACGTATGATCTGGCTGGCACGGCCTTTTTGGTTGCCGCCATTACGCTCGTGCGCAATCTTATGACGTCGGTGGGCAATATGGTGTCGGGCTCGGTCATCGATCGCTTTGGACCGCGCCGGACGTCGTTTGTGACGTGCGTGATTACGGCAGTGCTATCGCTTGGCGTGGGGTTGGCGCCGTTGTCTGTCCCCGGGCTTGTGTTTGCCGCGTGCGTCTTGGGACTTGCGGGCGGCTTTATCAACACCTGCACGCATGCGTTTCCGGGATACCTGGAGTCGACCACCGAGGGCCGTACCCGCGTGAACGGCCTCATGGTGTTCTACAGCAATATCGCCTATACCGCTGGCCCGCTGCTCGGCGGTGCCATCGTGAGCTGTTTTGCCACGCAATCGGTCTATCTGCTCATGGCGGGCATGATGGGTGTGGCGGCCGTGCTCTCCTTGGGCTGTCACGAGTGTGTTGCTCCCGCAAAAGGGGAGAAGCCGAAGGGAGGTATTTTGGGCGGCATGGCCGAGGGTGCGCGACTTACGTTTCGCGATCACGACCTGCGCCTCATCTTTATCTCGGGCTTTTTGGGTTTCTTTGCGTTTGGCGCGTTCGATTCGCTGGAGTCGTTGTTCTATCGCGATGTGCTCAACGTGGATATCGTCTGGCTGGGCTGGCTGTCCTCGGTCGTGGGCCTCACTTCCTCGGTGGGCGCGTTCATCCTGACCAAGCTTTCTGCCCGCCATGTCAACCTGCGATTGCTGCTCGGCGCGCTCATGGCCGTGGGCATTGGGTCCATGGTGTACGTGGGCACCGATATGCTGGGGGTCGCGATTATCGGTCAGGCGATTAACGGTCTGGCCTGGGGATTCCTGGAACCGCTGCAGATGATCTTGATTCAGGAGCGCGCCGACATCAAATACCTGGGGCGCATTACCGGCTTTGTGCGTTTTGGCCTGATGAGCGCCGGCGTGCTGCCGCTGCTGGCGGCTCCGTTTTTGGCGGAGGCTTTGGGCGTTCAGGCGGTGCTGTTTGGGGCATCGACCATTATTGCGCTGGTAGGAACGCTGTTCTTTGTCACACAAGGGAGGCGCCAGAGGCGTTAGCTATACATTCAATTCTAATTTAATACCACTCACCAGAGAATTTCGACCGTTCACCGAGGATTGGAGCAGATTGATAAGTGGTATTAAAAACACATTAGGTGTATGTCGATAATTGGTATCGAAAAGAAACGCGATCTATAGAGTTGCGTGCAGGACAGAAAGGAAAAGCCATGAAGGAAACCGAGAAGATCGAGATCATGCACTTTAGCCAGGAGGGCTACGTCGAGGACGGCAAGAACGTCTACGAGGCCGGCAAGAAGATGACCGCGCTCGCCGACAAGGTCGCCGACGAGGGCTACGACGCCGTGTTCCTGATGGGCGTCGGCGGCACCTGGGACGAGCTCATGCAGCTCGAGTACCTCATGAACAAGTTCGGCGACCGCGACCTCGAGGTCTACCTGATCCACGCCGCCGAGTGGAACGTCTCCGGTCACAAGCGCATGACCGAGAAGTCCGTCGTGCTCACCGCCTCCGAGTCGGGCACCACCCCCGAGGTCCTCGAGGCCGTCAAGAAGATGAAGGGCATGGGCGTGCGCGTCTACGCCATGACCAAGCCCGAGGGCCCCATCGGCCAGGCTGTCGGCGCCGAGAACTGCGTCGCCATGGCTTCTGACCATGGTTCGGGCGGCTGCGAGAAGGGCTACTACCTCGCCGACTGCTTCGGCCTGCGCCTGCTCAACCGCCGCGGCTGCTTCCCCAAGTTCGATCTGTTTATCGAGCAGACCAAGGACATCTGGAAGGACATGCTCGATATCCGCAAGCGCTTCGAGCCGCGCGCCGAGGAGCTCGCCAAGAAGTACGCCCTGGCCCCCTACACCATGTTCATCGGCTCCGGCGCCCTGTGGGGCGAGACCATCCTGTTCTCGATGTGCATCCTGGAGGAGATGCAGTGGAAGCGCACCCGCTACATCACCTCGGCCGACTTCTTCCACGGCACCCTCGAGCTCGTGGAGCCCGGCGTCCCCGTGTTCCTGTTCATGGGCGAGGACGAGAACCGCAAGCTCGACGAGCGCGTCCGCGCGTTCCTCAACCGCGGCGTGACCGGCGACACCGACATCAACATCATCGACACCGCCGAGTTCGCGATCCCCGGCCTTGACGACGAGTTCCGCGTCATCGTGTCTCCGTGGATCCTTTCCTCGCTGATCACCGATCGCCTTGCCGCTTACTACGAGACGGTCACCAAGCACAACCTCAACTACCGTCGCTACTATCACCAGTTCGACTACTAATAGTTGACCACTCATTTAAGAAGCACCCTGCCCGGGCGCATGCGTCCGGGCATTTTTATGCCGAAATTCGCTAGGAAGGGGATCGAATGAGGCAGTTTATCGTGGCGTCCCATGCTCATTTCGCGTCTGGAATCGTCGAGAGCATCGGCCTGCTTTCCGGTGAGCGCGAAAACGTCCATGCGCTCTCTATGTATGTCGACGGAAACGAGGACCTGTCCAAGGAGGCTGCAGCGATTCTGGACGGCTTTGCCGCGGACGACGAAGTTGTCGTGTGCACTGACCTCTTTGGCGGCAGCGTCAACAACGAGTTCACCAAGATCGTCCAGACGCGTCCCAACACGCACCTCGTGACCAATATGAACTTGCCACTCCTTATTCAGCTGCTGTTCGTACCCGATTCCACTCCGATCGACGAGGCCATTCGCCAGATCGTCGAGGCGGACGACACTAAGGTCAAGTACGTCAACGACCTGCTGGGGCAGGCCGAACTCGATGAGTTTTAATCGTTAGGAGCACATCATGATTCAGATGATTCGTGTAGATTATCGACTGCTTCACGGCCAGGTTGCCGTTAGCTGGACCTCGGCTCTGGGTGCCGACTGCATCCTGTTAGTGAGCGACACGGTCCTCAATGACAAGCTTCGTCTGCAGGCCCTGTCCCTTGCAAAGCCCGAAGGATGCAAGGTCGTCGTCAAAAACACCGAGGATGCTGTCAAGGCGCTCCAGAGCGGTGTGACCGATAAGTACAAACTCTTCGTGGTTTGCGAGACGATTCAGCAGGCCGGTGCCGTCGCCAAGGCGATGGGAGTCAAGAAGATCAACCTCGGCAACGTTGCCTTTAGCGAGAATGCCCGCCAGGTCTCGACGAGCGTGTTCCTCACGCCCGAGAACGAGGCCTACGTGAAGGAGCTGCTCGGCGAGGGCTATGAACTGTTCATTCAGATGATTCCGGCAGATGCGAAGACTGACGCCGCGAAGGTCATCGGTTAGGGGCCGTCATGGTTATCAAGACAATCCTGATTTTCCTTATTGCCCTTTTGGGTTATTCCGAGTGGCTGACGGGCACGAGCTACCTCCAGCGCCCGATCGTGCTCGGACCTCTGGTTGGCCTTGTCATGGGCGACATGGTGACCGGCACGATCATGGGCGCCACGATGGAGCTTGCCATGGTCGGCGCCATCTCGGTCGGCGCCTATAACCCGCCCGATACGATTTCCGGCACTATCCTGGGCGTATCTCTTGCCATGCAGGCCGGCGCGGACGCTTCGGCGGCCCTGACCCTGGGTATTCCTATCGCCACGATCGTCCTGGCGCTCGACACGGCCCTGGGCCAACCGGTCATGCTGCTGCTGGTGCACCGTATCGACAAAAACGTCGAGGACGGAGACACCAAGGCCATCACGCGCAACATGCTCATCGCCGGTTACGCGCAGAGCTGGTGCGGCCTGCTGATTATTCCCCTGGCATTCTTCTTTGGTGCCGATGCTGTTGCCAGCCTGCTCAACATCATCCCCGATTTCGTTCAGACCGGCATGGATGTCGCCGCCGCCTTCTTGCCCGCACTCGGCTTTGCGATGCTGGCGCAGATGATTATGAACAAAACAGTGGCTCCGTTCTTCTTCGCTGGCTTCTTCCTCGTCGCCTACTTTGGCATTAGCACGACGGGCGTGGCGATCTTTGCCGCGATCATCGTCGTCGCGATGACGGTTTTGGGTGATAAGAAAAAAGCGGAGCAGCCCGCAGCGGCAACCGGGGATCCTGCGATTGGGAGTGGGTTCGATGAGTTTTAAGTTTGAGTCTTCTTACGACGGGCTGATTTCCCGCGCAGACCTTAAGAAGCTGTTCTGGCGCTCGATTCCCTATGAGCATTCCTGGAACTACGAGCGTATGGGCCATATCGGCTTTATGTGGGCCCTTATGCCGATCCTTCGCAAGCTGTATCCGCAGGATGCGGACTTTAAGGCCGCCCTTAAGCGCCATATGGAGCTCTATAACGTCACGCCGTACATCTCGACGCTTCCCATGTCCATCGCCGCTGCAATGGAGGAGGTTAACGCTACTGACGATAGCTTTGACACGAGCGCGATCTCTAATGTCAAGCTTGCTTTGATGGGGCCGCTGTCCGGCGTGGGCGATGCTTTCTACTGGGGCACGCTGCGAATTTTGGCAACGGGTGTCGGCACGTCGCTGGCGCTGCAGGGCTCTATTCTTGGCCCGATTTTGTTCCTGCTCGTGTTCAACGTTCCTCACTACATCATCCGTTACCTGCTGACGTTTGTGGGACATCGCTTTGGCTCGGACATGATCAGCAAGGTCCAGGAATCGGGCATTATGGACACGATCGTCAAGATGGCCTCTATCATGGGCGCCATGGTGATCGGTGCTATGACCATGGAGATGGTCACCGTGGACATTCCGCTCATGGTCGGTGCGGGCGATGGTGCTCAGACGCTCGCCGAGCTGCTCAACGGAATCTTCCCGGGCTTTGTCACGATGGGGCTGTTTGGAATTGTCTATCTCATGCTCAAGAAGAAGATGAATCCGCTGCTCATCATGCTTGTGATCCTGCTCGTGAGTATCGCTGGCGCGTTCTTTGGAGTGCTTGGTGTCCAGTAGGGTATCCGTCATAATGAAAACAATGTAAGAGGGGGCGTCGCGCACACTGTGCTGCGGCGCCCTTTTGCCGAAAGGTGGACAAGATGGAGTATCCGCAGCTTGCCGTCATGAATATCAGCCATCGTTATTTTGACCTTGAGGAATTCTTTTCTTCGGCAGCGGCCTCGGGCTATACGTGTTGCGAGCTTTGGACCGGGGCGATGCATCTGTATGTCGATTGCCATGGATACGATTCGCTCGAGCGGGTACGGGAGCTGTCGCAGCGGTATGGGGTTCGGATTGTGGGGCTTTGTCCCGAACAGAACAACCCCAAGCCGTGGAATATCGCGGCGCGCGGGAATGAGGCGCGTGCCCGCACGCTCGCGTACTTTAAGAACGTTGTAGATATCGCGGCGGAACTTGGAGCCGAGCAGGTCATGGTCTCGAGCGGCTGGGCATTTTTGAACGAGCCGATCGAGGACGCGTGGGGTCGCAGCGCCTCGATGCTGCGTGCGATTGCCGAGCATGCGGGAGAGCGCGGCGTGCGACTGGTGCTCGAGGCCCTACAGCCGGTTGAGTCGATGATCGTGAACTCGGCGGCCGATACGAAGCGCATGATCGAGGCAGTTGATCATCCGGCACTTAAGGCGTGTCTGGATTTGGGCGCTATGGCGGTGGCGGGGGATACCATCGACGATTATTTTGATCTGCTTGGCGATGATGTCGCCCACGTGCATTTTGTCGATGTTGCGGCAGATGGCACGACGCATCTTGCTTGGGGTGACGGCGACCGCGATATGCGCGCCGACCTGGATAGGCTGGTGGCGCGCGGCTATCGCGGAGTTGTTTCGGCCGAGACCTATGATTGGCGCTATTTCGCCAATCCCGCGGCAGCCGACGCTCAGGTTATGGCGGAGTACCGACGCGCGATTGGCGCCTAAGTGGGACAGGGCGCCGAGTTGGCGTTTGACGCTTTTTGAGAAACGGGACGTGCTTCCCGCTTGAGGCTTCTGGCGGAAAGCACGTCCCAGAACAGGCGCTCAGAATGGGACACACTTTCCGCTGAGGACCTCAACCGGAAACCGCATCCCAGTTTTTGGCTGGCGGGCGGGACGCGCTTTCCCCTATGTTTCCAAATGAATACGCTATGAGCCGAGGAGGACGATTCTCCCCGCAAACACTCTAGTATGCTAAAGTACCCAGAAGACCGGCGGAGCTATGCCGGTCTTCTGCTCTATATGAAACACAGCATGAGGAGGCTCACCAGATGACGGCCACACCGTGGGGATTCCGGGACATATTGCCCGAGGAGGCTCAGGCGCGCGAGGAGATTGCGCTGACGGTGAAGGGCTGCTTCAGGGAGCATCATTACCTTCCGGTCGAGACGCCGCTGCTCGAGGACAAGGGCTCGCTCGAGGAGGGCGGCCGCATTGCGGACACCCCGTTTAAGCTCTTTGATGACGACGGTCGCCTGCTGGTGGTCCGTCCCGACAACACGCTGCCGATCGTGCGCTTGGTTTCGACCCGCATGCGCGCGGCCGATCTGCCGCTGCGCCTTCGCTACGAGGCACCGGTGGTTCGCGAGTGCCAACGCAATGCCGGTGGCTCGCGTCAGTTTACTCAGCTGGGCCTTGAACTTATCGGTGCGGGCGATGTCGCGGGCGATGTCGAGATCGTCTCGCTGGTGGCGGAGGCTATGCGCAAGCTGGCGCTGCCCGATGCGCGCATTATCGCGGGCAGCGTGCGTCCGTTTAAGGAACTGCTCGCGGCGTGCGAGGATCGCGAACTGGCTGCCGAGGCATTGCGTTGCGTGCACGCCAACGACTTTGTGGGCCTCGATGCCCGTGTGGCGGCAAGCGCCGAGCCCGAGGCCGTCAAGGCCGCCATTAGCGAGCTGCCGCGCTTGCACGGCGGCGCCGAGGTATTCGACCGCGTCGACGCGCTGCTGGCGGCGGCGGGCATCGTCGCGCCGCTGACGCGCGAGATGCGTGCCCTGGTTGATGGTCTGGCTCCCGAGGACGCCCAGGTGCTGTCCTTCGATTTCTCCATCATGAACTCTTTTGATTACTACACGGGCCTGGTTTTTAAGGCCTATGCCGGTGGCCTGCCCGATCCGGTGGGCTCGGGCGGTCGCTACGACTCCATCTTTACCGGTGCGTTCGGCGACGGCATCGAGGTGCCGGCGGCGGGCTTTGCCTTTTCGCTCGAGCGTCTGGAAGCCGCGCGCACCTCGGCCGAGGACGCTGCTTCCGATGGTGACCATGCCGTGGGCCGTGGCGCCGAGGGTCCGCTGCGTATCGCCGTGCCCAAGGGCTCGCTCAAGGCCGATACGCTCGATGTGCTCGAGGCCGCGGGCTTGGACGTCTCTGAGCTGCTCGATCCCGGCCGTCACCTGATCGTGCGTGGTCGCGACACACGTGCCGGCGAGGGCACGGTCGGCGATATCGAATTTGTCATCGTGCGTCCCAGCGACGCGCCCGCTTTTGTGGGCTGCGGCGGTGCCGACTGTGGCATCTGCGGCTGGGACTCGCTTATCGAGGCAGACCTCAACCTGCTGCAGCTGGTCGATCTGGGCTACGGCCTGTGCACCTTTATCGAGGCGGAGCCCGCGTGGCGCGCCGGCCAGGCCGAGCGCAACTATGCCCGCCGTGGGTCGCTTCGCGTGGCCACCAAGTATCCGCGCATCGCGAGTGCCTGGTATGCCGAGCGCGGCGTGAACGCCGACATCGTCTCGCTGCACGGCAACATCGAGCTGGGCCCCATTGTCGGCATGACCGATCGCATCGTGGATATTACCGCCACGGGCGCCACACTGCGCGATAACGACCTGGTCATCACCGGCCGCATCATGGACTGCACGGCCCGCTTCTTCGTCAACCCGGGTGCCGCTCGCTTGGATCAGCGCGTGCGCAATCTGGCCGATCGCCTGGCCGCGGCTGTTAAGGACAAGCATTTTGAGCCCGTTGCGGGCTCGGCACAATAGCGCGAGCACGCACGGGCGCCCCAACGTCCGGGCTGCGGGCCGACTGGCGCCGCCGCCCGGTCTCTCGTTTTTCGAACACAACCTCGACCGATAGGGGATACCGAAATGAAGACCATCAAGCTTGCTCCCGGTGAGCGCCTCGTTACCAACCAGCTCAACCGCAAGGGCGTGCTGCCGCAAAACATCATCGACGCCGCCCGCGATATCGTGGCCAACGTGCGTGCCAACGGCGATGCCGCGGTGCGCGATTACTGTCAGCGTTTTGACGGTGTTGAGCTGCAGAGCTTCCGTCTTCCGCAAGAGCAGATCGATGCCGCGCTCGAAGGCCTCGATCCGGCTTTTGTCGCGGCGCTCGAAAAGGCTGCACGCCAGATTCGCGAGTTCCACCAGCGCGAGGTCGAGCAGAGCTGGTTTACCACGCGCCCGGACGGCACGATGCTCGGCGTTAAGGTGACCCCGCTTGCCGCTGCCGGCATCTACGTGCCGGGAGGCCGCGCGCAGTATCCCTCCACGGTGCTTATGAACGCCATTCCCGCCAAGGTGGCCGGCGTCAAGCGCGTGGTCATGGTGACCCCGCCGCAAAAAGACGGCCTGATCAGCCCTTACACGCTCGCCGCGGCAAAGCTCGGCGGAGTGGACGAAATCTATATGGTGGGCGGCGCCCAGGCCGTGGCCGCGCTGGCGTACGGCACCGAGACCATTCCGCGCGTCGACAAAATTACCGGCCCAGGTAACGCCTTTGTTGCCGCTGCCAAGCAGATTGTCTCGGGTGACGTGGGTGTCGATATGGTCGCCGGTCCCTCCGAGGTCTGCGTGCTGGCCGACGCCACGGCCAAGCCTATGGTGGTCGCGGCAGACCTGATGGCCCAGGCCGAGCACGATCCGCTGGCAGCCTGCTATCTGGTGACTTGCGACGAGCAGTTTGCGCGCGAGGTCGAGGCTGGCATTGACATCCTGGTGGCGCAGTCGCCGCGTGCCGAGATCACGCGTGCTTCGCTCGACAACGAAGGCACCATCGTGGTGGCCGCCGATATGGCTGCCGCCGTCGAGGCCGTGAACACCGTGGCGCCCGAACACCTGGAGCTGCACTGCAAGGATGCAATGGGCCTGCTTGGCGGCATTCGCAACGCCGGCGCCATCTTTGTGGGCGCTTGGAGCTCCGAGCCGCTCGGCGATTACGTTGCTGGCCCCAACCACACGCTGCCGACCGGCGGCACGGCCCTGTTCTCCAACCCGCTTTCGGTCGAAGAGTTCGTTAAGCGCTCGAGCGTCATTTGCTATACGCCCGAGGGTCTGCTCTCCGACGCTCCCGCTACGCAGCGCCTGGCCGAGGCCGAGGGCCTGTGGGCGCACGCGCTCTCTGCCGCCCTGCGTCGTCGCGTGCTGGAGCAGGGCGAGGATGCCGTGAGCGCCGAGTCGCTCGCCGCGGCCGACCTGACCAAGGTTGCCTGGCCGGGCGACGCCGTGGCGACGGTTGCCGAGGGCGTGGACCTGGCGGCTGCAGGCGCAGATGGCGCTGGCGTAACCGGCGGGGAGGCCTAATATGGCCGAACTCACGCCTCGCATGAAGGGGCTCGTCCAGCCTTACCTGGCCGGTATTGAGCCCTACGATCCCAACTTTACGCCCACGCGCATCAACCTTTCGGCCAACGAGAACACCTATCCCGTGCCGGCTGGCGTGCGCGAGGCGGTCGACGCCGCCCTGGCTGCCACGCCGCTCAACCGCTATCCCGATCCCATGTCCAACGATCTGCGCGACGAGCTTGCCGCTTGGCATGGTGTGGCGCGCGAGAATGTCTGCGTGGGCAACGGCGGCGACGAGCTGCTCTATAACTACCTGTTGGCGTTTGGCGGCGCGGGACGGACCCTGCTCAACTGCCCGCCGTGCTTTAGCGAGTATGCGTTCTTTGCGTCGCTCTGCCAGACCGAGGTGCGCGACGTGTGGCGCGACCCCGCGACCTTTGAGCTCGACCAGGCCGCCGTGCTTGCGGCGGCACCCGAGTGTAACCTGGCAATCGTGACCTCGCCCAACAACCCCACGGGTGACGTGGCACCGCTCGACTTTGTCGCGGCGCTGTGCGATGCGTGCCCCGGCATGGTGATGGTCGACGAGGCCTATGTTGAGTTTGCCGACGATTCGTTTGGCGCGGCAACCACGGCGCAAGGCCTTATCGCCGAGCATCCCAACCTGGTGATTCTGCACACGCTGTCCAAGGCGTTCGGCGCCGCCGGCACGCGTCTGGGCTATGTGATCGCGGCGCCCGAGGTCATCGATGTGTTCGCGGCGATTCGCCAGATCTATTCGGTCAATGTGCTGAGCCAGGCCGCAGCGCTTGCCTGCGTGCGTGCCCGCGATGCGTATGCACCCGTGGTGGCGCAAGTTACATCCGAGCGCGAGCGCGAGTTGTGCGCCCTGCGCGCAATGGCTGCCGAGGGCATGCCCGTGGAGGCATGGCCGAGCGCGGCGAATTTTGTGCTCGTGCGCACGCCGCATGCCACGCGCGTGCGCGAGCGTCTGCGCGACGAGTATTCGATTCTGGTGCGCGACTTTAGCTACGCGCCGGGGCTCGCGGACTGCCTGCGCATTACCGTGGGCACCCCGCAGGAAAACGACGAGGTGCTGGCCGCGTTTGCCGCGCTGGTGAAGGAGGAGATGTAGATGGACCGCTATGCCGAGGTAACCCGCAAGACGGGCGAGACCGACATTGTCGTAAAGCTCGACCTGGACGGAAGCGGCGTGTGCGATATCTCGACCGGCGTGCCGTTTTTCGACCACATGCTCAACGCTTTTGGCCGCCATGGTCTGTTCGATCTGACGGTGCACGCGGTGGGCGACGTGGAGGTCGATGCGCACCACACCGTCGAGGACACGGGTATTGTGCTGGGCGAGGCGTTTTGTCAGGCGCTGGGCGACAAGGCGGGCATTACGCGCTTTGCCGACGCGGCGATCGCCATGGACGAGACGCTTGTGATGGCTGCTGTTGATATTTCGGGCCGCGGGCAGGCCTACTGCGAGCTGCCCGTGCCCACCGAGCGCGTGGGCAGCTTTGATACCGAGCTGGCCGTCGAGTTCTTCTACGCCTTCGCGCGCGATGCCAAGCTCACGCTGCACGTTCGCGAACTGGCGGGCGGTAACTCGCATCACATTATCGAGGCCGCCTTTAAGGCCGTGGGCCGCACGATGCGCCACGCCTGCGAGCTCGATCCCCGCGTGCAGGGCATCCCCAGCACCAAGGGCTCACTGTAACCGTCACAAGGGTAAAACCACCACGAAGGTGCCTGTCCCCTTTGTGGTGGTTTTGGACAAAGAGAAGAGGGAGGGTCGCGTGGGCGAACCGAAGATCGTGGTGGTCGACTACCACAAGGGCAACTTGTCGAGCGTCGTGCGCGGGCTTGCGCGCGCCGGTGCCGCCGCCTGTACATCGGACGACCTGGAGCAAATCCGCCGCGCCGACGGCCTGGTCATTCCGGGCGTGGGCGCGTTCTATGACGCGATCGCCTTTATGCGCCAGAGCGGCGAGGAGGCGGCCGTGCTCGATGCCGTTGCCGCCGGAACTCCGCTGCTCGGCATCTGCCTGGGCCTTCAGCTGTTTTTTGAGCGCGGCAACGAGGGCGTTCCTGCGGGCGAGGGTGTTGCCGTGGACGGCGACGCCTCCGGGCAGGCCGGTGCTCCTTGGGTCGATGGCCTGGGCATCATGCGCGGTTCGTGCACGCGCTTGGAGTCGAGTCGCCTGAAGGTGCCGCACGTGGGCTGGGACCAGGTGCACATGACGCCCGCCGGGGCGGCCGATCCGTTGCTCGCCGGTTTTGCCGAGGGCGCCAACATGTACTTCACCCACAGCTACGCGGTGGCCGACGACGCCGATGCCGCTGATGTTTTGGCGTGCACGCACTACACGCGGAGTTTCCCGTGCATCGTGCGTCGCGGCAACGTGTGGGGCTGTCAGTTCCATCCCGAGAAATCCTCCGCGCTTGGTCAGCGCATCCTTAAGAACTTCGTCAACATCGTCGAGGAGGCCGGCCGATGATCCTGTTTCTTGCAATCGATTTGATCGGCGGCAAGGTCGTGCGCCTGGAGCGCGGCGACCGGAGCCGCTGCAAGGTATATTCCGACGACCCCGCGGCCGTTGCTCGCTCCTTTGCCGAGCAGGGTGCGAGCTGGGTGCACGTCGTCGACCTGTCCGCTGCCTTTGGCGAGGACGAGGACGCGTGCGCTGCCAACTCGGCGGCGATCGAGGCCATCTGCGGCGTCGACGGTCTGTCGGTGGACGTGGGCGGCGGCGTTCGCTCGCTCGCGCGCATCGACGAGCTGGCCGGCTACGGCGCGCGTCGCATCGCACTGGGCACCGTGCTGGTGACTGAGCCGGGTTTTGCCGAGGTGGCGGCCCAAGGCTTTGGCGAGCTGCTGGTGGCAGATATTGCCGCCCGTGACGGCCAGGTCAAGGTGAACGGTTGGCGCGACGGTGCGGGTGTGGCGCTCGACGATGCCGTGGCGCAGCTCACGGAGCTGGGCTTTAAACATCTGGTGTATACCGATATCGCGCGCGATGGCATGCAGACGGGCATCGATGTGGCGGCGTATCGCCATGTGGCCGAGGCCGCGGGCTTTCCCGTCGTGGCGTCGGGCGGTATCTCGACGCTCGACGATATCCGCGCGCTTGCCGCGGTGGGCGAGGATGCCATCGAGGGCGCCATTACCGGTCGTGCACTCTACGAGGGTAACTTTACGCTGGTACAGGCGCTGTCCGCCGCCCGAGGGGAGGAGTAACCCATGCTTACCAAACGCGTGATTCCCTGTCTGGACGTCAAGGACGGCCGCGTGGTCAAGGGCGTCAACTTTGTGAGCCTGCGCGATGCGGGCGACCCGGTGGAGCTAGCACGTGCCTACGATCGCGAGGGTGCGGACGAGGTCGTTTTTCTGGATATTACCGCCACGAGTGACAACCGCGCGACGACTATCGAGATGGCGGCGCATGCGGCCGAGGAGCTGGCCATTCCCTATACCGTGGGCGGCGGCTTTCGCGACCTGGCGGGCATGCGAACCATGGTTGCCGCCGGTGCCGACAAGGTGTCGCTCAACTCGGCGGCCGTGCGCGACCCGTCGCTGATCAGCCAGGCTGCCGCGGCGTTTGGCAGCCAGGCCGTGGTCGTGGCGATCGATGCCAAGCGCGTTGGCTTGCCCGGAGCATCCGGTGCCGACAAGTGGGAGGTTTTTACCGCAGGAGGTCGCAACGCCACGGGTATCGACGCGGTGGCGTGGGCCGAGGAGGCGGCTCGTCGCGGCGCCGGCGAGATCTTGCTGACCAGCATGGATCGCGACGGCACCAAGGCCGGCTTTGACCTGGCGCTCACCCGCGCCGTGGCACGCGCGGTGCCAATCCCCGTCATCGCGAGCGGCGGCGTGGGTACGCTCGAGCATTTTGCCGAGGGCGTGATCGAGGGCGAAGCCGACGCCGTGCTGGCGGCGAGCGTCTTTCACTTTGGAACCTTCAGCATCCGCCAGGTGAAGGAGTATATGGCGTCGCAGGGTATCCCTGTGAGGTTGGACTTCTAATGCTGCGGGCTTCGCTGCGGCTTGCCCAGGCACCGCATCTTGCCGCTCAAACCGTCGCTCGCGTACCAAAGTACGCGTCGCTCCTCTTTCACGGCAACCTGAGGCACCTGGACAACCCTCGCCGACCGGCGATGTTTAAATTGGGGAATTGAAATGAGAGAAATTACTACTCCAGCTGATCTTAAATATGACGTCAAAGGATTGATTCCCTGTGTGGTTCAGCAGTATGACACCGGTGAGGTGCTTATGGTTGCTTGGATGAACGAGGAGTCGGTGGGGCTGACGCTCAAGACCGGTACCACGTGGTTTTGGAGTCGCAGCCGCCAGGAGCTCTGGAACAAGGGCGCGACGAGCGGCAACATGCAGGAGGTCAAGGAGCTCTGGGCCGACTGCGATGGCGATACGCTGCTGGTCAAGGTCGACTCGCCGGGTCCGGCCTGCCATACCGGCAACCGTACCTGCTTCTTTAAGAAACTTGCGTAGGGCGGGCGCTCGACTAGACGCTTGGCCAACCAGAAAGGATTGAACCATGGGTGTGCGCACCGCGAATGTTCAGGATGGAAATATCGGTGAGACGCTGACGGGGCTGGCCGAGGTGATTCATGGCCGTCGCGACGCGTCGCCGCAGGAAAGCTATACCGCTCGTCTGCTGGTCGACGTCGAGGATGAGTTGCTCAAGAAGCTTGCCGAGGAAGCGAGCGAGGTTATCATGGCCTGCAAGGATAACGACCACGACCACATTCGCTACGAGGCCGGCGACCTGGTCTACCACCTGCTCGTGACGCTCGAGCGCTACGGTATTACCCTCGACGAGCTGGCCGGTGAACTCAACGCCCGCCGCCACTAGTCATTGGGGACGTTCTAAAACGACCAGTTAGGCGAGGGGCGTGGATTCCCATTCGCCGGTGGGGTGGGGGATATCGAAGGCCCGGTAGCCGCAGTCGTAGGCGTGGGCCTGGGCCTCGCGGATGTTCCAACAAATATCGCAGGCGCGGTGCGCGTCTGAGCCAAAGGTAATGGGCACCTCGGCATGGGCAAAACAGCGCAAAAGGTCGGTTGCGGGATAGTAGTCGTCAAGGCCCTTGCGCGGTGCAGCCGTCGAGACCTCAACGCGGCGACCCGTATCGTGCGCGCACTCGGCCATCTGCTGCCAAAACGGCGCGGGGTCAAAGTCGGGCGCAAAGCCTTCCTTCGAAAAGCGCATGACTAGGTCGGGGTGAGCCATCACATCAAAGTTAAGCGAGCTTTCGCAAGCACGGCACCAGTCGTCGACGTAGTGTTCCCATACGCCGCGTACGCCTAAGTTTTCCCAAACATGCAGGTTGGTATCGTCGTCGATCCAGCCACAAAGCGAATCGGGCGTATCGGGACGAGCGACGCTCTCCGTTCCCGCCGTGCCCGCGGCGCCGGCCATGATATCGCCCGGGTCGCCAATCCAATGCACGCTGCCCAAGCGCACCACGGCGCCCTGGGACCAGCGCTCAACCAAGGGTTCGCAGCCCTCGTACCAATCGCATTCAAAGCCATAGATAAGCTCGAGCTCCGGCGCGATTTGCGCGGCAAGCCTGCGGGCGTCCTCAAAGGCCAAACGATGTGCCGGCAAGTCGCCCTCGACGACCTGCACCTCGCAGTTAGCATCCATACTGGCGGGCAGGGTAAGGTGGTCGGTCGAGACCATGACGCGGCAGCCGGCGGCAGCAGCGGCACGGACGTTGTCCTCGAACGAGGCGTGCCCGTCCGAGAACGAGGTATGAGTATGGCAATCGACCAGCGGGCAGGCGGGCATGGTGACTCCTTTGCATTTGGTGAATCCGCTCCATTGTAATGGTGCAGCTCTCAACACGCCGCGCACGCCGGGTGCCGAAATCGAGTGGAAAGGCGGGGCGGCGCGTGCCGGCGCCGGCGACTACTTGTTTCGTGCCGCCGCGCGTTTGGCCTGCACCGTTACCATCGCGTGTCTCACGGCGGTGATGGGGCGATAGCGGATCATACGCGGTCCCGACCAGCGCATGACCTCGCGGATCTTCTCGCGCATGGCAGGCCGGTAGCAATGCGAAGGACAGGCCGAGCAAAATGTCTTGGTGCCCATGTGCGGGCAGTGCTCAATGCGCGCGATGGCGTATTTCTGCAGCTCGGCGCATTCGGGGCAGAGCGTAATGGTCCGAAGGCCGAGCTTCACGCGCACGGACTCATCGTCGCCAGCCTGTTCGACCGCATTCCCGCCGCCATGATGCCCGCGGCACCACAGTGCAATCATCTGCGACACCATTTGGACCTCGCGCCCACGTTTGCGCGCCAGCTCCGGCGTGTCGACCGGGCGCGCCATTAGCTCAGCCTCCCGTGCTCGACCGAAAGCGAGCAATCGGCAAAGGCGCAGGTGCTGGCGCGATGGCTTACGAGCACGATGGTCTTGCCGCGGCGCTTGAGCTCGTCAACGGCCTGCATTACGGCTGCCTCGTTGAGAGCGTCGAGTGCGCTGGTGGGCTCGTCGAGCAAGATGAAAGGCGCGTCGTTGAGGAAGATGCGCGCAAGGCCGATGCGCTGGCGCTCGCCGCCCGAGAGCGAGTCGCCCAGCTCGGCGACGGGCGTGTCGAGACCCTGCGGCAGGCGGTCGATGAGGGCGGTGAGTGAGGCGGAGCGGCAAGCGTCGAGCAGCTCGGCGTCGGTGGCGTTGGCGCGCGCGACCAGCAGGTTCTCGCGTACGGTGCCGCAGAACAGATGCGTGTCCTGGGTCATGTAGGCCTCGTGGCTGCGCAGGCTCGCCGTGTTGATGTGGCGGGCATCGACGCCGCTTACCGTGATGGTGCCGGCTGTGGGGTCCCAAAAGCGCATGAGCAGCTTAAGCAGCGTCGACTTGCCCGAGCCCGAGCGCCCCATGATGCAGGTCATGGTGCCGGGCGCAAAGGTGCAAGTCACGTCGTCGAGGATGAGACTCGCAGCGGCGTCGTTCGCGACCTGCTCTGTGGCGCCCGCACCGCCCGCGTCCACGCCGCCCGCATAGCTAAAGCTGACATGCTCGGCTGCGGCGCCGGCAAACTCAACGTCCTGTCCATCGGCGACCTCGGCGCACTGGGGCTGCTCGTCGAGCAAATCGAGCACGCGTGCGCCCGAGGCGAGCGTCTCCTGCAGTGAGGCGCCCAGGCGGCTCACGGCCATCACCGAGCCAAACGACGACACAAAGGTAAAGACGGCGACAAACGCTGCGGCAAAGTCAATCGTTCCCGCAGCTACCAGCTGCAGCGCGCGCCCGAGCATCACCAGATTGGCCGCAAGAATAAGCGCATCGGCTACGGCCTCACTGGCCGCCTGGCGGCGCTTGAGGCGCGCGTCCACGGCGCCGACTTGCTCGGTCAGCTTGCCCAGGGCACGGCTGCGATCGGCGCCACCGGCAAACTGGATAGTCTCGGACGCGCCGCGCAGACTGTCGAGCACAAAGGCGCCCAGCTTACCGGCGCCCTCGCGGCTCTGGCGACCGGTAGTGCCGCATGCCTTGGCCGAGATCAGGGGCAGCAGCACGCCCAGGACCGCGTAGGCCACGAGCGCGATGCCCGCGAGCTCGGGGCTCACAGCCAGCAAAAAGCCCTCAAACACAACGGTGCAGACCAGAGCGATGGCAATGGGCGAGATGGTGTGCGCGTAGAAGACCTCGAGCAGCTCGATATCCGAGGTGACCAGGCTCACGAGCTCGCCCTTGCCGCGGCCCTCGAGCTTGGCGGGGGCGAGCTGGCGCAGGGCACCAAACACCAGGTCGCGAATGTGTGCGAGCAGACGGAATGCGATGTAATGGTTGCAGAGCTGCTCGCCGTAGTGGAGCGGCCCGCGCGCGATGCCGCAGGCGGCGCAGGCCGCGCATGCTGCGATAAGACCAAGCCCCAAGGTGTTGCGGCCCAGCGCGGCCATAAGGCCAAGGGCGCCAAAGGCCGGCACGAACGCGGCGGTGAGCATGCCGATGCTGCCTAGCGCGACGGCTAGCACAAGCCAGCCGGCAAGCGGTCGGACGAGCCCCATCATGCGCCACATGATGGACGGCGCCGAGCGACGGGCGCGGCCGGAGTCAGGCGCCGCGGCAGCGGAAGACGAGCCAGCACCGTTGGGGCCATCGGCACAGGCGATGCTGCCGTCAACAGCCTCAACCGCGCCGGCATCCTCAGCATCACCCTCTGCATACGCATATGCCGAGAGCTGCTCCTGACTGTTCCACATGCGCGCATAGGCGCCCGCGCCCGATAGGAGCTCGTCATGGGTACCGCGCTCGGCAATGCGACCGCGCTCCAGCACCAGAATCTGGTCGGCGTCCACAATCGTTGACAGGCGGTGCGCCACCACAATTACAGTGTGCTCGCCGGCAAGCGATGCGATGACCTCGCCGATCGCGGCCTCGCTTGCGGCATCGACGTTGCTCGTAGCCTCGTCAAACACATAGATCGGCGAGTCATGCAGCAGGGCGCGGGCCATGCACACGCGCTGGCGCTGGCCGCCCGAAAGGTTGGTGCCGCCCTCGTTAATCACCATGTCGAGCCCGCCGTTGGCCTGCACAAAGGCCGCCACACGCGTGCGGTCGAGCGCGCGCAAAAGCTCGGTATCGGTGGCGTTGGGCTGGGCGAGCAGCAGGTTGTCGCGCAGGGTGCCGGCAAACAGGTAGCCGTTGGTGGGCACCAGGGTGACGGCGCGCATGAGTGAGGCGGCCGTGGCATCGCGCAGCTCGACGCCGCCAATGCGAACGCTGCCACGGTAGGCACCCTTGCGGCCTGCGATGATCCCCGCGAGCGTGGACTTGCCGCCGCCACTTTCGCCCACGAGTGCCACGAGCGAGCCGTGCGCAATGGTCGTGCTGGCGCTGTCCAGCACCGTGCGGTCGCCGTATGCATAGCTCACGCCCGCGAGCTCGATATCGCCGCGACCGTCAAGCTCAACATCGCCGCGCTCGGGCTCGGGCGTATCCAAAATGCCAAACATGCGGCGCGAGGCGGCCATGCCGTTCATGGCCGTGTGGAACAGCGATCCCAGGCGGCGCATGGGCAAAAAGAACTCCTGCGACAGAAAGACGATGAGGAAGGCAGCCTCAAAGCCAATCTTGCCCGTGGCGAGCTGCAGCGCGGCTACGATAATGCCGAGCGCGGCGCCCATATAGACGACCAGATCCATAACGCAAATGGAGCGCAGCTGCATCACCAGCAGGCGCATGGTCGCTGTGCGGAAACGCTCGGACTCGGTGTTGATGCGCTCGTGCCAGCTGCGATCGGCCTGGTAGACCTTAAGGGTGGTGAGCCCCTGCACGGCCTCCAGGAACATGCCGCCCAGATCGACATAGCTGCCCCAGTACTCGGCACCGATCTTTTTGGCGTTGCGCATGACCATCATGATGGAGACGGGGATGACCGGAACGCAGGCGAGCAGCAGCGCGGCGGGAAGACCCGCCTGGCCCACGAGCAGTACAAACAGCGTGATGGGTGCCAAGCCGGCAAAGAAGAGCTGCGGCAGGTAACCGCCAAAGTACACCTGGAGTTGCGTGGCGCCCTCGACGCTGGTCTGGACGGCCTCGGCGGTGGGGACGGTCTCGGTGTAGGAGGGGCCGAGTGCGGTGAGCTTGTCGTAGACGAGCGAGCGTACGCGGCGCACGGCCTCGAACGCGGCCTTGTCGCCGGCGCGTTGGGCCAGGTAGATGGAGGCGGCGCGCACGATGATGGCGGCGGCGAGCGGCAAGGCCGCTTGTGCAAGGGCATCGATGGCGAGCGCGGCGGAAAGGCCGTCCGTGACGATGCCGCCCAAGATGCGCGCAAGCACCCACATCACCGTGATGTTTGCCATGAGCGCGATCCATTTAAACAGGATGCTCGCCACAATGTAGGGCGTTGCCTGCGGAACGAGAGAGAAGAGCCGCTTCTCGAACATGAAACCTCCTATGTCGTAACGGTGCCGGGCGGGGTCCTCGGCAGCCGTTTAGTTAGCCAAATGCAACTAGAGTATCATCGGCAGATTGGCAAGTATGCCGAGGGTTATTTTTTGGCCGATGAACTGCGTAGAAAGTTCAAAATAGTTGAGTGCGGCGAACTTTGTGGTGGACGGAGTGCGGGCGCAATTCTGATCGTGTGCGGCCCCGCTCCAAAACGTGTACGTCAGCCTCCAATACCGACAAAAAATGACATGTTTGGAGGCTGACGTACACGTTTGGATAGGGGCGAGGGCGGCGACGGACGAAAGTCACGCCTGTGCCACGTCCGATGTGCTAGCGTTTGGGTGAATAAAACGAGCCCGCGCGGAAAGGAGCCGGACCGTATGCCATGCGATAGCAAATCTCCGCTATCTCGCGAGATCGATGCGCCCGAGACCATCGTCAAGCTGGAATGCGACATCGACGACGCATCGCCCGAGGTGCTCGCCTACGCCGCCGAACGCCTGCGCGAGGCGGGTGCGCGCGAGGTGCACTGGCTACCCCTCTACTGCAAAAAAGGCCGCCCCGGCTGGCAGCTGCAGGTGATCTGCTCGCATGAGGATATCGAGCGCCTGCAGGCGATCATCTTTTTGGAGACCACGACCAACGGTATTCGCCGCCAAGTCATGGAGCGCGTCTGCCTGTCACGTCGCTTTGAGCAAGTCACAACGCCTTGGGGCGAGGTATCCGTTAAGGTGGCGACCCTGCCCGACGGCACCGAGCGCGCCGCGCCCGAGTACGAGGACTGCGCCCGTCTTGCCCGCGAGCACGACGTGCCACTCCAGCGCGTGATGCAAGCGGCCCAGAGCGCAGCGCTGCGATTCGAGTAACACGGTAGATGGGCTCCACATCCGCCGGACCCCGTATTCAGCCCTCATCAACCCCACTCTGAAAGGACTCCCCATGAAATACCTCATCGCCTCCGACATTCACGGCTCGGCATACTGGACCGAGCGCCTCTGCGCCGCCATCGAGTCCGAGCAGCCTGACCGCATCGTGCTGCTAGGCGACCTGCTCTATCACGGCCCGCGCAACGACCTGCCGCGCGATTACGCCCCCAAGCGCGTGATTCCGCTGCTCAACGCCCTGGCCGACCGCATCATCGCGGTGCGCGGCAACTGCGACGCCGAGGTCGACCAGATGGTGCTCGACTTCCCCGTCATGGCCGACTACGCCACGCTGTTCGACGAGACCGGTCGCGAGCTGTTCCTGACGCACGGCCACGTTTTTGGCGCCGGCATGCACAACAGCGTCGACCACGCGCCCGCGCTGCCCGAGGGCTCCGCGCTCGTCTACGGCCATACGCACATCAAGGTTAACGAGGAAAGCGCCGCGCACCCGGGCCTGTGGCTCTTTAACCCCGGCAGCGTGAGCATCCCCAAGGACGGCACGCACAGCTACGGCATCTACGAGGGCGGCGCGTTCCGTCACGTGATCCTGGAGGAGGAATAACCATGGCCGAGCATATGGCTCAGCAAAATGCCGAGGGTTCGCGCGACCTGTCCACGCTGGTAGACGCGTCGGCCGAGCTGCAGCATCTGGTACAGACCATCTGGCGCCTGCGCCAGCCCGACGGCTGCCCGTGGGACCGCGAGCAGACGCACCGCAGCATCGGTAAGAACATGATCGAGGAAGCCTACGAGGCGCTCGACTGCATCGAGGCCGAGGACGCGGCGCACCTTCGCGAGGAGCTGGGCGATGTGCTCATGCAGGTCGTGCTGCATGCGCAGATTGCGGCGGACGCCGGTGAGTTTACGCTGGCCGATGTGGCGCGCGATATCGACGCCAAGCTCATTCGCCGTCATCCGCACGTGTTTGGCGATGCGGATGCCGAGAGCTCCGACGAGGTGCTCAAGATCTGGGACGAGGTCAAACTTGCCGAGAAGGCTGCCAAGGACAAGGCCGTGGCGGCAGGCGAGGCTGCGCCCGAGGGCCTGCTCGACGGCGTGCCCACGCATCTGCCGGCGCTGATGCAGGCGCAGAAGGTGTCGCGCAAGGCGGCGGCCGTGGGCTTTGAGTGGGAGACGGTCCAGGACGTGTGGGACGAGGTCGCCGAGGAGCGTGCCGAGTTTGAGGCCGAGGCTCCCGGCTCGTCCGAGCGCGAGATGGAGTTTGGCGACCTGCTCTTTGCCCTGGTCAACGTTGCACGCAAGGAGGGCATCGACGCCGAGAGCGCCCTGCGCGCGAGCACGGCAAAGTTCCGCCGTCGCTGGGCCGCGATGGAGCAGATGGCGGCCAACGCCCATGTGGATCTGGCTGAGCTTTCGACCCACGGCCTCAACGACCTGTGGGACGCCGCCAAGGCGGAGGAGTAAGACTGCGGGAACGACGGGCTGACACGCCCCATCGTTCCCGCTAATTTTTTCGAAATACAAGTGTATCCCTCGGCTAACTTAGGGCATAATGCAAAAAGTGCGACATGGCTAACTTACGGAGGCACACCGACGGTGCACGGTCAGCCGGTCGCTTGCATCCATTACGTTTCCAAGTGAGAGGGAGACAACATGAGCGATATTTTGGACGTCTACGGTCGCGAGGTGCTCGACAGCCGCGGCAACCCTACCGTCGAAGTCGAGGTCGTGCTCGAGGACGGCAGCTTCGGTCGCGCGATGGTGCCTTCGGGCGCTTCGACCGGCGCTTTCGAAGCTTGCGAGCTACGCGACGGCGACAAGGGCCGCTACCTGGGCAAGGGCGTCTCTCAGGCCGTCGAGCACGTCAACAACGAGTGCGCCGATGCCGTCGTGAGCCTCGATGCCTTCGATCAGCGCGCCGTCGATGCCGCGTTGATCGCCGCGGACGGTACCCCCAACAAGACCAAGCTCGGCGCTAACGCCATTCTGGGCGTGTCGCTGGCCGTCGCTCGCGCCGCTGCCGAGTCGGCGGGTCTTTCGCTGTACCAGTACCTGGGTGGCGTCAACGCCCATCTGCTGCCCACGCCTATGATGAACATCCTCAACGGCGGCGTGCATGCCGACAACAACGTCGACTTCCAGGAGTTCATGATCATGCCGGTGGGCGCCTCGAGCTTTGCCGAGGGCCTGCGTTGGTGCGCTGAGGTCTACCACACACTCAAGGGCGTGCTGCACGAGGCAGGCCTGGGCGGCGGCGTGGGCGACGAGGGCGGCTTTGCGCCCAACCTCAAGACCAACGCCGAGCCGTTCGAGTACATTACCAAGGCCGTGGAGAAGGCCGGCTTTAAGCCCGGCGTCGACTTCATGTACGCCATGGATCCGGCCTCGACCGAGTTCTACAACGCCGAGACCGGCATGTACGAGCTCAAGGGCGAGGGCGTTGAGTACACGAGTGCCCAGATGGTTGATTACTGGGAGAAGCTCGTCGACACCTATCCCATCATCTCCATCGAGGACGGCATGGCCGAGGAGGACTGGGACGGCTGGGTCGAGCTGACCCGTCGCATTGGCAACAAGGTGCAGCTGGTGGGCGACGACCTGTTCGTCACCAACACCGAGCGCCTTAAGAAGGGCATTGAGCTGGGCGCCGCCAACGCGATCCTGGTCAAGGTCAATCAGATCGGCACGCTCACCGAGTCGCTCGAGGCCATCGAGACTGCCAAGGAGGCCGGCTACGCTTGCATCGTGAGCCACCGCTCCGGCGAGACCGAGGACTCCACGATCGCCGACCTCGTTGTGGGCGTCAACGCCGGCCAGATCAAGTCGGGTGCCCCGTGCCGCAGCGACCGTATTGCCAAGTACAACCAGCTCATCCGCATCGAGGACGAGCTCGAGGGCAGCGCGCGCTACGCCGGCAAGGCCGCGTTCTACAACATTCGCTAAACAAGTGATGCTCGCGGGGGCGGGGTTGACTCGGCTCCGCTCCACTTCTGATGGCTGCCAGTGGGCGCTGGGCCTGTGGCTCAGCGCCTTTTTTATGTCGAGCAAAGGCTGCCGAAGGTGGTGCGCGCGCTCGTGATATAACTAGATTACTTAGCGCAAACAAACCTCAACCGCACAAGGCGCACATGGATCAGATTTACGACAACAGGTACTATTCCGCCGGTTCGCGTGAGCCGTCACCTCGCCGTGCGCATTCGGTGCAGCTTGGCGGGTCCGACTATGCCGGCGTCGATCACCGCACGCAGCGTCCGACAAGTGCCTCACGCCCCCGTGCTCAAATGAATACGTCGACGGAACGCCCGCCACGTTCGGCGCGCCCGACGCATGCTTCGCGTACGCAGCGCCCGTCTGCTCAAGCGCACGACAAGTCGACCAGGCCCTCGAGCCGTCTTTCGGGCTCGGACTTCATGCACTACGCCAACGACAACGCGGTGGTTAAGGCAATCTACGACTTTACCCATGGGCCCCAGCGTGGGCTGTTTATTGGTATCGTCGTTGCCTTGGTGCTCGTGAGCTTGTATTTTCCCGTGCGCGATCTGTATGTGGCCAAGCGCTCGAGCGACATTTTGGCCAAGCAGGTCGAGATTCGCCAGCAATACAACGACGAGCTGCAAAAAAGTGTCGACAAACTGCTCTCTGAGGAGGGCATTAAGGACGCGGCGACCGAGGATCTGGGCCTGGTGATGCCCGGCGAGACCAAGATTGACGTTCTGGGCCTGGACGACGATTCTGATTCGTCTTCGGGCAAGAAGTCGTCGAACGCCAAAAAGGCCAGCGAAGTGGCCAAGGAGATCGAAGAGGTGGGCAAGGACGCGCCGTGGTACATCCAGACGCTCGACCTGCTGTTTGGTTTTAACGGCGTCGAGGGTCAGACGGTCGCGTCCAGCGGCGAATAGCGCCCGGAGGGGAGCCTGCAATGACGCATTGCGACAAACGATATAAGGTGGCGGCGATCGACCTGGGAACGGTGTCGTCGCGACTGGTGCTGGCACAGGTCGAGGCCGGGGCGATCGTGGAATCGTCCAAGCATACCGAGATTACCGATCTGGGCGAGGGCGTCGACGCGACGGGCCGCTTTTGCGAGGCGGCCGTTGAGCGTGTGCTTGCTGCATGCCGCATGTTTGTGGACGAGGCCCGTGCCTTTGGGGCCGTGTGCGTCTGCACCACGTGCACGAGTGCCGCGCGCGATGCGTCCAATGCCGCGCTGCTGCTGGACGGCCTGCGCGAGTTGGGGCTCAAACCACAGGTGATTCCGGGCGAGGTCGAGGCGCGCCTGACATTTTTTGGCGTGGCGCACGACTTTGCCGGCGAGCGCATCATCGTCGCGGATTCGGGCGGCGGCTCCACGGAGCTCGCGACGGGCGTATACGCTCCGGAGCGCAGCGTCTTTGCGCTGGAGGGAACGCGCTCGCTGGACATCGGTTGCCGTCGCGTGACGGAGCGCTTTTTCTCCGCGTTGCCGCCCGCGGATGGCGAGCTTGCTGCCGCTGCCGCGTGGGCAGGCGAGCAGTTCGCCGCCTATTTTGAGGGCCTGCCTGTCGACTTTGAGCGCGCCGAACGCTTAGTCGCGGTGGGCGGCACGGTGACTACGCTGGTGGCTCTGGTCCACGAGCTGGAACCGTACGATTCGAGCTTTGTGCACCTACGCGAGCTGTCGCTGGAGCAGGTCTCGGCCGCTATCGAGCGCATGTCTGTGTTGGACGCGGAAGGCATCGCCGCGCTACCGGGTGTACAGCCCAAACGCGCGGGCGTGATCTTGGCTGGTGCCGTGGTGATTCGCGAGCTTATGCGAGCCGGCGGCTACGACACGCTCACCGTAAGCGAGAACAGCCTGCTTGCCGGCATGGCCGCCACCATTAACGAGGTTCTCGACGGTGAGCTACCCACCATCGGCTGGACCCCCAGCCTCAGCGCCCTTTAACCATCCCCTCATAAGTTGCGGTGAAATAGTTCCTAAATGGGCTGATAAACTGCCAAAACAGGAACTATTCCATCGCAACTTAGAGGCTTAACGGCATCCAGAAGAAACGAGCCCGCATCCCCAGGGGGCACGGGCCCGTAAAAGCCAAATGGTAGGGGCGGTGGGACATCTGCGTATTTGTTGCGCAAATCCGCACCGGCTTCGGCTGCCTGCCGGCGTCCTCGCCGGCTCGCTACGGACGCTGCGCGTCCGCTTGACGCTCGCCCCCTCGCGGGTTCGAGCCCCACCGGCATCTTAAAGAAATGAGCCCGCCTCCCTGGGGGACACGGGCTCGTAAGCACTACATGGTAGGGGCGGTGGGACTCGAACCCACAATCCTTGCGGCGAGGGATTTTAAGTCCCCTGCGTATGCCAATTCCGCCACGCCCCCGTGAGACTAGAAGTCTAGCACAAGCCGTCCGTTACGCGTTGACGGCCATCGAGTGTTGGCCCGACTTCTCGAGGAACTCTTGGAACTTTGCCTCGTCGCCCTTGTTTTGGTACTGCAGGGCCAGCAGGTACTCCAGTCGGCAGCGCTTGACCGGGTCATCGCCGGCGTCCTTGAGCATGCGCTCCAGCTCGGGGATGTCGTTGTGGCGCTTGAGGATCATCGTGTCGTACATCAGCTGACACTCGTGCGCGACCGCCTCGGCCTGACCGCCCTCAAAGCCCTTGATCTCGTGCAGCAGCTCCTTGGACTTTTTGCGATCCTCCTGCCCAACGTAGTAGTTAAAGGCCTTGATCACCAGGTCGACGCGCTGCATCTTGGGCAGGTTGAGCCCCAGCAGCAGGTCGAACATCTCGTCGACGCGCTCGTGGTCCTCGCGCAGCAGATAGGAGTTCAGGCGCAGGTAGTCACGGTTGTAGCGCGGGTACAGCATGCTGGTGAGTTTGGCGTCGAGCAAACGATCAAACTCGTCCCACTGCTTGGCGGCCATAAGCTGCTGCAGGCGTTTGAACGTGGTGCGTTTTTTGACGCTAAAGAACACCGACACGGCGATGCAGATGATAACGACGGCGGTCCAGAGTGTGCGGGAATCGGGCATATTGGGATCCTTAGTCGCTCATATAGCGAGCGGTATGACAACACGTACTAGATGTATTATACGCAGCGCGCAAGCAAACTGGCATAAAAGCTCATCGAGGCTGAGTGCCATCGCTCGCTGCGGTACACTTACCTAAAGTAAACCATGAAGGGAGACATTACCTATGAAGAAGATCGTTTTGGCTTGCGGTGCTGGCGCTGCTACTTCCACGCTCGTTGCCCAGAAGGTCGCTACCATGCTCGACGCCAACGGTTATGCCGGCAAGTATGAGATCGTGCAGTGCGCCATCTCTGAGGCCAAGGACGCTTGCGACGAGGGCGCCGACCTGCTGATCGCCACCACCGTTGCCCCCGAGGGCCTCACCTGCCCGTACGTGAGCGGCGTGCCCTTCATGACCGGCATGAACCGCGTCGCTGCCGAGAAGGCCGTTCTCGACGTTATGGCTCAGTAGGCGCTGCCTGTAATGAATGAGCAGAACGCCAACCCGGTAGAGCTCTTTGGCATGCGCGTCGCCCACGTGGGCATTAACGCCACCGACCCGGCCGATGCCCTGGAGATCGCGGAGCTGTTCTCGACGATGATGGGCCTACCCGTTATCGAGACCCCGGTTTCGTACTTTAACGATTCGCTGATGGAGGTCATGAAGCAGAACGGTCGTGGCACCAAGGGCCACATTGGCTTTGCCGTCAACGACATCGATGCGGCCGAGAAGTGGTTTGCCGAGCGCGGGCTCGAGGTCAACGAGGAGTCGCGCGTGCTGCTGCCCGACGGCGGCACCAAGCTCGTGTACTTTAAGCGCGAGTTTGCCGGTTTCGCCGTGCACCTGTGCCGCGAGTAGCGCACAAGCTGCCATAGCTAACGAAAAATGGGGTAAGGCTACGTGGCCTTACCCCATTTTTAATGCCGAGAGGGTGACTGACGGGCTGCCGTAAAACGAAGGTGAATGGTTTCCCATGAAGTGAACGAGTGAAATCGGACCTCTGGAGCATCGACACTTTGGAGGCACCGTTTCCTGCGGTTTCGTAAGGTTTTTCCTGCAGTTTTGGCGTCAAAAAGTGTGGATGCTTCGGGGGTCCAAAATAGGTCGTTCACTTCGCGGAAAAGCATTCACCTTCGATTCGTGAGAGACGCCCCTACCACGGCAGGCGAATCGTAAAGCGGCTGCCGACGCCCTCGACTGAGGTCACGCCAATGACACCACCATGGCTATCGACGATCCACTTGGCAATGGCAAGCCCCAGACCCGAGCCCTGCGCGCCGGCATCGCGTGCGTTGTCGGCGCGGTAGAACCGTTCAAACGCGTGAGCTGCGGATTCCTGGTTCATGCCGATACCCTCGTCCTCAACACTTATGTCGATCGTGCCTGCGCCCGCATCGGGTGTTATGGCAAACGTGACGGTCGTGCCTGCGTCCGAATACTTGGCGGCGTTTTGCACGATCACGCGCAGCGCCTGCTTCACGAGTGCCACGTCAACCGATGCGTTGCAGCGCGGGTCGCCGGTAAGTGCGGCATCATACGCCAGCCGATATGTGTGCCCGGCATCGATCATCTGTGATTCTTCGCAAACCTCGCCGACCAGTGCAGCCAGGTTGGTATTCGCGCGCCGCAGCACGGTGCGACCGGCATCGCCGCGTGCCAAAAACAGCAGCTGCTCCACGAGCTCCTGCATATGCTCGCTTTCGGCTTTGAGCGAGGTGATGGATTCTGCCAGCACGTCCGGGTCGTCTTTGCCCCAGCGGTCGAGCATGTTCACGTAACCCTGAATCACCGCGATGGGCGTGCGCAGCTCGTGACTCGCATCGTTGACAAAGCGCATCTGCTGCAGCTTTGCCTCTTGCATCTGGCGCAGCAGGCGGTTGAGCGCGACCTCGATGCTTGCCAGGTCGGCGTCGCCGGTGGTGACGCTCGGCGAGTCGACGCTTGCGCGCTCGATGGCCTGCTCCAGCGTTTCCATCTTGCCGCCGGAGAGCTGCATGCGGCCGAGTTCGTCCACGCGCAGGGCCAGATCGTTGAGCGGCGCCATGGTGCGGCGCACACGGCGGGCACCGCCGAGCATGTTGAGCACGCCGATGACCTGCCAACCTGCAACAACGATATAGAGGGGCCACAGTGCGACGAGGTCCTGCGCGAGGGGGAAGGTCTTGGTGGTACGCGCAAGCTCGACGGTATAGGTGAGTGTGGTCGGGTCCCAGCCGCGCGCGGGCGTCAGCGACATGTCGTGAACGGTGGCGCCGGGGATCCATCCTGCGGTAAACGCGCCGTCGGGCAGCGTCTGGTTGTATCCATAGACGAGGATCGCCGCCGCAATCACCATCAGCAACAGATCGAGCCAGACATAGCTCATCAGACGGCGCCACATATAGCTCCAGTTGATGGCGCGGGCGATGGAGGTGACGCGCTTGGCCTCGGCGTTACGTACGGCAGACATAACCCACCCCGCGCACGGTCTGGATGATGCGGGCGCCGCCGGCGTCTTCAATCTTGGCGCGCAGGTGCGCGATGTGCACGTCGACGTTGTTAGTGTCGCCCACGTAGTCGTAGCCCAGCGCCTCGTGCGCGATGCGCTCGCGCGTGAGCACGGTGCCGGCGTGCGCCATAAGCAGGGCGAGGACGTCGAACTCGCGAGCCGTGAGCGCGATGGGCGAGCCGCCGACCGTGACTTCGCGGCGGTCGGGGTCGAGCACAACCGAGCCCACGGTGAGCACGGCGGGGGAGGGCACGGCAGAGGTCTTGGCCGAGTCGCTAGCCGGGGACGTCGCGGCGGTATCGGCACCCGTAGCGCCCTCCCCGGCCCCAACGCCGCCAACGCCCGAAGCCGCCCGCACGGCCTCCGAGCGCTTCAACGCCACGCGGATCCGTGCGAACAGCTCCTCAATCGCAAATGGCTTGGTCAGGTAATCGTCGGCGCCGGCGTCGAGCCCGGCCACCTTGTCCATCACGGCATCGCGCGCGGTGACCATGATCACCGGCACATCCTTGTGCTTGCGCACGCGCCGCAGCACCTCCATACCGTTGAGCTGCGGCAGCAGCACGTCGAGCAGAATCAGATCGTAGTCGCGCTCCAGCGCCAGGTCAACGGCGGTGCGGCCATCGGCGGCGTGCTCCACCTGGTAGCCCTCGTGCTCCAGCTCGAGCGTCACAAAGCGGGCGATTTTCTCCTCGTCCTCTACAATCAGGATTCGTGCCATACGTGCCCCCGTCTGCGATTACTTGTCGTCGTTGAGATTTTGCTTGATGCCGTCTGCGGCGTCGGCGGCGTGATCCATCAGGTTATTGATGCTGCCGGGTACATCACCGTCGCTGTCGATGCGGTAGCGCATGCCAAAGAACAGGCCAATCAGCATCAGCCATATCGTGGCGCCCCAGGCAAACAGCGCGACGATGGGAATCAGGATGGGAATGTTGAGGATGATCGCATCGCGGCGCGTGGCGATAAACTTGGTGTCCAGGCTCAGGCGGAAGAGCTTTTTGAGGTACTCCCACACGCTGTCCATCTTCTTGGAGAAGTCGGTCTTTTCGCTCGACTTTTCGTAGGCTGCCTGCGCGGCGACCATCTCGGCCGAGGGCTCGTCGGCCGGCGCGGACTCGGTGGCGGCGTGCGCCGACGTGGTCTGGGTCTTGCCCTGCGACTCGAGCCAAATGATGGCGTCCAAAACGTTGCCGTCGGCGGCGTCGAGCGCGGCCTTGGCGTCGGTGTAACTCACGTTGCACTTGGTGCGGATGGTTTCAACTTTTTCGAGGTCGTCCATGACCTGTCCTTTCGTTCGATGGGCGCGACGCCGGGCGATCTGCCCGGGCGCGAGCGTTGCGTTCGGCGGCCTGCGTTGCGCGGCGCCGCCCCGCCCTTGGTCGAACTCTATAGTGCAGGTTATAGATTAAGCGATTCTTGAGCCAAGATTAATGTTGGATGAGTTTTTGGGTGGCGGTGGGGAAGGGGGAGGTGCCCTTCTGGGTAGCTAGCAGCGAGGTCTAATACTTTCCCGAGAAGTGAACGAGCTAAATCGGACCTCCGAAGCATCGACACTTTAGAGGTGCCGTTTCCTGCGGTTTCGATGCTGAAATCCTGCGATTTTGCCGACGAAAAATATGGATGCTTCAGGGGTCCAAAAACAGACGTTCACTTCGCGGAAAAGTATTAGACCTTGGCAGCGGAGAGCGGTGACCTAACGGCAAGCCGGCGGCAGAAATGGGATAGGCGAAGCGCACCGATCGTATAGAATCAAAAATGCGTTTCAAAAGTATGAAAATATCATACAATTGCAACATGAAGTACTTTAGCAACATAGCGGCGATAAGCGAGCTTTCCGAGAGCGAGGGCGTGTTCACCACGGCTCAGGCGGCTCGCATGGACATCTCTCGAGATGCACTGGCACACTCATGCCGTGCGGGGCGTCTTGAGAGGATATGCCACGGCGCCTACCGGATGTCGGGCACGCAGTGCCAAGACACCGACGAGCTCAACGCTTTTTGGAAGCTCACCAATTCCTCCCTTTGCGCGTGGGAGAGAAAACGTCAGTGGGATGGCATCGCCGTGAGCGGTACGACAGCGGCGAACCTGCAGCAAATGGGCGATTTCTATCTGTCCCCCTACAGGATGACCGCGCCCATGCGCATCAATACGAGAAACGAATCCCTATCTTTTGTAAAGCGCGAGATTGCCGAGCAGGATATAGTTTGGCTCGACGGCCTGCCGGTAACTAAACCCGAGCGCACGCTTGTCGATCTTTGCCTCGATTGCGAGGACCCCTCATTAATTATCGATGCCTATAACGACGCGCTTGGGCGAGGGCTCGATATGCAGCGGCTGAAAGATCTTGTAGAAGAGAACTCTAAAACCGCCAAACGACGCGAACTAATGAGGCCTTTGCTGATGGTACTGAACGGGTAATGCGAATAAACATGCAGTCTCTAACAGCGTTCCGTCACGCGGATCTTTGTTGATCACCTATACTGGTTGAGCTCAACTGGAGAGGTGATAACTAGTTATGAAATCAGTCAATGTTGCAGCAGCGATTATTCAGAAGGACGGAAAAATCCTGAGCTGCCAGCGCGGCTATGGCGAGTTTAAAGACGGCTGGGAATTTCCGGGCGGCAAGCTCGAGCCGGGCGAGACCGGCGAGCAGGCAATCGTGCGCGAGATTCAAGAAGAGCTCGAGGTCACGATCGGTAACCTCGACTATCTTTGCACGGTCGAGCACGATTACGAGACGTTCCACCTGTCGATGCAGTGCTACCTGGCTAACATCCTTTCGGGGGAGTTCAAAGAGCACGCTCACGAGGACATGAAGTGGCTCGATACCAATAACCTGTGGGATGTCGATTGGCTTCCAGCGGACGTTAAAGTCGTTAGGGAGCTCGAGAAGAAACTCGGGCTTAAGTAAGAAAGGGGCGGGCGCCACATGGTGCCTCGCCCCTTTTTGTCACTCTGCCTCGCTCAAATCGCTGAGCATAAACTCGTAAATGTCTTGCCTCACGGGTGCGTTGAGCTCATATTCGATTTCAACGGCGTTGTCGCCGCTCTTAGTTTTAATAGCTTCGAACTCACCGGTCGGATGCATTTCGCCTAAGAAATAGAACTCCTTGCCACCCTTATCGTCCTTGTTCTTTCGCATAAACAAATACGTCTTCAGGCCGTTTTCCGGCCATGTCTTCAGGCGCTGAATCTCGGGGGAGTTGAGCGTGCGGTTGTTCTTAGAGATTGCAACTAGCTTACTCGGCGAAACAAAGCGGTCTTCATACTGAATTGACTCACTAATGTCGGGCGCCTTGTCATAGTTAATAAACACGGGGAATGTATTGGTCTTCTCGTCGTAGAAATAGCCGCCAAGATTTTGGCCGTTGATGTTCTTTTCCCAGTTCATCAGGCGGCAAACCTCCTCGTATGTGTACTTGGCGTTGAGAACGAAATTTGTGTTTTCGTACGTCTCGGCATAGTCGAGTCGGTTGCGCGCAATACCAAAATCCAGCACTTCAAGAATCTGACGCTTGAACTCTGCGTTGCGCAGGGCGGTCGCAAACGCTTCGGTCAGACGAGGTCCGGTTCCATCGTCAATAAGCAGGGAAACGAAATCCTTAGGAGTGGCAAAGTCGCCCTTAAGGACTGCGATTGCCGACCTAACGGCGCTGTCCTTAAGTTGTGCGCGGTAGTTCCTAAGCGCAGCCTCGCGCATATGCCGGTAGCCCTCGTGTCCGGCTTCGACGAGCGTTTGAAGCAAATAGAGATCTTCAAATCGCTTGCCCGCGGCAAGTTTTTGAGAAATAAATCTGAGGATTTTGATCTGGTCCGAGGAAAACTGGACCGTGTAGTCCGGCTCACATTTGGAAAGAAAATCGTGGTAGGACTTGCTGCTTTTGAAGATGAGTAGCGGGTCGATAGAGCCGTTGCGATCAAATTCGAGCAGCGAGGGGATCTTTCCGAGCTTCTGCCGCAAGTCGAGATATTCGTTCTTCAAAAAGCGGGCGGAGGTAAAGTTGCCGCCATCGATGGCCTTGTAAATGCGTGCCTCGGAAATACGATCGAAGCTCACGGTCGAGCATCCGGGTATCACCGAATCGCCCTCTTGGACGAGACGACGTAGGCGATCTTTGTTGTACGTCTTGTCGCCCGAAAGCGCGATGGGTACCAAGAAGTTGCTCTGGTAATTGCCAATAAAGTCGAGTATCAGTGCGTATTCCTTGCCGCTGTCCAAGCGCAGGCCACGGCCGAGCTGCTGAATAAAGATGATTGCGGAGTCGGTGCGTCGAAGCATGATGATCTGATTGAGCGAGGGGATGTCGACGCCTTCGTTCATGATATCAACCGAGAAAATGTACTCGAGCTCGCCGGCTTCAAGTCGGCTGATTGCGACATCGCGGACCTCATCGGAATCTTGACCGCTAATCGCAGTTGTTCGATATCCGAGAGCGTTGAACTTGCGTGACAGTTCTTCGGCCTCGGCGTTTCGATTGCAGAAGATTAAGCCCCTGCGGTTGCTTTTGGTGACGCTATATTCCTCAATCTTCTCGGCGATGTGACGCACGCGCTCGTCGGATGTTAAGCGTCCGAACAAGGCGGTATCTTCGACCGTTTCGTCGTCAATCTCCAGATCGTGAATGCCAAAATAATGGAAGGGGGCAAGCATCTCCTCGGCCAAAGCGTCCTGCAACGTGATCTGGAACGCGATGACGTGGTTGAAAAGGGCAAAGACGTCATAGCCGTCGGTGCGATTGGGTGTAGCGGTCATGCCCAGATAAAACCGAGGCGTAAAGTGCGACATGATGGATTGGTAGCCCTGGGATCCCGTGCGGTGGGCCTCGTCGATGACGATGTAGTCGAACTCATCGGGACAGAAATCGCTCAAATGTTTGGCGACCGAAGAACACATGGCAAACACGCAGGTGGCATTGCTTGTATTCTTGCCAGTTTGATAGGTGTCGAACGTATAGGTACTACCTAAGAGCCGTTCGTAGCTTGCGCGGGAGGCGTCAATAATGCGCCGGCGGTGCGCAAGAAAGAGGACGCGCCGGGGTTTAAACGCGAGTACATCGAACGCCGAAAGGAAGGTCTTGCCGGTGCCGGTTGCCGAGACCAGCAGGGCGCGGGTCTCGCCCTTGCGATGGATTACATCGAGCGCCTCAAGGGCGCGCTGCTGCATTTTATTGGGCTTGATTTCTTCGAGGTCATTCGTGGTTGGGCTAACAGTTGCCTGGAACGTCGGTTTCGATTTGGGCTTTGACGGACGTGCCGATCGATATGCGGCATAGTTCTCAATCCAGTCTTGGGAAAGCAAAACGGTTGAGGTGTCGTTCCACAGCGAATCAAACTCGCCTCTAAGCTCTCCGAGCAGGCGGCTGTTCTCGACAGTCTGGTACAGCACGTTCCATTCCTTATTACAGGTGAGGGCGGTCTGCGTCATGTTGGAGCTGCCGACGATGACCGTGCTGGTTTCGCCCTTATCAAAAATGTATCCCTTAGCATGCAAATTACCCTGGAATACGCGAACTTCTATGTTGTCGTATTCCAGGAGCTTTCGAAACGCATCGGGTGAGTTGAAGTTGAGATAGGTGGACGTGAGCAGTCTGCCCTTAATGCCACGCTGCTTGAGCTCCTGGAACGCCTCGACCAGGATTTGAAGGCCGCCGTCTGCAACAAACGCTACGCAAAAGTCAAAAGAGCTGCAGGTTGAGAGCTGCTCCTTGATAACGGATAGTAGTGTTCCGCCTGTCGCCTTCGAGTTGGCGATGAGCTTGGGTGAATCGTTCTCGCGTGCAAGCGAGTCGAATTCAATATCAATCTGCTGTTGCGTAGTCATCCCGGCCAAACCTTTCGAAAGACTACGTTGGCGCCAGGATAACAGATCGATCGTTCGTGTTTTGAGCGTATGTGATTTTTAGACTATCGGCCACTCAAGTTTGTGGCTGCGGCCTTGGCGCCGTGTCTTGCCGGGCTTCTCTTTATCTATGTGTATGTGTTTTTGTCTTATAGGCTGCCGGGAGAAGTCCTGCCCCCAAGATTCCGCGCATGCCATGGCTCCGTGTCGGCCATGTGGCCTGCTGCTTTGCATGGCCTCGCCAGAATCCGACCGCAAATGGCCACGGACGGATATGCAGGCTCTTGTCGCTACGTGAGAAGAACTTGCAGAATTCGCAAGTTCTTGTCATGTGATGAGAAAAACTTGCAGATTTGGGCGAGCAATGGACAACCGGATTGTTCCTAGAATCGATATCTCGATTAGTTGATAGACTTTCGTGATGCCCAGGTTGCAGAGTCGATTGACGAGGAGGCGACGCGCGAGCGCGAGCTGCGTCCATTTGAGCTTAGGTCGCTCGAGAAGATCACCGGCGGTTACGAGAAGATCATCGTCGTTCGCCGGGGAAGCCATCCGACCGACATTGACGGCATCAAAATCGTCTCTGCGGTCGATTTCTTGATGGGCGGGCTTGGGGCTTAGAGCGTTCTGTGGGTTTATGACCACTTTGTCAACGAGGCTGCCTGTCTGTAGGCAAATTCCGCCCAAGACCCGATGAGGACAACGTGGTCTAAGCACCCTGCTTCCTCGACCAGATCAAGTACTTTCGAGAAAGCTTGCTGCTGCTCAGTCAGCATTCGGTACCCTTCCCAACGCACGTATGATTAGCTTTTGAGACTGCTTCTGTTCTTTGATGGCGGCCGCAAGAGCCCTTCGACGTTCGATTTTGGCTCGCAGTTCTTCAACCTCTGTAGCAGGGACATAGTCACTTTTGACCTTGTCGCCGACTCGATAGTTGAGGTAGCAGTATTCGCGGCCCTTTATATTTCGCATGCGGATGCTGCCCTTTGGAAGGAGGCCAATTTCCTGCTCCATGAGGCCCAGGAGGCGGATCGAGCGTGCGTATTCCTCTTCTAGGGCATCTTCTAAGACGGACATGGTGCCTCCCTTCTGAGCAGTTACCCTACATTCTATCAAATGCAATTATTTGTAGGGTAACTAATACGTGTCCGCACGACATGGGACACTGGATCTGCCGTCCAGCCCTGTCGCGGCGGCATGCATCTGAACGGCGACCCTCTAAGGAGCTCGATATTGATGAGTGACAACACCAAGCATCTCGCAAAGAAGTGCGTCAAGGACGCGGGGCCGTGCCTCGCGCTGTGCCTTGCCGGCGCAGCGGTCGCGCTGCTGGCTGTTCTGGGGCCGTTTGACGTGCTCCGAAGTGCCAGCTCTCTGCACGTTTGCATGGCCCTTGCCGGCGCCATGATAACCGGCGGCGTGCTCGATCTGTTTTTTTGGGTGTTTGACCCGTTTGGATGGAAGAACGAGGGGTAAGCCCTAAGGGATGCAGGTGCCGGGGCCGGCCTGCAGTTTTTGCCATCGATTTGTCCAGAGCCGTACAGCGCGGAGGTGTTGATTGATGTCCATTTTCGTTACCGGAGACGTTCACGGTATTGCCGAGTATGGGGCGAGCCGCTTCTCGTCGCGCGCTTGGCCATTGGGTCGAACGCTGACGCGCGATGACGTGGTGATCGTTGCCGGCGACTTTGGCTTTATATGGGGCGGCTCGAACACCGACAAATACTGGCTCGACTGGTTTGAGTCCAAGCCCTGGACCACGTGTTTTGTCGACGGCAATCACGAGAACCACCATCTGCTGGCGGGACTGCCGGCGCGAGAGTGGAACGGGGGCCTCGTTCACGAGGCTCGCCCGCACGTGCTGCACCTGATGCGCGGCGAGGTGTTCGACATTGCGGGGAGCACGGTGCTCGCCATGGGCGGCGCCGCGAGCCATGACAAACAGTGGCGTCGGGAGGGAAAGACTTGGTGGCCCGAGGAAATGCCGAGTGAGGGCGAGATGAACCATTGCCGCGCCTCGCTCGATCGCGTGGGCTGGAAGGTCGACTACGTTGTGACTCACGAGGCGCCGGTCGATTTGGCGGACGAGCTGTGCATGGAGTGCAATCGCGAGTTCTACGATGATTCGCTGCAGGCCTTTTTGGGCGAGCTCGACGGGCGGCTCGACTGCCGCACCTGGTTCTTCGGCCATTACCATGACGATGAATGGCGCGATGACAAGCATCGCCTTATCTACCAAGATATCGTGCCGATCGAAGCGCGGCGCCCGGGCGGATTTGGCGAGGCGACGAGCATCTATTCCGAGCAAGAGCGTTAGGAGATCCCCATGATCTGGTTTACCAGCGATACCCATTTTGGGCACGAGAACATGTTGCGGCTCTGCGACAGGTCTTGGTCGACTGTTGCGCAGATGAACGACGCCATGGTCGCCAACATTAACAGCAAGGTCGCTGCGGATGACGAGCTCTACATCTTGGGTGACTTTAGCTTTAAGATGACGGTCCAAGATGCCTACGAGCTGCGCAAAAGGATCGTCTGCAAGCGTGTCCATCTGCTGCCCGGCAACCACGACAAAGACTGGACGCAGCCTGCGGTGGCGGATGCTTTTATCGTCGAGGCGCCCATTTGCGTGCTCAAGATCGACCGTCAGAAAATTGTGCTGAGCCACTATCCCATGGTCGACTGGCAGGGCATGTCGCACGGCGGCTGGCATCTTCACGGGCATATTCACAGCTGTGGCGGCGCGTACAACAAGTTCAACCTTCGGCAGGGGCTGCTGCGCCATGACGTGGGCGTGGACGCCAACGGCTACGCCCCGGTGAGCCTGGATGAGCTCAAGTTATGGTTTGCGCAGGTCGAGGAGCCAGTGTGTTGCGTTAAGTGGCCGTGGTGGGTCAACGCCACGGGCAACGAGCAGGTCGAGCGCGATCTCGAGAGCTATAAGAGGGAAGTGGTGATCCGATGACGGTCTATGTGACGGGCGATATTCACGGCGGCCTCGACATGCAAAAGCTGCGCGATTGGGACCTTGGGGATAGCCTGACGAGCGACGACTATCTGATTGTCGCGGGCGACTTTGGCTTTCCGTGGGATTTCTCTGCCGAGGAATGTGCCGACATCGCTTGGCTGGAGTCGCGCCCCTATACCGTGCTGTTCGTCGACGGCAACCACGAGCGTTTCGATCACTGGGCGGAGCGTCCCATGGAGCTGTGGCACGGTGGGCTGACGCAGCGTCTGTCGGATACCTCCCCCATACGGCGCCTGACGCGCGGCGAGGTTTTTGAGCTCGATGGCTCAACGATCTTTACCAAGGGCGGCGCCACGAGCGTGGACAAAGAATACCGCATTCCCTATTCCAGCTGGTGGCCGCAGGAGCTGCCGGACGAGCGCAACTTTGAGGAGGCGCGGGCAAAGCTCGACAGCGTGGGTTGGAAGGTCGACTACGTGGTCACCCACACCTGCTCTACGCGCATGCTTTCGCCCACGCTTTATCCGGCACCCGGCTGGAATTACCCCGCCGTTGATCGGCTTACGGCATTTTTCGATGAGCTGGAGGACCGCTTGGACTACAAGCGCTGGTACTACGGGCATTTTCATCGGGATGCCAACCCGGCCGAGCGCCACACCGTGCTCTACGACTGCATCGTTCGCCTGGGCGGCGAGCTCCAGCCCTGGGACGTTGCGTAGGGGCAGGCATAGCGAGCTCTTCGTATGATGCCTTGGGTAGTTACCCTACATTTTGGCAATAGTCATTATCTGTAGGGTAACTTAAGGCATACTGGGAGCTGGAGGAGATGCTGCTGGCGGTCTAGAGTTTCAACGCCATTCGGTTGGTGCCGGGTAGGGCTGCAAAGCCGAAATGCGCATAGAACGCTGCCGCCTCATCATCTACTGGATCGACAACCAAAGCTCGCGCTCCCGCTAGGGCAGAAATTTTCAAGGCGTTTTCGATGGCATCTTTGAGCAACGATGCTCCCAGACCAAGCCCCTTGAATTTCTCATCAACCCCCATCATTCCAAGCAACACTGCGGGAACTTGGGAGGGGGAGTTCCGAACGAACCATCCTCCGTCAACATTTTCGCGAGCTACGGAGTGCGTACATAGCGTATAGAACCCGGCGACTGCGCCGTCGTAATACGATGCGTATATAACCGCCGACCCTCTTCTTCGCGCCGAGGCTGATCTGTTTTTAGCCCATCCGTCTACAAGGGTATTACCGCAGTGGAAAGCCTCGATGCCTTGACCAACGGGGAGTTGAACGGGCTTGGTAAACGTGCTCATTCCCAAATCGCTTTACGGTCGAGCAACGCTTTTGCGGCTTGGGGCATGGGTGAGTCGAGCATTTCGCAAAATGCATCAAAACCATCAGGAGAAAGATAGGTTGTTGACGCCTCGGCGATGTCACGTGCGGAGCTCTCGTCAAGGTGAGCCGTGGCCCATTGGGTGAGAGTTTGCCCGCGCAAGGCCGCGGCGCGCTCGTAAGTAAGGCGTTGACGCTCGGTCAGCCTTAGATCCATACGGCGCTGTTTCTCAATCGTTGGCATGGTAAAACCTCCTTTGCATCATTGTACGGAACTATTCCGTACATAACAAGATACAGAATTACGCACTCGTCGGGGGGGGGGTAGTGAAGGGGGCAGGGCGTTTGACTACTCGGCCATTACGGTGATGTTCTCGCGATGCGCGCGGATGACATCCCAGCTAAAGTGCTCGACCAGCTGCTCGGCAGAACGCGGCGTGGTGTCCGGTGCGATGCCCGTTTGCCCGGCGAGCCAGCCCAGCAGTGCCTCGGGTGTGCCAAAGCGGGTACGGAGCTCGCCCAGGTCTAGGTCGCGGTCGCGCTTGGAAAGGCGGCGGCCGTCCGGTGACATGAGCAGCGGAATATGTGCGTAGTGCGGTGTGGGCAGTCCCAGCAGATGCTGCAGGTAGATCTGGCGCGGCGTGGAGCCCAGCAGGTCGCATCCGCGCACGACCTCGGTGACGCCCATGGCAGCGTCGTCGACCACCACGGCTAGCTGGTAGGCAAAAACGCCGTCGCTGCGGCGCACCAAAAAGTCGCCGCACTCGGTGGCGAGTGCCTCGCATTGGGCTCCGTACGTGCGGTCAACGAATTCGATCACGTCGTCTGCGAGGTCGTCGACGGTGGGCACGCGCAGGCGTGTGGCTGGGGCGCGCAGGGCGCTGCGGCGGGCAACCTCCTCGGCAGAAAGGCCTCGGCAGGCGCCGCGGTAGATGGGCGTGCCGTCGCTGGTGTGCGGCGCGCTCGCGGCGTGGAGCTCGGCACGCGTGCAAAAGCAGGGATAGGTGAGGCCGGCACCCTGCAGCAGGTGCAGGGCGTCCTCGTACAGATCAAGGCGATCGTGCTGGTAGTAGGGGCCTTCGTCCCACTCGAGCCCCAGCCAAGCTAGGTCGTCAATCAATTGGGCGGCAAGTTCCGGGCGCTTGCAGCGATCGTCCAGGTCCTCGATGCGCAACACGATGCTGCCGCCCTGGCTGCGGGCCGAAAGCCACGCACACAGGCAACTGAACACGTTGCCCAGGTGCATGCGGCCCGAGGGCGACGGGGCAAAGCGGCCCACGACGGGGGTGGGCGCTGCCGTTGCTGGTGCGTCCGCGGCGTGTGTTGCTATGTTGCATGCGTTGATATCCATGCGGACGAGTATAGCGCGGGGCGCGGTGGGGGAGACGCTGCCGTGGCCTGCAAGTTGCCGAGGCCGCGCGTTGCGCGTGCCGGACCACCGGCTCGATAGCTCGATCGCCGCCCGCCAGCCCAACCCCTCAAACGACAGAAACCCCGGCAGCTCTTCGCAACTGCCGGGGTTTCCGCGGAAAAGGGGGACATGATCCTCAAGCGAACGGCAAAGGGGCAAACCGTTTTCGCTCAACTGCTTTATGCCCCTTGCTCGCGGACTCAATCAGTGCGCATGCGGCAACACAAAGCCGCTACACCTGTGACGGAGCTATGAAGTGGTATCTATTGCCGGAGCGGGCTATGCCAAGGAGTGTCCCAGATTGCCGGCAGATAAGGAA
Source organism: Collinsella sp. (assembly GCA_019425015.1). GTDB lineage: Bacteria > Actinomycetota > Coriobacteriia > Coriobacteriales > Coriobacteriaceae > Collinsella. Next base: position 40,857 of record JAHYYJ010000010.1, read on the forward strand.
CGTCCCCAGGTGCCGGCCGCGGGCGTGACTTTCGTCCCGTTTGATACTCCGCTGGCCTAGATGTTCGTCATGTGCGCCCGTAAACGTGGGACAATGGCGTTGCTGGTATCACAGACAAAGGATGTGCCTATGAACGCCCCCGTTGCCAAAACCTGTCGGCAGCGCCGCCTGTTTGCGCGATTCGCTTCCGTCTGCGCGCTCGTTGCGCTTGCGTTGTTGCTGCTGCCTGCCGCCGCGCACGCCGACGGCTACTCCATGACCCAAACCTACATCAGTGCCACGGTCGAGGCCGATGGATCGCTGACCGTTGTCGAGGGACGCCAGTTTGATTTCGACGACGACATCAACGGCGTGTTTTGGGAGATCAATACGGGCACCAACCAGCAGGGCGGCACGGCGGACGTTGACGTGCTGAGTGTCGAGGAAGAGGACACCGCGTTTAACAAAGTCGATAGCGCGAACAAGGGCGATTCTGGCGTCTACACGGTCGAGCAGGCCGGTGACGGCGTAAGGATTAAGGTGTTCAGCCCCCACGAGAGCGGCGACAGCGCGATCTATTACGTGAGCTACACCATGACCGGTGCGGTTATGAACTGGGCCGATACCGCCGAGCTCTACTGGAAGTTCGTGGGCGACGGCTGGTCTGCGGATTCCGACGATGTCGAGATGGAAGTGCGCTTCGCAAATGCCGCTGCCGGGACGGCGGCCGTCAAAGGCGATAACTTCCGCGCATGGGGCCACGGTCCGCTGGCGGGCGACGTGTCGCTCGATGAGGACGAGCCCATGGTCACCTATACCATTCCCTGCGTGCATCAGGGCGAATTCGCCGAGGCACGCATCGCCTTCCCCAGCGACTGGGTGCCGCAGCTTGCCGCCTCGGGCGAAGAGCGCATGTCAACGATCCTGAGCGAAGAGAAGGAATGGGCCGACGAAGCTAACGCCCGCCGCGCTCACGCTCGCATAATTGCCAATGCACTTGCCGTGCTAAGTGTTGTTGCGGCGGTGGCCTTTACCGGCACAATCGTTATGCTCAAGCTGCGCAAGCGCAAGCCCAAGCCGCTTTTCCAGGACGAATATTTCCGCGATGTGCCCTCGGCCGACCATCCCGCCGTGCTTTCGGCCCTCATGAGCTGGAACGAGGTGCCCGATCAGGCATATATCGCCACGCTCATGAAGCTCACTGACGACCGTGTGATCAAGCTGGAGCAGGCGACCGTGACCAAGGCCAAGAAGGGTCTGTTGGGGCGTGAAAAAGAAGAGCAGACGTATCGCGTGACGGTGAGCGATGCGGGCTGGAAGTCGGCCAAGGGCATTGACCACATGGTGCTCAAGGTCTTCTTTGCCGGTGCTAAACCTGACGAGAACGGCGATCGCTCGCGCACGTTTGACGAGCTGCAGCACTACGTCAAGCAGCATGCTACGCCCGTGGGCGATAAGCTCGAGGACTATCAGAACACCGTTAAGGGCAAGTTGGCCGATAGCGAGTACGTTGCCTCGGACGGCATTGTTGCAATGGTGTTTTGCCTGGTTCTTGGTATCCTGGTTGCCTTTGTTCCCGTGGGATCCGTCTTCTTTACCGATGGCGCACAGGCGAACATTACCGCCGCGGTTATCTCGGTGCCGATTGTGCTGGTGGGTATCGGCGTGGGCCTTACGTTCCGCCGCTTTACGCCGGAGGGCGCCGAGGTGGCGGCTCGCTGCAAGGCACTTAAGCATTGGCTCGAGGACTTTACGCGCCTGAAGGAGGCCATCCCCAGCGACCTGATCTTATGGAACAAGCTGCTGGTGATGGGCGTTGCCCTGGGCGTTTCGAAAGAAGTGCTGCGACAGCTGGCCGAGGCCGTGCCGCCCGAGGTGCGCGAGGCCGACGATTTCTACGACAATTATCCCTGCTACTGGTGGTACTACCATCATTACGGTATCGAGTCTCCGCTCGATTCGTTCGATGACGTGTATCACGAGAGCATCCGTGAGCTGGCGTCGAGTTCCGATAGCTCGAGCGGCGGCGGTGGTGGCGGCTTCTCGGGCGGCGGCGGAGGCGGCGTCGGCGGAGGCGGCGGCGGAACGTTCTAGCGAGTTCTGATTTTTGGGATGGATCTTCTCCGGCGACTGCCGACGGATCCATCCCATTTTTATGCGCTACCTACGAAGACTGTCCCCAACGACTAGTCATTTAAGAACGTCCCCAACGACTAGGTGCTGCTGCTGGGCCTAGACGGTTAGGTCCAGCTCGTAGAGGAAACTTTCGCGCGGCATGTCGTGACGGCGCTCTTCGCGGTTGGCGCGGTGCGTGGCCGTGCGCTTAAAGCCGTGCAGCTCGTAGAACTTCCACGAGCAGTTGGAGTCGGTGTACAGGTGCGCCCTCGTCGCTCCAAGCGAGGACAGGTGCGAGACCGCGGCGTCGAGCAGAACCGTGCCAACGCCCAGGCCATGGACATCGCGATCCACGGCAAGCAGCGTGACCTCGTTGTCGTGCGGCAACGGGCTGCTTTCGAGCAGGCGGTTGTTGGTTCGGATGGTTGCACGCACAAACGAGAGATACTCGGCGCAGGCATCAGGCTCCAGCTCACGCATCTGCGATAGCAGCGCGCGTTCGGTATCCATCCAATGTTCGTTGATAGTGACGCCGGAGTTCTGTCCTGCGCGTGCAAGTGCAATGCCGCGCGCCTCGCCGTCAATCACCGCTACCTGCGAAAACGTCGATGACGAAAGGCAATAGGCGAGGTCGCATGCGGCTTCAAGGCGGTTGTACTCATCGTTATCCGAATTGTTATGCCAAAGTTGCTGCAGAATCAGCGCGATGGCGTCGAAGTCTTCGGTATCAAACGGTCGGTAGAGAACCCGCGAGACCATGGTGCCTCTTTCTTTTGCGGATGCATATCGAGCACAGTTCTACCACGCCATTGGCATCAAATTATGGTGCCCCTGTGTTCCATGAACTCACCGTGCCCGGTGCCGTGCCCATCCCCTCCGCTCGCAAACTTTTTCTGCATATGCGCCCGTTGCGGGATGCATCGATGCGCTCGATGCGCTACATTAAATCAGTATTTTCAATGCCGCTGCGCGAGCGCTGCAGATCGACGTATCACCGACTCACAGAGCACGGCGGCGTACCAGACAGGAGGACTGCATGGGATCTGATGTGAAGATCGCACGCGCGTTGATCTCGGTTACCGATAAGACGGGCGTCGTCGATTTCGCACGGACGCTGGTCGATGACTTTGGCGTCGAGATCATCTCTACGGGCGGCACGGCTCGTGCCATTGAGGACGCGGGCGTTCCCGTAACCCCCATCGAGGAGTTCACGGGCTATCCCGAGATGATGGACGGCCGCGTTAAGACCCTGCACCCCAAGGTTCACGGCGCGCTACTGGCCCGCCGCGATTCCGAGCAGCACATGCAGGAGGCGGCTCAGCACGGCATTAAGCTGATCGACCTGGTTGTCGTCAACCTGTATGAGTTTGAGAAGACCGTCGCCAACCCCGAGGTCACCTTTGCGGACGCCATCGAGCACATCGACATCGGCGGTCCCTCCATGCTGCGCTCCGCCGCTAAGAACGCCGCGAGCGTTACCGTCATCTCCGATCCGGCCGACTACGACGCCGTCCTGGCCGAGATGCGCGAGACCGGCGGTTGCACTACGCTTTCTACCCGTCGTCGTCTGCAGGTGAAGGTCTACCAGACCACCGCTGCCTACGACACGGCTATCTCTCGTTGGCTTGCCGCCCAGGCAAGCGACGTGGCGGACACCTCTGCCAAGCTCGAGGTTTCGCTCGAGAAGGTCGACGATCTGCGCTATGGCGAGAATCCTCAGCAGAAGGCTACGGTCTACCGCTTTGCCGAGGGCTGCGAGAACACCGCGAGCTCGCAGTTCCCGCTCGTTGGCTCCGAGCAGATCCAGGGCAAGCCGCTCAGCTACAACAACTATCTGGATGCCGATGCCGCTTGGAACCTGGTCCGCGAGTTCGACGAGCCGGCCTGCGTGATCCTCAAGCACCAGAACCCCTGCGGTTCTGCTGTTGCCGAGGACATCACGGCCGCCTACGACCGCGCCTTTGCCTGCGATCCCAAGAGCGCCTTTGGCGGCATCATCGCCTGCAACCGCGAGGTTCCCTATGAGCTGGTTGAGCATTTCGCCGACCAGAACAAGCAGTTCGTCGAGGTTATCATCGCCCCGAGCTACACTGCTGAGGCGCTCGAGCGCATGGCCAAACGCCCCAATCTGCGCGTGTTGGCTACCGGCGGCGTGGACCACGGCGCCCAGGTGGAGCTGCGCTCCATCGACGGCGGCATGCTGGTGCAGGAGGTCGACCACGTGACCGAGGACCCCGCGACCTTTACGTTCCCCACCGACCGCAAGCCCACCGACGCCGAGATGGCCGAGCTCGAGTTTGCCTGGAAGGTCTGCAAGGGCGTTAAGTCCAACGCCATCCTAGTCTCCAAGGGCAAGGCCGGCATTGGCATGGGCCCGGGTCAGCCCAACCGCGTTGACTCCGCGCTGCTGGCCTGCGAGCGTGCTGAGGACTTCTGCGAGCGCGAGGGCGTTGAGAAGGGCGGCTTTGCCTGCGCAAGCGACGCGTTCTTCCCGTTCCGCGACAACGTCGACGTGCTCGCCGAGCATGGTGTGACCTGCATCATCCAGCCCGGCGGCTCCAAGCGCGACGACGAGAGCATCCAGGCCTGCAACGAGCACAATATTGCTATGGTCTTTACAGGCGCCCGCCACTTCCGCCACTAAGTAGGGAAGCGGCGCTGCGGCTTGCCCAGCCACCGCACCTTGCCGCTCATTCGTCGCTCGCGTACCCAAGTACGCGTCGCTCCTCTTTCACGGCAATCTGCGGCACCTGGGCAACCCTCGCCGACCTGTTAGGTTGACTGGGGAGGATGGGATGTTATCTCGTCCCTTGGACTGGCCTCGCTTCTAAAATAATCTCTGCAAAAGACGGCCGCTCCGTTTGGAGGGCCGTCTTTTTGGTATAAGAGGACGGAATGACTAACACGAAAGGTATGACCATGCCCCAGATTGATGATGCCGAGCTGTTTGGCAATGCCGAGGACCAGCGCGCGTACGAGGACTTTTGCGCCAATCAGGAGGCGGTCGAGAAGTTTACGCTCGACAAGCCCGCGCTCGTGTGCCGTTGGCGCATGTCCAACAAAAAGGTGCCAATGCTCAACCGCCACATTCGCGCACTGTCCGAGCGCCTGGTGCAGGGCGAGCCGCTTACCCATAACATGCTCAGCTGGGCCAAACAGCACGTTGAGTGGTCGCTTGCCGAGGGCGATTACACCGCACATGACGGCGTACTCATGCTGGTGATCGACGTCAACGGCAACGCTGCCATGACGGTAGGCGAGTACGAGCCGCTGTCCGATACTTCGGCCAAGGCCTTGCGTGCCCGCTCTGCCGAGGCCCGTTCCGAGGCCGACGAAACCGGCGTGGCGCCCGAGCTGCTCGCCGCCGTCAACGACGGTGAGTTGGCCTTTGTGGCGCCGGCGGACGAGTGCCTGTGCGGCACGGCGACGCTTATCGAGCAGCTGGCCCAGACCAAGGGCATCTCGGTCACGCGCGTAGACATTCCCGCGCAGCTCAAGGGTGCCTTGTTCCTGGTGAGCGACGAGCACGGCGTGGTTCCCGCTGCCGAGACGGACGCCGCCGAGGCCGACGCCGCGACGGTCGCCTTCTTCGCCGAAGGCTACGAAAAGCTCCGCGCCCGTCGCTAAATGATTTTTCTGGGACGGGGATTTTATAATCATTTGATCCCCGCACCCGTTGCGAGCGAGGGGCGAGCCGAACCTTTCGTTCGCGAACAGTTCTGTCACCTTGTTGCCGCGCGAGGCGCGTGCCGGTGACTTCGCGACAATAATGGCTGTAAGACAACCAAGAGGGGGAGCGGAATCCATGGCGCTGATCTATATCGTTGAGGACGACGAGCCCATTCGTCGCGAGCTCGCCGACATCCTTGCCCGTGCTGGTTTTGAGGTCGAGGCCTGCGAATCGTTTGAGCACGTCTCGCGCGATATTCTCGCTGCCGCGCCCGACCTGGTGCTGCTCGACCTCACGCTTCCTGTCAAAGACGGCCAGCACATCTGCCACGAAGTCCGCCGCGAATCCGAGGTCCCTATCATCGTCCTCACGTCGCGCACGACCGAGATCGACGAGGTCATGGCCATGACACTCGGCGCGGACGACTTTATCTCCAAGCCCTATAGCGCACGCGTGCTCGTGGCGCGCATCAACGCGCTGCTGCGCCGCACCACGGCGGCAGGCGAGCGCAGCACCATGGTCCACAAGGGGCTGGAGCTCGACCTTGCCCGCTCCACGGTCACCAATACGGCAACCGGTGACAGTACCGAGCTCACCAAAAACGAGCTGCGCATTCTCTCGCTGCTCTTGGGCCGCGCGGGCAAGATCGTCTCGCGCTCGGCCATCATGCAGGACCTGTGGGATTCCGATGCCTTTGTGGACGACAACACGCTCACCGTCAATATCAATCGCCTGCGTGCGACGCTCGACAAGATCGGCGTCAAGGGGTATTTGACAACGCACCGCGGCCAGGGCTATTCGGTCTAGGGGTCGGCTATGTCGTTTGGCAAGTTCTTTAAAGATGCGCTGCTTCCCGTCGCCGTGTGGACGTGCGGTGTGCTGCTGAGCTGCTTTGTGCTGACGGTCGCCGGCGCACCCGTTTCTATCGTGGTCGTGGCGGTCGGTGTGTCCTTTATCTTTGGTATGCTCGGCATCGTGATCGAGTACGCGCGCCGTCGCCGCTTTCTGCACCAGCTGGAGCGTGCGGCCGAGGAGCTCGAGAGTCCCGCATGGGTGCAGGAGATGGTGCAATGCCCGACCTATGCCGAGGGCGAGCTCGAGTACGAGGTCTTGCGCCGGGTGGGCAAGGCGGCATGCGATGAGGTGGCGGAGGGCCGGCGCCAGACCGATGACTACCGCGACTATATCGAGAGCTGGGTCCACGAGGCCAAGCTGCCCCTGGCGGCAGCCCATCTGATTTTGGAAAACTTGGACGGCAGCGAAGACGACCTGTCGCGCGTGGATGATCTGGGTCGCGAGCTGACTCGCGTGGAACGCTATATCGACCAAGCGCTGTACTATGCGCGCTCGGAAGTCGTGGAGCGCGATTACCTGATTCGCCGCTGGGATCTCAAGACCTTGGTGACGGGTGCGATTAAGGCCAACGCGCGCGAGCTCATTGCGGCGCACGTGGCTCCGGTGTGTGAGAACCTCGACTTCGAGGTCTTTACCGACGAGAAGTGGCTCGAGTTTATCCTGGGCCAGCTCATTCAGAACAGCATTAAATATGCGCGCGAGGACGGCGCGAAGATCGTGTTTTCGGGCGCGTTGTTGGACGAGGGTCTGGCGAGCGAGCGCATTGAGCTTACCGTTGCCGATAACGGCTGCGGCGTGTGTGCGGCAGACCTGCCGCGCGTGTTCGAGAAGGGCTTTACCGGCGACAACGGCCGCACCACCAAGCGCGCAACGGGCATCGGCCTCTACCTGGTGGCGCGCCTGTGCTCCAAGATGGGCATCGACGTCACCGCGGCATCCGAGCCCGGCGAAGGCTTCGTCGTAACATTCGCGTTTTCAACGAATAAGTTTCATTATTTCGAGTAACGCACGCGGCAGACGCCCACCCAAACAAAAACGTGCAGCCAAAACAAAACGTGCCGCCCCAAACGGGGCGGCACGCCATCTTTTATCAGCCAACTCGCTGAAGTAAGGCTGCGAAGGCCGCGGGGCCGGGAGGGGTTTCCTAAGGGCACATCCCGCAGCCGCAACGCGGCGAGGACGTGCCCGTGGAAACCCCGCAGGCCCCGCGGCCGGTGGGAGCAACGCTACTTCACGACCAAAATGTCGCAGTCCGTATTGCGCAGCAGGAACGTCGAAATCGAACCCAGCAGCGCATACTTGATCGAGGACAGGCCGCGGGCGCCGCAGAGCACCAGGTCGGGCTTGACCACGTCGAGCATCTCGTCTTTGAGCGTCTCACGAATACGGCCGGCGCGAATCATGACTTCGACCTCGGGAATATCGGGATTGGCCTTGGCCTCTTCGAGCTGCTTTTCGATGGAGTTCTTAAAGGCCTCCTCCAGACCGTTGACCAAATCGACCGGATAGGAGCCGGCGCTCTCGAGCGCCGTGGAATCGATAACGTGGCCGATAATCAGCTTGGCGCCGTTGTTCGCGGCGACCTTGATGGCGCGTGCGAGCACAAAATCCTGCTGCTCAGTACCGTCGAGTGAAACAAATACCTTGGTGTAACCCTCGTTCATGGTTTCCTCCTTGGTCTATCGCACGGGCGCGGGGCTCGTGCGTCGGGCGGGCGCGGGTGCGTTGACCGCCGGACACTTTATCTTGTTGCAGTTATACCCAAGGATTTCGGTTTAACTGCTCGCAATTCTGTGAACGGGCGAGTTTTTTGGTAAGGGTAGGCGCGGTCGCACCGCCAACGGTTGATAATGGGACATCGCCCGCATCGTCCGCAGAACATCTACCGGCGGGTGTCTAACGAGGGGGTCCCTTTGGATATTATCGAGCTTCTAAAATCTGCCTTCATGGGCCTGGTCGAGGGCATCACCGAATGGCTGCCCGTTTCGTCGACGGGCCACATGATCTTGGTGGACGAGTTCGTCAAGATGAACGTGAGCGAGACGTTCTGGAATATGTTCCTGGTCGTGATTCAGCTCGGCGCCATTCTGGCCGTCTGCGTGCTGTTTTTCCACGAGCTCAACCCGTTCTCGCCCAGCAAGGGCAAGGAGGGCCGTCGCGACACCTGGGTGCTGTGGGGCAAGATTGTGCTCGGTTGCATTCCTGCGGCGGCGATCGGCCTGCCGCTCAACGACTGGATGGAGGAGCATTTCTACAACGCTCCCGTCGTGGCGCTGGCGCTCATTGTGTACGGCGTGCTGTTTATCGTGATCGAGAACTGGCGCGCGAGCAAGCGCGAGGAAATGGCCGTTGCCGGTTCGTTTGGTTCGCGTGCTGTGGTGTCGGGTGGACGTCCCGCCGGTGCGCACTTTGCGGCGCCCCCCACGGCTACCGCTGAGGATGAGGACGATGACGAGAATCTGGACTTTGGTTCCATCGCCACGCTCGAGGACCTCAGCTGGAAGACTGCGCTGGGTATCGGCTGCTTCCAGGTGCTTTCGCTGGTGCCTGGTACGTCTCGCTCCGGTTCTACCATCATCGGCGGCCTGCTTTTGGGCTGCACGCGCTCGGTGGCGTCTAAGTTTACGTTCTTCCTGGCTATTCCCGTTATGTTTGGCGCGAGTGCGCTCAAGCTGGTCAAGTACTTCATCAAGGGCGGCACGTTCGGCACCAACGAGATCGCCATCTTGGGCGTGGGCTGCGTTGTGGCCTTTGTGGTTTCGCTCATCGCCATCAAGTGGCTCATGGGCTTCGTCCGCCGTCACGACTTCAAGTGCTTCGGAGTCTACCGCATCATCCTGGGCATCGTAGTGCTCGCATACTTCTTCGTTCTGGAGCCGATGCTCGGCCTCTAACTTAGTCGACGCTGCGCGGCGGCCAGGGCGACAACTTGTCATTCAAAGGGGGTGGCATGACCAAAAGGTCTATGCCGCCCCCTTTTCATGCCAATTTGTTCGCCCTGGCCGCCGCTCGCTACCGTTGCCATGACATCGGTGGCTCCGTGATTGGTACATTGGGGTCAGGTTTCTTTGCACCAACGTGGTGCAGACTAACCTGACACCTTTGCGCCAAATCCGCTGGGGCGGACCTGACGGCGGCGCACGGAGTCGTGGTGTGATTTGCGTCGGTGTCCGCGCGGCTCGGTATACTGGTACGGCTCAAACTATGGCGCTGCCCGCAGGCGCGCCGTCTGTCAGATGAGGAGTCGCCCATGACCCAGCCCTTGCCCTGGGAAAAGAACGCCGCGGTACCCGTGCCGCCCGCGCCGGAACCCGTGCCGCTCGATGCATACACCGCCCCCGCTGCGCCGGAGCCCGAGCTCGTTCCGCTCGACATCTATGACGCTCCCGCGCCGGCGCCCAAGCCTATCAAGCCGCTCGTCGACATCGACAGCCTTAATCCCGCCCAGCGCGAGGCGGTCCTGTCCACCGAGGGCCCGTTGCTGGTGCTCGCCGGCGCCGGCTCGGGCAAGACCCGCGTCTTGACCTTCCGCATCGCACATATGCTCGGCGACCTGGGCGTTAAGCCTTGGCAGGTTCTTGCCATTACGTTTACCAACAAGGCTGCGGCCGAGATGCGCGAGCGTCTGGCGGCACTCATCCCCAGCGGCACTCGTGGCATGTGGGTGTGCACCTTCCATGCCATGTGCGTGCGCATGCTGCGCGAGGACGCCGACCTGCTGGGCTATACCGGTCAATTCACCATCTACGATGACGACGACTCAAAGCGCATGGTGCGCGACATTATGCAGGCGCTCGGCATCGAGCAAAAGCAGTTCCCCATCAACATGATCCGCAGCAAGATCAGCTCTGCTAAAAACGCCATGATCGGGCCCGAGGACATGCTCAAGAGCGCCGATAGCCCCAACGACAAAAAGGCCGCGCAAGTCTACCTGGAGCTGGAGCGCCGCCTGCGCGCCGCCAACGCGATGGACTTCGACGACCTGCTCGTGCGCACGCTCGAGCTACTGCGCACCCGCCCCGAGGTGCTCGACAAGTACCAGGAGCGCTTCCGCTACATTAGCGTCGACGAGTATCAGGACACCAACCACGTCCAGTACGAGATCGCCAACCTGCTGGCCGCCAAGTACCAAAACCTCATGGTCGTGGGCGACGACGACCAGTCCATTTACAGCTGGCGTGGCGCCGACATCACCAACATCCTGGACTTTGAGCAGGACTTTAAAAACTGCAAGACCGTCAAGCTGGAGCAGAACTATCGCTCTACGGGTCATATCCTGAGCGCCGCCAACGCCGTGGTGCGTCACAACTCGCAGCGCAAGGACAAGCGCCTGTTTACGGCCGAGGGCGATGGCGAGAAGATTCAGGCTTTCCAGGCAAGCGACGAGCGCGACGAAGGTCGCTGGATTGCCGGCGAGATCGAAAAGCTGCATGCCAAGGGTACAAGCTACGACGATATCGCCGTGTTCTACCGCACCAACGCCCAGTCGCGTATCCTCGAAGATATGTTCCTGCGCGCGGGCGTGCCCTACAAGATCGTCGGCGGCACGCGATTCTTCGACCGCGCCGAGATTCGCGACGTCATGGCCTACCTCAAGATGATCGTGAACCCGGCCGACGAGATGAGCGTCAAGCGCGTCATCAACACGCCGCGCCGCGGCATCGGCTCCACCTCGATTCAAAAGATCGAGCAGCTGGCGCGCGACAACCGCTGCTCGTTCTTCCAAGCCTGCGAGATCGCGTGCGCCGAGACGGGCATGTTTAGCGCCAAGGTCCGCAATGGCCTGTCGAGCTTTGTGTCGCTGGTGCGCGAGGGCCGCCGCATGGACGGCGAGCTCAAGGACGTTGTCGAGATGATTGTCGACAAGACGGGCCTGCTGCAGGCCTTTCGCGCCGAGGGCACCATGGAGGCCGAGAGCCGCGCCGAGAACATCCAGGAATTCCTGGGCGTGGCCGCCGAATTTGAGGAGACGCACGAGGATATCGAGGGTACGCTCGAGAGCTTAGAGGAGCTGCGCGCGGCCGGTGTTGCCGACGTGCCTGCCGGCGCCGAGCCCGAGCCCGTCGTGGTGAGCGCACCTGCGCCCGAGCCGGGACCGTCTGCCCCGGTATCCTCGTTTGAGGCGCTCGTTGGCGCGCGTGATGCCGCAGGTTCCAATCCGCTCGATAGCCTAGCCGCCCCGGCGCTCTCGCCGCAGGATGCCCTGGCTGCCGCCATTGCGGGCAACGCGTATGCCGCGCCGACGGAGCTGCCGGCGGGTGCCGTGCATGCCGACGAGATCGAGCGCGCCTATGGCCCGCTCACCTGCAAAGCGCTGCCGGCGCTCATGGAGTGGCTGGCCTTGCGCTCCGACTTGGATTCCCTGGCCGGCGAGACGCATGCCATTACCATGATGACCATCCACTCTGCCAAGGGCCTGGAGTTCCCGGCGGTGTTTGTGGCCGGCATGGAGGAGGGTATCTTCCCGCACGTGCACGACTTTGGCGGCAGCGATGATCCGGGCAAGCTCGAAGAGGAGCGTCGCCTGGCCTACGTCGCCATCACGCGCGCCCGCAAGCGCCTGTTCCTGACCTATGCGGCCACGCGTCGCACCTACGGTTCGACTTCTGCCAACCCGCGCTCGCGCTTCCTCAACGAGATTCCGTTTGAGGATATCGAGTTTAGCGGTATCGGTTCTGCCGGTTTCGAGGGCACGGGCTGGGAGAAGCGCGGCGACCGTCACGGCACCTTTGGCTCGGGCATGGGCTCGGATATGTATGGCGGCAAGGTGTTCGGTTCGCATACGCGCTCGACCGGCGGTTCCGGTTCGCGCGGCGGATCGAGCTTCGACGATTTCTTTGGCGGCAGCAGCTATGGGACCGAGCGCCATCGTGGGGTCTCGCCCGACGCCGGCCGTGTTGCCTCGACCTTTGGCTCGGGCGCGCCGCGAGCCAAAAAGCCGTCGTCCAAGGTGTCGCCGACGGTGGAGCGCAAGGTCGATCGCGCCAGCGCGTCGCAGGACTTTGCCGCGGGCGATACCGTGAGCCACAAGACCTTTGGCACGGGTACCGTGATCTCGGTCGCCGGAGACATGATCGAGGTTCAATTCGAAAAAACCGGCCAGACCAAAAAGCTCATGAAGGGCTTTGCACCGATCGTCAAGCTGTCGTAATCCCGGCGGACCTGGGAGGGCGTATAGGGCAACATCGCCTGCTCGGGCAGTCCTGCGCAAGACGGAGAGCACATTAAGTGCTCTCCTTTGCGTGCGGAACTCGCGATCGATGTTGCCCCATACGCCCTCCCAGGTCCTTTGATAACGCTGCTTGCGAACGTCGCTTTGCTCGTTCGTTTTTTGGTCTGGAGAGCCGGGTGGGCCGATAGCTAGATATGGCAAGGGGCTCCTCCGTTGATGAACGGGGGAGCCCCTTGTTGCGTTGTGATTGTTGTTGCTAGTCGGAGGCTCGCCGGGACGGGGCGCGGGGTTTGGTCGATCGCGAGTTCCGCACGAGCCGGAGAGCACTTAATGTGCTCTCCGTGCGAGCAGGACTGTCCGAGCAGGCGACCAAACCCCGCGCCCCGTCCCGGCGAGCGCTCGGGGACCGGTAGCTTACAGGTGGCTGATGATCAGTTCCATCTTGCCTTCGAGGTCGATGGAGCTGACGGTGCTCGGGGCTAGCAGGTGGCTTCCCTTGTGGACGGGGTCGCCGCAGACGGTGCCTTCGCCGTCGATGACTGACAGGCACATGAAGGGCCAGCGCTGCTCCAAGGTCTTGCTGCCGTTGACGCGCACGCGATCGACGGTGTAGCAGGGGTTGGACTCGAGTTCGGTCACGCCATCGACCTCGGGCGCGGTCACCGTGCCGTCGGTCGGAGCCTGCGCGTTAAAGATGATGCAATCGAGGCTCTGCTCAATGTGCAGTGGGCGCAGCTTGCCGTCGGTGCCGGGGCGGTCGTAGTCGTACAGGCGATACGTCACGTCGCTCGACTGCTGCGTCTCCAAAATGAGCGTGCCGGTCTTGATGGCGTGCACGGTACCGGAATCAATCTGGAAAAAGTCGCCCTTGTGAATCGGCAGTACGTTGAGCATGTCGTCCCAACGGCCTTCCTCGATCATCTGTGCGGCCTCGGCGCGGTCCTTGGCACGCTGGCCGACGATGATCGTGGAGCCGGGCTCGCAGTCCAGCACATACCAGCACTCGGTTTTGCCCAAGCTACCGTTCTCGTGCTCGGCGGCGTACTCGTCGTTGGGATGGATTTGGATCGAAAGGTCGTCCTTGGCGTCCAGAATCTTAATGAGCAGCGGGAACTCCTTGCCCTCGCAGTTGCCAAAGAGCTCGCGGTGCTCGGCCCACAGCCATGACAGCGTGTGACCGGCGTACGGGCCCTCAGCGATCTGGCAGTCGCCGTTGGGGTGTGCCGAGATGGCCCAGCACTCACCGATGGGACCCTCGGGAATGTCATAACCAAATACGGTTTCGAGCTGGCGGCCGCCCCAGATCTTCTCGTGAAAGATCGGCGTCAGTTTAATCAAATCGGACATGTTCATACCCCCATGGTGTTGCGCGGCCGCCCACTCTAAACGAGCCGTAACGAGCGCCCGCATGACTACAAAAACCTATGCCAACGTTACGTTGTGCAGCTCAAAGCGGTCACCAACGTTGCGCGAGATCGAATGCTCAAAGGCGGTGCCGCTATCCAAAAAGCCAATCTGGTTGAGCTCGAGCAGGGGAGAGCCGGGTTTGGTGTTCAGGCGCTCAGCCTCTTCCTCGGTTGCCGCTACGGCGCGAATGGTGCGGTGGAAACTCGAAATCTTCAGCCCGCATTGCTTGCGGATGAAGCTGTAGACCGATCCATACAGGTCTTTCTTTTTAAGGCCCGGAATCAGCTCGAGGGGCATGTAGGTGTACTCGATAACGATGGGCTTCTCGTCGACCTGGCGCACGCGCACGATGTGATAGGCAAAGTCGTCCTCGGCAATTCCCAGCTGGGCAGCGACGTCTGCTGGCGGATTGACAATCGAGAAATCGTAGACCACCGAGGTCACCTTCTCCCCGCGGTGCTCATACGAAAAGCCCTGGGAGCGATCGTTCTTGCCCTGGAAAAACGCCTGGCCGGGAAGCCCCGCCGTGTCCTTAACGTAGGTGCCCGATCCGCGCCGGCTGGTAACAAGACCTTCATCGGTAATCTGCTCAATAGCTCGTTTGACGGTGATTTTGGAAACGCTATAGAGCTCGCAGAACTCAACGACGGTGGGCAGCTTGTCGCCCGGCTTTAGAGCGCCGTCCTCGATGCTTCGACGGATATCTGCAGCTATTGCCTCGTATTTGGGAATCATGGAACCTCCTTTCCGGCTTGATTGAGTACAAACGAAAGTATAGTCCACGTCTAAGCATCCCTATTGCGTTTTTGAAAAGTTCGAGAAAGATATAATCAAAAAACGCTTTTCTATATTAACTAGAGCGCTCTAAATGAATATGCATTCGAATAATGTGGTATTGAGCAAATTGATTGGCTCGAGGACGGGGTTGGGCCGTTTTGCCGCCCAGCGAACCGAATTTCATGCCTTGCGTTTTCCCAGATAAAACCTGCCAAAACAAACCTGTCCCTTTTTGACAGGTTTTTGCCTGGGGAGCGGTACCATACAGGCAATGTTTAAACGAGAAAGGTGGGCTCCCATGGAACCTAAGCAGTACTATATCGGCATCGACGTTGGCGGCACTTCGGTTAAGGAAGGCCTGTTCGACGAGGACGGCAACCTGCTTGCCAAGGCCAGCGTGCCCACGCCTCCTATCGTTGACGCCGCGGGCTTTGCCGCGGTGACCGAGGCTATCGACCAGGTGGTCGCCAAGGCCCAGATTCCGCGCGCCTTTGTGGCGGGTATTGGCCTGGCCGTTCCGTGCCCCATCCCGGCATCGGGCGATGCCAAGGTCAAGGCCAACATTGCCATTAACCTGCCCGAGCTAAGAGTCGCCATTCAGGAGCACTGCCCCGACGCGGTCGTTAAGTACGAAAACGATGCCAACGCCGCTGCCATGGGCGAGGCCTGGCTCGGCTCTGCCAAGAGCGTACAGAACGTGGTGATGGTCACCATCGGTACCGGCGTGGGCGGTGGCGTTATCGTTAACGGCGACGTGGTATCGGGCGTTGTGGGTGCCGGCGGCGAGATTGGCCACATGTGCCTGAACCCCGAAGAGGAGCGCACCTGCGGCTGTGGCGGCCATGGCCATCTGGAGCAGTATTCCAGCGCCACCGGCGTGGTGAGTAACTACCTTGCCGAGTGCAAGAAGGCGGGCGTCGAGCCCATCGAGCTCACCGGGCCTTCTGATTCCAAGGACGTGTTCCAGGCCTGCCGCGAGGGTGACAAGCTCGCGCTGGCAGCTGCCGATACCATGGCCGACTATCTCGGCCGCGCCCTGGCGCTTATTGCCAACGTGGTCGATCCCGAGATGTTCCTGATCGGCGGCGGTGCTTCCGCTTCGGCCGATGTCTACCTCGACAAGGTCCGCGAGCACTTTAAGCAGTACGCGCTCTCCGCCTCGCGCGAGACGCCCATTAAGGTCGCTTCGCTCGAAAACGACGCCGGCATCATCGGTGCCGCCTACGTAGCCCTGCGCGCCGCCGGCAAATAGTTGGTGCAAGGGGGACAGGTTACTTTGCACCAACATGGTGCAAAAGGGACAGCCTTGGCCCCCGTGCCTGCGCCCCAAAATATGCCGTGGCCCTTCCGTCTGCGAAGGCTCGGCATCGGCGTGCTACCATAGCTACGTCCAAGTACACATATCAAGTGGAGGATATCCATGGCAAACGTTCTTGTCTTTGGTCACCAGAACCCCGATAACGACGCCATCATGAGCGCCGTCGTCCTGTCCCAGCTGCTCAACCAGGTTGAGTATGCCGGCAACACCTACGAGGCCTGCGCCCTTGGTCAGCTTCCGGCCGAGTCCGCCAAGCTGCTTGCCGACGCCGGCATTGCCGAGCCCCGCGTGATCGAGTCCGTCGAGGCCGGTCAGCTCGTCGTTCTCACCGACCACAACGAGTCTGCCCAGTCCGTCGCCGGTCTTAAGGACGCCACGGTCTTTGGCGTTGTCGACCATCACCGCATCGGCGACTTCGAGACCGCCGGCCCGCTGCATTACATCTGCCTGCCCTGGGGCTCCAGCTGCACCATCGTCACCAAGCTCGCCGGCGTGCTCGGCGTTGAGCTTTCCGACGTCCAGGCCAAGCTGCTGCTCTCGGCCATGATGACCGACACGCTCATGCTCAAGAGCCCCACCACCACCGATGTCGACCGCGCCGTCGCCGCCAAGCTCGGCGAGCAGGTGGGCGTCGACCCGGTCAAGTTTGGCATGGAGGTCTTCCTCACCCGTCCGTCCGGCTCCTTCACTGCAGCCGAGATGGTCGGCAACGACATCAAGATGTTCGAGCCCGCTGGCAAGAAGCTGCTCATTGGCCAGTACGAGACCGTCGACAAGAGCCGCGCACTCGGCATGATCGACGAGATCCGCGAGGCCATGCGCGCCTACGCCGCCGAGAAGGGCGCCGACGGCATTGTCCTGTGCATCACCGACATCATGGAGGAGGGCTCGCAGGTCCTGCTCGAGGGCGAGACCGAGGCTGCTCAGAAGGGCCTGGGCATTGCCGACGAGCACGACGGCGTCTGGATGCCGGGCGTCCTCTCCCGTAAGAAGCAGGTCGCTGCCCCCATCATGGCCGCCTGCTAGGTTTAGTTGACCAAACGCCCCGACCGGATCGCGGACGCCCCGCGCTCCGGTCGTTTTTTTGTGCACGTCGCCGCGTCGTCTCTTGGACAGGCGTGCCTGTGCCGTTGAGCAAATAATGTTCAACCTGTGGTTCCGCTTTTCGGCCGCGCTTGCGCGCTTGTCGCGCAGGGTAGGCTAGATGCAAGCGTAATACGTTAGAGCGCGGCGCCGCCATCTGGGCGGGCCGTGCTTTTTTAAGACGGGAGCTTTCCCGTGAAAGGAGCCGCCCATGGCAGCAACTGAGCAGCTGTTCAATGTTCGTGAGCGCAAGCGCTTTGAACGTCACGACATCTGGGAGCGCATTGCCGAGAACGGCACCATTTCTGCCGCCGTCATGGTGATCGCCGCCATCGCCGCCGTCATCTGCGCCAATACCGATGCCTACGAGGCCATCCATCACTTTTTGGAGACCCCGCTGTATGTGGGTCTGGGCAACCTTACGGCTGGTCTCACCGTTGAGCTTTTCGTCAACGACTTCCTCATGGCGATTTTCTTTTTGTTGGTGGGCATTGAGCTTAAGTACGAGATGACGGTCGGCGAGCTCAAGAATCCGCGTCAGGCCATGCTTCCCATGTTGGCGGCGGTGGGCGGCGTCGTCGTTCCCGCCTGCATCTACCTGATCTTTAACCATGCCGGCGCCCGCAACGGTTGGGCCATCCCCATGGCAACCGATATTGCCTTTGCGCTGGGCGTGCTGTCGCTTTTGGGCAACCGCGTTCCCAACGGCGTGCGCGTGTTCTTCTCGACGCTCGCTATCGCCGACGACCTGATCTCCATCGCCGCCATCGCCATCTTCTACGGTCAGAGCCCCAATCCGTTTTGGTTGGGCGCCGCCGCGCTTGTGACCTGCGCGCTCGTGTGGCTCAACAAGACGCAGCATTACCGCCTTGCCCCGTATTCGGTACTGGGGCTGCTGTTGTGGTTCTGCATGTTCAAGAGCGGCGTACATGCCACGCTTGCTGGCGTCATCCTGGCCTTCACCATTCCGGCCAAGTGCGGCGTCAAGCTCGATAGTCTCACCGATTGGCTGGGCGAGTGCCTGCCGCTGCTCGATGACCGCTACGACGACGAGGCACACATCCTGGGCCAGCATGACTTTACCGTCTCGACTACCAAGGTCGAGCGCGTCATGCACCGCGTGACCCCGCCGCTTATCCGTATGGAGCGTCTGATCTCCACGCCGGTCAACTTTGTGATCCTGCCGATCTTTGCGTTCGTAAACGCTCAGGTTCGCTTAGTGGGCGTGGACATGAGCACGCTGCTCACCGATCCGGTGACGCTCGGCGTGTACTTTGGCATGCTGCTGGGCAAGCCGATCGGCATCTTTGGTATGACGTTTGCCCTGGTTAAGCTTAAGGCCTGCGAGCTGCCGCACAATGTCAACTGGCACATGATTGCCGGCGTGGGCATTCTGGGCGGTATCGGCTTTACCATGTCGATTCTCATCAGCGGCCTTGCCTTCCCGACGGCCCAGTTTGAGGTTCTTGCAGCCAAGGCCGCTATTCTCGCCGGTTCGGTCACCGCAGCCGTGCTCGGCATGATCTACATGAGCGTGGTCTGCAAGCATCCCGCGCCCAAGGACGAGTAGGGGCACATACAAGTTTGAAAACGCTGCCTGTGAATACCATCACAGGCAGCGTTTTAGTCATTGGGGACGTTCTTAAATGACTAGGCTTATTCCACCGTTCCGTAGACGGCGCCCCAGCCGTGGGCGGCCAAGGCGGAGTTGAGCTGGTCGCAAAGTGACTGGCGATCGTAATAGCCGGGCGGCAGCAGGTTGACGATTTCCATGAGATCGGGTGCCAGGTCCAAGATTTCGGCCTGCACGATCAGGTCCAGGCGGTCGATGGCGTGGCGGTCGTAAAACAGTCCGTCGACCAGGCGCTGCAGGTCACCGAATTCCTCGGCCTGGAACAATCCGTACTCCATAGTGCCTCCTTGGGCGCCCCACGCCGGCATGCGCGGCGATTCGTAATTGATTGCGATGAACTTAATCTATCACGGCTTCATAACGTTGCGACGATGGCGGTCTATACTTAGACGAACTGCAACGTACCGCTTCGCGAAAGGTCGCACCCCATGCAGACGATCTACCAGAAGATGGAAACCACCGAACTCGATGCCGCCATCGAGGCGCTTAAAGCCGAGGTTGCCGAGGTCAAGGCCAAGGGCCTGGCGCTCGATATGGCCCGCGGCAAGCCGTCGCCCTCCCAGGTGGACATCTCGCGCCCCATGCTCGATATCCTCAACGCCGATGCCGATCTGCACGACGGCAGCGTCGACTGCTCCAACTACGGCTGCTTCGAGGGTATTCCTTCGGCACGAAAGTTGGCAGGGGAGTTCCTGGGCTGCCCCGCCGAGCAGACGCTCGTGCTGGGTTCGTCGAGCCTTTTGATCGAGCATGACATCGCCGGCATGTTCTGGCGCTGTGGCTCGTGCGGCAGCGAGCCCTGGGACGCCTACGAGGCCGCGCACGACGGCAAGAAGGTCAAGTTCCTGTGCCCCGTTCCCGGCTACGATCGCCACTTTGGCATCACCGCCGACTTGGGCATCGAGAACGTCCCCGTCGCGATGACCGACAACGGCCCCGACATGGCCGAGGTTGAGCGCCTGGTTGCCACCGACGACTCCATCAAGGGCATCTGGTGCGTGCCCAAGTATTCCAACCCCACGGGCATCACATTTAGCGAGGACACCGTGCGTCGCCTGGTCGAGATGCCCACGGCCGCGCCCGATTTCCGCATCTTCTGGGACAACGCCTACTGCGTGCACGACCTGTACGACGAGACCGACGAGCTCGCCAACATCTTCGATCTTGCCCGCGCGGCGGGCACCGAGGACCGCGTGGTGGCCTTTGCCTCGACGTCCAAGATCACCTTCCCGGGTGCCGGCATCGGCTTTATCGGTGCGAGCCCCGCGGTCATCGCCGAGTTCTCCAAGCGCCTCAAGGCCGGCCTGATCAGCGCCGACAAACTCAACCAGCTGCGTCACGTGCGTTTCCTTCCCACCATCGAGGCGGTCAAGGAGCACATGAAAAAGCATGCCGA
The DNA here is from genome assembly GCA_019425015.1 of Collinsella sp. Lineage (GTDB taxonomy): Bacteria > Actinomycetota > Coriobacteriia > Coriobacteriales > Coriobacteriaceae > Collinsella. The sequence continues at coordinate 61,262 of JAHYYJ010000010.1, forward strand.
GTTCCTGCGCCCGCGCTTTGAGTCCGTCGAGCGCAAGCTCACCGAGGGCTTGGGCGACACGGGTTGTGCCACCTGGACGCATCCCCGTGGCGGCTACTTTGTGAGCTTCGATGGCCCCGAGGGCTCGGCCCAGAAGGTCGCCGCGCTTTGCGCCGACCTGGGCGTCAAGCTCACGCCGGCTGGTGCCACCTGGCCCTATGGCAAGGATCCGCGCGACACCAACATCCGCATCGCGCCGAGCTATCCCACGGTCGAGGACCTGGAGGCCGCGCTCGACGTGCTGGTGCTGGCCGTTAAGCTTGTCGCTGCCGAGCTTGCGCGTGCCGAGCGCGCCTAACGCGTAGGGCCCCGCAAGTCCGCGCCCAGTACTTTTTGCACTCTCGATACGCAAAGGAGCACATACATGGATTTGGGTATTTCCACTAACCCTACGCCGGAGCTCTACACCATCAAGGTGACCGGTGAAATCGATATCTCTAATGCCGACAGCCTGCGTAACGCTATCGACTTGGCGCTCGAGCAGCCCACCGAGGCCGTCGAGCTCGACTTTGCCCAGGTGAGCTATATCGACTCGACGGGCATTGGCGTGCTCGTGGGCGCTGCTCATCATGCAGTCGATCACGGCAAGCGTTTTGGCTGCGTCAACGTGCAGCCCCCGGTGATGCGCGTGGTTCAGCTGCTGGGCGTCGACCAGGAGATCTCAATCACGGCGGCATAAGCCCTGCCCCAAAAGGGCGTGCCGTTTGGCATATGTTTGTGATGCGCTCGGACGTTTTGGCGTCCGGGCGCTATACTTGACCGAATGAATAGACGAGTTCCGGCCGAATGGCGCGGTGCGGGCTCGAATCACATCGAGCCTTGGAGGTATGTGTGTTTGGTATTGGAGAAGGTGAGCTGGCAATCATCGTGGTCTTCGGCTTTTTGCTGTTTGGCCCGGATAAGCTCCCGCAGATGGGCCGTACGATCGGCCGTGCCATCCGTCAGTTCCGCGAGACGCAGGAAAAGATGACGGCGGTTGTCCAGTCCGAGATCATCGATCCGGTAAGCGAGGCCGCTTCGGCTCCGGTCAAGCCCAAGAAGGCTGCCGTCGATGACGATTCCGATGCGGACGAGGATGCCGCCGAGACGGTAGCGCCCGCCAAGAAGGAGACCTTTGCCGAGCGTCGTGCCCGCCTTGCTGCCGAGAAGGCCGCGAGCGAGGCTGCCGCCGAGGGCGAGGGTGCTGCTGAGGAGTCCGAGGCCGAGGGTGCCGAGGCCGAGCCTGCCGCTGCCGCCGAGCCTGCCGTCGAGCCCGAGCCTGCTGCAGGGCCCGAGCCCGAGCCGGCAGAGCCCACGACGGCTGACCTCTACGCCCGTCGTCCCCGCAAGCGCAAGGCCGTCGTCGACCAGCTCGCTCGCGAGCTCGAGGCCGAGGACGCTGCCGAGACTGCTGCCGCCGACGCCCCGAAGGGAGGCGATGAGTAATGCCTATCGGACCTGCTCGTATGCCGCTCTTCGATCACTTGGGAGAGCTCCGTCGCCGCCTGACCATCGTGGTCGTGTCGGTGTTTGCCGCCGCCATCGTGCTGTACTTTGCCACGCCCGTGGTGCTCGATATCCTGGAAGACCCCATCCGCTCGTTTGTGCCGGACGGTAAGTTCTACATCACCACCACACTCGGCGGCTTTGGCCTGCGCTTCTCGCTGGCCATCAAGATGGCCGTGGTCATGTGCACGCCCATGATCATCTGGCAGATCCTGGCATTTTTCCTGCCGGCGCTGCGCCCCAACGAGCGCAAGTGGGTCGTGCCCACGGTGCTCGCCTCGACGGTGCTGTTCTTCCTGGGTGCCATCTTCTGCTATTTCATCATCATCCCGGCGGGCTTTGAGTGGCTCATCGGCGAGACCTCGGCCGTCGCTACGGCGCTGCCCGACCTGGAGAACTACGTCAACATGGAGCTGCTCTTTATGATCGGCTTTGGTGTGGCGTTTGAGCTGCCGCTCATCATCTTCTATCTGTCCGTCTTTCACATCGTGTCCTATGCGGCCTTCCGCAGCGCCTGGCGCTACGTGTACGTAGGCCTGCTTGTGGGCTCGGCTGTGATTACGCCCGACGGCTCGCCCGTTACGCTGGGTCTCATGTATGGCGCCCTGCTCTCGCTCTACGAGATTTCGCTCGCCATCGCTCGCGTGGTCATTACCGCGCGCGAGGGCAAGGAGGGCCTGTTCGTGAGCCGTCTGGACCTGTTCTCGGACGACGAGGACGACGAGGAGTAAATCGGTATGCACGAGGTTGGCATTGTCAACGGCATACTCGATACAGTGATTCGCGCGGCGCGTGGGGCGGGGGCCTCGCGCGCCGTTTTGGTAACGCTGCGTATCGGGGATATGACCGAGGTCGTGCGCGAGGCGCTTGACTTTGCGTGGGAGACGTTTCGCGACGAGGACCCGCTCACGCGCGGCTGCGAGCTTGCCGTGGAGGAAGTCCATCCACAAAGCGAGTGTCTGGACTGCGGTGAGGTCTTTGAGCACGACCGTTTCCATTGCCGTTGTCCCCAATGTGGCGGTGCCAACGTGCGTCTGCTGCATGGCCGCGAACTCGACATCGCAAGTATCGAGATCGAGACCCCCGACGATTAGCACGCTCGCCATCTAGCGATGGGGTATAAAAAGGCCAAAGTAAGGAGCGCTAAGTATGGCCGAGAAAACGATTGATATCGCGTCGCCGATTCTGTCGCGCAACGAGCGCCTGGCAGATCAGCTGCGTCAGCGGTTTGAGCAGACGAACACCTACGTGATCAATGTGCTGTCGAGCCCTGGCTCGGGTAAGACCACCACGATTCTGGGCACCAACGAGCGCCTGCGTGACAAAGCCAGCCTGCGCTGTGCCGTTATCGAGGGCGATATCGCCTCGGACGTCGACGCCATCACCATGAAGGAAGCCGGCATGCCCGCCATCCAGATCAACACGGGCGGCCTGTGCCACCTCGAGGGCAACATGATCATGGAGGCCGTCGACGCCTTCGACCAGGCCGTCGGTCTGGAGAACATCGACGTCATCTTTATCGAAAATGTGGGTAACCTGGTCTGCCCGGTCGACTTTGACCTGGGCGAGAACCTGTCCATCATGATCCTCTCGGTGCCCGAGGGCGACGACAAGCCCATCAAGTACCCGGGCATCTTCCAGCACGCCGGCGCGCAGCTGCTCAATAAGGTCGACGTGGCCCCGGCTTTCGATTTTGACATGGATAGGTATACTAAGACACTCGATGACCTCAATCCGCAGGCGCCGCGGTTTGCCGTGAGCGCGCGCAAGGGCGAGGGCATGGATGCCTGGTGCGATTGGCTCATCGGGCAGATCGAGCAAGCAAGGGCGTAAATCGGCCGCCATACGGGCGGGCGTAGCCGCAGAGACACGAGATAGGAGCCTCTTTTGAAGCTCATCATCGCAGAGAAAAACGACGCCGCGCGTCAGATTGCCGAGCGTCTGTCCACGGGCAAACCCAAAAAGGACAAGGTGTACAACACCGCCATCTACCGTTTTGAGTGGAAGGGCGAGGAGTGCGTGACCATCGGCCTGGCCGGTCACATCCTTGCGCCCGATTTTTGCGACAGCGTGCTGTTCGATAAAAAGCTGGGCTGGTATTCGGTCACGGAGGACGGTGAGATGCTGCCGGCCGATATGCCCGATGGCTTGGCCCGCCCGCCGTACGACACCAAGCGCAAGCCGTTTCTTGCCGACGGCATCTCCATCAAGGGCTGGAAGCTCGAGAGTCTGCCCTATCTCACCTGGGCACCCGTCATTAAGCTGCCGGCCGAGAAGGAACTCATCCGCTCGCTCAAGAACCTCGCCAAAAAGTCCGACAGTGTCATCATCGCCACGGACTTCGATCGCGAGGGCGAGCTGATCGGTTCGGACGCCCTCAACAAGGTGCGCGAGGTGGCGCCCGACTTGCCGGTCGCCCGCGCCCAGTATTCTTCGTTTACCAAGGCCGAGATCACGCAGGCCTTCGATAACCTTGTCTCGCTCGACCAGAACCTGGCCGACGCCGGCGAGAGCCGTCAGCACATCGACCTCATTTGGGGTGCAGTGCTCACGCGCTACCTGACGCTCGCCAAGTTTGGCGGCTTTGGCAACGTGCGTTCCGCCGGCCGCGTGCAGACGCCGACGCTTGCCCTGGTGGTCGAGCGCGAGCGCGAGCGCATGGCGTTTGTGCCCGAGGACTATTGGCAGATTCGCGGCATGGGCGCCGCGCAAGGCGCTGCCGAGGACGATCGCTTTAAGATCGCGCACAAGACGGCGCGCTTTACCGACAAGGATGCTGCTGAGACGGCGTACGGTCACGTTGACGGCGCTACGACGGCAACCGTCGCCGCGGTGACCAAGCGCTCGCGTAAGCAGCAGCCGCCCACGCCGTTTGCGACGACCTCGCTGCAGGCTGCCGCCGCGGCCGAGGGCATCTCACCTGCGCGTACCATGCGCATCGCCGAGTCCCTCTACATGGCCGGTCTCATCAGCTACCCGCGTGTCGACAACACCGTGTATCCCGCGACGCTCGATCTGGGCGCCGTGGTGAGCGACCTGGCAAAGATCAACCCGGCGCTGGCGCCCGTGTGCAAAAAGGTGCTCGCCGGCCCCATGAAGCCCACGCGCGGCAAGGTCGAGACCACCGACCACCCGCCTATCTACCCCACGGGCGAGGGCGATCCGTCCACGCTCGACGGCGGCCAGCGCAAACTCTATGACCTCATCGCCCGTCGCTTCCTGGCAACGCTCATGGGGCCCGCGACCATCGAGAACACCAAGCTCGAGCTCGATGTGAACGGTGAGCCGTTCGTGGCTTCGGGCGACGTGCTCGTGACCCCGGGCTTCCGCGAGGCATATCCGTACGGTCTCAAGCGCGACGAGCAGATGCCGCCGCTTGAGCAGGGCGACACGGTCGACGTGTTCGACATTAAGCTCGAGGCCAAGCAGACCGAGCCGCCCGCGCGCTACAGCCAGGGCAAGCTCGTGCAGGAGATGGAAAAGCGCGGCCTGGGCACCAAGTCCACGCGCGCGAGTATCATCGAGCGCCTGTATGCCGTGCGCTATCTCAAAAATGATCCCGTTGAGCCGAGCCAGCTGGGCATCGCCATCATCGACGCGCTGTCGCAGTTTGCCCCGCGCATCACGAGCCCCGATATGACCAGCGAGCTCGACGGCGACATGACCCGCGTGGAGCGCGGCGAGGACACCGAAGAGCATGTCGTGACGCACTCGCGCGCGCTGCTGGCCGGCGTGCTCGACGAGCTGCTCAAGCATACGCAGGAGCTGGGCGACGCCATCAGCGACGCCGTCACGGCCGATGCGCGCGTGGGCGCCTGCCCCAAGTGCGGCAAGGACCTGGTTATGAAGACGAGCGCCAAGACCCGCGGCAGCTTTATCGGCTGCATGGGTTGGCCCGACTGCGACGTGACCTATCCGGTGCCGAGCGGCGTCAAGGTGAGCCCGCTCGAGGGCGAGGCCGCCGTGTGCCCCGAGTGCGGCGCGCCGCGCATCAAGTGCCAGCCATTCCGCCAGAAGGCCTTCGAGATCTGCGTGAACCCCACGTGCCCCACCAACTACGAGCCCGATCTTAAGGTGGGCGAGTGCAAGGTGTGTGCCGAGGCCGGACGTCACGGCGACCTGATCGCGCACAAGAGCGAGAAGAGCGGCAAGCGCTTTATCCGCTGCACCAACTACGATGACTGCGGCGTGAGCTATCCGCTGCCGGCGCGCGGCAAGCTCGAGGCGACGGGCGAGACCTGCCCCGAGTGCGGCGCCCCCATCGTGGTGGTCAACACGGCGCGCGGTCCGTGGCGTATCTGCGTCAACATGGACTGCCCGACCAAGGAGAAGAAGCCCGCCCGCGGTCGCAAGACCACAACCAAGGCGAGCACGGCAAAGAAGACGACGGCGGCCAAGAAGACCACGGCTAAGAAAGCCACTGCCGCCAAGAAGACGACCGCGAAGAAGTCGACTGCCAAGAAAGCAGCCTCCGACAAGTAACGGCGCGGTCGAAACATTGCCTAAAAAACGAGCGAGGACCCCACGATCCTCGCTCGTTTTTTTTGACCGGCAGTTAGGGACGTTCCTTTTCTGCCGGCAGTTTAGGAACGTCTCTAACTGCCGGCTCGGGAACGACAAAGCGCTAGTTCACCTCGACGGGTTTGGCGCCGGGATAGCGCTCCTCAAAGTCTAGGCGGTACTTATTGTCATTGGTACCCGCCACGTTGTCGCGCGACAGCGGCGCCACGATCTCATTCTTGTGGTCCGCAGGCTTGGCGTATTTCAGGCTGATCTCCCAGGCATCACAGATTGCGTCAATGCGGTGATCCAGGTCGTCGTACAGGGCGATGATGTCCTTCCAGGAGCTGTAGTTCTTGGAGCTCGTCGGGACGTCCAGGTCCTCGACGATGTCGTAATACTGCTCGATGGTGTCCTCCGTGCGCTCGGCGACGTCGGCGAGATTTTGACGGGTGGTTCGATCCTCTTCCAGATAGTTGCCGTTGAAGTTCTGCGCGCAGCCACGGACCTGGCTGTCGAGATCTTCGAGCAGGTCGTAGTATTCGCTCAGGCGACGGTAGAGGTTCTGCTCGGAGAGCGTTGCTTCGCCGCCATCCTCGTCGTCATCGTCATCATCGTCGTACAGGCTGTTGGGATCGCCGAGAGGCTTTAGGTCATCGTCGTCGACGTCATGGTGCAGCTTAGCTACCGCGGCAGTCGTCTGCGTGGCGGCGTTGTCGAAAGGCTTGATCACAAAGAAAACGACCAGGGCGATGATGATCGCCACCAGCACAACAATAACGGCGATAAGCGGCCCGGTGCCGCTCTTTTTGGGAGCGGGGGTCTGTGGCGAAGCGGGCGCGTATGCGGGAGCCGGCTGCTGTTGGGGCGAGCCGCTCGCGACGGGTATGCGCTGCGTGGTCTCGACGGCCTCGGTCCTTGCGGCAGGGTCGGGGCTATAGGCGAGGGAGTCATCCGCCTTGGCTTGCGGCGTATCAAGGGAGCCGGTCTGCTCAAAAGCGGGCTGGCTATCGCTTGCGGCTGTTTGCTCAACGGGTGCACCGCATGAGGTGCAGAACTTGGCATCATCTGCAAGAAGCTTGCCGCACGAGGCGCAATACCGAGACATTGCCACTCCTTTCGCCACATTTCAATGCAATACGACGATTATACCCAGCATCCAAAATTCCCCATCATAAGTTGCGGTGAAATAGGGACTGTTTGGCGGTCTCAGAGCTTCAATCAGTCCCTATTTCACCGCAACTTTGGAAAGGCGCCTTTAGCCATTGGGGACGCGCCGAGCACTGGGGTATCATGGCTTGGTTGATATATCTGCATTTACGCGCCTTGTAGGAAGGGGCTGCGCCCATGGCTTTTGAGCCTGCTCAACATAGCTTTATCACGCTCGAGGGCGTCGACGGTGCCGGCAAGTCCACGCAGGCGCGCCTGCTTGCCCGCGCGCTCGAACTCGCTGGCTATCAGGTCGTAACTCTGCGCGAGCCGGGTGGCACTGCCATCAGCGAAAAGATTCGCGCCCTGCTGCTCGACCCCGCCAACACGGCGATGGGCGATACCTGCGAGCTGTTGCTCTACGAGGCTGCGCGTGCCCAGTTGGTGCACGAGGTCATAGCCCCCGCCCTTGCGGCCGGCAAGGTGGTCCTGTGCGATCGCTTCTACGATTCCACGACCTGCTACCAGGCATTTGCCGACGGCCTCGATCGCCAGATGGTGCGCGACGCCAACAACCTGGCCGTCGCGGGAACGCACCCGGCGCTCACACTCGTCTACCACATCACGCCCGAGCAGGCGGCGCTACGCATGGCAGCCCGTGGCGCGGCAGATCGCATGGAGGCTAAGGGCATGGCATTCCAGGAGCGTGTCTACGAGGGGTTTTGCGCAATTGCTGCCGAGGAGCCAGACCGCGTAAAGCTCATCGACGCCACTACGACCGTCGAGGAAGTCTTCGAGAAGACGGTCGAACAGGTTCGCGCGTACGGTCTCGACATTCCGCAAGATGCCGTCGCCGCCGCGCTTGCCAAGGAGGCCGAGTAACATGGCCCCCGCTCAGACAAGCCTGCTGGCCAAGCTCGACACCCAACAGCGCGTGCGCGATTTTTTGACCAACGCCGTTGCTAGCGGCCGCGCATCGCACGCCTACCTGTTTTTGGGCGCTCCCGGCGCCGGCAAGCTCGACGCCGCGTGGGCGCTCGCTCAAGCCTTCCTGTGCGAGCAGGACGGCTGCGGCGCATGCGACAGCTGCGTGCGCGTCGCCCGCCATACGCACCCCGACGTGCACTATTACACGCCCGAGAGCGCCACGGGTTACCTCATTGCCCAGACCCGCGAGCTGCTCGATGACGTGCCGCTGGCACCCATTCGCGCCAAGGCCAAGGTCTACATCATCGACCGTGCCGAGCAGCTGCGCGCCAACACCGCCAACGCACTGCTCAAGACACTCGAGGAGCCGCCCGAGGGCGTTATGTTCATCTTGCTGGGCACCTCGGCAGACGTGATGCTGCCCACCATCGTGAGCCGCTGCCAGTGCGTGCCGTTTCGGCTGGTGTCGCCCGCCGTCGCCGCGCAGGCCGTGAGCCGCGCCACCGGTCAGGACCCTGCGCGTTGCCGCATGGCGGTCGCCGTGGCGGGAAGCCCCACACGCGGCATCGAGTTTCTTAAGAGCGCCGAGCGCCAGGACGCCCGCCGTCAGATGGTCCGTGCCATCGACTCACTCATTGCCGCCGACGAGGCCGACGTGCTCAGTCGCGCCAAGTCGCTCATCGTCGCCGTCAAGGCGCCGCTCGCCGAGGTCAAGTCCACGCAGGAAAAGGTACTCGAGCAAAATGCCGACTACCTGTCGCGTGGAGCATTGAAGCAGCTTGAGGACCGCAACAAGCGCGAACTCAACGCGCGCGAGCGTTCGGGTATCATGGAAGCGCTGGCGAGCGCGCGGACGCTCATGCGCGACGTGCTGCTGACACTTCAGGACGAGGCAGCCGACGTGGTGAACGAGGATGTGCGCGACACGATCGGTCGGCTTGCCGCCGCGACCAATGTTGCGGGTGCCACCCGGGCGCTCGAGGCGGTCGCGACCGCCGAGCGCAACATCGCCAGAAACGTTACTCCCCAGCTGGCCATCGAGGTCATGCTGTTCGATATCAGGAAGGCACTGAAATGCCGTTAGTCGTACCCGTTAAGTTTACCTACGCCTCGCGCGACCTGTGGTTTGACCCGCAGGACCTGGATATCCTCGAGGCCGATTATGCCATTTGCTCCACCGAGCGCGGAACCGAGATCGGCTTGGTTACGGCCGATCCCTTCGAGGTGCCGCAAGACGAGATCGGTCAGCCGCTCAAGCCCGTGCTGCGCGTGGCGAGCGACATCGACCTGCAGCTTGCCGACGATCTTGCCATCCAGGGCGACGAGGCCATGGTCGATTTCCGCCGACTGGTCAAAGATCTCGACCTCGAGATGAAGCCGGTCGGCGTTGAGTACCTGTTTGGCGGCGAGAAGGCCGTGTTCTACTTTGCGGCCGAGGAGCGCGTCGATTTTCGCCAGCTCGTCAAGGATCTGTCCTCGACGCTGCACATTCGCGTCGACATGCGCCAGATCGGCGTGCGCGACGAGACTCGCCTGGTGGGCGGCTATGCCCAGTGCGGCCAGGAGCTCTGTTGCACGCGCTTTGGCGGACAGTTTGAGCCCGTCTCGATCCGCATGGCAAAAGAGCAGGACCTGCCGCTCAATTCCTCCAAGATCAGCGGCGTTTGCGGCCGCCTGATGTGCTGCCTGCGCTATGAGTTCGAAGCGTACAAGGACTTTAAGAGCCGTGCGCCCAAAAAGAAGACGCTCATCGATACGCCGCTCGGCAAGGCGCGTATTCAGGAATATGACACGCCGCGTGAGCAGCTGGTGCTGCGCCTGGAGAACGGCAAGGTCTTTAAGGTCAACCTGGCCGATATGACCTGCTCGGAGGGCTGCAAAAAGAAGGCCGCCGAGCAGGGCTGCAACTGCCGCCCCGACTGCGTGACGCGCGACGTGCTCGAGCGCATCGAGTCGCCCGAGATGCGTCTGGCGCTTATGGAGCTCGACCGCGAGAACGGCGTCGACGTGGGCGATGGCCTGTCGAGCGCCGACCGTCTGGCCGGTACGTCGATGCCCAAGCGCCGTCGTCGCGATGCTGAATCCGATGCTCGCGCCGGTCAGGGGCAGGGCGAGGGCCGTGGCCGCGGAAAGGGTCGTGGCAATGCCGCAACGTCCGAGGCCGAGGAGGCCGCCGGTGGCCGTCGTCGTCGCAAGCGCGCGGGCTCGGGCGATGTCGGCGAGGCTGCAGCTGCAGGCAAGAACGCCTCCCGCGAGCGCGAGGTTCAGCAGCCCCAGCAGCAGAATCGCGGCGGTGGTATGAACCCCACGCGTCGTCGCCGCCGTCACCTGTCGAGCGAGGAGCGCGAGGATGCCTTCCGCGCCGCAGCTGCTCGCGAGGCCGGTGCCGCTTCCAAGGGTCCCTCGGGTTCCGATGCGCCTGCCGACAAGGGCGGCAAGTCACGCGGCGAGGATGAGCGCGCGCCGCGTCCGCGCCGTCGCCATTCCTCGGGCGCGCAACAGAAGCCCTCAGTGCCCTCCGTGGCCGATCAGGTCTCGGATGGCGAGGTCAAGGTCACGCGCCGGCGTCCCGGAGATGGCGGGGGAGCGGCTGCCAAGGCTTCGCGTGGCGCGGCTCGCGACGAGCGCGAGCCGCGCGAGGATCGCGGTGGCGAGGGCTCGGCCGACCAGGGTCAAAAGCGCCGTCGCCGGCGCCGTTCCCGCAAGCCGCGCCAGGATGGTGGCGAGGGCTCGACCCCGTCTTCGTCCGCACCACAACCGCCCGCCGGCGAATAACGCCCGCGAGCGGATTTAGCCCGCCTTGCCCCGAGCGCATCGGGGTATCATAGCGCCGGATCAACAACCCTCCCTGCGACCGAATGTAGGGAGGGTTGTGTCTTGAAGAGCCATCTGAACATATTGAGCTGTCTGCAGGGTGCCGGTGCCCTACCGTTTGCGGACGAATTACTACCGTTTGCCGATCGGGTGGCACGCGAGGCGCTCGAGGCATTGTCGCCAACACGATGTGCCGGCTGCGAGCGCGCCGGTACGCTTATTTGCCAAGACTGCCTGGCTGCGCTCACGCTCATCGACCCACGTCATAGCTGCACCCGATGCGGCGCCCCGTTTGGGGATTTGCTGTGCACTGAGTGTTCGGTCGAGGGCACGTCCTCGGCAATGGCGGAGGCGCTCGACCGCTGCCTGGCGTGCGCCGTCTATGCGCATCCGCTGCCGCGCATCATTAAAGCGTACAAGGATGCGGGCGAGCGACGTCTGGCTCCGTATCTGGCGGAGCTGCTCTACGACACCGCCCTGCATGCCCAGGTCGTAGCGCCCGAACGCTTAGGAGGTGTGCTGTCCGGTGCGGATGCGGTGGTGTTTGTGCCTGCGACGGCGGCAGCGTTTCGGCGGCGTGGTTTTGATCATATGGAGGCTATTGCGCGCCCATTTTGCGAGCTGTCGGGTGTTCCCCTGCTCGATGCTCTCGTCAAGTACGGGCATGGCGACCAGCGCGAACTCGGTCGTGAGGAGCGTCGCGAGCGTGCCCAAGGCATATACGAGACGGTTGAGGACGTGCACGGCCGCCGCCTACTGCTTATCGATGACGTTATCACCACGGGCGCGACCATGGCAGCAGCCTCGGCGGAGCTCAAGCGTGCCGGCGCTGCGGCAGTCGATGGCCTTGCTATCGCACGTGTTTGGTAGGGGTGGTTTTGTGGCAGTGAAGATTGAGCGGCGCAACGAGCCGACAGGCGAACAGCTAGCGGCTTCCGTAATCCTAACAGGCGCCTCGGCGCTGCGCATGATGCGCGCCGAGCGCCGACAAATGGGTTACATCAGCTGGAGGGACCTCGATCCCGATGAAGAGCGCCGTGTGCTGTGCACGTCGTCGCCCTCGACCGAGGACATCTATCTTCCCGACTTGGTGCGGATTGGGGCCGCAAGCGGCGAGGTGCAAGAAGATCTTTGCTTGCTGGTGGGATCTGCGGCGCAGCGCCGCCGCATGCCTGGCGTGGGCTGGTCCGTATGCTCTGGGTTGCCCGCCGGCTCGATTCTAGAGGTGGAACCGGGGGTGTACAGTCTATCTCCCGAGGCCCTTTGTGTTGCCATCGCGCGCGAGATCGGCTGCATCCAGGCGTTTGCCCTGGCCCAGGAACTGTGCTCTAAGATTTCACTGAGCGACCGCGGGAAGTATCTGCCTCCCTATACCTCGCCTGTTGTGAATAGACTTGCAAAGGATAAGGACCAACCGACAGACGTGGGCTACTTTGAAGTCGAGCCAGCGCTGACGCCCGATCGCTTGGCAGATTACCTCGCGGCATGCAAGGGGAACGCGGCCAAACAATTGCAGCGTCTGTGTCCCTACTTGTCAGAAAACCTGCGCTCGCCCATGGAGTGCATCATGCTCGCCCTGTTTTCGCTTCCGTTTCCCTATGGCGGATTTGCCTGCGGTCCCTTTAAGATCGACTACAAGATCGAGTTCGATGACCGCGCGCAGGCAATCTCGGGGATGCCCCATGCAGTTTGCGATGCATATCAGGAGGCAGCCCGGTTTGACCTGGAATACAACGGTGAGCTGGGCCATTCCTCCCGGAGGGGACGTATCCATGATGAAAAACGCAACACGGGCTTGATTACTATGGGAATCGAGGTCGCGACGGTCAACAACGAAATGCTCTGTGACATGGAAGCGATGGAAGCGCTCGCATGGCGCATGCACCAGCGTATGCGAAAGCGGTACCGGAATCGTGTCGATGCCCGCAGGAAGAAGCAAGAGGCGTTGCTTAACACGCTGCGGGCGTGTTTTGGGCTTAAGCCGGTCTAATACGCGTCGAAAATAGAGGGTTAATCATATGCCCTGGCCATAATATGGCAAATATGAGTACTGTCACTAAATCAGTAACAGCAAAATCAAGGAATTTAGGACTCGGAGGCGGCGTAAAGTAAGAAGATAATAAACAAATGTAGAATAACTAAGCATCAGGTTGGCGACACTGAGCGCAAAATCTGTCCGAGAGGCCAAAAATGCCTGTTACTAAATTGGTGGCAGTACTCATATTTGCCATATTATGACCGGGGCACCCTAAGAAGGGTGCCCCGGAGCTCCCCACAGGGGAGCTTCGGGCTTCATAGGGGCACGAATAGCCCACTCCGACCTGCGAAATCTGTACTCGCTGTGCGAATGACGCCCCTAACCTTAAACTTTAGCTTGAACTTAGCTATAATGCGCTACGTTCCTGCCAGGCTGTGGTTGCGGACGGACGAAATGCCCGTCCTAGTCCAAGACAGACGCGGTCAAAGGGATCCACGTAAGCGACCGCGTGCGCGCGGCGCGATCATGGCGCGTCCTAGATGTAAGCCGCACCGTCCGTTCTACTTTCTTTGGGGCAATACCGCCTCGCGGGCGAGCGGGCCAGTCGTGAAGGTGGCTGCGGCCTCCCGAGCAAACACCCCGGTGCGCAAGTGTGGGGTCAAATACCAGGTCAGCTGGTGGGAACAACCCGATATTCCGCGCAACGCACGGATCGTATACGACACAGAAGGCAGGGTAGTGGACATGGTGAGGGGCAGCTTGATGCACGCGGCTCGGTTAGGTGCTGGGACCGCAGCGGTCATTGCCGTTTTGGGCCTGAGCGGATGCGCGTTCAACCCGCTGTCTACGTTCACGACTCCCACGATCGACCAGATCGAGTACGAGACCGTCACGCCGGCGGTGTCGGACGATGCCCTGGTCACTCCCGGAACCCTGACGGTCGCCCTCGATACTTCCGATGCGCCGCAGGCAATGCAGGGCGCCGACGGCGAGCTTACGGGGTATGCAGTCGATGCTGCCCGCGCCCTCGCAAGCCGCATGGGCCTTAAGGTCGCCTTTGTCGATGCGTCCTCGGCAGGTTCCGCGCTCGGCGACAAAAAGGCTGATATCTTTATCGGCGAGATCAACTCCACGGACGGGGACGTTAGCTCGCTCGGCACCTGCCTGTACGATGCCGCTTCCGTGTTCGGTAAAACCAGCGATGGTGGGTCGCTAAGCGTTTCCACCGATACCCTTAACACGTCTACTCTGGGTGTCCAGATGTCCTCGGCCTCGCAGGAGGCGCTTGCTAAGCAGAACATCACCGCCAACCAAAAGACCTACTCCAACATCAACGAGTGCTTTGAGGCGCTCGAGTCTGGCGAGGTCGACTATGTGATCTGCGACTCCACAGCCGGCGGCTATCTTGCACGCCTGATGAGCGAGGTCTCCTATGTCGGTGCGCTCGAGGCGCCCTCGACGCTTGGTGTTGCGGGCCTCTCGTCCAATGACGAACTGTGCCGTGCCGTGAGTGATGCCCTCGACGACATCACGGTCGACGGCACGCTCGAGGCGGTTCACTGCGTCTGGTACGGCCAGATTCCCTACGACCTCACCACTAAGACGGTTTCGGGCGCTAACGTGCAGCCGGGCGACTCTGAGTCCAGTGAGACCACGTCCTCCGGCAGCGAGTCCTCCGATTCCAACAATGAGACCGCATCCTCCGAGGACAAATCGTCCAGCCAGGAAGGCACCATCACTGACGACGACATTAACAAACTTAATAGCTAGTTATTGCTAGGGGCGGTGTCTCCTATACGTTGGAAAGGACACCTCTTCACGGTTTCAACACGCACTGCCGGGTTTCCCCAATAGGGGAGCCCGGCTTTTTTATCCCTATAAAACCAGCAGGTCAAAGCCAATTTTCGGGACCAAATACAAAGTCGCCGACGCCCTCCCATAGCGCACTTTGCCACAGAAAAGTGCGAGACTTCGGTATGCGGTATTAAGCAATCGTTATTCGGGTCTTTAGGAATCCGCGTGATTAAATGCACGGCAATGGGTACATAGCCAGTACAGTAAGTCCCCGAGGCAGATTGGAGCCACGTATGGATATCAAGGTTTCTGGACGCAAGACGACGGTAACCGATGCTCTGCGTGCGCATGTGGATGAGAAGATCGGCGAGGCGCTCAAGGTTTTCGATATCGAGCCCATGACAGTCGACGTCGTGCTTCGTTATGAGAAGAACCCCTCGAACCCCAACCCGGCAATCGTCGAGGTCACGGTTCGTGCCCGCGGCTCTGTGATTCGCGTTGCCGAGCACGGCGCAGATATGTATGCCGCCATCGACCTCTCCGCCGATAAGGTTACCCGCCAGCTGCGCAAGTTCAAGACTAAGGTCGTGGACAACCGCCAGGGTGGTGCCAGCGCCGCGGATGTCGCACCGGTCGAGCGCGTCGAGGATCTGGCCGACCTGCTGCTGCCCGAGGAGGAAGACGACCTGCTCGTCCGCGAGAAGGTTATCGACGTCACTCCGATGACTGAGGAGCAGGCGCTGGTGCAGACCGATCTGCTCGGTCACGACTTCTACGTGTTCGAGAACGCGACGACCGGCCTTATCAATGTGGTGTATCACCGTAAGAATGGTGGATATGGCATCATCAAGCCCCGCATCGAAACACTTGACGAGTAAAATACGTTAACTTGCATGAGTTAACGGCTGGCGGCCATCCCATGCGGGTGGCCGCCTTTTTACGTAAGGAGTCGCTTTGATGGACAAGGCCGCATCCGCCGGTCATTCGGACCGTTGCCGCATCGTCGTCGATACCTGCTGCGACTTTAGCCCCGAGGTCGCCGCGAACCTCGATGTCGATATCCTGGGTTTCCCCTTCATTATCGATGGCGAAGAGCGCACGGATGACATCTGGTCGAGCATCACACCCAAGGAGTTCTACGACCGTATGCGCGCCGGTGCCCGCGTGTCCACCTCGGCTGTGTCGCTCGGTCGCTATATCGAGTTCTTTACCGAGTGCGCCAAAGAGGGTACGCCTACGGTCTACCTGTGCTTTACCTCGGCGCTGTCGTCGAGCTACAACTCCGCGTGCCAGGCGGCAGATGCCGTGCGCGCCGAGTATCCCAACTTTGAGCTCTACGTGGTCGACAACGCTCTGCCCTGTGCGACCGGCGAGCTCTTGGCGCTCGAGGCCGTCCGCCAACGCTCGGCGGGACTCACCGCCAAGCAGCTGGTCGACTGGGCAAACGAGGCCAAGACCTACGTCCACGGCTACTTTACGCTCGAGAGCTTTGACGCGCTGGCTGCCGGCGGCCGCATTCCGCCCGCGGCGGCGCAACTCACGGCAAAGCTCGATGTCAAGCCCGAGCTCTCCTACGACCTGGCCGGCTCGCTGTCGCTGATCGGCGTCAACCGCGGCCGCAAGAAGGCGCTCAAGTCCATCCTCAAGTCGTTCCGCGAGAACTACGTGCCCGACCGCACCATGCCCATCGCCATCATGACGGCCGATGCCGAAAAGGACGGCGACTGGCTCGAGGCCGCCATTCGCAAGGAGGAGGGCTGCGCCGA
The DNA here is from genome assembly GCA_019425015.1 of Collinsella sp. Lineage (GTDB taxonomy): Bacteria > Actinomycetota > Coriobacteriia > Coriobacteriales > Coriobacteriaceae > Collinsella. Next base: position 77,714 of record JAHYYJ010000010.1, read on the forward strand.
CGTCACGATCATTCGCAGCTCCGTGGGCCCCACCATCGGCTCGCACGTGGGCCCCGGCATGGTGGCCTGCGCGTTTTGGGGCAAGAATCGCGCCGAGAAAGCCTCGCTTTCCGACCGCATCGCGCGTCGCGTGCGCGGCCAGTAGGCAAGTAACGCGGCCGTAATCGATCCCAACTCACTGCCCAAGCGCTGGCGCTGAGTATTCAACTTGGTAACAACACCCAACCCAAAAGGAAAGGTTTCATGGCAAACAAGCTCTCCGTCGCATTCATCGGCACCGGAATCATGGGTGCCCCCATCGCCGGCCACATCCTGGATGCCGGCTATCCTGTCACGGTCAACAACCGCACCAAGTCCAAGGCCGCCGCGCTAATCGAGCGCGGTGCCGCCTGGGCCGATACGCCGGCCGATGCCGTGGCGAACGCCGATGTCGTCTTTACCATTGTGGGCTATCCCTCCGAGGTCGAGGAGCTCTACCTGGCGGGCGACGGCCTGCTCGCCTGCACTAAGCCCGGCGCGGTCCTGATCGACCTCACCACGAGCTCGCCCGAGCTGGCGCGCGACATTGCCGAGGCCGCTCAGGTTTCCGGCCGCATGGCGTTTGACTGCCCCGTCACCGGCGGCGAGTCGGGTGCTATCGCCGGCACGCTTACGGCTATCGTGGGCGCCACCGAGAACGACATCGCGCCGGTCCGCGACATCCTTGCCACCTTCGCGGCCAACATCTGCTGCTTCGACGGCGCCGGCAAGGGCCAGGCTGCCAAGCTCGCCAACCAGGTGTCGCTGGGCGCCTGCATGGTCGGCATGGCAGACGCCATGGCATTTGCCGAGCTGAGCGGCCTTGACCTGGAGAAGACCCGTCAGATGATCCTGGGCGGCACCGGCAAGTCCGGCGCCATGGAGAGCCTGGCGCCCAAGGCGCTCGACGGCGACTACAAGCCCGGCTTTATGGTCGAGCACTTCATTAAGGACCTGCGCTTGGCGCTCGCCTATGCCGACGACCGCGAGCTTGCGCTGCCCGGCGCCGACGTGGCCTTTACGCTCTACGACATGCTCGATGCCATCGGTGGCGCCAAGCTGGGCACCCAGGCCGTCACGGTCCTCTATAAGGAGGAGGCCGACGCCATCGCCGCCGGTCTGGACTGGTCGCAGTATCGTCCCGAGGAGCATGGCGCTCACGAGGACGGCTGCGGTTGCGGCGAGCATGGCGACGACCACGAGTGCGGTTGTGGCCACCACCATGGCGAGGACCACGAGTGCTGCGGCGGCCACGGTCATGACGACGGCCACGAGTGCTGCTGCGGCCATCATCACGAGGAGTAGCGCCCATGAGCTGGACGTTCGTGGTGCTTGCACTGGTGCTCTTTCTCTTTGCGATCTACATCGGTTTTTTGTGCGGCCAGTGGGCGTGCGAAAAGCGCGTCATCACCAAGCGCGACTACTGGATTGCCAACTTTGCGGGAGCGGCGGCAGTCGTCCTGCTGACCTGGGTGTTCTCGCTGTTCCCGCTGGTGCAGTTTGCGCCGATCGGCTGGCTTGGCGGCTTTATCGCCGGCCTTAAGATGAGCTTTGGCGAGTCCGTCGGTCCGTGGCGCAAGCACGACGAGGTCTTTAACGTCAACAAGGCTCACCGCGCCGCCGCCGACGCGGGCGACGCCGAGGAGCGTCGCCGTGCGCGTCACAATGGCGCAGCCGACCGACAGCTCATCTCGGTCACCGATGACAGCAAGGGTGCTGGCAAGCACGCTAAGAAATAAGAAGAGGTAACTATGGCAGAAAACAAAGACGAACAGCTCACCGATGAGGAGCTGGCACAGCTTCAGCTGGCAGAGGAGAACGAGAACGCCGTCGACCGTCTGGTCAAGGAGCTCGGCTGCCCCACGCGCCGCATGCGCCAGTTTGCCGCCCGCGTGCTGCATCTGCTGGCCGAGCGTGACCCGCAGCGCGTCGTGCCCTGCGTGCCTGCGCTGATCGAGGCGCTCGACCGCCCCGAGGCGCAGACCCGCTGGGAGGCCCTCGATGCCCTGACGGCGCTCGCTACCACCTGCCCCGAGCAGCTGGGCGATGCCTTTGAGGGCGCCGAGACTGCACTGTTCGACGAGATCTCCTCCACGCTGCGCTATGCCGCCTTCCGCCTGCTGTGCGTGTGGGGTGCCACGAGCGTCGAGCGTTCGCGCGAGGCTTGGCCCATCCTGGACGAGGCCATCCAGTGCTACCACGGCGACCTCGAGTATCGCGACATGCTCGGTTGCCTGTACGAGTTTTGCCAGGGCGAGATCGACGCCGAGGTTGCCGAGAAGCTTGCGCTGCGCCTTAAGTTCGATGCCGAGAACGGCAAGGGCAGCTATCTCAAGGCCCGTTCGAGCGAGATTTACGAAATGCTTGTTAAACGTTTTGGCCTGGATCTCTCCAAAAAGAAGAAGCGTGCTAGCGTTAAAAAATCTGACGACGCCGAAGACGAGGAGTAACAGATTATGGCGCACGATGTAGTCCTGATTCCCGGTGACGGTATCGGTCCCGAGATTACGCAGGCCATGCGCCGCGTGGTCGAGGCCACCGGTGTCCAGATCAACTGGAACGTCCAGGAGGCCGGCGCCGGCGTCATGGACGAGTTTGGTACGCCGCTGCCCCAGCACGTGCTCGATGCGGTCGCCGAGACCAAGGTTGCCATCAAGGGCCCCATCACCACGCCGGTCGGCACGGGTTTCCGCAGCGTTAACGTGGCCCTGCGCAAGCACTTTGACCTGTACGCCTGCGTGCGCCCCTGCCTGTCGCAGCCGGGCGACGGCTCGCGTTTCCGCGACGTCGACCTGGTCATCGTGCGCGAGAACACCGAGGACCTCTACGCCGGGATCGAGTTCGATGAGGGCGCTGCCGAGGTCGAGGAGCTCTCGCAGCTTGTCGAGCGTTCGGGCCAAAAGACATTCGCCGGCGATTCCGCGATCTCGATCAAGCCCATCTCTATCGCCAAGAGCCGCCGTATTGTGGAGTACGCCTTTGAGTATGCCCGCCGCTGCGGCCGCAAAAAGGTGACGGCCGTGCACAAGGCCAATATCATGAAGGCGACCGACGGCCTGTTCCTGCGCGTTGCGCGCGAGGTGGCCGCCAACTATCCCGACATTGAGTTCAACGACAAGATCGTCGACGCCACCTGCATGGGCCTGGTCCAGAACCCCAACGACTTCGATGTCCTGGTGCTGCCAAACCTGTACGGCGACATCGTGAGCGACCTGTGCGCCGGCCTGGTGGGCGGTCTTGGCATGGCGCCCGGCTCCAACATCGGTGCCGACTGCGCCATTTTTGAGGCAACGCACGGTTCGGCACCCGATATCGCTGGCCAGGATATCGCCAACCCCACGGCCGAGATCCTCTCTGCTGCAATGATGCTCGACCACCTGGGCGAGAACGATGCCGCCAATCGCATCCGTGCGGCCGTATCTGCCACGCTCGACGAGGGCGAGCAGGTTACCGGTGACGTGCGTCGTGCCCAGACCGGCTCCGTTGAGGGCGCTGTGGGTACGCAGGCATTTGCCGATGCCGTTATCGCGCACCTGGCCTAAGGCATGCACACTGCAAACGCCCAAATAGTACTTAAGTGTTTGCGTATAACCTAAGAATCAATACGCCCGGCGCTCTGTCGGGCGTATTCTATTGGGGACTATGTTTCCTAACAAGGAGTAACCGATATGGGTCTGATTCAAAAGAAGGACGAGAAGGACGAGATCGACGGCATCCAGATCATCGAGCGCGGCGAAGGCCCCGACGGTGACGAGGACGAGAAGATCGACCTGGTCGCCGGTACGTCTGCCGAGCACATTGCTGCTGGCACGACGGCCGAGGAAGAGGACGCCCGTCTGGAGGCTCAGATCGCCGCAGATGCCGCTGACGAGAATCTGATGCCCGAGGCCCAGGATGAGGACGACGATATCCTGGGTTCCGACGGGGACGATCACGTATCCAAGCACAAGAAGACGATGATTGCCGCCTTTGTGGTTGCAGTCGTAATCGCTGCGGTGGTCGGCTTCTTTATTGGCAATGGCGGCTTTGGCGGCAAGGGCGTCGGTTCGTCGACCCTGACCGAGGACCAGCTCGATTCGACCGTGGCAAGCTATAGTTATAACGGCAAGAAGAGCGACATCACCGCGCGCGAGGCCATCGAGAGCCAGTACAGCCTCGATACCGTCAAGGATAGCAACGGCAACTACACCGCCCCCTCTGCCGACGTCATCCTGTCCTACGTGCGCAACAAGATTCTGCTCGATGCTGCCGAGGACGAGGGCATTACCGTCTCTTCTAAGGAGATGAAGAAGTACGCCGAGGATTCTATCGGCACCTCGGACTACGACACCATGGCCAAGCAGTATGGCGTGTCCAAGGACCAGGCCAAGCGGATCGTCCGCCAGTCCGCGACGCTGCAGAAGCTCTACAAGAAGAAGGTGGGCGATGCTTCCGCGAGCATGCCGACCGCTCCGACTGAGCCTTCTGACGGCAACGAGGACACCGCGAGCAAGGATTACGCCGATTACATCATCAACCTTGCCGGTGACGAGTGGGATAGCTCGAAGGGCACCTGGAAGGACGAGAACAGCACCTACGCTAAGGCCTTCGCTAACGATGCCTTTACCGCCGAAAGTGCCACCTATAAGCAGGCCATGACCGCCTATTACACCGCCTACCAGCAGTATTCCTCGCAGGCCTCAAGCGCTAGCTCCAAGTGGACCGAGTATGCTAACGGCCTCTATGCCAAGGCCAACATCAGCATCTACGGCCTGTTTGCGTAAGATCTGTCTGCACTACTGCGCGCTAACCGATCTACCTGATTAAGCCCGCTAGAACGACAAAGTTCTAGCGGGCATTTTGTTACCGAAACCACTAGGATAGGACTTGCGCCCGTGCAAGTGCTTCATCGGGTATCCTCAATTCATCCTGGAAAACGGCCGTAAACGATTGCAAATAACCGGTGAACGGTCAAAAACTACCGTTCACCGATAATTTCTAAACTGGTTCTAACTGGTATTAAGTCAAAAAGACCAATTCACAAATCTTCACAATGACCTGCATTTTTTCTACACGCCATTTTTAGCCACCCTGCGTTGTTTAGACACGAAAAAAGTTCCGATCTTTCGTCAAATCATTTCGAAACGGTTTCAAAATCGCAGGTAGAAGTGTTAATGAGCGGTAAACGGTCGATTTTTCGCCGTGAACGGTGCAAAAACGTTTTACTGTATGAATCAACGAAAGCAACCTCTTCTGTGGTGATATAGTGACAACAACACGTCACGTGGTTACTACCAGTTGAGAAACCACTGGTCTTCAAAGAACGCTTTCCAAGAAGCTTTAAGGGCACCCGCCCGCTGGCTTCCGAAAACTATCGGACTCAGATCGTACACACCTTCGGAAGGGAAATTTGAATGGTTGGCTTTATTCTTACCGGTCATGGACAGTTCGCACCCGGCATCGCAAGCGCTATCGCTATGGTCGCTGGTGATCAGCCCGCTTTTACCGTCGTTCCTTTTGAGGGCGACCAGGCTGCTTCCTACGGTGAGGATCTCCGCGCCGCTATTACCGCCATGCGCGAGGAGTGCGATGGCGTGCTCGTCTTTACCGACCTGCTTGGTGGTACCCCGTTCAACCAGGCAATGATGATTGCCCAGGATGTCGACAACGTCGAGATTCTGACTGGAACTAACCTTCCCATGGTTATTGAGCTTCTGTTCCTCCGCGGCAACGCCACGCTCGCCGAGCTTGGCGAGCAGGCCGTGACCGTTGGCCAGACGGGCATCACCGCCCAGACGGTCGCTTCCGTCGCTGGTGCCGAGGAAGAGGATATCTTCGGCGACGAGGACGGCATCTAATGGCCGATTTCGGAGCCAACGTCCTGAGCTCTTCGGTCGCTCTTTTGGGCCTGCTTGTCATCATGGGCTTGATTTACACCATCTGGTCGCAAATCAACATGAAGAAGAAGCAGAAGTACTTCAAGGAGCTGCACACCGAGCTCAAGCCGGGTCAGGAGGTTCTTTTCGCCGGCGGTATCTACGGAACCGTCAAAGGCATCGAAGGCGAAAAGGTCCAGATCAAAGTCCGATCCGGAGCCGTCGTAGATGTTTCGCGTTACGCGATTCAGGAGATCAAGTAACTGTCGTCAGCAAATAACGAAAGGAAGCTGATCAACATGGCAGAACCCAACATTCTTCTTACCCGCATCGATAACCGACTGGTCCATGGTCAGGTCGCTACCCAGTGGAACTCCACCCTGGGCTCCAACCTCATCCTCGTCGCCAACGACGACGTGTCGACCAACACCATGCGTCAGAACCTCATGAAGATGGCCGCTCCCACCGGCGTCGCTACGCGTTTCTTCTCCCTGCAGAAGACCATCGACGTCATCGGCAAGGCGAGCCCGCGCCAGAAGATCTTCATCGTGGCCGAAACACCGGAAGACGTGCTTACGCTCGTCAAGGGCGGTGTGCCTATAAAGAAGGTAAACATCGGCAACATGCACATGTCGGAAGGAAAGCGCCAAGTCGCCACCTCCGTCGCAGTTAACGACGAGGATGTTGCTGCGTTTAAAGAGCTGCAGGAATTGGGGGTGGAGTTGGAGATCAGGCGCGTTCCGAGCACGCCTGTTGAGGACACGAGCAAGCTCTTCTCGTAATCCTCGTGATCCACGTTGTCAGGAGTGAAACCCTGACATTCTGTACGTGAAATCCAAAGTGCGTACATACATTTTGAAAGGAGGAGCAAGATGGAATACACGATCTTCCAGGTCGCTCTGGTCTTCATCGTCACGTTCGTCGCGGCAATCGACCAGTTTAACTTCCTCGAGTCTCTCTATCAGCCCATCGTCACCGGCGCCGTCATCGGTCTTATCCTTGGCGACCTCAACACCGGTCTTCTCGTGGGTGGTACTTATCAGCTCATGACGATCGGCAACATGCCGATCGGAGGTGCTCAGCCGCCTAACGCTGTTATCGGCGGCATCATGGCAGCCATTCTCGCTATCGCTACGGGCCTTGAGCCCAACGCGGCAGTCGGTCTTGCCATTCCGTTCGCTCTGCTTGGTCAGCTCGGCGTTACCCTGGTCTTCACGCTTATGTCGCCGCTCATGTCCTCCGCGGACAACATGGCTCACAACGCTGACACCAAGGGTATCGAGCGTCTGAACTACTTCGCCATGGCTCTGCTCGGCCTGATCTTCGCTGTCGTCGTCACCCTGTTCTTCATCGCTGGCGCTACCATCGGTCAGACCATCGCTTCCGCCATCCCGACTTGGCTGCAGACCGGTCTCTCCGCTGCAGGCGGCATGATGCGCTTCGTCGGCTTCGCCGTCCTGCTCAAGGTTATGATGAACCGCGATATGTGGGGCTTCTTCCTCATGGGCTTTGGCCTCGCGCTCATCACCGTTGCCAACGATTCTCTGGCAACCCCTGCCCTGCTCATCCTCGCTCTCATCGGCTTCGGCATCGCTTTCTGGGACTTCCAGCAGCAGACCGAGCTGAAGGGTGCAGCTGTTTCTGACGGAGGTGACTTCGAAGATGGCATCTAATGAGTATGTGATCCCGGAGCACTACGAGGATCTCACTCCTGCTCCGCAGCTCGACCAGAAGACCCTCAACAAGATGGCTTGGCGCTCCTGCTTCCTGCAGGCATCGTTCAACTACGAGCGCATGCAGGCCGCTGGCTGGCTCTACTCCATCATCCCCGGTCTGGAGAAGATCCACACCAACAAGAACGACCTCGCGGCTTCCATGAGCCACAACCTGGAGTTCTTCAACACCCACCCGTTCCTCGTCACCTTTGTTATGGGTATCGTGCTTTCGCTCGAGCAGAACAAGGTTGACATCCCCACGATCCGCGCCGTCCGCGTCGCCGCAATGGGCCCGCTCGGTGGTATCGGTGACGCCCTGTTCTGGCTGACGCTCGTGCCTATCACGGCCGGCATCACCTCCAACATGGCCATCAACGGCAACGCCGCTGCGCCGATCATCTTCCTGGTGATCTTCAACGTCGTCCAGTTCGCTCTGCGCTTCTGGCTCATGAACTGGTCTTACAAGCTTGGCACCAGCGCTATTGACGCTCTGACTGCCAACATGCAGGCCTTCACGCGTGCCGCTTCCATCATGGGCGTCTTCGTCGTCGGTTGCCTGGTCGTCACCATGGGTGGCACCCAGATCAACCTCCAGATCCCCAACGGCACCACCCGTGGCCTCTCCGCCAATACCGTGATCGTCTCCGAGAAGGAGGCCGAGAACTTCACCGGTATGGAGGGCATCGATACCGAGACCGCTGAGGCCGGTACCATCGCCATGACCGATGAGGACGGCAACGCCCTCACCGCTTCCGATGCCGACGGCAACGCTGTCGAGTGCGGCGTCACCGATCTGGGCAACGGCATGGAGTCCGTTACCTACGGCACCGTCACCGAGGATCCGGTCAACTTCTCCGTTGCCGACACCCTCAACACCATCGTCCCGAAGCTCGTCCCGCTTATGCTTACGCTGCTGCTTTACTACATGTTCGCTAAGCACAGCTGGACCCCGACCAAGGGCATTCTGCTGCTCTTCGTCCTGGGCATCCTGGGCGCTGGCCCGCTTGGTCTCTGGCCGAGCATCTGGTAAGGCTCTAGCTTGAGGGGTGTGTCCCTACGCGGCTCACACCCCGACCCCTTAAGCCATGTGTATGTTAAAAGCCGCGTGCTCGAAAGAGCGCGCGGCTTTTGTTTTCTTGATGATTCGGGTGTTGCGGACTGATAATGCTTAACACCCTAGGTAGTTAGCCGAATTCGAGCAAAAGGGAGGATAGGATGGCGATCGGAGTGCGCAAACAGCCCCTATACGATCAGCTGGTCGATATTCTGACCGAAAAGATTGACCATGAATATCATGCCGGTGACATGATTCCTTCCGAGCGCGAATTATCGGAGCGCTATGGTCTCTCGCGCACCACAGTGCGCCTGGCCCTGCAGGAGTTGGAACGCTTGGGGCTGGTGGTTCGGCAGCACGGTCGCGGCACCTTTGTGACCGACCGTTCGGCAAAGGTAACCAATCTTACGCAGTCCTACAGCTTTACCGAGCAGATGCGTGCGATGGGTCGCGAACCAGAGACCACGATTCTCGATTTTTGCGAGATGGAGGCCGATAAGAATCTGGCCGAGCATATGGGGTGCCGCATCGGCGACCGTATCTTTAAGCTCAAGCGCCTTCGTTCCGCCGACAACATGCCCATGATGGTCGAGCGCAGCTATCTGCCGGTGCGTAAGTTCTTGTCGCTCAAGCGTCCGCTCTTGGAGCGTAAACCGCTCTACGATGTGATTGAGCAAGATTTCCAACAAAAGATACGCGTGGCCGAAGAGGAGTTCTATGCGAGCATAGCCCGTCCCACCGACGCTCACCTTTTGGGAATCGTCGAGGGCTCGCCAGTGCTCGATTTGGTCAGGACTACGTATAACGAGTCAAACGAGGTTGTGGAGTATACGCTCTCGGTTGCTCGTGCCGACCAGTTTAAGTACAAGGTTTATCACCAGCGCAACGATTAATGATGCACTTGTTTCGTTGTGTTGATTCTTTGCAGTCAACTGGTTACTACCAGATAACCAACTGAAGTGTATAATTGCACGTCAGAGGATTACTTCTAGAGATAGGTATTAGAAATGTTCGAGAAGAGTGTCGAGGAGCTCACTGAGCTCGGCGCCCAGATCACCACGGCCGAGATTGCCCAGCAGCCCGAGCTTTGGCGTGATACGCTCAACATCTACCGCGAGAACAAAGAGGCCATCGAGGCCTTTCTGGCTGAGGCTCGCGCTATGGGCGAGGGCCGTCTGTCCGTTGTCTTCACCGGTGCCGGTACGTCCGACTATGTTGGCGATACCTGCGCCCCGTACCTGCGTCACGCTGGCAACACTGATCTCTACGACTTTAAGCCCATCGCCACGACCGATATCGTGAGCGCCCCGCGCGACTTCCTGCGCGCCGAGGATCCCACGCTCGTGGTTTCCTTTGCCCGCTCTGGCAACAGCCCCGAGAGCCTTGCCGCCGTCGCCGTTGCCAAGGAGCTCGTCCACAACGTCAAGTTCCTCAACATCACCTGCGCTCCCGAGGGCAAGCTCGCTGTCGAGTCCGCTGATGACCCCAATGCGCTGACGCTGCTCATCCCGCGCGCCAACGACAAGGGCTTCGCCATGACCGGTTCCTACACCTGCATGACCCTGCTCTCTACCCTCATCTTTGACGAGGCTTCCGACGAGCAGAAGGCCGAGTGGGTCGAGACCATCGCCAAGATGGGCGAGGAGGTCATCGCTCGCGAGTCCGAGGTTGCCGATTACCTGGCTGGCGACTTCAACCGCGTGACCTACTTGGGTTCCGGCTCCTTCGGTGGCCTTGCCCAGGAGAGCCAGCTCAAGATCCTCGAGCTCGCTCACGGTCTGGTCGCTACTTCCTACGACACCTCTATGGGCTATCGTCACGGACCCAAGTCCTTCGTCGACGACAAGACCCTCGTGTTCGTGTTCGTCAACAACGATGCCTACACCCGTCAGTACGATATCGACATCCTCAACGAGATCGGTGGCGACGAGATCGCTCAGCACACCGTTGCCGTTCAGCAGGATGGCGCTACCGTCTACGAGGGCGAGTCCTTCACCTTTAAGGGCTATGAGGTACTCCCCGAGGGCTACCTTGCCCTGCCGTTCGTGATGTTTGCCCAGGCCATCAGCCTGCTCAACTCCGTGCGCGTGGGCAACACGCCCGATACGCCGAGCCCCACCGGCACGGTCAACCGCGTGGTTAAGGGCGTGACGATTCACCCCTTCACCGCTTAATCGCGTCCCCCCTGTAAGGGCGCCCGTCCGCTCATAACGGCGGGCGGGCGCTTTTTGTTTTCACTTGGACCGGGTATAAGCATCACCACAGTCAACTGCTTTAGAAGCAAGGAGTGCATATGAGCACGTACGCAATTAAGGCTGACAAGTTCTTCTTGCCGGCAGGTCCGCAGCTGGGCGGCTATCTTATGGTCGAGGATGGCGTCTTTGGCGCCTGGCAGGCCGACGAGCCCTCTTGCGAGATCAAGGACTACACGGGATCGTGGATCGCACCGGGTATGGTCGATACCCACATCCATGGCTTCTACAACCACTCAACTACCGATAACGACCCCGAGGGTATCGATATCAGCTCGACTGAGCTCGCCCGTCGCGGTACCACCAGCTGGCTACCCACGACGTTCACCGATGGCGTCGAGCAGATCAAGGACGCCTGCGCCGCCATCGCTCAGGCGGACGAGGGTCGCGGCCCCGACTTCTGCGGTGCTCGCATTCAGGGCATCTACCTGGAGGGCCCCTTCTTTACCATGAAGCACGTGGGCGCGCAGAACCCCGCTTATCTTATCGATCCCTCCGAGGAGGTCTTTGATCAGTGGCAGGAGGCTGCGGGCGGTCGCATCGTTAAGAGCGCCATGGCGGCCGAGCGCGACGGTGCCGCTGCTTATGCGGCTGCTCTGAACGCCAAGGGTGTGGTGACCAGCATCGGTCACTCTGACGCCACCTACGATGAGTGCATCGCCGCCATCAACGCCGGTGCCAGCTGCTTTACGCATACCTATAACGGCCAGCGCGGGCTGCATCACCGTGAGCCCGGTGTCGTGGGTGCTGCTATGTCCACGTCCGAGACCTACGCCGAGATCATCTGTGACGGCAAGCACGTAAACCCTGCCGCCATCAAGGCGCTGCTGCAGGCCAAGGGCTGGCAGCACACGGTACTCATCACCGACTGCCTGGGCTGCGGCGGCATGCCCGAGGGCAGCTACACCAGCGGCGGCATGGACGTCATCATGAAGGACAACCTGTGCTGGCTCGCCGATGGCAAGAGCATTGCCGGTTCGGTGCTCACGCTTGCCCAGGGCGTCAAGAACATCGTCGACTGGGGCATCGCCAGCGCCGATATCGCCATTCGCATGGCAACCGAGGTGCCGGCACGCTCCGCGCACATCGAGGATAAGTGCGGCAGCATCATGCCGGGTCGCGACGCCGACTTTGTCGTGTTCGACCATGAGCTCACCCTCGTCGAGACGTATGTTGGCGGCCAGAGCGTCGGCAACGCCTTTACCGAGTAACGAAAGAAAAAGACGGCGGGCCCGAATCTGCTCGGACCCGCCGTATGGGTTAAACGCTCAAAAGCACCTTTACAGTTACAGCTTGTTAGCGATCTTCTTTGCCGTGCGCTTAACGCCGGCCACCAGGCCTCCTGCAGGATGCTCCTTTTCGTAGGCTAGACGCTTCTCGCGCTTGGCGTACTCTTCGACGATGATGTCTCCATACTCGTCTTCGATCTTGTCGAAGAAGTCGACGGCACCCTTAATTTCCTCAGCGGTCGGGTGCCCCTTTTGGACCCCGCCGGTGAGTTTGAACGGCCCCCACGTATCAAAGCCGGGGCAGCCGTAGACACCCATAAAGATGGCCTGCCTCATGCGGCAGATGCCATCGATATCCTTGCCGTACCACTTGTTTTTGCCACCGTAGGTCATAAGGCCAAACACCTTGTCCTGCGGCTGCAGCACGTTAGTGAGCACGCGTGCCATGTCCTTGTCGATCTCGGAGTAATAGATGCCCGTGGCGACACCAATCAGATGGTATTCGTGCAGGTTGGGATACTCGTTTTTGCCGAGCGTTTTCACGTCGAGGGTATCGATTTCGGGGTGCGCCTCGACGATGGCGTCCACGAGCTTTTTCGTATTGCCGTGGTGGCGTGAGGCATAAAGAATGATGGTTCGCATAAGAAGGCCTTTCAGCTGTAATTGCATCAATGTCTGTATGGTACCCCGTTACATGACCGGGATACCGGACGCATCGATGAGCGTGCGGGTTTGTTCTATGGTTAGGATTGAAACGGGCGCTTGCGTGAAATAAAGCAGTTGTTCGAAAGGATGGGTAATGGAATACGCTCTTTCCAACGATTCGATTTCTATTAAGGTTTCCACTGCCGGCGGCTCGTTTACCTCGATTGAGGCCGACGGTCGCGAGTATTTGTGGCAGGGCGACCCCGCAGTATGGTCCGGTCAGGCGCCGGTCTGCTTCCCGATTTGCGGAGGTCTGCGCGACGGCAGCGCCATGACGTTCGCTGGGCATCATGTGAAGCTCGCCCGCCACGGGTTTGCGCGTAAGCAGGAGTGGAAACTGCTGAGCCAAAGCACGAACGAGCTGGCTGTGTGTCTGGCATCCGAGGATAACGCTGCATTGCTGAGCGATTATCCGTATCCGTTTAAGCTCGTCGCCCGCTATACGCTCGAGGACGCTGCCGTGCGCGTCTCCTATGAGGTGACCAACGAGGGCACCGAGGACATGCCGTTCTTTATCGGTGGACACCCCGGCTTTAGGTGCCCGCTCGACGAGGGCGAGGCCTATACGGACTACGAGCTACGCTTCGAGAAGGACGAGGCGGCGGAGCTTTGCACTGCCGTCCCCTCGACTGGCTTGATTGACGTGACCAACCGCTCCAAGAACCCCATGGTGGGAAAGACGCTGCCTCTGTCGCATGAGCTCTTCGATTTTGCGGAGACCATCTTTGACGTGCTCGAGAGCCGTCAGGTCACGCTTTCCAAGAAGGGCGAGGACAAGGGCGTCCGCCTGAGCTTTGAGGGCTTCCCGTATCTCATTGTATGGAGCAAGCCCGAGGGCGATTTTGTGGCAGTTGAGCCCTGGGGCGGCCTTTCGACCTGCTCCGATGAGGACGACGTGCTTGAGCATAAGCGTGGCTGCCTTGTCGCCAAGCCCAAGGAGACCGTCGTTCGCTCGTTCACGATTGAGATTCTGTAATTCCGTTTTGTCGACTCGTATCGCGAGGCACAAGGAGCCTGCGAGATAAGGAGCTAAAAATGATCCTCACCGTTACGATGAACCCGTCCGTCGATACACGCTATCAGCTCGATGAGCTCATTATCGACGACGTTAACCGTGTGACGCCCGAAAAGACCGCCGGCGGCAAGGGTCTCAACGTGGCCCGTGTACTGGGTCAGCTGGGCGACGACGTTGTGGCAACCGGTTTGCTCGGCGGCCACATGGGCGCCTACATGGCCGAGCTCATGGATGCCAACGGCATTAAGAATGATTTTGTACCCATCAAGGGCGAGACTCGCATTTGCCTTAACATCCTCCACGCCGGCAACCAGACCGAGCTACTCGAGAGCGGCCCGACGATTGCCCCCGAGGAGCTCGATGCCTTTACCGCCAAGTTCGCCGAGCTTGCGAGCAAGGCCGCTGTCGTTACCATCTCGGGTTCGCTGCCCCGTGGTGTCGAGGCGGGCTACTACGCCAAGATCACGGGTATTGCCGAGAACGCCGGCGCCAAGGTGCTGCTCGATACCTCGGGTGCTTCGCTCGAGGCCGCCCTTAAGTCCGAAATTAAGCCCGAACTGGTCAAGCCTAACCTGACCGAGATTAACGGCCTTCTGGGCACGAGCTTTACCACCGACGATGTGGACGAGCTCCGCGCCGCGCTCGCCTCTGATGCCCGCTTCTCCGATATCCCCTGGGTCGTTGTGTCCATGGGCGCTGCCGGCTCCGTGGGCTTCCATAATGGCCGTGCATTCCGCGCCAAGACCCCCGATATCCCCGCCGTTAACGCTACGGGCTCTGGCGATTCGACCATTGCCGGCTTCGCGCATGCGATTGCTGCTGGCGCGGATGACGAGACGGTGCTGCGTACCGCCAACACCTGCGGCAAGCTCAATGCCATGGATCCCATGACCGGCCATCTGGTCATGGACCGTTGGGACGAGGTCTACAACGGCGTTGTCGTGACCGAGCTGTAAAAGCCTGGGCGTCGGCCCCGGCATTGCTTGCTAGCTCATGTCGACGACAAGTGCGGTAGCATTATGCTGGGGCGCGACGCCGAGTTTGTCGTGTTCAATCCCGACCTTACCCTGGTCGAGGCGTATGTGGGTGGCAACAGCATCGGTAACGCGTTTGCCGATTAGCCGCCAAAGAAGCGATCCGAGAGGGGATTTAGATGATTTACGGTGCATTGGGCGATATCGAGGAGTACCGCGGAATGCTCAAGGGCCTCGACGTGCTGATCGACTGGCTCGAGGAGAACGACCCGGCACAGCTCGAGGTCGGCAGCCATCCGATTTTGGGTGAGAAGGTCTTTGCGAACGTCATGTCTCCCACGACGCGTCCCGAGGCCGAGGCTCACTATGAGACGCATCAGCGCTATCACGACCTGCAGATCGACGTCGAGGGTCGCGAGGCCTTTAAGGTCGCCACGGGCAGCCTGACGCTGGTTCAGGAGTTTGACGAGAAGGACGACTACGATCTGGTCGATTCCGACGCTTCGATCGCCGGCGATCTTGCCGACGATAAGTTTGCACTGTTCGTTGCCGGCGAGCCCCACATGCCCACGCTCGAGTTCCCGGGCGATGGCGCACAGCCGGTCAAGAAGATTTGCTTTAAGCTGCTTGCAGATGCTTACTGGGAAGAGTAGCGAGCTGCTTGGCTGAGCTGTTCGTCTGATGGCGTGATTCCCCTAGGGAAATCACGCTAGGACCCCGCCAAACGGGTTTTCCCTAGGGAAATCACGTTTGGCGGGGTTTTCTGTTTTTGAATAGGGAAGCCTCATTTATTTGCGAAGAACATCGGCTAGCCGCAGGATTGAAATCATCGACCGATAAGTGAGTTCCACTTTTTCGCCCGCAAGCAGTCGTTTCGAGCCAATCTCATCTAGCCCCACAAGCCGAGAAAACAGCGGGCCGCTCATCGTGCCATCGTCAATTGATTCCCTTATGGTCTTCAAAACGTCCGTATCATGAAGCGATGCCGAGCTGTAGGGGGCAACACGAGCGGAACTCTCAATTAACGACGAGACAAAAGGATGGAGATGCTTTGGACATAGTCCATCAAACACCACATCCCCATTGTCGTTCGAGCCGACCAGGCGCCAAGTATAATGATCGACCCAGTCATCTCCGTCATATATGGCGTCCATGAGCAACTTCCCGTCTAGAGAGAGAAACCTATTTGGACATCGGGGCGCAAGACCGCAATCCATATCGGACCTGCAGCAGCTCCAACCCAACGCACCACTTAGGTTCCCTTTCGTACATGTGTATCAATCTGCCCCGAAATGCCGGTGAATGCAATTCCAGACCCGTTTGTCGGATAGCAATCGACGTATTTTTGTTTTCCGCTCACAACCTTGTATAGATAAATCGTTCCAGCAAAAGAGAAGGGATCGTTCGCAATTTTGTCCGGAAGAACTTGCCACCTCAAAATCCCGCTACCAATATGGTCAAGCTTGACCGTTCCGCCGTCCCCCTCAAAAGTGGCAAGGGGATTTACCCCAGACTGAGAGTCGGCATCGCCCTCCTTAGCAGTTATCAGCAGGCTGCCCGTATAAGACTGCTAAGGCTCACCTTCAGGACAGGCAGCCTTGGCCCAAGAAGGGCCACTCAGGCAGGACAGTCCGAGCAGCATCAATACCAGCAAAAGAAAACCCTTAGTTCTTTTCATCTATATCGCCAATATCTCTCGACATTTGTATATTGTGACTATTTTAGATCTATATGGCCAATTTGAGCCCTCACCATGGCAATTGTTGCAGCTGGGTTTCTTTTCATTAAGATTTCACTTTGGTAAATCCCCGCCCCTAAGCATTAAACCCGAAGTCCACCGAGTGGGCCGCCGTTGACGTGGCGATGTTTGGATTGGCGCGCACGCACTCAAAATCGGCAACAAAAAAGCCGCCCGAAGGCGGCTATCTTGTGTAATGGAGCCAGCGACCGGGCTCGAACCGGTGACCCCCGCTTTACGAGTACGTGAATTAGATGTTTTACGAGATGAGGCCAATTTCACTGAACTGAAAAGAAGTGCAGGTAAATATAGGTAACTAGCAAATATCAAGCTAGCAATTAGAATCATATTTCCCACTCTTTTCACCTCTGACTAGACTTGAAAGAGTGAAAAACTTCAGTTAGGCTATCCGGCGAAGCCCTTAAAGCTTCGCCGGATAGCCTAACTGAAAAACAGCGAGGGATGCGATTGCAAGGATCGATAAAAAAGACCGCCCGAGGGACATCAGAGTGCATCGATAGGACCAAGGGGGTCTATCGGATCTACTTTTCTCTAGGAAAAGATCCGGAAACGGGACGGTACCGCCGTAGTCCATCACGTAGGGTTCATTGCAGAAGCAAGAACCCGAAAAACTGGCCGAGCGAAGTTACCAAGGCGCTGGAAGCCTATAGAGCTGAGCTCGAGGGTGCTTCCAACCGGGACAATGGCCCCTTGGGTTTATCGGATTATGCAGACAGGTTTCACGCAAATAGAGAGTTGACCATGGGGTCACCGCTTGCCTATGAGCGCGAAGGTTTGGATATCCGTCACATACGCGAGCTGTTTGGCAACCCCGATCTCGATCGGCTTAAATCAGATGACATTCGCGCTGCGTATTCCAAAGCCAGAAAAGAAGGTCGATTCAGCGAAAGTGAAATTCGCCGCATCCATATCAAGCTCAAACAGATAATGGAGGATGCTGTCGATAACGACCTTGTGGGCAAAAACCCTTGTAGGGGAGTGAAACTGCCCAAGCAGAATGTCGAGGCTCGTAAGGCGCTGAGCGCCGATGAGGCGGCAAGGCTTCTTGCGGTTCTTTTGGGGGAGAAGCCGTCCTCCTTTATCACGTGCACAATGCTTCTGCTTCTCTGTGGATTGAGGAAGGGGGAGGCCCTTGGTCTCTCATGGGAGGATTATGACCCCGACGCCAAGACTCTGAGGATAGTAAAGCAATATACGAACGACAGGACGTTGAGGCCGCCCAAATCGAAGATGAGCAGGCGCAAGATTTCGATAGGGAATGAACTTGCCGATTATTTGGACAGGTGGAAAGTCATTCAGCGGAGCGAGTTCAACTCCTTTGCGGTGGGCCAGACTGGAGAAACACCCATTGTCCATTCTATTGGTGTCATTGATGCAGCCGGCGGCAAACGGGCTCTAGTGACCCGGATGGATGGACATAACTATTCAAGGGCGTTTAGGCTGTTTGCGGCGAAAAACGGCTTCGGTACTTTTGAGGAGAGCAGGGAAGTCATTGGGAGTGACGGGGTCAAACGTACCCGCTATACGGGTTATAGCGGGCTGAAGCCTCATGAGCTTAGACATACGCAAGCGACTTTGCTCGTTGGTGCCAATGCGGACATTAAGACGATCCAGGCGCGTTTGGGCCATGCTAGCCCATCGACGACGCTGTCTATCTATAGTCACTTTATTGAGGCAAACGATCAGAAGGCGGCATCAGTGCTGGACAATCTGCTGAAAGGCTAAAAAAGAGGCCCTTGTGGGCCTCTTTTTCTAATCGATATTGTTTCGATAAATCATTGCGCCATATGGCGGCTCCAGCTCCATTGACTGATAGTAGCTGGCATCTAGCAGATTGAAATAGCAAATGATGGGGGCGGCAAGGTGCTCGTCCATATTCAAGTAATGGCCCTCGTCATCCGTGACCAGTTTGACTTCGTCTCGCATCACATCGGTCATACGGGGCCAGAGCTTGACTGCACACTGCAATTTGTCTTTCTGGTTATATTCGCCGTTATGGAAAAAGACAAAATGGGGAGCACCGTATTTTGCGCCGCCGCGTATTTCAATGATTCCGACTTGGCTGCACGATTCAGCGCAATTATTTGGCTCTAGAAGCGTCCATGAGGAGGGGAAAACCGCGTAGTCTCCGCCCAGGAGATCGATGCGCCTCATTCCCTGGGGCTCTATTGTTTCTTCATAGTAGAGGGACAAATGGTCGTAGAGGCGTTGGAACTGCTCACGTTCCAACTCTTTAGTGCTAAAAGTTAGCTCTTCTGATCCATCGATAGGAAGAGCCCTCATCTCGTTAGTGATGAGACGAATCTCTTTCTCGCAGGTGTCTTTCAGGGCTTTAGCGAACCGGGGCGTTAGTCCCGTAAGCAAATTGCATAGGTAGTCGATCGCCTCGCCGGTACTCCTGATAGATTGGGGATTTTTGCGGCGTAACTCGTCGATTTTTGCAGGCGTGGTCTCCTGAACAGTTGTTCCGTATTTAATCTTTTTCATCTTGTTTCCAGATAATGGTAAACGGCCCATATTAACTCCAATCTTTATTAACGATTGTAATTCAGTTAGAAAGGAAAATCTAGAATGTTAGAAAATAGATTCGAAAAGAGGTTCGTTTAATGGTTTGACCATGTATATGAAATAGTATAATGATGCCACGCAAAGGCCTGACCAGCTTGAGTGAAAGGAGCTATTTCATTTTCGGTCGTGAAATATAAAGGCGCCCGCCCTTCCCATTCTAAGTTTGGCGACTAGGGGGAGGGGCGAGCTGACCCGAAAGGATTCTACCATGTCGGTCGAACCTAATGAGCCGTACGCTGCCGTACATGCTTTACCTGCAGTTTCTTGCAGTCCCAATTTGGGCAACGAACGCCTTCTTGGCATTTCTGATGTGAGTAAAATGACTGGACTCAGCCCGGTTACTGCGTCGAAGTTCATGAAAGAAAGCGGGCGCGCGATTGCGTTGCATCGCCGCGTCTATATTCTCGAGTCCAGCCTATTTGCTTACCTTCACGAACTGGAGGTGAACAAACCATGTCGTTAGTGAAGTCCATGAACGATGGCTTGGATAAAATCGCCCTTGCTATTTTAAACAATAAGCCCCTCGGGCATATTGAGCACCGTGCGCTCGATGCCCTTCTCGGCGGTATCCGCCAATATCTGTGCATCGTGCCGGGCGGACCCGGTACCGGCAAGACTACTTTCATGCATCAGCTCGGTGACGGCTGGGCTATTGCGGGTCATCCGGTGGTAATCTTCGAGGGCGAGCTCACCCGCGCGAGTATGCTTGCAAAAAGTCTGACGCGCATTTCCGGTGGCAAGCTCACTTACGACGATATGTATAGCGGCGAAATGCCAATTGAAAAACGGGAATTGTTTGACGATATGCTTGAAATCTATGCACGCAGTGTTGCTGAACGTATGCATATCGTATCCGGTGAAATCAAGAATACGGGTATGCGCAAGTCCATCGAGGAAGTGGCAGATAAATACGGTGAGCCTCCGTTAGTTATCGTTGATTATGCACAAATCGTCTCACTACCACAGGAGCTGCGCATTGTCGATGAGCGCATTGGACTTAAGCTCGTTGCATCTGAGCTGAGGCGTATTGTGGATGAGACCCATTGTCCACTATTCGCCATTTCGTCAATAAACAGAATCAACTACGACAAGCAGACCACGGGCTTGCAGGCAATCGGTGGCTGCAGCATGTTCGAGTACACGGCTGACTTGGTCATGTCTCTCTCGGTCAAAGGTGATAAGAGCGACGAGCGCAACTCCAACATGATGCGCAAGAAGCGTCCGGTTGTTGCTTCGATTACAAAGAACCGGTACGGTTCCTGCGGCGCCGTTGAGTTCGAATTCGACGCACCGTCTGCAACGTTTACCGAAATCGGTTAAATATGGAGCCCGGGCCCTATATCGGTAGGTACCGGGCGCCCAACCCATGCTTGTCATCCGACGAGCTCGCGCGCGCCGAGAACAGGGACCTTCCTCTGCTCTCGGCCGATGAACTCATCTGGGAGCGGAAGCGCCTGCTCGATGCTCTTGATGTCTATAGAGAGCAATGGCGGCCATACCGTATATATCTCGGCAGTTTGCCGGGAGTCCCCTTTGACGTCTGGGCGCGGGCGAGGATTGGGCGCATCGGTCAGACACTTCAAGCAATGTCAACTAAATAAAGGCAGCGGGGCCGATGTATCGACCCCGCTCGGATTGGATGGCTATGACTTCCATGAATGCGCACATCAACGTGAGAATGAGTGAGGCACAGCGTAGGGCTATCGAGAAGAAGGCGGCGACCATGAACATGCCGGCGTCTACCTTCATGCGCGATGCCGCCCTGCTCTGCGGCGAGAAGCCGGTCAGGGTCGCCGATACGGGGGAGCTTGCCGGCATCAGGACCGAGCTGAAGAAGATCGGCACGAATCTCAACCAGGCGGTCCGTGCCCTCAATACCTACGGCCCCGACCCGGTAGTCCTCAACAACCTCAATCGGGCGACTTCAATTGTGTCGACCGCGGTGGGCTGGGTCAACGACCTGCTTGCCCGCGCAAGGGGGTAGGTGGTTCTCGTGAAGGAGAAGCTGGTCATGGCGCTGGTTTTTGCAGTCCTGCTTACCGCGGGGTTTGCGCCTCTTGTCGCCATTCCCCTCGATTGCGTGATCCTCGGACTCCCAATCGATCTCAGTTCGATTGGATTCACCCTGAGCGTGGATGGCATCATTTGGTGGTGGGTCAACGTGGCGCCCCGCTGCATCCCGGGCTGCCTCGCCTCGTTCGCCCTGTTCCTGTCGGTATTCTTGCTCATGCAGCTATCGGCCTCCTCGAAGGAGCGGGCCGCCGATGGAGGCGTGCTCGGAGAGGCGCGGGTGAAAACGGGGCCCGAGACCATCCGGGGCTCGGAGATTTGGGACGGGCACGGACGGCCGAAAAGCAGGGGATTCGTGTACGGGTTTGAGAAGACGTTGTTCGGCTCCAAGTATTTATACGAGCCGGGGCGTCACATGTTCCTCGACGGCTCAACGGGCGCTGGAAAATCCAGGTCGTTGTTGATCCCGACAATCGACTTGCTGACGTTTGGGACGGATGACGGGGAATCTAGCCCGCAGACCATCATCGTTTCCGACGTGAAGAGCGAGCTCATCGAGTTGACGGGCGACGAGCTGGAGCGCCGCGGGTACCGGGTGCTTCTGCTGGATGCCCAGCATCCCGAGAGGAGCGACACGTTCAATCCGCTGGAAATGGTCGATAGACTCGCTGGTGAGGGAGATCTATCGGGGGCGGAGCAGTCCGCGGACGCCGTGGCCCGTACGCTCATCGCCGGGGAGAGCGATGCGAAGGCGAACCACTGGACGGAATCCGCGCGGTCGCTGCTCGCGGCGACAATCCTTCTGACCGTGCTGGATGGGGGCTGCCCGCGGAGTTGCAGGCACCTCGCGACGGTCTACCACATCATATGCTCGGGGACGGAGGGGGCCGGCGAGGACCCGTGTGAACCGCTGAAGAGATTGTTCCGCGCCCTGCCGCAGGGGCATCCTGCCCGCTCGCGTGCCTCGCAGTTCATCTCGAGCGGCGGCAACGAGCTGAGGAGTATCGTCTCCACGCTCAAGGTCAACCTGAGGATTTACGCTTCAGCGCCGATTGCGCGCATGACCTCGGGCAATGATATCGACCCGAGGAGAATCCTGAGCGAGAAGACCGCGCTGTTCCTCCATGTGATGGACGAGGGCTCTCCCTACAACGCGATCGCGGCGGTCCTGTTCGAACAGCTTTATGCCGCCGTATATTCCATCGCGGACGCAACTGGTGGAAAGTTGCCGAGGCCGGTGTCAATCCTCGGTGACGAATGGGGGAACCTGCCCAAGGTTGAGTGTCTGCCGAGCCTTCTCAGCCTCGGACGTTCGTACGACCTATTCTGGATGGGCGCGGTTCAGAACATCTCTCAGTTGAACAAGTACGGCGAGCGTGACGGGCGGAAGAAGATCCTGGCGAACTGCGGTGTCAAGGTCGCCATGAAGCTGGGCGAAGCCGAGGACCGCCAGTATTTCACCGAGCTGGCCGGGAAGACGACGCGGCACACCATGGGAACCAGCTCGAGCAGGGGACCTTCGGGCGGCACGGGGTCGACATCCTACAGCGAGCACGCCGATGACCTGATCCATTCTTGGGAGTGGACGGAGATGTCCCCCGACAAGGACGGTGTCATCGTGGTTAAGTCTGCGGAGAACGGTGTGGGCAGGGAGCACGCGGGGTGCTTCCGCGCTCCCGTCTGCGATTGCACGCGGATGCCGACGAAAGAGCATTTCGATCTGGGGACGCGTGAGCACGAGACGGCCAAGAGGAAGGAATACCAGGCCAGGCTGATGTCAAGGCGAGCGGGTCGGGGGGACGGCGTCGATCTCTGGACTCCCGAATTCGTGGAAGAGCCTGCGGAGGTGCCTGCCGCCGAAGGATGGTCCGGCCTCTTCATCGACTGACGGCGGCTTTTGAAGGGAGTTGGAAAATGACCGCAATCAAGCAGACGAGCGTCATGAGCAGGGAGCACCTCCGAAACCTCAAGCGGTATTTCGATTGGGACAGGGAGAAAGTCTTGGACCACGATACCCAGCACATCATCGATGAGGGCCGCTGGTTCGAGGAGATGGACGCTACCCGGGAGGCGGCCGGGCACAACCGGCCCGGAAAGCAGGGCGCAAGGTGCACGTACATGCAGCATCAGGTGATCGGTTTCAACCCGGACGAGTGCTCCTGCAACGGCGGGCCGATGACGCCTTCGCGTTGCATGGAGTACGCGAGGGACTACATCGCCAGGCGCTATCCCAACCAGGAGGTCGTGATTGTGCTGCATGAGGAAAGATGCAGGTCGGATGGATCGGCCCGATTCGCCGCTCATCTCGCCATCAATAGGACGGACCTCGAGACGGGGCGGCGCCTGAACGACGGGCCGGCGAGGGCGGCGGCGAAATCCCGTGTGAGGACGGTGAAGGACCTCGATGCGGAGTACGGCCTGAGACAGCTCGAAAGGGGCCTCTCGAACTCGAAGGTGCACGCGCGCCAGCCCGGTCGCGAGGAGCGCGAGATGGCAAAGAAGGGGCGATCCGACAAATCCGAGAACGCAAGGGTCCGAGCGATTGTTGCCCAGAGGGCGGAGGAGGTCGGGAGGCTCAAGGGCTGTCCCGACCGCTTCGGAGAGTTTGCAAGGCGGTTGGAATCGGATGGGATCGAGATCGCCCGATCCAAGCGGGGGGCGCTGCAGTACCGCTATCACTCGGAGTCCCTCGGCAAGACGAGGAAGATCAATGGCGCGAGGCTCGGCTACGCCGTCAACCGCTCGACCGGGCGGATCATGAGGTTCACGGCAAGGGGTATCGACCTTGCCATGCGCGCCGCCTGGGAGCTCGCCCGCGAGGGTGCGGATGACGGAAGAGGCCGGGACTGACTTTCATATCTGGGGTCCGTGCAACAGCCGGCAAGGCTGTTGCACGGTTCTGCGGGAGCGACTTCGGAGCGGTTCGCACATCCCGGCTTCGGCCGGGCAAGATATTCCGTTGCACGGAATACATATCTTGCATGTCCCGAGAAACGTAGGCCGAACCGGCCGGAGTGCAACGGGACAGGTGAGCGGAGGTGCAGTGATGGCGACCCATGGGAGCCATCGAACGGA
Source organism: Collinsella sp. (assembly GCA_019425015.1). Classification (GTDB taxonomy): domain Bacteria; phylum Actinomycetota; class Coriobacteriia; order Coriobacteriales; family Coriobacteriaceae; genus Collinsella. The sequence continues at coordinate 101,943 of JAHYYJ010000010.1, forward strand.
GCCGGAGCGAGAGCCGGCGGGGCGTGACACGGCGGTGCAATCGCGAGTTGAAGCCGAGTGATTGGCCCGCCGTTCACGGCTCGCCGGCGGCAGCCCGGGGTTCCAAGGGGATTCATCCCTTTGGCGCGCAGGGGTCCGGGGATGGCGCGAGACATCCCCGTGAAACGCCGCGAGGGGCACGCCGTCGCCGGCGTGTCCGGGCGGATTGTCGGCCCGATGCTATTCCGCCCCGGCCATGTAGACCGTTCGGCCCGTCTCGCAGTCGATGGTCTCGGCGTCCCCGAAACCGACCCGGACGGCCGCCCATCCGCAGGCGGCTGCCAGCGCGTCGGCCTCGGACCTCGCGGCGGCGATGATGCGCTCGAGCTCGGCCGAGCCCGCCGGCGCGGTCCCCACCTCGAACGCGCCGCCGTCGCCGCCCGACTCGTACTCGACGACGACCGTCGAGCCGAGCGCCTCCTCGAGGGCCTCGAGCTGGCCGCCCATACTCTCGAGGGCGTGCCCGGCGACCGTGGCCAGCTGGTAGCGGGCCATCCCGGACGCCGCCGAGCGGTCGGCTATCCGGACCGTGCCGGCGGCCTCGAGCGCCTCGAGGAGCGCCGCGGGGACCGCGGCGTCGACGGCGATGTTGCCGCGCCCGCGGCACCACTCTGCCGCCGCCGGCACGTTTGCCGTGAGCACGCCCCACTCGGCCATATAGCCGTCGGCGTGAGGGTCCGTGGCGTCGAGGAGGAGGACGGCCAGGCCGCCGCCCACGTACTCATCGGCCACGAGGGCGAGGCGGACCGCCTCGCCCATGGAGTCGAACTCGACCGTGACCATGCGGCTACCTCCTCCTGACGGCGCTGAGCGGCTTCGGGGAGAAGTGCTCGTCGCGCTCGACGGCGGCGAACCCCATCTGGCGGTTCAGCTCGGCCATCTCCTTGATGCTGAAGTAGCCGAGCTCGTCGTCGTAGCCCTCGACGAGGCCGAACGCCTCGTCCGTTCCGTCGAACTCGAGCAGCCACCAGTCCCATCCGTTCACGCACGAGAAGTAGTGGGCGTAGACCGTGGGGTCCTCCGCCCCGTCCTGCCCGTAGAGCCTCGGCGCCGTCTTGGCGATTTCCTCGGTCATCAGCTGCTGCATGTCTTCCTCCGTTCCGGGCACGCGGCCCTCAACATCTCGCCCCTGCGGGCAAAGCCGAATGGCGACGCCGCGCGTCGTCGTCGGCTTTGCTCCCTGCAAAGCCGCACCGGAGCGAAGACGGGTCAAGGGAGGTCCATGACGACCTCCACCAACCGGAGCGGAGCGGAGGTTTGTGCGGGGTCTCATGGGCCCCCTTGACGCGGCGTAGCGGAGGTGCCACCCGGCCGCGGGGCCGTGGCCATTTCCCGGCGTATGCCGACAAAATGCCGCTATCCTGTTCACACCTATCGACGATACGGCTAGGAGCCCAAATGAACGATCGGATCGACCATCTCATCTATGAGCTCAGGTGCCTGGAGGGCGCTATGACCCTTGCGTGCCGGGATTTCACTGGCACGGAGGACCCCTGTGTCGCGCACTTCTGCCAGTCGCTGCACAGAATCGTCGAGGATCTTTATGAGGCGAACGGCGGAGATCCCCGTTACGCCTCATCGGTTAAAGAGACCTCGCAGCCGCGATAGTCCCGGTGAAACGACAATAGGTCCAACGTCTTCGGTCTCGAACAAATCTGCAAAACGAATGCTGATGGAGCCAGCGACGAGTCGGGGAAACCCGCGCTGTTGGCCGTTCATCTCTATTCTTACGGCAGCCTATTCCCGATCGCCCAGGTGCTTCCGACGGATATACTGTGACCAACTGCCATTTCTGTGTTGGGAAGATTCATGAAGCACTTCAAGCTTGTTCCTGCCGCAGCCTTCTTGGCCGTGGCCCTTCTGGGGGCATCCGCCGCAAACGGCGCCCCCTATTTCGCCGACCCCAACCCGGCCTCGCTCGGCTCCGTGAGCGTTAGCGCCGACAGGGTCTCCGTGGGCGGGACCGTCACCGTCTCGTACGACGTGACCGACCCCGACGGCGTGGCCTCGGTCAGCCCCGAGGTTATCGACTGCGACCCCGCGACCGCCGGCGCGGACTCCGCGCCCACCGGCTACCAATCGTCGGCGGACACCGCGAAATCGTTCGGCATCACCTACGACTCGACCTCCAGGCCCGGCAGGCGCTGGCTCGCGGCCCTGACCGTCAGGGACCGCGCCGGCTACGTGACCACCTTCTACGACGAGTCCTACGCCAGGGCGAAGGGCCTCACCGGCGTCCCCACGGCCGACTTCTCAAAAGTGACGTGGGAGATAGTCTCCCCGGACCAAGCTCCCGTCTATAAAGAGCTCGATACCGCATCCCATGTGTATTTCCGGGGTTCGGGCACCGGTCTGCGTTTTAGGTTCGATGGGCCCTTTGAGCAGTTCAGCTATCTGGCGGTGGACGGAGCGGCTGTGGACCCCTCGAACTATTCGGTCAAGAGCGGAAGCACGATCATCGAGCTTTCCCCCGCCTATCTCGCTACCCTCCCGACCGGATCCCATGACCTGAAGGTCCTCTACAGGGACGGCGGCACGGCGACGACCTCGTTCGCCATCTCCGGAAAACCCGAGAGTTCGAACGAGCAGGACGCAGGCAAGGGCAACGTCAAGCCGTCCGAACGGGCCTCAGTCCTCGAGAACGGACCGGCGCTCGCTCGAACCGGCGACTGCACAGGTTTCACCATCGTTTCGATGCTGATTACCGCGGCCGCGTTGCTCGCCGCTTCCGCGCTTCTGAAAAAGCATTTCGGGGCCTAGCGTCATCGGACTCTCGTCCGGCACCCGAGAGATTCATCTGGAATCGCCCCCGTCCGTCTTTCGCGAACGGGGGCGATTTCATGCGGCTTCGCCCTTTTCGGCGTGACGGCTACCGCCCCCTACTCGCGCACCTCGAAAGCGATGTCCGACTGCTCGATTGACTCGACCTTGTCGACGATCCTGCGAAGGGTCTCCATCTTGTTGGAGGTCGAGCAGCCGGGGTCGTACCAGACACCTCCCCCGATTTCAAAACCGTAATCCAGGGGTTCGGTCGAGAAATACCTCGACGGGTACTTCCCGCTCGTGACAACCCCCCTTACCGCATGGGGGTCTTCCGCATAGATGCGGGGCAGGAGCCCCTCCATGGCCTCGACCCACGTCTTCGCTGCCATCCGCTCCCCGCGGAAGGAATAGGCCGTTACTTTGCGCCCGGTGAACTCGAACCCGCTATCGAGCGCATGGCTCTCGCGCAGAGCCTCTTTGGGCGAGTACGCGCTTTCGGGCATCGGCCAGAACTCAAGGAACTTCTTCCAAATCCTTCCGCGCCGCCGCTCGATCTCGGGAATGGTCCATGAGCCGCAGAGGGACACGATCCGATTGAGCCTAAGGCCGCTCTCCTTGAAGCCGTGGTCCCTGTCCCGCTTGTCCTTGAACGGATTGTTCGAGTATTGCGAGTTGTAGCCCGTGAGTGTGAGGTTGCCGATGGTGTTCACGTAGGCGGTGTGGACCTCGTCGTCGACGAGGTAGCCGAGATCCTCCCTCCACTGCTCGCTCAGGGTCTGAGGCATGATGTGCTCGACGGTGAGCACGCCCTCCTCCATCATCCCGACAACATCGATGCGTTCGACACTGTCCCCGTTCTCAAGCCTGTCGTAGAGGTAGAAGCGCTTGCGGTCGATGTGGTAGAAATCACGCCACTCGAAGCAGCGCTCGAACTCATCGTCTCTCGGCAGGAGGCCGGCACCCTCACGCCGCAGCAGGGAGTACTTGAGGGCGTTGGCGTAGCCCTGACCGTCCTCAAGGCCCTTGGCCGCCTCCCAGTGGAGGGTCTCGAACACTTTGTTGAGTGCGTTTGTGGGCATCTTGCAGACCCAGCGCCTGAATACGTACGTCTCCACAGCGGAAAGTGACTCGACGAGCTCCTCCTCAACGATGTCCCCGTCTTCGTATGTCGCCAGGGCGCTCATCAGGAACGGTGTCATCACGCCCATGTCGAGGAGCCCGAGCCGCCTCAGCACGGCATCGACTTTAGCGGAGCCGCAGGACGCCTCGCCTACCTCTCGGCAGAGGGTGGAGTAGCGGAGCATGTCGTCCAGCAGGTCAACAGTGCTCCTGGTCGCGGCATACCTCCTAAACTCGGGATAGACGCGCGCGATGACCGGCGTCCTCCTGGTCATGCAGGTGAGAAAGTCGCGGATGAAGGAGCTCGTGTCGTAACCGCAGTTCAGCTCGATGGGGTTCCAGTACTTCCGGTAATAGGCATCTTGGTCGGCCTCGGGAAGATCCATGAGAATGTAGTTGCGGATCTTGTCGCCCTCGGAGAGTGCGAGGCCCGTCGAGTTGAGGCTCTCGAAGATGAGCTGCGCGTTGTCGTCGCCTTCGAGTCTGATATCGATGACTGTGAGCGCCTTGACTGCCTCGCGGAGCTCTTCGGAGGTCAGGCCTGTAGCCCCGATCCGTTCGAGCAGGTATCGGTAGTTCTCGGTAACGTTCGAACCCTCAACGAGGTTATCGGCATCCCCGTCGATAACTTTCTTGAAGGCCTCCTGGTCGCCCTTCACCAGTTTGAGTTTGAGCTTCTCGACCTCGTCGTACTCGTCGATGAGCCACTCGCGCCTGATGCGGTCGGCGGTCTTCTTCGGGCCGGCGGATGCGATGTTGCCCTCCTCGGTCTGCTTGACCAGAGCCGCCAAGAGGATGAACACCGTCGTCACGCGTTGCTGGCCGTCTATGAGCACTCTGCGCTCCATATCGGCCTTGGAGACGATGCTCCCGAAGAAATGGGAGGAGCGGCCCTCTTCGACGACCTCTTCCAAGTCATCGAAGAGGCGTGCGCATTGCTCTCGTTTCCAATCGTAGTTTCGCTGGTAGACGGGTATGACGAACCTCGTCTCCGCCCCTTGGAGCATCTTTACCAGCGGCTTCGCGTCTCCTCGCATCTATGCACCGGCTTTCTCCGCGTAGAGTTCGAACAGATAGGCGACGGTTTTAGATTCATCTCCGTCGAAATCGATGCCGTACGCCGCTTCGACCGCGGCGTCCAGCTCTTCATGCGCAGCAAAGAGGTGAGGGTATAGAAACTCGTCTCCGGGTTTATATAGTTCCGCGAGGGAGGCTCCGTCGTACCTGGCCCTCGCCTCAATTACCTTTTGAGCCGCGTCGACGATCGCGCTCCTACCGTTCACGGATAAATCGGGTAGGGGGAAATTGTTCCACACGATCGTATTCGAGAAGCGACAATCGCTCTTAAGCTCGCCTCCGACGGCCCTCTGCCACTTCATGAAAATGCTGGAGGATATGATCCCGAACAAAAGTCCGTCCGGATCGTCGGCAAAGAAGCAAGCATCGGTCGCGACCTCCCCTTCCATGCAGCGTTTCACCGTAAAGTACTTGCGGCCTCCCGAAAAATGCCTCGGGATGCACAGGAACGGGCCGTCGGGTCTCCTGACCTCGGCATAGCGCCACGGCTCGTCGGCGAGCTTCCGGGTCGCGGCCTTCTTTGAGGAGGCGCGGAAGTCTCGGACTCTCTGGACCCTCTGGCGCAATATTGGCGATTTTGCTATCTCCTGCGGAGGTGTGTCCGCGAGCCAGAGGCACCAACGTTCCTTTCCGTTGATCAGCTCTTGGGCACCGAGGCAGGGAACTACGTATTTTGCTGCTACTGGATCCTTGAGGACCTCTTCATATTCACCGCGCGTCTTAATCTGAAAATAACCGCCATCTGCAGGCTTACCGCCAATAATCGTTGGAGATATGTCTGGGAAAAGTGGGCGCATTCGTTTTTCGACGAAAACGTTTGGCGCATCCAGGAGATAGGCATTGATATTATCGGGGTGTTCAACCGATATCTTGCTGTCACCGTAAGAATACGTTGTCAGCCTTCCCGGGCGTCTCGAAAAGCCGAGAATGACTACGTGAACATGGGCCTCATCATCAGCTTGGGAACCCCAAACAAAGGTCCGGTGGGCAAATCTGATATGCCATCCCATAGAGAACAACGGCTTGAACATCGCAGGGACCGGTTGACCCTGGCAAATTGAGTTTGTCGAGACGAAAGCGAACTCCGCATCCGCCGAGGAGAGGTATTCAGCTGCCTTTCTATACCAGCATGTCGCATAATCGAGGTAGCCGTCGTAGTCCGCACCCCAGACAAGTTTAGAATCCTCTACCTGCGAGCTCGTCCTGTTGGATTGTCCGATAAACGGGGGATTGCCGATGACATAGTCGACTTGATCGGCTTTCATGACATCGTTCCAATCGGTTCGGAGCGCATTGGCGTTAACGATTCCCTCGTAATCGGTGAGAGGCAGCTCTTGATACACGCGTTGGGTCACTTTCGCGGTGTCGGCGTCCGCCTGCTTCTCCGCGATCCAGAGTGCGGTACGGGCTACGCAGCAGGCGAAATCCTCCAATTCTATGCCATGGAAGTTCCGGAGGCTCACGAGCACGTTCCGGTCGCCGGATTCCTCGAAGCTGAAGGCCGCCTGGTTGCCCTGGAGCTCGAAGAGAATCCGGTTCTCCAGCTGGCGCAGGCACAGGTAGCTCTCCGTGAGGAAGTTGCCCGACCCCGCAGCGGGGTCGAGAATGGAGATGCCGCCGATCTTCTCATGCAGCTCCTTGAGGGCGCGTGTCCGCGCGCCGCCCGCGACAGGCTTGGCGCAGGCTTCCTCGAACTCAGCCTTGAGCCCGTCGAGAAGAGCGGGTCTATGACCTTGTGAATATTCTCAGGGCTCGTGAAGTGCTGGCCGTTGGCGCGGCGATGGTCGTGGGACAGTGCGCCCTCGAAGATGGAGCCGAAGACCGTGGGGCTTACGCCCGCCCAATCGAACTCCTGGCACCCTTCGACGATGAGCGTATGGCGGAAGTTCTCGGACAGGGGCGGGATCTCCGTCTTTTCGTGGAAGAGACCGCCGTTCATATAAGGCAGCTTTTTCAGCCAGGGCTCGGCATACTTATCGCGGTCCTCATCCCTGGTGTCGAGCCAGATGAACAGGTCCTTGAGGCCGCGCCTGAGGTCGCCCGCCGAGAAGTGGGCAACGTAGTCGCGGAAGGCGTTGGGGGCAACGAGCCCCGAGTCTTCGCAGAACATGAGAAACATGAGGCGCGTCATGAGCACGGAGAGCGCATGGTGGTTCTCGGGCGCGTCAGGATCGTCGAACGCCTCGGCCACTTGGTCGTGGAGCTTCGACATGATCTTGCCCGCCTCGACGGAGACGGCACGGGAGATCGTGGCCGGGGCCTCCGCCCCGCCCTTGAGGAACTGAATGGCTGCGAGGTTCTTGGGGAGCTCGGCGAGCGGCAACTTGAAAAGAGGCTCCCGGCACAGCGAATCCCGCTCGCGATCGTAAACCCAAAACTCGGCAAAATTGCAGGCGATGATGTAGCGCGGCTGCTGCGAGAGGGGCATGCCCTGGGCGTAGGCGTTGCCCTGCTTCGCGGGCGTCACTTTACGGCCCTGGCGCGTCTCCTCCTTAGCGAGGTCGATCCCAAGCGACTTCTGCTCGACGAGGGTTTTTGCCGACGGGATGAAGACGTCGATATATCCATCGTGCGTGCTCGCATCAGTAGAGACGGGCTTCTCGAATTCAAGTCTCGAGACTGCGTCCTCCATGCCCAGAACGTTCTGATAGAAGTCAATCCAGAACCGCTGCGTGTCCTGGTTCTCATTTCCCTTGTTCGCCCACCTGCTGGCGAATGACTCCGCGTCAGATTTTTTACCGGCCATCCGGCCTCCTTGTATCGAAATCCATCGCTTTCGATTGTAGGGGAGGGAAGTCCGGTGACTCCCCTATATAGCTCAGTAATGAATAATTGTTGTTAATGAATGGAGAGTGAAAAGCGATTAAAAAAGGTTTTCACTCCGTTTTCACTCCGCAGAGAAGGAGAAATGGGATGCGAAAAAGAAAAAGCTCAGAAGCAATTATGCTTCTGAGCTGCACTAATGCAATGGAGCCAGCGACCGGGCTCGAACCGGTGACCCCCGCTTTACGAGAGCGGTGCTCTACCAACTGAGCTACGCTGGCGGCCATATGATGACGCAACTGAGGCGTCAACGGCTGTCTATGATACGGGACATCGCACATCCGCGCAAGTGTTCTGACGGCTTTTCTCACTTTAAATGCACTAATATTAGAGGCGTGATGTCTGCAGTGCCCATTTGTTACTTGACCTGCTGTTGAGTTGGTGGTCGACGTCCCGCTCGTATGGGTCTCAAACAGAATGGGGCAGCCATGGCTCAACCCAAGATTCTTCTTACGCGTATCGATGACCGTTTCATTTACGGGCAAGACGTTGAGCTGTGGAACGAAGCCGTGGGTTCCAACCTTGTCCTAATCGTCAACGATGAGATCGCGGCGGATTCGCGCCAATGGGCACCAATGAGGGTGGCGGTGCCAGAAGGCGTTTGGACGCGGTTTTTCTCGGTGCAAAGGACTATCGACATCATTCATACCGCAACGCCGCGTCAATGGATCTTGATCATAGTGGCCTCACCCGCCGATGCGCTCGCGCTGGTTAAGGGTGGTGTGCCAATAACCAAGATCAGCATTGGCCATATGCAGGCAGGGGAGGGCAAGCGCTCTGCAACGCCTACCATTGCCGTAGACGATACGGACATCGCCGCCTTCAAAGAGTTGCAAAAGCTCGGCATAGAGCTAGAAATCCGCTATCTCCCCAGTTCCGCCCCCGACCCCATTGGCAATCTGTTCAACTGATCCCTTGGGGACGGAGGAAAGCGGATCATTTTGCCCTTGCGAGGGACGCGTGCGATGCCGCCTGTCAAAAACTATGCCCATTTACTACGTTTGATTGGCTATCGTCGAGCATGTCGAATTTGAGATAAACAAAACCGCAGGTATACTGCTCACAAATGTAACAAAAACCGGTGCATGGTCGAGCATCCCGGGCTAAACGTAGTAAATGGGCATAGTTTTGATATGTCACTCATACAGTCACAGAAAAAACGAGCCTAAAAGATGAAAAAGCGCCCGCTGGCGGTGGTGCCGGCGGGCGCTGCTGTGCGATATGTCGCGTTGCGGGCTTAGTGCCTCATAAAGTGGTATTCGATCACATTGCTGTAGGGATGGCCCGGGCCCACAATGCCCTGCGGGAACAGAGGCTGGTGCGGCGTGTCGGGGTACATCTCGGCCTCGAGGGCAAAGCCGGCGCCCCAGCCATAGTTGGCATCGTCCTTGGCGTGCTCGTCGCCCAGCCAGTTGCCGGTGTAGAGCTGCACGCCCGGGGCAGTGGTGTAGTAGTCCATCTCACGACCGGTCCACATCTCCTCGACGTGCATCGCGCGGCGCAGGTTGCGGCCGTACTGATAGCCATCGATGCACAGGCAGTGATCGTAGCCACGGGCCTGCTTGATCTGCGGGTCGTCGGCCTCCATGCCGGGTGCGACGGGGCGAAGCTCGCGAAAGTCAAACGGTGTTCCCTCGACCGGAGCAATCTCGCCGGTGGGGATGTTCTGCTCGTTAATGGGCAGGTAGTGGGCGGCGTTGGCGACAAAGAAATGTTCGCAGTCCATGTCGGCGTTATGGCCTGCAAGGTTAAAGTACGTGTGGTTGGTCATGGACACGTAGGTGGCGCGGTCGCTCTCGCAGCCATAATCGATGCGGAAGACGCCGGTGCGCGTAACGGTAAACACGGCCGTAAAGGTTCGGTTGCCGGGCAGGCCCAGCTCGCCATCCTTAAGCGAGGTGGTCATGCGCACGGCGTTATGGACCTCGTCGAGCTCAACATCCCACACACGTTTGTGCAGGCCGTGCTCAAGGTCGCTGTGCAGGTTGTTGGCGCCCTCGTTGGCGGGCATATGCCAGTCCGTGCCGTCGATGGCGATCGTGGCGCCAGCGGTGCGGTTTGCCACGGGGCCGATGGTCGCACCAAAGCAGGCGGGGTTGTCAAAGTAATCCTCGAGCTTATCAAAGCCCAGCACCACATCGCGTACGTTGCCGGGAATGTCGGGCACATCGATGCCCAGCACGGTGGCGCCATAGTCCATAATGCGAACGCAGATCTCGGGCCCGTTGAGGGTGTAGCGATGAACGGGGGTACCGCACGGCGCGGTGCCGAAAAGCTCGGAAGTGATCATTTGGTTCCTAACATCGAGGTATTCCGACAAACTGTAGCGCGAACAGGCGAGATTATCACTACACCCCACTAAAGCTGGGGGTATTTTTCTCAAAAAAGTGATGATTGGAGCTGTGCGGGCGTTCATTTTTGACGCGTACGAGTCTGATACAATTTGTTCGTTACTGTTTGAATGATATGCGCGCAAAGAACGGCGAGGATTCATCGTGATTAAGGCAGAGCGACAGGATAAGGTTCGTCAGCTGCTCGAGGAGCAGGGCACGGTCTCGGTCAAAGAGATTTCGGATGCGTTGGGCGTTTCGGACATGACGATTCGCCGCGACCTCGAAGAACTTGCGAGCCTAGGCGAGATTGAGCGCGTGCACGGCGGAGCCCGCAGTGCACAGGGCCGTCCGCACGCTATGTTGCGCCATGAGTATTCGCACAGCGAAAAGCGCACTAAGCATGCCGAGGAAAAGCTGCAGATTGCGCGCCGTGCTGTGGAGCTTATCGAGGAGGGCTCGACCATCTTTTTGGGCACGGGCACCACGGTTGAGCAGATGGCCTCGATGCTGCCGACGTTTCGCCTGCGCATTGTGACCAATTCGCTTTCGGTGTTTAACCTGCTCGAGGCGCGCGAAGACTGCGAGCTGTGCCTCGTGGGCGGTATGTACCGCCGCCGCACCGCCGCTTTTGTGGGACCAACGGCCGAGGATACCCTGCGCGCGCTGGGCATCGATGCGGCGTTTATCGGCGCCAACGGCATCTTGGACGGTGACGTGTCTACGTCCAACATGGACGAGGGCCGTATCCAGCAGCTCGCCTTTAGCAAGGCCGACTCGCGCTACCTGATCGCCGACTCCAGCAAGATCGGCAAGCGCGACTTCTATACCTTCTGCCGCCTGGACAGCTTGGACGCCGTGGTGTGCGAGCCGGATATTGCCGACGAGGACCGCGCCGCCATCGAGGAGCACACGCAGGTCATTTGCTAGCGAGTGCCGCCGTGCTAGATCAGGCGGGCGTAGTCCTGTGACTGGTGAAAGACGTGGGCGATATAGATCGCATCGTGCTCAAACTTGTAAAGGCACGCGTAGTTGTCGACGGGAAACGATCGATAATTGCGTGTCGCCAGTTCCCGTATGTGGGAGAGGGGCCGTAGGAGCGACTGCTCGCGAAGCAGGTCAAGCTGTTATTCAAACTCGGCAACAAAATTGCCCGCTGCACGTGGATTCATGAGGATTTGAGCAAGGTATCCGACAATACTCTCGTACTCATATCGTGCGCTTTTGAGTATTACGACGTTATAGGTCATATTTGTCTCGCATCGCGGTCGCGAAGGAGTCGTAGTCGCTGTAGTCGCCTTGCGATATCTCGTCTTCTGCCAGCATCATACGAGACAGCAGCTTGGCTTTGGCGATTTCTTCTTGCATGAGGCGATACTGGTCGCTGCTGATGCAGTGCATGGCCTCGTAGCCGTTCTTAGTTACGGTGACGTCGCGCTCAGACTCAACAAGTGCGGTGAATGTGGCAGTGTCCTTCATGTCTCGGACGGGCACACAGATGGGCATAGGTATCTCCTTCGCATTGGGACATAATTGTGCCACGTCATAAAAAAATGTCGGCGCCGCTGAATTGTCTCAATCTGTAACAGGTAGGACCGAAAAGTTCGGTTAGATGTTACGGATTGAGACAAACGTGCGGCGCGGGCCGCTCAAAAGCAAAAAAGGCAGATACGACCAAGGATGCGGGGCATCTACCGGGAAGGTCGTATCCGCCACACGGAAAGAGGCGCATGGACGCAGCGCCCATGCAATCGGGATTGGTAAGGTGCTCAATCGCGCGCGATAGTCGCGGCGGCCGGTGGAGCAGGCTTGCAAGCAGGGGCAAGTGACACGCTCAACACGATTCTAAAAACAAAAAGGCCAGGATGCAGTTCATCCGGTGGTGTGTTCATCGCCTTCGTTGCCAGATTGCTCTGCACGCTGGCGCGTTGCGACGAGTTATGAGCCCATATCATGCTGAGAAGGCAAAGCCCAAGAACAAAAGTATCCCCGTCGGACCTAAGTTCCGACGGGGGCTACGGTGCGCTATCGCGCTGAATGGGTGTGATTACAATTGAGTGGCACAGGTACCCTCAACCATAGCGGGAACAGCGGCAACGCCCTGCTCGACCATGCAGTTTACATCGATATCGGTGTAGAACGCGATGTGGTTGGTGAGCAGCACGTTGGGGAACTGGCGTAGGTAAGCCATCTTGCGGTTGGCAAGAATGTCGTGCATACGGTTCTCATGGTAGATGCCCACTTCGTCCTCGAAGACGTCCATAGCAAGCGCACCGATCTTTTCGGACTCAATCGCCTCGATGACGGCATCGGTGTCGATGAGCTCACCGCGCGAGACGTTGACGATGGTCACATCTTCGCGCATCTTGGCGATGGCATCGGCATTGATGATGCCGCGGGTGGAGTCCATGAGGGGCACGTGCAGGGTGATGACGTCGGAGTTGGCAACGAGCGTATCCATGTCAACGTACTCGAGGCTGTCGCGGTTTGCCAGCTCGGCATTGGGGTAGGGATCGTAGGCCAAGATCTTGCAGCCAAAGCCGGAGAGGTTGTCGATGACGGTGCGACCAATGCGGCCGGTGCCAACCACGCCCACGGTCAGCGTGCGCAGTTCGCGGCCCAGCAGCCCGTCCAGGGAGTAGTCATTCACCTGCTGGCGCCAAATGGCGGCCTTGCAGCGGCGCAAGGCCATCAGGATGAGCATAACGGTGAACTCGGCAACGCCGTAGGGCGGATAGGCGGTGTTGCACACCTTGATGCCCAGCTCCTGGGCGCGCTTGACGTCCACGTGGTTGAAGCCGACGCAGCGGATAGCGATGTAACGAACGCCCAGCTCGTGCGCGCGCTCCACCAAAGCGGCGGACATCACGGATTTGTTGTTGATGATGATTCCCTCGCAGCCTGCAACGGAGTCAATGTTAGCTTCGGAGAGGATTTGAGTGTCAAAGGAGATGGAGTAGCCTGCTGGAAGATTGGCGGCAGCGCGCATGTAGGCGGCGACCTCGTCGTCGCGCAATTCGAACAGTCTGATGTTCATAGCGTTCCTTTTCTATGTCGGCGTATGATACGTCGCGGCCGGTGCCCGTGTGGCCCGTCCGCCGCGCTCGGGGATACCGTTCCCGTGGCGCGTTCATCGTCGTTACGATAATAGGCGGGTTTTTCGTGCTGCAACATCGCATAACCAGCACTTCCACGATTGCTATTTCACCTACGCGGTGAAAGATTTGAATGCGCGTGAAATTGGCAGGTCCTATGACGGAAGGTATAGTTATCTGAGACGATGATAGGAGGGTGCCGTGAGTTCCGATCGAAGCAGGGAAATTGTTCGTATTCTCGAAAGCGGGGCGTCCTGGACCACGGCGTCTCAGATCGCTTCGCAGGTTGGATGCTCTTCCCGTACTGTCAAAAGCGACATCACCGCGCTGAATCGCACCCATGAGGGCATGATTGTTGCCAGCTCGAAGGGCTATCGTATCGAGGATGCCACAGCAGCGGCGCAGCTGCTGTCGCAGCAGGCGAACGAGGTGCCGCAGACGGCCGAGGCGCGCAAGCGTTATATTCTGTTTGAACTGCTGATGCGCCACCGCAAGGTGCGCGCGGCTGATTTGGCGGAAAGCCTCTATATCTCGCTTGCGACGCTCGATAATGAGCTGGTTGCCATCAAACGAGAGTTGTCCGGGTACGGCCTGGTGCTGCGTTCGCGCGCGGGCTCGCTGTATATCGAGGGCAGTGCATCGGGTGAGAAGAAGATGGTCAACCAGCTGATCTTTGACGAGACGAAGGACTATTTCAGCCAAATCGACCTTATCAATCGCTATTTCCCCAAGCTCGACCTCGCGCAGTTGCAGGAGCGCATCGACGCATGCCTGAAGCGCCGCGGGTTCTACATCAACGGCTATGCGCTCTCGAGCCTCATCATACATATTGCCATCTTCGTGGAGCGCACAAGCAATGGGTTCGAGTCGGTACCGACGACGGTCAAGGCGGCTCAGCCCGCCGGTAACGAGGCGCGCGAGGGTCTTGACGAGGTGGCGGGTGAGGTTTGCGCGGCTATCGAGGACCTTTTCTCTATGCTCGTGTCCGATGCCGATCGCGATGCCGTCCGCTTGATGCTGGGTGCAAACTTGATTCATGCGAATCGTTTTGAACCAAGTGACCCGGAGCACCGGCATGCGCGCGAGCTGTTGGGTGCGATTGTGGAGCGCGTGCACGATCAATTCGGGCTTAATTTGAGCGATGGCGAGTTTGAGCTTCGTTTCTCTCTGCATCTGGCCAATATGCTATCCCGCGTGCGCTGCGGGATGCTGTTGCGTAACCCGCAGCTCGAGGCCATCAAGAGCAGTCAACCGTTTATTTACGATGTTGCGGTGTTTGTCGCCGATGTCATCGCTGCGGAGACCGGCGTTTCTGTCAACGAAGACGAAATCGCCTACATCGCGCTCCACGTGGGGTGCTTGGTGGAGGGGCAGCGCGCCAATGCCGATAAACTGCATGCGCTGGTGGTGTGCACACGTCACAACGCCTACGAGACTCATATCGACAGTTTCCTCGATGCCCTTGATGCTTGTGTGGTGGTTGAGGGTATCGTGCCTGCCATCGACGCGGCGGGTGACATCTCGCGCGTTGACCTCGTGATTTCAACCGTGCCGCTGTCGGGGTATTGCCCGGTACCGGTGGTTAATGTCTCTCCGTTCTTTAGCAAGCAAGATATTTCGCTGATGCGTGAGCGTGTCGAAGCGCTGCTTAAGGCGCGCCTGCGGACAAACCTTGAGTGCAGCATGCGCACCTTCTTCACCGAGGATTTCTTTGCGATCGAGCCCGAGGTTGACGATTGGCGCGATGCGATTTGCAAGATGAGTGCGCCGCTGATCGAGGGTGGCTACGCGTTTGAGAATTTTACTGAGCGCCTACTGGAGCGTGAGGACATCAGCTCCAGTGCATACTGTGACATCGCGATGCCACACCCGCTCGATATGGACGCCAAGCGCACTGCCGTCTCGGTCGCTCTGTTCCCGCGCGGCCTTGCGTGGAACAACGCGACGGTGCATGCGGTGATCATGCTGTCGATTACCCGTGATGACCGGGCGTTTTTTGGCGAGCTGTTCAATTACATCTCGGGCGTGCTACTCAAGCCCGGTGCTGTGCGCGCCATCTCCCATGCAAAAAGCTACCAGGAGTTCTTGGACGCCCTGTTGCGTTGTGCGTAGGGTTTGCGTACAAGCGGGGGTGGCTACGTCAAAAAGGCCCTCCGTCGGGTGGTCGCCTTCTCGCTTGTCGCTTCGCGACATTTCAACTCATAAATAACAACGCCCGCTCGAGCACATACTCGGGCGGGCGTTGCATGAAAGGAGGGCCTTTGATACGCGGGCGAGGTCTACTTGATGAGCTGGTGGGTAGCCATGCGATCCATGGCCTCGATGACCAGCTTGCGAGGCATGCCCAGGTTCAAGCGCACGAAGTCGGCGCCGTTCGCGACATAGAAGGTGCCATCGCCCACGATGACGCCCGCCTTCGCTGCCATGTGGTTGCAGATTTCGGTTGCCGTGGCGCCCGTGCCAGCGATGTTCACCCACGGTAGGTAGGATGCATCCATACGCATGAGCTCCCAACCCTTCATCTTCTCCTCGATGAAGGCGGCGGTCTGTGCATAAGACTCGCGCAGATAGTCGGTGATCTGGTCCAGCCACTCCTCGGACTCATCGTAAGCGGCGATGATGGCGGCGCAGCCAAACGTGTTGGGAGAGGTAATAGAGTTCATCTCCAGGCGATGGCGGAAGATAGTGCGGATGCGCTCGCTGGGGATCATAGAGTAGGAAGTCTTGAGGCCGCCCAGATTAAAGCCCTTGTTGGGCGAGGTGAGTACGATAAGGTTGTCCAGATAACGCTCGGGCAGCTGCAGGGCCGAGATGAACGAGCCGGCCATGATGTGCTCGCAGTGAACCTCATCGACCACCAGTAAGCAGTTGTACTTGTGGCAGATCTCGGCGACGCGGGTGATTTCATCGAGCGTCCAGATGCGACCACCGGGGTTGTGCGGCGAGCAGAACAGGTGCACGCGTGGACGGAAACGATCCATCTGTTCCTCGAGCAGGTCGAAGTCGATGCGATAGGTGCGATCGCGATAGATGAGCGGGTTTTCGATTACGCGGAACCCGTTGTTGTGCGCCGCGTAGCCAAAGGGGTCGTAGACCGGCGTGTTGAGGATGACGCAGTCGTTGGGCTGGCAGAATGCCTGATACAGGTAGTGGATGGTCGGGACGGTTCCATAGGCGAGTGTGATCCACTCGCGCTTGACCTCGTTGTTATGGCGGCGGCGCTGCCAGTTGATGACGGCGTTGTAAAAGCCGTCGTGCGCATAGCCATAGCCGTATGCTCCGTTTTGGGCTACCTCGGCCAGACGCGTGCAGATTGCGGGGGCGGCGGCAAAGTCCATGTCGGCGATCCACATGGGAATGTAGTCATCCCCAGCCTTAGGGAATTTCTGCTTGATGATGGCGGGGTCCCACTTGCGAGCGTGATCGAGCGAGCGGTCAGCCATGGAATCGAAGTCGTAAACCGGCATAAGGTATCCTCCTCGGCGATATAGGCGCGACCCGCGGATGTGGGTCGCACACCGCCGGCGTGGTTCGCATCAGCGGCGTATGTTGCAGATAAGTATGACAAAGATGCATATGGAGCCCCATCCCCAGTAATTGCACGGCCGTGGTGAAAGGGGAGGGGCTTTCACCGTTTCACCGCTACGGTGAAAGCCCGGATACATCATTTGCGGCGCGCTGTCGATACACTCGCATACAGACGCCGCCACTACGGGCGCCGCCACACGACCACAAGGGGGGTTACCTATGAACAAGGAGCTTATGTTCGCCTTGAGCAACGCCGACGCTGTCGCTTGCCGCGAGGGCGAGGTCCGCTCCATCATGCATGCCGAGCTTGACGATATCGCCGACGCCGTCGAGTACGACAAACTCGGTTCGATCATGTTTAAGAGCGCGGGTACCGAGGAGAATCCGGTCCGCATTCTGTTCACCGGCCACATGGACGAGGCCGGCTTTATGGTTCGCTATATTTCCGATATCGGCATGGTTCATGTGATCGGCGTGGGCGGCCCGCGTAAGAACAGCGTCGAGAGCCAGATTGTGCGCATCAAGACGCGTAGCGGCGAGAAAGTTCGCGGCGTGTTGTTTGCCAAGCGCGATACCGACGGCACTCCGACCGATATGTACATCGACTTTGGCTGCGAGACGGCTGAAGAAGTCCGTGAGCTGGGCATTGAGATTGGCGACTGGGGAACCTTTGCGGCCGAGTGCGAGCTCAAGCCCGTGAGTGACATTCTGCTGGGCAAGGCGTTCGACGACCGCGCCGGTGTGTATGTGGTGACCGAGGCCATGAAGCGCCTGGCCAACACCCCGCACGCAGCCGAGCTGTGGTTCGCCGGTTCCTCTTCCGAGGAGGTTGGCTGCCGTGGTGCTCAGACGGCTGCGGCGCACCTGGATGCCGATATCGTCATCCCAGTGGACATCGCTAATCCGCCCGAGTTCGATCGCGGTTGGAATAACAGCCGCAAGAACGGCCACGGTCCCATGATCGTGCACTACGACCGCATGCATGTCCCCAACGAGAAGCTGCTGCACTTCATCGTGGACACCGCCGAGAAGAACAACATCCCCTTCCAGCGTGACCTGTTCAAGGGCGGCGGCACCGATGCCGGCACCGCTCATCTAGTGGGAGACGGCAAGCTGGCAACGGTGATCGGCGTGCCGTTGCGCTACTGCCACGGTTCGTGGTCTGTCATGCGTGGTGCCGATTTGGACGCGGCAGTCGATCTGGTATGCGCGCTGGCAACCTCGATCGATCGCGTCACCTATGAGGAGCTTAAGAGCTTCGAGTAGCGCTTCGGCAGTCAACGGTTTCAATCGGGCGCGCCGTCAAAGCGGTGACGTGCCCGCCGAGCAGAAAGGGATTATCCCGGTGGAAAACAACGAACAGCAAATCATGACCATCATCGGCTCTGCTGGCGCCAGCAAGGGCAAGGCGTTCGCCGCGCTCGCTTGCGTGCGTGAGCGCGACTACGAGGGCGCCCGTGCGCTGCTTGCCGAAGCCAAGGAGGCCGATCTGGCCGCCCATGCCGCCCAGACCGAGGTGATTACCCAGGCCCTGTCCGGCGCGGAGAACGCCGCCGCTGCGAGCCTGCTTATGGTCCATGCCCAGGATCACTACATGACCTCTCAGCTCGCCCGTGACCTCATCGAGGAGATCGTCAAGATCTTCGAGGAGCGCGACGCCGAGGCCAAGCAGGCGTAAGAAACACGTCTGCGAAGGAGCGATGCGCGCTACGAGCGCTGCGGTCCGTTCCTTCTCCAACAGTATTCAATTGCCGTTAGAAAGGGATAAACAATGGCAAAGATGAACATCGTTTTGTGCTGTGCCGGTGGTTTCTCCACCACCATGCTGATGGATCGCATCAAGCAGACGATTCACAACAGCCAGAAGCTCAACGACGATGACTTTGAGCTCAAGGCCATCGCTGCCGACCTGCTGGACCAGGAGGTCGACCACATGGACGCGTTGATTATGGGTCCTCAGATCGCCCATAAGCTCGAGTCCATCAAGCCCCTGATTGAGCCTCGTCACATCCCATACGTGATCGTCGATCAGGAGACCTACGGCAAGATGGACGGTGCTACCGTGTTTAAGCAGCTGCTCATCGCCAAGAAGAAGGCTGACATGGCCCGCGAGGCCGCCGAGGCAAACCAGTAGGCTCTGTTAGACCAAATTTGACACGATCGGCTGTTCGTCGAACCGGAAAATA
>JAHYYJ010000011.1 GCA_019425015.1 Collinsella sp.
GGGTACCGCCTCGCGGTGACATCGTTTTTATGTCAACCTTGGTCTAACAGAGCCTATTCTTTCGCCTTTTCGACTCCGCGCTCGCAATGGCAAGCCGGCACGATGCCCCATATCTATCAGATCGACCCTGCGTGGTCGGAGCTGCCCTATGCCGGTGGCACTATTCGCGAAAACGCTTGCGGTCCCACTTGCCTCACCATGGTCTATATCTTTAAGACCGGCCGCACCGATATGACACCGGTCGACATGTGCGCCCTTTCCGAGGCGGGCAACTATGCCCCCACCGGCGCCACCGAATGGTCATTTATGACGCGCGGCGCATGGCAGCTGGGCCTTAACGGAACGGAGCTTCATAACGATCGCGACTCGATGACTCAGGTGCTGCGTTCGGGAGCGCCCGTCATCGCCGCCGTTCGGCCGGGCACCTTTACCAACGTGGGCCACTACATTGTGCTTTACGGTATTGACGACGCCGACCAGATTGAAGTCTTCGATCCCAACTCGGCCAGCCGCAGCGCCCGACGCTGGGGCGTCGTAGAGGTCCTCAACGAAGTCGAAGCCATGTGGGCCTACTACTAGTCACTGGGGACAGACTTAAATGAGTGGTCTCTGGATGCCCGGAACTGCTGGCACGGAAAGCGCACCCCGCTTTGAAGTTCGATAGCGGGATGCGCTTTCCGTTAGCGGCCTGTTTGGGAAACTGGGGGCCATTTTTCGGGCAAATTCCGGGATGTATTTTCCGGTTGAGGGCCCCGGGGAAACTGTGCCCCATTTTGGACGCTCATTGTGAGATGCACTTTCCGCAGTTGATTGGTGCTACTCATTTAAGTCTGTCCCCAATGACTACCGATAGCAAAAGCCCCGCAGTCGGAGCGGACTGCGGGGCCCATGAAGAGAGGCTAGTCTGTGGGCGCTTTGCCTGGCGCCCACGAGAGATGCAACGGAGTAGGGACTACTCGTGGATGCGGGTACCGGAGAGGCCGGCCATGGTCTCGGCGGCCTTGTCCAGGGCGCCGATGATGCAGGTGCGGCCCTTGCGGGAGCGGGCGAACTTGATGGCGGCGCGGACCTTGGGCTCCATGGAACCCTTGCCGAACTGGCCCTCGTCGGCCAGGCGCTCGGCCTCGTCGGCGGTGAGGTCCTCGAGCTCCTCCTGGTTGGGCTTGCCAAAGTTGATGGCGACATGCTCAACGGCGGTCAGCAGGAACAGGACGTCGGCGTCGCAGTCCTCGGCCAGCAGCTCGCCGCCCAGATCCTTGTCGATAACGGCGGGAACGCCCTTGTAGCAGCCCTTGTTCTCGTAGTCGCGGACGACGGGGATGCCGCCGCCACCGCAGGCGATGACGATGAACTCGTTGTCGAGCAGGTTGAGGATGGAGTCAGCCTCGACGATCTTCTTGGGATCGGGGGAGGCGACGACGCGACGCCAGCCGCGGCCGGAGTCCTCGACGAAGACCTTGGAGGGGTCCTCGGCCATGAACTCCTTGGCCTGCTCCTCGGTGTAGAAGGGGCCGATCGGCTTGGTCGGGTTCTTGAACGCGGGATCGTCCGGGTCGCACTCGATCTGGGTGACGACGGTGGCGGCGTGCCAACGCTTATAGCGCTTGTGCATCTCGCGGCCGATGCCCTGCTGCAGGTGGTAGCCGATGTAGCCCTGGGACATGGCGCCGCACTCGGGCAGCGGCATCTCGGGGGTGCCGATGGCGTCGTGGGCGGCGGCGAAGGCGTTCTGGATCATGCCGACCTGCGGGCCGTTGCCGTGGGTGATGATGATCTCGTTGCCCTGCTCGATGAGGCCGAGGAGAGCGTGGGCGGTGTTGCTCACGGCCTCGATCTGCTCGACGGGGTTGTTGCCGAGGGCGTTGCCGCCGAGGGCGACGACAATACGATCGGGCTTTCCGTACGGTTTACTCATAGTGTTCGTTCACTTCCCAGCTACTAGCGAAGCGTCGCGTACATCATGGCCTTAATGGTATGCATGCGGTTCTCGGCCTCCTGGAACACGCGAGACTGCGCGCTCTCAAAGACCTCGTCGGAAACCTCCATCTCGGTCACGCCGAACTTCTCGGCAATCTCGGCGCCGATGGTGGTCTGCGTATCGTGGAAGCTCGGCAGGCAGTGCATAAAGATGGCGCCGGGGTTTGCCTTGGCCATGACCTCGGGCGTTACTCGATAGGGAGAGAGAAGATCGATTCGGCTCTTCCACAGCTCCTCAGCCTGGCCCATACCGACCCAAACGTCCGTATAGATCACGTCTGCATCCTTGACGCCCTCGTCGATATCCTCAGTGAGCTGGATCGTGCAGCCATTCTGAGCGGCGATCTCCTGGCAGCGCTCAAGAAGCTCGGGATCGAAGTGCGTGGCGCCCTCGACATCGCCCTTGGGTCCGCAGGAGCAGAAGTTAATGCCGAGCTTGGCGCAGATAACCATCAGGGAGTCGCTGACGTTGCCCTGCTCCTTGCCCATATAGGTGAGCTTCATGCCGCGCGTGTCGCCAAACTCCTCACGCATGGTAAGAATGTCGGCAAGGGCCTGGGTGGGATGGTACTCGTTGGTCAGACCGTTCCAGACGGGAACGCCAGCCTTGGCGGCAAGCTCCTCGACGATTGACTGGTCGGAGCCGCGATACTCAATACCGTCATACATGCGACCGAGCACGCGGGCGGTATCCTCGATGGACTCTTTCTTGCCCATCTGCGACGAGCCGGGGTCGAGGTAGGTCACGCCCATACCCAGGTCCATACCGCCGACCTCGAAGGCACAGCGCGTGCGCGTTGAGGTCTTCTCAAACAGCAGGACAATGTTCTTGCCCTCGAGAAAGCGGTGCGGATAACCGGCGCGCTTCATATCCTTGAAGTTCTTTGAGAGGTCGAGCATGTACTCGATTTCCTCGGACGTAAAGTCAAGCAGGGTAAGAACGCTTCGACCAGAAAGATTAAGAGCCATGATTTGAGTCCTTTCGGTTGTTGGAACACACAAGGAGGGATGGGCGGCGCAGACCACACGCGCCGCCCAGATACGCTAACGCTGACTAGATTTCCTCACGCCAGAACGGCATGGTCATGCAACGCGGGCCGCCGCGACCGCGAGAAAGCTCCTCGGAGGGAGCGACGAGCAGCTCGACGCCAGCCTTGTAAAGAGCATCGTTGGTTACAACGTTGCGCTCATACACGCAGACCTTGCCCGGTGCGACCGCAAGAGTGTTGGAACCATCGTTCCACTGCTCACGGGAAGCCTCGATCGGATCGCCACCACCGCACTCAATCATGGTGATATGGTCCATACCCGTCGCAAGCTCGAGGATATGCTGCAGGGTGCCCTCGAGTTCCTCGATATGCACCTCCCCCTCCGAATCGCCCTTGGTCAGGCGGTAGGCACGAAGCGTCTGGTAGATGCCGGGATAGACCGTGAACTTATCGCGATCGACCTGCGTGCAGACGGTGTCGAGGTGCATGTAGGCATAGCCGTGCGGAATCTTGATGGCATAGATGTTCTCGATCTCGGCCTCATCGGAACCCCAGAACATATTCTTGGCGAGCTCATCGATGGCTGCAGTCTGGGTGCGCTCGGAAATACCGATGGCGAGCGTCTTGGCGTTGATGTTGAGGATATCGCCGCCCTCGATATGCCACTCGCTGTTGTGGTCATACCAAATGGGGCTACCAGCGTAATCAGGATGGTTACGCAGCACCGTTTCGTAGAAGATTACCTCGCGATTGCGCTGATTCCAGTACATGCGGTTCATGGTAGCGCCCTTGCCCACGACAGCCAGAGGGTCACGGGAGAAATACGAGGCCGGCATGGGGAACAGCACCATATCGTCGCCCTTCAGCTCGTCGCCGTCCAGGCTGGCAAGAGAGCCGCCGACATGCGGGATCTCGAGGTCGCGCACATACAGTCCGCCCATAGCTGTGAGGACAAATTCCTTGTTGTCCTTGATGGAATCGAGCTTCTCGACAACCGCCTGGCGAAGAGCGGCGTTCTTGATACCCGACTCGTTCATGAACTTTCCCATGAACTCCGCACGCGCGCCCTCGACCTTATCAAACGTCTCGGCAACCAGGTCTTCCATATAGACGACCTCGGCGCCAGCGCCGCGAAGAAGGTCGGTAAACTGATCGTGCTCTTTCTGGGCATAGTCCAGATAGAACGCGTCGTGAATCCAAACGCGGTCGAAATCCTCCGCCTTCATGTTTACAAGATCCATACCGGGGCGATGGACGCACACCTTCTTAAGGGCGCCAATCTCGCTATGAACGTTCAGTCCTTTGTTCATCTCTATCCTTCTTTCTTACAACTGTATGTAAGGTTTTGCTTTTACGGCAAGGGGATAAGGCCCGAAACCGCAGTGAATGCCATGCAGATAACGCTCACGACCAGGAAGAATTTCCAAGCAACCTTCCACCACTGGCCAAGCGGAATCTTGCAGACGCCAAGACCGGCAACGAGCATCGCGCTTGTTGGCGAAATGAGAGACATGGCCGCGCTGCCCATGGAAAGACCCGTAACTGCAGCCTCGGGGTTTAAGCCCATCAGCTCAACAAGCGGGCCAAAAATTGGAATCGTAAGAGCAGCGATACCCGAAGAGCTCGGAACGAGGATCGACAGAAGGTTATCCACGACATAGAGGATGCTCGTAAAGATAACGGCTGGAACTCCAGTGAGAGCCGTGGCGAGCGTATTGAGAATCGTATCGATGATGAGGCCGTCATTGGCGATTACGAGGATTCCGCGGGCAAGTCCAACAACGATGGCAGAGAACGCGAAATCTGCAATTCCCTTAACGAACTCGCCAGCGATCTCCTTCTCATTCATCCCGGAAACAACACCAGAAAGAAGGGCCATGGCCAAGAAAATCGCAGAGATTTCGTTCATGTACCAGCCCTGGGCTACCAGGCCCCAAATGATAGCGCCAAGTCCAAGCACGAAAATAACCATGACGGCTTTTTGCTTAGCGGTGAACTCGCTATCGAGGAGGTTCTCATCCGCGCCAAACTCTTTGCGTTTCTCGATATCATCGTGGAAAGCGGGGGACGCTTCGGGGTTTTTCTTAACCTTGAGGGCATACATTACAACCCATGCGACGGCAACCGCCGTGAGCACGGCAAGGGCAATAGTACGCAACCAAAGCTGGGGGTTGCCCTGGATACCGAGGATGCCCTGGGAAATCAGGACGTTGAACGGATTGACGGTAGATGCGATGTATCCGATACGGGCACCCACAAACACCGTCATGAACGCTGTAATTGAGTCGAAGCCCATGGCCATCATGATCGGCATAAGAATCGCAAAGAACGGAAGCGTCTCCTCTGCCATACCAAAGGTGCTGCCGCCCAAGGCAAAAAGCACCATTAGGATCGGAATGATGAGGACGTCCTTGCTCTTGAACTTCTTCACCACTCGGGCGACGCCGCTCGTGATGGCTCCGGTCGCCGTGATGACCTGGAAGGAACCTCCCACGATCATAATGAATGCAACGACCTCGACCGCTTGCTGGATGCCGATCGCAGGGGCCTCAAGTACTTCGAAGATGCCTTGGCGAAGATCGACCTCGTTGCCGTCCTCGTCCGTATAGACCTTATCGACAGGCTCATAGGTGCCCGAGACCGTTACCTCGCGACCGTTAACCTCCTGGCGCTCAAACGAACCCGAAGGCACGACCCAGGTCAGAACGGCAAATACGGCCATCAAGACGAGAATGATGGTGTACACGTGCGGGACTCGAGGAGTGCGCTTCTTTTCTGTCTCTGCCATCTCTCCTCCTTAATTCAGGGGTTTTTCGTTGCCGGCAAAGCCATTGTGTCATCGCGCAAAACACCCTTCCGTCTCTTCGCCCGCCAACGAAGCGCATCAACCCGTAAACGGATTTCAGATTGATGTAATTTGTCAATTTGCTATCTAAATTGATGTTTAACATCAATTACTAAGCCGGTTCGTGCCATTCACCTGTGACAGATATGATGTAAATTTAATCAAACTCGTAATGTGCCACTATGGAAGCAATAAATACTCACCGCCAAAGCGAGGTCACATGTCCGCATTGCATGTTCAAAATGAAATAGGAAAGCTAAAAAAGGTGCTTCTGCACTGTCCCGGCCCCGAAACGCGCAACTACCCCGACGGGCAGTTCAATCGGGTCTTTACGTTGCGTCCGTCTAGCAGCTCATTCGATCTTGATAAAGCCCTTAGGGAGCATCATGCTTACTCGGCGATGCTCGAGCACGAAGGGGTAGAGATTCTCTATCTTGAAAACCTTCTTACCGAAGCCCTTGATGCGACAGAGCAAGCGCGTCGCTCTTTTATCGATAGCTACATTTCAGAATGCGGCGCGCGGGGCATTGAGCTCGAGTCTGCCATTCGCGAGTATCTCGAGCGCATCGAAGGCTCCCGCGCCCTTGCTCAAGCAGCAGTCAACGGCATCCGCTACTCCCAGGTCTTCAACACAGATAAAGAGGTGTTCAGCCTCACGAAACTGACGGCAGACGCATACTCACCTGACGATCTTCTCGTAAGCCCCCTTAACACCATGTGGTTCACACGCGATCCGGCGAGCGTCATCGGCGAAGGCGTTACGCTCAACCACATGTACTGGCCAGAGCGCAACCGTGAGGTTATCGCCTACAAAACGATTTTTACCTATCACCCAGATTTCCGCGAGACCCCTCAGTTCTTCAAGCATGAATCGACTTACCACATTGAAGGCGGCGACCTGCACAACCTCAACAGCGAAAACATAGCCGTTGGAATCTCGCAACGAACCGAGCCGGCGGCGATAGACACTTTAGCAAATAACTTGCTGTGGGATGAGAACTCGACTATTGAGTCCGTATGGGCCATTCAGGTCCCCTACGATGACCTCTGCATTCATCTCGACACATATTTCACTCGCGTTGACTACGAGACACTCCTCGTTGCTCGGGAGCTTCTCGACCAAGCGCGAGTCTACCGCATTACGCGGGGCAGATCGGAAGGGACAACCCGTGCGTGTCATGTCGCAGGCGGACTGAAAGAAGCGTTGCGATTAGCCCTAGGTTCAAGTTCGTTGCAGTTTATCCTTTGCGGTGGCTCAAATCCCGGAGCAGCAGAGGTCGAAAGGACCAACAATGCCACAAGCACCCTTTGTTTGGAGCCAGGCAAGGTCTGCGTATACGAAGAAAACGCCGAAACCAACAAAGCGCTGGAGCAGGCCGGTATTGACCTTATTCCCATCTCTATCTTTGAGCTGACAAACGGCTTTGGCGGCCCCAACTGCCTCTGCCTCCCCCTCGTCCGCACTTCATAACATGGGAACGGGTCAAAACATAAAGGCGCTTCGCAAGCGCGACCAGCTGACACAGGAGGAATTCGCGGCACTCATCGGCGTCTCCAAAGAAACGGTATGCCGCTGGGAAAAGGACCGCTATACAATCCGCCGCTCAACGTTGCTCAAGATAGTATCGAAATTTAACCTGCAGCTCGACGACCTCACATCTGAAACCGCAGGGCTTGCCGCAAAGCTCGACCACGAGGGGCGGAAGGGGGAATCCAAAGAAGTTACTACTGATTCCCTTTGCGATGTATTTAAAATCCAGATGAATGGAGGCAGAACGGGACTTAAGCAGACCGGAACAACGGCGCTCCCCTCATCCGTATTCAAAAACCATCGCGGGTGCTTTTTTGTTCAAATGGACACATCTGCCATGTCCAAATGCTATCCGATAGGATCCCTTCTCCTGGTGGACCCCAACCTGAAACCCTGGAACGGATGCTCCGTCATCGCCTTGGCCGATAATTCCAGAATGGTCATACGGCGATATAGCACCGGCACGAACACAGTGATGCTGTCATCCTACTCATATCGCACGTCGGAACCGGATATTGTGCTGGACAAACGCCGAATCAGGATTCTCGGAGTCATCGTCTGGTTTCAGGCATCCCATGACCTGAGCATCTAATTGGATCGGATCTTGTCATTGGGGACAGACTTAAATGAGTAGTCATTGGGCGACCACTCATTTAAGTCTGTCCCCAATGACTACCGATAGCAAAAGCCCCGCAGTCGGAGCGGACTGCGGGGCCCATGAAGAGAGGCTAGTCTGTGGGCGCTTTGCCTGGCGCCCACGAGAGATGCAACGGAGTAGGGACTACTCGTGGATGCGGGTACCGGAGAGGCCGGCCATGGTCTCGGCGGCCTTGTCCAGGGCGCCGATGATGCAGGTGCGGCCCTTGCGGGAGCGGGCGAACTTGATGGCGGCGCGGACCTTGGGCTCCATGGAACCCTTGCCGAACTGGCCCTCGTCGGCCAGGCGCTCGGCCTCGTCGGCGGTGAGGTCCTCGAGCTCCTCCTGGTTGGGCTTGCCAAAGTTGATGGCGACATGCTCAACGGCGGTCAGCAGGAACAGGACGTCGGCGTCGCAGTCCTCGGCCAGCAGCTCGCCGCCCAGATCCTTGTCGATAACGGCGGGAACGCCCTTGTAGCAGCCCTTGTTCTCGTAGTCGCGGACGACGGGGATGCCGCCGCCACCGCAGGCGATGACGATGAACTCGTTGTCGAGCAGGTTGAGGATGGAGTCAGCCTCGACGATCTTCTTGGGATCGGGGGAGGCGACGACGCGACGCCAGCCGCGGCCGGAGTCCTCGACGAAGACCTTGGAGGGGTCCTCGGCCATGAACTCCTTGGCCTGCTCCTCGGTGTAGAAGGGGCCGATCGGCTTGGTCGGGTTCTTGAACGCGGGATCGTCCGGGTCGCACTCGATCTGGGTGACGACGGTGGCGGCGTGCCAACGCTTATAGCGCTTGTGCATCTCGCGGCCGATGCCCTGCTGCAGGTGGTAGCCGATGTAGCCCTGGGACATGGCGCCGCACTCGGGCAGCGGCATCTCGGGGGTGCCGATGGCGTCGTGGGCGGCGGCGAAGGCGTTCTGGATCATGCCGACCTGCGGGCCGTTGCCGTGGGTGATGATGATCTCGTTGCCCTGCTCGATGAGGCCGAGGAGAGCGTGGGCGGTGTTGCTCACGGCCTCGATCTGCTCGACGGGGTTGTTGCCGAGGGCGTTGCCGCCGAGGGCGACGACAATACGATCGGGCTTGCCAAGAGGCTTAGACATTGCTGGAATCCTTTCTGTAAAAGGCCTACAACCCATTAATAACCCGCGTCCGTGCGATACGCGAGTTTATTAAGGTTTATATTCTCTTTATCGCTCATTTTATTCATTTTGAAAATAGCGGAACGGTGAACGGTCGTTTTTATCCGCTCAGCGTACAGAACCCCAGCTCAGACATATCTACGCCATTTACGTGCAACTTTATTTAAATGCAGCGAGGATTATGTCGGATTATGCAAACTACATCTCTGCTAAACACAAAACGGACAGCGCAATATCTTACTCGCACTATACGAGATTCTATGCACTTATAAGTTGAGTATGCACCCCTGCAAAAACAAGGGGCTTTTCATCCAGCATAAGGAATAAAGAAGAGCTCCGAAAAGGCGGCAACAGCCAAGTCCCCCATCTATCTCCAAAGTGGCGCGAGGTTTCGTGGCAAAGCCGCGAAACAGCGAAGGGGACAAAAGCCCCCACAACCACGTCCTTCATCCGCCCACACAATCCGAAGACGTAGTCGTAGCAGGATCCGAGGGCTGACCTTCGCGGACACTCCGCAGGACGAAAGAACCCCCGCCGCACGTAGTGCGCAGCGGGGGTTCTTTCATGTCCGAGGACGTCCGCGAAGGTCAGCCCTCAGATCCTGCGGTAGGAGACCTAGGCCTCGTTGTACACCGTCTTGAGCTTCAGCAGGTGAGCGTAGCGGTCCATAGCGGCCTGCTCATTCTCCTTGAAGAGCTCCTCGGCGCGCTCGGGGAAGGAACGCGTCAGCGAAGCGTAACGGGCCTCGTTCATCAGGAACTCCTGATAACCGCCCGCGGGCTCCTTGGAATCGAGCGAGAACTTCTTGCCGGCAGCAGCCTCGGGGTTGAAGCGGAAGAGGTTCCAGTAACCGCACTCGACAGCCTTCTTCATCTCGGCCTGGCAGTTCTGCATGCCGCCCTTCTTGATGGAGTGCATCTCGCAGGGGCTGTAGCCGATGATGAGGGACGGGCCGTCGTAGGCCTCGGCCTCGTGAATGGCCTTGAGGGTCTGAGCCGGGTTGGCGCCCATGGCAACCTGTGCCACGTAGACGTAGCCGTAGCTCATGGCAATCTCGGCCAGAGACTTCTTCTTGGTCACCTTACCGGCAGCGGCGAACTGAGCGACCTGGCCCAGGTTCGAGGCCTTGGAGGCCTGACCGCCGGTGTTGGAGTAGACCTCGGTGTCGAAGACGAAGACGTTGACGTTGTGGCCGGAAGCCAGGACGTGGTCCAGGCCACCGAAGCCGATGTCGTAGGCCCAGCCGTCGCCGCCGAAGATCCAGAAGGACTTCTTGGTGAGGTAAGCCTTGTCGGCGAGGATCGCCTTGGAGGCGTCGCAGCCGCACTTCTCAAGCTCGGCAACGTAGGCAGCGGCAGCGGTCTTGGAAGCCTCGGCATCGTTGACGGAGTCGAGCCAAGCCTGGCCGGCGGCCTTGAGCTCATCGGACGGACCATCGGCAGCAATGATGTCCTGGGTAGCGGCGATCAGCTTGTGCTGAACGGCCTCATAGCCAACGGCCATGCCCAGACCATGCTCGGCATTATCCTCGAACAGTGAGTTGTTCCACGCCGGGCCGTGACCGTCCTTGTCCTTGCAGTAAGGAGCGGTGGCAGCGGGGTTGCCCCAAATGGAGGAGCAGCCGGTGGCGTTGGAAATGAACATGCGGTCGCCGGCGACCTGGGTCACCAGACGTGCATAGGCGGTCTCGGCGCAGCCGGCGCAGGAGCCAGAGAACTCCAGGTAAGGCTGCTTAAACTGGCTGCCCTTGACGTTGGCCGCGATGAGCTCCTTCTTCTCGGAGACGTTCTCGACCATGTAGTCCCAAACGGGCTGCTGGTCCATCTCCTGCTCGGTGGGAACCATCTCGAGGGCGCCCTTGGGGCAGACCTTGACGCAGTTGGTGCAGCCCATGCAGTCGAGCGGGGACACGGCCATGGTGAACTTCATGCCCTTGGCCTTGGGGCCCATAGCGTCGAGCGTGCGGGTAGCCTCGGGCGCGGCTGCAGCCTCGTCCTCGGTCATCGCGAACGGACGGATGGTGGCATGCGGGCACACATAGGCACACTGGTTGCACTGGATGCACTTGGTCTCGTCCCAGTGAGGAACGACCACAGCGACGCCGCGCTTCTCGTATGCGGAGGCGCCCAGCTCAAACTGGCCGTCGGCGCAATCGACAAAGGCGGAAACGGGCAGGCTGTCGCCATCCATGCGATCGATGGGCTCGAGCAGATTCTTGACCTGCTGGGCGATAGCGGACTTGGTCTCCTCGGAGAGCTCGACGGGAGCGGCATCCTCAGCGGTAGCCCAGTCGGCCGGAACCTCGAACTTACGGAAGGCGGTAGCGCCGGCATCGATGGCCTTATGGTTGGCGTCGACGATGGCCTGGCCCTTCTTCATGTAGGACTTGGTAGCCGCGTCCTTCATGTACTGCAGGGCGTCCTCGGCGGGCAGAACCTTGGCCAGCGCGAAGAAGGCGGACTGGAGCACCGTGTTGGTGCGCTTGCCCATGCCGACCTTGGCGGCCAGGTCGATAGCGTCGATCAGGTAGACGTTGACGTTGTTGTTCGCGATGTAGCGCTTGGCCACGGCGGGCATGTGCTCGGCGAACTCCTCGTCGCTCCACTGGCAGTTGACCAGGAAGGTGCCGCCCGGCTTGACGTCGCGGACCATCTTGAAGCCCTTAACGATGTAGCTGGGGTTGTGGCAAGCGACAAAGTCGGCCTTGGTCACGTAGTACGGCGAACGGATCGGAGAATCACCAAAGCGCAGGTGCGAAACGGTGACGCCGCCGGTCTTCTTGGAGTCGTACTGGAAGTAGGCCTGAACGTACTTGTCGGTGTGGTCGCCGATGATCTTGATCGAGTTCTTGTTGGCGCCGACGGTACCGTCGCCACCCAGACCCCAGAACTTGCACTCGATGGTGCCGGGGGCTGCGGTGTTGGGCGCATCCTCGGCCTCGGGCAGGCTCAGGTTGGTCACGTCATCGACAATGCCGATGGTGAACTCACGCTTGGGCTCGTCCTTCTTGAGCTCCTCGAAGACAGCGAACGCGGACGCGGGAGGCGTGTCCTTGCTGCCCAGACCATAACGGCCGCCGACAACCTTGATGCCCGTCTTGCCAGCCTCGTAGAGAGCGGAGACGACGTCCTGGTAGAGCGGCTCGCCGATGGAACCCGGCTCCTTGGTACGGTCCATGACGGCGATCTTCTGGACGGTCTCGGGGAGAACGTCGACGAAGTGCTTGATGGAGAACGGACGGAACAGACGAACCTTGACCAGGCCGACCTTCTCGCCGTGAGCGTTGAGGTAGTCGATGACTTCCTCGAGCACGTCGCAGAAAGAGCCCATGCACACGACGACGCGGTCGGCATCGGGAGCGCCGTAGTAGTTGAACAGGCCGTAATCGGTGCCGAGCTTCTCGTTGATCTTCTTCATGTAGCCCTCGACGACGGCGGGAAGCTCGTCGTAGACCTTGTTGCAGGCCTCACGGTTCTGGAAGAAGATATCGCCGTTCTCATGGCTGCCGCGGGTGTGCGGGTGCTCAGGGTTGAGCGCATGGTCGCGGAAAGCCTGGACGGCGTCCATGTCGCACATCTCGGCAAGATCCTTGTAGTCCCACATGGCGACCTTCTGGATCTCGTGGCTGGTGCGGAAGCCGTCGAAGAAGTTAAGGAACGGGGTCTTGCCCTCGATGGCGGCAAGGTGAGCCACCGGCGAGAGGTCCATGACCTCCTGGACGTTACCCTCGGCGAGCATGGCGAAGCCGGTCTGACGACAGGCCATGACGTCGGAGTGATCGCCAAAAATGTTCAGGGCGTGGGAAGCGACGCAACGCGCGGAGACGTGGAAGACGCCCGGGAGCTGCTCACCCGCGATCTTGTACATGTTCGGGATCATCAGGAGCAGACCCTGAGAAGCCGTGTAGGTGGTGGTCAGAGCACCGGCACCCAGCGAACCGTGAACGGTACCGGCTGCACCTGCCTCGGACTCCATCTCGACGACCTTGACCGGGGTGCCGAAGATGTTCTTGCGACCCTGGGCCGCCCACTGGTCGACATGGTCGGCCATCGGGCTGGACGGCGTAATGGGATAGATTCCCGCTACCTCGGTGTACGCATACGAAACATATGCGGCCGCCTCGTTGCCGTCCATAGACTTAAACTTACGCGCCATATACCCCTCTCCTCTCATATAGGTATACAGGCCCCGGCGATTGCCGGGATATTGGCGTGATGGGATTTACGCTGTTGCTTCCAATCATCTGGCAGGCAGGCTCAGCAGCAGGTACGTGGCGTGGAGAGAAGACATGCCGAGGCGAGGGGCAACTGATGCGCCCCACAGACCCGACCGCCCGTCTTGCACATGACCGAGCGCCGCAAAGGCCGCATGCCGGATGCTCCCGGGCACGCCCCGGCGATGGGAAGCGCCCGCAACGGAAATCCGCATTCGGGTTTATTGTACCCCGCCGTCAAGTGTAATTTCGGCAAATATAGGCGGGCGGTAAAGGTTTACCTCGGGTGACTGCCGGGAGCAAAATGATCCCTTCGGGACGGAGGGACCATTTGGCGGGACTGGCTAGAGGGCACCGAAGAGGATGGCGTAGGTAGTGGATTCGCCGAGCTTGAGCTCGTCGCCGGGATTGAGTTGGGCGGAACGGCCGGGCTCGACCTGAATGCAGACGCGCGTGGCCCCGTTTACCACCACGGTTCCGTTGGTGGACGACAAGTCCTCGACGTGCCAGATATTTTGAGCATCGCACCAGATATGGGCATGGCGGGCCGAGACATCGTCGCCGACGTCGGTAATATCGCCCTCACCAGTGGCCAGCGCGCCAATCTCAACACCCTGCTCACTCGGCTGAATCCAGCGCGGGGCGCTCACGACAAAACTGTTTTGCACGCGCAGCAAGCCCAAGGGGTGCGCCGGGGCGGGTTCGCGCTCGCCTGCGGTCATCGACATGCCAAGCGAACGCGGCGTGGAGGTGCCTCCGCCACAGGTCGCGTTCGCGTAGTCGATGGCATAGTTCACCGAGGACCGCACATCCGCCGAACAACCGACGGCGACAAACAGCACCAGCACGGCCTCGGCGCGCTCGGCGGGCATGAGCTCCGCCGCCTGGGACAGGCGATCGAGCGCGTTGCGATAGAGATTTGTGTCCTGGTGACACTCTTCGAGCGCGCGTACCATCGGTTCACCTGCAGGGCCGCACACCATATTGATCACAGCCGTGGAGTCCATGGGATTGCGCTGGCGCAGGGCCAGTTGCGACATAATACGCGCAGCCGAGGTACCGTATTCGGCAAAGTAGCGCTGCTGAAGCGTGCCGACCGGCGCGCGAACGATAAAGCGGGAAACCCAAGAGCGATCGGCGGCCCGGCTCTGCGGGCTGCGACCGTCTGCGAGCGGACGGGACGAAAGCACCAAGCCGCACAGCTCGATATGGCTCAGATGCGCCGCGCGCTTAAAGATGTCAAACATGGCCCCGCATGGGGTGAGCTCAACTTGAGATGCCATGACCTAGGCCTCCTTGGTCGTAGAAATAGAACCGGACGATACTTCGACAGGTCCGCCAAAAGTACGGGCAGCCGCGGCTCCACCGGCAAGCGGAGTCGCCATCTGGGCTTTTGTACGTCGCGGTGCCGAAACGGGAAGTTCAAAGGCAAAGCCCATCGCAAGCAAAAACCACGTAAGCGTATAGGTTGCAACCAGAGCGGCAACAAGGCCGCCCATCACGGAGCGTTGGGAAAATACGCTACATGCAGCCACAACCAGCACCGGAACCTCGCAGGCAGAAAGCGCAAGCACACCCTGCAGGAAGCCCGAGCGCCGATCGCGCGCAAGTGCCCCCGCGGCAACGCCGGCTATGCCTGGCAGCGCCAACGCCAGTGCGGCAATAATACCCGGTAGCGACCCAGACCACACGAGCGATCCCAAAGTCGCCGTCACGCGAGCGCCCGACACCAGCAGCGCGGCCGAAACCACGACCACAGCCCAAACCACGCCACAGACGACCGTCGCGCCGACCATCAGCGCGCGACGAACCGCGCGGCCAGACGCATCCATGGGGCACGGCGTGAGCGGCTCGCCGCGAAGCGAACGACCGACATTTGCGCATAGTGGTCACAAAACGCCGAGAGCGCCGCCTCGACCGCCGCCGGCTCGGGACGATCTTTTTGATGGCTGGACAGACAGGCCATCACCACGTCGAACAGCTGGGCATCGACAAACGCCAGCGCATCGCGTAGCTCTTCGGAATCCGGCTCAAGCCCCAGCTGCTGGGCCTGCTCGGCCGCGGCGAGCGCCACATCGGGCTCACGACGAAGCAGCTGAGTCAAATCGCAACCGGGCGCATGGGCACCAATGGGATAGTCGGGCAGCGTGCCCATCTTGAGACGGTAGGGGCTGGCGATGTCGCGCGTCTTTTTGCGCGAACCCGAGGTGCCCGAAGTGCTCGGCGCGGCTTCGTATGGCGCGGCGCCGGCAATGAGCTCGTAAACCGTGCTTGCTGCGGCATAGACGTCGATTGCCGGCGACATACGCAAAGCGCGCAGGTCGGGAATATCGTCGGTGAGCATCTCGGGCGGGGCATAGGCAACCGTCGCGCGACGCAGCGTGGCATAGCGCTCCGTAAACGACGCCTTGCCGCCGGTACCGGCCACGGCCGACGCAGGCTCGAGCGCCAGCGACGAGCCAAAGTCGATCAGGCACAGGTCAAAGGTGCCCTCGGCAAGCTGCCGGTCAAGCGGTAGACGCGCCGTACGCACCATAATATTAGCGGGCGAGATATCGCGATGGACAAAGCCCTCGCCCACCAGGCTCATACGGCAGAGCAGATCGAACAGGTCGCGACCCAGACGCGCCGCCACAAGCGGCGACAGGCGTCCGGCATCGTCCACGGCGAGTCGCGAACGCAAGCGGGCAAGTGTCTCGCCCTCGACCCATTCCATGACAATTGCAGGCACACCGTCGACCTCGCCCCAGCCATAGAGGCGGGGAAAGCCCTTAAGGCCCGAAAGGGCACGATGACATTCGTATTCCTCGCGAAACGCCGCCTTGAACTTGGCGACCAGCGCCTCGTGAGCGGCATCGTCGTCGAACTCATCGCGCGCCGGCAAGATGAGCTGCTTGAGCGCCACAGCCTCGCCTTGGGCGTTGACGGCACGCGTCACGCGGCCGATACCGCCACGGCGCATGGTGGCATCGTCGGCAAACAGCATCGTAAAACGACGCAGATAGGCAGGCAGTTCGTCCTGACCGAGCGCAATGGCCGGCTCAAACCCGTCGACACGCGCCAGGCGCAGGCCGACCATGGGATCGCGACCGAGCGATTGTGGTGTGGTAGATGCAAGATCGGTCATCATAGGGCAAGCGCCGCCACGTTATTGTTGAAGTTACCGAGCGCGACGTCATCATCGCCGTAATGGCCGACCCATTGACATAGGTTGGTGTAACAGCCCCACAGATTGGCATACTGCTGATACCACTTTGACCGGGGCGAGAATGTCTGACGACCGAACTCGGCTCGAATGACAAACATCTCCCCGACCAGGCTGTCGCACGGCCTGGGATCTCCCGTAGAGTTATAGGTCGAGACCACGTCATTGGCACGAGAAACATAGCCGTCGAGCATGTTGTACTTGGTCACAAGCCAGCTGTGAATGCTCTCTTCCTCAGCAGCGGAAAGGCCACCGGAGTTTGCATCGTTGTCAGTGTTGCCGCCCGTCGAGCCGCCGTTTCCAGACCCTCCGGCAGAGGAACCCGACCCAGAGCCACCGCCCGAACTCGACGAATCCGAGCCGGAGCCAGAAGTATCCGAGCTACCGGGCTTTCCGGACTGCTGGGCGTCCTGCTCCTTCTGCTGCTCGACCTTATTCACCGTTGCCGCCACGCTATTGTTGGACAACCGATCGATGATCTTGGTGTTGGTGAGCACGATGGTTTTGCCATTGGCAAGCGTGACTTCGTTGTCCGGGGCCTCGGCGCCGTCCGCGTCGCCGGTGCCAAACACAATATGCGCGACCACACTTGCCCAAGCATATCCAGTCGTGGTCCCCAGGTCACTTTTGACCTCATGCCCCACGCGCGGTTCGCGTGCGGCATGTGCCTGCATCATGGACGGCACGGTCATGCCATAGGCAGAAACGCCAGCTATGACCAGCACCAGCGAGCAAGACAGCAGTGCGTACGCCCGCGGCGCCAAGCCCAGTCGGCGTCGCATGCGCACCGCGGCGCCGCGCTTTGTCTGAGTGCCACCGGGCCGCATGCGTTCTCCTCCAACAAAAACACGCCGCTCGGGAGCGGCGCATTCATTCGAATCCATATTTGAGTGTATCAGCGAACCCAAAAGGTTGCGCAACGAATGGGCAAATTAAGGATGCGAGTGGAAGCATCCATGCGATAAGCGGATACAAAGCATCTTTGTTGCACAACAAACTTACAGTCGCACGGGGAAATTATGGCTACCCCGTGCGTCGCGATGAAGACATACGGCAGGAGCAGGCTCGCCACCTAAATCGTGCGACGGGCCTCGATGGCGCGCCCAAGCGTAAGCTCGTCGGCATACTCCAGGTCGCCGCCCACGGGAAGGCCGCTCGCCAGACGCGATACCTCAACGCCCAGCGGCTTGATAGTGCGGGCCAGGTAGCTCGCCGTGGTCTCGCCCTCGATATTGGGGTTGGTGGCGATGATGACCTCGTGGATGTCCTCGTGGCCCAAGCGTGCCAGCAGCTCACGAATGTGCAACTGCTCGGGACCAATCTTGTCCATGGGACTGATCACGCCGCCCAATACGTGGTAGAGACCGTGGTAGCTGCCCGTGCGCTCAATCGCCTGGACATCGCGCGGCTCGCCCACCACGCAAATGCGAGTGGTATCGCGCATCGAATCCTGGCAGATGGAGCACTCGTCGGCCGTGGCGTAGTTAAAGCAGCGGCTGCAAAAGTGAACCTCCTGCTTGACCTCCAGGATAGCCTCGGCCAGGCGGCGCGCCTCCTCGGCATCGGCCTCGAGCAGGTAATAGGCGATGCGCTGGGCCGACTTGGGACCAATGCCCGGCAGACGGCCCAGCTCATCGAGCAATTTTTGCAGACTATGGTTGGCACTCATATATATGCGTGTCTTAGAACGGCATGCCCGGGATGTTGAGGCCGCCGGTGATGGCGCCCATCTGCTTGTTGGCGAGCTCGTTGACACCGCGGACGGCCTCGTTGACGGCAGCCATGATCATGTCCTGCAGCATATCGACGTCCTCGGGATCGAGGGCATCGGGGTCGATGGTGAGGTTGACGAGCTCCATCTCGCCGTTAACGGTCACCTTGACCATGCCGCCGCCGGTAGAGGCGTCGACGGTCTGGGACTTAAGGTTTTCCTGCGCGGCGGCAAGCTGCTCCTGCATCTTGCGAGCCTGCTTCATCATTTGCTGCATGTTCATACCGGCCATGATGGCTCCTTTACGTGCGGCCGCGCGACAAGCTGCAAGGGCAGCCGGAGCGCGACGGGACTTTCAAACTCAAAAATCGTACCACGGCGCGGGGCAAGCAAGCGGGGCGGACACGCTACCTCAGTCGATATACATGTCCTTGAGCGTGACGCACGCCCAAGATTATGCAAGGTCGAATTATGCAAGGTTGCATAATTATCTCAAGCTACATCTAGCAGAGCTGGAACCAGGCAGTTTATGCGTAGGGCTACAAGGCTACATGGCAAAATGCCGAGCCGCTGCTCGAGGCGGCACGCATGGCGGCTGGGTATAATTTGATTGTCATAGATGACGATTTGGAGGTGCCCTCGTGAATGTCCCAGCCGTACTCCAAAACATCCGCTCAAAACACCCCGTTGCATATGTGGTTCTCTATCTCTTTGTCGTCTGGGTATTACTGGTTATCATCACCCATGCCATAGCTTTTGGAGCAGAACTGCTGATAGCCAGCTCGGACCAGCCCGTCGTCAAATGGGAGACGACCGATGAATGCACCGACGGAACCCGAACCATTTACTACAACAGCCCGTCCCTCTACCAAGAGTTCAAGGTCAAGATAAAGGACTCCAAGATTGTCGATGCCGAACTGGGCTCTTTATTTACAATCGGAGCAACCGTCAACGCCGAGCAAGTCGAGTACACGGACAGCCATGCGACGTATCGTATCGACCTCAGCATCCTAGGCCGACCGTCACGCGCCTGTCTGCTCGAATGCGATATACGCGGCACCACGTTGCACATGTCCGAAATACAGATGCGCCCGGGCAAGGGGTTCTCTTCTTGAGCAGTATACCCGCCTGCGCAGCTACTCCACCGGCTTGAAGATGGTGGACTGGCCGAAGACGCTGCGGATGAGGGCTTTGGCCTCGTCCTCGGTCTGCGGGATGCTCGGGGCTGCACCCTGATGGCCGAAGGGGCCGCCCGCACCGGAGTTGGACTCCCAGGGAGCTGCAGGAGCGTCCTCCTCTTTGGGGGCAGTTGCAGCGGACTTGGGCGCGGACGCCGCACCCGGCACGTCGAACGGAGGCAGATCGTCCCCACCAGCATCGGCAACAAAACCGCCAACCATGGCATCGTCGTAGGGAACCTGCTCGGATTCCCATGGCGCAGACGGCGCGGCGGGCTGAGCCTTGGGAGCGGACGCGCGCTCGGGCGCTCGGGGCGCGGGCTCGGTCGGGAGCTTGCCCGTGGCAGGAGCGCCGGCGGGGTTGTCGGAGCGCAGCCAGGGGGCTTTGCCCAGGTCAGACGACTTGGGCGCGGGCGAGGCAGGCTTGGGCGCGGGTGTCGGAGCAGCCGGTTTGGCCATGACGGGCTTAGGCGCCGACGGGGTCGGCGCCGCTATCGGTGCTGCTTTTGGCTGCGTCGCGCTGGCGCTCGAGGATGCAGGGGCCGCCGAGGACACGGGTTGCGGGTCCGCAGATACCGCAGCCCGTGCAGATGGAGAATGCTCCTCATGTTGAGGAGCCGGCGTGCCACCCCCATCCAGGACATAGTCGACGGTACGACGACCGAAGACCGCACTGACTGTCGGCAGGACCACCGACTGCGTGTCGGCGCGTCCAAGCATCTTGATGGCAAAGGTCGAGCCCGCGGGGAACGAGACCGTGAGCCTGGAGCCGTCGTCAGCCGTGGCGCGGGCATTGAGCAAAAGCCCCGCGTAGGAAGCCTGACGCGCCTTGACACGCTCGACAACCTCGGCCCATTTGCGCTGCAGCTCTCCGGCATCCTCGACCGCGGGCGTCTCGGCAGTACCGGCGGCGGCAACCTGGGCGGCATTGTTGGACTGGGGCTTAGGTGCCGGAGCGGTGGCAGGCGCGGGAGCCGCAACGGGCTGAGGCGTCGGAGTCGGCGCAGGCTGAGGTGCAGGCGCTGCAGGCTTGGAAGCTGACACGGACGCAGAACGGGACGCAGGCTGGGCAGCCGGAACAGCAGCACCACGGTCCCAAGGCATACCGCCCTGGCGCGCGGACGTAGCAGCGGGGGCAGCGGATGCCGCCGGAGCGGCAGCACGAGCGCCCGAAATTAGCGTCGGCTGTTGGGCAGCAGCGGGTACGGATGCTGCAGGCGCGGCGGCCTGAGCAGCAGCCACGCTCGCCGGCACGGCGCCGTTGGCAACCATGGCCTCCAAGCGGGCCACGCGCTCGGCCAATGCCTCAATCGTTAAATCGGCCTCGGGACGTGCCAGGCGCGTGCAGGCGATCTCGAGCACCAGGCGCACGTCGCTCGCGCCCCTCATCTCCAGTGCGGCATCGTCGAGCACCGTCAGCACACGGGCCAGGCGGTCGGCAGGATGCTCGCCAAAGGCAGCGGCCTCGGCAGCAAGCGCCTCGGCCTGCTCGGAGCCGCCCTCAAACAGCTCGGCACGGGCACCGGCAACGCAGGCAACGTACACGTCACGCACATGCGCCACCAGGTCGCGCGTCAGCTCCAGCAGGTCGTTTCCTTCCTCGACCTGCGCACGGATCAGTCCATAGAGCTCGGCAACATCGCGATCGGCAATGGCGCGGGAAAACTCGCCCAGAATCTGGTCCGAAACCTCGCCTAAAAGCGAGCGGGCGTCGTCCGCATGCACAGAACCGTTGCCAAAGACGCTCAGCTGCTCCAGCGTGGACAGCGCGTCGCGCATACCGCCCTTGGCATGGCGCGCCACGATAGCCAGCGCCTCATCGTCGTAATCGAAGCCCTCCTGCTCGCACACGTATGCCAGGCGACGCTCGATATCCTCGTTGCCGATGCGATGGAAATCGAAACGCTGGCAGCGCGAGAGGATGGTCTCCAGAATCTTTTGCGGGTCGGTGGTGCACAGCACAAAGATCACGTGTGCCGGCGGCTCCTCGAGCGTCTTGAGCAGCGCGTTGAACGCCGCCGTCGTGAGCATGTGGACCTCGTCGATGATATAGATCTTGTACTTGCCGCGCACCGGGGCAAAGTTGACGGAGTTGATGATTTCCTCGCGCACATTGTCCACGCCCGTGCGGGAGGCGGCATCGAGCTCGTAGACATCGGGGTGGTTACCCTCGGCAATGAGCTCGCACTCCTCGCAAGTACCGTCGGGCATGCAGCCGCTTGCACCCTCGGCGCGCGCCGCCTCGGCATTGCGGCACAGCAGCGCCTTGGCCAGAATGCGCGCCATGGTGGTCTTGCCCGTGCCGCGCGGTCCGCAGAACAGGTAGGCGTGGGACAGGCGCCCCTCGGTGATGGCGTGCTCGAGCGTCGAGACGATATGCTGCTGGCCCACCACGGAGTCAAAGGTGAGCGGGCGATACTTTCGGTACAACGATTCCATGGGTGCTCCCCCGGGTATACTGAGTCTTGTTGCCGCGGCGGCCATGCGGTCGCACGGCATACTGCATTCCATAATAACCCGTACGGCGAGCCCGCCGCGATAGGAGTCCAAAGAGCATGGCAGACGCAGAGAGCAACCTCGTTCCCTCCGAAGCAGCCGACCAGGTCGAGGTCGCGCTCGAGGAGCAGGCCGCAGCCGACGACGGCATCCTGTACCTCAACGAGTACCAATACGAAAACGACCTCGTCACCGACTTCGCCCGCCTGGTCGCCTCGCCCAGGCGTCGCGGCTCGCTGTATGTCGCCGCGGCAATTGCCGCGCTCATCGGCATCGGCATGCTGGTGGCCGGCGGCAACTGGATCAAGTTTGGCGTCGTCTTGATCGTATTCGGCGCCTTTTTGGCCTGGTGGAGCAAAAACCTGCACCACACCCTCGCCCGCGACTTTATCGACGCCGTTGAGGCCGACGAGTCCATGGGTGGCCGCTATCGCCGCGTCGCCGCCAACGAGGACGGCCTGATGGTTTGGGGCACGAGCGGCAAGTCGCAGTTCTTCCCGTTTGAAAAGCTCGACCACGTGCTCGACGGCGAGCGCATCTTTGTGGCCATGTTCGCCGACCAGGGCGTGACGATCCCTAAGGACACCTTTGTCCGCGGCGATGCCGAGCAGTTCGGTCCCTTCCTTAAGGCGCGCATCAACAAAAAGCTCCGCATCGAGACCAAACGCAAGAAGATGAAGGCAGAAAAGGCCGCTGCCGAAGCAAAACAGGGCGACAAGCCCCAGGAGACCAAGGGCAAGCAGCGCAAGCAGAAGAAGAGCAAGAAGAAGCGGTAGGCCGGCCGACACCGAAGGCGCCTCGTCCCGCGCCCGATTCCGGGCCGGGGCGCCTGGAATCGGGCGCGCGTACCGCCAATGGACCCGTTTTGCCTTGCTCTCGAGCTATTTCACTTCAAACCTTAAGAGCCTCCGCTCCGGCAGATCGGTCATCTTCATCGTGTAAGTCCCGGGAAATGCTTTCTCAAAACGGACGGTCTCGTAACCTTCGAAATAGTCGTTGGTGTTCTGCATCATAAATGGGACGAGCAACTCGTTTTCTGCCCCAACCTCCACGGCAAACGCAGCAGAGCCGCCAAGGACCGGCATGGCTTGCGTTATCAGATCGGTATTGACTACAAAATCATAGTTTGGCGCAGACTCCGGGACCAGATGCCAAACATACGCTTTGATTCCACCGTCGATATTATCCCTATTTCTGACACGCATCTTTACGGCGATAACGCACGTGATGTCGGCATCCTTCAGTCTCGTTTTCGTATCCACGGTGCCATATTTTGAATAATCGTCATGTGCTCGTTTGAGATACTCGCGCGGCGTGAGCAACTCTGCCCCGTCTATGCAAAACGAATACCCATCAGTCACCACATCCTTCGACCCCAGAAACGCTCCATCCATCGAGAGCCATTCGCCCTCCGCGTAATATTTCTCAGGAATGACCGTCCGGTTCCCGTTAACGACGCTCACCCTCATGCCCGCAAGGCCGGCAGCAGCACAGCAAAAAAGCGCGAGCGCCGATCTTCTCGTCCACAGGGTCTTCTTCATCGCGCTCACGACCTTTCCCGAACTTTCACAACG
Organism: Collinsella sp.; assembly: GCA_019425015.1. GTDB lineage: Bacteria > Actinomycetota > Coriobacteriia > Coriobacteriales > Coriobacteriaceae > Collinsella. Next base: position 23,503 of record JAHYYJ010000011.1, read on the forward strand.
GCACCGTCGCGCATGCAGTAAACCCGATCGGCCAGTTCCTCGAGCACCTCTCCGTCATGGCTGGACAGAAGGACCTCACGACCCGTTGATGCCGCCATCGCCACAACGCGCTTGAGCATTTCAACGCCCGCTTCGTCGAGGGCATTCGTTGGCTCATCGAGAACAAGCAGCTTCGGCTTCTCCATAATTGCCGCAGCTATCCCCAGACGCTGCTTCATCCCAAGCGAGTATGCTCGGAACTTCTTTTTTTCGTCTGCATCGAGCCCCACGAGCCGCAGGGCAGAGCGAATGTCCTCGGGGGTGGCAACGCCCTTGATCTGAGCGATGAGCTTCAGATTGTCGTAGCCAGACAGATATCCCAAAAAGGAAGGCGCCTCGATCAACATCCCCAGACTCGGCGGGAACGAGATGTCCGCCCCAAGCCTTTGGCCATCGATAGAGATTTCGCCTTCGGTAGGCTTGATCAACCCGCAAACCGCTCGCATGAGCATGGTCTTACCCGAACCGTTTATCCCCTGAAGCCCGACCACAGTCCCAGGGTCAACCTCGATGGACACGTTGCGCAGGACATCGTTTTTACCCATGCGCTTCGATACGCCCCTTACGATCACACTCATATCTTGTCCCCCTTTTCTATAAGGTCGGCCCTTCGAAACCACAGTCCACCCAACGATAGGCATAACGACATAAGCCCAATTGATGACAAGACACTCGAGCCCGCCGCGATTCCCTCTTTGACAATTCCACCCCAGCGCAACAGCATCAAGGCGTTACCCAATAGCGCCCAATGTCGTGCATATGCCGAGCAGATCAGGTAGCTCATTAAAACCACAAACGAGACTGACGACCCAAGCACAAACCCAACCGCTGCCTGCGCAAACGCAAGCGCCTCAAAAGCAAATAAGAGACCTATGAAAAACGGCAGCGCATCTGCCTCGGCAGCTTTGAGAAACCACGGCGCCAAATTAGCCAGTTGAAGCGACTCACCATGAATGACCGCGCTGAACGAGGAGCTCACCACCAAGCTCCAAATCACAACAGAGCAAACCACCACGAGCAGTGAAAATGCCGTTACTGCCGCCACCAAGATAAAACGCGAGACCCACCAAAGGGTTCTTGCCCGGCATCGAACAAGCGCTTGCAAACCAAACCCGTGCAACGATTCGGTCGGATAGTCGAGTGTTGTATAGAGAATAAGCAGAATGAGAAATAGCCATCCTAGCGGAGGCACAAACATGACCCCGGGCCTAGGCTCAAACGGAGCAGATCCGGCAAACACGAGCGCAAGATTATCCGCAAACCCCAAGGTATCCGTTCTAACCCCATACACAGAAGACAATCCGTAGGCGTACACCAAGTTCGCAACGGTCACTGCCGCAATTGCAATAAAAGAAAGGATGTTCTTCTTCAAAACGGTCCTCAGGTCCGCGGCGACCAGCCTAAACAGCATCAGACCACCTCGCGTCTTTTCCACGCCCCAGAAAAAGCCAACGAAGCAAGGGTCAATAATATGATTTCCGCAAAACCGGCTCGAATGTCTGGCCAGTTATTCAGCGATTCCGACCTGATGCTGTTGAGGATATTGCAGTTAAACCCCACACAAGCCATTACGCCGAAGATCCAGCCATTTGCAAAATGCCACGCAACCATTAGCAGATACGGGACAATTATCGCTTTGATTCTGCTACGAAACAAAATTGAGAAGCCAGTTACAGCCATGGATAAAGTCCCGAGCGTGACAGCATCGAACAGCGTGTATGCGAGCACATATGACAAAGGATGCGAATAAAATAGACCGGAGAAGTAGCTATGCAGGTAAAGTCCTACGTAAGTCGACTCATCGACCCGAGGAAGATACGCAGGAAAAAGCATCGAGACGATCAGGAAATTGACGAGCAGAGGAATGGCAGTCACTGTAAACGCGGAGAGGAAAGCAGACAGCATCTTTACGTTCACGTACGCCTTTCTGGAAACGCGCGTGCATATCTGCATGTCATAACCACTCAAACGCTCAAAGAGACACGACCAAGATCCAGCCAACATTGCAAGCAGGGGCAGTGCATAGAAAAACACCGACGCAGACAGTGGCGCGTTCGCGCTCACAACAATCCAGTTACCGAAGCTGCTTTCACGTGTTTGACCGAGATAATTTTCGGCTTGCACGCCAACGCCGTAACCAAAAGAAAGAAGGTTGTGGCGCTCTTTTTCCAAATTTGCCCACGGCTCCAGCGCGGCAGCTATTGCAACTGCGACCGCAATCAAGAGAGCAAGGATAAAAGCTGGACGTCTAATCGTTTTCGACAGTTCGTATCTTGCGAGCTTTTGGTTCATACGTCCTCCTCCCCCTTCCGACCCAGAAAGCCGGAAGGGAGCCATTTCAAACAACTATGCGGGAAGCTTGTGGAAATGCCCGACGCAGTCGGGGCTCCATACGCCAATAACAGTGCCGTAGCCAGACTCCGCCCATGCAGTCAGTCGCGCCGCAGATCGCCCGTTCTCACGGACGAGGTTATACATTTCCCACTGTCCCTTGTGATTCGAACGATACGTTCCCTGAGTACAATTCATGCTGCCGCTACCGCTTGTGTTATACGCACCGTCTGTATATAACCGAAGCGGATTTCCCGTATGGCCCTGGATATCCAGATAGAGCGATGAGGAATCATCCTTTTGACGGTAGCCAGTTGCACTCGTCCCGGCACATTGAAAACTAAATGCCTTATCGGCATTGTTCGTACAGGTCGTAATTCCCGTATCGGCGTTTTGAGTAATGCTGGAAACCTGAGAGGTGTCAAACTCCTCTTGTGCAAACGATGCAGCGGGAACCCCTAGGGACAGACCAGCTGCAATCACCAAGCCGACTCCGATTCGAGCAATAGCGCTCCTTGGCTTAATCATGGCCTTCTCCAATCAAAAGCGGTTAACAATGCGTCGACGCACGGCAACCTTCGCATGAATAGAGAAAGATGTCTGTAAACACCCGCTATTGAGTTGATTGCTCAGGCGTTTACACGTTATTTACCTGCGATAACAATAAAATTAGCTCCGCCTTATTCTTGATCTTCAACTGGCGGTAAGATGCAGACCGCAGCGCTTGCACCGTAGATGCAGCGTAACCGACATCCTCCGCAATGGCCTTTGTCGTTGCCCCCTCTGCCGTCATCAGCAAAACTTGCGACTGAACATCAGAAAGGGAGCGCGACGTAAGCAGGGCCAGCTGGCGCACGCGGGCCGTTTCGGTGGACCCGTTCGCCCGGTACTCCAAGACGGCCTTCTCGTCCTCAACCGAGCGGGCGAGCGCGATGTGCGTAACGAACATGGGCACAGACCAGCAAACAATCACCGTTGCCACGACGACATTGACAGCCGAACTTTGCCCCAACAACGACGCGAGGAACAACGGCTCGAAAACCGTCAGATCCTGCACCATATTGAGCAAGACAGCCCAAACAGGAGCCGTCGCCCCGAAGCAAAGCATCCATATCCCAAGCATTTTGCGCTGCGGACAGCTTCGCATCACTATATATGTGAGCAGCACCCCCGTCAGCACCGCAAGTCCATGGATTCGCCCCCTAGCGACCGCATAGATTAAGGCAACCATGCCCATTGACACCAACGGCACGATAGCCCGAGCATGGGCATGCACCTTAAACGGACGCAGCCCAACAGCGAGCGAAGCCGTAGACGCCACGCCGCAAAACAGGACCGGCACAGCCATCAACGGAACGCGTATGCACATCAATGCCGCGATATAGATAAAAGACCATTCCACAGCAGATAGCACCGCCCATACGTACGGGCTTCCGAGCCAAATCGCTTCACCCGCTCTATCCAGCGCAGCGCCACGATTCGCTTTTCCACCCGCGTAGCGTAGCGACAGAAGCAGTCCGAGACCCAATGCGTAGCTTAAGAGGGAAAAGGCGACAGCCCGCGAAACACCGGACCCCCAATCGCTATCCGCCATTACCAAGGGCCCCGCCGCAAGGAGGATAAAGAATAATGTGAGCAGGTATCGAAACAGCCGGCGCGTTCGAGCTGATGCCACTATATCGTCAGCATGCCGCTGCGGTAGCTCATGCCCTACAGTATCGCCCTCACCCGCAAACAGCGCCACGAGCTCGCGTGAGCCCGCAACCGACGCCTTCCCGTATGCTCGGTGAAGCGTTGTTCTCACCGTCGATGGCTTCGTATCCGTCTCCTTGGCAATTTCCGCCGGCGTTTTCCCTTTGAGCAGCAGTCGAACAAACTGCTCTTCTCTAGGCGACAGGGCAGGGGAAAACACCCCCGCATCGAATGTGTCGGACGCACAGGCGATATCCGAATTGTTGTCCCGTTTCCCCCTTAGCAACATGCATACGAAGGCAGCAGCGATAACGGACCCCATCGCCAGCAATGCAATGACCACGGCATCGCTTGCGAAGTATGCCGCCTCAACAGCCGGAATAAGACCAATAGGAACTGCTACGAGCACAGAACAGGCAAACACGTCGCGCCGCCCATGGCCAAAGGCACGAGGGCGGCAAAACGGCGGGGCCACAGTCAATGCGAGATAGACCAACGGAATTAAAAGCGCAAGGCCAATTGACGCGGCCGTTACAGGGGGCATCCCCCATGGCTCGGGAACGACTCTCCATGAAACTCGACAGCAAAACAGCAGGCAAGACATGACGGCTATTGTTTCTGTAAAAATCGCGTCCTGCGGGTGACGAGTTTCCCTTTCGTCAGTCCGTGTCGACCTCTGCGTCAAAGGAGAGTCCGCCGTGCCCCAAATAACATATGAGAGAAGCAGCGACCCAACAAAGCACGAGACACACGAAACGCCATGTAACAACCAAATCGGTGCAAACACGATTGGAATAGAGTCTCCGCGAGCATAGAAAGCCAGGTCGGCCCATTCGGGAACCGTTGCAATAACACCAAGGAAAACACCGATGGCACCGAGATGCCTCGGCCTTCTCATTCCCCCCTTGCATAGCGCAGCACCATGAACAAACGCCGCGAGGCATGCGCCCAGGATAACGAGCCAGGTCATTGCACCTGACGCTAGGCCGATTGAAGATGAAAACCGGTGATAAGGGGTGACCGCCATTACGACAAGCGCAATGGCGCAGGCAAATGTAGCAGAACGGCGGGAAAAGAGCATACGGCCTCCATAGCGTGTCATTATATCGCTCGAGCCGCTCGTTTATCTCTGTTCTCACACCAGCCAGCATCAATGATTCAGGCGAACTCCAATCCGCGCCAGATCACGGTCCGGCTTTTGTTCGCAGTCCCCACATCAAAGCGGGATGCGGTTTCCTTTTGGACGCCGGTTCGGAAAGCGCATCCCGTTCCAGGGCAATATTCTGGGATGCAGTTTCCGCAGCCCACCCCATTTGGAAAGCGCATCCCATAATTTGGCTGAAAACTGAGATGCGCTTTCCAAACGAGCCGAAACGGGCCGAATCGATCGGGCCACCTCGCATCCCGCTATCCTCGCCATCTGCCCGAGCGTGCTACACTAGCAGCATCTATGCCACCGCGAACGGCTCGGCCCCGCGCCCGCCGCTCGCAAACGAACTTTAAACGCACGAGGGTTGGCCATGCCGCTTTTCTCGCAACATACCGCCCGGTTCTCGCCGGACGTTCCTTTGGAGGGCACCAGCTCTCGCGAGCTGCTCAAGCGGTACCAGCCGCTCGAGACACTTGCGACCGGCGGTTTTGGCTCCATCGAGATCTGCCGCGACACGCACCTGCGCCGCCGCGTCGCCATTAAACGCATCCCCCTTATCAACGGTGCCGGCATGCCCGCTAGCGACATCATGGATGTCCTGCGCGAGGCGCACACTGCCGCCATGCTTCAACATCCCAACATCGTGCAGGTCATCGACTTTACGCACGACACAGCCTATGCCTACCTGGTTATGGAATATGTCGATGGCATGTCGCTGGCCGAGTTTTTGCACCGCGCGGACGGCCACTCACTTACCTTTGACGAGGCCGCGGCCATTGCCGATGCCCTGGGCCAGGCGCTCACCTTCGCCCACAGTAATGGCGTACTCCACCTGGACATTAAGCCCGCCAACGTGCTCATCGACCACTCGGGCAATGTAAAGCTCACCGACTTTGGCATGGCGCGGCTGTCGTCCGCCGGTGGCTTTGGCGGCTCACGCGGCGGCACCATCGGCTACATGCCGCCCGAGCAGCTCGATATCGAGACCGGCACGGTCGACGAGCGCGCCGATGTCTTTGCCCTCGCCTGTGTGATCTACGAGGGCCTGTGCGGCAGCGCTCCTTTTATGGCGGCCACGCCCGCCGACTCGCTCGGCCGCATCATCGGCGGCGCCACCTATCCCAGCGAGCTGATACCACACTTTCCCCCGGGAGCCGAGGCCGCGCTCATGAGCGCGCTCTCCCCCATGCCGCAGGACCGCCCCAACAGCATCGAGGCATTTTGCGACCAGCTCCTTGCCGGTCTGGGCAGCGTGCGCGAAGGCCGTCGCAGCCTGGAGCAAATGGTTGGCGAACTTTCGGATGACGAGCAGGAGCTCGACGATATCGAGCCGTCGCACTACGAGGACGACACCATCGAAGTCGACCCCGCACTCGGCTGGGCAGGCACGCGCTGGAGCCATGCGCGCGACTACGCCATGCACGCTATCTCGGCGCTAACGTGCGGCGCCTTTAGCTTTTTGCTGATGCAGACGGCCGGCGTCGCGGCGCTTCCCGGCCTGGTCATTGCGGCTATCGCGATCGGAGCGGCGGCCGGCCTGGCCCCCCAGATTGGCTCGGCCATCTCGGCTGTGGGCTTTTTGGTGCTCATGGCAAACGCCACCATGCAGGCACAGGGCGTCCTGTCGATGTTGCCCGTCGCGGTGATCTTTGCCGCCGCCATGTCCGGTTGGTGGATCGCCTGGGGTCGCACCGAGGCTGCCGCGAGCGCCGCACTCACCTGTGCACTCGCGCTTGGCTGTCTGACCGGCAATACCTTCCTGGCAGCTGGGGTCACCGCCGGCGTCGCGTCATTTTGGCTCGGCCCGGCAAGCGCCGCCGCGGCAACGGGCATGGGCGCACTTTTTGCCCGTCTGGCCACGGTCGCGCTTTCAGCCGGAGGCGTGCTGGGGCTCGGTAACGTTGCCGCAGCGCTGGGAGACCCACTCCTTTGGGCTGCCTTTGTGCTGGTAGCGGCAACTGCCGCGGCGTCATCTGCGCTGCTCAACGCCCATGCCAAGCGTGCCGATCAGGGCTCAAACCTTGCCGTAATCGCCGCCATCGCTGTCGCCGGCATCGGCTGCGCAGCGGCGTCCTGTCTTGCACACCATATGGAAATTGCCAGCCTTGCAGCCGCGGTCGTCGCCAAGGCGGCGGTTGCGGGAACCCTATCCTCTATAATCGTTGGGATATGCCTATATTTGCTCGGATACCAAAGAACCTATACGGAGAGTGATCTTTCGTGAACTTCCTGAACATCTTCGAGGACCACGTGGCCGGCATCTTCGGTGCCACCCGTGCCCCGTTCTCCTTTAAGAAGCTTGCCAAGCAGGCCGCTCGCGACATGGAGGATCAGACTCTGGTGATCAACGGCGTCAACACGGCGCCGGCACTCTATACCATCCTGATCGCCGCCGACGACGATCCCATGCTCGCCCCGTTCTACCCCGAGCTTTCGCGCGAGGTCCGCGAGTTTGTGAAGGCGCAGGCCGAAAAGCGCCGCTATGTCTTTGTCGGCGAGCCCCTCGTGCGCTTTATGATCGATCCGCAGCTGCGCGCCGGCAAGTTCTCGGTCTTTGCCGAGAACGTCGATGCCCCCACGCTCGGCCGCCTGTACGAAGAAGAGCGCGCCTATCAAAACGGTCTGGGCCAAAACAACTCCGCGGCAAGCCGTGCCGCCAGCGCCCCGCGCGCCGGCCAGCAGCAGTTTGCTGCCCCGCAGCAGCAGCGCCCCGCCGCCATGCCCCAGCAGCAGCCGACGCCTCGCGCCGCCGCTCCCGACCCGCTTGCCGTGGCAGACCCCTTCGCGCCTAGCGTCCCCGACCCCGCCGCAGCACCCATCCCGGTGCCGCAGACCGTCTCGCGCGACGCGCTTGCCGGCATGGGCGGAGCCGCCGCGACCGGTGCCGCCGTGGGCCTAGGCGCCGCAGCCGGCATCGCCTCCAACATGGCGAGCACTCGCGCCCCGCAGCGCCCGCTCGCCCAGCTCGTCGACGTCGTGAGCGGCGAGAGCCATAGCATCACCTCCGCACAGGTGACTATCGGTCGCGAGCGCTCGGTTTCCGATATTGCCCTGCGCGACCCCAACGTGTCGCGCCGCCACGCCCAGCTCACCTTTACGGGCTCGGATTGGTCGATCGAGGACCTCAATTCCACCAACGGCACGCTCGTCAACAACCGCCGCATTACGCGCTGCCCGCTGCGCAACGGCGATCTGCTGACGTTTGGCCTGAGCACCTTTGAATTTAGGGGATAGTCTCTTATGAACATCGATATCGTCCTTTTTGCAGGCCGCATCGTCCTGGTCGCCCTGCTCTATATCTTCCTGTTCGCCGTCATGAAGACCGGCGTGGGACTTGTGCGCGGACAGCGCCGCGACTCGGCTATCTGGACGATCGATGTGGACAAGGGTCCGCGCGGTATCCGCGGCATCCACGTAGACATGCTCGGCCCCGTCATCGTCGGTCGCTCGCCATCTTCGGACATCTGCATCAACGAACCGTTCGTCTCGGCCTCGCATGCGCGCTTTTCGCTGCAGGGCCCGGCGCTCATCATCGAAGACCTCAACTCGCTTAACGGCACGCTCGTCAACGGCCGCCAGCTTGTGGAGCCCGCAACGCTGCGCGAGGGCGACGAAGTCCAGATTGGCGACGTGGTCATGAAGGTGAACCGTCGATGATCGACGAGGAGAACAAGTCCGCGACTATGACCGAGGCACCGGCTGCCGCCACAGCTGCGCCGGCCCACGCCGCTCCGGCGGGCTCCGCACCCGTGGAACCCGAGGACACCGTGTTCTCCCTGCCTCTTTCGCATGTAACGCATGATATTTCGGATCTCGCCGATAACGAGGACGAAGAGGATACCGTAGCGGCACCCATCGGCGCACATGCCGCGGAACAGCCCACAGCGCCCGAAGCAACCCCGGCGCCAGCTCACTTTGCAGAGCCTGTCGCCGCGGCAATCAACGAGAGCGCTGCGGTGTTTGCGGCACCCGAGCCCGCCGCGCCGGCGTTTCCCATAGCCCCGGCATCCGAGGTTGCGCCCGTGTCTACGCCGGCGCCCGAGCCTATAGACGTCAGCCCGCAAGACGACGAGTCGACCGCCCGCGTGTCCGAGGAGCCCGACTCCCCGGACACCGGCGATTCCGAATCAAACGCCGAGACCGACACCGTCTCTCCCGGTGACACAGCCGAGATCGACGTAGCCGCCGTTGAAGCCAAGCTCAAAGACCCCGGCTCGACCATGAGCTTTGAGCCCCTGACCGAGGAGCGCATCGAGACCGACTCGACCTATGATGCCGGCACCACCACGCAACTCATGTGGGGTGCCCGCTCCGACGTTGGCTGTGTGCGCCCGCACAATGAGGATTCCTACCTGGTGCAGTCGCCGCTCTTTTGCGTATGCGACGGCATGGGCGGTCACGCCGCCGGCGAGGTAGCCTCTTCCATCGCCGTCGAGACTATTGCCAAGACGGCCCCGCAGTCCGCCGACGCAGCACGCCTGGCGGCAGCCGTCGAGGCAGCTAACGCCGCCGTAATCGAGGCGGCCCTGAACGGCCTAGGCAAGCCCGGCATGGGCTGCACAGCCACTTGCGCCTATATCGAAAACGACACGCTCGCCATCGCCCACGTGGGCGACTCTCGCGCCTACCTGCTCCACGAGGGCACGCTCATCCGCGTGACCCGCGACCACTCCTACGTGGAGGAGCTCGTGGACGCCGGCGAGATCACGGCAGACGAGGCTCGCGTCCACCCCAACCGTTCGGTCATCACCCGTGCGCTGGGCTCAGACCCCGCCATGTATGCCGACCACTTCACTCTGCATATCGAGGAAGGCGACCGCCTGATACTGTGCTCTGACGGCCTTTCGAGCATGATTCCCGATAGCGATATCGAGAACATCGCCACGCAGTCCTCAACCGCGCAAATCTGCGTTGACAACCTAGTGGACGCGGCGCTTGCCGCCGGCGGCCACGACAACGTGACCGTAGTAGTCGTTGACCTGGTTGACGATGGCGTTATGCGCGAGGCGCAACGCGTGCGTCGCCGCAACGTCACCATCGGCGTCGTCTTAGGTCTCGTCTTGGTGCTGGCGGCTGCCATCTGGGCCTACACGGGTGTCACCGGCTCGTACTACCTGGGTACCTACCAGGGCAATGTCGCCGTCTGGCGCGGCCTTCCCGGCAAGCCGCTCGGACTCAAGCTTCACTGGCTCGAAAGCGAAACCAGTATCAAGCTGTCCGACCTGCCCGAAGACACGCAAAACCGCCTCAAGGCGGGTATTCCGCAAACAAGTGTCGACGATGCGCAGGACACGATATCCAAGTACCGCCACCAGATCGACGAGGAGCAGACCCGCCAGGTGATCGACGCGCAAACGATTCGCGACAACACCGACCAGAGATCGACCTCCGAATCAGATTCCGAGAAAACCGCCGAACAGTCCGCCGAGGCCGAAGCCTCCGATAAGAATTAGAAAGGGAGTGCCGCTTATGAGTCGCCGCAACACCGAACTGCTCTTGCTCATCGCCTCGGCGTTCCCCGTCATCCTGCTGTATGCGATGTACGTGCTCACCGCGGGCGCCGCCATCTCCTTTGAGACGCTCGCCGTGCCGATCGGCCTCTTTGCCGCCTTCGCCGCGGCACATATCGCCGTGCGCATCTTGGCGCCCGGCGCCGACCCCGCCATCCTACCCATCGTATTTATACTTTCGGGCATCGGCATCACGTTCGTGACACGCCTCGCCCCCGCTCTCGCCATCTCACAGCTCATCATCCTGTTTGTCTCGGTGGCCCTGATGGTGGGAACGCTCGCACTGGTCAAAAACCTCGACGTGGTCATGCGCTACAAGTACACCTTTGGCATCATCGGCATCATCCTGCTGATGCTGCCCATCTTTATCGGCACCACGATCTCGGGCTCCAAGCTGTGGATTCGCATCGCGGGCTTTACCATCCAGCCTGGCGAGTTCGCCAAGGTCTTTATCGTGCTGTTCCTGGCCGGGTACCTGGCCGAGAACCGCGAGCTGCTCTCCATCTCCAACCGCAAGATCCTGGGCTTTAAGATCCCTCGCCTGCGACTGCTGCTGCCGCTGTTTGCCGTGTGGGGTGTGTGCCTGCTCGTCGTCGTCTTCGAACGCGACCTGGGTTCGGCCGTGCTGTTCTACACCATCTTCTTGCTGATGCTCTACGTTGCCACGGGGCGCTTTTCGTATGTCGTTATCGGCCTTGCGCTCTTAGCCGTTGGAGCTGTGGGCGCCTACAAGTTCCTGTCTCACGTTCAGGTGCGTTTCCAGGTTTGGGTCGATCCGTTTAAGGACGCCCAGGGCCAGGGCTACCAGATCGTCCAGTCGCTCTTCTCGCTTGCCGATGGCGGCCTGGTCGGTGTTGGCATCGGCAACGGCATGGCCAACAACATCCCCGTCGTCGAGTCCGACTTTATCTTTTCGGCTATCGGCGAGGAGATGGGCCTTTTGGGCGGCGGCGCCGTGCTCATCCTGTTTATGCTTTTTGCCGTGCGTGGCCTCACCACGGCTGCCCGCGCTAAATCCGACCTTGCCGCCTTTAGCGCCACCGGTCTTACGGCAGCCATCAGCTTCCAGGCCTTCTTGATCGTTGGCGGCGTAACCCGCCTGATCCCGCTGACCGGCGTCACCCTGCCCTTTATGAGCCAGGGCGGCTCCTCGCTGCTGGCAAGCTTTATCATCGTCGCGCTCCTGCTGCGCGCCGGTGACGAGGCGACCGGACGCGAGGCCGAGCTTACCGGCACCGGCACCATGGCCGCCATCACCGATGATCAGGTCGCATCTGCCGCCGCCCCGACGGGCACGCGCTTTGCCACCTCGTCTTCCTACGGCAGCGGCAGCCATTCCGTCGGCTCGCGCATGCGCCGTCGCCTGCTCGACACGCCTGAATCCGGTGTGCTCGGCCGCGTTGCGCTCGCCAACCGTCTAACCCGTGCGGTGCTCGCCTTTACGGCGCTGTTCGCCATCCTTATCGGCAACCTCACCTATGTCCAGGTCATTAAGGCCAAGGACTATCAGGACATGCCGACCAACAACCACACCATCGCCCGCTCCAAGTACATCCAGCGCGGCTCCATCATCACGTCCGACGGCGTGACGCTGGCCGAGTCGCTGCAGCAGGAGGACGGCACCTACGTACGCTCCTACCCCAACGGTAACCTGGCAGCGCACGTGGTTGGCTACGTGAGCCAGCAGTATGGCACCACCGCCATCGAGAGCGTCATGAACGACACGCTCACCGGTTCTAAGGACTACTCCAGCTGGAACAACGCCATCGCGTCGCTCGCGGGCCAGACCCAGCCGGGCAACACCGCCAAGCTCACCATCGACTCGCGTATCCAGACGGCGGCCGAGCAGGCACTCAAGGGCTTTAAGGGCGCTGTAGTGGTCATCGACCCGCGTACCGGCGCGGTACTCGCATGTGCCAGCTCGCCCACCTACGACAACACCAACATCGACGCCCTGCTGCAGGCGGGCGGCGGCGAGGACGGCTCCATGTACAATCGCGCCATGGACGCGCTGTACACGCCGGGCTCCACGTTTAAGGTCGTTACGCTTTCCGCGGCACTCGAGACCGGTACCGCCAGCCTTACCAGCACCTACCAGGCGCCCGGCTCCATGGACATCGGCAACGCACCGGTCACCAACTATGCCAACGAGAGCTACGGCACCATCAGCCTGCAGCAGGCCTTTGCCGTGTCCTCCAACGTCGTCTTTGGCCAGGTGGCAAACGAAGTTGGCGCAAACACGCTCGTGCAGTTTGCCAACGCCTTTGGCTACGGCCAAAAGCTCGGCCAGGACCTGACCTCCGCGGCCTCCATCATGGCCGACCCGTCGCTCATGACCGAGTGGGAGACCGCCTGGGCCGGCGCCGGCCAGCCTGTCGGCATGGACCACACGCCCGGGCCGCAGACCACCGTCATGCAAAACGCCGTGATTGCCGCCGCCATCGCTAACAGTGGCGTGGTCATGGACCCGTACTTTGTAGCCCAGGTACTCGCCCCGGACGGAACTGTGGTCAAGACCACGCAGTCCCGCTCGCTGGGTCAGGCCGTCAGCTCCGCCACGGCCGACCAGGTCAAGCAGGCCATGCTCGCCGTCGTCCAGTCCGGTACCGGCACCGATGCCCAGGTCCCCGGCGTCAAGGTCGCCGGCAAGACCGGCTCGGCCGAGACCGGCGGCACCAACGTCAACTCGATGTTCGTTGGCTTTGCGCCTTACGATTCACCCACGGTCGCCATCTCGGTGGCCTTGGAGGATTACGAGAAGCATGACGTCAAGGCGGCCAAGATTGCCGGCATCGTCCTGACCGCGGCGCTTGCCGCACAGGGAGCGTGATGTCCATGATCGAATCGGACACCCGAGGCACGCCGCGGCCGAAGAGTTAGCGGCAACGCGCCACACGGCCCCAGCGGCCACATCGTAGGTACTACACACATCGTTGAGCGAATAGTTATGTTAGGAGCAGGAATGGAACAGAGGGTCCTCGGGGGAAGATACCTCCTCAAGGATAAGGTGGGGACAGGCGGCATGGCGACCGTCTTCCGTGCGCAGGACCAGGTCCTCGACCGCACGGTAGCCGTCAAGATCATGCTGCCGCAGTATGCTGGCGACGCAACCTTCGCCGCACGCTTTAAGCAGGAGGCCCAGGCAGCAGCCGGTCTCTCCTCCCCCTATATCGTGGGCGTCTACGATTGGGGCAAGGACGGCGACACCTATTACATCGTCATGGAGTACCTGCGCGGCACCGACCTTAAGAGCGGCATCAAGAGCCACGGCGCCCTCGACCCCAAGAAGGTCGCCCAGATCGGCTCGCAGATCAGCTCCGCGCTTTCGGTCGCCCACAAGCACGAGATCATCCACCGCGACATCAAGCCGCAGAACATCATGGTGCTGCCCGACGGCAACATCAAGGTGATGGACTTTGGCATCGCGCGCGCCAAGAACAGCCACCTCACGCAAGACAACAACGTGCTGGGAACCGCCCACTACGTCAGTCCCGAGCAGACCCGTGGTCAGGACCTCGGCCCCACCTCGGATATCTACTCGCTGGGCGTCGTGATGTACGAGTGCGCCACCGGCCGCGTGCCCTTTGACGGTGATGACGCCATCTCGGTCGCACTCAAGCAGGTCAACGAGCTGCCTATTCCGCCGAGCCAGATCAACTCCGGTGTCGACGCCGACCTTGAGCACATCATCCTCAAGTGCATGGAGAAGGACCCGGCAAACCGCTTCCAGACCGCCGACGAGCTGCGTCAGGTGCTCAACAGCTACCTGTCGGGCCGTGCCGTCAACATCTCGGAGCCCACGCGCATCATCGGTGCACCCGGTGAGCTGGGCGCCACCAAGACTCGCGAGCTTTCCGATCAGACGCGCGCCATGGTACGTCCCGTCTCGGGCGTGAGCGGCCAGAATACCGCCCGTAGCTCGGTTTCGGGCTCCACCGGCTCCTACGAGGTCGAAAAGCCCAAATCCAACAAGAACAAGATCATCGCCGCCGTGGTGGCAGCCGTTGCCGTCATCGGTATCGTGGTGGCCTTTGCCACAGGACTCTTTGGCGGCGAGCAGGTCACCGTGCCCGATGTGCTGGGCAAGGACCAGCAGACTGCCGTCGAGCAGATCAAGGAAGCCGGCCTCGAGGTCGGCACCATCGACCAAAGCTACAACGACGATATCGACGAGGGCAAGGTCGCCGAGCAGACGCCCAACGGCAAAACCAAGAAGGCCAAGGGCACCAAGGTGAACCTGGTAATCTCCAAGGGCCCCAAGCCCTCCGAGAAGGTTGAGGTTCCCCAGCTTGTCGGCCTGACCAAGGACCAGGCAGAAGCCGCGCTGGCAAGCGTTGGCCTGAAGGGCAACGCCTCCGAGGAGGCCAACGAGGCCGATGAGGGCCAGGTCTTTGAGCAGGGCACCAAACCCGGTAAGGAAGTCGAGAAGGGCACGACCATCTCGTACAAGGTCTCCAGCGGTCCTGACACCACCTCCGTCCCCGATCTGACCGACATGACCGAGGCCCAGGCGCGCAACGCCCTCGATATGGCAGGCTTTGGCGTCGACGTGAGCTACCAGGAGAACGATTCGGTTACCGAGGGCACCGTGATTAGCTGGAACCCCAGCGGCAAGCAGAAGCCTGGCGCCACGATTACCGTCGTCATTGCCAAGAAGTCCGGCAAAGCCAGCGTTCCGGGCAACCTGTACGGCAAGAGCATCTCCGCCGCCGTTACCGCGCTCAACAACGCCGGGTTCTACAACATCGCATTCTGCGATCAGAACGGTAACCCCGTGAGCGGCAACGAAAACGCCACCGTTACGGGCGTCTCCCCCACCGGCAAGCAGTCTACCGACAGCACGATTACGCTGACGGTCGCACTTTCTGGCTCGGGTTCGGGTTCGGGCTCGGGCACGGGCGACGATTCCGGTACGGTCAACTAGTCGCCACCCCACCGCCCATTACGGCTCTCGCCGCAAACATATTCACTCACAGGCGCCCGCTTGCTCCCCCAGCAAGCGGGCGCTTCGTTTTTGACATGGCATGAACCAGAAGAGCCCGGCACCGTGGCGGTGTACCGGGCTCGATCAATCTCTGGTGCCCCCGGGCGGATTCGAACCGTCGACACCCGCTTTAGGAGAGCGGTGCTCTATCCCCTGAGCTACGGAGGCATGTTGTATTAGTGTAGCAGATTTGCGCCACTACCATGCAGCGCATAGCCGCTCTTCGAGATAGTCGTCTGCGACGTCCTTTAATGACTGGTCGTTTAAGAGTGTCGCAGACGACTACCCAACGACTAGTTGCCTTTGTGGAAAAGGTTCTTGATGACGGAGGGGATGCTCTTGGCGCCCTTGGCCGTCACATCGATAAAGTCGGGCGAACGCACGAGCTTATCCTCGTCGACGTACTTACGGACCGCGCGAAGCGTCTCTTTATCGTCGCGCGTCGAAAACGTAAAGTGGCCGTTGTCCTTGGTGAAGATAGCAAAACGCGTAATCTTCTTGGTGCCGCGCAAAACCTCGGCGGCAATATAGTCGACCTCGTCCCACGGGATTTGGATATAATCCTCGGGATTACGCTCGTTATAGTACTCAAACGCCTTATTGCCCACCATCACGTTACCGTGACTGGTAAGCCCCATCAGGCAGGTTGCCGGCGTTGCCAGATCGACCGTGCTGTTCTGAGATTGCGCCATACGCGCCTCGCCCTCCAAATAAAACAATCGGACCGCATCCAGTGTACCCACCGGGTGCGGTCCGTTTCAATGGCTCAAAAGCCCTTGCCTAGCAACTCTCGGTCTTAAGCCGAAGCGTGCTTACATGAAGCCGCAGACGCGACCGATGATGCCGACGGCGAAGAGAGCCAGGATGATGACGATCGGGCTGACCTTCTTCTTGAGGAGCTTGCAGACCAGAAGGGTCAGGCACACGGCGGCAAGGCCGGGGATGAGCTGATCGAGGTTGGCCTGAAGCGTGGTGACCTTCACCGGGTCGAGTGCGTTGGCACCGACAGAGCTGTACATCGTCAATGCCTGCTTGATGCCCTCAGAACCGGCGGGCAGGTTGGCCCAGTCGATATAGGCGCCAGCGGACTGCGTGACCTTGGAGACGACCGGGGTGAAGGAGATGGACACCCAGCGCTCGACCAGGGCGCCGATGATGAACATACCCAGGATGGAAGCACCCTCGGTGACCTTGCCCATCAGACCGCCGGAGAGGTCCTTGGCGATGGAGGAGCCGACCTTGTAGCCAAACTCCTGCGTGTACCACAGGAAGGCGTAACGGATGATGTTCCACGCGAAGAAGAACAGCAGCGGACCGGCGATGCTGCCGGACAGGGCCAGGGAAGCGCCCAGTGCACCCAGAATCGGGCGAAGGGTGAACCAGAAGGCGGGGTCGCCGACGCCGGCGAGCGGGCCCATCATACCGACCTTGACGCCCTGAATGGCGACGTCGTCAATCGGAGCACCGTTGGCGCGCTCCTCCTCGAGGGCGAGGGTAACGCCAATGACGGGGGCGGAAACATAGGGGTGGGTGTTATAGAACTCCAGGTGGCGCTTAAGAGCGGCAATCTGGTCATCCTTGCTGGTGTAGAGCTTCTTGATCGCAGGGATCATTGCGAAGCACCAGCCGCCGTTCTGCATACGCTCGTAGTTCCACGAGCCCTGAAGGAACTGATGACGGAAGCAAACCTTCTTACGGTCAGCCTTGGTGAGCTGAATCTTGTTCTCTGCCATATGTATCACTCCCCTCCTACTCGTAATCGTTCAGAATGTCGCCGAGCGGGTCACCGGAGCCACCGCCCATGCCGCCACCCTGCTTGGCCAGATCCTTAAGGCCAAGGTAGATGAGGGCAAGGGAGATGCCGATGAGGCCAAGGGCGATCAGCGTGAGCTGAGGGATGGCAGCAAGGACAAAGCCGAGGATGAAGAACGGCCAGGTCTCCTTGGTGGCCATCATGTTGATGACCATGGCGTAACCGACGGAAGCGACCATGCCGCCGCCGACAGCCATGCCGCCGGACAGCCAATCGGGCATAGCGTTAAGCGCGTTGGTAACGGCCTCGGCCGGGATGATGCACAGAAGTACTGCCGGGATGGCGATACGAACACCCTGCATGAGGATGCCGGCGTACTGCCAACGCTCGATGCCGGCGAAGTCGCCCTTCTCGGCGCAGGCGTCCATGGCGTGAACCATAGCGGTAGCCAGGGTACGGCAGATCATGGTCAGGAACAGACCAGCGACCGACAGCGGGACGGCGACGGCGATGGCGGCGGTAACGGCCTTGGCCGAATCGGTGGCGCCACCGTTGAGGGCGAGCACCATGATGATCGAAGAAGCGACCGAGGCCAGAGCGGCGTCAGGCGCGACGGCGGCGCCGACGTTAGCCCAGCCAAGGGCCATCATCTGGAGCGAACCGCCCAGGAGGATGCCCTCCTGAAGGTGACCGGTTACGAGACCGATAAGCGTGCATGCCACGAGCGGCTGATGGAACTGGAACTCATCCAGAATGCCTTCCATACCGGCAAGCAACGCGACAATCGCAACAAGCAGAATAGTGATTGCAGACATGTATCGGACCCTCCTTTACTATGCTTGAGCGGCCAGTTCGGCCTTAGCTTTCTTCAACATGGCGTCGAGATCCTCGGAGGAATCCGAAGGAACCTTGCGGACCTCGAACTTGACGCCCTTGGCCTTGAGAGCCTCGATGGTCTTGACATCGTCATCGCCCATGGCGACGGCGTTAGTGACGACGACCTTGCCCTTGGAGTGGGCCATGGAACCGATGTTGGCTTCCTTGATGTCGACGCCGGCCTCGATGGCCCTGAGCAGATCCTGCGGGTTCTCGAACAGCAGCATCGCCTTGGTGTCGCCAAAGCGCGTGTCCTTGACGACCTCGGCCATCTTCTTGATAGGCACGACGTTGGCGTGGACTCCCGGAGGGGCAGCCTGCTCGATCATGGTCTTGCGGAGCTCGTCGTGAGCAACGCCGTCGGAGACCACGATGATGCGGTTGGGGTTGATCTGCTTGGTCCACGTGGTGGCCACCTGACCATGCAGCAGGCGCGTGTCGATACGGACGTGGGCGATCTTGATGTGCCCGTCGCCGATCACCGTTCCCGGAGGAATGGCACCCGCAGGAGCAGCGGCGGCCGCAGCCGGCTTCTTCTCCTCGGGCTCCAGAGACTCGGGCTTGACGCGCACGCCGGCCTTAGCCTCAGTCACGAGATGTTTTGCGATCGCATGTGCAGTGTTCTTTGCGTCAAAGCGCTGCGAATATGCCTCGATGAGCATAGGCAGGTTGACACCGGTGACGATAGCCCAGGAATCGTGGCCCTCGATGAGCCCGCTGATCTGGTTGAACGGCGTGCCGCCCCACAGATCAACGAGGAAGAGCACCTGCTCCTGGTCCTCGAAGGAAGCGATTGCCTCCTCGACCTTGGCACGGAAGTCGTCGGGGCCCATGCTCGGCTCGAGCGAGACCACGGCAACAGACGGCTGATCGCCAAAGACCATCGAGCCCGTCTGCTTGATTCCAGCCGCCAAGTCACCATGGCTAGCAAGAACAATACTTACCATCACATAACCTCCTTTTTGTCTACGTAATTCCTACACGACAGTTATGGAGTATAGCTGCAAATACAGCAGAATTGTTTGAAAAACTGCAAAAGGTAGCATTATTTGTTTAAACGTCTTGTTTTGTTACAAGCTGATTACATTCCAGTATTTTGGCTGATTTGCTGCTGAGGATTGATAGCTGATCTATTTACATGACCGAATTGAGCACGCTGTTCATTATTGCCGGTTTTAAACAGACACAAATGTGCTCGCGTTGAGGCTATTTCGTTTAAACAGATGGTGCTTGACTAATGGTAAGAAATATGATCTAGCAAAGTAGTCGTTAGGGACGTTCTTTAATGACTAGTCGTTTAAGAACGTCCCCAACGACTAAGTTAGGCGATGTGGAGGGGGTTGGCGGCGTCGACGGCATCGGGGGCATCGGATAGGCCGTCGGGGGCAGCGTCTGTCGGGTCCTCGTCGGGGGTCTCGATCTGCTTGATCATGACCTCCTGGCCCTGCAGCAGATAGGTCTCGCCGCTACCGCAATGGGGGCAGGTCTTGCCGTGCTCGACCGTCGCGTAGTCGCAGCCGCACGCCTCGCAATGCGTCACGGCCTCGACAGGCTCCACAATAAGCTCCGCGCCCTGCGTGATAGGCTTTTTATCTGCCGCCCAGCGCCAAGCATCAAGCAGCAGATCGGGAACGACGCCCGAGACCTCGCCCAGGAGCAGCGTCACGCTCGAAACGCGACTCACGCCATTGGCGCGCGCCACATTCTCGACATCGCGAATGATGTGATAGACGATTCCTAATTCATGCACTTTTTCTTCCGCCGTTCTAACGAACGGCGGTCGACTTGACGCTGCGCGAGCCCCAGACGGACGATCTGCCTTTCAATCGTCGGGCATGGGCAAAAGCCCTATGCCCTCCTCTTTCAAGGCACCTCGCCACGCCTGGGACTCGCTCGCTGTCCAACCGTTCTCTACGCCGTTCTCTTGTTTGTTGCGTTTTTTATTTCTTCCCAAATTTGATTTTGATCGCACGCTTCAAAGCGTACTTGCCGAGGCTGGGGAGCTTTTGCTCGTATTTGACCATCGTGGAGCACTCGGGGCGGTCGCGATCCAGATGGATGGCGTCAAACGCGCACTTGGTGGTGCACAGGCCGCAGCCGATGCACTTGTTGGGGTCGACGATCGAGGCACCGCAGCCCAAGCAGCGAGCGGTCTCGGCGCGCACCTGCTCCTCGGTAAAGGTCTCGACGTACTCGCTAAAGGGCGCAGCCTTCTCGCGCTCGCGGTCGACACGTGCCACCTCGCGGCTTGCGTTGTCATAGCTCTCAATCACAACATCGTCGCGGTCAAGCGCGGTGTAGCGGCGCTGGTTGCGGCCGATGGTGAGCGTGGAGCCCGGCTGCACAAAGCGATGGATGGACACGGCGGCCTCGTGACCGGCGGCGATGGCGTCGATAGCAAAGCTGGGACCGGTGTAGACGTCGCCGCCCACAAAGATGTCGGGCTCGGCGGTCTGGTACGTCTGCGGATCGGCAAGGGCGCCCTGGCTGCGGCCGAGCTCCACCTTGGAGCCAGCCAGCAGGTCGCCCCACACAATGGACTGGCCAATCGACATGACGACACGGTCGGCATCGACACGGCGCAAGTCGTTCTCGTCATACTCGGGCGCAAAACGGCCCTCGTCGTCAAAGACACGCGTGCAGCGCTTAAAGGTGATACCGCACACACGACCGGCCTCGTCCAGGTGAATCTCCTTGGGGCCCCAGCCGCAGCTAATGTGCGCGCCGTCCTCAATGGCCTCGCGACGCTCCTCCTCGCTGGCAGGCATCTTGACCTCGCTCTCCGGGCAGAACATCTCAACGTGCTCGGAACCCAGACGGCAGGCGTTGCGCGCGACATCGATGGCCACGTTGCCGCCGCCCACCACGATGGTGCGCCCGGGCAGCGCGTCGATCTTGCCGCTGTTGACCTCGCGCAAAAAGTCGACGGCCACGGTCACGTCCTCGGCATCCTCGCCCGGAATACCGGCAAGGCGGCCACCCTGGCAGCCAATGGCCACGTAAAAGGCTTTAAAGCCCTGCGCGCGAAGCTCGTCGAGCGTCACATCGCGACCGACCTCCACGCCATAGCGGAACTCGGCGCCCATCAGGCGAATGACCTCGACCTCGGCCTCGATAACGTCCTTCTGCAGCTTAAAGCTGGGAATGCCGTAGGTGAGCATGCCGCCCGGGCGCTCGTTTTTCTCGAACACGACGGGCTTGTAGCCCTTCTCGGCCAGATAGAAGGCGCAGGACAGACCGGCCGGACCGGCGCCGATGATGGCGATCTTCTGGTCGAAGCCGCCGGCACGCGTCGGGGTCACCACAGGTGGGACATAGCGAGTCGCGGCATCCAGATCGCGCTGGGCGATAAACTTCTTGACCTCGTCGATGGCCACGGCCTCGTCCACGCGACCGCGGGTGCAGGCATCCTCACAGCGGCGGTTGCACACACGGCCGCAGATAGCGGGCAACGGGTTCTCGCGCTTGATGAGCGCCAACGCCTCGTCATAGCGGCCCTGCGCCGCGAGCTTCAAATAGCCCTGAACGGCAACGTGCGCGGGGCAGGCCGTCTTGCAGGGAGCGGTGCCGGACTCATGCGTCTCGATACGGTTGTCGTTGCGGTAGTTGGGCGACCACTTGGTGTGGTCCCACTTGGTGGCATCGGGCAGCTCCTGGCGCGGATACTCGGGCACCTGTCCGCCAGCCTTTTTGCTACAGAGCTTCTGGCCCAGTTTGGCGGCGCCGGCCGGACACACCTCAACGCAGCGACCGCAGGCCACGCACTTGTCCTTCTCGACCTTGGCGACGTAGGCCGAGCGCGACAGGTTGGGCGTGTTGAACAGCTGCGAAGTGCGCAGGGCGTAGCACACGTTGACGTTGCAGTTGCAGATGGCGAAGATTTTGTTCTCACCGTCGATGTTGGTGATCTGGTGCACAAAGCCGTTGTCCTCGGCCTGGCGCAGGATGTCGTAGACCTCCTCGCGCGTCACATAATGGCCGCGGTCGGTCTCGACCACGTAGTCGGCCATATCGCCCACGGCGATGCACCAATCGGCCGGGTCGTCGGCGCAGCCCTCTCCCATCACGCGACGGCTCGCGCGGCAGCTGCAGGTGCTAGCGGCATACTTACCTTCGTATTTGTCGAGCCAATGCTCGATATGCTCGATCGGCACCGAGGTGCTCGCAGCATCGATGGCCTTCTCGACCGGAATGACATGCATGCCGATGCCGGCACCGCCGGGCGGCACCATCGGCGTGGCCTTGGACAGCGGTCCCTTGGACGCCTGCTCAAAGAACTTGGCATAGACCGGATGCTCCTCGAGCTGGCTCACGCGCATGTTGAGGAACTCGGCGGAACCCGGCACCAGCATGGGCAGCACCCACTGCTTGGCGCGCTCGGGGTTTTCCCAGTTGTACTCGAGCAGACCCGTGTAGCTCATGTCGTCGAGCATTTTTTCGATATCGGCCTCGGGCATGCCGGTGAGCTTGCCCATCTCGGGCAGCGTATAGGGACGGCGCATCTTCATCTTGCAGAGCACTTCGGCCTGCTCGTCGGTTGCGGCCTCGGCAAACGACCAGTACTCGTAGCCCAGCAGCTCGTCGCGGTGCAGCAGGCGGTTGGTGCAGTGCTCACACAGTTTGACGATGGCCTCGCGCGGATGCTCCGGTATCGGCGGCACGAACTCCGCGCCGATATCGGGCTCGGTATAGCTAATCCCCGGTCCGCTGAGAATCATAGTCGTCCCTTCTCTTGCCACAGCCCGGCGAGACCGCGGCGCCCCTCTTTGTACGGGTTCGACATGCCCCCATGCCGTTCACCCGCTATTGTTGACATTGTGTCAAAAACAGTATTGACGAACCGTCAACAATATTCAAGACTGTTAGGCGAACGGTCAGGCAAAAGAGGATGAAAGGCGGCAAAACATGGGCAACAACGCAGCAGATATCTCTGTGGTCGATGCCGTCCCCGCATCCGATAGCGCGGCAAAACGCCTGACGGGCGACGAGCGCCGTCGCGAGATCCTCGCCGCTGTGCGCGCCGTGAGCGCCGAGCTTGGTGTGTCCCATCTTTCGGTATCGGCCGTGACCAAGCGGGCTGGCTGCGCGCGTTCGCTGTTCTACCACTACTTTGCCGATATGGATGCCGCCGTCACCGCCGTTATGGACGAGGCAATCGACGGCTTTATCTCCGAGCTCGAGCAGTGGAACGCCGGCCGCACCGTCGGCGATATCGAGGGCGCGCTCGACACCGTCGCCCCGCTCTTTAAGCGTCTGGTCGCCAGCGGCCACGAACTGCCGAGTACGCTCACCTCAAGCAGTGGCGCGCTCTACGGCGGCTTTTTGCACAACGTGGTTCAGCGAGTGGCTCAGTACATCTGCGACACCACCGTGGTGGATTTTGTCGCCCATCATGAGCTACGCATCGACCATGTCTACGAGACGTTCTACACCCTCATCATGGGACTGTTGATGTATATCCGCACGCACCCCGATGTGCCCGACGAGACGGTCAAGGAAATCATCGCCTCGACACTCCACATCGAGGGCTATACCGCCAAGTATCCGGAGCGCAAGCCCCAGAACTGACGACATTTGGCCAAACTGCCCGCGATCGGAAGAGGGGCCGCGGGCGTGTGAAAGGAGAGCAGCATGCTGTTCGATGTTTGGGGTAGCGATACCCTTATCCACTGGGCCGGCTGGGCCATGGTCTTTATTGGCCTGATCGTGCTCAACGAGGTCGGCCGCCGCACCAAGCTGGGCGCGGCCATCATCTTTGGCGTGGCTCCGCTGGCCATGACCATCTACTGCGTCGCCATCGCCATCGGCGTCTCGCAGGGTGCCGAGTGGGCGCTCACCAACCCCACCCATGTGTACCAGAACAGCTGGTTCCACTACGCCAAGGTGTACGCGGCGCTGGCCGGTTGCTGGGGCTTCATTGCCATTAAGTACCAGTGGGGCAAGATCGGCAAGGCGCATTGGTTCCGCGCGTGGCCGTTTGTGATCGTCGCCATCAACATCATGATCGCCGTCGTGTCCGACTTTGAGAGCGCCTATCACTTCTTTGTCCTGGGCGAGTCCACCTGGGTCACCTCCGAGGGCGCCACGCAGCTGGCCGGCTGGAACAACGTGTTCAACGGCATCGCCGGTATCATCAACATCTTCTGCATGACCGGTTGGTGGAGCGTCTACGCCTCCGAGGACAAGACCGACATGCTGTGGCCCGACATGACCTGGGTCTACATCATCGCCTACGACATCTGGAACTTCTGCTACACCTACAACTGCCTGCCCACCCACTCCTGGTTCTGCGGCTTTGCGCTGCTGCTGGCGCCCACCGTCGCCGCCTTTATCTGGAACAAGGGCGGCTGGATCCAGAACCGCGCCTTTACGCTGGCCATTTGGTGCATGTTTGCCCAGGTGTTCCCGTACTTCCAGGAGGAGTCCATCTTTGTGACCCACTCTACGATCGACCCCGGCGCCGCTACCGCGGTCTCGATCGCCGCACTGGTCGCCAACGTCGCCGCGATCATCTACATCGCCTACCGCGCCAAGAAGCTCGGCCGCAATCCCTACAAGCAGGATGTCTTTGAGGGCACCAGCGATTGGGAAAAGGCCACCGCTCGCCGTGCCAAGGTTGATTACGCGCACGCCGAGTAACATGTTGGCCGCTGTTGGCACTTGGGCATAGGCCCGCTCACCAGGCCTTTCAATCCAATGTCTCGCAGAGCCCCCGAAAAGCGTTTCGCTCGCTTTCCGGGGGCTTTTTGTCGTTGCGCCTCTATTCATCTATTCAAAAACACGCGCATATATAAAATCGGATTTCAAATCATGCGGCGGCTCTATGGAGCCCCGTTTTTGGGTACAGTGTTGTCCCGATGTCGAGCTTGGGGGATATATGAAAGATGAGACGATGGGCCAAGAGGATGCGGCCCAAGATGCAGAAGCATGCGCCGAGGCCCTGGAGAGCCTAGACCAGATCGCGCTGGCCGAGATTGCGTTTGACGATTCGAGCGTTGATGTGCAGGATGAGCCGGAAATCGAGGCGCAGCCCGATGATCAGGATGCAAAAGACGATGGCGCCGCGCCCACCGAAGACGAAGCGGGGCACCAGGAATCCGAATGCGAGGCCGACGACCAGCCCGAATCCGACACGGGCGAGGAAACCGTCTTGCTCGACAGCTTACCGGCCGAAGATTCGCTGACTCGCGAGCTTCCTGGCCTGGGTTCCGCACCAGCCGTGGATGAGACCATCGCCATGGGCGATATTCCCCTGCCGTCCGTTCCCTCGGCACACGAAGCCGAGGTCCGCCATCGCAAGATGTCGCCCAAGCGCCGCAATCTGATGGTCGCCGGTGTCGTGGCCGTCGCGCTCGTCGCCGGCGGTGCAGGCTATGCTGCCTGGAACGGATATCAGCAAGAGCAGGCTGCCGCTGTCGCCGCCAATGCCCACACGATGATGTCGGTGCAGATTGGCGTGCATGCCGCGGGCCTCGACTGTTCCGCCGGCTCCAAGATTCCCGTACAAGTGAGTGGCCAGGATTCTGACGGATCCTCCGTGAGCGAAACACTCTATATTGACGAGCACGGCCGTGGCATCAAACTGCTACCCGGTGACTACACGCTCTCCATTGCCGCCTCCCCCATCGCGTCCGACGGCACCGTCTATACCGTGCCGACCACCAAGGCACAGGTCACGATCAAGAGCGACGGACAGGACCTAAGCAGCCAGGCTGCCTTTAAACTCAAGGTGCCTTCGGCCGACACGGTAACCGACGACCAGATCGATGCCGCCGCCAAATATGCCGAGGAGGGAGGCGCGAGCTCCGCCGCCACCGCCAAGGTGCTCCAGCAGGCGGCAACCGCGCGGCGCGACGCCGCCGTCAATGCCCTGAGCGCGCAAAAGGCACAGGCAGCCCGTGATGCCGACGCCCGTCACAAGGCAACCGACCTCTACCAGCTCGATATCCCCGTCGAATGGTACGGCAAGGTCGAGACTTGGCAAAATGGCAGCACGCTATGCATCTATCTTGCCGGCGACAGCGATACGCCGATTGTGACGCTCGTCGCGGTGCGCGAGGGCGAGAGCTTTACGCCCGATGAGGGCGATACGGTTTTGGGTGCGGCCAATCTAGGCAACGGTTATACCGTCTACGCCAGCGGCCCCGTCTATCCGTACGTGGTGCCCCAGACCATCAACGGGCGCACGCAGAACCCCGTGTCGACCTATCCCATGGACACAGCCATTGAGCTTGTCGAGCTTACGACCGGCAACCGCTACACCTACAGCCAGATCAAGAGCGTGCTGGTCGGCAAAGACGGCAAGGCCGACGCTGCCACCAAGCTCGAATGCGACTACATCGCCCAGATTCTGCTGCCGAGCATCAAGGCCCAGGACTAGCCGGGCGCATCATGGTACTCCCCAACCGTGATGAAGGGGCCAGGAGGTCCTGGCCCCACAGATCCGTAGATGATTAGGCAAGGAGCCACTTCCATGCGGGCACAGCGTGTACCACACCGTGTTCACATGGAATATCGGCCTGTTCATCCATAGTAACGATTACCGACTCGCCAAGATCAAACTGGGCCATCGAGGCATCGAGGGCTGCAATTTCGCGTTCGCGCGTTTTCTCGCTTGCCATATCCACACTCACCTGAGTCAGGCTATAAGCCTGCATGAGAAGTGCATCCCCAGCCACAAAGTCAACCTCATGGCTTTTATTCTTCTCCTTGACCAGTAGGCGGCAGACCGAACCGACCCGCACCGCAGGAGTCCTTCTTCTGAGCGCATTGAACACCGCAGTCTCGAGCCTCTGGCCCTGGTCCAATGCCGATGCGGGAGAGAATGCTCCAAACATCGCAGGATCGACAGCGTAGACTTTAGACGCAGACCGCGTATTATTTGCAAGTGAACGCGTAAACTCCGGCACAGAAAACAGCAGGTAGGCGTCCTCGTAATACTCAAGTAAGTCGCTGAGCGAATTACGACTGACGGGTATCTGCCTGCTCTTGAACTCGTTGTACACCTTGTTCACCGACAGCTCTCGTCCCGAAGATGCCATACACCGCGTCAGAAACAGTGAGGCCAAACGAGGGCTCTTGACGTCGTAACGCTCCACAACGTCCATAGCGACCGTTCGCGACGCATATTCCTGTAGCAGCTGAATCGCGTCTGCGGGCGTCTGCTCAAGTGTCGCGATGAATCCCCCTCGCTCGAGATATCCGACCAGATGGTGTCGGAGCAACGCTGCAGCGCTTGAGGAGAAGGGCGCGTTCGACTCAGGAACGCTCCCCGTCTTATATCGGACGTATTCCGAAAAACTCAACGGAAAAAGCTCTCGCACAAGAGAACGGCCCCTGAACTCGCTCTTAAGTTCTGAGGACAGCATCTTAGAAGAAGATCCCGTCACGTAAACGGTCGCCTTCTCCGTATCGACCACGCGTCGCAGAAACGCACCCCATTCGGGTATTTCCTGGATCTCGTCAAAGAAAAGGTAGGCGCCCTCGCCTCGAGCAGCAGGATATAGTGCATAGAATGTATCGAGCACGTCCGCTAGTAGCGATGGCTCATACGGACGCAAGCGCTCATCCTCAAAATTGAAATATAGCATCCGGTCAAGCTCGACGCCTTGGCCCTGAAGCCGCCGTATCTCCTGATACAGGCGATACGTCTTTCCACAACGACGGGCGCCCACAATCACATATACGATGTTGTCGCGCTTTGGCTCCTGCGGGTTGCCCAGATCAAGGTCGCGCTCAAAGACCTGCGGAATCCCCTGTTGCTCAAAGTCCTTTATTTTTTGAGCCACCAAGTCGTTGAATGCCATAATTCTCCAATCTTGCTCTCCTGCTAATCAAGATTATAACGATTCTTGATTAGCAGGAGAGCAAGATTATGCGTATCTTGATTAATGGATAAGCAAGTTTTCTATTAGTGGCCCCTCCCGGAGGATATCGAGCGGCCGAGGGGGCAGGCATGAACGCCTCTAGCCGAAAACAAAGTAGCTAAAAAAGCCCCGTCCCAAATGAGCTACTTAACGCCAGGGGTCGGCTTCGAAGAGGGGCTCGCGCTCGGGGCGACGATCGCTATAAGGATCGTAGCCGTCGTCATCCTCGTTCTCGGCACGGATGTAGGGGTCGCGCGGCTTGGGCACAGGCTTGGGTGCAGGCTTGGGTGCGGCCGGCGCGGCGTTGGCGACCGGCGCATTCGTCTTGTTCTTGTCTATCATCTGCATATCTCCTTGCCATGCAATCGTGTTCAACATTATCGATTGTCGCACGAAAAAGGGCGGCGGACCCAATTGGATCCGCCGCCCTTGGCGTTTAGAGACGGCTGGCAGATTTTAAGGCATGTCCCATAAATCTACTCGGCGTCGGGGACCTCGTAGGTAGCAGACGGCGTGTTGTCGCACACGACGGTAAAGCCGCCGTCCTTGTCGGCATCGACCGTCACCTGATCGCCCTCGCGCACCGTACCGTCGATGATAGCGGCGGCAATGGCATCCACGACCTCGCGCTGCACGAGACGCTTGAGCGGACGGGCACCAAAGACCGGGTCCAGGCCGCCCACGGCAAGCATCTGCTTGGCCGCCGGGGTGATGGCCAGCGTCATGCGCTCCTTGGCCAGACGTGCGCGGACATCGGCGAGCTGGATATCGACGATCTTCTCAATCTGCGCCATGCCGAGCGGATGGAACACCACGATATCGTCGATACGGTTGAGGAACTCGGGGCGGAAGGTCTGAGCCATGGCCGCGTCGACCTGATGGCGCATCTCTTCCTCGTCCTTGCCGGAAAGCTCGGCGATAGCCTTGGAGCCCACGTTGGACGTCATAATAATGATCGTGTTCTTGAAGGACACCTGGCGACCTTGGCCATCAGTCAGGCGGCCGTCGTCGAGCACCTGCAACAGCACGTTGAAGACATCCGGATGAGCCTTCTCCATCTCGTCGAGCAAGATCACGGAGTACGGACGACGGCGCACAGCCTCGGTGAGCTGACCACCCTCGTCGTAACCCACATATCCCGGAGGCGCACCGATCAGACGCTGGACGCTGAACTTCTCCATGTACTCGGACATGTCGATACGCACGAGCGCGCGCTCGTCGTCGAACAGGCACTCGGCCAGTGCCTTGGCGAGCTCGGTCTTGCCCACGCCGGTGGGGCCCAGGAAGAAGAAGCTGCCGATGGGCTTGTCCGGATCGGAGAGGCCCGCACGGCTGCGGCGCACGGCCGCGGCCACGGCGGAGACCGCCTCCTCCTGGCCGATGACGCGCTTATGCAGCTCGTCCTCCAAGCCCTTCAGTTTGTCGAGCTCGCCCTGCATCATCTTGGACACGGGCACGCCGGTCCAGGCGCTCACGACCTCGGCGATCTCATCGGAGGTCACCTGCTCGTTGAGGCCCTCGCCGTCCTGCTGCTTTTGTGCCTCGAGCGCAGCCTCGGAATCCTGAATCTGCTGCTGCAGACCCGGGATCACGGAATAGCGCAGCTCGGACGCACGGCCCAGGTCGCCGTTGCGCGTCGCACGCTCCTCTTCGCTCTTGGCCTCGTCAAGCTGGCCCTTAAGCTCCTGCACGTGGTCGATGGCGTTCTTTTGGTTGAGCCAGCCGGCCTTTTGCACGTTGAGCTTTTCCTGGACCTCGGCAATCTCCTGGCGCAGGGCTTCCAGACGCTCCTTGGAGGCGTCATCGGTCTCCTTCATGAGCGCCTGCTCCTCGATCTGCAGCTGGGTGAGCTGACGCGTGGTGGCGTCGATCTCGACCGGCATGCTGTCGAGCTCCATGCGCAGGCGGCTTGCGGCCTCATCGACCAGGTCGATGGCCTTGTCGGGCAGGAAGCGGTCGGCGATGTAGCGATCGGAGAGGTCGGCAGCTGCCACGAGCGCGCTATCGGTGATATGCACGCCGTGGAAGATCTCGTACTTCTCCTTGAGGCCACGCAGGATCGAGATGGTGTCCTCGACGGTAGGCTCGCTCACCATAACGGTCTGGAAACGACGGGCGAGCGCCGCGTCCTTCTCGATGTACTTGCGGTATTCGTCAAGCGTGGTCGCGCCGATTGCGTGCAAGTCGCCACGGGCGAGCGCCGGCTTCAGGATGTTGCCGGCATCCATGGAGCCCTCGGTGGCACCCGCGCCCACGATGGTGTGGAGCTCATCGATGAACAGGATGACCTTGCCCTCGGACTTTTGCACTTCCTTGAGCACGGCCTTCAAGCGGTCCTCGAACTCGCCGCGATACTTGGCGCCGGCGACCAGCGCGCTCATGTCGAGCTCGATGAGGTCGCGGTCGCGCAGGGTGCTCGGCACGTCGCCGGCCACGATACGCTGGGCGATGCCCTCGACGATGGCCGTCTTGCCGACGCCCGGCTCGCCGATGAGCACGGGGTTGTTCTTGGTGCGGCGGGACAGGACCTGAATAGTACGACGGATCTCGTCGGTACGGCCGATGACCGGGTCGAGCTTGCCGGCGCGGGCCAAGTCGCAGATGTTGCGGCCATACTGCTCCAGCGCCTCAAACTGGGTCTTGTCCTCGGCAGACGTCACGCGGTCATCGCCACGCAGCTCCTCATAGACCTGCTCGATGCGCTCCTTGGTGACGCCGGCGTCACGCAGTACACGACCAGCCTCGCCCTTGTCCTCGGCAAGCGCCATCAGCAAATGCTCGGTCACCACAAAGCTGTCGCCCATCTTGGTGGCCTTCTTCTCGGCCTTCTCGATGACGCGGACGAGCTCATTGGACAGGCCCATCTGCTGGCCCTCGCCCGAAACCTTGGGCGCGCGGTCGATGGCATCTTGTGTGGAGCGTGCAAGCTGGGCCGGATCGGCGCCGATGCGCTCGATGATCACGGAGATATTGCGCTCGCCGGCACCAAGCAGGGCGGACAGCAGGTGAATCGGCTCCACCGCGCCGGCCTGCGCGTCGGCAGCCGTGCTCATGGCGGTCTGCAGCGCCTCGCGCGACGTCATTGCTAGCTTATCGATTCTCATGGAATCACCTCTCTTGGGGCGGCCGCCCTACGGGGCGGCTTCACGTTGTTCGAGAAGTATTGTTGCCAGCTTTGCGCGATCTTATACACAAATCTAAGTCTCTATATATAAGATTTTCTGAGTGATTGAAAGATAGGGAGCAGGTGCGCTCACCCGCTACGGCCTCGTCCCCTTACTATCTCAATCTGTAACATCTAGCGACTGTTTATGGCTCTAGATGTTACAGATCGAGATGAAATGACCAGCGGCACCCGTTTATCTAAATCTGTAACACCAGGCCCACTTTTAGCGGCCAAGATGCTACAGATCGAGACAGACCGAAAACCACCACAAAGAGGACAGGCACCTTTGTGGTGGTCGCGGTCTCTACTCCTTCGCCGAACCCGTACTTCCCGATTCGACGGTCCAGGGCATCTCATCCTCGAACAGCCATGTACGGGCAGACCCACTATCGCGTGCAGTCTGCGGGTCAGGCAAGCAGGTCTGTTTATAGGCATCTTGGATACACTGACCCATAAAATCGTTGAGCTCGGTCTGGTCGCCCTCCATGACATAGGCGACATCGCCGTCCATGATGTAGATGCCCGGCCCCTCATTGCCCTCGTAGCCCGGATCGTACGAGACATCACATAACTTTGCGCCGTTTGCAGTGTCCAGCTCGATGGAAGAGTGGCATCCGCCAACCATGTCGTTCGCTTTTGCCCGATAGGACGCATATCCATACCAGCGCTTAAAGGTTTTGCCCTTGAGCAGCTCGGACGCCCTGTCGATCAGACTAGAATCCGTGGTATAGCGCATAGCCCCAAGCTGAATATGTGGATAATTACTAATGCCCAGCGCAGCCGGTTGCTCATCAAAATCAACGGTAATGGTCTCGGGCTTGTCGTCGCCGGTCAGAAGTTCGACAGATTGAGTCACAGGCTTGACCACCGGCTCCGTCACCGCAGCAGGTAGAAACGCCATGCCGACAGTGCCCACGCCAACCACGGCAATCGCAAGCGCCAAAACAATCAATCCAATACGGGCAGGACTTCTCACAGCAAAGCACCTCGCAACGCAAACCTTCGCTACCTGCACTAATGATATCGCCAGCCAGCACTATTACCAAAAGAAGCCGCGCGCTCCTCACCACCACAAAGGGGACAGGCACCTTTGTGGTGGTTTTAGACGCTAACGGTCGACCATCTCGCGCCATGAGATTAAACTTGAATTGTTCTCTGAACATATCTATTTCTGCCTATCCTCAACAGATCTTTGTCTCGAGGAGCGCATATGAAGCCGCCTCATTCCACCGGTCGCAACGTCATCGCCATTCTCGCCATACCCATCGTGATGCTCTTCCTTATCGTCATCACGCCCTTTTCCCTTGGTATCACCTCGCCCTTCGATTTATGCGGAATGGTCGACGCCGGCTCACGTGCCACCTCGCTCTCCTTTATCTGTCGCGGCGTGTTTTACGAAGATGGAATTCCCACCGGAATTTGGCAGTCAAAGTTGCCACTGCTCGGTCAGATCGACGGATGCTCCCCCTATTTCTGCCTTGGACCTCAGGCGCTAAACTATCTAATCGACGACCAGCCACTCGACTCCATCACCCTCGCCTACGACTACGCACCAAACACCGATGAGCGCCACATGAACCAAGTCCTCGACAAGATGCTTGGACAGTGCGGGCTCACCGAGGAGGCCGGTCGAACCATCTATAGCAACCAGAAATTAAAGCGAACAGAACTCCGCCGTGTCGGAAAAATCAAAGGGCGAAACGGGGCCGCCTACTGGGATGCCTGGGCAACACGCGACAAGGGCGAATTCGGACACAGCACCTATATGGTCACTGTCTACACCAAAGACGGAATTAAGGACAATGTTGACGATTTCGCGTCCTCCAAACTCGGCATCCCCAAAACAACCAAACCCGCCAACCCGGATGAAATCCTGTAGAGGCGCTTATTGGAATGTCGCTCAACGTGCACACCGACATTGAGCTCACCCCCACCACCACAAAGGTGCCTGACCCCAATGTGGTGGGTTTCGACAAAAAGAAGCCGCCCCAATAAAAGAGGCGGCATCAAGCAAGTCTATTTATTAGCATCCCTCAAGACCCAACGAGAACGCAGAAATGTAGCCCGGGGCCACCCTTTGCCGAACGCGACCCTCGCGAAGCGCGTGAGCGGGCGGGAAAGGGTGGCCCCGGGCGGACAATTAAGTGCGTTACTCGGCAGCGGCCTTGAACTTGTTGTAGTTGATCAGGCAGCCGGCCTTGACGATGGCACGCTCCTCGGCCGTCATATCGGCAATGTAAAGCTCAATCTGCTCGACCGTGCCGTCGGCGCGCACCACGTAGGCGGCGATGTTCTTGAGGTCGCCATCGAGCGCGGCACGGATACCCGGCACAAAGACGTAGTCGCCCACCTCAAAGTTGGGCTCCGTCTCCATCTGGAAGGGCACCATGCCCCAGTTCATCACGTTGGAGCGATAGCGCTTGGTGGCGTACTCGTGGACGATGTTGGCCAGGCCGCCAATTACGCGCTGGCAGCTCGCGGCCTGCTCGCGGGCAGAACCGTCGCCCGGCTTCTTGGCGTAGAGCATGGAGCCATACTCGGTCGCCTTGGCATCGGCCGCGATGCCCGCGCCGGCCAGCGCCTCAAACACGCCGGCAAGCTCGGCATCGAGCGCCGCCAGGTCGCCCGTGGCCTCGCCGGCCACGCGGCGCTTTTCTACCGCGTCAACCTCCTTGGAACGGCCCACGTAGGCCGGGTCGCGGCGGCTCAGCGTAAACTCGGCCAGGCCCAGCGGGTTGGAGCGGAAGGAGCTCGTCTCGCCCGAGGGAATGAGCTCGTCGGTCGTAGTGACCGGGTCCATGATCTTGGAGCAAACCTTGAGCAGGATATCGTCGCCGAGCGGCTCCATCGCGGGCCACGGCTTGATGTTGGGGCCCTCGACCAGCTCGTCGGCGGGCTCAGCCTTGTCAAAGCCCCAGTACACGCGCTTCTTGTAGGGAGCGTCGTCGAAGGTGTACTCGCAGGCCTCGTCCCAAGTCTCCTCGGGTAGGTCGGTCGCCGGCGTCAGGACGCCGCCGTTGGCAGCCGTCGCCGCAATGGAGCGAGCGTCCATCAGAGCCACGGCGCTCAACTGGCCATTGCCCGGCTTGGAGCCCTCACGGTTGGGGAAGTTGCGCGTAGTGTGGCGGATCGAAAGGCCGTTGTTGGCAGGCGTGTCGCCGGCGCCAAAGCACGGACCGCAGAACGCCGTGCGCACGATCGCGCCGGCCTCCATAAGGTCGTAGATATAGCCACGACGTGTAAGTTCGAGCGCCACGGGCTGGCTCGTGGGATAGACCGACAGCGAGAACTCGCCGCAGCCGGTGTTGGCGCCCTTGAGCACGCGGGCAGCCTGAACCACGGAGTCGTAGTTGCCGCCCGAGCAGCCGGCGATGACGCCCTGCTGCACGTGCAGCTTGCCGTCGACGATCTTGTCGAGCAGGCTAAAGTGCGTCTTACCCTCGCCGATCTTAGCGGCCTCGAGCTCCACCTCGTGCAGGATGTCCTCGAGGTTCTCGTTGAGCTCGTCGATCTCAAAGCCGTTGGAAGGATGGAACGGCAGCGCGATCATGGGCTTGATGCTCGACAGATCGACCTCGACGCAGCCGTCGTAGTAGGCGACATCGGCGGGCTTGAGCTCGCGGTAGTCGTCGCCGCGGCCGTGCATGGTCAGGAATGCATGCGTGTCCTCGTCAGTGGCCCAGATGCTCGACAGGCAGGTGGTCTCGGTGGTCATGACGTCGACGCCGTTGCGGTAATCGGTCGTCATGCTCGCGATGCCGGGGCCCACAAACTCCATGACCTTGTTCTTGACGTAACCCTTGGCAAAGACAGCGCGGATGATGGCGAGCGCAACGTCGTGCGGGCCGACGCCGGGGCGCGGGGCGCCCGTGAGGTAGATGGCGACAACGCCGGGATAGGCGACGTCGTAGGTGTCGCGCAGCAGTTGCTTTGCCAGCTCGCCGCCGCCCTCGCCCACGGCCATAGTGCCCAGAGCGCCGTAGCGGGTGTGCGAGTCGGAACCCAAGATCATCTTGCCGCAACCGGCAAAGTTCTCGCGCATAAAGGAGTGGATGACGGCGATGTGCGGCGGGACGAAGATGCCGCCGTACTTCTTGGCCGCAGAGAGGCCAAAGACGTGGTCGTCCTCGTTGATGGTGCCGCCCACGGCGCACAGCGAATTATGGCAGTTGGTGAGCACGTAGGGCAGCGGGAACTGCTCCATGCCCGAGGCGCGCGCCGTCTGGATGATGCCGACAAAGGTGATGTCGTGGCTCGCCATGGCGTCGAAGCGAATCTTGAGCGCCTCGGGGTCGCCGGACGTATTGTGTGCCTGAAGGATCGAATACGCGATGGTGCCGCGCTTGGCATCCTCGGGCGTCTGCGTAATGCCGCGCTCAGCGGCCTCGGCTGCAGGCACAACCTCGCTGCCGCCGCGCAGGTAGATGCCGTCCTCGTACAGCTTAACCATACTGTCTCCCACTCTGCCCGAAAGGCTCGGGCGCATAGCATACATTCGTTCAATATCGTGCCATAGAACGGTTGCGAGTGGGTTACGAATCTGCACGTTCACTTTATCTCAGTAAAGCATAAGGCGAGCCGGGGGCGGGAAGACCGGTTTGGCGCAAGGAGTGTCCCCAAGTGCCGGCACAAAAGGAACGTCCCCAAGTGCCGAAATGACGAGAGTGGATAATCTCCCACTTTGAGCCTGCAAACAGGCCAAAAACGGGAGATTATCCACTCTCATTCTGCGGGCACTCATTTAAGTCTGTCCCCAATGAGTGCCCGGCAGCGTCGGCGGAGCTATAGGTCGCTACCCGTACCTAGCAGCTTGCGCATGACTTGCTCGGGGTTGACCGAGCCGTCGCGCGGGGCCAGGGCGGTGATCTTCTTTTGCATCTTGTACTCGTGCAGCTCGTCCTCGAGCTGGCGCACGCGAGCACGGAGCTTTTCATTCTCGCGCTCGCGCTCCTCGGCACGCTCCTTCATATCGAGGATGCGCACCACGCCGGCAAGGTTGATACCCTCGTCGGTCAGTTGGTTGATGAGCTCCAGGCGCTCGATATCGGCACGCGAATACAGGCGCGTGTTGCCGCCCGAGCGCTGGGGGTTCACCAGGCCCTTGGACTCGTAGACGCGCAGAGTCTGCGGATGCATGCCGGTCAGCTCGGCCGCCACGCTGATCATGTACAGCGGTTTGTTCCTATTGTCCTCGGCCATGCTACCTGACCCCTTTCCGTCTCGTTATCGTCCATCATAAGCCCGCGGGCGCGGGCGTGCGCCACGACCGCCCTAGTACGTCGCCTTGTAACGGTTGACCTTCTCGCGATAGTCGCGCGTGTCGGCCTCGCGCAGCTTGGTCATGGCATCGCGCTCGTCATCGGATAGGTTCGTGGGGACCTGCACCTTGATCTCGACGAGCAGCGCGCCCGTACGGCCACGGTGCTTAACGTCGGGCGCTCCCATCTCCTTAAAGCGGAACTTCTTGCCCGTCTGGGTACCCGCGGGCACTTTCAAACGGACCGTCGCACCGCCGGGCGTAGGCACGTCCACCGTGCAGCCGAGCGCCGCCTCGTAGACCGAGACCGGTACCTCCATGGTCACGTCGGCGCCTTTGCGCTTAAACAGCGGGTGCTCCTCCACATGCGTGGTCACGACCAGGTCGCCGCGCTCGCCACCCGCAACGCCATACTCGCCGCGACGCTTGTAGCGTAGCTTGCCGCCGTCGACCGCGCCCGCGGGCACCGAGACCGTGATCGTCTGCTGCTCGCCTGTCGAGGGAATGCGATAGGTGACCTTGTGCGTCACGCCGCGAAACGCGTCCTCGGCCGTCACATCGACGGTCAGCGATAGGTCGCCGCCCTTGCGAGCGCGGCTGCGACCCGCGCCGGCACCGGCAGCGCCCGCAGCCCCGGCAAAGCCCGAGCCCCAATCGCTACCCCAGGCGCCGTTGCCGCTAAAGATGCTGTCGAAGATATCGCCCCAGCCGCTGGCGCCCGCGCCGGCACCGTAGCCGCCGCCATACGCGCCGCCCGCGCCCGGCATGCCGCCGAACATGAGCATCTGGTCGTACTCTTTGCGCTTCTTCTCGTCCGAAAGCGTCTCGTAGGCCTCGCTGATCTCCTTGAACTTGGCCTCGTCGCCGCCGGCATCGGGGTGATATTTTTGCGCGAGCTTGCGAAACGCGCTCTTGATCTCTTTGTCGGAGGCGCTCTTGGATACGCCCAGGATGTCATAGAAGGTTTTGCCTGCAGCCATCGTAGCTCCTCTCCTGTTTCATCCGCCGCACAGCGGGCGGCGGTTCATGCTTTCATATGGCACTAGGCCAGAAAGGGCCCCGGGTGTTGCCCCGGGGCCCTTCTCAATTACTCCTCGGTGCTCTCGGCCGTATCGGCCGCGGCATCCTCGGGCGCCGCTTCGGGCTCCGGTGCGGGGCGCTTCTCGCCACCGTAGGTCACCGTCACCATCGCGGAACGCAGGATGCGATCCGCCATGCGGTAGCCCTTCTGGTACACGTCGTTGACGGTCTCGTCGTACTGCGATGCGTCCTCGACGCGACCCACGGCCTGGTGCTCGAGCGGATCGAACGCCTCACCCTTGGGATCGATGGGCTCAACGCCCTCGTGCGCAAACACATCGAGCAGCTTGGCATGCACCGCGTCGACGCCATCGACGAACTGCTTAAAATCGTCGGAAAGCTCCTGGCTACGGGCATGGTCGATCGCGCGCTCGATATCGTCAACCACCGGCAACAGCGCGGTGACAAGCTTCTCGGTCGCGCGCTCGCGCTCGGCGATACGCTCGTTGGCAGTGCGGCGACGGAAGTTCTCCCAGTCGGCCTGCAGACGGGCGGTACGCTCGGTGGCGTCCTTTGCCTTGTCCTCGGCGGCCTTCTGGGCCTCTGCCGCAGCATCGAGCTCGCTGCGCACGTCGGCAAGCTCCTTTTGGGCCTGCTCGAACTTGAGCTTAAAGTCGTTGTCGGCGGCTTCCTCACCGGCGCGGATAGCGGCTTCCACCATCTCGTCCTCGGTCATCGTCGCCTCCTTGTTGGAATCCTCTACCTGGTTCTCGGCAGCCTCGGCGGCCTCGGCCTCGTTGGCCTCGGTATCGTCGACGGCCTCTACGGGAATCTTCACGTCCTTCTCCTCAGAGTCAACGGGGGCGGCGCCAGCGGCGGCCGCCTCCGTGCGAGCTTTACGGGCGGACATGATTACTTGTCCTCGTCGTCCACAACCTCGTAGTCGGCGTCGACCACGTCATCGTCGGCAGGCTGGGCGCCGGCGGCACCGTCGGTCTGCTGCTGAGCGTCGGCGTAGACAACCTGGGCCAGCTCGTAGGCCACGGACTGCAGGGACTCGCCAGCGGCCTTGATGGCCTCGACGTCAGAGCCCTCGAGCGCCTTCTTGGCATCGGCGATAGCGGCCTCGGCCTTGGACTTCACGTCGACGGAAACCTTGTCGCCCAGCTCGTTGAGGGTCTGC
Source organism: Collinsella sp. (assembly GCA_019425015.1). GTDB lineage: Bacteria > Actinomycetota > Coriobacteriia > Coriobacteriales > Coriobacteriaceae > Collinsella. Next base: position 62,330 of record JAHYYJ010000011.1, read on the forward strand.
TCGGTGGAGTAGCACAGGCTATCGGTCTGGTTGCGGACCTCGACCTCTTCCTTCTGCTTCTTGTCCTCCTCGGCATGAGCCTCGGCGTCCTTGACCATACGATCGACTTCGTCGTCGGACAGAGCGGTGGAGCCGGAAATGGTAATCTGCTGCTCCTTGCCGGTGCCCTTGTCCTTAGCGGAGACCTTGACGATGCCGTTGGCGTCGATGTCGAAGGTGACCTCGATCTGCGGCACGCCGCGGCGGGCAGCCGGGATGCCGGTCAGCTGGAACTTACCGAGCGACTTGTTATCGCGGGCAAGCTCGCGCTCGCCCTGGAGCACGTTGATCTCGACGCTGGTCTGGTTGTCGGCAGCGGTGGAGTAGACCTCGGTCTTGGAGGTCGGGATCGTGGTGTTGCGGTCGATCATCTTGGTCATGATGCCGCCCATGGTCTCGACGCCCAGCGACAGCGGGGTAACGTCGAGCAGCAGGATGCCCTCGACGTCGCCGGTGAGCACGCCGCCCTGGACGGCAGCGCCGTCGGCAACGACCTCGTCGGGGTTCACGGACATGTTGGGCTGCTTGCCGGTCATGGTCTTGACGAGCTCCTGGACGGCGGGCATACGGGTGGAGCCGCCGACGAGGATGACCTCGGTCAGATCGGAGAGCTTGAGCTTAGCGTCGCGCAGGGCGTTGGTGACAGGCTGCTTGCAGCGCTCGAGCAGGTCGCGGGTGATCTTCTCGAACTCGGCGCGGGTCAGCGTGTAGTTGAGGTGCAGCGGGCCAGACTGGTTCATGGTGATGAACGGCAGGTTGATGGTGGACTGCTGGGCTGCGGAGAGCTCCTTCTTGGCGTTCTCGGCGGCCTCCTTCAGACGCTGCAGGGCCATGGGGTCCTGACGCAGGTCGACACCGTTCTCCTGCTGGAACTTATCGGCCATCCAGTCGATGACGCGCTGATCCCAGTCGTCGCCGCCCAGGTGGTTGTCGCCCGAGGTGGACAGAACCTCAAACACGCCGTCGGCGAGGTCGAGGATGGAGACGTCGAAGGTGCCGCCGCCCAGGTCGAAGACCAGGATGCGCTGGTCGGTGCCCTGCTTGTCCAGGCCATAGGCCAGAGCAGCAGCGGTCGGCTCGTTGACGATACGCTTGACGTTGAGGCCGGCAATCTTACCGGCGTCCTTGGTGGCCTGACGCTGGGCGTCGTTGAAGTAGGCCGGGACGGTGATGACGGCGTCGGTGACGGTCTCGCCCAGATACTTCTCGGCGTCGGCCTTCATCTTTGCGAGCGTCATGGCGCTCACCTGCTCGGCGGTATAATCCTTGCCCTCGATATCGACGACGGCACGGCCACCCTGGCCCTCCTTGACCTCATACGGCACGGTCTTGATCTCGGAGGTGCACTCGGAGTACTTGCGGCCCATGAAGCGCTTGATGGAGAACACGGTGTTCTTGGGGTTGGTGACCGCCTGGTTCTTAGCGGCCTTACCCACGACGCGGTCGCCGTCAGCACGGAAGCCCACGACAGACGGGGTGGTGCGGTCGCCCTCGGCGTTCACGATAATGGTCGGAGAACCGCCCTCGAGGACGGCCATTGCGGAGTTAGTAGTACCAAGGTCGATACCAAGAATCTTACTCATTAGAAATTCCCTCTCTCTTTTGCGTTCGCGCCGCCTCGACGATCTGTCGCGCGGCGCTTCGGCTTGTCTTTCAGGATGTAGTGTATCCCCTTATGGGCCGGAATATACAAAATCTAAGTCAATTCATATAAGATTTCTTATTGTTGAGAGTTTAGGTTCTTAAATGCGCAGGTAGATGCGCTGAATGAGTTCTCGGCAAATCTATTGAGATCTATGTAGAGTTGACTGAGGTGTGAGCCTGAAGCCGTACAGGGGGCCTTGGAGCGACCCCGGGGGAAGCGCGACCCAGTCTGAGCGTAAATTCCGGGACGCAGTTTCCGCCGGGCGGTCCAACCGGAAACCGTGTCCCGTTTTGGACGTGGATTACGGGATGCGGTTTCCGCAAACACGCTCAATCGCCCTATATTTCAAGTCACCTGTAGCTAACATTTGCGCAGCTCAACGGCCTCACCTGCATGTTTTTTAGTAAGCCATGGCATACTCGGCGAACGGTATGAAGATGCCGGTCAGAGGGTATTGCAAACGGTCGCTCCCGTGGTATGTTTTTGCCCGAATCAAACCGACGCGCATCGCCTGTAGCGTCGGTCAACAGAGAGGAAACTACCATGGCTCATCCCGTAATTGATGCCGACGAGTGCATCGCTTGTGGCGTTTGCGTCGACTCCTGCCCCGCTGGCGTTCTGGAGCTCCAGGACGTCGCCACCGTCGCTGACGAGGACTCCTGCGTCGCCTGTGGCGCTTGCCAGGACGCTTGCCCCGCTGGCGCGATCACCGAGATCGTCGAGGAGTAACAACTCCCGCACTTGCACACTCAAAAGTACACCGTGCACAAAAAAGGAGGCCTCCGCATCGCCGCGGAGGCCTCCTTTTTTGTGCGGATAACCAATTAGGCACCATCGCAGGTTGAGCTCACGTCAGCGAAAACGTCCCTAAGCGAGCAAGGTGACGTGAAAGAGGAGGGAAGCGTACTTTGGTACGCGACCGACGATTGAACGTCAGATTGCCGCTTAGGGACGTTTGCAGCATCGGCTACGACAGATCGTCCTCGTAGGGCATCAGGTCTGCCAAATAGCCTTTCTCCTTGAGTATGGCCTCGATCTCGTCGAGGGTTTGCTCATCCTCTGCCGCAATGCGGTGGAAGTGATAGCCGCTCGTCACCGTTAGTAGTGGAAAGCTCTTGCCGCTCTCGATATCGTGCAGGTAGCGCTCAACATCGCGACGATTGCGAATGTCCAGGTCGGCCGTGATCTTACCGTACACGCGGTGATTGACGATCACGTTGAGCACGGCGCCGCCGGCGTCGACGATACTCGTGAGCTCATCGCCTGCCTGCTCCACGCTGTGGCGAACCTTGACCAAGCGCGTGGGCACGGCGGGGCTGCTGGGGGCCTCCTGCAGCACGTAGCCGCGGTTGGTTGCCACGACATCGTGCCCATCGGCGCGCAACAGGGCAATATCCTGAACCACGACCTGGCGGCTCACGCCAACCTCGCGGGCAAGTGCGCTGCCCGAAACGGGCTCCCTGGCTCCCTCGAGCACGCCCATGATGGCACGACGGCGCTCGCGGGCGTTCATTATTTACCGTCCAGCAGACGCAGGTGCTTAAGCGAGAGGTCGAGGATCGGGGCGGAGTGTGTCAGCGCGCCCGAGCTAATAAAGTCGACGCCCAGATCGGCCAGGGCGCGAATAATGCTGGCGTCCACATTGCCCGAACACTCAGTCTTGGCGCGACCGGCGATAAGCTCGATAGCGGCGGCCATGTCGTCGTGGGTCATGTTGTCGAACATGATGATGTCGGCGCCGGCTTCCACGGCCTCGCGCACCATGTCCAGGTTCTCGCACTCGATCTCGACCGTCGTGGTAAACGATGCATGGGCGCGCGCCATCTCAATCGCGCGCGCCACGCCACCGGCGGCGTCGATGTGGTTGTCCTTGAGCATGACGGCCGTCGACAGGTTGTAGCGATGGTTGCTGCCGCCGCCGATCTCAACCGCCGCCTTCTCGAAAACGCGCATGCCCGGCGTGGTCTTGCGTGTGTCGACAAGCACGGTCTTGGTACCCTCGAGCGCCGCTGCCATTCTGTGCGTATAGGTAGCGATACCGCTCATGCGCTGCAGGTAGTTGAGCGCCACGCGCTCGCCCGAAAGCAGCACGCGCGCATCGCCGCGCACCTGGCCCACGTGGTCGCCGGCGTGCACCTCGTCACCGTCGGCAACATCAAACAGCACCGAGCTCTGCGAATCCAGCAGCTCAAAGGTGCGGGCGAACACATCCAAGCCCGCGATGATGCCATCGGCCTTGGCGATGAGCTCCACCGTGGCGGGGCGCGCCGTGGGGCACACGCTCGCCGTGCTCACGTCCTCAAACGTAATGTCCTCGCGTAGAGCCTGCAGAATCAGATCATCGACGACGAGTTTCATGGTAATGGGATTCATGGTCTACTCCTCCACGGCCTGCGTGCCAGCGGCACGGGCCAAATCATCGATTGCCAGGGTGTCGACGCTCAGGGCGCGATGACGGCCATCGAGCGCGGGATCGCCCGCCTGCTCCACGGCCAGCGACTCGCCGGTACGCATGTACCACGCGGCGCGACGACCCCAGACCAGCGCCTCGAGCAGGCTGTTTGATGCAAGGCGATTCTTGCCGTGAACGCCGTTGCAAGCCGTCTCGCCCGCGGCATAGAGCTCGGGCATCGAGGTGCGGCCGTCCTTGTCGACCCACACGCCGCCCATAAAGTAGTGCTGTGTGGGCGTAACGGGGATGGGCTCGTCCAAGATATCGCGGCCGTCCTCCAGGCAGCGTGCGCGAATGTTGGCAAAGTGCCCGGTCACCACATCGCGCTCGACGGGGGCAAAGCTCAGCCACTCGTGCTCGGTGCCGTCCTGCTTCATCTGCTCGCGAATAGCGGCGGCGACCACATCGCGCGGCTGAAGTTCATCGGTAAAGCGCTCGCCGGCGGCGTTGAGCAAAATCGCGCCCTCGCCGCGGCAGCTCTCGCTGATCAGGAACGTACGGCCTGGCTGCGGCGAGAACAGGCCCGTGGGATGGATCTGCACGTAGTCCAGGTGCTCCATCTTAATGCCATGCTCCTGAGCGATGTAGCAGGCATCGCCCGTGAGCTGCGGATAGTTGGTCGAGTGGTCGTATACGCCACCGATGCCGCCCGTCGCCCACAGCGTGTGGCGGGCATGGATCTTAAACGGCTCGCCGGCATGCACGCCCTCGGCAGCATTTGCCAGCTCGTCGGCAGGACGAACCGAGTTGTCCTCGTCCACGGAAACGGCGACGACACCGGCACACACCGTGGCGCCGTCACGCTCGCCCGTCAGGATATCGGTCATGGCCACGTGCTCCAAAATCTGCACGTTATCCAGCTTGCGAACGGCCTGGAGCAGCTTGGTCGTAATCTCCTTGCCGGTGATATCGGCATGGAAGGCAATGCGCGGACGGCTGTGCGCGCCCTCGCGGGTAAAGTCGAGGCTGCCGTCGGCCTTGCGCTCAAAATCCACGCCCAGCGCTAGCAGGTCGTTGATGACCGAACGGCTCGAGCGGATCATGATGTCGACGCTCTCACGGCGATTCTCGTAATGACCGGCGTGCATGGTGTCCTCAAAGAAGGCATCGTAGTCCGATCCCTCAGGCAGCACGCAGATGCCGCCCTGCGCGAGCATCGAATCGCACTCGTCGACAGCGCCCTTGGAGAGCATGATCACACGCGTGCTCGTCGGCAGATTGAGGGCCGCGTACAGGCCTGCCACGCCGCAGCCGGCAATGACGACGTCGCACTCCATGTCGGGGTATTGCTTGGTTTCCACAGGAATCCTTTCCCTTGAATGTGACAAAGGGACTGTCCCTTTGTCACATTGTTCTAGCGCGCTGCGTACTCGAGCATGCGGTCGAGCGTGAGTTTGGCCTGGTCGGCAGCCTCGTCCGACACGCCGATCTGCACCTCGCCCTCACCCGTCTCCAGGCAGCGCACGAGCTTTTCGAGCGTGATGAGATCCATGTTGACGCAGGTGGGCTGCACCGCGGGGAAGTAGAACTTCTTGCCGGTGCCCCGGCAGCGGCGCTCGAGCTCGTAGAGCACGCCGCGGACCGTCACGATAATGAACTCGCTCGCGTCGGACTCCTCGGCATACCTGATGATGCCGGCGGTGGAGCCGATGTAGTCGGCCTCGGCCAGAACGTCGGCCTTGCACTCGGGGTGCGCCAGCACGAGCGCGTCGGGGTGGGCCTCCGTCGCGTCGACGATCTGCTCGACGGTGATGATGTGATGGCGTGGGCAGTAGCCGTTGTTGAGGATGACGTGCTTTTGCGGCACCTGCTCGGCTACGAAGCGTCCCAGGTTTTGGTCGGGAATGAACAGGATATGCTGCTGCGGCAGCTCGGACACGATCTTAACGGCGTTGGAACTGGTGACGCACACGTCGCTCCAGCTCTTGATCTCGACCGTGGAGTTGACGTAGCAGACCACGGCAAGGTCGTCACCGTACTCGGCGCGCGCCGCGTCGACCGTCTCACGCTTGACCATGTGCGCCATGGGGCAGTCCGCGCCCGGCTCGGGCAGCAGCACGGTCTTGGTGGGGCTGAGCAGCTTGGCACTCTCGCCCATAAACTCCACGCCGCACAGCACGATGGTCTGCTGCGGCAGGCTCTTGGCAAGCTTTGCCAGGTAAAAGCTGTCGCCGACGTAATCAGCCACGGCCTGTACCTCGGGCGCCACGTAATAGTGCGCTAGGATCACCGCGTCACGTTGGGTTTTTAGTTGTTGAATGGCCTCGACAAGCTCTGCGGGCACCAGTGCCGCGCGCTCCGTTGCCGTCGTTGCCGATGCTAGGCCGGCCGCGATATCGCGTGCAAGCTCCGACGCATCCATGTTCGCGCTCTGTGCCATCAAGGCCCCTCTCTTTTGGCGAATCTTGGGGCTTTAGTATGACACCTAGGTTTACAGCTGACAAGACAGCTGTAAACCTAGGTGTAAAGTTGAAATAAAGATTCAATCATGCGGCAGGTCCATTTTCGAACTGGCAAGCTGAGGATAGCCGAGCTCTCGATAGCGCAGGAGGCATCTTTCGCCACCGCAATACCGCTCGGCGCGAGTTGCGCGACGTGGGGCGCAAATGGGACACGCCTCCGCGAGCGGTCCGCACCCAATGTGGCAAAATCGAACTACTAAGGGGGCTCAGAATGCTCAAGATTATTGCCTGCGACGACGACGTCGCTTTTCTAGATAGACTGCACCGGATGATCGACCGTTGGTCGAGCGAGACGGGCACGGCGGTCGATGTTGCGCTCGTCACGCGCGGCGAGGACCTGCTGGCCCGCCATGCCGCATCGCGCGCCGACATCATCTTGCTCGATATGATCATGCCGCTCGTCAACGGCATGGACACCGCGCGCGAATTGCGCCAGGCCGATACCGCCGTGCGTCTGGTGTTTCTCACCTCATCGCCCGAGTTTGCACTGGAGTCCTACGAGGTCCGCGCCTTCGATTATCTGCTCAAGCCCGTGGCTTACGAACGCCTAGCGCAGTTGCTCGACGAGCTTTCGAGCATGCGCCCGGCGGCAACCGACGAGCTCGTGATCAAAACTTCCTTTGGCTACCACGCCCTGCGCCTGTCCGACATCGAATATGCCGAGGCGCGCAACAAGCACGTGGTCTTCCACCTGCGCGACGGACGCGATATCGAGGCACTTGAGTCGTTCCGCAGCGTCGAAGACCGTTTGGCGCAAAATGCCACCTTCTTTAAATGCCACCGCAGCTACCAGGTCAACCTGCGCAATATCGATCACTTTGACCGCACGGACATCGTCATGCGCTCGGGCGCGTGCATCCCGCTTTCGCGCAGCTGCAAGCAGGGATTCCAAGACGCCTACTTTGCGGTGCGCTTTGAGGGTGGGAGACACTGATGGTCTCCACGGTCGAAATGATCCTTTGGGCAATCCACCACGCCACGACGCTGCTCTTTGGCGTCTTTGCCTCGGCGGCGCTGTGCGGTGTCGAGATCAACCGGCGTCATGCGCTTGAACTGGTGCTGGTCGGTGCCGTAACTGGATGCGCATTTGGCCTCGCCAATGCCGTCGGCGGCGAGCTTTTCGCCCGCCAGGTATATCCACTCGTCGTGCATCTGCCGCTCGTCATCTATTTGTGCGCGCGCTACCGCCTGAGCCCGCTGCTTGCCGTACTCGGCATTACGAGTGCCTATCTGAGCTGCCAGTTCAGCAATTGGATGGGCATTGCCGCATTTGCCGCAACCGATTCTCAGATCGCGTACTATCTGGCGCGCATCGCGACCACACTCGCCGTCTTTGCCGTCCTGTTGCATTGGGCCGGCGACATCGGTCCGCGCTTGGCGATTAAAAGCACCACCGAGCTGGGCATCCTTTTAATCCTGCCGCTCGTCTATTACGTCTTTGACTATGCCACCAACGTCTACACCACGCTGTTCCACTCGGGCTCGGTGGTGACGGTTGAGTTTTTGGCATTTGCGCTCTGTGCCTTCTATCTTATGTTTCTTGCCGTTTACCTGCGCGAATACGAAGAAAAGGAAACCGCCGAGCGAGAGCGCTGGATGCTCGAAACCCGCGACAGCGCCGCCATCAAAGAGCTCGAGGCTTGGCGTCAATCTGGGCGCGAGCTGTCGATTCTTCGCCACGATATGCGCCACTTCCTACGCGGCCTGGCCGCTTTAATTGAGGAGGGCCACACCGACGAGGCGCTCAAACGCATCGATGAACTCTGCGAAGTCGGCGATCGCACCGCCGTACGCCGCTTCTGCGCCAACGAGACCGTAAACATCGCGCTTTCGTCATTTAACTCGGATATCAATAGAAACGGCATTACCGCCAACCTGCGCGCCGCCGTACCCGAAACCATCCACGTAGGTGACGCCGACCTGTTTAGCGTGCTCTCAAATGCCTTGGAAAACGCTATCACCGCTGCAAGCGCCGCACCCCAAGGAAAGCGATTCGTCGACTTTGACCTGCGATTAGAGGACGGCCAGCTGCTGCTGTTAGTTTCCAACACGTTTGACCGCGCGCCGCGCATGGTCGACGGCATGCCCGTAGCCGGGCACACCGGACACGGCTTTGGAACCAAGAGCATTAAGCTTGCCGTCGAACGCATGAACGGCAACTGCCAGTTCCGCATTAACGGCGATCGGTTTGAGCTGCGCGCTGTGATGTAGAAGTGCGGCGCCGATCTCGAGGCGTGCCTTGCCCGCCAGACAATCGCTCGCCGGCGCTAATCCGCTACAGCGGAGCGGCCGCCGGGGTCAGCTGCTTGATGTATGCCCACATGCGCTGCTTGGCGGCTTTGTCAGTTAGCGCCGCCTCAAAACCGTCGAGCGCGAGCACGCGGCGACCCTGCACATGGGCGACCAAGCCGGGCTTGAGCATGGCGGTGTCGAAGTCATCGATCGCCACGAGCATATCGGCGTAGGTCTCGCGCATGGCGTCAGCCGCGTTGTTGTCGAGCAGTAGCACCGCCTCGGGATCCAAAGCCTCAAGCGCCTCGCGGAACAGCTCGCACGGCAGAGTCTCGCCCACCGCGACCGCTCCGTCACCCACGCCGGCGACGCTTGCCAGCACGCAAAAATCCTCGGGCGCGTAGCCGATGGCCCCAAGCGCCTTGCGCAACGCCGTGCCATCCGGGCCGGCAGCAAGCTCGCCACCCGAACGCTCGGCGTCGTCCAAATCGCCTTTGACCAGAACGATCGGCGAGCACGCGTTGCCCGCGATACGCACGCCACGGACCGCAAGCGATGTGAGCTCCTGCTCGGCCGCCTGGGCGATGGCTTCTTTTTTCTGGCTTTGTGACGTGGACATGCGCTCTCCAATCGTTTGCGTGCCCACCATTATATAAAAGAGCTGCCCGCGAGTGGTTGCTTTGCGGGCGGCTGGGTATAAGCACGGTCGTACTGAGTTTTACGCGGCCGAGCCGCGTCGCATTATGGAGGTCACCATGGCTGGCATTAATCAGATTACCCCCGAGAACTTCGATTCCATCGTTAACGACAGCCTGCCCGTGCTGGTTGATTTTTGGGCACCGTGGTGCGGTCCCTGTCGATCCCTCTCGCCCATCGTTGACGAGGTTGCCGATGAGCTGGCGGGCAAGCTTGCCGTTGCCAAATGCAATGTCGACGACAACCAGGACCTGGCCATGAAGTATGGCGTCATGAGCATCCCCACGCTGATTGTGTTTAAGAACGGCGAGGAGATTGACCGCTCGGTTGGCGCTCTACCCAAGGCGAGGCTGCAGGCGCTGCTGGAGAAGCATCTGTAATACGCTTGTTACTTACTCGCCGTCTATGAGCGCTTTTGCACCGCTCGCCGGACTTCTGGATGCACCGAGTGCAACCACGGATAGTATGGTAGTCACAAACAGCCCCCAGTGAACGGGTGCGGGTCGCACAGACTCGTACCCGTTTTCTTATGCAACTGCGCGCAGAGCGGGCGTAGTAAAATCTGAACCACTGAACTGCCCCATACAAAAGGAGATTTCCCATGCATGATGTTGGAATGAACATGAGTCAGCTTGCCATGAGCGTCAAACAGGTCGACGACACCATCGAGCTCGCTCATGAGTGGAGCCATCAGCTGCTGCATGCGACCGAGAATTTTGACATGGAGCGCATCGGCGCCAAGCTCGAGGCCGCCATGGCCGCGCTGCACGAGGCGCATGACGCGCTCGAGGGCTACGAGGAAGCCATCGAGGCCGACCACAACTCCGTCGGCTCCGTGAAGCTGGTGTAACGTGGCCGAACATGAGCACGGCTGCGGGTACGAGCACGAGCATCCGCACGGGGCGGACGGTGACGCAGGCTGCCACTGTAGTGGCTCCGGCTCCGAGCTGGTCCGCTTTTCGGTTACCGCACCGGACGACCTGCTGCGCCGTTTTGACGAACAGATCGCGCGCCGCGGCGACGTGGCCAACCGCTCCGAGGCCGTGCGCGACCTGATTCGCGCCTCGATCGCCAAAGAGCAGATGCGCACGCCCGATGAGCATGTTATCGGGTCGCTCACCATGATCTACGACCACCATACCGGCGACCTGACGCGCCGTCTGGACGAAGTGCAGCACGACTACACCGACGAGATCGTATCGACCATGCACGTACATCTGGATCACCACAACTGCTTGGAGATCCTGGCGCTCAAGGGTCGCGGCGAGCGCGTCTACGAACTGTCCGACCGCCTGCTGGGCCTGCGCGGCGTTAAGCACGGCGAGCTCACGTGCGCCGCCACCAAGCAGAGCCTGGGGCTGTAGCGGGATTTCCCGCAGCGCACCTGCCAAAAAGGGACAGGTTTGTTTTGGCAGGTTTAGAAGTTTTACCTACCAAAATAAACCTGTCCCTTTTTGGTCGGTTTTGATGAGGGGTGTCGCATGCGGCATGTGCATATTCATGTGACGGGCATTGTGCAGGGCGTTGGCATGCGACCGTTTGTGTATCGCGAGGCCATGGCGCATGGCATTTGCGGATGGGTGCTCAACGCGGGCGACGGCGTGCATATCGAGGCGCACGCTCCGGCCGATGCGCTCGATGCTTTTGTTGCCGCGCTTTCTGAGCATGCGCCTGCGGCAGCTCACGTTGAGCGAGTCGATATTGCGGATTTGGAGCCTAGCGGCTGGAGCACTGCCAATGAGCAGGGCTTTCGCATCGTAGCGTCGCAGGATCAGACCGCGCACACGACTCTCGTCTCGCCCGATATCGCCACCTGTGACGATTGCCTGCGCGAGCTGTTCGACCCCGCCGATCAGCGCTATCACTACCCTTTTATCAACTGCACCAACTGCGGCCCACGCTTTACCATCATCCGGTCGCTGCCGTATGACCGAGCGGCTACCTCGATGGACCGTTTCCCCATGTGCCCCGCCTGCGCCGCAGAGTATGCCAATCCACTCGACCGTCGCTTTCACGCACAGCCCGATGCCTGCTTTGATTGCGGGCCGCATATTACGTGGCGCGAGGCTGTGAACGGCGATGCGTGCGGGAATTCGTCCGCGACACCGGCCGTCGGCACCACACGCGAGGCCAGCGACGCTATCATCGAGCGCTGCGTTGAGCTGCTGGCCAGCGGTGGCATCGTCGCCATCAAGGGCCTGGGCGGATTCCATCTAGCCTGTGACGCTGCCAACGAGCAGGCGGTGGCCGAGTTGCGCCGTCGCAAACGCCGCAGCAATAAGCCGCTTGCCGTCATGGTGCGCAGCCTTGCCGATACTGAACGCCTGTGCCATGTCGATGATGCCGAGCGCGACTTGCTGGCCGGCAGCATCCGCCCCATTGTGCTGCTGCGCCGCCGTGTTGTTGGCGAGGGAGATTCCCCCGACGGCCTTACACTCGCGCCATCCGTCGCGCACGATCTACCCGATCTCGGCGTCATGCTCCCCTATACACCGCTTCAGCATCTGCTGCTTGCAGCTGCCTCGTCGCATGGCATGCACGCGCTGGTCATGACCAGCGGAAACCTGAGCGAGGAACCTATCGAGACCGACGATGCCCTTGCATGGGAACATCTTGTTGCCGCCGGCATCGCCGACGCGCTACTTGGCAACGACCGTGCGATTCTCTCACGCTACGACGACTCCGTGGTACGTGTGGTCGACGGCACCGTCATGCCTGTGCGTCGCGCACGCGGATATGCGCCGCAACCGTTGTCGCTGCCGGCGCTCGACGGCACTGCACCCTGCGTGCTCGCCTGCGGGCCGCAGCAAAAAGCCACGATCGCGCTCACGCGCGAGGACGCCGACGGCCATGTGGCCTGTTTTGTGTCGCAGCATATCGGCGATGTCGAAAACGGCGCGACCTTCGATGCCTGGAGCGCCGCCCGCGCACGTCTAGAAAACCTCTTTGACCTGACGCCTGCCGCCCTGGCATGCGACATGCATCCCAACTATCTATCGAGCCAGTGGGCGCGTGAGCGGGCACGGGAGCACAGTCTGCCGCTAATCGAAATCCAGCATCATCATGCGCACATCGCGAGCGTAATGGCAGAGGCGATTGTCGCTGGCCGGATTGCGCCTGATGCACGCGTCCTCGGTATTGCCTTCGATGGTACGGGTGCCGGCACCGACGGCACCATATGGGGCGGTGAGTTTCTTATCGCCGGCCTTGCCGATTTTGAACGCGCCGCGCACCTGCGCACCTGGGCGCTGCCAGGCGGAGCCACATCCGTGCGCGATGCCCGGCGCAATGCCTTTGCCCTGCTGAGCGAGCTCGGCCTGCTCGAGCATCCGGGTGCCGCGGGGCTATTGGGCACCCTCGACGAGCAAACACGCAGCGTGACAGCCACCATGATCGAGCGCGGCATCAACAGCCCGCGTACCAGCAGCATGGGTCGTCTCTTTGATGCCGCGGCAGCGATTCTGGGCATCTGCGACAAGGCAACCTACGAAGGCGAACCCGCCATAGAACTCGAAGCCGCCGCCTGGCGCGCGCTCGACGGTAAGACCGTTCGTCTCGACGGCAATCATACGGGCGTATTCACGTCTGCCGACGACTCCCCCATCTTGGACCCCCAACCGCTCATCGAAGCTCTTCTGAATGGAATCGAGGCAGGCGCGCCGGCCGACAGGCTCGCGCTCGACTTCCATATCGCCATCGTGCGCTCTTCGGCACGAATCGCACGCGAAATCTGCGCGCGCGAAGGCCTCGATACCGTCGCGCTCTCGGGCGGTGTGTTCATGAACCGGCTTTTGCTTCAGCTCCTTACCCACGAACTCAAAGACGCCGGTCTTGCCGTCTTGGTCCCCCACGCTGTACCCGCCAACGACGGCTGCATCGCCTACGGTCAGGCCGCCATCGCTCGCGCTCGCCTCGCGCAGACGGCGTTGCGATAGGCTGTTTTGCCAGCCTGCGCGCCGCCGTCTCACAGGTGTAACGCGTTTGCTCGTGACTCCCGCGAGCGCTACCATCAACTGATGGGTAATTAGGCGCCTATCCAGCGCAAAACGTATAAAAGGGGAACATTATGTGCCTTGCCGTTCCCGGTAAAGTGGTCAAACGCGACGACGACCTTAAGGCGACCGTCGACATGATGGGCATCGAGCGCCCCGTTTCGCTGCGCCTCGTGCCGACGGCACAGGTAGGCGACTATATTCTCGTGCACGCCGGCTTTGGCATTCAGATTGTCGACGAGCAGGAAGCCCAAGAGACACTCGAGCTCGTCAATACCATGACCGAGCTGGCCAAAGAGGACCAACTCGCCACCAACCCAGCCGAGGCATACTAGTGGCGGCGGCGCAGCCGGTTCGCTCCGGTATCGACTTTTCGGCATTTCGCGACCCCAAGCTGGCCCGCGAGCTCATCGATCGTATTCATGAGCTTGTCGGCAACCGCAGCATCAACCTTATGGAAGTCTGCGGTACGCATACCGTGAGCATTGGCCGCTATGGCTTTCGCTCCATTATGCCGACGGGGCTCAAACTGCTAAGCGGCCCGGGGTGCCCCGTTTGCGTCACCGCCAACCGCGACATCGATCACGCAATCGCGCTTTCCAACATGGACGGCGCCATCATCACCACCTTTGGCGACATGATGCGCGTGCCCGGATCGTCCACCTCGCTTGCCGCGCAAAAGGCGGCGGGGCGCGACATCCGCATCGTCTACTCTCCGCTCGACGCACTCGACATTGCCGAGCAAAATCCCGAACGCCCGGTCATCTTTATGGGCGTCGGCTTTGAGACCACAACGCCCACCATTGCCGCCGCCATTTTGGAGGCCGATGCACGCGGACTCCAGAACTTTTCGGTCTATTGCGCTCACAAGACCACGCCGCCGGCGTTGCGCGCCATCGCCAACGATCCCGAGACCGCCATCGACGGCTTCATCCTGCCGGGCCACGTCGCCACCATCACAGGCCTGGCACCCTTTGGGTTTTTGGTCGACGAATTCAAGACCCCGGCTGTGGTCACGGGATTTGAACCGGTCGATATCCTGCAGGGCATCTGCATGCTGGTCCAGATGGTTGTTGAGGGGCAGCCCGCGATCGACAACGCCTACCGTCGCGGCGTCAATGCCGACGGCAATCCCGTGGCGCGCCAGCTGGTCGAGCAGGTATTTGAGCCGTGCGATACCACATGGCGCGGTCTGGGGCCGATTGCCGGCTCGGGTCTTTCCATCCGGCCCGAGTTCTCGCGCTTTGATGCCCACGTTCGCTTTGACGTGCCCGTTGAGCCGACGGTTGAGCCGCGCGGGTGCCGCTGCGGCGACGTGCTGCGCGGAGCCATTACGCCGAGCGACTGCCCGCTCTTTGGCCGCGCATGCACGCCCGAACATCCCGTCGGCCCGTGCATGGTGAGCTCCGAGGGCAGCTGCGCGGCGTACTACCGCTACCGTAACTAGCCCGGACGCACCCGCACGCTGGCACCACCCACGATTGGAGTTTTGGATATGTCCCATAGCATCACCGATAACACTGTCCTGCTGGGCCACGGTTCCGGCGGCCAGATGATGAAACGCATCATCGATGAGGTCTTTTTGGATGCCTTTGGGTCGCCCGAACTGCTCGAGGGCAACGATGCCGGCGTCGCTGCGCTGCCCGCGAGCGGGCGCATCGCCATGTCGACCGACAGCTTTGTAGTCTCGCCGCAGTTCTTCCCCGGCGGCAATATCGGCCGACTCGCCGTGTGCGGAACCGTCAACGACGTCGCGACCTCGGGCGCTAATGTGCGCTACCTCTCATGCGGCTTTGTCCTCGAAGAGGGCTATCCCATGGACAAGCTGCGCCAGATTGTGCAGACCATGGCCGAAACGGCACATGAGGCAGGCGTGAAGATTATCACCGGCGACACCAAGGTGGTCGAGCGTGGCGGTGCCGACGGCGTCTACATCAATACCGCTGGCGTAGGCGAGGTGCCCGCAGGCGTGACGCTCAGCGGTGCCAACTGCCGGCCCGGCGACGTCATCCTGGTGTCGGGCACACTCGGCGACCACGGCATCGCCATCATGAGCCAACGCGAGGGCCTGGCGTTTTCGAGCACCATCGAAAGCGATGCCGCGCCGCTCAACCACCTGATTGCCGATGTGCTTGCCGCAGCACCCGACACACACTGCTTCCGCGACCCCACGCGCGGTGGCCTGGCCTCGACGCTTAACGAGTTTGCGCAGGCCAGCGGCGTTGCCATGGAGGTCGACGAGGATGCCGTGCCCGTGCGCCCCGACGTGCAGGCCGCCTGCGAGATGCTCGGCTACGATGTGCTGCAGGTGGCAAACGAGGGCAAGATGGTTGCCGTCGTGCCGACCGAGCAAGCCGATGCCGCGCTGAGCGCCATGCGCGCCGCCCGCTACGGCGAGAATGCCGCCATCGTCGGTCGCGTGCTGCCACTTGCCGAGGGCGCCCGTCCCGCCGTGCGCGTACGCACCGGCTGGGGCTCGACCCGCATCCTCGACATGCTCGTGGGAGAACAGCTGCCGAGGATTTGCTAACGACAAAGGCTCAGGGCTATTAAAGATATTCAGATTCCAAACATGCCCGGCACGCATGCCCAGTATCATGGGGTGCGTTTTACAACTCAAGCGGCAGGAGCACCCATGGCAGCAGCTTTTTCCCATGTGATCTTTGACCTGGACGGCACCATTCTCAACACGCTCGAGGACCTGGCGGCCGCCGGCAACCATACCTGCGAGACGCACGGCTGGCCCACGTTTGCCGTTGACGAGTACCGTTACAAGGTGGGAAACGGCATGCTCAAGCTGGTTGAGCGCTTTATGCCCGCCGAGTACGCGGGCGACAGCCGTATGTTTGAGCAGACGCTTGCCGAGTTTAGGGCTTACTACGGCGAGCACAAGGAGGACCACACCGCACCGTACGCCGGCACGATCGAGATGCTCGACCGCCTGCGCGCCGCGGGTGTGCAGCTTGCCGTGCTCACTAACAAGGACCACGTCTCGGCCGCTCCGCTTATCGAGAAATACTTTGGTTCCGAGCGCTTTGCGCTGGTGCAGGGCCGCGTCGATGCGCTTCCTCCCAAGCCCGAGGCGCCTGTTACGCTGCATGTGATGAAAGAGCTAGGCGCCGACCCGGCAACCACACTCTATGTGGGCGATTCCAATGTCGACGTCCTGACCGGCCACAACGCCGGCCTTAAGAGCGCCGGCGTCAGCTGGGGCTTCCGCGGCCGCGCAGAGCTGGAAGCCGCCGGCGCCGACTACGTGGTGGACACCCAAGACGAGCTCTCGGCGCTGATTCTGGGCGAGTAACGCTGGTGCTGCTCAACCCAGCCGCCGCAATACCGTTGCGCGGAAAGTAGTCGTTGGGGACGTTCTTAAACGACTAGTCAAACAATGGCAACGTCGCAGGTAGAGGACGGACAGCGAAAACGCCCCTAAGCGAGCAAGGTGACGTGAAATGAAAGGGCGCTGACCTTCTGGTCGCGCCCTTGAAATTGAACGTCAGATTGCCGCTTAGGGGCGTTTGCAGCGTCGAGCAGTTGCGGCGTTTGGTAAAACGCCGCAACGAACTACCGCGTAACTCCCCTAGTTCATCATTGCATTCATCATCTCGGTGGTTGCGGAATCGTCAGCAGACCACTCGCCATCGTCATTGGCGGTGTACTTGAAGGTAACCTTGGTGTCCTTGGTCTTAGCGGCCTTGGTCACGTCGACCATGACCTGGCCGGCCATCTTGTACAGGTCGTCCTCGGAAGGCATCGTATCGAGCGCCGCGATCTTCTCCTGATACTGGGTGGCGAAATCTTCAACGATCTTGTTCATGGACTTGCAGGTAATGGTGACATCGGCAGTCGCGGTGCCCTTGTCCTCGTCGACCGTCACATCGCCGATCTTGTAGTCAAAACCCTCGAGATAGCTCTTGGCGTACTCCTTGGGATCGATGCCCAGCTGCTCGAACTCGTCGCCCGAGGCCTCTTCCAGGCCGGCGAGGAAGTCGTCGCCGCCGTTCTTGACCTCGTCAAACTGCGTCGTAAGATCCTCGGTGATGAGCTCCTCAACCGAAGGACCTCCGCAGCCGGAAAGCACAACCACGCACGCGACCAGAACAGCCATCAGGGGCGCAAGCAGCAGCTTCTTCTTCATGACATTCCTCCCAACAAGCGGCACCGCGCTTCCCGACGCGGTGCGCGTCGTAACAATAAGGCCATACTAGCCGATAACGAACACCCCCGGCAAAGCAAAGGCGCAGTCGGCTCGATTTAACGTCCGAACGGTTTACCGGTCCGCCCAACGCGCAATAAAACGTTCCGCCGCATTGTAATAAAAAAGGGTGGTCGGACAATTCGACCACCCCAAAACACCCTTATGTTGCCGCAGATTACTTGCGGACGACTTTGACGATGGCATCGCCGGCGGCGACAGCGGAGTCAGCCTCGACGGCGAGCTCGACGTCGGCGAACTCGGCAGTGTTGGACACGGCCACGACGACGCAGTCCTTGTAGCCGGCAGCGGCGATCTTGGCGCGGTCGATCTTGAGCATGGGCTGGCCAGCCTTAACGACGTCGTCGGCCTTGACGAAACCCTCGAAGCCGTCACCGTTCATGTTGACGGTATCGACACCAACGTGCACCAGGACTTCGATGCCGCTATCGGACTGCAGACCCACGGCGTGACCCATGGTGACGGTCACCTTGCCGTCGCAGGGAGCGTAGACCAGGTCGTCCTCGGGCCACACGGCGCAGCCCTTGCCTAGGACCTCGCCACCAAAGACGGGATCGGGCACGTCGGCCATCTTGATGACCTTGCCCTTGACGGGCGAGCACAGCACGTCGGCGCCGGCAGAAGCAGAGATGGAGGACGGAGCAGCGGCAGTCGCGGGCTCAGCCTTCTTCTTGAACATGTCAAACAGACCCATACGTTTTCTCCTCTTGATTAAGCGCAACGTTGTGCGCATGCCTATGGTGATTATAGTGCCAAATGGTTCAAATGCTAAGGTGGGGACTCGAATCGCGAGCCCATCCCAACGCTTTTCCCCGGTGGCACTCATATTGTCGATTAATCCAGGCCCTCGGCACCGTTGGACTTGATGATCTTCTGGTAGGCGTAGAAGCTGTCCTTGCGGCGGCGCTCGTAGGTACCGGTGCCGTCGTCGTACTTATCGACGTGGATGAAGCCATAGCGCTTGCGCATCTCGCCGGTGCCGGCGGACACCAGGTCGATGGGACCCCACCAGGTGTAGGCGATCAGGTCGACGCCGTCGGCAATGGCCTCGCCCATGGCCTTGATGTGGCTGCGCAAGTAGGCGATGCGGTACGGATCGTGGATGGAACCGTCCTCCTCGACCTCATCGTAGGTGCCCATGCCGTTCTCGACCACCATCAGCGGAATCTCGTAGCGGGCGTAAATCTCGTTGAGGGCGATGCGCAGGCCCAGCGGATCGATCTGCCAGCCCCAATCGGTGGACTCCAGATAGGGGTTCTTGCCGCCAAAGGTCATGTTGCCCTCGGTCATCTCGTGATCCCTGTGGGTGCCCACGGTGCCGGACATGTAGTAGCTAAAGGTGTAGAAATCGACCTTGCCGTCGGCGATATCCTGCAGGTCACCGTCCTCCATCACAAGCTCGACATCGTTCTCGGCCCAGAAGCGCTTGGCATAGAACGGATACTTGCCGCGCACCTGCACGTCGGAGCAGTACCAGTTCATGGTATTCATCTCCTGCTGCGTGGCGAACACGTCGGCCGGATCGCACGTGGCGGCATAGGAGAGGATGAAGCAGTCCATGTTGCCCATCTTAAACTGCGGATAGTGCTCGTGGGCATAGCGCACGACGCGGCCGCTGGCGACAAACTGGTGATGCAGGGCCTGCATACGGGCCTGCGGCGTGGTGTGGACCGCCGAAGCCGGGCCCTCAAAGCCCTGGATCATGCTGGTCCCAAAGAGGTTGCCCATGTCCTGGGTGCCGCAGTTGATCTCGTTGAAGGTGAGCCAGAACTTGACCTTGTCCTGATAGCGGTCGAAGACGGTCTGGCAGTACTTCTCAAAGAAGCCGATGAGCTCGCGGCTCGCCCAGCCGTTGTATTTCTCGACCAGGTGATAGGGCATCTCGTAGTGGCTGAGTGTGACGAGCGGCTCGATGTTGTGCGCGCGCAGGCAGTCGAAGACGCGGTCGTAGAAGGCGAGGCCGGCCTCGTTGGGCTCGGCATCGTCACCGTTGGGGAAGATGCGGCTCCAGGAGATGGACATGCGGAACATGGTAAAGCCCATCTCGGCGAACAGCGCGATGTCCTCCTCGTAGTGATGGTAGAAGTCGATGCCGTCGTGGTTGGGGTAGAAGCGGTTGGGGTCGATGTCGATCGTAATCTGGCGCGGCTCCTTGTAGCTGCCGCCCAGGAAATGGTCGTCTACGCTGGGGCCGCGGCCGTCCACGTCCCAAGCGCCCTCAAACTGATTTGCGGCCGTGGCGCCGCCCCAATAGAAACCCTCGGGGAATCCCATAAGTGCCTCCTCGCTCATGCGTGTTGCTGATGAAACGAGTATGCCGCCGAGTCGCTCCAGGCCAGGGCGAAGGCGCCGATTTGGACACTTCTTTTCGCAGACGCGCGCTGCAACAGCGCTGCAGCTGAAACTTTTTGACACCGAAGGAGCGAAGACAATCCGCCCCGCGCTTACCGGCGGTATGCCGCGGGGGTGCAGCCATACTTGTCGTGAAACTTACGGTAGAAGAAGCTCATGTTTTCATAGCCCACCGCATGCGCAGCCGCCCCGGCCGTGGCGCCGCCGCGCAGAAGCTCGGCCGCACGTACCAGGCGTCGCTCCTGCACAAGCTGCCTAAAGGTCTTGCCCACGTGCCGCTTGAGGAGCGCCGTCGCATAATTAGGGCTCAAGCCAGACTCCGCCGCCATCCCCTCGAGGGAGCATGCAGCGAATTCGCGATCGATATAGCCAAGCATTCCCGTCACCAGGGCAGTGGGCCCCGCTGCGCCGTCCGCCGCGCCGCGCACCAGCTCGCGCTCGTAGCAATCCATGAGCTCGGCCAAAAACAGCTGAAGCAGACGCAAGACGATCTCGGGACCGTTGGGGCTCGGGTCGTACAGCTCGCAGAGCATCTCCTGCATGTAGCGCCGAATCCGACGGCTCTCGCCGCAATGAAAACGGACATGGCCCCGATGGTCCGTCTCGCTGTTGAGCGCGTTGAACAAAAACCGCGAGACCGCGCTCTCGCGCGAGAGGCTCGACTCGAGACTCCGGCGCAAAAAAGAGCGTGAAACGGTCATGCTCAGCATGATGTCGTCCTCACCAAGCGCCGCCACGGCATGCGGGCAGAGGGCGTCGAGCAAAAGCACCTCGTTGCGGCCCAGCTCGAGCCTCTCCCCCGCCACCGTCTGCGGGCAGCGTCCGCGATACACATAGCTCAGCTCCACGTAATCATGCACGTGCTCGGGAACTGCATTAAAGCGCGAGTTTTTCCTTATCGTCAGGCCACGCGGCATGCCGGGCTGGGCATAGGCAAACCCTGGCTGGCCAATCTTGCGCACTGGGCATCCGTCGATTTCGACATGCTCGGTCATAATCGACCAATCAAATGCCATGCCGTCTTTATAAGCGATCTCACTGGCGCTCAGTTCGTTGAGCCTACGCTCGAGCTCGTCGATCTCCATGGCTTGCCAATCGTTGATTTGGTCATAGTTCGTCGTGATTCAGATATTAGCAGAACGCGCCGACGCGTCCATAATCTGTGCTATGCAGCAGATCGATCGAGCCAAGGAGGATCCATGACCGCGTACTATCAGCAGGTGCTCGAGGGCACATACGACAACCACGTGCTTCCGTTTTTGTGGATGAAGGGCGAGAGCCATAAGACCATTGCCGAGTATCTGGAAAAGATCGCCGGCGCCGACATCCACGAGGTCTGTCTCGAAAGCCGCCCACACCCCGATTTTGCGGCGAGGGCTGGTGGCGCGACTTGCGCTTTGTCATTGACGAGTGCAGGCAGCTGGGCCTTAAGCTCTGGATCTTGGACGACGCGCACTTCCCCACGGGCTTTGCCAACGGCGCCGTCAAGGAGGCCGTGCCCGAGCTCCGCAAGATCGTGCTCACGCACCGCACGTTCGACATCGTGGGCCCCACGTCCGCCGCGAGCATCGCGCTCGCCAACATGCTCGACAAAACGGAGCGCTTCTACGGCGTGACATTTATGCAGGACGGCAGCCCCGTCGACGTCGCTTACCGAGTAATCGGCGATGCAGACGGCAACCCCAGCCGCCTGGTCTTCGATGCACCTGCGGGCCTCACGCAGGCATGCGTGATGTTCACGAGCGGCAAGACCTCCTACAACGAGGACTACATCAATATGGTCGACCGCGCCTCGGTGGCGCAGCTCATCGATGCTGTCTACGAGCCGCATTTTGAGCATCTGGGCGATGAGTTTGGCAAGACCATCTTGGGCTTTTTCTCCGATGAGCCCGGATTTGCCAACGAGAAGGGCACCACGGGCCCCGATGGCATCTCGGACACGCTCATCGGCAAGGCCACCGCGCCCCTACCCTGGTCGGCCGAGCTTGAGCGTCGCCTGCGCGCGGCACTGGGCGAGCGCTACCTGGACGAGCTCCCGCACCTGTGGGACCGCGAGCCGGCCGGCGCGCATGTACGCCACGTCTATATGGACATCGCGAGTACCCTCTATAAGGAGTGCTTCTGCGACCAGCTCGGCGACTGGTGCCGCGCGCACGGCGTGCAATACATCGGTCACGTAATCGAAGACAAGGACTGCCACGCGCGCCTGGGCGTGGGCGCCGGGCACTACTTCCGCGCCGTGGGCGGTCAGGACATGGCGGGCGTCGACATCGTGATCAACCAGCTTGTGCCCGGCATGGACCGCGGCCTTCACAGCTACGGACGCGGCGTATGGGACCTCGAGTTCTATAACTACGTGCTGCCCAAGCTGGGCTCCTCGGCAGCACACCTCGACCCCAAAAAGCAGGGGCGCTGCATGGCCGAGGTCTTTGGCGCATTTGGATGGCACGAAGGCCTGCGCGAGATGAAGTGGATCGCCGATCATTTTTTGGTGCGCGGCGTCAATTGGTTTGTGCCGCATGCCTTTAGCATGGCCGCCTTCCCCGACTGGGACTGCCCGCCGCATTTCTATGCGCATGGCCAAAACCCCCAGTTTGCACACTTTGGGCAGCTCATGAGCTACATGAACCGTACGGCGAGTCTGCTGAGCGGCGGGCGTGCAACGACCCCGGCGGCGCTTCTCTACCATGCGGACGCCGAGTGGGCAGGCGAGGCGAACTTTATGCAGCATGCCGCCTCCGAGCTTATGCGCGCGCAGGTCGACTTTGACATCGTGCCAGCAGAGGCATTTGAGGACGCAGGGCGCTATGCCGTTGAAATTGCCGCAGACGGTAGCGGCTTTAGCGTGAACGGCCAGGCATACCGCTGCCTGGTGATGCCCGGAGCCGAGTTTGTCGGCGGAGCCGTGCTCGACTTTGCCGCGCGCGCCGCAGCCGCGGGCGTTGCCGTGTACGCGCTGGATAAGTTGCCGAACAAGCGCTACGACGGCGACACTGCAGGCCGCGAGGGCTTTGCCTCCCTGGATGCAACCGCGCTCGCCGGCATCAAACTCCTGGCGACCACCGGGCTCGCAGGCACACTTGCCAATACCGGCATGCAGACCGTGGTTTGCGCCGAGCCCCAGCCCTGGCTGCGCGCACTGCGCTACGAGCGGGCGGGCGAGAGCTATCTGATGCTCGTCAACGAGCATCCCAAGCAGGGTATCTCCACTCAGGTTGCGCTTGCCGACGGCACACCCGTTGCAGGCGCGCGCCTCGACCTGCTCAACGGCACCGAGCCCGCCGCCTTTGACGGCACGCTCGAGTTGGCTCCCTACGAGAGCTGCATCGTGGTCCTTGGGGCTACAGGTTCCGCCGGCGCGGCAACCGTTGGAGACGAAGCCGCATGCATCGACGGGCCCTGGGCGGTTGCCTTCTCTGCCCCTGGCACCGATGCCTTTGGCGAGCCTGTTGAGCTTGCAGACCTGCACGACCTTTCCTCGGCCGAGTTCCCCGGCAAGGCCGGCACATTCCGCTACCAGGCCTCCTTTGTCCTGGGCGAAGCGGTCACCAGCACCGTCATCGACCTTGGCGAGGTCTTTGAGACCGCAACCGTCGCCCTCGACGGCAAATCCCTCGGCACCCGTATCTGTCCGCCTTACCGCTTTGAGGTCGGCGCGCTTTTGGCCGGTGAGCACGCGCTTACGATCGACATCATCAACACCCTCGATCACGCCGTCCCCGACATATTCGGCATGACCGAGCCCTCCGAGCCCAGCGGCCTCTTGGGGCCCGTACGTGTGCTCGGGTAACGCCCCGGGCGCAAACGGCCCAACAAGGACAGTGCCCCCATGTTGAGCCCGCACGGCGTCGAGCGGTCCGTCGTTCATAGACCGGCGGACCAAAACTCCCAGCCAAGCCGAACGTTTTATTTATCGTTATGATTGGTTTATCGCGACGCAAACGCATAGGAGCCATATGGATATCAGGCGAAAGATCACGCAGGGCAAAAGCCTCACCCCCACCGAGCAACAACTTGGGCAAACGGCCCTCGCCATGGGCGAGGATGTGCGCGGGCTTTCCATTAAGGAATTTGCCGCGTGCGCCAACGTTTCGGTCGCGAGCGTGCACCGCTTTTGCAAAAAGCTCGGCCTCGAGGGATTCAAAGACCTCAAGGTCGAGCTCATCCGCCAGGCGACCGAGGCGGGCAATCGGCGCGACGTGGACATCAACTTTCCCTTCGATGCCACCTCCACCCCCGCACAGGTAATGGAGCGCATGGAGGGGCTCTACCAGACCACCTTGGCCGAAACGCAGGAACTGCTCGACCCCGCACAGCTCGACTACGCCGCCAAGCTCGTCATGCGCGCCGACACCGTGGACATCTACACGGGCTCGCATAACCTGTATCCAGCGGGAATGTTCCGCGATCGCTTGCTTTCCGCCGGTAAAAGCGCGACGTGCTACGGCAGCGTCGAGGCGCAGGTGCGTACGGCGCTCGCCTCGGGCCCCGACCATGTGGCGATTGTCATCTCCTACAGCGGCCTTGCCCCCAACCTCAGGGAGATCTTGCCGATCCTCAGCAGTCGACGCGTCCCGGTCATCGTCATCGGCACACCGTACTGCGCCCGCATTCACCCCGGCTTTGCCGCCTATCTCATGGTGAGCGACCACGAGAGTATGACGCACCGCATCACGCAGTTCGCCAGCCACATCGCCGTGCAATACGTGCTCGATTCGCTCTACAGCAGCTACTTTGCCAAAGATTACGCCCGCTGTTCCGAGTTCCTCGAGCGGTCGTTTCCCTACACCCGCCTGCCCGGGCTCAAGTAACGACGAGCGTGGATTTTTGGACACTCAGATAACGAGCGTGGATAATCTCCCACTTTGAGCCCGCACACAGGCCAAAACCGGGAGATTATCCACGCTCATTTTGGGTCCCCTGGGAAACGCATGAGGAGGGCGGATAGACAGCCGTTATTTGCGAGGCGTCAGCGACGTAAAGAGCCCGTGTTGGTTGCAGTAAAGATATATCCTGCCGCGCCCGGTAATATGGAAGCGCGGCTGCACCGATTGCTCTGGATAGAGCTTCTTAAAGCAGACGCCGTCCATAGTCGCATATGCCACAAAGCTAATGTAGTGATCCTTGGTCATGGGATGATCGAGCGTGACGTACCAATCGTCCTCGATGCGCTCGATGGAAAAGGCGTGGTCCGCGTCCGGCTCTTCGGCCTCCTGGGGAAACATCGTGGAGCCACAGCAGCTAAAGCTGCCTTCTCCGAGCGCGTGCACAACGTTTCCGCAGATAGGGCAAACGTAAAAGACGCCTTTGAGCATATTGCCTGCACGGTTGGCGTTGGCCCGAATGTCACCAGCAAAAAGCTCAGCCACGCTTATGCCGAGTCTCTGGGCCAAAGGCTCAACGAGGGAAATGTCGGGAAGGCCGCGGCCGGATTCCCACTTGCTGACGGCTTTATCGGTCACACCAAGGCTTTCCGCCAGGGCGCGCTGGGTGAGGCCGCGCTCTTCGCGCAGCTGCTTAATGGCATGCGCTGCCAAAAAAGTATGGGAGGCATTGGTTTGCCGTGTCTGGTTCATGGGCTGTCCAATCAAATTGAAGAAATGGAGTGAACCGGTTCGACAGTCAGTATCCATTTGAAGGCCAGGCTCGACAACCTACGCTGCGTAGACATGCGCCAATCGAACGAGCGCGGATTTTTGGACGCTCATCCTGAGTAGTCATTTAAGAACGTCCCCAATGACTACTCATTTATGTCTGTCCCCAATGACTACCACGGCAACGCCGATGTTTTGGTAGCGACAGACACTATGACCCAATCCGAGGGCACTAAAAAGATAGGAGCCCCCGCTCG
>JAHYYJ010000012.1 GCA_019425015.1 Collinsella sp.
GTACCGCCTCGCGGTGACATCGTTTTTATGTCAACCTTGGTCTAACAGAGCCTTTTCTTTTGCGGCGGTCGCATCTTCCGTCTGCAAGGCAACTGCACCGGTGGGGGAACTGGTTTCTGCCGCGATCGCCGTTACGGGGGGGGGCGATTCCCGCGACAAGCGCCGCGGAAAGGGCGATGCCCATAGTTGCTCGTCTTGCTCTTCTTGCGAGAATGTCGTTCATCTCGGCACCTCATTTCAAGGGTCGGCGGCTCGGCTGGTAGCACTAATGTAAGTATACCAAGTGGTCGACCCGACACTGGCTGGGTGTGCACGTGCCTCTCCGCTTCTTTGGAAACCGAATCCCATTAGAAATGACGAGTTGTTTACGCTTCTTTTGGGCTCACCGTACTATCATGATTCGAATTGAGTGTGAATGATGATAGGGAGCGCCTTTTTATGATTGAGTTGCTCAGGCGTTTTGGTGGTAAGTTTCGCCGATATATGGTGATTGGCCCTGCGTGCAAGTTGATCGAAGTGATTTTTGACCTGCTGACGCCGCTGGTGATTGCCCAGATGATCGATAAGGGCATTGGCTCGCACGACGTTAATGCCGTTATCCACTACGGCATGGTACTTGGCGCCATGGCTGTGATCGGCATCTCGTTTACGCTCGTCTGCCAAAAGATGGCGGCGCTCACCTCGCAGGGCATGGGTACTGACATTCGCGGCGCACTCTACCAGCACATCAACAAGCTGAGCTATGCCGAGCTCGACCGCTTTGGCACGCCCTCGCTCATCACACGCATCACCAACGACGTCAACCAGGTCCAGCTTGCCGTGGCGCTGGGCGTGCGCATGCTCATCCGCTGGCCTTTCCTGGCGGTGGGCTCCATGGTCGCGGCCCTTGCCATCGACCTTAAGCTCGGCATCATCTTTTTGATCTGCACGCCCGCTATCGGCCTGGTGTTTTGGTTTGTCATGGCGCGCTGCATTCCCTACTACAAGCAGCTGCAGGCAAAGCTCGATTGCATCGCGCTTATCTGCCGCGAAGGTCTTTCGGGCGCCCGCGTGGTTCGTGCGTTTGTGCGCGAAGACCACGAGCGCGAGCGCTTTGCCCAGGCCGCCGACGACCAGGCCAATACCGCCATCGTGGTGGGCAAGCTTTCGTCGATTCTCAACCCTGTCACGTTTCTCGTGATGAACCTGGGCGTGTGCGCCATCCTGTGGGTGGGCGGCATCCAGGTCAACGTGGGCGAGCTCACGCAGGGCCAGGTCATGGCGTTTGTGAACTACATGACGCAGACCCTCACCTCCATCGTGTACGTCGCCAACCTGGTCGTGGTCTTTACCAAGGCGAGTGCCAGCGCGTCACGTATCAACGAGGTGCTCAATTGCGAGCCGAGCATTACGGACGAGGGCAACCAGCTGGTCGCGCTGCCCGAGTCGAGTGACCTGGCAAGTGGCGCCACTCCGGTTTCCGCGCTGAGCTTTGAGCATGCGAGCTTTTCGTTTGGCGCGGGCGCGGCAAATGCTGTTGACGATGTGACCCTGGAGCTGCCGCTGGGCAAAACGCTCGGCATTATAGGCGGAACGGGCAGCGGTAAGTCCACGCTCGTCTCGCTTATCCCGCGTCTGTACGATGCGGGCGCCGGCAGTGTGAGCGTGATGGGCGCCGACGTGCGCACCTGGCCGCTCGATCAGCTGCGCCACGTGGTCGCGACCGTTCCGCAGTGCGCGTCGCTGGTGAGCGGCACCATCCGCAGCAACCTGACCTGGCGCAACGAGGCGGCGACCGACGAGGAGCTCTGGGCGGCGCTCGACATGGCGCAGGCGAGCGAGTTCGTGCGCAACAAGCCCCAAGGCCTGGATGCCCCGGTCGAGGCGGGCGGCAAGAACTTTAGCGGCGGTCAGCGCCAGCGCCTGACTATCGCGCGCGCCCTGGTGGGTTCGCCACAGCTCCTGATCATGGACGACTCCGCCTCGGCGCTCGACTTTAAGACTGATGCGGCGCTTCGCCATGCCATTCGCGAGCGCAGCGTGCGCGGTGCCGCCGAGGGCGGGCTGCCGCTCACGACGGTGATTGTGAGCCAGCGCGTCTCGACCGTGCGCGACGCCGATATGATCTGCGTACTCGACCACGGCTCGGTTGCGGGCCTGGGCACGCACGATGAGCTGTACACGACCTGCCAGCTCTATCGCGAGATTTGCCAGTCGCAGCTGCGCCGCGAGGAACTCGAGGGCCAGCAGGGGAGCACGACGCCCGCGTCCGCTCCGACCGCCTCCGCATCCGCCCGCGCAAAGGAGGGCTGCTAAATGAATCCGTACACTTCTTCCGGTTCGGTCGCCACGATGACGGCCAACGTGTCCGGCAACGATAGCCTCAACGACCTGGGAGACGGTCCGCGCCAGCCCGGCGATCCCGAGCGCTATCCCGTGGGCGCGGTGACCCGCCGCCTGATGGGCTACGTCCGTCCGCACCGTATTTCGTTTACGGCGTCGTTTGTGAGCGCCGCCATCTCCGTGATTTCGCAGCTCTACACACCTATTCTCATCGGCGAGGGCATCGACCTCATCGTCGCGGCGGGTCGAGTGGACTTCGACGCGCTGCTGCCGCTCGTTACCAAGCTCGCGATTGTCGTCGTAGGTGCCGCGGCCTTCCAGTGGCTGCAGGGCTATTGCGTCAACCGCCTGTCCTACGAAACGGTGCGTGACATGCGCGTGGAGGCGAGCGACAAGCTCAGCCGCATGCCGCTCAGCTTTATCGACAGCCATGCCCACGGCGACCTTATGAGCCGCGTGGTCAACGACGTCGACCAGGTGGGCGACGGTCTGCTACAGGGCTTTACCCAGCTCTTTACCGGCGTCATCACCATCGTTGGCACGCTCGCGTTTATGCTCTCCATTAACCTGGCCATGACGCTTGTGGTGGTGCTCGTCACGCCGCTTTCCATTTTTGCAGCCGGCGCCATCGCCAAGCTTTCTAATAAAAGCTTTACGGCCCAGCAGCGTATTCAGGGTCAACTGGGCGGTCATATCGAGGAGTATGTGGGCGAGCAAAAGCTGGTTGATGCGTTTGCCTACGGCCCGAATGCCCAAGCGCGCTTCGATGCCCTCAATGCCGAGCTTTACACCGCGGGCGAGCGCGCGCAGTTTATGGGTTCGCTCTCCAACCCCGGCACGCGCTTTATCAACAACATCATCTATGCCGTGGTCGCTGTGATCGGCTGCGTGGGCGTGATCACGGGCGTGCCCGCGGCGCTCACGGTGGGCGGCGTGCAGATTTTCCTGTCCTACGCCAACCAGTACACCAAGCCGTTCAACGAGGTCACCAACGTCATCACGCAAATCCAGACGGCATATGCCTCGGCGCGCCGCATGTTTGCGCTGCTCGATGCCCGCGAGCAAGAGCCCGATGCGCCAGATGCCGTGGAGCTTGACGCCCCGCAGGGCGAGGTGAGCTTTGAGCACGTGGACTTTAGCTACGTGCCCGACCGCAAGCTGCTGCAGGATATCTGCATTAACGCCAAGCCGGGCATGCGCTTTGCCCTGGTCGGTCCCACGGGTTGCGGCAAGACGACGCTCATCAACCTGCTGCTGCGCTTCTACGATATCGATGCCGGACGCATCATGGTCGATGGCCGGTCTTCGCGTGACTACACGCGCGCAAGCCTGCGCCGTGCCTTTGGCATGGTGTTGCAGGATACGTGGCTGTTCGAGGGCACGGTGGCGGACAACATCGCTTACGGTTGTCCCGATGCCACACGCGAGCAGGTCATCGAAGCCGCCAAGCGCGCGCACGCGCACAAGTTTATCGTGCAGCTGCCAGGCGGCTACGATACGGTGATCGGCGAGGACGGCGGCACGTTTAGCCAGGGTCAAAAGCAGCTGCTGTGCATCGCGCGCGTCATGCTCACCGACCCGACTATCTTGCTGCTGGACGAGGCGACCTCGAGCATCGATACGCGTACCGAGCTGCAGGTGCAGGCGGCATTCGACGAGCTTATGGCAGGTCGCACAAGCTTTGTCGTGGCACACCGCCTGAGCACCATCCGCAACGCCGACTGCATCCTGGTCATGCGCGACGGCGAGATTATCGAGCGCGGCACGCACGACGAGCTGCTGGCGGCAGGCGGCTTCTACGCCGAGCTCTACCGCAGCCAGTTCGCCCAGTAAGCAAGCCCGTGGGGCAAATAAATCAGGTTTGTTTGTCCCATAGAGCGATCTTGTTATATAGCGTTCTACCAGCGCGTGAAACACTTTGACGATACTCCGTGGCACAATTTGACGGCGTTTTGTGAAACATTTTTCGGCCATTCGTGAAACGTTCTGCGGCGGTTTCAATCCGAAGTACAGACTGTTCGAAATCTGTCCAAAGATGTCGTCTGCGTCGCCAATCGACAGACGGTGGTTTACATCTGTCACGTTAGTACTAAGATATTCATCTAATAAATTGCATTAATGGCTCGAGTTTCGGGGGAAACGAGGCAACGTGACTATGACGTGCTCTTTGGTGGTTAACAGCAAGAGCGGTAATACCAGGATGGTTTCGGGTGCGATCAAGCGCACTCTGCAGGCTGCGGGCGTTGAGTTTGTCCATGCCGCGGCGTTGAGTGACGATGCGGATGCAGATCAGGTTGCGCTCGAGGCGCAGGGCGCCTGCGCGGCCGACACGGTGCTCGTCGGTTTTTGGTGTGACAAGGGCGCGTGCACGCCTTCGGTCGCGGCGTTGCTCTCTGCCTTGCACGGCAAGCGCGTCTTTTTGTTTGGCACTTGCGGTTTTGGTGCCAGCGAGGAGTACTTTAGGCAGATTATCGACCGCGTATCGTCTAACTTGGCCAATGATGCCGAGCTTGCGGGCTGGGCGATGTGCCAGGGCAAGATGGGCCCCGCGGTCAAGCAGCGCTACGAGGCCATGCTTGAGCAAGATCCCGAAAACGCCCGCTTTAAGATGCTGCTCGACAACTGGGTTGCCGCGAAGGACCATCCCACCAAGGAAGATCTTGACAACATGGCCGCAGCCGCCAAGAAGGCTGTGCTGGGCGAGTAGATAATCGCCGTCGCGCGCTCGAAATAATACAAACGTGAAAGCCTCGAAATTCTCGAGGCTTTTTTCTTAACACGGGGGTGCGCCGTGGCAAGCGTCTGGGGCGACATTTTCCATCATCCGGACGATGAGTCGGTTTTGGAAGATACGGTCTCCTGTATCAGCTGGATGTATAGGCAGATGGAGTACGGCTACAAAACGTGCCCGGGCTTCTTTACGCACCATCCGATGGGATTCATGTAGTAAGACACCGCCGGGCGGGCGCCACGTTGCAGAACCTAGGCCTAGCAGGTGGCTGATAATTCCATACCCAAATGTATCCAGAGTGGGATGGGCTTTCCGGATGGGCGGGGTTGCGGAAGCCGTGTCCCGGAATTTGCCTTTGGAATGGGATGTGGTTTCCGGTTGAGGGGCTCTGTGGAAAATGCATCCCAGTATTCGGCTGAGAAACGGGATGTGCTTTCCGGTTGAGGGTCTTGGCGGAAAGTACGACCCGGGATTTGTGATCGGAGTGGGATGCGGCTTCCCAACGGGGCCGCAAGCGGAAACCGCATCCCATTTCGCAAGCGAATTCTGGGACACGGTTTTCAGAGGGTTATGGGCTGCGAACTACATGAGGTTGTCATAAAACTCCAGTAAAAGGGGTCGGAAATAAATGGCGCTTCCAGCAGTTTGTTTTAATGTGGGGGGGGGTACCATTATTTTAGTTTCGCAAAAAAAATGATCCCTCTATGGGGAAGTTGCGTAGGGGGTTAGTCACAGATATTGGATAAAACAGACTAATTTGGGGATAAATGACCACTTACGCCAAAATAAGTAGCATTTAGCGACAAAACATTGAAAAATGTGTAGCACATCGCTATGTTTTTATTACGAAAAGATTCCAAATTGGCTTATTTCGGACTCACTTTTCAAGCGCCTTGCGGTTTCTGTTGAAACTTGCTGACCTTTGGATGGGTCGAATAGGTCCTCAAGGGGGATGAATTATCACTTTGACGGCGCGTAGACTCAAACGATTTATTACGCTTTTGAGTAGCTTGGCGTTTGCGCTTGTCATAGCCCTTGCCGTTGTTTCTTTTGCTCCCCGCGCATTTGGATACACGCCCTATGCAGTGCTTTCGGGCTCTATGGAACCCGAGCTTCCCGTCGGCTCCATGGTGTTTGTTTACCAGGTTGATCCAACGGATATTGCCATGGGCGACAATGCAACTTTTTACCGATCGGACGGCGCCGTGGTGACTCACCAGGTGTACGAGGTCGACCCTGTGGCGCAGACGATCAGCACGCAGGGAATCGCAAACAAAAATGCAGATGGAACCATCATGCACGACGCCGAGCAGACGCCTTTTTCACGCGTGATCGGCGTCGTTTCTTTTTGTGTCCCTTACCTGGGCTTCGTTAACGCATATTGCACGACGATGCCCGGTTTGCTTGTTGTGGTGGCCGTTCTGGCGCTGTTGGTCGCGGCGTCGATTGTGCTCGATCGGATGGTTCCCGACGAGCCTGCGGGCAAGCATGCCCGCGCGCATGCGAGGGAGCGGCGTTCATAGCGGCAGGGGAGAGGTGTCGGCAACGGCAAGGGCCGTTGCCGGGGAAGTCGATTTTCGAAAGGAAGAGGACGATGGAAAACAAGAAGAAAAAACGCTACGGCATCATTGCCGCCTTGCTGCTGCTGGTGCTGGCCGCCGGCGTGGGTACCTATGCATGGCTGACGGCGCAGGAGCACATTGACAACGTGTTCACGGTGGGTAGCTTTGGCCACCCGGAAAACAAGCCTGATCCGACCGATCCCGAGAAACCTGACCCCGATAATCCGAACACTGAAAAGGCCTACCTGTTCGAGACCCAGTGGGTTGCCAACTCCAAGATGGTACCTGGCGCCACTGTGGCCAAGAACCCCAATGTCGGCATCAAGGCTGGCTCTGATGATGCATACGTATTCATTTACGTAAAGAATGCCATCGTCAAGCCTGGCACCAGCCTTGAAAAGACCCCGTACTTTACGCTCAAAAATACGAATTGGAAGCCCGTTGAGGGTCAAGTCAAGACCAACCAATCTGACAACTCTGGCAACCAGTACGTGAGCGGTCTGTTTATGTACTCCAAGAACTCTGCCGCAGAGAACCTGCCTGCAAAGCTCGAAGCCAACAAAGCAGCGCAGGACGTTTATACCGATGAGCTTTTCACTGCCGTGACGATTCCCTCTGCCATGAACAACACCGATGTTGTCGAGACTACTACTGACCCGAAACAGGCTCCCACGATGACGGTCTCTGCCTACATCTTTGGCGCGGGCCAGAATGGCACCGAGCAGGGTGAAAATGCTGACGCGCAGAATGCCCTTAAGCAGGCCAAGGAATGGGCTAAGACTCAGGCTCAGGCTTAAAATCCCCCCACTGAGATCTCGGCCCGCCCCCACCCCTATATTCGGGCCGGGATCTCGGTCCCCCTTTTATCGACGATTGGCGAACGTAATGCTCAACAATCTTTCCGACAATCAGAAACGCACCTTGGCGCTTGCCGCGATGGCGCTGTTGGCCCTGGCGTGCCTGTGCGGCACGCTGGCTTTTACCGTTGATATGGTTCCGGCGAACAACGTCCTATCGTTTGGCAGCGTGAAGGTACGAGTCTGCGAATACACCCTCAACGAGCAAGGCGAAGAGATTCCGTTTGAGGCCGACGAGCACGGGGACTATCCCGACACCAAGGCCAGTGGCTCTGACATCAGCCGCATTGTGCGCGTGGAGAACGCCGGCGCGCAGCCTGAGTACGTTCGCGCTCGTCTACGCATGACGTCAATGGCACCCGACGGTTCGAGTGCGGATGCCTCGGGCAGCGTTGCGTTTCATGTGAACGCGGACGAGGGGTCCCCGTGGATCGACGGCGGCGATGGGTGGTACTACTACCGTGGATTGGCCGGGCGTGGCGGCATGCTCGACCCCGGCGCCATGACGGAAAGCCTCATGGACTCGCTGCGCTTTGTGGGCGACTACCACGATGCCGCGCGCGGCGGCTCATTCAGGCTCGATATCGATGTTCAGGCCGTGCAGGCCAAAAACCAGCAGGCAAGCGATACCGTCCTCGACGTGCTTGACGTCGCGGGCTGGCCGGAGGCGAACTAGCCTATGAAGATCAAGAATATGAACCGGGGTATGCTTAGCAGGCTGGTTGCCGTCGCAGCGATTGCCCTTTGCTGCGTTATGGCGCTGCCAACGGTGGTGCATGCCGAGGATGTGCCCGAGGCCAAAATCGAATTCCACATCAAAAACGAGGCTGACTTTTTGTCGTGTGTGGCGCTGTCGCGCGAGCGCGATACGTCCGGCTGGCACGTTTATCTCGATAACGACATTGAGCTCGACAGCGACGACATGAAAACCATCGTTGCAGACACCGTTAAGCATCTGTCGTTTGGCAACAAGGAGCATCCGTTTAAGGGCGTGTTCGATGGTCAAAACCACGCCGTTGAGGGCCTGAACTACGATAAAGACGCTTTTGACCCCGAGCGCGATACGGGATTTTTTGCCGAGACCAACGGCGCCACCATCAAAAACTTCCTGGTCAAGGACGCCAACGTGTGGGCGGACTTCCGCGGTGGCATTATCGTGGGCAAGGCCGTCAAAACGCGTTTCGAAAACGTTATGGTCATGGAGAGCACGCTGCACGTGACCTGCGCCAACAATGCTCTCAACCTCATTACCAACGCAGGCTTTGAGGGCGGTCTCATCGCCGGCGAGCTCGACGGCTGTACCCTCTATAACTGCGAGGTACGTGGTGGCCGCGCCGTTAACAACACGACCTCGGGCGTGCAGGCGCTCGGCGGTGAGGGTCTGTATATGGCGGCGTTTGCCGGCTACGTTACAAATTCGACGATTGAGTACTGCCGCGTTACGCCTACGCGCAAAGACGATGGCTCGATTGGCATGACCGACGTCACCAATAAGTACGACGTGGCCATTGGCGCCCTGGGCGGCAACAACGTGTATGCCTCGGGTTTTGTGGGCTGTATGGCGGGTGACGCCAAGATTATCGACTGCTTCTCGACGGCGCAGTGCTACAGCTATGCCGCGTCGTACGTGGGCGTCGTCGCCGTGACGCGCGCGTGGACGGGTGGCTTGGCGGGTCGTATTCTAACCGAAAAGGGCAACGAGCTCGTCCGAAGCCATTTTGCGGGTGACTTGAGCTCGCGTCAGTATAATCCAATCGCCGTGATCCCCATCATTCAAAACGATGTGAACCTGGGCGGTATTGCTGCGCGCGCCAACAAGGGTGACGCCACGGTTACCGAATGCTACTTTAAGCCGAGCGTGAGCCTAAACGGCAGCAGCCAGGGCAACCCTGCCAAAAAGAAAATCCCCTCGTTTGGCGGCGACGGCATCATCAAGGGCGATGGCTATGGTCCGTGGGATGACGAACGCTACACCACGCGCGAGCTGTGGGAAGAGCACGACTACGACTTCTGTGCCGGCACCATGCGCTCGACCGCTAACGACAAGGCCCTGGGTGCCCCGCACCCCAATGAGTGGGCGATGGATTACAAGCTGAAAATTCCCGTGCATGGCCAAAGCGTTAAGGCGACGATCGATTTTCCCGGTGCGGGCACCGCGACAATCGAGAAGACCAAACTTGGCAAAGACCAGGCGACCTCGGATCCGTACGCCTTTGCCGTGAGCGCCGTGCTGGCGGGAACGGCCCAAGGCCTGGCCCAGGGCGATACATCGGTAACGTTTAAGCAGGATACCTCCGCAAAGCCAGAGGGTTTGACCGAGGCCAACGGCGGCTACCGCTTTATGGGCTGGTTCCGCGAGCCCGACGTGCGTGTGAACCGAATTGGACAAGACAACAGCTGGTTTGACGGCAAGACCGATGCCGATGCTGTGGCTGCTGGCAAGCAGGTCCAGAAGAACGAGACGCACGAGAAAACGTCGACCTATACCGCCGATAATGCGAACGGGGCCGACGGTTTTAAGGGCAACGACCTGTTCATCGCTTCGTACGAGGCGCAAGTGCTGTTCTATAACGTCAAGGGCAAAACGCTCGATTGGCAGAGCGGTGCTGCGCACGACAGGTCGGCGGATTGGTACCGCTATGGTGTTAGCCTGACGCCGGCTGCCCCTGCGGACCGCGGCGCTCTGTCTCCCAGCGCCACCTTTATCGGTTGGACGACGCAGCCGAGCGGCGAGGCTGGGATGAACGGCGGCTATGCGGCCATTACCTCGACCCAGCTCGCCGAGCTTAAAAACGCAAACGCGTTCTATCCCGCCGATGCGGCGATCACCGTCGTCGGTCCGACCGACTTCTATCCGGTGTACAGCGACTACGTCTCGAACATCATGACGGTGTTCGAGGGTAATGAGCAGGATGGGCTTGAAGATGCGACCCAGCGTGTCGACGTGGGCAACACTCATGTCGATGTCCAGACTGCCGAGGATGGGGCCAGCGTTTACACGGTGCAGGTGCGCGGCGTGGACAACAAGCCCTTGTCCGAAGGCGGCTCGCTGCCCGATGGCTACCGCTTCCTGGGTTGGTACGAAAACAAGGGAACCGAGGATGCCCCGCTCGAGGTGCGCGTAAGCCGCGATCCCAGCTATACGCTCCCCGCCGATGTCGATTTAACCGCGCCGCATACCTACATCGCCCGCTTTGAGTACCGCGTGGATTATTACGTTCGGGCTTATACCAACCATGAGTTTACGGACAGCAAGCTACTTTGTTCCGTTTGGAATCGCTATCAAACGCCCTTTGAGGAAAACGTCGGTAGTACCTTCGTGCGTGAAAACGTCGTCCACTGGGGCCCGGAGCATGTTGACCACGGTATAAAGGATAGTTATGAAACGTGTGGCACGCGCTTCACGAAGGAAACCCTTGTCGTGAGTCCCCTTAACGCGTACTCGCACAACGTTAAAAACGATACGGGAGCCGATACTCTAAAAAACCTCTATGCCGATACCGATTTTCCAGGCGCTGCAACGCTAAGCGATACTTGGACTTCGGCTTCGCTGAACGTAACGGTCAAACCGGTGAATGATCGCTATCTCCTGAATTTCTGGACGCTTGAGCGCGATGGTGAATATTGGACATATGTGAAAAATCCCATCGAGAGCATGGTGCGTACAGATAAGAAGTACTACGTTCGCGCGATGATTACCACGGACGTTAATTTCTACAACAAGGGCGATAATGTCGTGAGGACTGCCACGCGGCGCTATGAGAGTAACTTGCTGCAGACCAAGGTGAACGGGGCGGATCCGACGTTCACGTATTACTACCCGCATGTTAATAAGTCGGTTAAAGTGGCCGAAAAGCCAGAAGATGGTGAGAAGGGATCGTATGAGAGCCCCCTGACCCTCGAAGCCTCTCCGACCGATGCCGAGATGGCGGTGCCGGGCTATAAGTTCCTGGGCTGGATTTCGACCGCCGAGGTCCAGAAGGGTTCTGACGTCTGGAAGTATATCTACGATGTCGAGGGCGATTCCTTCACCACTTCTGACCCGGATAAGGCCGAACCGTATCTGGTGAAACCAGATTTTAAGGTCACCCAGTGGCAGGATGCCTATCCGGTGTACGCGAAGTACGATGTTAGGTACACCACCAACCTGTATCGCGCCGGTTTTAAGGGCACGGACAAGGTCAATGTGCCTAGGTACGACATCGATCCCGTTATCAACGCGGGCACCGACCCTGCTACGGCAACGGTGACCCCTGACGTCACGACTCCGGTTTATAAAGCAGGCGGTGAGCTGTATAAGTTGCAGAAGGTTGAGATCGAGCTTCCGAATGGCGAAGTTGAAGAGATCGAACCTAACGGCGATAACTCGTATTCCCATCAGGTGGAACCCGGCGGGGCCTATACATTTGTGGCGTACTATTCGCCGTTGGCGGTTGTGTACCACCTCAATGCCACGGATGTGGACGGCAAAGTTGCTCAGCAAGACGATATGCTCGGCAACCTTAATGGCGGCATCCCGAAGCCTACTTATGACGTCAGCACTATCGATGCGGATACAGGCAAGTTCAACGTCTTCGTGGGCTGGACGGAAGCCGAGCCGGCACCTGGCAAGGGCTATGTCGCTTGGTCAGAGGGCATCCGTATGGTGAGTGCTTCTACCGTGGTCAAGGCCCCCATGGAGCTGTACCCGGTCTACCGTCCCAGCCTGGTTACCGTTCAATCGAACATTGACTCTAAAC
This sequence comes from Collinsella sp., assembly GCA_019425015.1. Taxonomy (GTDB): domain Bacteria; phylum Actinomycetota; class Coriobacteriia; order Coriobacteriales; family Coriobacteriaceae; genus Collinsella. The sequence continues at coordinate 12,212 of JAHYYJ010000012.1, forward strand.
TTGCGAATCCCGATCTTGTCCGTAGCCTCGGCCGCACTGACTCCGGCGACCAGATTTCTCTTGAGGTCAAGGCCGCCGAGGAGGTTGAGGGCACTGACGGCACCAAGTACGACTTTGTCGGCTGGTCGCGCGATTATGTCAATGACGGGCAGTACACCCTGATGACTGACGATGAGAGGTATCCCCTCGAGGGCAGCGAGCCCTTTGAGAGCGTGACCTACACTGCGGTGTACAAGAAGACGCCGCTTAAAGTGCGCTATCACGACACCGAAGGCAACGTCATCTACACCGCTACGGTAGACCCGAACGATACGAGTGTTCTGCGTGGCCAGGATGGCAATGCCGGCTTTGTTCAGACAGTTAAGGTGCCCAAGATGCACGAGAACGGCAACCCGGTCTATGACGACAAGGGTGAACCCGTCATGGAGCCAAAGGAAGTGGCCTACGATCCCGAAGCCTACTCCGCAATCGTCGCATTCCTGGGCGAGCGAGCGGATAGCAGCTTGAAGGAGTTGTTCTTGGAGTGGCAGTGGGTTAATGGCGACAAAGCTGTGGCGTGGAGCGACTTCAAGGGTAAACCGGTTACAGCCAACATGGATTTGTATCCGGTGACGTATAAGGTCGTCGCTAACGACACATCGGACGATGCGAGCCCTAAGAATGTGACCGGGCAGCTCAAGTGGTTGCTTGATCCCAATGCCGCGAACACGATAGATGACAAGAGCGATAAGGCGCCGTTCAAGGCTTGCTTTGCAAAGCCCTTCATGGGCACGCAACTGACGGTGCACGTTGACCGCGTGGGCTATGGTCTTCCTGGCCAGACTCCTGCGCCTGTCAACGGGAAGTATGTCTCGCTTTACAGTTCGGGTTCAGGCGAGGGCTCGTTTGAGCTGACGAATCGTTTGGACTACAAGCTCACGGGCGACGGCACTCAGAGCGATGGCAATGCGGTGTTCGATTTCGCCGCTACGCATACGCTCAAGATCGTCAAGCAAACCCAGGATAGCTGGGCGAAGGGCAAGACGTTCCGCTTCAAGGTTTCCCGGGCCGGCATGGACGGCAACGCCTTGGAGGAGCGCACGGTTGAGGTAACGGTGTCATCGGATGCGCAGCTAAAGGACGGTTCCGCCTGGTACTCCGGCGCTATCGAGCTTGCGGTCCCGGCGGGTATCTACACCGTCGAGGAGGACTCAGCGTGGGCATGGCGCTACAGCAACCAAATCGGCGTCCCTGGCAAGCAGCCGGGCGATAAGGCGCAGGCGACTATCTCCGCTGCATCGAGCGCGAACGATGCCACGTTCACCTGCACGAACACGCGTGTGAACGACAAATGGATCGACGGCAGCAATCGTGCCCATAACGTTTGGAGCAACGGCAACGTAGCAAAGAAGGAGGATTAGCATGTCCAAGCGCAAGCGCATCATCGCCTTGCTGGTGGGGGTTATCCTCCTGGCCGGTACGGCAGGCACGTTGGCCTGGCTTTCGGTTACGGGCGTGCTGGTCAACCAGTTCGGCATCGGGTCGGTGACGCCATCGGTTCAGGAAACGCTCAACGGCAAAGTGAAAAGCGATGTCAAGGCGAAGAACACGGGTACTGCGCCCGCCTATATTCGTGCTGCAGTGGATATCTACTGGCAGGACCAGGATGGCACACGCCTGTGGGATGAGCCGAAGGAGGAGCCGAAGGGTGAGGCGGATTACGAGATTGCGTGGAGCGTGGCTGATGCCTCGGGCGCGAACTCGGCTTATAACTGGGTTAAGGCGAGCGACGGGTTCTATTACTGGACGTCGCCCGTCGCTCCCGGCGCGGAAACCGGCGTGCTCATTAATAGGGTTACCGAGCTCAAGGCAACCGAAGGTCGCAATCTTGTCGTGGATATCTCCACTCAGGCGGTCCAGGCGATGCCCGATGAGGCCGTGCACGACGCATGGGGTTGCTCGGTCGAGAATGACGTGCTGGTGCCGCCGCATGGAGGTGCGTAAGTATGGCGTTCCCGATTCGTAAAGGTGTTGCGCGCTCCTTGCGTTGCATGGTCGCGGCCATTCTCTGCGTGGTCGCGCTCGCTGTTCCCGCCCGTGCGTTTGCCGATACTCCCGCGATTGCCTATGACGGAAATGCGCGTCAGCTGACGGTCTCGGGGGCGACGGACTCCTCGGGGGAGCCCGATCTGTTTTTGGCCTTTAAAGATCTGATGCCTGGCGATGTGCGTGATCAGCAGATAGAGATTCGTGCCACGGGCGTAAAGTCCCAGGTGCGCGTGTTTGTGCGTGCCGTTGTCGATCACGAGACGGCACGCCTGTTGTCGCCTATCACCTTAACGGCATCGGTGGGCGATGCGTCTGCCGGTTGGCTCCAGACGGGAACGCCGGGCAGTGTGTTCGCCTATCCCACGCAGGTCGCAACGTTTACGAACGATGGCAGCACGGTGCTCAATTTGCAACTAAGTGTCCCGACGTCGGTGGGCAACGAGCTTGCCGACGCAAACAAGGCAATTCGCTGGGAAATCACCGCCGAAGACGATGGCAAGAAGATCCCCGTACAACCTGCTGGCAGCAAGAAGCCCGGCTTGCTTGGTCTGGTGGCAACAGGCGACAGCACGCTCACGTTGCTTTTGGTGCTGCTGACGCTTGCAATCATCGCATTTATAGCCGCGCTTCTTTTGTCCCGGAGGGATAAGCGCTAGGTTCATCTTCTAAACGCAACGCCCTCCCGGGCGGCGGGCACGAAGTTCCCTGCTCTACAGTCCTGCGCAAGACGAAGGCCACATTAAGTGGCCTTCTTTGCGTGCGGAACTCGCGATGAACTTCGAGCCCGCCGCTCGGGAGGGTGTCTCTTTATTGATAGAAGGCCTAATAAGCTGATGATTTTATGCCTGGATGTATTCGGAGTGGGACGGGCTTTCCGGATGGGCGGTGTTTCGGAAAGTGTGTCCCAGAATCGGCGCTCAGAGTGGTCCCCACTTTCCGGTTGATGTCTTGTCCGGAAACTATGTCCCGGAATTAAGGCTTGGAATGGGATGCACTTTCCGGTTGAGAGCCTTAGCGGAAAGTGCGACCCGGAATTTACTCTTGAAGTGGGATGCGCTTTCCCAACAGGCCCTCAAGCGGAAACTGCGTCCCATTCCGAAGGCAGATTCCGGGACACACTTTCCGAATACAAAGAAGGCCACTTAATGTGGCCTTCAACTTATATATGTTCAGCGGATGCCCCCATGACAAGCCGCGCTCCAACAACAAGGCGTCTGTCCGCCCGGACAGACGTTTCAGTTATGAACTCGCAGCTAGTCGCTATTTGATCTTGGTCGTGCCCGGTGCCAGGTTGGGGTCGGTCTCGTTGGCCTCGGTCTGGAAGTGCTCGGTATACACGTTCTTGCCGTCGCGGAACATCTCGTAATATTGCATCTTGGCGTAATCCTCGCGCGCCTTGGTGGCGGCTGCGGCAGCGGCGTCGTCACCGGTGACGTTGGAGGAAAGCGCCCAACGCAGGCTGGCATCCTCGTAGCCGACGGAGTTGATGGCGGGCAGCGACTCGCGCAGTGTCATATGCGCCTTCTGATAGTCGGAAAGCGGGGCGCCGATCAGCTGCATCAGCTGGGTGGACAGGTAGTTGGTGGACAGGTCGTCGACCTCACTCGTCTGGTCGCAACCGGCAACGTCGTAGTTAGCCCAGATGATGTAGTCGGTCTGCCACAGGCGTTCCTGGTGCGTGGCATCATCCTCGCCGGTAAACCACTTGTCGTTGAACTTGGACGGGAAGAACGGCTGGTGGTCGCCCCAGAACACCACGACAACCTTACGGTCGAGCTTGCTCAGGGCGTTGAGGAAGTAGCGAAGCGCCTGGTCGGACTGCTCGATGCACGAGACATACTCGTCGACATCGGAGAGCGTACCGTCCTCGACGGTCTTGGCGTCCAGGTCGGTCGTGTCGATGTTCAGGTGCATCTGCTTGTCGACCGGCAGCAGGCCCGTGTCGTAGCCCGAGTGGTTCTGCATGGTCACGTCGAAGATAAACTGCGGGTCGGCGTTCTGGTCGAGTAGCTCAAGAATCTTGTCGTAGGTAGCCTGGTCGGTCACCATGCCGCGCAGGGTGTCGGCTCCCTGGAAGTCGTTGATGGACAGGAACTGGTCAAAGCCAAAGTCCTTGTAGACGTTCTCGCGGTTCCAGTTGGTCGCGTGGTTGGGGTGCATGGCCGTGGTGGAATAGCCGAGCGATTTGAACTGCTCTGCCAGGTTCCCGGTCGTCTCCATGTTGTAGATGGTGTAGGGGTACACGCCCGAGCCCAGGTTGGCCATGGAGTTGCCGGTCATAAATTCAAACTCGGTATTGGCCGTGCCGCCGCCGTAGGCGCTCACGTAGAGCTTTCCGCGGCTGAGGCAGTTGGACAGGTTCTTAAAGTACTGCGGACCTTCGTAGCCGGCGCGCATGTTCTGGTAGATCGACAGATCCGAGAACGTCTCGTTCATGATGGCGATGACCGTGGGCTTCTCGCTGTCGAACTGCTCCTTTGCGGCGGCGCGCTCGTCGCTCTTGGCCGCGTCGGACTTGTCGTAGGCCTTGGCGTACTTTTTGAGCGTGGCCTTGGCATCGTCGACGGAGTAGTCGGCGGGTTTGGGCGGCTTGATGGACTGTGCCGCACTAATAAAGGCAGGCAGGTAGCCCTCGCGCCAGTAGCTCTCGAGCGGGCGCCAGGTGTAGACGGTGATGCCGAGGGTGTTGTAGTAGTCGATGAGCGTGACATGCGCGGTCACGCCGCCCAGGCACAGCACTGCCACGAGCAGGTTGGTGAGCAACATGCGCTTGGCGTTGGCGGCGCCCTTCTGACGGTGCGGCGCGACCAGGCCGGCGTACTCGCACAGCAGCATGGCGATGGCGGTAAAGCCCATGGATAGCACGCAGAACAGCGAGATCGAGAAGGTGTAGCCGGTGCCGGCGACTGCGGCGGCGGTGGAGATGGCCGAAAGGTCGCCCGGCTGGATGGGCATGGATTTAAACGTGATGACAAAGAACTCGGCAATGCCCAGGACAAAGAGGGCAAAGGCCAGGACCGCGGGAGCTGCGCCGTGGCGCTGGAATAGGAAGAACAAGCCAGTCATGAGTGTGGCGATGATGGCCCACTCGAGCAGGATGCACAGGGGGTAGACCCAGGTAAAGTCGTGGTTGGACGAGACCTCCATGCCCAGCAGCGCAAAGACGCCGGCGAGCAGCAGGCACAGGACGGCGGCGACGAGCGGTTTGCCCACAAAGGCGCCGCGCAGGCGGGCGAGCTTGCCGGTGGGGGCGGGGGCGTCGGGCTCGGCGAACGCAAAGACGCGCGGGGCGATGCGGTCGCGGGCGATGCTGGCCCAAGCGCATCCGGTGAGGATGGCGTTGGTCAGGATGAGCATCACAAAGGCGAGCGGCTCGTTTTGGGCGACGAGGCCAATGGCACCCCAAATGGTCAAAAAGAGCTGGAACAGGCCGAAGGCGACGCTCCACCCAAGAGCGCTTTTGGCAACGGTGCCCGACTGAGCGCGAATGGCCTTGGCCTCGCGCAAGACAAGGTAGACGGTCGCCGCAAGACCGACGAGCGAGATGGCGGCAGCGAACATGCTGAGACTCCTCACAAACTAAAACCTACGAAAGCGGGGGTTTACCCGATTGTTACCAAGATATGCGCTGCAATTGGTGTCTGCGCACAACAACCAGCCATATTAACGCGCACGTGTGGCGGTGTGGCGCAATGTGGTGGCGACCTGCGCGATAATGGACGGGAATTACACGGAAACGTAAAGGCTTCTTAAAGAAATGGCGAGGGTAGGGCGATGAGCGAGCAGGTTTGCGAGGCGGACATGGGCGGCGGCGGAGCTGCGGGCGTGGATACGTACGGCTATCCGGTCGAGACTACGGGCAACGCGGTACTGGACATTTTGGAGCACCGCTCGTCCACGCGCGCTTTTGCGCGCGATGACGACGGCCGTCCCGTGGCGGTGACCGACGAGCAGCGGGCGGCGATCTTGCATGCGGCGAGTCGCGCGCCGTCGGCGGGCGCCATGATGATGTATTCCATCGTGAGCATTCGTGAGCAGGCTACGCTGGACCGTCTTGCCGACCTGTGCGACCACCAGCCCATGATCGCCAAGGCGCCCTGGGCACTCATATTTGTGGTCGATTATGCCAAGTGGATCGATCTGTTTGAGCACGTGGGCTGCTTTGAGCCCGAGTTTGTCGAGCGCACGGGCAAGGCGCCCCGCCCCGCGCCGGGTTTGGGCGACTTTGCCATCGCGGCGCAGGATGCCGTGATCGCTGCGCAAAACGCCGTGGTCGCCGCCGAGGCCCTGGGGCTGGGGAGCTGCTACATCGGTGATATCGTCGAGAATGCTGAGGAAGTTGCCGCACTGCTGGACTTGCCTCCCTATACCATGCCGCTGTCGATGCTCATCATCGGCACGCCCCGCAAGGAGCGCCCGGCGATCGCGCATCCCGTGGTGAACCTGGTGCACGATGAGCGCTATCGCCGCGCCGATACCGCGACCATGGATGCGCAGGTGGCCGAGATGGATGCGATGTTTCGCCCGCACGCCCGCGAGGTGGGCGAGCGCGTCATCGACATCTACACCCGTAAGCACACGAGCCCCTTTATGGCCGAGATGAGCCGCTCTATGGAGTGGTGGTTCAAAAACTGGCTCGGAAAATGACGAATGTGACAAAGGGGGCGTCCCTTTGTCACATTCCATATCGCCGCGGTGGCCTAAAGGCCGCATAAATGTTTATCTAGCTGGGAAAACGGTGCCATTAAAATATGGGCTGATTACATATAATCCCGTCGAACGTTAAAATTGGGAGGAAACCGGCTTATGGAACAAAAGGCAAAGGAAGTAGCCTCGCACGCTGCGATTCCTGTGAGCATCTCGGCGATGCTCGTCACGCTGGGCGTGGTGTATGGCGATATCGGCACCAGCCCCATGTATGTAACCAAGGCGCTCGTTGCCGGCAACGGCGGCATCGGAAGCGTCACGCAGGAGTTCGTGCTCGGCGCGCTCTCCCTTGTCGTGTGGACGGTCACGCTGCTGACGACTGTCAAGTACGTGCTGATCTCGCTGCGCGCCGACAACCACGGCGAGGGCGGCATCTTTGCCCTGTACAGCCTGGTCAAGCGCTGCGGCAAGTGGCTCATCATCCCCGCCATGCTGGGCGGCGCGGCGCTCCTCGCCGACGGCATCCTGACGCCTGCCGTTACCGTCACCACGGCCATCGAGGGCCTGCGCACCATCCCGGCGGTCCATGCCGTGCTCGGTGACGACCAGGGTCGCGTTGTCGCGATCACGCTTGCCATTATCATTGCGCTCTTCTTGGTGCAGCGCATCGGCACGGCCAAGATCGGTCACGCCTTTGGCCCCATCATGACGCTGTGGTTTTTGTTCCTGGGCGGTACGGGCCTGTTCTTTGTCTTCCAGCATCCCGCGGTGCTGCTGTGCCTCAACCCGCTGCGCGGCATCGGCTTTCTGCTGAGCCCCAACAACCATGCGGGCATCATGATCCTAGGCAGCTGCTTCCTCGCCACCACCGGTGCCGAGGCGCTCTATTCCGACATGGGCCATGTGGGCCGCGGCAACATCTACGCCACCTGGCCGTTCGTTAAGTGCTGCCTGCTGCTGTCCTACATGGGTCAGGGCGCGTGGCTTATCAACAACGCTGCCAACCCCGAGCTCATGGGCATCGCCGACCTCAACCCCTTCTACCAGATGCTCACCCCGAGCCTGCGTCCCTTTGCCGTCGGCCTTTCCACCATCGCCGCCATCATTGCCTCGCAGGCGCTCATCACCGGCGCATTCTCGCTGGTGTCCGAGGCCAGCCGCCTGGACCTCATGCCTCATATGCAGGTCTTCTATCCTGCCGAGACCAAGGGTCAGCTCTACATCCCCATGGTCAACAACGTCATGCTCGTGGGCTGCGTTATCGTGGTGCTGCTGTTCCAGAACTCGGCGCACATGGAGGCTGCGTACGGCTTGGCTATTACCCTGACCATGATGTGCACGACGCTGCTGCTCTTCTTCTATCTGCACGTGGAGCGCAAGCTCAAGGTTGCGCCGTGGATCTTTGCCGTCTTCTTCCTCATGCTCGAGGGCTTCTTCTTTGTGAGCTCGCTCACCAAGTTCTTCCACGGCGGCTATTTCACCATCCTTATGGCCGCGCTCATCATGAGCATTATGGTGTGCTGGTACAACGGCACGGCGGTCGAGCAGCGCCAGTTTACGCTGCTGCCGCTGCGCAGCTACCTGCCGCAGCTCAAGCGCCTGCGCGACGACGACCGCTACGAGCTCATGAGCGACAATATCGTGTACCTGACCAAGGACACCAACACCGACTATATCGACCGCGATATCGTCTACTCCATCCTGGATAAGCACCCCAAGCGCGCTCGCGCCTGGTGGTTCGTGAATGTCGAGACCATGGACGAGCCGCATACCTTTGCCTACTCGGTCGAGACGTTCGGCACCGACTACGTGTTCCGCGTGCATCTGTACCTGGGCTACAAGATCAACCAGCGCGTCAATGCTTACCTGCGCCAGGTTGTTCAGGATCTGGCAGCCAGCGGCGAGCTGCCGCCGCAGACGCATGACTACTCGGTCTACAAGGATCCGGGCAACATCGGTACGTTCAAGTTCGTTATGATCCGCAAGCTTCTGGCGCCCGAAAGCGACGTGGAGCCGAGCGAGCGTACGGCCATTACGCTCAAGTACATCATCCGCCGCGCCGCTGGCACGCCTGCGCGCTGGTACGGCCTGGAGAACTCCAACGTGAACTTTGAGTACGTGCCGCTGTTCACCAAGTTTAAGGCCGTGAGCAAGATGCAGCGCCTGGCTCCCGACGAGCGTCCGTAGACTGCAAGGCTATACACTTGGAACCACCACAAGGGGAAACCACCACAAAGGTGCCTGTCCCCTTTGTGGTGGTTTTTGTTTTTGAGAGAGGGGCGGGGCGCTGATGGACGTCCGTGCGGACGGCGATATTGCCGAGAACTTTTGGTGGCGGCGTACAACGCTGACGCGTCGCAGTCCTCTGTATGACGCCTGCGTATCGGCGGGGCTGCTAGCCGCGGCGACGATTGTGGGCGCGCTGCTCGACCATCCGGGGCTCGCGCCGAGCATCATGATCGTCTATGTGTTCGCCGTGCAGCTGTGCGCTTTCTTTACCTGGAGCCGCCTGTACTGCCTGCTGAGCTCGGCTGCCGCCGTGGCGCTCTACAACTTCTTGTTTGTCGACCCGCGCTACGCGCTGTCGTTTATCGACCGCGTCTATCCCGGCATGTTCTTTATCATGTTTGCGGTCTCGCTCGTATCGAGCTCGATCGCGCTGGCCCTGCGCCGCGCCTTGGCGCAGGCTGCCGCCAGCGACCGTCGCACGCAGATGGTGCTCGAGACCAACCGCATGCTGCAGCGGTGTGGCGATCAGCAACAGATTGTGCACGCTATGGCAACGCAGCTGGCGCGTCTTTCGGACTGTCCGGTCGTGTGGTATAGCGCCGATGCCGATAACGATGACCTGCTGCCGCGCACGACGTACACGGCCGTGGGCGATGCCGCGCCGGTACACCAGCTGGCGCCGCAGATGCCGCCGCGGCTCTCGGCGTCCGCCTATGTGGGAACGCCGCTCGATGCCACCTATGGCGCCTCGGCGTTCTACGGCATATACCTGACCGTGCGCTCGGGCGACACCATGGTGCGCGCGGGCGATCCCGCCTCGGTGGTGGGGGTGTTCGCCATTGTCGCCGAGCCCGATGCGCTGACGCCCGAGGAGCGGACGCTTGCCGATGCCATCGTGAGCGAAGGCGAGCTGGCGCTCGATCGCGCCCGCGCCATGGAGGCTCGCGAGGAAGCGGCGGTGCTCGCCAAAAACGAACAGCTGCGTGCCAACTTGCTGCGCTCCATCTCGCACGACCTGCGTACGCCGCTCACCAGTATTTCGGGTAATGCCGACGTGTTGCTCGACCAGGGCTCGACCGGCACGGCCGTGCTCGACGACCAGACACGCCGCGGCATGCTCCTATCCATTCGCTCGGACGCGCAATGGCTCAACGCCACTGTCGAGAATCTGCTCGCCATCACCAAGCTCGAGGGTGGCGGTATGCGCCTGTCGACCACGCTCGAGCTCATGGACGATATCGTCGAGGAGGCGCTGCGCCACGTGAACCCGGCCGTGCGCGAGCACGACCTTAAGGTGGTGGCGTGCGATGAGCCGGCGCTCGTCAACGTCGACGCGCGCCTGATGGTGCAGCTGGTGGTCAACCTGGTGAACAACGCCATTGCCTATACGCCCGCGGGCTCGCATATCGTAATCTCGATTGGCGTCCATGATGGATGCGTGGCGTGCTCGGTTGCTGATGATGGCCCGGGCATTGCGCCCGAGGACCGCGAGCGGATCTTTGAGTCGTTCTACACCGCCAACCATGGCCTGGCCGACAGCTGCCGCAGTGTGGGCTTGGGGCTTTCGCTCTGCCGCTCCATTGCGCTGGCACATGGCGGTAGCATAGAGGTTACCGCGGCGGACCCTCACGGTTCGGTCTTTACGATTGAGCTTCCCGCCGCCGACGTTTCGTTTGATAAGGAGTAGCGCTGTGCCGAACTCTGCCGTGAAACCGCTCATCTTGGTCGTTGAGGACGATCCCGCCGTCCGCAACCTTATCGTCGCCGCGCTCGAGGCGCACGGTTTGCGCCATATGGCTGTGGAGACCGCCCACGCCGCCATCGCCGCCGCTTCGTCGCAGGCGCCGAGCATTGTGCTGCTCGATCTGGGCCTGCCCGATATGGACGGCGTCAAGGTGGTGGAGTCGGTGCGCGCGTGGTCGGGCATGCCGATCATCGTGGTTTCGGCGCGCAGCGAGGACGCGGACAAGATCCGAGCGCTCGATGCCGGCGCCGATGACTACCTGACTAAGCCGTTTTCGGTCGAGGAGCTGCTCGCGCGCATTCGCACCACGCTCAGGCGCCTTTCGTATGCGCAGGCGGGCGGTGTTGTCTCCGAGGGCTCGTTCGATACCGGCGAGTTGCATATCGATTTTGATGCCGGCATCGCCACGATGGATGGCGAGGAGCTGCATCTGACGCCGATCGAGTATAAGTTGCTCTGCTTGCTGGCGCACAACGCCGACAAGGTGCTGACGCACCAATATATCCTGCACGAGATTTGGGGCACGGCGACCAAGAGCGATCTGGCGAGCCTGCGCGTCTTTATGGGCACGTTGCGTAAGAAGATCGAGTCCGACCCCGCGCATCCGCGCTATATCCAAACGCACGTGGGCATTGGCTATCGCCTGGTCACCCAAGGCTAGATCGCCAACCATCATCCCAATATGAGTTGCGGTGAAATACGGTCTAAATTTGCCTAATTCCAGGCAAAACAGTCCGTATTCCACCGCAACTTTGTTATTTGCCCTTGGGCTTGCTGGCGTAGAACTTCTTCTTTTTGGGCTTGCCGGCGGGGGAGGGCTTGCCGTCGCCGCGCGGCCCTCGGTCGCCGGCCTGCGCGTGCGCGGGTGCTGCTGCGCGAGGCTTGCGGGCCTCGGGGTTGCGTAGTTCCTCGACGCGCTCGGCAATTTCCTCGGCGCTAAAGCCGACCTCGGCCATGGCGTCCTCGATGGGCAGGCGGCGCACGATGTAGCAGTGGTGCACCTTCTGGTTGCGCGCGAAGTCCTCGGGGATGGTCTGCGCCGTAATGTCCTCCAGCACGACGCCCGCGCGCGCGAGCTTGCGCGTTTCGGGGCGGAAGCCGCGCAGGTTGCAGCTAAAGATGGCATGGCCGCCCTGCGCGAGCAGGCGCGATACGCCAGCCAAAAGCTCAACATGGTCGCGCTGGACATCCCAGGTGCGACGGCCCATCTTGGACGAGTTCGAGAACGTGGGCGGGTCGACAAAGATCAGGTCCCAGCGGTTGCGCGTCTGGCGCTGGTCGCGAATCCAAGCGAGCACGTCGTCGCGCACAAAATGATGCTGAGGCCCCACAAAGCCGTTCTGGCGCATGTTGCGCTCGGCCCAGTCCAGATAGGTATTGGAGAGGTCGACCGTCACGGTCTCCTCGACGCCGCCATCGGCCGCGTAGCAGGTGGCAGTGCCGGTGTAGGCAAACAGATTGAGGAAGCGGCGCGCCTGCTTGGCGTGCTCGCGCACCAGGTTGCGGGTGACGCGGTGGTCCAAGAAGATGCCGACGTCCAGGTAGTCGTCAAAGTTGACGGCAAAGGTGAGGCCGCCCTCTTCGATGAGCGGCAGGCGACGACGCGCGATATTGGCGCGCTCACCCGAGCCGCCCTTGCCGGCGCCCTGCTTGCCGTACTGCGAGCCGCCGCGCGAACGCATGCGGGCCTTGGCGTGCACATGCTCGGCGGGAACATCTAGGATGCGCGGCGCGATGGCCAGAATGTCGAGCATACGGGCCTGGGCCAGTGCGGGGTCGATGGTCTTGGGCGCGGCGTATTCGGCGATGACGAGCCAGCGGCCCGGCGTCTGCGGGCAACCCTCGTACAGGTCGATAGCGGCGGAGTAGTCGGGCAGGTCGGCATCGTAGACGCGGTAGCAGCTCACGCCCTCGCGCCTGGCCCACTTGCGGCGCAGACGGGCATTCTTGCGCAGGCGGTTGGCGAACTGCTCGGACTCGGGGATGAGCACGGGCAGCGGCTTGCCGTCGCCCAGGTCGAGCATGGCGGCAGGCTCGGGCATGGCGGAAGCGGCGGCTTCATCGTTGACTTCGTTGGCATCCGCAGCCTCGGCCTCGGCATCCGCACTGGTCGCAGCCTCAAACGCTGCGGCGGCGTGGTCGAGCGAAGGCCAGACTTCGACGGTCGCCTCTTCGTTGTTGGGCATGACGGCGATCGAGCGCTCGGGCTCGGTGTGGAGCGCGCGGGCCAGCAATCCGTCGCGGGTGAGCGCGGCGACCGGCGCCGCGGCAAGCTCGGGCGCGCGGCGCAACTCGCCGATGAGCGTCATGGTGTCATGCATGAGCGAAAGCGGTGTCTCGGTCGTATCCGCGACCACGGCGGCGCCGGCGACAGCGCCCGCGTGGTCCAGTACGGTGGCGGACTTGGCGGCGCAAAAATCGACAAAGCGCTTGTAGCCGGCACATTTAACCATGCGCTCAGCGGTTTTGCGGGCGGCGGGGTCAACATCCACGGCCACGATGCGCGCCTGGCGCTCGCGCGCTGCCGCCTCGCGCCCGCGCGCCTCGGCAAGCAGCTGCTCCCACAGGGCGGCATCGTGCAGCTGCCAGCCCTCAAAGCCCCAGCGCTCGCGTGCGGCGCCCGGGGCGCGGTCGGTCAGAATGTTCACGGCCTCCAGCAGCAGACCGCCGCCGGCGCACGAGGCATCGATCAGCGTGGGAAGGGCTTCGTTCTCGTAATCGTCGGCCGTCAGCTCGCGCTCGCATAGTGCGGTCCAGCCGACCTGCGCCAGCACCAGGGCGGCGTAGTCGGGGCGCAGCACGTGCGCGCCCTCGCCGGCGCGGGTCGCTGCGGGCGGTAGGCGTTTGAACAGCGGGTCGCCCGAAAGGTCCAGGCTGATGCTCGCGCGGCGCTGACGCAGCGAAAGCAGCAGGTGAACATCGGGATCGGCGGCGTCGACATCGGCGCGACGGCCCGTGGTTTCGGCCAAGCGGTCGCACAATGCGTCCTTGGCGCGCAGGGCCGAGAAGCGCGTGTTGCGCAGCTGCTCGGTCACGCCGCGGGCGGTAATGGCGATGGTGGCGCCGGGGCGGACGATGCTCTCCCAGGCGATGTCGTAAACGCTATCGTACAGTTCATCGGCATCCTGCGCCTCAAAGCGCCCGAGTACCACGAACACGCGGCTCGCCAGGCGCGACCACAGACAGGCGCGGTAGCCTTCTTCGAGCTCGCCCTCAAACGTAGCGCGGCCTTTCAGGCGGCGGACATGCGAAAGCCCGAGGCGTTTAAGCTCATCGGCGAGTGCGGACTCAAAGCCCTCGGGGCAGCTTGCGTAAAATTCCATGGGTGACCTCTCTGGTTGCGTCGCTCCATTATATGATGGATGCTTCGTTTGCCCTTATCCTCGAAAGGAACCCATATGATTGATGCGTGTCCCGAACCCGCTGTGCTCTTTTTTGACGTGGACGGCACGCTGACGTCGTTCGATCCCGACGATATGACCGATAAGGACTTTTCGGCGGTTCGCCCTTCGCAGACGGTGGTTGAGGCGTTCCATGCACTGCGCGATGCGGGGCACAAGGCGTTTATCTGCACGGGTCGTCCCCTGTGGCTCATCGCGGACAGTTTGCGTGCGCTCGACCCCGCGGGCGTCGTTGCCATGGCGGGGGCCACGCTCGAGGTCGAGGGCCGCGTGGCACACGAGGACTGCATTGACGAGGACATTGTTGAGGAGCTCGCGCGTCGCATTACTGTGGCGGGCGGCGAGGCGTTGTTCGAGACGAACGGTGCCACCTATTCACTTGAGCCAGTTGGTGTCGAACAGTCATTTCTGCTAGGCGCCGGCGTGGTGCATGGCGTTGATCAGATGCGCGTCGATGGGCATTTGCGCGTAGGCAAGGTGTGCATTAACGCGTGCGACCTAGCTCGCGTAGCCAACGACGATGGCTTTATCGAGCGCGAGTTTGAGCTGTGCAACACCGGTGGTCAGAATCGCGAGCTGAGCCCCAAGGGCATCGACAAGGGCGTGGGCGTGGCGCGAGCGCTGGAATACCTGGGTCGCACCGGCAACGCGCGCACCTTTGGCTTTGGCGATTCCGGCAACGATCTGGGTATGCTCGCCGCCGTCGAGACGGCTGTAGCCATGGGCAACGCCATGCCCGAGGTCAAGGCAGTCGCCGACTACGTGACCGACGATGTCGCACACGATGGCACCGTCACAGCGATGCAACATTTCGGCCTCATCTAATGAATCTCGCCTTCTGACGTTTGCTCAAACTGCGACTCTTTGCTTTTGCATGCTCAATCGATTTATCAATCCAAACACTGAGGTGTTTATACCGTTCGCCGAGAAGATAAAAACCCGCAGTTCACGCCTTGATAAACGTAGGTAAAGTGTTTAGCAGTTTATCGGCCGTATGCTAACGAAAGGAATCAGGCAGATGGCAATCAAGGTGTTCGCTGACGGTGCAAATCTCGAGGGCATGCTCGACATGTACGAGAACGGCAACGTTCAGGGTTTCACGACCAACCCGTCCCTTATGAAGAAGGGCGGCGTGACGGATTACCGCGCGTTTGCCAAGGAGGTCCTGGCCCACATCACCGATGTGTCCGTGTCGTTTGAGGTCTTTGCCGACGACGTCGAGACCATGGAGGTCGAGGCCCGCGAGATCGCTACCTGGGCCGAGAACGTCTACGTCAAGATTCCGTGCGTGACCACCAAGGGTGAGTCCACCGCCGAGCTGGTGCGCAAGCTTTCGGCCGACGGCATCAAGGTCAACGTCACCACCATCTTTACGCCTACGCAGGTCGACGAGATGGTCGAGGCCGTTGATGCCGAGACACCGTCCATCATCTCGCTCTTTGCCGGCCGCATCGCCGATACCGGCGTCGACCCCATTCCGTTTATGACGGAGTCGGTCAAGAAGGCCGCCGCCAAGCCCAACTGCGAGGTCCTGTGGGCATCCACGCGTGAGCTTATCAATATTTACCAGGCGGAAGGATGCGGTTGCCAGATCATCACGGTGCCCAACAGCATCCTGGCCAAGCGTAAGAACATCGGCCGTGACCCGTACGAGGTCTCGCTCGATACCGTGCGCGGTTTTGCCAAGGATATCGCCTCGCTCGGTTTCCATATCCTGCCGTAACGCGAACGCTGGCTACATCGCGGGTTGTTCGCCCCGGCCTTTCCTTTCCCTATCGCTCACGCGCTTCGCGAGGGTCGCGCTAGGCAAAGGAAAGGCCGGGGCTGCCGACACGAACTTGCCGGTAGGTTGGTGATAGGCTTCCATATCCTGCCGTGGACAAAGGTACCCCCGCCTGCGCCGTGCAAAATTGAGAGTATTCAGCAAGGTAAAGGCTTTTACCAGCTGGGTGAAGCATGGAACAGCCCCCGTTTTGGCTCTGATGACGCTAAAACGGGGGCTGTTTCTTGCTTTTTCGTCTCTGAGGGGCATCCGGAACGGTGGAATTTGCAGAATACTCGCGATTTTGCACGTCGCGAGAGGGGGGACCCTTGCTTTGGCGGTTTACTTCCCCTGCACCATGGTGAGGGAGATCTTCTTGCGGTCGCGATCGACCTTTTCAACCCACACCTTGACCGTGTCACCGACGCGCACCACGTCGCTGGGGTGCTTGACGAAGCGGTTGGCCAGCTTGGAGATGTGCACGAGGCCGTCCTGGTGCACGCCCACGTCGACGAAGGCGCCAAAGTCCACAACGTTGCGCACCGTGCCCTTGAGTTCCATGCCGGGCTCCAGGTCGTCGATCGAAAGCGCCGAGCGGCTAAAGACCACCTCGGGCGCGTCGTCGCGCGGGTCGCGGCCGGGCTTCTTGAGCTCGTTGACGATGTCGATGAGCGTTAAGGTGCCGCAGTCCAGGTCGCTTGCCAGCGCCGAGATGCTGCCCAGGCGGCGCTCGATATCGGGCACGCCGCCGCGGCTGAGCTCGCTTGCCGCAACGCCGGCGCGCTCCAGGACGGCCGTGGCCACCTCGTAGCTTTCGGGGTGGACGCTTGTCGCGTCGAGCGGGTTCTTGCCGCCGCTGATGCGCAGGAAACCTGCGGCGTTGAGGTACGCCTTGGGTCCCAGCTTGGGGACCTTCTTGAGCTGGCGGCGATCGGTAAAGGCGCCGTTTTCCTCGCGGTAGGCCACGATGTTTTTGGCTACGCTCGGCGTAATGCCCGACACGTAGCCCAGCAGGCTTGCGCTCGCGGTGTTGACGTCGACGCCCACACGGTTGACGACGTCTTCCACCACGTGGCCCAAGGTGCGCGAAAGCTCGGCCTGGTCAAGGTCGTGCTGGTACTGGCCAACGCCGATGGACTGGGGCGGAATCTTGACGAGCTCTGCCAGCGGGTCTTGCAGACGGCGGCCCAGGCTCATGGCGCCACGTACGGTGACGTCCAGGTCGGGATATTCCTGGCTGGCGAGCTCGGAGGCGGAGTACACCGACGCGCCGGCCTCGTTGACGATGGTGTAGCGAAGGCTGGGTGCCTGCTCGGCAATAAACTCCGAGACGACTTCCTCGGTCTCGCGGCTGGCGGTGCCGTTGCCGATGACGATGGTGTTGACGCCGTCCTTCTTGACGAGGCGGGCGAGCTCGCGCTTGGTGCCGGCGACGTCGTGGCGCGGCTTGGTGGGATAGACCACGCCGTGGTCGAGTAGCTTGCCGGTCTCGTCCATGACGGCGACCTTGCAGCCGGTGCGGTAGCCCGGGTCGAGAGCGAGCACGCGGGCGCCGCGCACGGGGCGTGCCGAGAGCAAGCCCTCGAGATTCTTGGCAAAGACGTTGATGGCCTCGGTCTGCGCACGAACGGTGAGTTTGGCGCGGGCCTCGCGCTCCAGCGAGGGGGCCATGAGGCGCTTGTAGCCATCGGCGATGGCGGCGTCAAAGACGGGAGCAAACACGCCCTGGCGACGGGGCCAGCGGCTGCCGAGGCGTGCCGTAGCGGCAGCGCCGTCGACGTTCACGCGCACGCGGAGCTTGCCCTCGCGCTCACCGCGGTCGATAGCCAGCACGCGGTGGTTGGGTATACGGCGCAGCGGCTCATCATAGCTGTAGTACGGCTCGTAGGGGGTCTTCTCGGCGGGGTCGGTGGCCTCGACGACGATGTCGGCGGTGTTTTGCGTAAAGGCGCGCAGGTCGGCGACGTTCTCGGGATCTTCGGCCACCGTCTCGGCCACGATGTCGGCGGCGCCGGCGAGCGCCTTTTCGGGCGTGTCGAAGCCGGCCTCCTCGTTGACGTAGTCCGCGGCGGCGTCGAGCGCGCTGCCCTTGGCCGAGGCCTGCATGATGATCATGTTGGCGAGCGGCTCCAGGCCGGCCTCGCGTGCCTTCTGCGCGCGGGTCATGCGCTTTTTGCGGTAGGGCTTGTAGAGGTCCTCGACACGCTGGAGCTGTGTGGCCTCGCGAATCTGTTGCTCGAGCTCGGGCGTGAGTTTGCCCTGGGCGCCGATGAGCAGAATGACGTCCTCTTTGCGCTGCTCAAGATTACGCAGGTAGGACAGGCGCTCGTCGAGCGCGCGCAGGGCGACATCGTCCATGCCGCCCGTGGCTTCCTTGCGGTAGCGCGAGATAAAGGGAATGGTGTTTCCCTCGTCGATGAGCTTGACGGCCGCCTCGACGTTGGCGGCCTTAAGGTTGAGCTCGCGCGCGAGCTGGGCGATAAGATCCATGAAACTCCTTGCGTTTAAGGTGCGTTTGCAGCACAGAGCTACCAAGGATACCACCTGCCACTTCGCTCAAAAAAGACTGTTTTGGCGCGGAACCACGAAAGCGGCCTATCTACTACGTTTGAACCGTGTGGGTCGACCATCCCCCGGTTTTCCGAAAATGCGCAAGCCGTTTACCTGCGGTTTTTATTTCGCGAAATTCGGTATGGATGAGGGTGATTGGTTAAACGTAGTAGATAGGCACATTTCGTGGCGAACGAATCAAGCTAAGGTGCAAAAAGTCCCCCGTCCCAGAAAAATCATTGGCAACGTAGCAAAATGCCCCGCGGGCAGGAGGCTGCTCGCGGGGCAAAGAAGAGGGGCTTATTTGTGGCGGACCGAGGGGCCCGGCATGGGGTTTCTGCCGCGGCCTGTCCTAAGGTGCTACAGCTCGACGAGCTGGCCGGTCTCGGCGGCCTCCTTGATGGCGTTGAGAAGCGTGAGCGTCTTGACGTTATCGGCGGGGGTTACGACGGGCTCAACTTCGCGGCGGACGACCTTCACAAAGTGCTTGAGCTGCATCTTGTGCGGCAGCGCCGGGTCGACGGCCGGAATCTCCATCTGCAGCGGCTTGTGCCAGTTGGAGGCGCCGTCGTAGGAGAACTGATGCAGGCGGGGCAGCGAAAGGGCACCCAAGGTTCCGCCGATAAAGTAGGCGTCGGCGTCGAAGGGGCGGTACTGCGGATCCTCGCGAGCGGTTGCCTCCCAGTTCCAGGGGCTGGCGGTGGCGTCGGAGATGGTCATGCTCGCAAGCGCGCCATCGGCAAAACGGACGTTGACCACGGCGGAGTCCTCGGTCTCAAAACCGCGGGCGGCGCTGGACTGCATGCCCTGGACGGCGACGGGCTCGCCCAGCAGGTAGCGGAGCAGGTCCACGTCGTGAACCAGGTTGACCAAGATCGGTCCGGCACCCTTCTTGCGGCGCCACTCGACATCGAAGTACTCGTCATTCTTATAGATCATGTAGTGGAAGCTCGACACGGTGAGCTTGCCCAGCTCGCCGGACTCGATGATCTCCTTGGCCTTGTTGACGAAGGGGTTGTGGCGACGGTGCTGACCCACGAGCACGGGCACGCCGGCGGTCTCGGCCTCGGCGGCGAAAGCCTGGGCATCCTCGAGGTCGTTGGAGATCGGCTTTTCGACCAGCGGCACGATGTTGCGCTTCACGGCCTCGCGGGCAACGCCCAGATGCAGGTCGTTGGGGGTGGCGATGATGACGGCCTCGGGCTTGACCTCGTCCATCATCTGGGCGGGATCGGTGTAAAACGGCACGCCGGCGGCCTCGGCCGTGGCACGGGCGCCCTCAAAGGCGTCGGCGATGGCGACGAGCTCGGCCTCGGGCTCCTCGGTGACAAAGCGGATGTGGTTGCGGCCCATGGCGCCGGCGCCGATAACGGCAATGCGGACGGGGTTGAGCTCAGACATTTCGACTCCTTAATACTGGTGACCGGTGGAATGCGACAAAGGGACGGTCCCTCATGTCACATCGGTAAAACTAGGCGGACTTCTTCTTGCTGTCGGAGACCATCATGTAGACGGTGAGCACGACGGCGATGGCGGCGATCACGATGGCGCCGTAGAAGGACTGCTGGTAGGCGGCGCTGCCGGCCTCGGCGTGATACAGCACGGCAGTGATGGGCTGGCTGATCCAGGTAGAGGCGGCGTAGCCCAAAAACATGATGCCGTAGTTGACACCGATGTTGCTGGTGCCAAAGGCGCCACCGGTGAGCGGCGGGTAGATGACGAGCAGGGCGCCAAAGCTAAAGCCGAGCAGAGCGAGCGCCACAAAGAACATGCTCTGCGTAAAGCTCATCGACATGATGACGAGCGCGACGATGGTCACGACAAGGCTGATGAGCAGCGACTTGTAGGCACCGATCTTGTCGATGATCTGGCCAAATGAAAGGCGACCGACCAGGTTGGCGCAGGTGTTGACGGAGACGACCACGCCGCCGAGGGCGACGGCTGCGGCACTCGTGGGGTCGGCGAAGAGCTGGACGGCGGCGATGGAGGCAACCTTGCCCACAAGCAGGGTGCCCGCGGTGGCGGCGAAGGCGAAGGTGGCGATGAGGACCCAGAAGCGCGGGGTTTTGACCATCTCGCCCGGGGTGAGGTCGCCGAAGGTACCGGCGTGCGCGCCGCCCTTGGGGGCCTCGAAGCCCTCGGGCAGCCAACCGGCCTCGGGGGCCTTCAGGAACAGGGCGGAGGCGGCGATCGTCACAAAGAAGATGACGCCGAGTGCCTTGAGGGCGCCAAAGATGCCCAGACTCGGGATGAGCAGCGAGGCGAGCACCGGGGACAGCACAGCGGGGCCGGCGGTCGAAGCGGCCAGGGTGATGCCGGAGGCGAGGCCCTTTTTGTCGATGAACCACTTTTGGCCGGTGGTGAGCGCGGGGTTGTAGCCCAGGCCGTTGCCGATGGCGGCGACGAGCGAGAACCACAGGTAGAACTGCCACGGCTCGGTGACGGTGCCGGACATGAACCAGCCCACGCCGTAGCACACGGCGGCAGCGATCACGACGTTGCGCGGGCCGATCTTATCGGAGATGCGGCCGGCGAAGATGCCCGTCACGGCCATGATGGTCTGGAAGACCGGGAAAGCCCAGGTAAGTGCGCTGGACCACTCGGGGTAGACGGCGAGCAGGTTCTTGGACACGACGGAGTACAGCGCGATGGAGCTGATGAAGAACATGGTGACGCACGCGGCGGAAAGCACGACGGCGCGACCCTTGTTGGAGTTGGTGGAAGCCATGGGACTCTTTCTAATCGATACGGGGGAGGGGAGGGGCAAACGCCGCCTAGGTGCTTGCCACGCGTCCCTTTCTACCGGGCTTGTTTACTGGTCAGTCGGCTTTGCGACGCCGGACTCATCGGACCAGAGCTCGATGCCCTTGTTCTTGAGGTAGTTGTCGGCAAAGGCGCGGCGGCCGCCGGGCTTGGCGGTGAGGTCGCCCATCATATTGGAGAAGCCGCCGTCGACCTTGATGGCGTCGCCGGTGGTAAAGTCCGAGCGCTTGGACGCCAGGAACATGACAGCGTTGGCGATATCGCTGACCTCGCCGATGCGGCGCGTGGCGATAAGGCGGCTGCGGCTCTTCTCGACCTCGGGGTCGGCGTAAAAGCTCGCTGACATGGGGGTCTTAACAAAGCAGGGCTCGACGCAGTTGGAGCGCACGCCGTAGGGACCCCACTCGGCAGCCAGCATCTTGGACATCATGTTGACGCCCGCCTTGGTGGAGCTGTACACGCCCGAGAACGTTTCGGGGGAGTGACTGGCGACGGTGGAGATGTGAACCAGGCGGCCCTGGCCGGCCTTGATCATCTCGCGACCAAAGCGCTGCGAGGTGATGAAGTAGCCGGTGAGGTTGACGTTGAGCACCTGCTCCCAGTCGCTCAGCGGCAGGTCCTCCATGGCGGCGAAGCGCAGGATGCCGGCGGTGTTGACGAGGACGTCGACACGGCCGAAGTCGGCGATGGTGGCGTCGACGGCAGCCTGAACCTCGGCCTCGTCGGTGGCGTTCATCTTGTAACCCTCGGCGTGGATGCCAAACTCGGCAGCAAGGTCGGCGGCAGCGGCCTTGACCTTCTCCTCGTCCAGGTCGAGCATGACGACGTTGGCGCCGTTGCGGGCGAACTCGCGGCAAATCTCGACGCCCATACCGCCGAGCGCGCCGGTCACGGCGCAGACATCGCCCTCGAGCTTAAGCCAATTGCTCATAGGAACTTCCCTTCTTGTGCCTCCCGGTGGGTCGCTCCCATTAACCGACCCACGTGGTTTTCGCTGGTTATCGTATGCTTTGCATTTGCGCAGGTGAATTGCATATTTGTTAGAATGGCATTAACCGTAGGTTTATACTGAGCATTGAGGTTTGTTCTCAATTGAGCGCGTGACCTGCGAAAACGACCCCCTGCGGTGCTGTGGGCCCGCGCGTGCGAAAACGGGAGATTGACGTGTACGATCGACGACTTGAGGCCATATCGGCCGCCGCGGAGCTGGGAAGTTTCTCGCGTGCCGCGGCAAAGCTGCGCGTGTCGACCCCGGCGCTCGTTAAACAGGTGTCGGGGTTCGAGGCCGAGTTTGGCATCACGTTGTTCGAGCGCTCGCACTCGGGCGTCAAGGTGACGCCGGCGGGCGCGCTGTTGGTGGACGACGCGCGCTCGATCATGCGCCAATCCGAGGACGCGCTGCGCCGTGCCCGACGCGCGGCGGGCGATGGCGGTGCCGTGCGCCTGGGCGTGTCGATGATGTGCCCGGGGCGCCAAACGCTGTCGATGTGGTCGGGCATCCACGATCTGGAACCGTCGCTGCGATTTGAGATCGTGCCGGTAAGCGATCTCTACGACGAGCGCGAGACCGTCATGCGCAGCTTGGGCCGCGAGGTCGATGTGGTGCAATCGAGTTTTTCTACCCCACGCTGGGGTGATGCCTGCCAAAAGCTCCGCATTGTCAACGTGCCGTTTTATATCGATCTGCCGCGCACGAGCCCGCTGGCGCGCAAGAATCGCATTACGGTTGCCGACTTGGAGGGTATGCGTCTGCGCGTACTGCGCCACGGCAACGACGCCATGGACAGCCTGCGCATCGACCTTTTGGCCGACGGCGGCGTGGACGTGATCGACGTGGACAGTTTTGACTTTGCGCTCTTTAACGAGGCGGAGGAAAAGGGCGATGCAGTGCTCACTTGCGGGGCGTGGTCGGGCGTGCACCCGGCTTTTGTAGGCGTGCCGTTCCTATGTGGCCGCGAGGTGCCGGTCTTCTTGCACTACCCGCTCGAGCCCACCCTCCAAGTACAAAAATTCGTCAACGCCATGGCCCAACTCCTCAAGTAGCTTACACAAAACGAGGCCCTGGCCAAACGGCCAGGGCCTCACTAACCTTTATTCCGTTTTAAACAACGGGCTGATTGCGCGCAGGAGGGTGCCCCGGGGCGGCGGGGTATTTCCTCCGCGCGCAGTTTCGCAGCGAAGCGAGAATGTTTGAGCACGGAGGAATTACCCCGCCGCCCCGGGGCACCCTCCGTCAGTAACCGTTCCTACTCCAGCTCAAACGCACCCGTGTACAGCTGGTAGTAATACCCGCGCTTGGCAATCAGCTCATCATGGTTGCCGCGCTCGATGATGCGGCCGTGATCCAGACAGATGATCGCGTCGGAGTTGCGCACGGTGGACAGGCGGTGTGCGATGACAAACGTCGTGCGGCCCTCCATGAGCTTGTCCATGCCCGCCTGTACGATGGCCTCGGTGCGGGTGTCGATGGAGCTCGTGGCTTCGTCCAGAATCATTGCCGGCGGATCGGCGACGGCAGCGCGGGCGATTGAGATCAGCTGGCGCTGGCCCTGCGACAGCTGAGCGCCGTTGCCGGTGAGCATGGTGTCATAGCCGTCAGGCAGGCGGGTGATAAAGTCGTCCGCGCCGGCGAGCTTGGCCGCCGCGATGCACTCCTCGTCGGTGGCATCCAGGTTGCCGTAGCGGATGTTATCCATCACGGTGCCGGTGAACAGGTTCACGTCCTGCAGCACGACGCCCAGCGAGCGGCGCAGATCGGCCTTGCGGATTTTGTTGACGTTGATGCCGTCGTAGCGAATCTTGCCGTCGGCGATGTCATAGAAACGGTTGATGAGGTTGGTGATGGTCGTCTTGCCGGCACCGGTGGCGCCGACAAACGCGACCTTCTGGCCCGGCTTGGCGTATACGGACACGCCGTGCAGCACCTCGTGGTTGGGCGTGTAGCCAAAGTCGACGTTGTCCATGACCAGGTCGCCGCGCAGCGGCACGTACTCGATCTCGCCGGTTGCGCGGTGCGGATGTTTCCACGCCCACATGCCGGTGTGGTGGTCAGCCTCCTCGAGCTGCCAGGTGTCGGGGTTGACCTGCGCGTTGACGAGTGTCACGTAGCCTTCGTCGGCCTCGGGCTCCTCATCGATGAGCTCAAAGATGCGGTCGGCGCCGGCGAGGCCCATGACCACGGCGTTGATCTGTTGCGAGATCTGGCCGATCTGTCCGCAGAACTGCTTGGTCATGTTGAGGAACGGCACCACGACGGCGATGGACAGCGCCATGCCCGAGATGCTCAGGTTGGGCACGCCCAGCGCCAGGAAAATGCCGCCGGCAAGGGCCACCAGCACGTAGAGCAAGTTGCCCAGGTTCATAAGGATGGGCATGAGGATGTTGGCGTACATGTTGGCCTTCTGCGAGACCTCGAAGAGCTTTTCGTTGCGCTCGTCAAAATCGGCCTCGGCGGCAGACTCGTGGCAGAACGCCTTGACGACTTTCTGGCCGTTCATGACTTCCTCGATATGGCCCTCGACCACGCCGAGTTCGGTCTGCTGTGCAATGAAGAAACGCGCGGAGTTGGAGCCGAGCAGCTTGGTCATAAAGGTCATAAAGGCGACGCCGGCGATGATGACCAGGCACATCCACACACTGTAGTACAGCATGATAAAGAACACCGTGACGATGATGATGATCGTCATGAGCAGGTTGGGCAGCGACTGACTGATCATCTGGCGCAGCGTATCGATGTCGTTGGTGTAGTGGCTCATGATATCGCCGCGCTGGTGCGTGTCGAAGTAGCGGATCGGCAGGTCCTGCATGCGGTTGAACATCTTCTCGCGCAGCTTCTCGAGCGAGCCCTGCGTGACGATGGCCATGGCGCGGTTCCAGAAGAGCGAGGACAGGACGCCGACGCCGTAGATGCAGGCGAGGGTGGTCACAAGCTGCAGAATCTTGGGCTGTGCGGCTTCCCAATCGCCCGACTGCCACGATTCGCTAATAATCTGCAGGGCGCTCTGCAAGAAGGTCGCGCCGATGGAGTTGATGATGGCGCAGAGCACCACGCCGGCGACGA
Organism: Collinsella sp.; assembly: GCA_019425015.1. Taxonomy (GTDB): domain Bacteria; phylum Actinomycetota; class Coriobacteriia; order Coriobacteriales; family Coriobacteriaceae; genus Collinsella. The sequence goes on from JAHYYJ010000012.1 coordinate 37,396, forward strand.
CAAGGGGCAAAAGCACGGGATAGAAGCCAAAGAGCGTCTTGATGAGGCGCGACATGGTGCCGCCCTTACGGTTGAGTGCGCGCTCGGCGGTCGTTGCCTTACTCATGTGCCTCGCCTCCTTCCTGGGTCTGAGCTTGCGTTGCGGATGCCTCGGTGTCGGCCTCGACGGCCCCTTCGCCCTCGGCAGACATCTTGTTTTGCGAGGTAAAGGTCTCGCGGTAGATCTCGCTCGTCTTGAGTAGCTCGTCATGGTTGCCGATCTGCGCGATACGGCCGCCCTCCATGACGATGATGCGGTCTGCGTCCTGCACGGAGCTGATGCGCTGGGCGATGATGAGCTTGGTCGTGTTGGGCAGATAGCTTGCCAGTCCTGCACGGATCTTTGCGTCGGTCTTGGTGTCGACGGCGCTGGTGGAGTCGTCCAAGATCAAGATCTTGGGGCGACGCAGCAGGGCGCGTGCAATGCACAGGCGCTGCTTCTGACCGCCCGAAACATTAGAGCCGCCCTGTTCGATCCAGGTGTCGTAGCCCTTGGGGAAACCGTCGACAAACTCGTCGGCGCAGGCCAGATGCGCTGCCTCGCGGACTTCCTCGTCGGTGGCGTTCGGGTCGCCCCAACGCAGGTTCTCGGCGATGGTGCCGCTAAACAGCACGTTTTTCTGCAGCACCATGGCGACCTGGTGACGCAGCGCGTCCAGGTCGTAGTCGCGCACGTCCACGCCGCCCACGCGCACAGCGCCTTCGGTGGTGTCGTACAGGCGGGCGATGAGGTTGACGAGCGTGGACTTGGCCGAGCCGGTGCCGCCGATGATGCCGATGGTCTCGCCGCTCGTAATGTGCAGGTCGATATCGTCGAGCGCCTGGCGCTTCGCATGCGCGGAATACTTAAAGCTCACGTGGTCAAAGTCGATGGAACCGTCGGCAACCTCGAGCACGGGCTCGGCGGGATTGGCGATCGTGGGCTCGGCGGCCAGCACCTCGGCAATGCGGTGTGCCGATTCGTCGGCCATGGTCACCATGACAAAGATCATCGACAGCTGCATCAGGCTCATGAGAATCTGGAAACCATAGGTAAAGGTCGAGGAGAGCTGGCCCACGTCGAACAGCGCACCCTGGCTCGTGATGATGAGCTTGGAGCCCAGGTAGATGATGACGACAAACGCGCCGTTGACGCAGATGTTCATCATGGGGTTGTTAAAGGCGAGCAGCTTCTCGGCGCGGGTGAAGTCCATCTGGACGTCGCGCGCGGCGGCCGCGAACTTCTCCTTCTCAAAGTCTTCGCGCACATAGCTCTTAACCACGCGCATGCCGGTGACGTTTTCCTCAACGGACTCGTTAAGGGCATCGTACTTGTGGAACACACGCGAGAAGATGGGGCGCACCTTAAAGATGATAAAGAACAGTCCAAAGCCCAGCAGCGGAATGATGACCAGGTAGACCATGGCGACGCTGCCGCCCATGATAAACGCCATGGTAAAGGCGAAGATCAATACCAGCGGCGCGCGCACGGCGATACGGATGATCATCATAAAGGCCTGCTGCACGTTGTTGATATCGGTGGTCAGGCGCGTGACGAGCGAGGAGCTCGAGAACTCATCGATGTTGGCAAAGCTGAACGTCTGGATTTTGTAGAACAGGTCGTGACGCAGGTTCTTGGCGAAGCCGCAGCTCGCATGGCTGCAGGTGACGCCTGCCGCGGCGCCAAAAGCAAGCGATGTCAGCGCGATGAGCACCAAAAGGCCCGCGGTGGGAAGCATCTCGGCTACGGTGGCGCCGTCTTTGATGGCGTCGATCAGGTTGGCGGTGATAAATGGAATCAGCATCTCGCAGAGCACCTCGCCAAGCACGAGCAACGGCGTGGCAACGGTGACTTTCATATAGTCGCGGATGCTTCCCATGAGGGTTTTAATCATCCAGTTCCTCCCAGGTTACGCGGATTTTATCGAGCATTTCGGCGAGGTCCTCGCGCTCGTCGTGGGTGAGCGCGCTAAAGGCCCGTTCCCTAAAGCGGATGCGGGCTGCCTGGTCGATGCGGGCGTTTTCCCGGCCGGTTTCGGTCAGGCGAATGGTGAGTTGCCGTCGATCCTTGGGGTTACGGCTGCGCTCGATGAGGCCGTTGAGCTCGAGCTTGGACAGGATCTCGGAAAGCGATCCCGGCTTGAGGTCAAAGTGCATGCCGAGCTCCTGCTGCGACATCTCGCCGCCGGGTTGCTTGGCCAGCAGGCAGATGATGGGCGCCTTGCCGGACACGCCTCCGCCATGAAAATGCATGTAATGGCCGCAAAAGCCCAGGCCATTGAGGATGCGCTTGGCGAGACGGTCTTTGTCGGACTGGGTCTCGGGCTCGTCTGCTGGCCGTGAGGGGTCGCCGCCGGGTTCATGCGGATAGGCGAGTGGTTCAACACACATATCTAAGCTTCGCTCCTTTCTTTAGTTAGGTAGAGAGATTGTTTTGTACCTAAGTGATTCTAGAGGTACCTAACTGATTGTCAAGGTACCGAATCGATTTTGTGGCAGTGCTGGGATGCCGGTGCCAGGGGAATCTTGGACAGTCTTTGCAGCGTAGATTCAGCGGGCCACGGCGTATCCCGGAGTTTCCGATAGGTTCATTAAGGGGGCGAGACTGGCAGTTGCCGGTTTCGCCCCCTTGGCTTTCCGGGACTTAGAGCGGCTCGTCGCCGGTTCGGAGGATGGCGAGATATGGCTCATATGAAAACATGCGGTATCGTTTCCTGCTCGTATCGCGTTGGACAAGAATGCCCCAATCGGTAAATTGGGATATAAGGTTGTTTGCGCTCGATCTGCTAATCTGCATTCGTTCAGACACAAAGGCGGTGTCGACGATCGGATTGCCCTCGAGAAGGTCGAGTAGCATAAGGGCGTTCGTCGTAGCCCTTCCCGCCTTTTCGCGAATCAGCCTTTCGGTTTCCGAATGGAGGTCGACAAGCTTCCGCATCGAATCCCGTGCCTCGCGTGCGCTTGCAAGCAAGCAGGTGCTGAAAAACGAAACCCATCCCTCAAAATCGCCTCTCTGCCTTACGCGCATAAGCCAATCGTAGTATTCGCTCCTGTGTCGTTTGAGTTCATACGAGGGATAGATGACCGGCTTGGTGAGCGCCCCATCATGTATGAGCGAAAGGAGGATGAGCAGACGCCCGAGGCGTCCGTTGCCGTCGAGGAACGGGTGTGTGGTTTCAAACTGGTAGTGCACCAAAGCGGCCTTGATGACCGGATCGATGTCGTCACGCTCGTTGATGAAAAGCTCGAGGTCGCCAAGTGCCTCCTTCATATCCTCCGTGTTGGGAGGGACATACGGGGCCTCATTGAGCGTGCAGCCGTTTGGTCCGACCCAGTTCTGAGTCGTCCTGAACTGGCCCGGCGTCTTGTCGGAGCCTCTGCCATTTCCAAGCAATGTGGCATGGACGGATTTGAGCAGCCTCATACAGAGTGGCAGTTCCTCCATGAGCTTGGTCGCCTGCTGCACCGCTCGAGTGTAGTTGACGACGTCGGTTAGGTCCCGGCTCGCATTGGATTCGTTTGACGGGTCAAGAACATCATCGAACGTACATTGCGTACCCTCGATTTGAGAGGACAAGAGCGCTTCCTTGCGAACGTACATAGAAAGGTACATGTCGATGTTCGGAACAAAGCGAGACATGCCCTCAACCTCGCCGAGTATGGCGCGGCAATCGGAGACAAGCCGCATGGAATCAGCGGATAAATTGATTGGAAAGAATGAATCCATATTGGCGGGTCTAAACGAATCATAGGCGAGGGCTCCTGAAAGGTTGTGCCTGACGTTTCCCTGTCGTCCGGGTGTGATGGGTGCGAGCATCGTTAGTGTCCTAAGAACAAATTTGAGCCAAAACTTGTTCTTAGAATTTTATAGCGCCTTCTAAGGCCAAGTTTCTGCAATAAGAAGCGTCAGAAAAACTCTAAGAACAAAATTACGCCCAAACTTGGTCTTACATCCGAAGGCAAGACTTAGATTGCACTGCGCTACACTTAGTCGCACTGTGGCGCTGCTGCGCCGCGCCCGAACCAAGGGAGACATTCATGAAGAACACTCAGCTGCTGCTGATCAACGATATGTGCGGCTACGGCAAGGTCGCGCTCTCCGCCATGCTGCCGGTGCTGTCGCACATGGGCTACCGTATCCACAATCTGCCGACGGCACTTGTGTCCGATACGCTCAACTACCCCAAGTTCTACATCCACGACACCACCGAGTACGTGCGTCAAAGCCTCGCTATCTGGGAGGAGCTCGGCTTTGAGTTCGACGCCATCTCCACCGGCTTTATCGTGACCGAGGAAGAGACGCGCATCATCTCGGACTTTTGCCACCGCCGCGGGCAAAAGGGCACCAAGGTGTTCGTCGACCCCATCATGGGCGACAACGGCAAGCTCTATGCGGGCGTGCCCGAGTCCACGATCGGTCTCATGAGGCACCTGCTCGAGTGCGCCGATTACGCGGTGCCCAACTACACCGAGGCCTGTCTGCTCACCGATACGCCTATTGCAGAGCAGATCACGCCCGATGAGGCCCGCGCCCTTGTGGACGCCGTGCGCGAGCTGGGTGCCAAATCGGTGGTCATTACGAGCGCCGTGGTCAATGGCACGAACGCGGTTATCGGTTACGACTATGTGGCGGGGGAGTACTTCACGATTCCCTTTGACCTGATTCCGGTCTATTTCCCGGGCACGGGCGACACGTTCTCGGCGGTGCTCGTCGGCCGCGTTATGGCAGGCTGGAGTCTGCAGCGCGCGACGTCCGATGCCATGCGCGTGGTGGCTGAGCTTATCGAGCGCAATGCCGATCAAGAGGACAAGTCGGCCGGCCTGCCCATCGAGGCCTGCTTGGACGTGATCGACCATGAGTAATGCTGGCGAGGGCGGCGTCAAGCCTGCGGGCGAGAACAAGCCGCTCGGCGCGCCGCGTGGCAAGCGTCCGCGTATCCGCGTGAGCTGCGTGGACCAGCTAGGTGCGTGCCGCTGCCACCATGGTCACAAGCCGGGCGACGTTTTTGACTTCGACCGAGACCGCGGCAAGATGTGCGCCATGGCCTGTCATGTGGGCTTTCCCTATATCGATATCCTGCGCTATGGCGGAACCGTGCCTGGCAACGAGCCTGGTACGGCAAAGTTCTGCTGCCCCGAGGTCGACACCCTCAACGTCTGGCTTGCCGAGATCGTCGACGAATAGGTGAGCGTGGATTTTCTCCCGTTTAGAGCGCACTTGAATGCTCAAAGTGGGAGAAAATCCACGCTCATTTTTCATGCGGGAGATTATCCACGCTCGTTTCGCGCCGAAGGCGTGGCCTGCGACCTCGCTTTCCTACAGCTGCTCGAGCATAGCGGCGCAACCGGCGAGCACGTCGCGGTAGGTGGCATCGAAATTGCCGGTGTACCAGGGATCGGCCACGTCGCCGGGGCGCCCGGTCCAATCGAGCAAGCGCGTAATCTTGCCGTCGGGGTCGTCGCCAAAGATGCGACGCAGGCCACGCGTGTTCTCAGCATCCATATAGACAATGTGGTCCCAGTTGCCATACTCTGCTCGACGAGCCTGGCGGGCACGGTGCGCAACGACGGGAATCCCGACTTCGCGCAGCTTGGCGACCGTGCCATGATGCGGCGGGTTGCCGATCTCCTCAGTTGAGGTCGCTGCGGAATCGATGACAAACTCCGCCTCGCGCCCAGCGCGGCGCACGAGCTCGGTAAACACCGACTCAGCCATCGTCGAGCGGCAGATATTCCCATGACAGATAAACAGTACGCGTTGCATATGCGGTTTCCTTTCGATCGCCATCATCGAGCTCGAGTATCGCATCTGTGCTTACGCTCTCGCCCGCTTGCGCTCCCAGCGAGCCAACTTAATCGTCACCAGCGTAAGCGCCCAGGCCACAAGCGAGAACGCGGCACCAACCGCGCCAACGTAGGCAATGCCAACGCTGCTCACCACGGCGCCGCCCACTGCGGTGCCAAACGAAATGCCGAGGTTAAACGCCATGGGTTCTACCGAGCTCGCGAGTACCATCGATTTGGGATGGCGGCTGCGCGCCACGTCCATAAAGTGCGTGATGCATGACACCGAGAACAGGTACATGAGCAGCGCTAGGCTAAAGACAAAGACCAGCGCGAGCGGCATGGTGTCGCCCACGGCAAACAGCCCGAGTAACGCCGCAGCTTGCAGCACAAACGTCACAAGCAGCGCCTTCATGCCAAAGCGCGCGTCGATCCATCCGCCCAAGATGTTCGAGACCAGGCAGAACACGCCGTAGGCCATAAGCGTGGTGCTTGCCTGAACAGTGCCCATGCCCAGCACCTGCTCAAGATAAGGCGTCACGTAGCCGTAGAACACATAGACCGATCCCACGCCAAACAAAAAGATGAGCATGCCGGTGATGATGCTCGGTTCGCGTAGCAGACCCGCCTGCTCGCGGAAGGTAGCGGGTTCGTCGGTCTGTCCGGCGCGCGGCATAAACGCCACGAGCGCTCCGCAGATCAAAACGGCAAAGGTCAGCGTACCGTACATGGCCACGTGCCAGTCGAGCGTGTCGGCCACAAACTTGCCAATCGAGGTCACAAAGACCATCGCCACGGAAAACGCGCCGTACACGACCGAGATGGCAAGCGAAGTTTGCTGCGGGGACAGCAGCTCGGGGATGTACGTCACGCCCACGGCGAGCAGTGCGCCCGAGACGGATCCCAGGACAATGCGCGAGATAAACAGTACCTGGAAGTTGGGCGCCAACGCCATGACCAGATTGCCGAGCACAAAGATAATGCTGTAGCACACGAGCAGCTGGTAACGACGGAAGCGCCCCGTGCTGAGCGCAAGCACCGGCGTCGCGATGGCGTAGACCAGTGCAAAAACGCTGATGAGCTGGCCCGCAGCGGCAAGCGATATGCCGAGTTCCGTCGCCAAGTCACTTTCGATGCCGATGACCACGAACTCGGAGCAGCCGAGCGAGAATCCCAGCAGCACGAGCAGCGCCAGGCAGAGCCTGGTGCGCGCGGGGGAGAGCGCGGCGGCGGTTGACTTACTTTTAGGCGTGGTTGCGGCGGTCAAGGTTGTCACTCCAATGTCGCATGAATAAGCGGGATTCAATCCCTGCAACTCTAACAGAATGTGTCAGGTGCCTGCCTCCTTTGTCGCAGGCTGCGCTTGCCTGTATAGTCGCAATACAGGCGAAGATGGTCTCAGGTACATTGCGGGCGACAGGAGATCCCATGGGTATGCACACGACAAAGGTTGTAGTGGGCGAGGGCAAGTTTGCGCTCGAGGCCCAGTTGACGGTGACGCCGCGAGGCATGGCGGTGTACGCCTGCTCGCCGGAGTTTGCGCACCTGGGCGCCACGGCGCAGGCCATTCCTCGCCCCGAGCCCGGCCGTACGGCGACGGTGAGCATCCTGGCCGTTCCGTGCCATCGAGACGAGATCCCGGCGCACGATATTGCGGCGGCGCTGGCCACGCGCTTTGGCGTGCCGGTAGTTGCAAGCACGGGTTTTCATGTGGAGAACGCGACCGCGGACGACTTGCGGCGCATGCTCGATACCACCAAGGAACTCATCGCCGCGCTCGAGGAGGCCGCAGCCCGCATTCTGCGCGCCGGCTGGGATGAGGGCGGCGCAGGCGCCGAGGTCGTGGCGGTCGATGCCGCGACCGGCGAGGCGCTTGGCCCCGTCGACCGCATCGAGGCCCATACCGGCGAGGGAATCCTGCATCAGGCATTTCTGACGCTTCTGGTCGAGGGCCAGGGCGAAGACGCGCGCCTGCTGCTCTGTCGTCGCAGTCCGCTCAAACGCCTGTGGGGCGGGGTGCTGGCCGATAGCTGTGCCGGCCATCCGCTCCCCGGGGAAGACGTCGCGGCCGCCACGGCACGTCGCATCAACGAAGAGCTTGGCATCACGCGCGAGCCCGATCATCTCAAGCACCTCGGTCACGTGGTGTACCGCGAGGACCATGGCGACGGCCGCTGCGAGTGCGAATGGTGCGAGGTGTTCGCAGCCCATGTTGAGCCGGGCGAGCTGCATATCAACCAAGAGGAGATCTCGGAAGTGCGCCGCGTGGCTCCGTCCGAGCTCAAAGGCTACCTGCAGGGTCACCCCGAGCAGCTGGCCCCCTGGCTCCGCGAGGCTCTGGAGGTCCCCTCCATCCGCGCAGCCCTCGCTATGTGAAAAAAGACAGTCCCTTTGCCACATCCAAACCGTCACAACATTTGATGAAAATCTCGAAAACGAGGAAAAGCGTCGAATGTTGTGACGCTTTTTGTCCAGAGGATCGCTTCTCATCCAAAAATCCCGCTTGACTGTATTGCCACAACACAGCGCAACGTAAGGGGTGTCCGATAACGGGCGCCCCTTTTTAAGTGGCAACGTGGCCGCGAATCCGGAGCGCCCCCAACAAGAAAGGTGGGGAGATGGAAGCGGAAAAGAAGGCGTTTAAGATCACCAAGCGCGAAATTGGCTTTGTGCTGGGTATCGTTGTCTTTTTGCTGGTGAAGTTTCTTCCTTTGGCGGAGCTGAGCTCGACGGTCGAGCTCACGGTCGGCGCTCAGACCTGTCTGGCACTGACGCTCGCCACGGTGGTGTTCTGGGCATGTGGCGTGGCACAGCCGGGCTTTGTGGGCCTGCTCTACTGCGCGCTGCTCGTTCTGTTCAAGGTGTGCGTGGACGACACGGGCGCCGCGAGCATCTCGGCGACGGTCGCCTCCACGTTTAGCTCGTGGACTAAGGCCACTATGTGGCTCGTCATCGGCGCCTACCTCATCGCCAGTGCGGTCAAGGAGTCGGGCCTGGGCGAGCGCATCGCCTATGCGTTCATGCTCAAGTTCGTGCGCGACGCCAAGTCGCTCATCATCTCGATCTTCGCGCTTACTTTTGTGCTGTCGCTGCTGATCCCTCATCCGTTCCCCCGCGCCTTCCTCATCCTCGCCGTCGTCTCGGTCATCGCCGAGTCCGCCGGCTACGGTGACGACGACCGCGGCAAGCTCGGCTTCCTCGTGTTTGCCGCTGCCGCCCCGGGCTCCATGTTCTTCCTGACGGGCGACTCCACGCTCAACCCGCTCGTTGCGCAGTACAGCGCCGAGGCCGGCGGCATGAGCCCGTCCTTTGTCGACTGGTTCCTGTACATGAGCGTGCCTATGCTGGTCGCGCTGCTGTGCACCCTGTTCCTGGGTCTCTTCCTCTTTAAGCCCAGCAAGGAGCTCGTCTACGATCGCGAGCAGATCGTGGCCAAGCAGGCCGCGCTCGGCAAGCTCTCCGTCAAGGAGATTCGCACCATCGTGTGGCTTGTCATCGCCATCGCGCTGTGGCTCACCGTCTCGGGCGACTATATCGGCTGGGTCACCCTGGCCATCGGCGTCTGCCTCGCCATGCCCATCATCGGCGAGGTCCTCACCCCCGCCAGCTGGAACGCTGTCGACATCAAATCCCTCATGTTCCTGACGGCCGCCATGGCCGTGGGTTCCGTGGGCGGCGCCACCGGCATGAACGCCTGGATCGCCGACGTGGTGCTTCCCAGTTCCGTGCCCGAGAACATCTTCCTGTTCGCCCTGCTTGTCGCCGCGCTCTCCATGATCATCCACATGTTCATGGGCTCGGTCATGGCCGTGCTCGGCGTGTGCGTGCCGGCGTTCATCAGCTTCGCGGCCGGCTCCAGCGTGAGCCCGCTCGCCGTGGCGCTCATCGTCTTCACGTCCATCAACATCCACTACATCCTGCCGCTCCACAACCTGCCGATCCTTATCGGCGAGGGCAAGGACGCCGGCGGCTACACCTCCAAAGAGGCTATGCGCATGGGCATTCCCCTCACTGTGGTCGTCTTTATCGTCGTGCTGGTCGAGGCCGCCTGGTTCCACCTCTTTGGCCTGATGTAAGCGGTCGAGCGCTTGGGCTGTAAGCAGCCGAGTGCTCGAACTGCGAGTGGCCGAGCGTCCCATCTATGAGCGCCGCGGCCCCACTACGTTACCCAGCCCGGCGGCATCCTCGCCGCCGGGCGCTCTCCCGAAAGGAGCATGCTATGTCCACTACCGATGCTTCCCAGATCCACGACCTGCGCTCCGCGCTCGACTTTTTGCGCGAGATGCCGGGCCAGCTGCTCGAGACCGACACCCAGGTCGATCCGGACGCCGAGGTCTCGGGCGTCTATCGCCACGTCGGTGCCGGCGGCACCGTTATGCGCCCGACCAAAGAGGGCCCGGCGATGGTCTTCAACAACGTCAAGGGCTTTGACGATGCCAAGGTCTGCATCGGCATGCTTGCCAGCCGCAAGCGCGTTGCCGCCCTGCTCGACCTGGACGAGGAGCACCTGGGCCTCGAGATCGGCAAGCGCTTCGAGAACCTGATCGCGCCCGAGCAGATCGCCGAGGGTGCGCACGTCGACTGTCAGGAGGTCGTGTACAAGGCGACCGACGAGGGCTTTGACCTGCGCAAGATCGTTCCCGCTCCCACCAACACGCCCGTCGATGGCGGCCCCTACATCACCATGGGCCTCGCCTACGGCACGAGCCCCGACGGCTCCCAGTCCGACGTGACCATCCACCGCTTCTCCTGCGTCGACAAGGATAAGCTTGCCATGTGGATTACCCCCGGCAGCCGTCACCTGGGCGCGTTCTTTGACGAGTACTGCCAGCGCGGCGAAGACATGCCCATCTCCATCTCCATCGGTTTGGACCCCGCCGTGTACATGTGCTGCGGTTTTGAGGCTCCCACCACACCGCTCGGCTTCAACGAGCTGCAAATTGCCGGCGCCCTGCGCGGCCACGCTGTCGAGCTTGCCGACTGCGTCACCGTTCCGCAGAAGTGCATCGCCAATGCCGAGTACGTGCTCGAGGGCTACCTCATGCACGACGAGACCATCAACGAGGACGTCAACGGCCACGGCTACGCCATGCCCGAGTTCCCCGGCTACACCGGCGGCGCCAAGGTCTGCCCGGTGATCAAGATCACCGCCGTCACCACGCGTGTCAACCCCATTATGGAGAGCTGCATCGGCCCTTCGCACGAGCACGTGTCCATGGCCGGCATCCCCACCGAGGCTTCCATCTACAAGATGGTCGAGACCGCTATCCCGGGCCGCCTGCTCAACGTCCACGCTGCACCCTGCGGCGGCGGCAAGTTCGTTGCCATCATGCAGTTTAAGAAGTCGAGCAAAAATGACGAGGGCCGTCAGCGCAACGCCGCCATGCTCGCCTTCTCGGCATTCTCCGAGCTCAAGCATGTGATCTTGGTTGACGAGGATGTCGACATCTTTGATATGAGCGACGTGATGTGGGCCATGACCACGCGCTTCCAGGCCGACGTGGACCTCATCGCCATCCCCGGCTGCCACTGCCACGTGCTCGACCCGTCCAACGACCCCGCGTTCGACCCTTCGATCCGCGAGCACGGCATCGCCTGCAAGGCCATCTTCGACTGCACGGTCCCGTTCGACCTCAAGAAGAACTTCATCCGCTCGCAGTTCATGGAGATCGACAAGGACAAGTGGGCAGCGGAGCTTTCTTTCTAAGGTTCCGGCGTTCTACCGAACGCCGGACCACTCGACGCTGCGCCCGCGCCTGGCGGGCAATCTGCCCCTCAACTGCGAAGGCATGGGCATAAGCCCTATGCCTTCTTGTTTCGGGGCACCTTGCCTCGCCAGACGCGCGCTCACTGACATTGCCCGACCTATAGCTGCCATTTTGTTGTTAGGAGTTGTCATGCCTGAGTCTTCTGTCCGTCCCCGTCGCATCGTCGTTGGCGTTTCGGGCGCCAGCGGTGCCGCGCTGGGCCTTGAGTGCCTCAAATGTCTGCGTCAGGCAGGTGCCGAGTCGGCGCTTGTCGTCACGCGCGGGGGAGAGATCACCATCGAGCAGGAGCTCGGCATGACGCTTGACGAGTATGCCACGCATGCCGATGTGGTCTACGACAACAAGAATATCGGCGCCGCCATCGCAAGCGGCACCTATCCGGTCGATGGCATGATCGTGGCACCCTGCTCCATGAAGACGCTCGCCGGCATTGCGAGCGGCTACAGCGAAAACCTGTTGTTGCGCGCGGCCGACGTGCAGATGAAAGAGCAGCGCCGCCTGGTGCTCATGGTGCGCGAGACGCCCTTCAGCGCCATTCATGTCGACAACATGGCGCGCCTTGCACGCGTACCGGGCGTCATGCTCATGCCGCCCATGCTCACGTTTTACAACGGCCCCGCCACGCTCGATGACGCGGTGCACCACATCGCCGCCAAGGCGCTCGAGGCCGTCGGCGTGTCATGCGCAAACTATAAGCGCTGGTCATAGGCGTCTTTAGGGTAGGATACGAGTAGTGTTTGAGCCCGCTGCCCCTGTGGGCGGCGGGCTTTGTGCGCAAAAGGGATGTGTCGGGAGGACCTATGCAGACGGGCATGTATGCGATTAGCGAGATGGCGAGCTTGTTTAACGTTTCGCGCCAAACGCTCATCTACTACGACAAGATCGGTCTGTTTAAACCCGCCGTGGTTAACGAAAAGGGCTACCGTTTCTATTCGCCCACGCAGATCCCGCTCATGCGTCTGATCTGCATGCTACGTGACCTAGGGCTCGAACTCGATGAGATCGACCGCCTAGCCTCGACGTTCGACATTAGCGAGATGACCGATCACCTGCGCTCGCGGGTGCAAGCGCTCGATGAACAGATCGCCGGCCTCAAAGCCGAGCGCGCGAGCGTGCAGGAGCGCCTGAGCTTTTACGACGAGGCGGTTTACTGGCGCGAGCGCGAGGGCAGGCCGGAGCTCAAGCAGTTTGAGCGTCGCTACGTGGTCTTTGAGGAGTTTCCAGGCGATATCGAGCGCGGCCGCTCGATGCTTCACCCCACGCTCATGCGGGCCATCCTGCGCATGCGTGCGTTGACGGGCACGCGCCCCATGCGCGGCTGGGGTGCCATGCTGCGTCGTGAGGCGCTGCATTCCGACGACCCTATCGCCGGCGCGGGCTCCTTTGCCGTGCTGCCGCGCGGTGCCGAGGAACTGCTGCCGAGCGATCCCGCCGAGCTGGCAGAGATCGGCATCGAAGTGCTGCCCGAGGGCACATACCTGTGCATGAGCCGCTGGGGTATGCCGTACGAGCCCGAGGGCATCCGCGCCATCGTTGCCTGCATGGACGAGCACGCGCTCCAGCCCGTTGGCAACGCTTTCGACTTTTGCTACCTCGATACCACGAGCTACGACGAGTCCCACCAAGAGGACTTTTGCTGCATCCAAATCCCTGTTACCCTCCAGATGTGACAAAGGGACAGTCCCTTTGTCACATTCGTGGTGTGGCTGCTGCCCAAACCGTCACAACATTTGATGAAAATCTCGAAAACGAGGAAAAGCGTCGAATGTTGTGACGCTTTTCCTGTCTGTGCCGGCGAGCTCCCGTGCCATCTGGGGGTATAAGGCTGGCAAGTGTTTATTTGCGAGGCTTAAGGGGCGCCCCGTATGGATATCGATAACTTTGAATGGTGGTATAGCGAGGGCGAGGCTCCGGACGAGGAGTGGGACGAGCCCGCGCCGCGTGACGTGTCGAGCGACGAGGACGAGGCCGGCAACGATGCTGCTGTCGAGCCTGACGCCGCCTCCGATGCCGCCGAGCCCCTGACCTTTGAGCAGGCTTGGGCCCAAGCCGAGGCCGATGAGGCTAAGGCCGATGCCACGGCCACACTCGGTGAGCCAGCCGACATGTCCATCTCGCCGGCAAAGACCCCGCAGCCGCGTCACACTATCGATCCCGACAGCACGGCATCCTTCAGCATTCTCGACGTGCCCTCGCAGGGTGCCCAAGCACCCGCGCCCACACGTCGCCCCGACCTGGCTCGCGAGGAGGACGCGGGCCGTCGCTCTCCGCTCGGCCCCATCCTCATCGCCTTCATGGCCGGCGTTATCGCATGCTCGGTAATTGGAAACGTCTGGAGCCATGTTGAACAACAACGAAAAGACGCCGCCAAGGTCGAGATGTCCGTCGAACAATCGCTCAGCCGCACGCGCTCGGTGCATGTATCGGTCGAGGTCAAGGACGGCGCGACGTGGGACACCGCGCGCGGCGACAGCCAGATGCTCGTCCATATCGTGGGTCGCACGCTCAAGGGGCAAGCGATCGACGAGTACCAATACGTCAATTCCGAAGGTGACGGCATCGAGCTCAAGCCCGGCGACTACGAGCTCACGGTCGATGAGCCGCCCGTCGCCACCGACGGCACGCGTTACCGTGCCTCAAAGCGCATGGTTCCGGTGAGTTTTAATTCACAGGCGCCCGATACGGTCGATAGCACGCCGCAGGGCGGGTTTGACCTTTACGCTATTGCTCAATAACTGCACCTGTCGCTCAACCCCGCCGCCAAGAGTGGGACAATAGCCCTCGACACCGTTGTTTACTATTGGAGGAAGTAGCATGTCCACCGTCACTACCATCAAGCGCGGCGGCCTCACCGCGGCCATCGATTCCATGGGCGCCCAGCTCACGAGCCTTGCCCTCAACGGCAACGAGTATCTGTGGCAGGGCGACCCGGCCTTTTGGGGCAAGCATGCGCCTATCCTGTTCCCCATCGTGGGATCGCTGCGCAACAACATGGCGACATCTGCGGCCGGCACCTGCGAGATGCCGCGCCATGGACTCGCTCGCATCGTCGAGCACAAGTTGGTCGAGGTTTCGGAGGACGGCTCCTCGGTAACGTACGAGATCACTGACACGCCCGAGTCGCTCAAGGCGTTCCCGTTCCACTTTAAGCTCAACATGACCTATGCCCTGACCGGCGACGCCACGCTCACGCAGACCTTTGCCGTCACCAACACCGGCGACGTGGCCCTGCCGTTCTCGGTGGGCGGTCATCCTGCATTCAACGTGCCCGCCCCCGGTGCCGAAGACGAGGCGTTCGAGGATTACGAGCTGGCGTTTACCGAGGCTTGGACTAACGAGGCCCCCATCATCACGCCCGACGGTCTTATGACGTTCGAGGGCAGCTACAAGGCTCCCGATAACTCGGACGTGCTGCCCATCACGCACCGCAGCTTCGATAACGATGCCATCATGTTCACCGATGTCCCGGGTTCCACGCTCACGCTGCGCGGCCGCAAGTCGGGCCACGGCGTCAAGATCGACTTTGAGGGCTTTAAGTACATCGGCGTGTGGTCTGCCGCCAACGACGCCCCGTTTGTGGCGCTCGAGCCCTGGACCGGCCACACCACCATGGACACCGAGGACGACGTCTTTGAGCACAAGGTCAACACCATTACCTTGGCACCGGGTGAGACGGACGTTCGCAGCTTTAGCGTTACCCTGCTCTAGAGGTTCCGCCGTTCTAACGAACGACGGACCGGTCGACGCTGCGCGCCACCCAGAGCGACAATTTGTCATTCAAAAGGCAAGGCATGACCAGAAGGTCTATGCCTTGCCTTTTTCATGCTAACTTGTTCGCTCTGGGTGGCGCCCGCTGGCATTGCCAAAACATCGACGCTCCCAATGACTACCGTGTGTCTATTAATTTTTCGAGCTTGTGCTGCGCTGCTGGTCGCTGGCGTATATCCTGTTAAGTCGTCAGCATACGATTCAACAGGGAAGGCAGATTATGCATTCTCCCCATCAACGCGACGCGCATCCACAGCCGGTATGCAGCCGTCGCATCTTTTTGGGTAGCGCTCTCGCTGCGAGCGCTTCCGTCGTCGCCGGCGCGCTCGCCGGCTGTCAGCGCCCGTCCACGCTGGAAGTAGTTCAGCCCACGACGGGCGGCGGTCGCGATGACCTGTCCGATTCTGTGATCGGCAAGGATAAGATCCGCATCGGCATGGAGGCGGCCTACGCCCCGTACAACTGGCAGGTTTCCGAGGCCAGCGAGTTCACGATCCCCATCGACAATGTGCAGGGCGCCTATGCCGACGGCTACGACGTGCAGATCGCCAAGATCGTCTGCAAGGCCCTCGGCGGCGAGCCTGTTGCCGTCAAGCAGAGCTTCTCGGGCCTTATCGATTCGCTCAACAACGGCCAGATCGATCTCATCATCGCCGGCATGAGCGCCACGCCCGAGCGCGAGGAGTCCGTCGGCTTCTCCGACCCGTACTTCATTGGCTACTTTGGCCTGTTTGTAAAAGAGGGCTCGCCCTACCAAAACGCGACCAAGCTCAGCGACTTTAGCGGCGCCACGGTGCTCGGCCAAAAGGACACGATGCTCGACACCGTCATTGACGAGATCCCGGGCGTCGTCCACAAAAATCCGGTCGATTCGGTACCCACGGTGTTCTCGAACCTGCTGCAGGGCACTTGTGACGCCGTGACCTACAACACCGAAAACGAGAAGGGCTATATGGCCCAAAACCCGGGCATCGTGCCCATTCGCTTTGCGGAGGGCGAGGGCTTTAAGCAGGAGGTTACGACAAACGTCGGCTGCCGCAAGGGCTCGGACAAGCTGCTCAAACTTATCGATAAGACGCTCAAGGGCGTCAGCCAAGAGGAGCGCGACCAAATGTGGGACGCGTGCCTCGACCGTCAGCCGGCATAGGGAGGCAGCATGAAAACCGTCAATCGTCTGGCCTCCTTTATCAAGGCCGACCACCGTTATGTGTATCTGGGCACGAGCGTTATCGCGGCGCTCGGCCTGGCATTTAGCCAGCGCAACCCCACGCCGCTGAGCTTCTTGGCGCCCACGGGCGTGTTCCAGGACTGCCTCTGGGCGATTCTGTGGGCCTGGATTGTCGTATCGGCGGCAGCGCTCGTCACCAAGCTCATGCATTGGAACGACTATCGCCAAAAGTCGCCGTTTGCATCCGAGCGTTGCCGTCGCGGCGCGCGCCTGGGCAGCTATGTCGTGGTTGCCATTGCGGCGATCTTCTTTATCGACCGCTGCGTCATGTCGTTTATCGACCTGGTGCAGGTGAGCATTGTCTCGGACTCCAACCCCAGCGACTTTCTGTCGAGCTTGGTCTACATGACCTACAAGAGCGGCGACTTCTTTATCCGCGGCATCGAGATCACCATCGCGCTTGCCACCTTCGGCACCGTCATCGCCTTCTTCTTGGCGCTGCTCTTTGTGTTCTTGCGCACCCAGACCTTCGACCGCGTCGACAACGACCTGGTGCGTTTCTTTAAGAGCATTGGCCGCGGGTTTGCGACCGTCTATTCCACCGTCGTGCGCGGCACGCCCATGATGGTCCAGGGTCTGCTCATCTATTACGCGGGCTTTACCGTTCTGCGCGGCATGGGCTTCGAGACCGCCCAGGCCAACCAGATCTGGAGCACCTTTACCGCGGGCCTCGTCACCATTTCGCTCAACTCTACCGCCTACATGATGGAGGTCCTGCGCGGCGGCATCGAGTCGATCGACCCCGGTCAGGCCGAGGCGGCGCGCTCGCTGGGTCTGTCGCAGTGGCAGGCCATGCGCAAGGTCGTGTTCCCCCAGGGCATTAAAAACGCGATCCCGGCGCTCACCAACGAGCTCATCATCAACATCAAGGACTCGTCGGTGCTTTCGGTCATCGGCGTGTTTGACCTCATGTACGCCACCACCACCGTCGCCGGCGTGTACTACCGCCAGATGGAGGTCTACTGCGTGGCGCTCGTGGTCTACCTGATCCTGACGCTCGTGGCGAGCCGCCTGCTCGAAGCCTTTGGCAAAAAGCTCGGCGCCGAGGCCCCTGCCACGCTGCCCAGCTCCAACTAGGCTCAAGACGAGGAGAATCATCATGGCAGATACCGCCACTACCGGCGTTGCGGCCGCCGCACAGACCAATGAGCCGCTCATCCGCGTCGAGGGCCTGCGCAAGAGCTTTGGCTCACTCGAGGTGCTCAAGGGCATCGATCTGTCCATCAATCCCGGCGAGGTCGTCACCATTATCGGCGCCTCGGGCTCGGGCAAGTCGACCTTCCTGCGCTGCCTCAACCTGCTCGAGACTCCGGACGCGGGCCACATCTGGTTCCACGGCCAGGATCTTACGGCCGAGCGCTGCAACATTAACAAACTGCGTGAGGACATCGGCATGGTGTTCCAGGGCTTCAACCTATTCAACAACATGGATGTGCTCGACAACTGCACGCTTGCGCCCGTCACGCTCAAAAAGATGAGCAAGGCCGAGGCCGAGAAGGTCGCGATGGAGCATCTGACCAGCGTGGGACTCGAAAAGTTCGTGCACGCCGCCGTGGGCAGGCTTTCGGGCGGCCAAAAGCAGCGCGTCGCCATCGCCCGCGCCCTGTGCATGAATCCGCAGATCATGCTGTTTGACGAGCCGACCTCCGCACTCGACCCCGAGATCGTGGGAGAGGTGCTCGAGGTCATGCACAACCTCGCTGCCGACGGCATGACCATGGTCGTCGTCACGCACGAGATGGCCTTTGCCCGCACGGTGTCCGACCGCGTGGTCTTTATGGACAAGGGCGTGGTGCTCGAGGATGCGGCTCCGGCCGAGCTCTTCGGCAACCCCAAACACCAGCGCACTCGTGAGTTCCTCTCTCGCTATCTCGAGGACAAATAACCGACCGCAAACGCTTACGTTGCAGGGCCGCTCCCGTGGGGGCGGCCTTTGTCATCACAATCGAAAGGATGTCATGGCCGAGGTTTGGCGCTTCTTTGCGCATGAGGATGATTTTGCCGATCTGGACGAGGCCGGCGCGTGCGAGCGCCTGGGCCGCGTGCTGTCGTTTCCGACCATCTCGAGCATGGATGCCGAGGCGGTGGACTGGCAGCCGTTCGACGACCTGCGCGCCTATATGCAGCAGGCGTGGCCGCACGTGTTCGCGGCGGGCGAGGTCGAGCTTATCGATCATTCGCTGCTGGTGACGCTTGGCGGTTCCGACCCCGCCCTCAAACCCGTCATGCTCATGGGCCACATGGACGTGGTCCCCGTGGTGCCGGGTACCGAGGCCGACTGGACACATGCCCCCTTTAGCGGGCACGTGGACGACACCTACATCTGGGGTCGCGGTGCTATCGACATGAAAGACCAGGTCGCAGGCATTCTCGAGGCGGTTGAGTATGCGTTGGCGCACGGCTGGGAGCACAGACGTTCCCTGCTGATCGCCTTTGGTCAGGACGAGGAAACCACGCAGTACGGCGCGGGGGCGATCGGTCGCGTGCTCGAGGAGCGCGGTATTGAACTTGAATACCTGATCGACGAGGGTGACTACCGTATTGTTTCGGCTGCCGAGTACGGCGCGGGCGAGGGCTGGCTTATGCATGCCGACCTGGCCGAGAAGGGCTACGCCGATATCGTGCTCAAGACGAAGAGTGAAGGCGGGCATTCGTCCAACCCCTACGGCGGCACATCGCTCGAGGTGCTGAGCCGCGCTATCGCCGCAATCTGCGACATCGAGTGGCCGACGCGTGTGACCGATCTACTTGCCGCACAGCTCGTCGAGCTGGGGCTCTACACGGCGGATGAGATTGCCGCCAACGGGGGCGTCATTGTCCGCGACTGCCTCGCCAGCAAGAAGCTCTATCCGCTCGTGACCACCACCTGCGCGCCCACGCAGATCGAAGGCGGCAGCACTGGCGCTAACGTGATGCCACAGGATATGTGGGCCAATATCAACTTCCGCATGCTCGAGGGTACGGGCGTGGCCGACGTTGTGGCGCGCTGCCGTGAGGCGGTTGCCGGGGCGGACCTTGCCGGTCGTGTCGAAGTGGAGCTGGGCCCCGGCAGCTCCGAACCCTCGCCGTCCCCGCGCATCGGTGGTCCCGGCCTCGAGGCGGTTCGCTTCATCGCCGCCCGCTATTTCCGTGAGCCTTTGGGGGCGGAGGAAAACGGATCATCGGCGGCGGGCGGGGTTCCTGTCAGCATCGTCCCCTCAACCGTGATCGGTGCCACCGATGCTGCCAACTACCAGCGCATTTGCCCCGAGTGCATTCGCTTCTCGGCCTTTGTGGTCGACGATGACGAGTGCGACCGCGGCGTCCACGGCACTAACGAGCGCATCAACCGCCGCGCCTACCTCCAGGGCGTACGCTTCCTCATCGCCCTGCTCCATACGCTCTAGAATCCGACAAAGGGACTCTCCCTTTGTCGGATTCCGTGCGGGTTGTATGCAGGTTTGCCTGCGCACGCTATCATGTATGGGTTAGACCGCAACTATGTACCCCCCATACGCGAAGGGATGCGCATGTATCTGAAGATCGACATGTTCTAGCCGGGCTTTACCCCCGCAGCGGCGCCCCGCGCCCCATCAATTCTGCCGATTTTCACCTTCACGCATATAAAAGGAGTCCGTCATGCGCGACAAGCTCGAAAAGATCATCAAGGCCTACGAGGAGCTCGAGAAGAAGCTTTCCGACCCGGCCGTCGCCTCCGATATCAAGGAGTTCACGCGTCTCAACAAGGAGTACGCGCACCAGTCCGACCTCATCGCTGCCTCGCGCGAGTACATCGGCGCGCTCGATGACATCGAGGCTGCCAAGGAAATGCTCCACGATACTACCGATGCCGATGAGAAGGAGATGCTCCAGATGGACATCTCCGAAAACGAGGCCAAGCTTCCCCAGCTCGAGGAAGACATTAAGTACATGCTCATCCCGAGCGACCCCAACGACGACAAGAACACCATCGTCGAGATTCGCTCCGCCGCTGGTGGCGACGAGGCGGCCATCTTTGCCGGCGATCTGTACAAGATGTATCAGCGCTTCTGCGAGTCGCGCGGCTGGAAGACCACCGTGCTCGACTCCAGCCCCAGCGAGGCCGGCGGCTTTAAGTCCATCGAGTTCAAGGTCGAGGGCGACCGCGTCTACTCCGTCATGAAGTTCGAGTCCGGCGTGCACCGCGTCCAGCGCGTTCCCAAGACCGAGTCCCAGGGCCGTATCCAGACCTCCACGGCGACCGTCGCCGTACTTCCCGAAGCCGAGGAGATCGACGTCCAGATCAACCAGTCCGACCTGCGCATCGATACCTACTGTGCCTCCGGCCCTGGCGGTCAGTGCGTTAACACCACCTACTCCGCCGTGCGCATCACCCACCTGCCCACCAACACCGTGGTGCAGTCGCAGGAACAGCGCTCCCAGATCCAGAACCGCGAAGTCTGCATGCAGATGCTGCGCGCCCGTCTGTACGAGATGGAGCTCGAGAAGCAGCAGGCAGAGCTCGGTGCTGAGCGCCAGAGCCAGATCGGCCACGGCAACCGTTCCGAGAAGATCCGTACCTACAACCAGCCCCAGGACCGCGTGACCGATCACCGCATCGGTTTCAACTCCACCTACAATGGCGTCCTCCTGGGCGACCAGCTCGGCACCGTCATCGAGGCGCTCGCCGCCGCCGAGCGTGCCGAGAAGCTGGCACAGGCAGTCTAAGTTCCGCCGTTCTACCGAACGGCGGACCAGCCGACGCTGCGCGCCGCCCAGAGCGACAATTTGTCATTCAAAAGGCAAGGCATGACCAGAAGGTCTATGCCTTGCCTTTTTCATGCCAACTTGTTCGCTCTGGACGTCGCTCGCTGGCATTGCCAAAACATCGGCGTTTCCTTGGTTGTCAAATGATCCGTAGGGAGTCATTGGGGACATTGCTTTGAGATGTTATTCAATCGGTTTTGATGGCCTTTGAGCTGCTTACCTGCTTAAAGTAATTAACGGCATGCATCTGCAATTGAAAATATTGCTCGAAAAAACGTCCAAGAAATCGCGGGGCGATTTTTGACGCGTCGCGCGTCAAGCGATGTGGCAAGCGTTTGGTTAGATATTGGTCAGTTTTGGGGCAACCTTGCCAAAAGCTTGACGGATGCAGATTTAGACGTCGACGAATGAACACTTCAGGTGGGCTCCAAGCAAAATTCTGGGCTGATTCTCGATAATCGTCTTCAATCGTCCCTTGCCAGGCGCTGGCCTCGCTTACAATCTGCTCCGACATTCGCGCGCCGCCCGGCGCTTAAGAGGGGAGGGCCCCATGGCAAACGAGATCTGGACCATCAAGCGTTGTCTCGAGTGGACCAAGGAGTACCTGGCCGAGCGCGGCGAGGAGCACCCCCGTCTTTCTGCTGAGTGGCTGCTCTGCGCTGCCACGGGTTTGGCACGCATCGACTTATATATGCGCATGGACGAGACGCTTAACGCGGCCCAGCTCGAGACCATGCACGCGGCCGTTGTCCGCCGCGCTAAGGGCGAGCCGCTGCAATACATCACGGGCAGTACGCAGTTTCGCATGATCGACGTCGCGTGCGCCCCCGGTGTGCTCATTCCGCGCCCCGAGACCGAGATGCTCGTCGAGGAAGTCCTCAATTATCTGGATGCCGAGGTGCTGAGCCCCGAGGCTGCTGCCCGCCAGCGTGTTGAGCTGCCTTGGAACGATGAGGTCGAAGAGGCCCGCAAAGCCGAGGCCGCGCTGGCAGACGAACGCGCGACCGCCGAGCGCCGTGCCGCTAACCTGACGGCTGCCGATGAGGCGGCGCTAGGCAGCGACGTGCTGGGTAGCCGTGCCTATGCTGAGGAACTGGCCGACCGCGAGGCCGAGGAAGCCGCCGCACAGGCAGCGGAAGCCGAGACTGCGGAAGCTGCTGAGCCCGAGCTCGACGAATACGGCATCGCCATCGAGGGTGCCGACCAGGAGACGGTTTCAGCTCAGGATGCCGCTGCGCCTGCCCCAGCCGAGCCCCGCACTGCTCGCGTTCTCGAGGTCGGCTGCGGCACGGGCTGCATCTCGCTCTCTCTTGCTTGGGAGCGCCGCGGCCACGTTACCTGCACCGCTACCGATATTGAGCCGCGTGCTATCGATCTGGCCACCAAAAACCGCGACGCGCTCGGCCTCACGGCAGATGAGGTTGCCTTCAGCCTCACCAACCTGGTGAGCTCCATTCCCCACGACGAGTGGGGCACCTTCGACGTGCTCGTCTCCAACCCGCCTTACATCCCGACCGACGTTATGCGCTCGCTGCCGCACGAGGTCAAGGACTTCGAGCCCGATTTGGCGCTCGAGGGCGGTGCCGATGGCCTGGATATCTTCCGCCGCCTGCTCAATGCGGCGCCCTATATGCTGCGCGCCGGCGGCCTGTTTGCCTGCGAGCTCTACGAGGGTGCCCTCGACGCTGCCGCTGAGCTCTGCCGCCAGGCGGGTCTATCGGATGTGCGCATCGTCCGCGACCTCACCGATCGCCCCCGCATCGTTCGGGCCGTCGTCACCGAGCCCAAGCAACGCCAGTAATATTTATTAACTGGTTAGCAAAAATTATAAAGTAGTTTATAATTAGGACGGCTGAAAGAGGTCGGCCCATGCAACCTCCTACCTTTCGGGAAATCATTGCCCTACTCAAGCACGATGGATTCGTGAAGGTCGCGCAAGTCGGTAGTCATGCTAAGTATGTTTCTGGTGACCGTGTTGTCACCGTGAACGGCTCTGGTGGTGATCGACCAAAGAAGGGCACGTGGGTAAGTATTCGTCGCCAAGCTGGATGGTAGTTGGAGGCAAAATGAGGCAGCGATTTACCTATGACTGCGTTCTCATAAAAGAAGACGACGGTTACTGCGCCAGCTTCCCGCAGATTCCCGGCGCTTTTGCCGATGGCGATACACGCGAAGAAGCTATTGCCCATGCCACCGAGGCGCTGATGGCGTTTTTGGCCGATGACCTCAACAACGGTTTGACTCCGGCGGGGTACGAACGCTCGGCCGAGGTCGTGGCCCTTTCGGTCGAAATCGACCACGAGGACGCTCGGGAAGCGGCGTGCCGAACATTTAAAGACGCTGCGCTGGACCTCAAAGTCTCCGCTCCGCGGATTACCGCGCTGGTCAAAGCAGGAAAGCTCGATGTTGAACTCGTCGACGGCCGTCGGATGATAACGATAGACAGCATCGAGCGCTACGCCGCCCAAGAACGCCACGCCGGCAGGCCAAAGAAGTTCGTCGCGGTCCAATAACCCCTCACTTTCACCGACTACTAGAGCCGCTCACCAAACCAACATGCGCTGTGGGCAAATGGATTGAACGTTTCGTGCGAGAATGCCCCTCAGTAAACAAACTTGCACCAGAGCGTAAGGGGCTGGCATACACATGCAGACGGTCTATCGGGTATACGAGGGAGCGCGCGAGCCGCATCGGCTTGCCGTTGAGCGTACGGCCGAGGTACTCGGCTGTGGCGGACTGGCCCTGATCCCGACCGAGACCGTCTATGGCGTCGCCGTGGCAGTCAATGCCTTCTCGGACGCCGTACCCCAAGACACAAGCGAATCCCCCTCGTGGCCGCGCGACCCGCAAGCCACCGTCAATGGCGCCGCGGTCCCTGCGCTCGGTACCGGCTACCGCCGCATCTTCACTCTCAAGCAACGTGAACTCACGCAAACCGTCGCTTGGCTGGTCGATGACGTCGAAGCGCTCGACCACTATGGCGTGGATATCCCGGAAGATGCCCGCGTACTCGCGCGACGATGCTGGCCGGGAGCCCTGACTATCGTGATTAAGGCAGCCCCCTGCGTGCCGACCTTTATGCGTGCTGCCGACGACACCGTGGCCCTGCGCGCTTCGGCCTCTCCCGTGGTCCAGGCGCTCATCCGCGCCTGCGGCAGTCCCCTTGCCTGCACCAGCGCCAACACGCACGGTGCGCCCTCGCCGGCAAGCTTTGCCGCCGTCGAGGGTCGCATCCTGGAGGGGGTCGATGTTGCCGTCGACGCCGGTGAGACCCCGTGTCGCGACGCCTCGACCATCGTGTCGTTCCAGCACGGCGGGCTCCAGATCCTGCGCCAAGGCGCACTTCCCGCATCAGAGATCGAACGGGTCCTGTCCGACCCGATGCAATAGAAAGGTGTAAGCGATGTCGTTGAATCTGGGCAGCCTGGGCATGGAAGATGCCTCGTTTAACTTTGGCGGTTCCTACATCATGGCGCTCGACTGCGGCACCACCTCGGTACTTGCGACCATCGTCGACGAGTACGGATGCATCGTCGCGCAGGCACGTCGCAGCGTCAAAACCAGCTTCCCACGTCCCGGTTGGGTAGAGCAAGACCCCATGGCGGTCCTTGCCAGCCAGATCGCCGTCATGATGGAAGTCCAGTTTAAGAGCGGTATCCACTCCGACCGCATTGCCGCCATCGGCATCTCCAACCAGCGCGAGACCACGGTGGTCTGGGACCGCGTGAGCGGTCAGCCGATCTATAACGCCATCGTATGGCAGTGCCGCCGTACCGCGCCGGCAATCGACGCGTTGGTTGAACAGGGTTGCGAGGAGCTGGTGCGCTCCCGCACAGGACTCACGCTCGACCCGTATTTCTCGGCCTCCAAGGTACAGTGGATTCTCGACAACGTCGACGGCGCACGCGAGAGCGCGGCGGCGGGCGACCTCATGTTTGGCACCATCGACACCTGGCTCATCTACAACCTCACCGGCGGCCAGGTCTTTGCCACCGACTACACCAATGCCAGCCGCACGGCACTCTTTAATATCCATACGCTCGATTGGGACGACGACCTGCTGGCGCTCTTTGACGTTCCACGTTCCATGATGCCCGAGGTTCGCTGGAGCTCGGGTGACTACGGCCGCGTCGCGAGCGACATCATGACCAACATGCCGCCCATCATGGGTGTGGCGGGCGACCAGCAGGCGTCGCTGTTCGGTCACTGCTGCTTCCATCCCGGCCAGACCAAAAACACCTATGGCACGGGCTGCTTTATGCTCATGAACACCGGCGACGAGATCGTCGAATCCAAGAACGGTCTGGTCTCCACCATCGGTATCGCTGCGAACGGGAAGATCAGCTATGTGCTCGAGGGCTCCATCTTTGCTGCCGGTTCCACCATGAACTGGCTTCGCAACAACATGGGCATCATCTCGAGCGTGAGCGAGTCGGCACAACTCGCCGCTTCGATTAGCGACAACGAGGGCTGCTACTTCGTTCCCGCCTTTGCGGGTCTGGGCGCTCCCTGGTGGGACCCGCATGCCCGCGGTATCGTGTGCGGTCTGACCGGCGCCTCGAGCCGTGCGACCATCGTACGTGCCGCCTGCGAATCCATGGCATATCAGAGCTACGACGTGCTGCGCGCCATGGAGCAGGACGTGGGGCTTTCGATCGAGCGCCTGTCTGTCGATGGCGGTGCCTCGCGCAACGAGTTCATCATGCAATTCCAGGCCGACCTGCTGGATATCCCCGTGCTGCAATGCGAGACGGTGGAGACCACGGCAATCGGTGCCGCGTACTTGGCGGGTCTTGCCGTCGGCTATTGGGAAGACCTGGAAGAGCTGGAGCAAAATGCCCAGATCGTTAGGACCTTCCTTCCCCACATGTCCGCCGAGCGCCGCGAACAAAACCTTGCGGGCTGGTGTGATGCAGTCAGGCGCTCGCTCAGTACCGCACAGTAGGGCTGCGATGGGCTGCTCGATACAACAAACCGCTAAACTAATGCATGGCGTGCGGCGGCAACATTGCTGCGCGCCTTGTCAGCAAGGCCGTTTTGCGGCCGCAACGAAAGGGGCAATCAACCCATGACCGTCACCTATGATGCGTCCCGTGTGACGCTTGTCGATCACCCGCTCGTTCAGCACAAGCTGTCGATCCTGCGCGATAAAAACACCGGCACCAACCAGTTCCGCCAGCTCGTGCGCGAGCTTGCGCTCTTTGACGGCTACGAGGCCATGCGCGACCTGCCTATGGAAGACGTCGAGGTCGAGACCCCCATCACTACCGCCACGTTCAAACAGCTTGCCGGCAAGAAACTCGCCATCGTGCCCATCCTGCGTGCGGGCCTTGGCATGGTCGACGGCATCCTCGACCTGGTGCCCTCCGCTCGCGTGGGCCACATCGGCATGGAGCGCGACGAGGTCACCCACGAGCCGCATGAGTATTACTGCAAGATGCCCAAGGATATCGACCAGCGTATCTGCCTGGTTGTCGACCCCATGCTCGCCACGGGCGGTTCGGCCGAGATGGCTATCAGCTACCTGCGCGAGCGCGGTGTCAAGGACATCCGCATGCTGTGCATCGTCGCCGCGCCCGAGGGCCTCAAGTCGCTGACCGAGAAGGATCCTGACGTACATATTTATGCGTGCGCCATCGATGACCATCTCAACGAGGCCGCCTACATCGTTCCCGGCCTGGGCGACGCCGGCGACCGCATCTACGGCACGCTCTAGTCGCTGGGCTAAACGGCCGTGGCTGCAAATACGAAGAAACGGTGCGCGCGGACGAACAAAAGGCGACCGCGCGCACTCCTGTTAACGGACGTTTTGCCCTGCAGGGT
Source organism: Collinsella sp. (assembly GCA_019425015.1). Lineage (GTDB taxonomy): Bacteria > Actinomycetota > Coriobacteriia > Coriobacteriales > Coriobacteriaceae > Collinsella. Next base: position 64,510 of record JAHYYJ010000012.1, read on the forward strand.
TCGAGAAAAACGTATTACCGTACCTGCGGCATAAAGAAGGTCTTAAGAAAACGAACAGGTGCGTATTAACCGATGCTTTTTCGGTTGTACTTTAGCGATTGGCTCGTACAATATTCACCAATGTTTGGCGGGAACTGTTCTGTGAGGCGTTAAAGAGGAAAGTGAGGACGCCAGTGTTTCAGATAGCCGATCTGCTCGCTATCGTTGCAGGCGCCATCGCGGGCGCAATTGCCTTCCTTCCCTTTGTCTTTACGCTCAAGCCGGTTCTTGACGATAAACAGAATGCGGACATGCTCAAGGGTATGGTGAGTCTGGCGGTCTCGGCAATCGCCCTGCTCGTCTTTACCTTGGTTGTGTTTGTGTTGTTCGGAGAGGCATTTCGCATGTTCCTCCTGGGCGAGGCGATCGGCTTCGTGGCCTTTATGGCCGCCTGCGCGGTTCGCGTCGCCAAGGCGCTGCGAGATCCTCATGAGGTCGAAAGGTAAGTCGTGGAAATTTTTGAAAAGCTGCCTGATGAGATTAATCATCTGGTCAGCGAGTTCAGCTCCACCCCTGTCGTGGGCGATCTGAGCTGCGGCATCACGCAGTACTCGTTTTGGCTGATCGTCTCCACGATCGTGCTCCTGATCGTCCTGGCCGTGTTCAAGAAGAAGCAGACCCTGGTTCCCAAGGGCTTCTTCGTCAACGGTTTCGAGTACATCATCGAGTACGTCGAGAACGATATCGGCAAGGGTGTCGTGGGTGAGAACTGGAAGAAGCACTTCCCGTTCCTGTGCTCGCTTTTCCTGTTCATCCTGATCAATAACATGATCGGCCTGATCCCGGGAATGAAGCCCGGCACCGGCGCAATCGGCTCCACCGCCGCACTCGCCATTTTCGCCTTCGTGTACTTCATCTACTACGGATGCAAGGCTCACGGCGTGATCGGCTACATCAAGAGCCTCGCCCCGCAGGGCGTGAGCTTCCCGATGAACGTGCTCGTGTGGGTCGTCGAGCTTTTCTCGACCTTCCTGCGCCTCATCACGCTCGCCGTCCGTCTGTTCTGCAACATGTTCGCAGGACACGTGGTCATGGGCTCGTTCGCCATCATGGCGAGCATGTTCATGCAGCCGCTGCTTCAGCAGGTTTCCGCGGCGCACGCCGTCGGCGCCCTGCCTTCGCTGGCCTGGCTTGCCATCCTCATCCTGATCTATGCGATCGAGCTTGTGGTCGGCGCTATCCAGGCTTACGTCTTCACGGTCCTTACCGCCGTGTATGTCTCTGAGGCAGAGGAGGTCGCGGAGGAGGAGTAGGCTTCCGTTCGCGTCTTCAAGGTAAGGCAATTCGTTAAACCGCCGGTGCCCGTACCCATGGAGCCCGGCAGTTATAAAAAGGTTATCCTGCGTGAAATAAGACACGCACGACAAAGGAGGAATCGTGGGAGTTATCGGTTACGGTCTCGGTGTTATCGGCGCTGGTCTTGCTATCGGCCTGTCTGCTCTGGGTGCTACGGGTGCTATGGCCCGTCAGCCTGAGGTCCAGGGCCGCGTGTTCACCGTCTTCATCATGGGCTCCGCCTTCGGCGAGGCTCTGGCTCTGATCGGCTTCGTTGTCGCGCTGATCGTTAAATAGCACGGAGCGTCAAGTATGAATCTTTCATCCCAGAAGAGCGCGATCGCACTCTCCGCGTCCGCGGCCGCGCTGCTCATGCCGGTTTCCGCGTTCGCCGAGGACGGCGCTGCCGGTGCGGACATCCTCATCCCTAAGATGGCGGAGTTCATCCCGGCGCTTATCGCCTTCCTGATCATCTGGATCGTGCTGGCCAAGGTCGCCCTGCCGGGCATCATGAAAACCATGGAGGAGCGCGGCAAGAAGATCGAGGAGAGCCTCGACGAGGCCGAGAAGACCAAGCAGGAGGCTATCGCCAAGCGCGCTGAGTCCGACTCGATCGTCACCGACGCCCGTCGTCAGGCTGCCGACATCGTTCTCGAGGCCCGTAAGGACGCCGAGTCCGAGCGCGCCCGTATCATCGAGGCTGCTCACAAGGAGGCCGAGGAGATCATCGCCAAGGCCCATACGACCGTCGAGGACGAGCGCAAGTCCATTTACGCCGGTGCCGCGAGCTCCATCGCCGACCTGTCCGTTGCCGTCGCCACCAAGATCGTGGGCGAGGCACTCGAGGACGAGACCGAGCAGAAGAAGCTCATCGAGCGCTACATCCAGGAAGCAGGTAGCCTGAATGCCGACTAGCCGCTATCAGGACAAGGTGCTCGAGACCTACGCGCGCTCCCTTCTGGAAGCCGCTAAGGCCGAGAACCATGTGTTCGAGGACCTCGAGATGATCGAGCGCTTGGCTTCTGCCAGCCCCGAGATCATCGCCGTGCTCGACACCATGTCCAAGCGCGACCAGCTCGACCTTCTTCCCAAGGTGGCAGCTGCCTTTAAGTATGTTGCCGAGGAAGACGAGGATGTAGTGGGCGTGACCGTCACCACGGCGATCCCGCTCGACGACGAGCTGCGTCAAACCATCACTAAGAAATGCGAGCAGGACTTCGGCCGCAAGGTATTCCTTATCGAGCAGGTCGACCCGTCTATCGTGGGCGGCCTGGTGCTCGAGGCCCGCGGCGAGCGTCGTGATATTTCCGTCAAGACGCAGCTGCGCATCGCGCAGGAGACCCTCGCAAACTCTGCTAATTCGTACGGAGGTGAAGCCTAATGTCCGAAACCCTCAATGCCCAGGATATCGCCAAGAAACTGCAGGAGCAGCTCACGAGCCTCTCCGCGACGGTCGATACGCATGAGGTTTCAACGGTCGACGAGGTAGGCGACGGCATCGCGCGCGTCTCCGGCCTCAAGAGCGCCATGGCAGGCGAGCTTCTGGAGTTCAAGAGCTCCGATACCGGTGAGACCGTCTTCGGCCTTGCCCAGAACCTTGACCGTGACGAGGTCGGCGCCGTTCTGTTCGGTGCCGTCGACTCCATCAAGGAAGGCGACGAGTGCCGCACCACTGGCCGCATTATGGATATCCCCGTGAGCCGTGCCATGCTCGGCCGCGTCGTCAATCCGCTCGGCCAGCCCATCGACGGCCTGGGCGACATCGTCGCCACGCACCGTCGCCCCATCGAGTTCAAGGCTCCCGGCGTCATCGATCGTACCCCGGTGTGCGAGCCGGTTCAGACCGGTCTGCTCGCTATCGACTCCATGGTGCCTATTGGCCGCGGTCAGCGAGAGCTCATCATCGGCGACCGTAAGACCGGTAAGACCGCCATCGCCATCGACGCTATCCTCAACCAGCGCGGCAAGGGCATGGTCTGCATCTATGTCGCCATCGGCCAGAAGGCCTCCACGGTTGCCAACATCCGCGAGACCCTCGCTCAGCACGGTGCGCTCGACTACACCATCATCGTTTCGGCCACCGCTGCCGATTCCGCCCCTATGCAGTACATCGCGCCTATGGCCGGTGCCGCTATCGGCGAGTTCTTCATGTACAACGGCGAGGACGGCAAGCCCGCCAGCGAGACCAACCCCGGCGGCCACGTGCTCGTCATCTACGACGACCTGTCCAAGCAGGCTGTGGCCTACCGTCAGATGTCGCTGACGCTGCATCGTCCGCCCGGACGAGAGGCCTATCCTGGCGACATCTTCTACCTGCACTCTCGTCTGCTCGAGCGTGCCGTCAAGATGTCCAAGAAGAACGGTTACGGCTCCATGACGGCACTGCCGATCATCGAGACCCAGGACGGCGACGTCTCGGCCTACATTCCGACCAACGTCATTTCCATTACCGATGGTCAGATCTACCTGCAGTCCGAGCTCTTCTTCCAGGGTCAGCGCCCGGCAGTCGACGTGGGCATCTCCGTGTCCCGCGTCGGTGGCGATGCGCAGACCAAGGCCATGAAGCAGGTCGCCGGCAACCTCCGTCTGGACCTTGCTTCGTACCAGGAGCTCGCCGGCTTCACGCAGTTCGGCTCCGACCTCGACGAGGCCACGCAAAAGCAGCTGACCCATGGTGCTCGCATGACCGAGCTCCTGAAGCAGCCGCGTTACAAGCCGTTTGAGGTTGGCGAGCAGATCGTTACGCTGTTCGCTGGCAACGAGGGCTTCCTGGATGACCTGGAGATCGCCGACGTGCTGCCCTTCCGTGCCGAGCTCATCGAGTACATGGACAATGGCTTTGGCTCGCTGCTCGACAAGGTTCGCGCCAAGAAGATCGATGATGACACCAAGGCTGAGCTCTTGCGCGTCATCGGCGACTTCAAGCAGCAGTTCATGGCCAAGCACCATTCGGATGTTTCTGGATCAGAGGAGAACTAAGCCCCATGGCTAACCTTCGCGACATTAAGAAGCGAATCTCCTCGGTTACCACGACCAAGCAGATCACGCGCACGATGGAGATGGTCTCTACGGCCAAGATCCGTCGTGCCCTCGATCGCTCCAAGCAGGCCGAGCCCTATAAGGAGGCGCTGACCGACGTCATGTTGACGGTCGCCGGCGACGCCTCCTGTTCGGGCACCGATCCCATGCTGCAGAAGCATGAGAGCGTCAAGCATGGCCTGATTGTCGTTATTGCCTCGGACCGCGGCCTTGCCGGCGGTTTCAATACGACGGTGGAGCGCACGGCCGAAAAGCTCGCCGCTTCTTGGGCGAACGACGGCATCGAGTGCGAGATCATCGCGTGCGGGCGTAAGCCGGCCACGTATTTCCGTGACCGCGCAAACGTTGTCATGCACTTTGAGGGCAACTCCTCTGAGCCCGATTTCAATCAGGCCCGCATGATCTCCTCTCATATCTGCGATGCGTATCGTGCCGGTGAGCTTGACCGTGTCGAGCTTGTCTACCACCACGCCAAGAACCGCGTGGATCAGGAGCTTCGCGTCGAGCATCTGTTGCCGCTCGACCCCGAGATGATCGCTATGGCCCACGGTCCGCGTAAGAACGAGACCGACGCCCCTAAGCGCATCTCGTCCACGTTCGAGTTCGTGCCCTCTCCCGAGCATGTTCTCGGCAAGCTTGTGCCGTCTTACATCCTGACGGTCATCTACCAGGCCCTGATCGATTCGGCGGCTGCCGAGCAGGGTGCACGCCGCAAGGCCATGCACTCCGCGACGGAAAACGCCACCGCGATCATCTCGACCCTTACCCGCACGTATAGTCGCGTGCGCCAGGCTTCGATCACGACCGAGATTAACGAGATCGTCGGCGGAGCCTCAGCATTGGAGGAACAGTAATGGCTAATAACACCGTAAAGCTTGCGGTCGAGGAAGCCACCAAGAAGACGACTGCCGGTGATGGTCGCATCGTGCGAATCATCGGCCCTGTCGTCGACGTCAAGTTTGACGGCGCGGTGCCCCCGATCTACAACGCGCTCACGGTCGAGGCCGAGACCCCGATCGGTCATCTGAGCACGATCCTCGAGGTCGAGAGCCAGCTTCCGGGCGGCGTCGTCCGCACGGTCGCCATGTCCTCGACCGACGGCCTGCAGCGCGGCCTCATCGCCACCGATACCGGTGAGCCCATGAAGATGCCCGTTGGCCCCAAGACGCTCGGCCGAATTTGGAACGTTATGGGCAAGCCCGTCGACGGCAAGCCCATGCCCGAGGTGGAGGAGTTCTACCCCATCCACCATGCAGCGCCCCGTTTCGACGAGCTCACCACCAAGACCGAGATCTTCGAGACCGGCATCAAGGCCGTCGACCTGCTCGAGCCCTACATCCGTGGCGGCAAGACAGGCCTGTTCGGCGGCGCCGGCGTCGGCAAGACCGTTCTGATTCAGGAGCTCATCAACAACCTCGCCCAGGAGCACGGTGGCACCTCGGTGTTCACCGGCGTCGGCGAGCGTACCCGCGAGGGCACCGACCTGTTCCTCGAGATGAGCGAGTCTGGCGTTATCGACAAGACCTGCTTGGTCTATGGTCAGATGAACGAGCCGCCCGGAGCGCGTCTGCGCATCGGTCTGGCCGGCCTTACCACCGCTGAGTACTTCCGCGATCGCGGCCAGGACGTTCTGCTGTTCATCGACAACATCTTCCGCTTCTCCCAGGCAGGTTCCGAGGTTTCCGCACTGCTGGGCCGTATGCCGTCCGCCGTTGGTTACCAGCCCACGCTGGCAACCGAGATGGGCGACCTCCAGGAGCGCATTACCTCGACCAAGACGGGCTCCATTACCTCCGTCCAGGCTGTCTACGTCCCCGCAGACGACCTGACCGACCCGGCGCCTGCCACGACGTTTACGCACCTCGACGCCACCACGGTTCTTTCGCGTAGCATTTCGTCGCTCGGCCTGTTCCCGGCTATCGACCCGCTCGCATCTTCCTCCGACGCTCTCGATCCCTCGATCGTTGGCGAGGAGCACTACCGTGTCGCCGTCAAGGTCCAGGAGCTCCTGCAGGAGTACTCCGACCTTCAGGACATCATCGCCATTCTGGGTATGGACGAGCTGTCCGAGGAGCAGCGTCTTACGGTCAACCGTGCCCGTAAGATTCAGCAGTTCCTCTCGCAGTCCTTCCACGTCGCCGAGAAGTTCACCGGCAACCCCGGTGTCTACGTCCGCGTCGAGGATACCGTCCGCTCTTTCGCCGAGATTGTCGACGGCAAGGCCGATGACCTGCCCGAGCAGGCTTTCCGCTATGCTTCCACGATTGAGGACGTGCGCGAGCGCGCCCGCAAGATGGGGGAGAAGTAGGTTATGCGTATCCGCATCGTGTGCCCCGTGAGCTGCGCCTATGAGGGCGACGCTGCGTTTGTGTCGATTCCGTCCACGGATGGCGAGTTTGGCGTCCTGCCTGCTCACTCCAGCGAGATTTGCACGATCGACCGCGGCTACGTTCGCGTTTCCGATAAGGCCATGGGCACTGTCGACCACACGTTTGCCGTGGCCGGCGGTTATGCCCAGGTTGCGGACGATGTCGTGACCGTTCTCGCCGAGCGCGCTTGCGATTTGGCGACTGTCGATGCCGACAAGCTTAAAGCTGATATTCAAGGTTTTGAAGAGAAGCTGGGTAATTTGTCGGAGGATGATGCACGCCGCGCCTACCTCTATAATGAAATCGCATGGTGTAAGCTCAAGCTTGCCCAATAGTCAAACGATTTAGCGTTCGACCATTTGCGAACACATCATGCCCGGGATGGCCCAGCCATCCCGGGCATGCTTTTTGAAAGGGTAGACCTTGGATATTATCCGCGTTGAGGGTGGCCACGCCATCGGAGGCTCCGTGCCCGTCTCGGGTGCCAAGAACTCCGCACTCAAACTCATGGCGGCAACGCTTCTGGCGCCGGGCAAGACGACGCTGCAGAACGTGCCCGATATTTCCGATGTCCACGTGATGGGCAAGGTGCTCAAGGGCATGGGCGCTACGATCGATGTTCTCGACGAGCACACGCTCGAGATTGATACCTCTCAGGTCGATTCTTGGGAGGCCCCCTACGAGCTCGTTGCCAAGATGCGTGCTTCCACCGCCGTGATGGGACCCCTGCTGGGTCGCTTCCATCGCGCCAAGATCGCCATGCCGGGCGGCTGCAACCTGGGTGCTCGCAAGATCGATATGCACATTCTTGGTCTTGAGGCCCTGGGCGTTGAGTTCGATACCGCCCACGGTTACATCAACGCTAATGCGCCCCAAGGTCTGCGCGGTACCACCGTCACGCTCGAGTTCGCCAGTGTCGGTGCGACCGAGAACCTCATTATGGCATCCGTGCGCGCGCAGGGCACCACGGTTATCGACAATGCCGCCCGCGAGCCCGAGATCGTCGATCTCGCCAACATGCTCAACGAGATGGGCGCCAAGATTGTTGGCGCCGGCACGCCCGTCGTGACTATCGAAGGCGTGGAAGAGCTCCATCCTGTTACCCATCGCGTAGTAGGCGACCGCATCGAGGCCGGTACCTTTATCGTTGCCGGTGCGTTGATGGCCGACGATCGCGGTGTCGATGTCACGGGCTTTTGCCCCATTCACTTGGGCATGGTGCTCAAGAAGATGGAGCTCATGGGTATCGACTGCGAGCGCGTCGAGGATGGCGTCCATGTAAACCGTGCCGAGCGTATCAAGCCGGTCGACATCCAGACGCTTCCGTTCCCCGGCTTCCCGACGGACATGCAGGCGCAGATTATGGTGCTCTCCGCCCTTGCCGACGGCAGTTCCGTTATTACCGAGAACATCTTCGAGAATCGCTTTATGTTTGCCTCTGAGCTGGTGCGCATGGGCGCCGACATTCGTATCGAGAGCCATCATGCCATGATTCATGGCGTCAAGGGCTTCTCGGGTGCACAGGTTACCTCGCCCGATCTGCGTGGCGGAGCGGCCCTCGTCGTAGCGGGCTTGATCGCCGACGGGACGACCGAGGTTTCAGCCATCCATCACATCAAGCGCGGCTACGAGCAGTTTGTCGAAAAGCTGCAGGCGCTCGGCGCGCATGTCGAGCATGCTACCGTCCCCGATCCCGTCATCTACTAATACAGGTTGCCTATGTTTAATAAAAAGCCCCTCGCGGATACTAGCACCCGAAGACCCTCAACTGGTGCGCAGGCCAAGATCTACAGTCGCGATAACGTGGCTCGCTATTCCGAGCGCGCTCGTCAACGTCGTCGTAGCCACACGATTCGTCACGTCGCGCTCATTGTCGTGCTTGGCGTGCTGCTGAGTGCCACTACCGCTGCCGGCTTGTGGTTTGCCACCATTATGGGCAAGCTCGGCGATTCTAATGTCATTACCGACAATCTACGTCGGGTTCTGGTTGACACCGATGAGGCAAAGGATCCGTTCTACGTGCTGCTTCTTGGCACCGACGGCCGTCCGGGCGAGGATACGTATCGTGCCGACTCGATTATCCTGGCACGCATCGACCCCACGCAAAAGCAGGCGACGCTCATTTCCGTTCCGCGCGACACCAAGGTCGAGTACAAGGGCGAGACCATGAAGATCAACGCCTGCCATACCGTTGGCGGCGCCGAGGCCATGGTCGAGGCGGTCAACGAGCTATGCGGTGTTCAGATTTCCCACTATGCCGAGGTCAGCTTCGACGGTATGCAGGCGCTGATTGATTCGGTTGGCGGTATCGACATTAACGCAACCGATGATGTTGACGACCCCGAGCACCTGGATATTAAGATTACCGCTGGCCAGCAGCATATGGACGGTGCCACCGCCCTTACCTATGCCCGCTGCCGCTACACCTATGCCGACGGCGATTACACGCGCATGCGCCACCAGCGTCAGGTGCTTGGCGCCCTTGCCAACCAGATTCTCAATAACTTCGATGCCACGAAGATTTTTGGCCTGGTTAATTCGCTGTCCGATATGCTCGTAACCGATATGAGCGTTCAGGATATCGTGGCTACGGTCAACGCCATGCGCGGTATGGATGTCGACGGTATCTACTCGGCCAACCTGCCCTCGTACGCCGACGACAGCACCATGATCGACGGTGTGAGCTACGTCTTTGTCTACGAGGACGAGCTCAAGGAAATGATGGAGCGCGTCGATGCCGGCAAGGATCCCAAGGGTCCCAACACCATGGGTCTTTCCGACGGTTCCAGCTCTACGATTGGCGACCTGAACAACAACACGTCTGACGACTACGCAAACGGTACCGCAACCTCATCGGTCAGCTCTGACGATTCCGATGACTCAAGCGATTCGAGCGATTCGGACTACTACGAAGAGCCCACCGGCGACGGCAACGGCTACGAAGCTAACTACTAAGTTACGGCGTTTTACCAAACGCCGTAACGGCTCGACGCTGCGCGCCGCCCAAGGCGACAATTTGTCATTCAAAAGGCAGGGCATGACCAGAAGGTCAATGCCCTGCCTTTTTCATGCCAACTTGTTCGCCTTGGACGTCGCTCGCTGACGTTGGCTCAACATGCGGTGCTGACTACTCCCCTTGCACCAAAAACCGCCCCGTTCTCAGTTTTGAGGACGGGGCGGTTTTGCTTACCTAGATTGTTCGAGTTCCTTATGCAAAGCGGGCGACGAGCTCCTGGAGCACGTCGGTCATCTTGACGAGCGAACTGACCGGGACGAACTCGTTGACGCCGTGGTAGCAATAGCCGCCGGTGGAAAGGTTGGGGCAGGGCAGACCGCGGAACGACAACTGTGCACCGTCGGTGCCGCCGCGAATCGGCAGCACTTGGGGTTCAACGCCGCAGGCAAGGTAGGCTTCCTTGGCAACATCAATAAGCTCGGGATAGTCACGAACGATTTCGGCCATATTTCGATACTGCTGCTTAATCTCGACCGTCACGCGCTCCTCACCCAGACGCTGGTTGAGCATCGAGGCGGCGGCATCAATAAGGTCGAGTTTCTGCTGGAACTTGGCGGCGTCATGGTCGCGGACGATATAACGCGCTGTGGCGTGATCGACGGTCGCAGATACACCCTCAAGGTGATAAAAGCCCTCGTAGCCTTCCGTATACTCCGGGCGCTGCACGTAGGGGAGCAACGCGTTGAAGTCGCAGAACAGATTGCCTGCGTTGATCATACGGCCCTTGGCGTCGCCCGGGTGGATGGACTGGCCCTCAAAGCGGACGGTCGCCTCGGCGGCGTTAAAGCACTCCCACTCCAGCTCGCCGATGGGGCCGCCGTCGACCGTGTAGGCGTGCTTGCAGCCAAAGGTATCGATATCCAACAGCTCGGCTCCGTGGCCGATCTCCTCGTCAGGGCAGAAGCAAATGCCGAGTGCGGGATGGGGCAGAGAGGGGTCCTGAGCGATACGCGCGACAAGTGACATGATCTCGGCGACGCCTGCCTTGTCGTCCGCGCCCAGCAGCGTGGTGCCATCGCTGCAGACCAGGTCCTCACCCACGAGGTCATTCAGGGCGGGAAGCTTGGCGGTACTCATGGCAACGGGCTTACCGTCAACCGTGCCGCAGACCAGGTCGCCGCCTTCGTAGTGTACGATGTGCGGTTTCACGCCGGCACCCGGTGCAACTTCGGTGGTGTCGAGATGGGCGATCAGGCCCAGGGCGGGCTTGTCCTCAGCGCCCGCACTTGCGGGGATATGCGCGCAGACATAGGCGTGCTCGGTCACGTGGGCATCTTCCGCACCAAGCTCGCGCAGCTCTTCAGCCAGCACGTTGGCAAGGTCAAACTGAACGGGGCTCGAGGGTACCTGGTCGCAGTTTGCATCCTCGGACTGCGTGTTGATCTGGACGTAGCGCAAAAAGCGCTCGAGGACATCGGGGCTCGTGGTGGTGTTTTCCATAAAGACCGCTCCAATCTTGGTCGTCGTGTGCAACAAGAACTCTAGCACGGTATGCCACGGCATACCACGACGCTTGGATGGGGTAGAATCAGCCATTGAATGCAGAAGGGACGGAAGATCATGGATACGACAAATAGCTCGCGCGAACTACATCTGACGGTGGCGAACGAAGACTACTTGGAGTGCATGGTTCGCATTGAAAGCGAAGAGGGGGAAACCAACGGCGTGCGATCGGTCGACATCGCGCAGCGCCTTGGCGTCTCCAAGGCATCGGTCAATAAAGCGGTTTCGGCGCTCAAGGCATCCGAGCTTGTCGAGCAATCGCATTACGGCAAGGTAATCCTGACCGATCGCGGCCGCGAGGTTGGCACGGCTATCTGGTACCGTCATCGCCTCATCCGCACGTTTTTGGTTCAGGAGCTCGGTGTCGAATTTGAGCGAGCCGATTCCGAGGCCTGCATGATGGAGCATGCGCTATCCGAGGACACGATGAGCCGCTGGCTCGCCTATCTCGAAAAGCAGGGAATCAGCGTCGAGGAATAGCGGGATATATATGGATACGAGTTATTACAACCGCTTTGGTGCCGAGGAAATTACGCGCCGCTTGTCGAGCGAGACCTTGTTGGCGCAGGGTCCCATGGGCAGTGTTTTGTTGAGTGAGTACGATGCCGCCGACATTCCACCGGCGTTTTGGAATCTGGCAGAGCCGCAGACCGTTTCTCGTATCCATCGCTTGTATGTCGCCGCCGGCGCGCAGGTGCTCATTACCAACACCTTTCAGGCATCAAGCTATGCCCTCAAGCACGACCAGATTGCGCCGTCCGTGGCGGAGGTCAATCGCGGGGCCGTCGACGATGCCCGCCAGGCGCACCCTCAGCTGCTGCTGGGCTCGATGGGTCCGATCGGTATTGAGTGGTTTGCCGAGGACTCGGCCGAGTTTCGTGAGATCCGAGGCATTGCGCGCGAACAGGCGCACGCCTTGCTCAATGCTGGTGTTGACGGTCTGCTGATCGAGACGGTGACGTCTATCCGTAATTTGCAGCCCATGCTTGCCGGCGCCCGAGATGCCGCCGACGGCATGCCTGTTCTGGTGAGTTTTGTCGTTGACGATAAGGGCGACCTGTTGGGCGATGGCCTCAACATCGAGGCAGCCGTTTTGTACGCCGAAAAACACGGCGCAAACTCGGTTGGTGTTAATTGCTGTTCGCTTGCGGCCACGAACGCGGCGGTGCCCAGGATGGTTGCATCGGCGACTACTCCCGTCACGGTGCGTCCCAACGTGGGCGATCCGGTCCAGACTCAGGATGGCCCCGTATGGCACGAGAACCCCGAAGCTTTCGCGCGCGCATGCATCGAATGGAGACATGCCGGTGCCGCAATGGTGGGCAGTTGCTGTGGAACCACGGCAATCACTACGGCAGCGATGGCCGAGGCGCTCGATATATAAAGGGCAAAACCGCTCCATACGGGGCGGTTTTTTTATTGCCTGCATGTCCTCGGCAGCATTTGCCCAAATGGTGAATGCTGGTGCCGGCAGGTTGCCGAGCGTGTATCGCGGGTATACCTCATGCGTACCATGATCCAAACACTGTGAGGTGTCTGCGCGTGTGCGCGATAATTCATTTTGGAACTGACGGTTGGCGCGCTCGCGTCGATGAGGACTTCACTGCCGATAACGTTGCCCGTATCGCCGATGCCGTCGGCGAGTTGTGGCAAAAGACCAATCCGGGCAAAACGGTATATATAGGGTTCGACACTCGGCCCCTGGCGCGCGAGTTCGCTGAGCTTGCGGCGGGTGTGCTAGCAGCGCACGGGCTAGACGCCGTGCTCGCTTCGCGACCTGTTCCGACCCCTGCCCTTACGTGGGCGGCGGCTTATGACGGTGAGGCGTGCGGCGCGCTCATGGTGACGGGGTCCCATCATCCGCAGGGTTATCTGTGTCTCAAGATTCGCATGGGTGACGGCTCGACCGCCAACCAGGATGTCATCGAAGAGCTCGAAGAGACCATGGCTCCCGAGCCAATGGGGATCGAGGGGCAATATCGCACCGCGGATATCATTCCTGACTATATGCAAGCGGTGGCATCGTTTGTCGATGCCGAAGCCATCCGCGCCGCGCACCTGCGCGTGGTTGTTGACCCCATGGGCGGCGCAGCCCAGGGCTATCTAGCCGACTTGCTGCGCGAGCTTGGCGTTGAGGTGCACGAGATTCACGCCGGGCAGGCGCCTGACCAAGAAGATATCTGCCCCGACCCCGTTGAGCCGTGGGTGGACGCTTGCGAGCATACGGTTATCGAGGACGGAGCTTGCGCTGGCCTGGTGACCGACGGCGACGCCGACCGTATCGGCGCGGTTGACGAGCGCGGCAGATATATACATCCGCATCAGATCATGGCGCTCGTTTTGGGCGACTTGGTTCAATTTCGTAATTTGGAGGGACGCGTCGTCGTCAATCTTTCGTGCTCGACGCTCGTGCGTCGCATTGCCGAGGCGCTTGGCTGCCGCGTGACCGTCAAACCAGTCGGTTTCAAATATATAGCGGCAGAGATGAAGAAGGGTGGCGTCCTCATAGGCGGCGAGGAAGCCGGTGGTATCGGCATCGCCGCGCATATGCCCGAGCGCGATGGAATCCTCGCCTGTCTGATTCTGTGTGAGCTTATGGCAAAGACGGACGCGCCTTTGGGCGTTCTGGTCGACCAACTCGAGGACAGTTTTGGTAAGACGAGTTACGGTCGACGCGATTTGCGCCTTGAGGCCGAAGATGCCGAAACGTTACGAACCCTGCTGCCGGGCGTAAACCCCAAGTCGATTTGTGGCAAGGTGCCGCAAAACGTTAGTCATATGGATGGCTTGCGTTTAGCATTCGAGGATGACACGTGGCTGCTGGTCCGTCCTAGCGGGACCGAACCAGTGGTGCGCGTCTACGCCGAGGGGTTCTCGGTGGAAGAACGTGATGAGTTGCTCGATGCTGGCTGTGCTTTAGCTAGGGGAACGTATCCGCTTTAACCATGAGACTGCCTTATATAAAGAGATGCTCGGTGAGCGGTAGTTAACGGCTGGCAAACGTTAGTCGGATCCCAAATTGTGTAGGAAATGTGTACGCCCAGATTCCCGCCCCCGGCGCCCCTCCGGTCCGGCAATATATCTCCTTGCCGCGCGGCCCGGTCGGACCGGACCAGCCGCAGAGCGT
>JAHYYJ010000013.1 GCA_019425015.1 Collinsella sp.
TACCGCCTCGCGGTGACATCGTTTTTATGTCAACCTTGGTCTAACAGAGCCAAACGGAAAGGGCCTACGCGCAATCAAGCATCTATTTACTTGATGTTGTACTTAGCCATGAGGGCGTCAACGGTACCGTCGTCGGTCAGGTCCTTGATGGCCTGGTTGATGTCGTCCTTGAGCTTGGTGTTGCCCTGGTTGATGGCGATGGCGTACTCCTCGCCGGTGCTGATCTGCTTGATAGTCTGGCAGGTGTTGAACTGCTCGGCGGTCAGCTGGCTGGCAACGGAGCGGTTGGTGACTACGGCGTCGCCCTTATCGGACTGCAGGGCGCCGAAGCACTCGGTAGCGTCCTTGTAAGGAACGATCTTGGCCTTGGGGAAGTTTTCCTGGGCAAAGGCCTCGGCGGTCGAGCCAGACTGGACGATGATGGTAGCGTCAGCGTTGTTGAGCTTCTCGCTGAAGTTGTCGGCCGTGATGTCGGTATTATCGACCTTGGTCACGATAGCCTGATCGTCCATGTAGTAGGAATCGGAGAAAGTGACTTCCTTCTCACGCTCGGGCGTGTCGGTGATAGCCGCGATGGAGACGTCATACTTAGCGCCCGAAGCGACGCCCGGAACCAGCGTGTCAAAGTCATTGTTGACATACTCGACATCCAGGCCCAGCTTGTCGCCGATAGCCTTGATGAGCTCAAGGTCAAAGCCCTGATAATCACCGTTGTCATCCTTGTACTCAAACGGGGCGTACTCGGCAGAGGTGCCGACGGTCAGCGTGCCGTCCTTGACGAGCGCGTACTCCTTGGAGCCGTCGACCTTTTCGACCTTAGCGTCGTCAGAGCTGCTGGAACCGGCATCAGAACCAGAGGTGGCGTTGGACGAGCCGCAGCCCGTCAGAGCGAGGGCGAGCGCCATAGCACCCGTGGCGGCAAATGCGCCAAGCTTCTTCAGCTTCATAATCAGTCTCCTTCCAATGACCTCATGTGATTCAGAGGTCTGCAAAAACTGAGGGTTATTATGCACCCGCTTGGAAGAACCTGCAATTAGAAAACTGATTGAAACAAACCCATAACGTGAATGGAGCACTCCACTTTATGTCAGCTATTACTGCTGCAACGACCTTAACAGTTTGATTTCAGCCTCATAACCTGCAAGTTCGTTCGGTGTCTCCAAAATGAATGGCAATGCGCGCAAGCAGCCATTCGATACAATATTCTGCATAACCTGCATACCGCCGCCAAACTCTTCGCTACCCAGGTAGCCCTTACCGATGCATTCGTGGCGGTCCTTATGGGCGCCGCAGGGGTTCTTGGAGTCATTGATATGCACGGTGCGCAGGCGCTCGATACCCACCACACGATCGAACTCGTCAAGCACACCGTCAAGATCGTGAACGATGTCATAGCCGGCGTCATTCACATGGCAGGTGTCCAAGCAAACGCCCAACTTGGCCGACAGCTCGGGGCGCTTGTCGGCAACGCCCTCGATGATGAGTGCCAGCTCCTCAAAGCTGCGGCCCACCTCGGTGCCCTTGCCGGCCATGGTCTCGAGCAGCACCGTCGTCTGCTGGCCCTCAAACATCACCTGGCACAGGGTGTCGACGATCATCTGAATACCGGCGTCGGGGCCCTTCCCCACATGCGCACCGGGATGGAAATTGTAGTAGTTGCCGGGCAGCGCCTCCATGCGCTGCAAATCTTCCGCCATAGCCTCCAAGGCAAACTCGCGCGCCCGCTCCTTAGCGGAGCAGGGGTTATAGGTATACGGGGCATGCGCCACCAGCGGTCCAAAGTCGTTTTGCGCCATAAGCTCGCGCAGGGCCGCCACGTCATCCATGTCAAGGTCTTTTGCCTTGCCACCGCGCGGGTTGCGCGTAAAGAACGCAAAGGTATTGGCACCAATGGACAACGCCGTCTCCCCCATTGCCCGATAGCCCTTCGTCGTCGAAAGATGACACCCGATCGTCAGCATCTCCAGCTCCCCCTCATCAGTTGCGGTGAAATACGGTCTATTGGTGCCTTATTTTGGCGCAAACAGACCGTATTCCACCGCAAGATATAAAAGGGGCATCAGGGGCACGGTCCGCCGAGCCCCCCCCCCTTGAGCAGCAGCACCGCAGCCTAGAGCGTCAAGCAAATCGCATCGATGATCTGCGCGCAGCGCTGTGTGGCGGCAAGGGGCATGACGGGACTCTCGAGTTTCCCCGCCCGGATGAGCTGAGTCGCATGCGAAGCTTCGCCGTAAAAATCATCGACCTCAAATGGGGCGTCGATTTCGAGCACTCGACCGTCGGAGTACTTCACATGGGCGAGCTCGGGGCGATGGAGGCGCTCGATTTCCAACGAACCCCGTTCGCAGGCAATCGTTAATCGGCTTTCATATGCTGATTTGCCGTCGCACACCATATGAATGGGTATACCGCCGACACTCATATGAATCTCATCGGCCCAATCCACGCGGCCGCCCGATACGTCACGCCAGCGAACTTCACGAGACGAAACATCGCACGCACCCGCAAGCAAATCCTCAAACCACCCGACCGCATAGCAGCCCATGTCATATAGACAGCCGCCCTGCAACGGATCGAGCAGATAACTCGAAGGGAACTCACCATAATCGAGTTTTTGCACGCTTTCGATCGAGACGATACAGCCGAGCTCGCCCGACGCAAGCAAGTCCTCCACGCGAGTGCGCATCGGGCAAAACCGATTCTTCATCGCCTCCATAAACAGCACGCCGCACTCGCGAGAGGCGGAGGCAATCGAGAGAGCCTCTTCCTCACTCAAAACGGCCGGCTTTTCGCACAGCACGGCCTTTCCGGCGCGCAGCGCGCGACAGGCCCAACGCGTATGCATACCATGCGGAAGAGCCAAGTAGATTGCGTCGACATCGGGGTCGGCAATCAGCGCATCATAAGCCGCATCGCCGCCATCGTCAGCCGTGACATAACTGTGCGCAGCATCGATCGAAAACGCCCTGCAAAACTCCTCAACATGCGAAGGAGTGCGACCGGCGGCAGCCACAAGCCGTGCCCTGTCGACCTTCTTGAGCGACGATGCAAATCGATGCGAAATGTGCCCAGCGCCCAAAACGCCCCAACGAACCTCACGCAAATCATCACATGAATCCCGATGGCCCACGACAGCTCCCTTCAGTTGCGACGAAATAGTTCCTGCTATCGCCCTATTCTGCCGCAAACAGGAACTATTCCATCACAAGATATAAAAGGGTCATGAGGGGCGAGTTTTGCTGAAGACTTTAAGCGCGGCCGTTACGGGGCCAGGCTGGAAACGTCGGCGCGCGTCGTCGAGACGCTCGGGGATATCGATGTGTTGCGGGCAGTGACGCGCACATTTGCCGCACTTGACGCAATTGCTCACGAGCTTGGGCTCGCTCGTGCGCACCGCGCTCGCCGTAAAGTATTGCGACAGCCCCGTAAACCAGCTGTGCGCATAGCTCGCGTTGTAAGCGGCAAAGCAGCCGGGAATGTTAATACCCTTGGGACATGGCATGCAGTAGCCGCATCCCGTGCAGGGCACGCGATTCGATTTTTCAAACTCCGCCAGCACACGTGCGATGGTATCGAGCTGCTCTGTCGTCATCGAATTCGGCAGTGCGCGATCCGCCAATGCCGCGTTCTCGTCCACCTGTGCGGTATCGGTCATGCCCGAAAGCAGCATCGTGACCTGAGGATGGTTCCACACCCACGAAAGTCCCCAGGCGGCAGGAGTGCGCAAATGCGGATCACGGGCGCCATCGAGCACGGCGCGGGCCCGCGGAGGCAGCTTGCCCGCCAGGCGTCCACCCAAAAGCGGCTCCATCACAAACACCGCGAGCCCGCGCTCCGCAGCCGCCATGAGTCCCGCCGTTCCCGCTTGGTAGCGCTCTCCAGCGTAGTTGTACTGGATCTGGCAAAAATCCCAGTCATACGCGTCAAGCATCGTGAGGAAGTCCGCGGCGCTGCCGTGGTACGAAAAACCTATCTGGCGAATACGCCCCGCAGCCTTTTGGTGCGCAATCCAGTCCTCGATGTCCAACGCCACCACGCGCTCCCACTGGGCGGGCGAGGTGATGTTGTGCATAAGGTAGTAGTCAATATGGTCGGTCCGCAAACGGTGCAGCTGCTCGTCAAAAAAGCGGTCGAAATCCTCCGCACATTTGCACGAAGCGTGCGGCAACTTAGTCGCCAGCAACACCCGGTCGCGCAGCCCCAAGCGCTCAAGTGAGGCGCCCACGCACACCTCGTTACCGGGATAGAGATACGCGGTATCCAGATAATTAATCCCCTGCTCCACCGCACGGGAAATGATGGCATCGGTTGTCTTCGCATCGGGGTGTCCCGGCGCACCGGGAAACCTCATGCAGCCCAGACCCAGAGCGGATATTCGGTTACCACTTTTGGGGTCAACGCGGTATTGCACGGCCCCTCCTTTCGCCATCAGCACCCCGGCAAGACGAAACACAATGGTCACGCGGCCGAAACATCGTAGAATCGCAATCGAGAACGTATCGTAACGCAGCAGAAATCGAGCTGTCACGGCACCGCTTTAACATCAGCAAAAAGCCCGATGAAAGGAGCCGCCCATGCCCGCGCTCGACCTTTGGAACCTCGCCTCCCAGCTCAAAAGCAACGATTATCGCTGGGTCGACCTCACCCACACGCTCTCATGCGACACCCCGCACTGGTTTGGCTTTAAGCCATTTGAGTCCACCAAGCTCTTCGACTACCTGCCCGGCACGCCCGAGGACATGCTCGCGCCCATGCGTTGCTTCCAGTATTCGGTCGCCTCGCAGTACGGCACCCACGTCGACGCGCCGCGCCACTTCCATGTCGAGGGTCGTTCCCTTGGAGAGATTGAACCCATCGAGTTTATGCATCCGCTCTGCGTGATCGACAAGCATGAGGAGTGCGCCGCGAATCCCGACTTTATCCTGACCATCGAGGACCTCAAAGCTTGGGAGGATGAGCACGGTCGCATTCCCGAGGACGCTTTCGTCGCCTTCCGCTCCGACTGGTCCAAGCTCGCCGACCTCGAGAACAAGGACGAGGACGGCCAGCCCCACTACCCCGGCTGGGACCTCGGCGCCATCAAGTGGCTCGTTGAAGAGCGCGACATCGGCGCCATCGGCCACGAGCCGGCTGACACCGACCCGGCGAGCGTGACCACGCGTGAGGACGCCTACCCCTACCCCGGCGAACAGTACATCCTCTCGGTCGACCGCTATCAGATCGAGGTCATGGACCATCTAGACGAGCTTCCCGCCACGGGCGCCGTCATCTTCTGCACCTTCCCCAAGGTGCGTGATGGCGTCGGATATCCCGCACGTGTCTTTGCGGTCTGCCCCGCGTCATAAGTTCCCATGCGTTTGTTCTTCTAAATACGGCCATCCGGTGCACGCGACATGGCCCGGCGGCATACAATCCATCAGGCGCCCCATACGCGGGCGCCTTTTTATGGGGAGATGATTCACATGCAGATCAACAAGGTCGCCTTCATCGGCAAGGGCGGCGTGGGCCTGCTCTACGGCAGCATGATCGCCCAAGCGCTCGGCAACGACGCCGTCGAATACATTATGGACGACGCTCGCTTTGAGCGCCATGCGAACGACGCGCTCACCGTCAACGGCAAGCCCTGCGATCTCACGTCCGTCCGCGCCAGCGAGGCGACACCCGCCGATCTGGTCATCCTGACGGTCAAGACGACGGGGCTCAACCAAGCACTCAAGACCATGGAGCGCGTCATGGGACCCAACACGCTCATCGCCTCGCTGTGCAACGGCATCACCAGCGAGCAGAAGATTGCCGAGCGCTTTGGCTGGGAGCACACCGTCCTCGGAATCTGCCAAGGCATGGACGCTGTGTTTCTCAACGGCGCGCTCACCTTTACCAATGCGGGCGAGATCCGCTTTGGTGCGGCCGCCGGCACAGACCCCGCGACCGTCACCGCTATCGACGGGCTCTACACGCGCTGCGGCATCGCCCACACCGTCGAGGACGACATCGCCCACCGCATGTGGGCAAAACTTATGCTCAACGACGGCATCAACCAGACCTGCATGGCGTACGGCGGGACCTACGGAAGCGCCACGGAGCCGGGCTCCGAGCAGCGCCGCTGCTTTGTTTCCGCCATGCGCGAAACGCTTGCGGTCGCCAACGCCGAGGGTATCGAGCTCACCGAGGCAGACCTAACGCAAATGGTGCGTCTCATAAAAGGGCTCGACCCCGCCGGCATGCCCTCGATGGCGCAGGACCGCGTCGCTCAACGCAGAACCGAGGTCGAGGAATTTGCGGGTACCATCTGCCGCCTCGCGGCCAAGCACGGCATCCAGGTGCCGCAAAACGAATGGCTCTATTCGCGCATCCGCGAAATCGAGGCCAGCTGGTAGCGCCCGGCGTGCTACAGCCTACAGCCTCAATAGCAAAGCCGCCGCAAGGGGCACTCCCCTTGCGGCGGCTTCCTTCTTCATCTATGGGCAAAACCAGCTTCACAACGGCTAGCGCCGCACCTGCGGCATCTCGTCCTCGTCATCGCGGCAAAGGGTCACGCCCGCGCTTCCCAGCAGCGCTGCTGCGATGAGCGCGCCGACCACAATAGGAGCAGCCCCGCACGAGCCCTGCATGCCTACGACAAGCGCAGCTGTAGGGCCAAGACAGCCAAGTACCAATGCGACGGCGGCGATAGCGATATCTCGAGCGTTCATGAGACCACTTCCTCCACGGGAAAGACTTTGTTTCTCATGACTTAGTGTGCCCCGCGCCCATATGCCCAACGTAGTGCCACGGTAAGGGCTCTGTTAACCCAAATACAAATATAAAACGAGCGCCTTTACGTTGCCCGAAAGCTCGATAAAGACGCCCGCCCATCATGTGCCTATTTTGCTCTGATGGCAGATTACCAACCGGTGTAGTAGTCGGTGGTTCCGGCGGCGCAGCCGGAGTCATAGACCTTGCAATCACCCTTGGAGCCCGTAAAGGTCGAGCCCTGGGCCATATCGCCCGCGGCAACAACGTAATAGCCGTCGGAATCGCGCCAGAAGCCCTCAGAATCCTGCGTCCATTCGCCCGTGCGGTGGTGATACAACACGTTGCTGCTGTAATAGGTCTCACGGCGCCCGTTGTAGTTATTGACACCCGCAGAGCGCGTCAGGCCCGATCCGTTCGCGTAGGACGCGGCAGACGCGTAGGACGGAGTGTAACCGGCGTTGTAGTACGAAGCCTGGGCGGCCTCGGCAGCCTCCGCCTCGGCTGCGGCGGCCTCGAGCGCTTCGCGCTTGGCATTCTCAAGCGCAGTGCGCAGCTCATCGAGCTCGGTCGACTTCGCGTCGACCTCCCCCATCGTCAACAGACTACCCGCACCGTCGATACAACCCTGCAGCACAGCGCGCTCGTCATCGGTAGCATAGTCGCCATACATATTCATAATGATCTGAGCGCGCATCTCAAGGGAATCGCGCTTGGCCTCCATCGAGGCGTTCCACTCCTGCATGGAACCATAACCATCGCCGCGATAATCAACGGGCTGTACCAGCGTCGCCTCGGACGGCGTAGATCCAACCGTATCGGACAGTGTTGCCGCGTGGGCATCAGTTGCGCCGGCGCCTGCCAAAAGTGCCACGGTCAGAGCGGCGGAAAGGGCAGCGGCTTTCGGTTTTCGTGAATCGATCCTCATGTAGCTGGAAACCTCCGTAGTGCGTTTTTGCTGCGTTTGAGCTGCGTGTGATTCGATCGCGCTGCATAGTACCTCGAGCAAATCGCGACCTGCGGTTTTACTCAAAAGGCGCACGTCAATTGCGTAAAACTCACATCCTCTCAACAGGAGTTTTCCACAACTCAAATGCATAAAGCATGCCAAAACCCTGTAATAGCGCCCTTCCTATGCAAAAAAGACGCCTGCGCAACCATTGCTTGCGCAGGCGCCTTGAGCAGGCATTTATGCAGTTATACCTATCGAGTCGCAAGGGGTCCTTGCACAAGTCGCCTTACTCGTCCAGCACGGCGAAGGCCTGCTTCAGATCCCAAATGATGTCCTCGGCGTTCTCGGTACCGATGGAAAGACGGATCGTGGAGGGCGTGATGTTCTGCTCGGCGAGCTCCTCGGCAGAGAGCTGGGAGTGCGTGGTGGTAGCCGGGTGCACGACGAGCGACTTGACGTCGGCCACGTTGGCGAGCAGCGAGAACACCTGCAGATGATCGATGAACTTCCAGGCAGCCTCCTGGCCACCCTTAATCTCAAAGGTGAAGATCGAAGCGCCGCCGTTGGGGAAGTACTTCTGATAGAGCTCGTGATCGGGGTGCTCAGGCAGGCTCGGGTGGTTCACCTTGGCAACGTGGCTGTCGCCGGCAAGGAACTCAACGACCTTCTTGGTGTTCTCGACATGACGGTCAACGCGCAGCGACAGGGTCTCGGTGCCCTGGAGCAGGACCCAGGCGTTGAACGGGCTGATGCAGGCACCCTCGTCACGCAGCAGGATGGCGCGGACATAGGTTGCGAAGGCGGCGGGACCGGCAGCCTCGGCAAACGAGACGCCATGGTAGGAGGGGTTGGGCTCAGCGATCTGGGCGTACTTTCCGCTCGCCTTCCAATCGAAGTTACCGCCGTCGACGATCACACCGCCCAGCGAGGTGCCGTGGCCGCCGATGAACTTGGTTGCGGAGTGGACAACGATGTTGGCGCCATGCTCCAGCGGACGGAACAGATACGGGGTGCCGAAAGTGTTGTCGACGACAACCGGCAGACCGTGCTTCTTGGCGATCTCGGAGATGGCGTCGATGTTGGGGATGTCAGAGTTGGGGTTGCCGAGCGTCTCGAGATAGATGACCGTGGTATTGTCCTTGATGGCACCCTCAACCTCTTCCAGGTTGTGGGCATCGACAAACGTGGTCTCGACGCCAAACTGGGAGAGCGTATGCTCGAGCAGGTTGTAGGAACCGCCGTAGATGGTCTTCTGAGCCACCACGTGGTCACCAGCCTGGGCAAGAGCCTGCAGGGTATAGGTGATGGCAGCGGCACCGGAGGCGACGGCAAGACCGGCCACGCCACCCTCGAGCGCGGCGATACGGTCCTCAAAGACGCCCTGGGTGGAGTTGGTCAGACGGCCGTAGATGTTACCGGCGTCGGCAAGACCAAAGCGATCGGCGGCGTGCTGGGAGTTGCGGAACACATAGCTCGTGGTCTGGTAGATAGGCACGGCGCGGGAGTCGGATGCGGGGTCGGCGCTCTCCTGGCCAACATGAAGCTGCAGGGTATCGAAACCAAAGGTGTGCTCGGGGTTGTTGATGAACTGGCTCATGATGATCTCCTTGATCGAACGAAAGTAAATAAAAAAGAGAGAAGTAAGTCGTTGTCTCCTGATCACGCCGACGGGCGCAAACAGGAGCCCGGCATTCGTCTTGGTAAGCAGTTCATATGCGGTCCTCCTTTTGACATCCCGGTTCCGTGGTCGGCTTAATTACCTACCGCCTTTGTGTGTTTTGAATAGTACGAGCATTGTTTCGCTCGGTCAATCACTTAAAAGCGCTAACCTGTTATCGGTTTTTTAGATAGCTATCGAAAGGACGGGCACCGATGACACTCCAGCAGCTTCGTTTTCTTATCGCCGTGGCAGAGTCCGGCTCAATCAACGCCGCAGCTCAGCGCCTCTATACCGCTCAGTCCAACATCTCAAACGCCGTCAAAAGCCTAGAACAAGAGCTCCATCTGGAGATCTTTACGCGCTCCAGCCGCGGCGTCACGCTCACCAACGACGGCACCGAGCTTTTGGGCTATGCGCGCCAGGTCGTAGAGCAGGCCGACATGCTCGAGGCACGCTACGAGGACGGTGGCACCCCGCAAGCCCGCCTCGCCATTTCCGCCCAGCACTACGCCTTTTCGGTCGAGGCCTTTGTCAACGTAGTCGAGCGCTGCCGCGACAGCAAGTTCGAGTTCATCATGCGCGAGACCACCACATCGCAGATCATCGATGACGTCCGTGCGTTTCGCAGCGATATCGGCATTCTGTATCTGGATGACTTTAACGCCCGCGTTCTGCAGAAGGCCTTCGCCGATGCCCGCGCAAGCTTCCATCCCCTATTCGACGCGACGGTCCACGTCTTCGTTAGCGAGCGCCACCCGCTCGCACGCCGCCCGCAGCTGTCCCTTGCCGACCTCACGCCCTATACGCGCTACAGCTTTGAGCAGGGAACCTCAAACTCCTTCTATTACGCCGAGGAACCTTTTAGCTATATCCCTTGCGACCGCAACATACGAATCTCGGACCGCGGAACACTTACCAACTTACTTATCACGTCGAACGGTTACACCCTGTCGACCGGCGTCCTCTCCAATGAAATGCAATGGGGTATGGCATCGATCCCGTTAGCAGACGCCCCAACGATGCACGTAGGCTATATCATGCACGACGAGCGCAAGCCCTCTCCCCTCTTGCAACAATACCTCGACGAGCTCAACCGCATCATCCATGCCAACCAACTGTCGGAAGACGGGGCAGAAATCATAGATTGCTAGCCCCCGGCGGGCATGGCGCTACAATGGTCACTCACATGAAACGCACTCAACGAAAGGAAGCCCGTGAAGGTCATCATCTATACCGACGGCTCGGCCCGATCAAATCCGGGACGCGGCGGCTACGGCGCCGTGCTCAAATACACCAACCCCGCCGGCAAGACCTTTACCTCCGAGCTTTCGCGCGGCTACGCCAAGACCACCAACAACCGCATGGAACTCATGGCGGTTATCGTGGCGCTCGAGGCACTCAACCGCCCCTGCGAGGTCGAAGTCCATTCCGATTCGCAATACGTCGTCAACGCCTTCAACAAGCACTGGATTGACGGATGGAAAAAACGCGGTTGGAAGACCGCCAACAAGCAGCCTGTCAAGAACCGCGATCTGTGGGAGCGCCTACTCACCGCCAAAAGCAAACACAAGATTGAGTTCATCTGGGTTAAGGGTCACGCCGGCCATGAGCTCAACGAGCGCTGCGACGAACTTGCCACCACGGCGGCCGACGGCAGCAACCTCGATATCGACACTGGCTTTAACGAGGGCGACCTGTAACGGCGTTTTCGCACGCTATTTCCTGCCTCCTCGCGCTACACTCATCCTGTAAACCGAACGGCACGAGGGGGATACATGCTGCGTATAGCGACCATCGGCACATCCATGATCACCGACGACTTTATCCAGGTCGTCAACGCCAACGACCAAGCTGCGTTTGTGGGCACGCTCTCGCGCGATGCAGATCGCGGCGCCGCCTTTACCGCCGAGCGCGGTGGCGAGCGAAACTTTACTTCACTCGATGAGCTCGCGGCAGCCGCCGACGTCGACGCCGTCTATATCGGCAGCCCTAACGCACTTCACTACGAGCAGGCCCTTGCCTGCATCGCCGGTGGCAAGCACGTCATCGTCGAGAAGCCCTTCTGCGCCACCGAAGCGCAGGCGCTGGAAGTCTTCCGCGCTGCCGAGGCAGCAGGTGTCGTGGCCCTCGAGGCCATGCGTCCCCTCCACGACCCCGCCTTCCACGCCATCGAGGACGCCCTGGGCGAGATCGCCCCCATCCGCCGCGCCTCATTGCGCTTTGGCAAATATTCCTCGCGCTACAACGAGATTCTCGCGGGACGCGCCACCAATATCTTCGACTGCAATATGGCATCGGGTTCCCTCATGGACATTGGCGTCTACACCGTCGAGCCCATGGTCGAGATTTTCGGCATGCCCTCCGGCCTTACGAGCATGGCTACTCTGCTCGACCCCGCCACGCGACAGCTCACGCACGGCCCCATCGACGGCTGCGGTTCCATCCTCGCCAGCTACGGCGGTGGCCGTATCTCCGTCGAGCTCGCGCACTCCAAAATAACGAATGACCTGCTACCCTCGCAGATCGAAGGCGAGCGTGGCACTATCCAGATCGACCATCTGTCCACGCCCCGCAATGTCCGCATCGACTATCGCGGCGATGTCGTACGCGGCTCGGCGACCGAGGCACCGCGCGAACAGGGCGACAACGGCCGCGTGCTCGACCTGCCCGAATCGAGCAACACTATGGAATACGAACTCACAGACTTTATCACCGCCATCGGCGGCATCGATAACGTTAAGGAAGAGATTTGGGAGACCCCGGCGGGACGTCACGAACTTGGCCACTACCGCGATGTCACGCTCGTCTCATTGCGCATCATGGATGCCGTGCGCCAGCAGGCCGGCATTACCTTCCCGTCCGACGCAGGCAAGCAGGCCTAGCGATGGGCTTCTTCGATGCGTTCTTCTCCAGCGTCACCGGCGGCAGTCGAGAGCCTCAAAAACCATCAAACATCGAGCTCGAGTTGCGCCGCAGGCTTACTGTGCTCGCAAGCGACGAGGCCACTCAAGACACTCCCCTGCGCTATTTCCTGCGCTGGGCGGGGCAAGTCCAGGGCGTTGGTTTTCGCTTTACCAACACCAACCTCGCGCAGGCACGCGCACTCACCGGCTGGGTGCGCAACATGGAAGACGGCTCGGTCGAGATGGAGATACAGGGAGCTCCGGCAAACATCCTATCTCATCTCGAGGCGCTTCATGCCTCCTACGAGCGCATGGGAACGCGTTTTCGCCTCGTAGAAGCCCAGGCCCAAGCCCCACTTGCCAATGAAGACAGTTTCATTCCTCGTTATTAGTATTGTGTGCTAAATACGGTATCATTTACCTACGACCGTTGATAGAAAAGAGGCGAGGCGCATGGCGGTGCAAAGAAGGAATACCAGGCAGCGAAAGCTGGTTCTTGACGCCGTGCGCCAAAGTTATAACCATCCCACCGCCGACGAAATCTACAACGTCGTGCGCGCGCAGGATGACAAAATCAGCCGCGGTACGGTCTACCGCAATCTCAATCTCTTGGCCGACGCCGGCGAGATCCTCTCCATCAAGACGCCGGGCGGCAGCCGCTTCGATCGCACGATCGAGCCGCATGCGCATATCATCTGTACCTCATGCAGCCGCGTCATCGACGTGCCACTCCCCTTCGACGCCCAGCTCGACGCCAAGGCGTCCGAGCAAATCGGCTGGCACGTCACGTCGCACTACACCATCTTCGAGGGTCTCTGCCCCGACTGCCGGTAGATGTTTGGGACATGCCTACTCAGCAAGTAGACGACGCAGCTCCTCTTCGACCGTGCGCACGTAGCGGACACGGTCATTGACACCGCGCATGCTGGGATTGCAGCTCTCCATCAGATAGGGATGGCCCACCACGTTGAGCATGTCGCGATCGTTTTCGTTATCGCCAAACGCCATCATTTCGTTAGGTGAGATCCCCAGCGCACAACCATAATCGGCAAGCGCGGACCCCTTGCCCGAATCAAAGCCGATAAAGTCGGTCCATTCGGTTCCCGACGTCATCACATCGACCCGGTCGCTAAAGCGACGCACAAAATACTCCAGCGCCGCCGGCTGCTCCGCCTCGGGCGTCTGGAAGGCAATCTTAATGACATCCTCGTCAATGTCTTCGGGACGGTCGACTACCGCCACATCACAATGGACCTCATAACGCAGGTGGTCAACAAACGCATCGTTGCTGCTCATGGTGTAGAGGTGTCCCTCGCACGAAAGGGTCACGTCGGCATGGAGGTACGCAACCACGGCATTCGCGATATCCATGGCCAGGCCACGCTCCATAGAACGCTTGACCACGGCACGCCCCTCGCTCATGACCAGGGCTCCGTTTTCGCATACATAGGCGAGTTCATCGGCCACCGGGGCAAACAGGTAGCGCAGGCTCGCATATTGACGGCCACTCGCCGGCATAAACACGATACCGCGACGATGTAGCTCATCGATAAGCTCAAAGGCCTCGGAACGCGGCTCGCGCTCCCCCGGGTGCAGCAACGTGCCGTCCAAATCGCATGCAATCAGCTTGATTCCCTCAAGACCCATATGCTTCCCCCAAAGCCTCCTATCAACAGCAAGACGGACCTTGATCGGTCACCCCTCAAAGCCCGTCTTGCGCATACGCGCGCTTAGTCGCGCGTCTTTTTAACGATGGTAAAGTCCGGAGCCATGCTCACGACAACATCGGCCGCGCTCGACGCAAAGCGTCGGCCCGCATCGAGCTCGCGCGAAACGATCGAGATTCGAGCTCCCTCGACGCCGCGAAGCATACGGCCCAAAACCGGCTGCACCGGCGTATACATGCGCACGGTATGCTCGTCCGAGTCGCCCCGGAAGAGCGGCGCATGCATGTTGCCGATCTCCCAGCACGCATGCGCGAGCGCAATCGGATCCATGCGGTCGACTTCGACCAAATAGACCTCGGCGCTGCGCAGGCGCACGACAACCACCACGGGCACCATGCCCGAACGGTCAATGGTGAGCACGTCGCCATCGGCAAGACGACCGCCGTCGGCAGTATCCAACCGAACATCGATCGTGCGCCCCAGTTCCGTCACGCCCACAAACGCGCATGCATCAGCCTGGTCCCAATCGAGCAGTAGCTCGTCAACTTCAAAGACGCCGCCCAACTTCCGGCGAAGCAGGAGTTCATAGGACGGATCGTTGAGATTTCCCAAGCATGTCGTCGAAACCAAGCGTTCAGGCATACTCTAGTCCTCGACCTCGACGAGCTCGATATCAAAGTTGAGGTCCTTGCCGGCCAGCTCGTGGTTGGCGTCGAGCGTCACGGCCTCGGGCGTTACGTCGATGACCACGGCGGGGACGGGCATACCGCTCGGCGTGGACAGGAAGAGCTTCATGCCCTTCTCGATCTGCTCGATGTTGGGAACCTGTTCGGCCGGGAAGGTCAGGACCATCTCGGGGTTGTGCTCGCCGTAGGCATCGGCGGCCGGGATGTGCACGGTCTTCTTCTCGCCCACCTGCATGTCGACAACAGCGGCATCGAAGCCCTTGATCATCTGACCGGCGCCGCAGGTGAACTCCAGCGGCTCGCCGCGATCGTAGGAGCTATCGAATTGCGTGCCGTCGTCGAGCGTGCCGCGATAATGGGTCTTGACCTTCTTGCCCTGGTTGGACATGGAAACCTCCGTGATAAGGGCGGCGCACAACGCGGGCCGCCATGAACATATGGCGCTAACTATACCCTAGTCATACAATTCAAAGACAGTTTGCAAAGAAACGCTGCAACCGGAGGAACCATGGCATATCCCGTATTTGACCTACACTGCGACACTGCCGACCGAATCGGCTGGGCCACGCTCGATCTCGACCTGCGCTTTACCGCCGGCACCGACGGTTATTTCCCCGGCGACGAAACGCATCCGCAAGATTTCGACCTCATCGAGGGTAACGCCTGTGCCATCTCGCTCGCAAAGATCGGCAACACGCCGTGGGCACAGTGCTTCGCCACGTTTGTCCCCGACGAGATTCCCACCGCCCACGCCGCGCGCTTCCAGGCGCAGATCATGGCGCATATGAGCGGCCAGGCAATGCTCAACCACGACCGTATGGTCAACGTGCGCAGCGCCGCAGACATTCGCCCCGCGCTCAAGGACGGCAAGGTCGCTTGCATCCACACCATCGAAAACGCCACGTTCTTTGCCGAGGACCCCGCGCTGATCGAGGTGCTCAAGAGCCTGGGCGTGCTTATGTCGTCACTCAGCTGGAACGCGCAGGGACCGCTCGCGAGCGGCCACGACACCCACGCCGGCCTCACCGCCGCCGGCATCGAGGCGCTTACGCAGATGGAGCACGCCGGCATGGTGCTCGACGTCTCCCACCTCAACGATGAGTGCTTTGACGAGGTCGCCGCCCGCGCCACGCGTCCCTTCGTCGCCAGCCACTCCAACTCCCGTGCGGTTTGCGGCGCCAAACGCAACCTTACCGACGACCAGTTCCGCACCATTCGCGACATGGGTGGCATCGTCGGCCTCAACTACTGCAGCGAGTTCCTTTCCAACGACGCAACCGACAAGACCGCCGCAGACGTCACCTTCGACCAGCTGGCGGCGCATATCGAGCACTGGCTCGACCTGGGCGGCGAGGACGTCATCGCGCTCGGCGGCGACTGGGACGGCGCCACGGTGCCCGCTTTCCTCTCCGATGCCAGCAAGATGCCCGAGTTCCAGAACATGCTTTCCAAGCATTTTGGCAAGACCGTGATGCAAAAGCTCTGCAGCGACAACGCGCTTGCCTTCTTCGAGCGTTATTAATTTCACATCCCTTGAGCGGGCCGGCATGCCGAACGGTCGACATGCCGGCCCGTCCCCGATCTGAAGGACCGCTTTTGACGCAGCAGTTTACGATTTCCGCATCCCGACCGGATGGGACGACCATCCCCGTCGTCGTTACCAAAAAGCGCGTCAAGAACTTCAACCTACGCGTCACATCGAGCGGCGAGGTCCACGCCAGCGCACCGATCGGCGCCAGCCGCGAGCGTATCGAAGCGTTTGTGAAGCGCAACAGCGCCTGGATTATCAGCCGACTTGCCCAGCGCGAGCAACGTCAGGCGACGGCACGAGAGCCGCTCAGCCCCTCGTCCATCATTGCACTTTGGGGCAAGCCCATCACGGTGCAGGATGCACTCGATCACAACTTTGCATCACCCGCACCGCGACCCAAACAGGCCACCTTCGCAAGTTTTATGGGTGCCGATGAATCGGACGAAGGCCCGCAGGCCAAGCGGCACGCAATCCTCGACGGCCTAACGTCCGACGAGCTCCAAGCCCACATCGACCAGCTCTACGCGTCCGAGGTCACCGCAGCGCTACGCGACATCGTGCACGCGTACGAAATCGCAATGGGCGTCACCGTGGCCCGCGTCTCCGTGCGCAGCATGAAAACGCGTTGGGGCTCCTGCACACCCAAAACCGGCGCCATTCGCATCGCGCGCGAGCTCGCCGCCTACCCTGTCGAATGCCTCGACATGGTTGTCGCCCACGAGCTCGTCCATCTGCTCGAGCCGAGCCACAATCAGCGCTTTCACGCCCTGCTCGACACGTACTGTCCCAACAATAGAGCACTGTCTCAGCGGCTCAAGCAGCCACCCCTCAACAAGCTCTAGCGTCGACTAGCGCACGCGCTCGATCTCGACGCCGCAGCTTGCCAGGGGCAGGCCAACAGGAGCCCACGGCTTATCGAGCTTTATGCGCACACCAAGCAGCGAGGGATAACGGCGCAGCAGCATCTGGGCTGTCCCCTCGGCTGCCGCCTCGATGAGCTTAAACGTATGCTCGCGCAGATAGCCATCGACATCGTGGCACACCGAGCCGTAGTCAATCGAGGCATCCAGGTTATCGTGCTCCCCCGCCGCGCGCAGGTCGGCATAGAGCACCAGAGAAACGATGAACTTCTGACCCAGCGCATTCTCCTCGGGATACACGCCATGGTTGGCAAAAACCTCAAGGCCGTCAATGACAATGCGATCGGCATGGCGCAGATCGTCATAGCTCACGTGAGGCACCGCCGTTGCGGTGGATATTTCGCCCCTTCCACGGCGGGCGAGCTCAGCACCTTCAGTCTTGGTTGCATTCTCGGGCAGTTTCTTGTTACTCAACGCGATCGTCTCCTTCGTTTAGAACCCCGACCGCGCAAACTAACTACACGCGAATCGACAGGTTCTTTTTATCATCGCTCCAGTTGCAAGCGTTGCGCGCGGGGCATGCAAAGCAGGCACGCGACGCTTTGTCGGCTGCATAGAGCAGACGCTCAAGCGGTTGGCTGTTCACGCGCAGCTTTCGATGGCCCAGAATGGCCGTCTTAATGGCTGCGGCATCGGCTGGCTCAAACGCCACGTCATCGGGCATGCCGCCGAGAATCGCATCAGCGACGCGTTCGCTTGCAACATCATGGGATATACCCGATTCATACTGTTCATCTTTGCCGATATCGTGAAGAAGTGCCGTGGCGTAGATGACCTCGCGGTCAAATTCGAGCTGCTCCTCGAGATTCTTGATCCACATAATGCGAGCGACATCGAGCAGATGGTCAATACCGTGGCGGCAGAAGATACGCCCCGATTCCAACTGTACGATGTTGCCCAGGTGCCGCCGGAACAGCCCGTTGGCACAAATGTAATCAATGCGAGGCATGGCACCAAAGGGGGCCAGGCCCGAAGCCATAAAGCCGCGACGCGACGTCCCCTCATCGGTCTTCGATGTAAAGTCGTTGACGACTCTCATGGTTAGCGGCCCAGCATCCTAAAGAAACGCTCCTCGAGCGCGGGATCGGTCTCAAAGACGCCGCGGCGAGCAAGCGTCACGGTCTTGGTGCCGGGCTTTTGCACGCCACGCATCGTCATGCACATATGCTCGGCCTCCATCAACACAATCGCTCCCTGGGGAGCGAGATAATCCATGAGGGCATCGGCAACCTGTGTGCACAGTTGCTCCTGCAGCTGAAGACGGCGGGCATAAACCTCAACCGTGCGGGCGAGCTTGGAAAGCCCAGCCACCCGACCGTTAGGGATATAACCAATGGCGGCCTTGCCATAAAACGGCAGCAGATGATGTTCGCACAGCGAGTAGAACGTGATGTCGCGCTCGATAACCAAATCGTTCGAAGCGACGACAAAGGTTTTGGACAGGTGCTCCTCGGCACTCTGGTCCATGCCGCCGGCAATCTCACCATACATACGGGCAACGCGCGCCGGGGTCTCCAGCAGGCCCTCACGAGTTGGGTCCTCGCCTATGCCCTCAAGCAACAGCTTAATGGCGGCCTCGACTTTTTCCTGATCGACCATCTGGGCCTCACTTTTCCGATTTCACGTTCGCGCTATGGTACCACGCCCTCCGGCATCGACCACAAGCTACATAGTATGGGTCGAATAGACTGGATCGTCCCGCCAAAGCTGCACAGCGTCGCAAAGCGCAACGCCCTCACGCACAGCGCGGTCGCGCGTAGCGTTCATATCGATCACACGCTGGTTACTCGAGCCCCTAAAGCGCAACGAGATATCATAAAGATCCTGAACAAACGGGCCATCCACCAACATGTCGAGGCAGGCAAGGATACGGTCCGTCACCTCGGTATGGTGACGGCCACCCGGCATAAGCTCCTCGAGCACGTCGCCGGTAAAGCACCAAATGGTCTTGCCCGACCCTGCAGGATAGGCCGCACGCACGCGTTCGATAAAGTCAACAAGCCCCGCCTGATTCTCGGGCTCCATAGGCTCGCCGCCCAGAATCGTCAGGCCATCGATAAAGGGATGGTCGAGACTCTCGATAATCTTGTCCTCGACGGCGCGATCAAAGGGCTCGCCCGCAGCAAAGTCCCACGCGACAGAGTTAAAGCAGTTCTTGCACCCACGACGGCACCCGCTCACAAACAGAGAAGTACGAACACCTTCCCCATCAGCAATGTCGAAATACTTAATGTTCGCGTAGTTCATAAGTAACCTTCCTGGGGGTCTGGAGCATATCACCCCGTCCTCAAACATTCTCGGCCTGCGGCCTGCGAAACTGCGGGCGGGACGATATGTCCCGGCCTCATGCAAAAGGCAACTCAATGAACGAAGCGAACATCGAGTATAGGGTTCGAGGTCCAATAAAAACTGGGTTGCGGCTCAACCGCCATCGCAAGTAAATCGCAGCTGCAGCTCGAATTATTTCCGCTAAGAACTTCGAGGAGCGAGCAGACTGCATGCTGCATCTCAGCTACATCAACTTGGCTGCCCCGTAGCGAGGCCCCGGACCTTTGCTCGATATGAGTTCCGCACGAACAGGAGGCGCCAGTGGCGCCTCCGTCGTGAGCCAGGACTGTCCGAAATAGCGAGTAAGGGTCCGGGGCCTCGCTACGGGGCAGCTTGGGATGGTTATTAGAGATGCAGCACGCGGTCGCGGATCTCCTCGGTTCGACCCTGGTTCCAGAATTGGGTACCGATGTAGCCGCACGTACGGCGAGCGACGTTCATCTTCTCCTGATCGCGGTTGCCGCAGTTGGGGCACTCCCACACCAGCTTGCCGTCATCCTCGACAATCTTGATCTCGCCATCGTAGCCGCATACCTGGCAGTAGTCGCTCTTGGTGTTGAGCTCGGCGTACATGATGTTGTCGTAGATGTACTGCATCACGCGGATGACAGCCTTGAGGTTGTCCTGCATGTTGGGAACCTCGACATAGGAGATGGCACCGCCCGGCGAAAGCTGCTGGAACATGCCCTCGAACTTGAGCTTGTCGAATGCGTCGATCTCCTCGGACACGTGGACGTGGTAGCTGTTGGTGATGTAGCCCTTGTCCGTCACGCCCGGGATAATGCCAAAACGACGCTGCAGGCACTTGGCGAACTTGTAGGTCGTCGACTCAAGCGGGGTACCGTACAGCGAGAAGTCAATATCGCTTTCGGCCTTCCACTCCGCGCACTTGTCGTTCATGCGCTGCATGACGGCCATGGCAAACGGCGTGCCCTCCTTCTCGGTGTGGCTGTGACCCGTCATGTACTTGACGCACTCATACAGACCGGCATAGCCCAGGCTGATGGTGGAATAGCCGCCCACGAGCAGCTTATCGATCGTCTCGCCCTTCTTCAGACGCGCCAGGGCACCGTACTGCCAAAGAATCGGCGCGGCATCCGAAAGCGTGCCCATCAGGCGCTCATGACGGCACAGCAGGGCACGATGGCACAGCTCGAGGCGCTCGTCGAAGATCTTCCAGAACTTGTCCATGTCCTGATGCGAGCTCAGTGCGACATCAGGCAGGTTAATGGTCACAACACCCTGGTTAAAGCGGCCATAGTACTTAGGCTTGCTCGGGTCGTAGTTCAGTGCATTGGCAACGTTATTAAAGCCGTTGCCCGAGCGGTCGGGCGTCAGGAAGCTGCGGCAGCCCATGCAGGTATAGCAATCGCCGTTGCCGGCGGTCTCGCCCTTAGACAGCTTGAGCTCGCGCATCTTCTTCTCGGAGATGTAGTCGGGCACCATGCGCTTGGCGGTGCACTTAGCGGCCAGCTGGGTCAGGTAGAAGTACGGGGAATTCTCGTGAACGTTATCGTCCTCGAGTACATAGATGAGCTTGGGGAATGCCGGGGTAATCCACACGCCGGCCTCGTTCTTAACGCCCTCGTAGCGCTGGCGAAGCGTCTCCTCCACGATCATGGCAAGGTCGTGCTTCTCCTGAGGCGTACGGGCCTCGTTAAGATACATAAAGACCGTCACGAACGGCGCCTGGCCGTTCGTGGTCATAAGCGTCACGACCTGATACTGGATCGTCTGGACGCCGCGACGAATCTCGTCACGCAGACGGTCCTCAACGACCTCGCGGACCTTTTCGGGAGATGCGGAAACGCCGAGCTCCTCGAGCTCGCGGGCGACCTCGCCGCGAATCTTTTGACGGCTCACCTCGACGAACGGGGCAAGATGGGTCAGCGAAATCGACTGGCCGCCGTACTGGGAGGAAGCAACCTGGGCGATAATCTGCGTCGCGATGTTGCAGGCAGTCGAGAAGCTGTGCGGCTTCTCGATCAGCGTGCCCGAGATAACGGTGCCGTTCTGGAGCATGTCCTCCAGGTTCACCAGGTCGCAGTTATGCATGTGCTGGGCAAAGTAGTCGGAATCGTGGAAGTGGATCAGGCCCTCATTGTGGGCATCCACGATCTCCTGGGGCAGCAGCACACGCTGAGTCAGGTCCTTGGAAATCTCGCCGGCCATATAGTCACGCTGGACGGAATTGACGGTCGGGTTCTTGTTAGAGTTCTCCTGCTTGACCTCTTCGTTATTGCACTCGATCAGCGACAAAATCTTGTCGTCGGTCGTGTTCTTCTGGCGCTTCAGGCTCTGAACATAGCGATAGATGATGTAGTGGCGAGCAACCTCGTAGCAGTCGAGACGCATGATCTCGTCCTCGACCAGATCCTGAATCTCCTCGACCGACACGGTGTGGCCCGCGTTCTCACATGCCTCGGCGACGTTTTGCGCCGCATAAACCACCTGGCGGTCGGTAAGACGAGAGCTCTCCTCGACCTCCAAGTTTGCGGCGCGGATGGCATTGACGATCTTATCGATGTCAAAGACAACCTCGGTGCCGCTGCGCTTGATGATCTTCATCCTCTTGCCTCTTTCGCGTCGTAGCCTCATTGCGCTTCAGAGCCAAACGATGCCCGGCAGGGCTTGCCCCTGTCTTGCGGCGCCGTCGCGCAATCTGTGTTCTCGATAAACCATAAGTCCTCATGCGGACAATCCTCGCGGCCGATCAAGCGGCTCAAAGGCGTGTCCAAATGGGACGAATAAGGTCTTCGTTCTCTGTCCGCCATCTATCATACGACAAAGACGCATCTGTATCCTGTATTCTTTTTTTAGTTCAAACACAACATATAGTGTTTCAGCAGGTCAAAGCAATTGGTCATTTTGCAGACGCATTAATTATGAGGGGTTCTTGGCAAGTCGGTAAAACGTTACCAACACGGCTACCTGCATGGCAGTTATAAAACCCCCTTAGTCAAGCCGCTGACAAATCCTACCAAAACCAAGCCGCTCACGCCAAAAGAATCCAAAAGATTATGCTTGACCAACATGTTGCGGTCATGATGGGCCAGGACACATGCAATCTGCCGGCACCCCTACGGGATGCGAAGACCATCGCGTACGGACCTTGGATCAATATTTGATGACTTATTTGGCGGCGCGCTTGGTGGCAAAAAACAAAACAGCCCAGAGGACATAGCCTCTGAGCTGCGAACATTTGGTGGGCGTTAGAAGATTTGAACTTCTGACCTCTTCCGTGTCAGGGAAGCGCTCTCCCCCTGAGCTAAACGCCCAAATGGAGCGGACAACGGGGCTCGAACCCGCGACCCCAACCTTGGCAAGGTTGTGCTCTACCAACTGAGCCATGTCCGCCTGCGAGGATTTAATATACGGGATGATCGCCCCGAATGCAAGAACTATTTTCGAATAATTTGAAAATAGTTCGAGCCTCTGGAACGGATTGACCAATCAGGCGAAAAGAACTGATGGCACACTCCCCCGGCCACAACAGCGAGCGGGCTCCGGGTGCCCCAGGTTGCCGCGAAAGAGGAGGGAAGCGTACTTTATGTACGCGACCGACGATTGAGGGGCAAGATGGGGGCACCCGGAGCCCGCGCAGCGTCAACAAAAAACGCGGTTTGTTAGAACCGCGTAAGATAGTTGGAGCGGACAACGGGGCGTCCGCGTATCCGCTTCGCGGATCCGCACCGACTTCGGCCGCCTGCCGGCGACCTCGCCAGCTCGCTACAAACGCTCCGCGTTTGCTTAACGCTCGCTCCCTCTCGGTTTCGAGCCCATGCGATGGTTACGAAAAAGCCCGGCTACCGTGGTAGTCGGGCTGCTGCGTTTGGAGCGGACAACGGGGCTCGAACCCGCGACCCCAACCTTGGCAAGGTTGTGCTCTACCAACTGAGCCATGTCCGCATATGTAAACAAAACGGGCGCCGGAGCGCCCGGATGTTGCCTGGAGGCGAAGCCCGGATTCGAACCGGGGGTAAAGGCTTTGCAGGCCTCTGCCTTACCACTTGGCCACTTCGCCGAAAAAGGACCGCTTGAGACGGTCCGGAAATGCAATGGAGCGGACAACGGGGCTCGAACCCGCGACCCCAACCTTGGCAAGGTTGTGCTCTACCAACTGAGCCATGTCCGCTTGCGGGTTATTAATTTACGCGAGTTACCCAAAAGACGCAAGTACTTTTTTCAAAAAAGTTGTTCGCCACATGCTCTTGGCAGATAAACATGCCAAAACGATTTACTAGGCGCACGATTCCAACGTTCCGCTAAACAGCTTTACCATCCGAACGCGCGTACCGGCACCATCAGTACGACGGGCAACCTCCACGTTGTCGACCAACATGCGCATGAGCTTGATTCCACGCCCGCGTTCCTCAGTCGTAACCGGTTCACTCGACCCGTCGATCGAATAGCCCGCCCCACGGTCGACAACCTCAATCACGACACGATCGCCATAGGCCTGAACCGTCAGGATGCATCCGATACCACCCGCATGGTCATACGCGTTGCCCAGCGCCTCGCCCGATGCCAATGCGACGTCATAGCGCTCATCACGCCTCAGGGGAAGCGATTCGAGTAGCTCGGCAATACGATGACGATAGTATGGAAGGTTCTCGATACCCTGGCGCACCTCGACACTCTTGCTCCAGCGAGGCAATTCCCCCACCGGAATGGCAGGAATCGACTCCCGAGCGAAGCCCGCAACATGGAGGATGTCGACAAGTCGGGCAATCTCCAAAAAGCGAATGACCTCATCGGAGGCGTTAACGAGCGAAAGCAGGCCCTCTCGCCTCATGAGCTCTCTGGCGTGTGTAAGCAAAAACGCCAAACCCGTCGAGTCGATAAAGCCCACGGCCTGGCAATTGATGACGACGCGGCGCACGCCCCGGTCGATCAAATTATCCAACCGTCGGCGCAGCGCGGGCACCGAGGCGATGTCGACATCACCCGGTGGCGTCAAAACCGCTATGTCATTCCACTCATTCATACGACCATGGTTCCCCAAAAGAGCTCGCTCGATGCACACATATCTACAACCGCGTAGGTTTCGCCCCTCAAGCGTCGCAGCCTACGATCGGCCCCGTAAAAACTCAAGGGACACCAACGCGATATCATCGTCCAGCGCCGACTCGGTAAAGCGGTCAAGCTCGCTCAAGACCTTACCGCAGATTCCCGATACGCCCTCACCCGAAACAGAGAGCAAAAGATCGCGAAGGCGTTGCTCGCCAAAGAAAGCACCAGAGCGATCGCGCGCTTCGATCGTTCCGTCGGTATACATAAAGAGCATGTCACCAGGAGCGAACGTAAAGACGCCCGTCTCGTACACCATGCTCTCAAAGGCACCGATCACGCCCGATTGACACCCAAGGAGCTCCACTTCTCCCCCGCAGGTCTCGCCGCCACCAAGCGGCGTCGACGACGGCCGAATGACCATAGTGGGAGGATGTCCCGCAGAGCAATAGGTAGCTCGGCCCGCTTTAAGATCGATCTTGGCGATAAACGCCGTCACAAACGTCTCGACCCTCGAAAAGCCCATGAGCATACTATTGAGCGAGCGAGCCATGCGAGCAGGCCCCGCACCCTCCCAGGCATAGGCCGTCAGCGCCGTCTTGACGAGCGCCGACATCGACGCCGCCTCGATTCCCTTGCCGGACACATCTCCCAAAATCATAACGGCGCAATCGTCGGGAAGACGAACAAGCGTATAGAAGTCACCGCCGACCAGCGCCGAATTCGTTGCCGATAGGTACACCGAATCGGCGGCGATTCCCGGAACGTCACCAAGCGAATTTCTCATGCCAATCTGGAGGGTCTGAGCGATATGGCGCTCCTCGCGCTTTTGAGATTCGCCCTCGTAGATCAGTTCAAAGTCATGCGCCAAGTGCACCAAGTAGTCATATTCAAGGTCATCAATCGGCTCTTGACTACCGTCACGAAGCAGAAGCGCGCGCGTCGTCGGGCCTTTCGCAACAGAAGCAGGAACGATCGCGTCGTTGCTGTGTTTGCCATCACCCTCAGAGCGCGGGCGCCCCGCCTCGATGCCGGTGTCGACGTAGAGACCCTGGCAAGGCAGACCATGCGCCCTAAGCCAGCCTCCCATAGGCATCGATTCGTCAACGCGAGTTATACGGACGTGTTTAAGATCCTCGGCACTCGTGCCGCCCAAAACAGACGCCTCAAAGCCATCAGAGCCAACCCCCAAACGTGCCGCTGGCGCCGTCGTGGAAAAGAAAAGTTTCTCGGGATCGTCCGGCAAAGCAACGCGACTGCCGCCTTCAAAATCTATGACATAGGAGCCCAGACTGGCGTCATACTCAACAGGGCAAAAATGACAGTTGAGCATATTGCAAATCTCGGACGATATAGCCTGGGTAGCCGCGGCGGAATCGTCTAGAAAGGTAAACAACTCATCACGTAAGACATTGAGCGAGCGGCCAAGCTCGGCCGTGCGACGAGAGCGAAGGCTCGATGCCATGCCGACCAGCTGGATAGACAGGTAATCGCAAATGACCTCGAGTACATTAACGTCATAGGCGAGCGGTGCCTGAGGGCGCTTCCAACCAACTTCCAGCACGCCAAGGATCTGCGTACCGTAAAAAACGGGAAGACAGATCTCGCTGCGGTACGGAGGCATATCCTGCACGCGCAACAGGTGCTTAGAACGATTGTCCAGGTCCATGAACATACCGGAGGCAGCCCTATCACCCTCAAGGTCCTGTTGAATCGACAAGCGACAGGCACGCGACTCGCGAAGAACATACGTCGGAATGCCAGCGCCATACGGCAAAAACTCGGGCAGGTAGCTGTCGTGCAGCTCCTTGGAGACACCGCGAAGCTTAAAACCGCCGCTCTCAGAAAAATAGATAGCGGCACCCGAAGCATCGAGCGTTCCTACAAGCTGGTTCAAAACGATATCTAACAAACTGGGCAGCTCATCGGAGCCCACCGTGCTCATAATGACCGACAATGTACCCGAGAGACGCTTATTCGCCACTCTAAGCTCCGAAAGCGCACGCTTGAGCTGACGGTCGTGCGAATACTGTTCTTCGATGCTATGGAGTGCCACCAGAACGCGCGGCGCACGGCGGCCAAAGATTCGAGGCGGCGTAACCGAGCCGGCACAAACCAGGACGGGAATAAACGATCCGTCACTTAACTTGAGCATCAACTCGCTCTTTGTTCCATTGGTCTCAAAAGGAAGCCGATGCTCTGTCGCGCGTTCAAAAGCCGACGAGTACAAGAGGTCTTTAACGTCCCCGTTGATCACATCGGAACGCTCCTCGCACATCAAGTCGAGCAAGCGATTATTTACATGCAAAATGGTTCCGTCGAGCTCGCAGATAATGACAGCATCGCTCGTGATCTCGACCAATTGGGCAACGTCCGCCCACTCATTGCGCTCAAGCGTTTCCATCGTGAACCTCACCGTCTATCGGTAACAAAAAAGCCTCCGAAGAGGCTTCTCAAATGCGATGGTGTCGGAGGCGGGACTTGAACCCGCATGACCAAAAAGCGGTCACTAGCACCTCAAGCTAGCGCGTCTGCCAATTCCGCCACTCCGACATGCTATGTTGTTGATTCGCGGTTCGCTTTGTTGAACCCGCGCGTTCAACGAGGAAGATAATAACCTATGTTTCGAGAACTGCGCAAGCACTTTTTTGAAAAAAGTTTACGAATTTGTAAATGCGCAGGTAGACTGACCTGTTCGGGCAGGAATGAGGTTGCTTTCCAACGCGTCCTCGGGCATGCGGCATTATTTTGATCCGCGCTTCGCGCTACAAAATAATGCCGCCCCCTGCGGAATGCGTTGGAAAGCAACCTCATTCCTGCCCTAGGGGCACGTACTCCAGGCACCGTTCTGAAACATGTTTTGAGGGCTGATGCAAATTTAGTGGCTCGGCTTTGCCGAGCCCTTATATGGTGAGGCCGGAGCCAAGGCTCCGGCCTCACACAATTCCCTATCAGATTAAGCGAGCGATCAGGGAATCGCACTCCCCCTGCCGAGTTAACGTAGGGCCCGCCCTGGTGTTACTTTTCAGAACACTCCGCAGGACGCAAGAAACCCCCGCCGCACGAAGTGTGAAGCGGGGGTTTCTTGCATGTCCGAGGACGTTCTGAAAAGAAACACCAGGGCGGGCCCGGACGAGAACAACCGACTACAGGTCGATGTGCGATTCCTTGATCGGGAACGGCTCGGCGAAGTGGCACGCGCAGCAGTGGCCCGGTGCGACTTCCTTAAACTCAGGAAGCTTCTCGGAGCAGATGCCCTGTGCGATCGGGCAGCGCGTGTGGAAACGGCAGCCGGTCGGCGGATCCAGCGGCGACGGCGGATCGCCAGCGAGGATGATGCGCTTACGGGTCTTCTGGATATCCGGATCGGGCACCGGCACGGCAGACAGCAGCGACTGCGTGTACGGGTGGTGCGGCTCACTGTAGAGCGTCTTCCAGTCCGAAACCTCGACCATCTTGCCCAGGTACATAACGGCAACGCGATCGGAGATGTGCTGCACGACAGAGAGGTCGTGAGCAATGAAGAGATAAGCCGTACCGAACTTGTCCTGGAGCTCCTTCAGCAGGTTCAGAACCTGGGCCTGAATGGAAACGTCAAGTGCAGAGACCGGCTCGTCGCAGATGATCAGCTTGGGCTTCAGAGCGAACGCGCGGGCGATGCCGACACGCTGACGCTGGCCACCCGAGAACTCGTGCGGATAGCGGTTGATGTGCTCGGGGTTCAGACCGACGACGTCCAGCAGCTCGCGGACGCGCTCGATACGCTCTTCCTTGGTGCCCACGCCATGAATGGTCATGGGCTCAGAGACAATCTCGCCGATGGTCATGCGAGGGTTCAGCGAAGCATAGGGGTCCTGGAAGATGAACTGCATCTCGCGACGCATATCCTTGATCTCATGCTTGCTCATCTCGGCAACATCTTTGCCCTGGAAGAACACTTTGCCAGCCGTCGGCTTGGTCAGGCGCATGATGGTGCGGCCCGTGGTGGACTTACCGCAACCAGACTCGCCGACCAGGCCAAAGGTTTCGCCCGGATAAATCTCGAACGAAATGTCATTCACAGCAGAGACGACACGCTTGGAGAAGCGCTTGGCGAACATGCCGGACTCAGCGGGAAACTCCTTAGAGAGGTGCTCGACCTTCAGCAGCGGAGTACGCTCGTTGGTATCTGCCATTACGCCTCGCCTCCCTTCTTGGAATCCTTGCGGGTACGGGACGTCTCAGGAGCGTTCTTGAGGAACTCGGGGTCACCGGAGTAGTGGCACGCAGAGTAGTGACCAGACTCGGTGACAACGCGCTCGGGGCGCTGCTTGCGGCACTTGTCCGTCGCATAGGGGCAACGAGGAGAGAAGACGCAGCCCTCAGGCAGATTCATGAGCGAAGGCGGGTTGCCGTGAATCGGCGTCAGCGGCTTCTTCTCCTCGATGGCCTGCTCCGGAATGGAGCGGATAAGACCCCAGGTGTAGGGATGGCGGCTCTCGTAGAAGATTTCCTCAGCAGTACCGAACTCGACGGGACGGCCGGCGTACATAACCATGATCTTATC
Source organism: Collinsella sp. (assembly GCA_019425015.1). GTDB lineage: Bacteria > Actinomycetota > Coriobacteriia > Coriobacteriales > Coriobacteriaceae > Collinsella. Next base: position 28,936 of record JAHYYJ010000013.1, read on the forward strand.
GGCCATATCGGCGACGACGCCCAGGTCATGGGTAATCATGATAATGGCGTTGCCGTTCTTCTCCTGCATTTCCTGCATCAGCTCAATAATCTGAGCCTGGATGGTAACGTCCAGAGCAGTCGTGGGCTCATCGGCAATCAGGATATCGGGATCGCAGGCAAGCGCCATGGCAATCATGACGCGCTGACGCATGCCACCAGAGAACTGGTGCGGATACTCGTTGACGCGCTTCTCGGGCTCGGGAATGCCAACGAGGTCCAAAAGCTCGGTGGCTCGCTTGAGCGCCTCCTGCTTGGAGTAGCCACGGTGCAGACGAAGTCCCTCGCCCACCTGCTTGCCGATCTTATAGACCGGGTTCAGGGAGGTCATAGGATCCTGGAAGATCATCGCGATATCGTTGCCGCGAATATGCTGCATTTCTTCCTCGGTCATCTCGAGGATCGAACGACCGCGGTAGCGAACGTCGCCGCCCTCAATCTTTCCCGGAGGCATCGAGATGAGACCCATGATGGTCATGGCGGTCACGGACTTACCAGAGCCGGACTCACCGACGACACCCAGGGTCTCACCGCGATCGAGCGTGTAGGACACACCGTCGACGGCGCGAACGACGCCATCCTCGGTGTGGAAATACATCTTAAGGTCATCGACCTCGAGCAGATGCTGGCCCTCGGGAACCGGCTGGTCCTTCAGGTCCACATAGTTCTTGTTCTTCTTCATCCTTATGCGTCCTTCATCTTGACGTCGAGGGCGTCGCGCAGACCGTCACCCAGCAGGGTGAAGGCGAGCACCGTCGAGAGAATTGCCAGACCGGGCATGATCATCATCCAGGGAGCAGTCAGAAGATACTGCTGACCGTCCTGAATCATGGAGCCCCACGAAGGCGTAGGCGGGATAACGCCCATGCCGAGGAAGGACAGGGCAGACTCGGTCAGAATGGCGCCACCAATGTTCATGGTCGCATAGACCACGATAGAAGCAACGGAGTTCGGGAAGATATGGCGCATAACGATACGCGCATCGGATGCACCCATAGCGCGAGCGGCGTCAACATAATCGTTCTCTTTGACCGTTAGGATCGCAGATCGGAAGACACGGGCAATCGAGGGCCAGCCGAGAATGCCGATGGCGATAAAGACATTCTGAAGACCACGACCGATAACGGCAATCATGGCAACAACGAACAGCACGTACGGGAACGCCAGGAAGATGTCCGCACAGCGCATGATGATCGTATCCCAGATGCCGCCATAGAAACCGGCCAGGGCGCCCATGACCAGACCGATCACCGTAGAGATGGCGGTGGCCATAATACCGACGGAAAGCGAAACGCGTGCACCGTAGATAACACGGACGAGAATGTCACGACCAAGAGAGTCGGTGCCAAACGGGTGCTCGGCACACGGAGCCAGCAGCGAAGTCTCGGCCATGGTGGTCGAGTCAGAAGCCGTAGGAGAGCCGAGCCAGGGCTTAGCCCACAGATCGGCGGTCAGGGCGACCACAACAACGATGATGATCCAGCAGACACCGATAACGGCGAGCTTGTTCTTACGAAGACGCTTAAAAGCGTCGCCCCACAGCGTGCGGGACTTGGCGGGAGCAGATGCGGCCTTGGTGGCGGTAGCCTGCTCCTGAGACTGAGAATCAGTTTCCTGCATGAGACGTACCTCCCTTAGGCCTTATCCGACGGACCGCCAAGGCGGATGCGCGGGTCGAGGAATGCATAGCTAATGTCGACGAGCAGGTTGATCACCATAACGACGACAACAATGAGCGTAACGCCGCCCATAACGATGGGCCAGTCGCGCATGCTAATGGCGCGGTAGACCTCGAAGCCGATGCCGGGCCAGTTAAAGACCGTCTCGGTCAGGATGGCGCCCGAAAGCATGCCGCCGAAGTCGACACCAATATAGGTAACGACGGGGATGAGTGCATTCTTAAGCGCATGCTTGATAATGATCGCGCGATTGGAGAGACCCTTGGCCTTTGCCGTACGGATGTAATCCTGGTTCATGACGTCAAGCAGCTGCGAGCGCATAATGCGGGCGGCATAAGCGGTCGAAACCGAAGCCAGCGTAATGGTCGGAAGCACATAGTGCATCCAATCCTGATACTGAGAGCTGGAACCGCCGGCACCCGAGATCGGCATGGAGAATGCACCGCCCGTGGCGTCCTTGAGAATGACGCCAAAGAACAGCTGCAGCAACATACCGAGCCAGAAGGCCGGGACGGCAACGAGAATCGACGTGGTAAGCGTTACCAAAATATCCCAGAAGGAATAACGCTTAACCGCCGAAATGATACCCGCACCGATACCCATGATTGCCTCGAGCACGATAGCGCACGCGGCAAGTTTGACCGTATACGGATACTTCTGGGCAAAGATATCCGTAACCGGCAGCTTGCGCTGGTACGAATTGCCCAGATCGCCATGAAGCAGGCCGTTCATGTAATACAAATAACGGTCCACGAGCGACGTTTGAACGGGATCGCCGTTCTCGTCAAGGATCGCGTTGCCGTCCTCGTCCGCCTGGACCAGGTGATAGCGAACGCGAAGCTGAAGCTCCACCTCGGGGGACAGAGCCTTGTCTCCACCGATCAGCTTGATCGGATCTCCCGGCACGATATTCTGGAGGGCGAACAGAATCAGCGTAACGCCCAAAAACACCGGGATGAACTGAAGCACACGTTTAACGATGTACTTACCCATACCACTCCCCTATCTAGGGATTAACCTAAATGGGATGCCGATCGCCAGACCGGCATCCCAAAATAACCATCAGCCAGTTTACCCCAGGTTAGGGAGAACTGTATGTTTCCCATGAGGTCTACGTAAATACTTGACCCTCACGGAAGCTGCAAAACCCTTAGGCGAGCTCGGCGGTACCCAGATCGGCGTGCTTCTGCGGATCAACATAGAGATGCTTGACGCGGTCAGAGCCAGCGATGGTGTGCGTGTAGAACATCACCGGGATAACCGGGCAGTCAGCAGCGACCATGGCGTCGGCCTCCCGCATCTTGGCGATGCGCTCCTCGTCATCAACCGTGGTGCGGGCCTCGTCGACCTTGGCATCGAACTCGGGGTTGCTGTAACCGGAGCGGTTGTCGCCACCGAGGGAGTCGGAGTGGAACAGCGGGTACAGGAAGTTGTCCATGATCGGGTAATCGGCGATCCAGCCCAGACGGCCGAACTGATAGTTGAAGTTCTGATACTGCTCGAGCAGGGCAGACCACTCAGGGGTATCGGAGACAGCGGTAACGCCAACCTTGGCGAGGTCGCCGATGATGGACTCCATGATCTCCTTGTGACCACCGTCCTGGTTGTAGGAAAGGGTCACGCTAATGCCACGATCGCCGTTAGCGCCAGCGGGAGCGACCTTGTCGAGGTACTCGTTAGCCTTGTCGACGTCATAGGCGCAGAACTCCCATGCGCCCTCCTTGTAGCCGGCGATTCCCGGAGGAACGATGCCGTCGGCGGGGGTACGGGTACCCTTGAAGATGGTCTTGCAGATGGCCTCACGGTTGATGGCCAGGGAGATGCCCTTGCGCAGGTCGGCGTTATTGAACGGCTCGGCCGTGGTGTTGCAGGTCAGATAGTACGTGGAAGGCTCGGCACCGAGCAGCATATGCTCGCCGTCACCCATGGTGTAGCCGTCCTTGGACTCGCCACGGTCCTTCTTGGCGGCGTCAATCTGAGCAACGGGAACGTCGCAGACATCGAGGTTACCGGCCTGGAACTCCTTGTAAGCGGTCTCCATGTCCTTGATGACCTGGAAGTGGATGCCATCGATCTTGGCCTTGTCGCCATAGTAATCGTCAAACTTCTTGAGGTTGATCTCCTGGCCATCCTCCCACTTACCGTCCATCATGAACGGGCCGTTACCGACCGGGGCAAGGTAGAAGCTCTTGACATCGGACTCGGCGCACTCGGGAACCGGGGACAGAGCCGGGTGAGAGGCGACGAAGGGGAAGTCGGCGTAAGCGGAAGACAGCTTGACGACGAGGGTCTCATCGTCGGGGCAAGTAACACCGCTGAGCTCGGTAGCGTTGCCGGCAAGCAGATCGTCATAGCCCTCAACCATGGAAAGGTGATAGGAGACCTCGGAAGGACCATACTCGGTGGCGATGGCCGACTTGGTGTTGACTAGACGCTCCCAACCGAGCTTGAAGGACTTGGAGGTAACGTCGTCACCGTTGTGGAACTTAGCCTTCTTGATCTTGAAGGTGAACTCGGTGGCGTCGTCGTTAGCCTCAAAGGACTCGCAAGCCAGCGGAACGATCTCGCCCTTCTCGGGGTCGTACTCCGTCAGAGCGTCGAAGAGCTGGTACTCGACCTGAGTGCCCTGATCCTCCTGGACGTTGTAGGGGTCGATGCAGACCGGGTTGTTGATGTAGAAGTTCAGCGTCGAACCGGACTCAGAACCGGAAGCGTCGCCGCCCTTCTTGCCGCATGCGGCAAGAAAAGCCATGGAGCTCGCAGCGAGGGTGCCGCCAACAAAGGCGCGACGACCCATAACGGGCTGGTGGAACATAGAATCAGCCATGCCATCCTCCTTATGAGATAGGACAAAGTGAATTCGGCCGGGCAACGTCGAGACAGCCCAATCGAACCATTCAAACGCGGTCCGCCGTTATGGCTGGTTATGCAGTGCGGACCAACGTTTCGCAATACAGTAGCGCATTTTATGCACAATATGGCGCTAATTCTGGTTAACGGTCGAGAATTTCTTTAGTTGGGCGAAGTATGTGGGGATTTTTTGACCCTGTTACAAACATGTAAACAAAAAGGGTCCCGCACAAAGCTGAACCCTTTTCATGCATATATGCGACACGAGCTTAGTAGCCCACGATGCCCTGCGGGAAGAAGAACATGCACAGCACGACGCACACGGCAAACACAACAGCCATGATAACGGTCAGGCGATCGAGGTTCTGCTCCATGACGCCCGTGGCAGAGCTGGAGTTATACAGCGAGCTAGCGATCATATCCGAAACGCCGGTGCCCTTACCGGAGTGCATCAGAACGAGAATCGTCAGCGCCACGGCAGAAACAGCCCAAACGACAAACAGAAGAATCTGGAACGGACCCATAGACAAGCTCCTTAATAGAACAATTCAAACTCCAGTACTGTACCACAATCCCCAACACTCCCCATCTGCCATTTGGGGACGGAGTAGAAATGGCAGAAATACCAAAAGGGGGTCGTCCGGTTGTGGACAACCCCCTTACTAGAAAACGGTATTTGTTTTCTCTTAGGCCTCGGTTGCGAGCACGCGGCCCGTCATCTCGGTGGAAGGCTCCAGACCAGCCATGGTGAGCATAGTCGGGGCGATATCGGAGAGACGACCGTCCTCGATACCGGTGAGCTGTGCCTTCTCATCAACGATGATGAACGGCACACGGTTGGTGGTGTGAGCCGTGAACGGATGCTTGGAACCGTCGGAAGCAACGTCAAACATGTGGTCGGCGTTGCCGTGGTCGGCGGTGATCAGCGCAAAGCCACCCTTGGCGAGAATCGCCGGGACAACCTTGGACAAGGCATCGTCAACAGCCTCGACAGCCTTAACGGCGGCGTCGAAGACACCGGTGTGACCAACCATGTCGCAGTTCGCGAAGTTCACTATGTAGAAATCAGCGCGATCCTCGTTAATAGCGGCGACGAGCTTCTCGGTAACCTCGGGAGCGCTCATCTCAGGCTGCAGATCGTAGGTAGCGACCTTGGGGGAAGCGACGAGCACGCGCTCCTCGCCCTCCTTGGGCTCCTCGATGCCGCCGTTGAGGAAGAACGTCACGTGTGCGTACTTCTCGGTCTCGGCGGTGTGCAGCTGCTTCAGGCCATTGGCGGCGATAACGTCGGCCAGGACGTTCTCGGGGAACGTCTTGGGGAAGGCGACCTCGACGTCAAACGTCGGATCGTACTCGGTCATCGTCACAAAGTGCGAAAGCTTGATCTGCTCGCGCTCAAAGCCGTCGAACTCCTTGTCCGTGAACACGCGAGTCATCTGACGAGCGCGGTCGGGACGGAAGTTGAAGAAGATGGCCGCGTCGCCCTCGTGGATGCCCTCGTTGTGGGCAGCGAAGGGCTCGACGAACTCATCGCCGCGCGGATCCTTCTCGTAGTAGGCCTTGATACCGGCCACGGGATCGGTATCGGCATCGGATGCATTGACCATGACGTCGTAGGCGCGCTGGATGCGCTCCCAACGGTTGTCGCGGTCCATGGCCCAATAACGGCCCGAGACGGTAGCAACGCGAGCGTCGCAACCGGTCTCCTCGGAAATCTTGGCCAAGAAAGCGCAGAACTCGCTCATGTAGCCGGCACCGGACTGCGGGTCGACATCGCGACCATCCATAAAGGCATGGACGCGAACGGTCTTGACGCCATGCTCGGCAGCCATCTTGACCAGGGCCTCGACATGGTTCATGTGAGAATGAACGCCGCCGGGGCTCATAAGGCCCATGAGGTGCAGGGTCTTGCCTTCGGCCTTGACATCGTCCATAGCCTTAACGAAGACCTCGTTCTTGGCGATAGAGCCGTCCTTGATAGCGTTATTGATGCGCGAAAGCTCCTGGAACACGATGCGGCCGGCACCGATGTTGAGGTGGCCTACCTCGGAGTTGCCCATCTGACCGTCGGGGAGGCCCACGTCCTCGCCCGAAGCACCGAGCGTTGTGTGAGGATACTTCTCGTACAGGCTATCAAGGAAGGGCGTCTTGGCAGCGGCGACGGCGTTCTCGCCATCGGCCGGAGCCAGGCCACAGCCGTCCATGATGATCAGAAGTGCAGGAAGATGACGCTGTGCCATATGTCCTACTCGCCTGCCTTAACGACCATAGAGGCGAAGTCGGCAGCCTTGAGCGAAGCGCCGCCCACGAGGGCGCCGTCAACGTCGGGCTTGGCGACGAGCTCGGCGATGTTGCCGGGCTTCGCGGAACCGCCGTAGAGAACGCGGATGCCGTTGGCGAGCTCCTCGCCGAACATCTCCTTGAGGGTCTCACGGATAGCGCCGCAGACCTCCTGAGCGTCCTCGGCGGTAGCGGTCTTGCCGGTGCCGATAGCCCAGATGGGCTCGTAGGCGACAACGACCTGCTTGGGGCAAGTGATCTCGAGACCCTCGAGACCGGCCTTGACCTGGTTCACGACGTGCTCGACATAGGTGCCAGCCTCGCGGACCTCGAGGGACTCGCCGCAGCAGAAGACGGGAACAAGACCGGCGGCAACGAGGGCCTTGGCCTTCTTGTTCTGGTCCTCGTCGGTCTCATGGAAGTAGTCGCGACGCTCGGAGTGACCGATGATGCAGTAGGTGCAGCCAGCAGACTTGAGCATGTCGCAAGAGGACTCACCGGTGAAGGCACCCTTGGCCTCCCAGTACACGTTCTGTGCACCGAGGGCGATGGGGGCAGCCTGAATGCGGTCATGAACCGTGGTGATGTCAATGGTCGGAGGGCAGACGAGCACCTCGACGCCAGCCGGAACCTCGGGCAGAGCCTGAGCCAGCTCGTCGGCGAGCTTGGCGGCCTCGGCGACGTCGTTGTTCATCTTCCAGTTACCAGCGATAAGAAGAGTGCGATTAGGCATCGAGAAGCGCCTCCACTCCGGGCAGAGCCTTACCCTCGACGAGCTCCATGGAAGCGCCACCACCGGTGGAGATCCAGCTCATCTTGTCGGCCAGGTTGAACTTGTTGACAGCTGCGACAGAGTCGCCGCCGCCGATGATCGAGGTGCAGTCGGCCTCGGCAACAGCCTCGGCGATAGCCTGGGTGCCGTGAGCGAAGTTATCGAACTCGAAGACGCCCATGGGGCCATTCCAGAACACGGTCTTGGCGCCCTTGACAGCCTCGGCGTAGAGCTCCTCGGTCTTGGGGCCGATGTCCATGCCCTCACGATCGTCGGGGATAGCGTCGGAAGCGACAACCTCGGGGACAGCGTCCTCGCCAAAGTGATCGGCAACGCGGTTGTCGATGGGGAGCAGGATCTTGACGCCCTTCTCCTCGGCCTTCTTGAGCATCTCGCCAGCGCGCTCGACCCAGTCCTCTTCCTTGAGGGACTGACCGACGGTCAAGCCCTGAGCCAGGAAGAAGGTGTAGGCCATGCCGCCACCGATGATCAGGGTGTCAGCGGAGTCGATGAGGTGATCGAGAACGCCGATCTTGGAGGAAACCTTGGAACCGCCGACGATAGCGACGAAGGGGCGCTCGGGCTCGGCGAAGATGCCGGTCAGCGTGTCGACCTCCTTCTCGAGCAGGAAGCCGGCGACGGCAGGCAGGTAAGCGGCGGGGCCCACGACGGAACCCTGGGCGCGGTGAGCGGTGCCGAAAGCATCGAGAACGAAGACGTCACCATAGGATGCGAGCTTCTTGGCGATCTCGGGATCGTTCTTCTTCTCACGCTTATCGAAGCGGACGTTCTCGAGAACGAGAACCTTGCCCGGCTCGACGGCAGCGACAGCCTCGGCAGCCTTCTCGCCGTAGGTGTCGGCGACAAAGGCAACGTCGAGACCAGAGAGCTCGGCGAGCTTCTTGGCGACGGGCTCGAGGGACAGCTCGGGCTGGAAGCCGGTGCCATCGGGACGGCCGAGGTGGCTCATGAGGATGACGCGAGCGTTGTGCTCAACGAGATAGTTGATGGTGGGCAGGGCAGCCTTGATACGGGTGGTGTCGCCAACGACGCCATCCTTGATAGGCACGTTGAAGTCAACGCGGACGAGAACGCGCTTGCCGTCGACATCGATGTCGCGGACGGTCTTCTTGGTAAAGGCCATGTTTGCTTCTACCTTTCGTACGTGTCTGCCTCCCATTACGGCAGACGATTTCCTATAAAAAGGGCGCGACCCTAGGGTGTAAGCCCTATAAGGCCGCGCCCTTCTTTAGACGCTCAACGAGCTATTCGCTAAAAGCCAAATTAAGCAACGAACTTCTCGAAGTACTTGATGGTGCGGACCATCTGAGAGGTGTAAGAGTTCTCGTTGTCGTACCAAGAGGTGACCTGAACGAGGGTCTGGCCGTTGCCGAGGTCAGAGCACATGGTCTGAGTGGCGTCGAAGATGGAGCCATGGGTCTCGCCGATGATGTCGGTGGAGACGATGTCGTCCTCGTTGTAACCGAAGGTCTCGGAGATGGTGGCAGCGTAGGCCTTCATAGCAGCGTTGACCTCGTCGACGGTGACCTTCTTGTCAACGACAGCGTAGAGGTTGGTGATGGAACCGGTCGGCGTCGGGACGCGCTGGGCGGCACCGATGAGCTTGCCGTTGAGCTCGGGGAGAACCAGGCCGATAGCCTTGGCAGCACCGGTGGTGTTGGGGACGATGTTAACGGCGCAGGCGCGGCTACGACGCTTGTTGCCCTTGCGCTGCGGGCCGTCGAGCGGCATCTGGTCGCCGGTCCAGGCGTGAATGGTGGTCATGATGCCGGACACGATGGGAGCGAAGTCGTTCAGACCCTTGGCCATCGGGGCAAGGCAGTTGGTGGTGCAGGAAGCAGCGGAGATGATGTTGTCCTCAGCGGTCAGCGTCTCGTGGTTGACGTTGTACACGATGGTGGGCAGATCGCTGCCGGCCGGAGCGGAGATGACGACCTTCTTGGCGCCAGCGTTGATGTGGGCCTGAGCCTTAGCCTTGCTGGTGTAGAAGCCGGTGCACTCGAGAACGACGTCGACGTCGAGGTCGCCCCAAGGCAGGTTGTTGGCGTCGGCCTCCTTGTAGATCTTGATCTCCTTGCCGTCAACGGTGATGGAATCCTCGCCAGCAACGACCTCGTGATCGCGAGCGTAGTTGCCCTGCGTGGAGTCGTACTTCAGCAGGTAAGCGAGCATATCGGGAGAGGTGAGGTCGTTGATAGCGACGATCTCGGAGCCCTCATGACCGAACATCTGACGGAAAGCCAGACGACCGATGCGACCGAAGCCGTTAATAGCAACCTTTACTGCCATTGTGTCTCCTTTCGTAAGGCCCCCGCAAGCTACAGCGCCCGCCGTTGAGGCCCACAAACTAACCACTCGCCTAATATACCTTTTTTTTGACTTGAATTTCACGAGAATGCTCGAAATTGAAAATCAAATTTACGTTAAAACGTTTTAAAGAATAAAATAGCAGCTAAATCCGTATATAAGTCGATACTTTAAACTACCTGTTTGCTTCAATGAGCTTTTCAAGTCTCAAAACTCGATGGTAGAGGGCCGACTTCGACAAGGGAGGGTCAGCCATCTCCCCCAAATCGCGCAGTGACAGATCGGGGTAGCGCTCGCGCAGGTCGCAAAAGACCGCCAAGGCGTCCGGAAGCGTGTCGCGCAAACCCCGCTGTTCGAGCTCACCGATCAACGCAAGCTGATGCTGGGCAGCGCCCGCACTTCTGGTCTGATTGGCCAGCTCGGCATTCACGCGACGGTTTACGTCGTTCTTAACCAATTTGACCGCGCGCGCTTCCTCGATCTCGGTAACGCTGCGCTTGGCGCCGACCAGCTTTAGAAGCTGCTCGATCTCCTCGGCGCTCTTAATGTAGACGGCAAAGGACCCGCGCCGCGCGTTAACGCGCGCATGGACCCCAATCTGCTCCAATAGATCGCAAAGTCCCCGGGCATACTGCTCGCCCTGCACCGCGATCTCCAAATGAAAGTCGCCGCGGGGATCGGCCACGAAACCGCCGGCGATGAGCGCGCCGCGGATGTAGGCAAGCCTGCAGCAGGGACGGGCAACGATGTGCCGGGGAACACCAGCGACGAGCCCTCCCCTGCGGTCGAGGATGCCCAGCAGCACCAGAGCCTTGTCCAGGTCGGGTTGATCGGGCAGGGTAATGAGATAGTTACGGACCTTATGCAAGACCGATTTACGAACGGTGAATTCCGTTTTGAGCTTAAGGATGCGATGCGTCAGTGTGATCATCGTGCGCGCGACGGCACCCGTCTCGGTCGCGACCGTCAAACGATACCGCCCGGAGCCGGCCAGCGAAAGAGTGCCGCTCACACGCGTCAGGGCGGCAAGCGTCGACAAATCGCAGTATTCACATTCGGGTTCGCAGCGCGCGAGCTCGTCACGCACCTCGGCGGTAAACGACATGCAGGCCTATGCTTTCGTGTTGGCGCGCGACAGGTCGCGATGAGAAATGCTCACGTGATACTGGGCGCCTTCCAAATAACGTGCTGTGGCCTCGGCGATGGCAACGCTGCGGTGTTGACCGCCCGTGCAACCGATGGCAATAGAAAGCTGTGGCTTGCCCTCCGCGATATAGCCCGGCATCACCGTATCGAGTAGCCGTGTCCAAGCCTTCCAAAACTCCTGGGTCTTGGGATGGTCCAGAACAAAGTCAAAGACTTTCTTATCGAGACCGGTCATCGTGCGCATCTCGGGATCGTAGAACGGATTGGGCAGGAAGCGAACGTCGATCATAATGTCCGCCTCGACGGGCATACCGTGCTTAAAGCCAAACGAGAACACGTGAACGTCCATGAGCTGCTGGTCGGACAACTCGGAGAACGCCATGCGCAATTTGTTGCGCAGAGCAGAGGTGCGCAAGCGGCTCGTATCGATAATCATGTCAGCTCGGTCGCGAACGCCCTGCAGCTGCAGGCGCTCGCGCTGAATCGCATCGGCCGTAGTCTCCCCCGGCTTGGCAATGGGATGGCGGCGGCGGTTTTCACTATAACGACGGATCAGCACCTCGTCAGAGGCCTCGAGAAACACGATGTCACAGCTCATCTCGCGCTCCTCGAGTGCGGCAACGGCATCGAGCAGCTCATCGAACAAGCCCTGGCTGCGCAGGTCGCAGGTGACGGCAAGATGCCTGCCCACGCCCGTATTGATGCCGACGAGTTCGGCAAGCTGGGCGATCAGACGCGGAGGCAGGTTATCAATGCAAAAATAGCCCATATCCTCGAACACGTGCATGGCCTGTGTGCGGCCCGATCCGGACATTCCGGTGATGATGACGATATCGGGGATGCGCTCCGAGCGCTCCGCCGCATCCATGGCATCTCCCTTTTGCATGTGCTGCCTCCCAAAAACAAGCGCGGGACCCAGCAACCCGGATCCCGCGCGGTCAATTGCCTATATTGAGTATACCGCCCCGAGCGGATACGAGGCCTGTCTTACGCCTCAAGCGCAGCCTTGAACCAACTCGTAATACTCGTGGGGTGCGTGATGGCGGTGCCGACGACAACGGCCCAGGCGCCAGCATCGATCGCGGCGCGAGCCTCCTCGGGCGTGTGCACGCGGCCCTCGCAGATGATGGGAAGACCGGGGAATTCCTCGGTCGCCTGACGCAGGAGCGGCAGATCGGGGCCATCGGCCATGGTGCAGTCGATGGCGGCGACGCCGTGAGAAAGCGTGGTGGATACCAGGTCAAAGCCCATATCAACCGCACGGCGAATGTCCTCGATGGTGGCACAGTCGGCCATCAGGAGCACGCCCTCCTCGTGCAGCGGACGGAAGGTGTCCTCGACGGTCTTGCCATCGGGACGCGGGCGATCAGTGGCGTCAATTGCCACGATGTCGGCACCGGCGGCAACGCAGGCGCGAGCATGGCGCAGCGTCGGCGTAATGTAGACGCCCTCGTGTCCATCCTTCCACAAGCCGATGACGGGGACCTCGCAGCGGCCCTTAATGGCGGCGATGTCGGCAAGACCCTGGCAGCGAATAGCGGCGGCGCCGCCAAGCTCGCAGGCGCGAGACATCTGAGCCATGGTTTCGGGCGTACGAAGCGGCTCGCCCATATAGGCCTGAACGCTCACGACGAGCTTTCCCTTCAGGGATTGAATCAAAGGATCAACGGTCATGTGCGACTCAACCTTTCTCAAAACAGCCTTCTGAGACACCGCACCTTGACGTTCAAACCGTCGCTCGCGAACCGAAGTACGCTTCGCTCCTCTTTCACGTCAATCTGCGGCACCTCAGAAGGCGCACTTGGTAGTTATGTTTACTTCAACGACGCAAGAAGGTGTTCGGCGGCACCGATAAGCGGCGCGTCGCCCTCCAGAGAACCGATGAGGATCGGCGTGTCCTGAAGCGGGTCGAGCGCCTGGCTGGCATAGCCCTCGTGCACCGAGTCCTTCCACGTCTGCGAGCGCCAATCGGGACCCTGGTGAATCACACCGCCCGAAAGCACGATGACCTCCGGGTCAAGGATATTGGCGAGCGAGCCCAAGCTGGCGCCCAGCGCAAAGCCAGCGTCATGGATGACCTCGGTTGCCTTTGCGTCGCCCGCGCGGCACAGGTCGTTCACATCGCGACCGACCGAAGGACGGCTGGGGTCGACGCGGCCAAAGCGCTCATCGTACATACGACCAATGGAAGTGCCCGAAGCGACAGACTCAAGATGGCCGGAACGCCCGCAGGCGCAGGGAATGCCGGCGGCAGCCGAGCACTCGATGTGGCCCATATGGCCAGCAGCACCATGGAAACCCTGCATTACGCGGCCGTTCTCGACATATGCGCCGCCGATGCCCGTACCGATGCCAAGACACAAGACGGAGAACTTGCCCTTGCCGACGCCCCAGTGGGCCTCGCCCAGAGCATGAGCCTGCACGTCGCCTACAACGGCAACAGGAAGACCGAGATCCTCGCGCAGACGCGGCCCCAACTGAACGCCGGACCAGCCGGGCATAATCTCGTTGGCATACGCGATGGCGCCCGTCTTGGGATCGACGACGCCGGCGGCACCGATACCGACACCGAGGACCTCGACATCGGGATTCGCCTCAAGAGCGGCCTTGATGGACGCCTCGATACGCTGGAAGACAGCCTCGCCGCCCTCTTGGGCCTCTGTGGGAACCTCGGCCTCAAATACGGGATGGGGCACGCTGCCGTCAGCCGGATACTCCATAATGGCAGTCGCAATCTTGGTGCCGCCGATATCGACGGAGCAAACGTACTTGTTCTCCATGTCGCTCTCCTTAGGAGATAAAAACAACTACAGGAAATGCGCCGTCAGGCTAGCCGTCACAGCGCAGTAAAGGTTATCCAGGTGCCCGAGATCGCCGAGAAACCGTGTGGCCATTGACCTAATGGGTCATGGCCACACGGTTGAACGGCGAGGTCGGGTGCCTGGGAAAGCTTTACAGGAGACCGTTGTCCTGGAGGACCTTCTTAATCGCCTCGACGTTCTCGCCGGTCATGGCCTTCACCGGGCGCGGCATGGTCGGGCTGTCGAAGATGCCCATGAGGTTCATAGCGGTCTTGAAGGCACCAACGCCGCCGGCATAGCCCTGAACGCCCGAGGTGACATCCCAGATGTGGGAGATCTCGTTGAGGCGATCCTGCTCGGCCTTGACGGTAGCCCAGTCGCCGGCCTGAGCGGCCTTCCACTGACGCACGTAGCCCTCGGGCTCAACGTTGGCGAGACCCGGGACGGAACCGTCGGCGCCACCGAGGTAGGCGCCGTCGACAACAACCTCGTGACCGGTGAGGATGCTCATCGGGTGGCCGTTCTTCTCGTTCTCCTGAACGAGATAGCGGAACGAGATGTCATCGCCCGAGGAATCCTTGACGCCGGCCAGGACGCCCTCGGCGCCGAGCTTGGCAAGGAGCTTCCAGGGGAGCTTGGTGTGGACGCACACGGGGATGTCGTAGGCAAAGATGGGCAGGTCGAGTTCCTCGTGCAGGATGCGGAAGTGCTCCTCGACCTCGGTCATGCCCTGCAGGGCATAGAACGGGCAGGTGGCGACAAGCGCGTCGGCGCCCAGCTCCTGGGCGACCTTGCCGTGCTCGATCATGCGCTCGGTCTCGGTGTCGATGATGCCGACCAGAACAGGCACGCGGTGATCGACGATGCGCACGGCCTCGGCGATGATCTGACGACGACGCTCGTCGGTGGAGAAGACGACCTCGCCCGAGGAGCCCAGGAAGAACAGGCCATCGACGCCGGCATCGATCATGCGGTTGATGCTGCGCTCAAAGGAAGCAACGTCGAGCTGGTGGTCTTCGGTATCGGGAACAACAACGGGAGGGATAACGCCGGTGAATTTCTGAGTTGCCACAAGAATCTCCTTAGTTGTCTGGCGGGCGACCCTATGCCACCCACTCTTGTTGGCAGTGTCCAGGCCGTCTAGGCCAAAGAACACGGGTAGAACGTTTGGTTAAAGAAGTCGACGACTTCGTTTTCGAACGCATTGATGCGCTCGTGAGCGTATTTGGCATAGATGATATGCCTCCGGTCACACTCAAGACCGTTGAACACGGCAAACTGGCCCTTGGGGTCGCTCACGGTATCCATAAGCGATGTGCCCATGAGCACCGAGCCGCGCACCCGAGACGACAGCGCCTCGAGGCCACCGGGCAGCGGGTTGGCAACCGCCGTGCAGGCGAGGCCCTGCTCATCCAGAGCAGAAACCGCCAGCGCGACTCCGCCGCCAAGGCCCTCGCCCCATGCAAAGATGCGGTCGGGGTCCATGCCATCAAGATTGCGCGCAACCTTCGCCATCGCGCAACCCCAACGGACGCGCTCGACAAAAGCGGGCGAAGCAATCCCCCGCTGCAGGTCGTCCGCACCAGCGACATCGTCATCCAGCGCGAGGACGGCATACCCCATGGCGGCAAATCTCGTCATGTGATGCCAGCCGCGCACAGGCCGATCGATGTCGTGGAACATCAGGCACAGCGGCACGCGCTCAGATACTCGGGCACGACCAACAGGCTCAATCAAGCGAGCGTGGACCGCATCGTCACCGAGCTCAAAGGAAACCTCCGAGTAACGAGCGCAGGGGTTAACAAAGTCAATCGCCGTAATGGCCAGGCCTTGAATCTCAAGATTCGAAGCGCATGTCTCTAAATCAGAAACATCTGCTTGGACATCACCGTGCCAGTCCCGATATTCTGCGAGCCTTGACGAAACCGTTCCAGGAATTCCCACGAGCCCGGGGACTATCAGCTCGTCAACATTGCTCTCGCACTTAGACATGAGCCTCCCCTCCCTCGCAGAAAAACGGAATGATCAGATCATCAAAGTCCTGAATCTCCTCGTGGCCAAAGCCCTCAAAGAACTCATGACGCTTATCGCAGGACAGGTTGTTGTACACCGCAAACTGCGTCGCCGGCGGACAGACGATATCGGCCGTGCCCGTGCCAAACAGAACAGGGCATTTGACCATGGGGGCAAAGTTCTTGGAATCGAAGTACGCCAGCTTGGCATAGGCTTCCTCGATACGAGTCGAGTCCTCGTCAAACCAACGCGACCAATAGCGCAGACCCTCGTAGGCAATATCGTCGGCATCCAGATCCCAAACCAGGCGGAAGTCCGATAAGAAGGGATAGAGGATAGCCGCGCGGTCAACCAAATCGCTATTGAGCGCGCAGGTTGCAATACCCAAACCGCCGCCCTGCGATGCGCCGTTCACAAATACGCGGGTAAGATCGATGCCCTCGAGCTCGCGAACGATACGGCACAAAATGCGGATATCCTGGTGTAGGCGGACATAGTAGAGGTTGGCCGGGTCGCCGTCGATACCGGCGACGATATGGCCCGCGACCGTCGTGCCCTCAAATCCACCAATATCCTCGGAGGGACCACCCTGGCCGGGGCAATCGAGGGCGATGAGCGCCATGCCCATGCCCGCAAACGACGCCTGCTCAAACCAGCTGCGGCTCGCACCCGGATATCCATGGAACTGAAGCACCAACGGCATGGGCTCCTCCGAGACCGGCTTGAGGTACTTGGCATGCAGGCGTGCACCACACATGCCGGTATACCAGAGGTCGAAAAACCGACAGGTCGCGGAATCCGCAACCGAAGCCGTCTCGATCGCATAGTCAAGCCCGACGGCGTCGGCCTCAGCCATGCGATCCTTCCAAAAGAGATCGAAATCTGATGGACGGGGCATGGCGCCTCGATATTCACCAAATTGATGTTGTAGCTCCTGAGCACTTGGCATGGCTCGTGAACCCAACCTTTCGAAATCGCAACGGAGGTGCACCCGGCAAGGGAACCGGGCGCACGGGAGGGAAAGCGAGACTACTCGCCGAGCTTGGGATGCAGCAGCGACGGCGCAGCGCCGAGCAGCATCTTGGTGTAAGGATCCTGCGGGTGCTGGAAGACCTGCTTGGCCTCGCCCTGCTCGACGATCTTGCCGCCATTCATAACGATGATGTCGTCAGAGATATAGCGGACCGTCTGGATGTCATGGCTGATGAACACCATGGCCAGGCCGAGCTCCTTCTTAAGGTCGGTCAGCAGGTTCAGAATCTGCGCGCGGACCGAAACGTCCAGAGCCGAGGTGGGCTCGTCGGCGATGATGGCATCGGGGTTCAGCGACAGGGCACGGGCAATTGCGACGCGCTGGCGCTGGCCGCCCGAAAGCTGGCCGGGAAGAACCTCGGCGGCGGAGCTGGGCAGGCCAGTGAGCTCCAGGAGTTCCTTGACGCGCTTCTCCTGCTCGGCTTCGGTGCCCAAGTTATGGACGCGCATGGGGTCGAGCAGCTGCTCACGAACGACCATGCGGGGGTTGAGCGCCGTGGCCGGGTTCTGGAACACGACCGAGATGACGCGACCCATGTGGCGACGGTCCTCGGCGGTACGTTTGGTAACGTCCTTGCCCTTAAAGTAGACCTTGCCGCTCGTGGGGGCCTGCAGGCCGCACATGACGTTGGCGGTGGTGGACTTACCGCAACCGGACTCGCCGACGATGCCGATCGTCTGACCGGGCATGAGCTTAATCGTTACACCCTGGACGGCGTGAACCAGGTTGGGGTGCAGAATCGAGCCGGTACGGGTCCTAAAGGTGACGTGGACGTCATCAAGGAAGATGATCGGCTCGACGCCGTTGACTGCGGTCTCGCTCATCTACATCACCTCCGCGTGAGGGGTCAAACCATTTGCCTTGAGCACCTCGTCGGGGAGCTCGGAATAGAAGTGCTCGGTGCCGGGCACGCGCTTGAAGACCGGACGGGTGTCCAGGCCAATGCGCGGATGGCTCGAGCGGGGCGCGAAGCGATCGCCCTTGGGGAAATCGCGCGGGCTCGGAACGGCGCCGGGCACCTGGTGCAGACGGCCCGAACCGCTCTCGATGGACAGAACGGAGCCCAGAAGACCGCGGGTGTACTCGTGGATCGGGTTAGTGAGCAGCTCCTTGGTGGGTGCCTGCTCGATGACCTGACCGGCGTACATAACCGTGATGTTATGGGCGACCTCGGCGACCAGCGCCAGGTCATGCGAGACGAAGATCATGGCAAAGCCGAGCTTGGCCTGAAGGTCGTTGAGCAGCTTGATGACCTGCTTCTGGACGGTAACGTCCAGAGCGGTCGTGGGCTCGTCGCAGATGACCAGCTTGGGGTCGCGGGTAAGGGCCATAGCGATCAGAACACGCTGACGCTGACCACCAGAAAGCTCATGCGGGTAGCTCTCGAGCGTACGCTTGGGGTCGAGGCCCACGAGCTCCAGGAGTTCCTCGGCGCTGCGGGTGCCGCCGCGCTTGGTGAGCTGCTTCATCTGGGCAGAGATGAGCATGGAGGGGTTGAGCGAGGACAGGGCGTCCTGATAGACCATAGCGATATCGGTACCGCGCAGGCCGAACCACTCCTTCTTGCTCATCTTGAGCAGGTCGCGGCCCTCCCAGAGGACCTCGCCGGAAAGGTGCTCGTCATCGTCGGTCAGGCCCATGATGGCCAGCGTGGTGATGGACTTACCGCAACCGGACTCGCCCACCAGGCCCATGGTCTGACCAGGACGGACGTCAAAGTTGACATGGTCGACGACATTGATATCGCCGTGGTGCTCAAACTGAATGCAGAAGTCACGGACCGAGAGAATCGGTTCGACAGACTCGTCGGGCACATGGCGATCGTCACGCTTGAGCTCGACATCGCGCAGGGCGCCAAGGCGAGCGGAGAGGGACTGGGCCTGCTCCTTGTAGGCGCGAACGGGGTCGGAGACCAGCAGGTCGGCCTCGCGACGCTTGGAGGAATCGGTCGGATCCAGGGCGGCGGAGGGAGCAGCGGCCATGGCGTCGGTAATGCCCTCGGAGAGGATGTTGAGCGCCAAGCAGGTGATCATGATGGCCAGGCCCGGGAACAACGCCTGCCACCAACGGCCGGCGAGCACGCCGCCGCGGGCGTCGGCGAGGATGTTGCCCCAGGTAGCGGTGGGCTCCTGGATACCAGCGCCGATGAAGGTCAGCGAGGCCTCGAAGATGATGGCGTCGGCGACCAGGGTAACGGTGAAGACCATGATCGGGGCGATGCAGTTACGCAGAACATGCTTGATCAAAATCCACGGAGCCTTGGCGCCGGAAACGATGACCGCGCGGACATAGTCCTCTCCGTACTCGGACACGATGTTGGCGCGCACGATACGGGCAATCTGCGGAGTGTACATAAAGCCGATAGCGAAGATGATCGACGGCACGGAGTTGCCCAGGATGGAGACGAAGACGGCCGCGAGGGCGATACCCGGGATAGACATGATGATGTCCAGGATACGCATGATCGTCTCGGAAACGGCCTTGCGCGAAACCGCCGCAAGGGCGCCCACGACCGAGCCGCAGACCAGAGCCATGGCAGTGGCGCCAAAGCCGATGATCAGCGAGTAACGACCACCGTAGAGCATGCGCGACAGAATGTCGCGACCCTTATCGTCGGTACCGAAGATAAATCCGTTGCCGGGAGCCTGGCGAGCCGTAAAGATCTCGACCGGGCTATAGGGGGCAAGAAGGGGCGCCAGAATCGCAGTCAGGGCGACCAGCACCAACACGACGGCGGCAATCTTAGAAGACAGCGTCATCTTCTTCCAGCCACCGAGCTTGAGCCCCTTGGAGGCAGCCTTCTCGAGCTGCTCGGTTTGCTTCTCTCGAATCTTTACCATAATCTACACCGTCCTGATGCGCGGGTTGATGAGCAGGTAGAGCATGTCAACCACGATGTTGATGATGATGAAGGCAAGAGCAACGACGATGACGACGCCCTGAACCAGGTTCGCCTCGTTGCCCTGAACGCCCTGCAGGATCGCGGTGCCCATGCCGGGGAGGTTGAAGATAACCTCGATGACGACGGCGCCGCCCATGAGGTAGCCGATCTTAAGACCGAGGGTGGTGACCGGGGTGATCAGCGCATTGCGAAGTACGTTGATGCCGACGACGACCTTCTCGGGAACGCCGGCGCCGCGAGCCATACGGACATAGTCCTTGTCGAGCTCCTCGACCATGGCGGTACGCACGATACGAGTCATCTGGCCCGTCAGCGGAAATGCCAAGGCGACGGCGGGCATGATCATACGTCCCAGATAGCCAACCGGATTCGTGGTGAAGTGAGGCAGAGCACCCGATGCCGGAAGCACCTTAAGGTAGGAAGAGAACAGCAGGATCAACAGAACGGCAAGCCAGAACGACGGGGTTGCCAAGCCGGCGATGGAAAAGACGCGGATCACTTGATCCGGCCATTTGTCGCGATACAGTGCCGCGATGACGCCGAGTAAAAACGAAACGACCGCACCGATGGCAAGGCCGATGAAGGTCAGCTGCATCGTGACGGGCAAGGCCGTGGAGATGCGCTTGGCAACGGAGTTGCGAGCAGCACCATAGGTGCCCATGTCGCCATGAATCAAATCGCCCATATAGCGCACGTAGCGCACGGGCCAGGGGTCGTCCAGACCATACTTCTCATGGTACTCGGCAACCGCCTCGGGCGAGGCACCGTCACCCAACGCCGTGTAGGCGGGGTCGGTCTTGGAGAACGACATAAGGAAGAACACCAGGACGGTGACGCCCAATGCCATGATCGGCAGCGCCACAAGACGCCTTCCAATCAAACGTAGCAAGTTGTTCACGTTCTCTCCCCTTTCTTTTGTCGGTAGGACCAACTGGTATATGAGTACGGATACTCATTACAAGACCCGGGCGACATCGTTGCCGCCCGGGTCTTTGTTTCAACTATGAGGATACGGTCCCAACGACCGACATCCTGCATACAGACTCAAGCGAGCCTTACGCCTTGACGGTCGCGACGCCCCTGAAGGACATGCTCGTCGTGCCGATGCCCTTGAAGCCATCGAGGGCCTCGCCGTTGGGCGCAGTGGACGGATCGTCCCAGGAAGCGGAGACGGTCTTGACGTGGACAACGGGGTACAGAACAGCGTTGTCGGCAATGATGTCGAAGCACTCGTTCCACTTCTTCTGCTGCTCGTCGCCCTCGGCGGCAAGAGCCTCGTCCATGAGACCGTGGAGCTTCTGCCACTCAGCGGACTCCTTCCACGGGCAACGGGTCTGCATCCAGACGTTGTCGCCGTACCACCAGTTGAGCAGCAGGTCGGGGTCGGCGCCGAAGCAGGAAGGATCGCCAGGGGCAAGGAGGATATCGTAGGCCTCGCCGCCGTCGATGGCAGCATAGGTGGCCGGCGAGGTATCGGTCTGGATGGTCACATCGAAGCCGAGAGCGTCGAGGTCGTTCTTGACCTGGGCGGCCATGCCCTTGATCTGCTCGTTGTCGGTGGTGCGCAGGGTGATGGCACCCGGGGTGATGCCAGACTCCTCGATGAGCTTCTTAGCCTTCTTGGCGTCGGTCTTGTACACCGTGGAAGCCTCATGATAGTTGGTGAAGCTCTTGGGCAGGTAGCAGCTGGCAGCGGTGGCAAGGCCGGCGAAGGTGTTGCTGACCATCTTCTCGGTGTCGAGCGCATACATGACGGCCTGACGGACCTTGACGTTGTTCCAAGGCTCCTTGGCGACGTTGAACATGATGAAGCGGGTGCCGAAACCCTGAACGTTATCGATCTTGCAGCCGGCGCTCTCGAGCTGGTCGACGGCGTCAGCGGTAACAAGCTCCATAACGAGCGTGGAGCCCTCCTGCTGAGCGGTAACGCGAGCGGTGGGGTCGGTCAGGATGCTGTACTGGATCTTCTTATCCTCGGCAGCATACTCACCGTTGTACTCGGGGTTGGGAACCAGGGTGATCTCGGTATCGGAGATAGAGTCGTACATCCAGGGGCCGGAGCCGATCGGCTGCTTGGCGCGATCCTCCTCGGTCTGGGTGGCCGGGGTAACGCGGACGATGGCCAGACGATCCTTGAGCAGGGAGAAGTTGGGGACCTTGGTCTTGACCGTCACGGTGCTGGCGTCCTTGGCCTCGATGGACTCGAAGGGCTGGAAGAACGGAGCATAGGTAGCGGAAGCGGCGCAAGCGGTGTAGGAGGCAACGACATCGTCAGCGGTGACCTCGGTGCCATCGGAGAACTTGGCGCCCTTGCGAATGGTGACCTCGAAAGTGGTGTCGTCCACAGACTTGGGATCGTCGGTGGCGAGCTCGTTGAAGGTGCTGTAGTCGTGGTAATCGATGCCGTAGAGGCCCTCGACGACGTGCCAGTTAGCACCCAGGCCCACAGCGGAGCCGGTGCTGGCGGGGTCGAAGCTGGACGGAGCGTAAGCGGAACCAGCGGTGATCACGCCGCCGCCACGGTTGGCGGAATCGGCGGAACCGGAAGCGGAACCCTCGTCGCTAGAGTTGCCACCGCAGCCGGTGAGACCAAGCCCTGCGACAGCAGCGACGCTGCCGGTGAGGCCGAGGAACGAACGCCTGGACATACCCTTGTTGATGATGGCCATGTCTTCTCCTATCAATAGAGAATCTTACCCGGGAGCACCTAGACTTGCCCCCGCGCAACTTGCGGACGATATATACCTTACCTACCGACAAACCCAACTGAGGTGCCGCACTCGGCGACCGATACATACATCCGCTTGAACGGTATTTACTACCGTTCACCGAATTCATTGACAAATGATTCGACAGACAGTATGTATCGACGAGGTGAGATATCAGTCTTCGTCAACCCGCAGGATAGCAGTGTTGTTCACCATGGTTAGTCAAACGTTTTAGCGTTAATAAAACCCAAAATCGGCAGGTAATCGCCGCGAAACAAATGATTGAAAATCGGCCAATCATGTATATCAGTTGTTTAGAAGCGCGTTTAGCATTCGGAACGGTTGACCGATGCCTGGGCGCGCTCGGCATTCCATGCAACAAGTGCCTCGTGGACCGCTTTGGCAACATCGGCCGGAACGCCTCGAACTTCTGCAATCTCCTGCTCGCTGGCCGCGCGCAAACGCTTCATCGAGCCAAAATGGCGCATAATTGCACGTTTTCTGGTGGGCCCCACGCCTGGAACGTCGTCAAGCACCGAAACCGTCATAGCCTTATCGCGCAACTCGCGGTGGAACGTAATCGCAAATCGGTGGGATTCATCGCGAATCTGCTTGATCAGATAAAGCGAAGCGGAGCCGGTCGGCAGCACGACGGGAGTCTCGTCCCAAGGCACGAAAACCTCCTCATCGGCCTTTGCCAAGCCACAAACTGGTATATCGAGGCCGAGTGCCTCGAGTTGCTTAATTGCAGCGGTCAATTGCGGCTTGCCGCCATCGACTACGAGCAAATCGGGGCGCGAGCCAAAGCGCTCGTCCGCCATGCGCTCGGGAGCATAGCGACGCCCCAGAACCTCGGACATCGATACGAAGTCGTTCGCCTCGTCCAATTCGGCCTGAATTTTAAAGCGACGATACTGGCCCTTGTCAGCACGGCCGTTGGTAAATACCACCATCGAAGCGACGGTAAAGGTGCCGTGCAACGTCGAGATATCGAAGCACTCGATGCGCAACGGCGGCGCAGGCAGCGCCAGCGCGCTTTCGAGCTCCAGGAGCGCCTGATTGGTGCGATCGTCAGCATACCCCGTGCGCATCATGTAGCGCATGAGGGCATGGCGCGCATTTTTGGAAGCCATATCGAGCAGGCGGCGCTTTTCGCCGCGCTGCGGCCTATGGAGATGGCAAGAGCGCTCGCGCTTGCCCGCAAGCCACTCCCCCAACGCTTCGGCATCCTCAAGCTCGACAGAGAGATTGATCTCGGCTGGAATATCAGCCGTCTCGTCGTAATAGCGCTTAAGAAAGCCCGATTGAAGCTCTTCCTCGTCGACGTCCAGGCCTTTATCGAGGATGAACTCACAAGTTCGAACCGTTCGGCCCTCGCGAACGACAAAGACACAGGCGGCAGAGATAGTCTCTTCGCGATAGAAGCCGATGACGTCGATATCGACGCTTGATGGAAAAACGACCTGTTGGCGATCGTCCAGACCCCTAATGACTTCCAGGCGACGCTTGACGCGCGCCGCACGCTCAAAATCGAGTGTCTCGGCTGCCTCCGTCATCTCGGACGTAAGCTCGTCGACGACATCCTTGCGATGACCCGACAAGAAACGTTCGACACGCTTGACGTTCTTGGCATAGTCGGCAGGGGAAATCGCGCCGACGCATGCGCCCGGCCCGCGCCCGACATGGTAGTCAAAGCAGGGACGCCCGTTTTGCGCGCAAATCATATTGACGATGTCTTCTTCGCCCTTATGAGATTCGACGATGCGGCGGCAGCGGCGCCATTCCGCACAGGATGCCGAGCAAATAGGAATAACCTTGCGTAGCGTATCGATGGTCTCACGCGCCGCGCGGCTATCGGTATAGGGGCCAAAATAGCGCGTTCCCGGTTTATGACGCTCTCGCGTGTATTTGATTGCCGGAAACAAATCGCCCTTGGTGATGGCGATAAAAGGATAGCTTTTATCGTCTTTGAGATCGACGTTAAAGTACGGATGGTACTGGCCAATCAGATTGCGCTCGAGCACCAATGCCTCGTGCTCGGTCTCCACCACGATATAGTCAAAGCTCGCCACCAGCTGCATCATGAGCGGGATCTTTTGACGCTCGTCCTGCAGCGTCACGTATTGACGCATACGGGCACGCAAGTTTTTTGCCTTGCCCACATAGATGACATCGCCCTTGGCATCTTTCCAAAGATAGCAGCCGGGTTGCGTGGGAACGCGCGAAACCTGCTCGGCAAGTGTTGGAATGTTGTCGTGACCTGCCACGCGCACCTACTTGCGACGAAGCAGCGCCGAGACCTCGGGCATCTTAAAGACGAAGGCAAGACCAAAAGTTACAGCAAGCGAGACGACGCCTGCAACACAAACGTAGCCCAGGGTAATTAGGATCGAGCTGCCAAGCACTCCGACAAAGTGCTCGAGTGCCCACATGACGCCGGCACCCGCGGCAGCGCCCAAGCCACCGAACAATAGGCCAAAGAAACCGCCGTGCAGGATAGACTTGACCTGAAGGCCGTGCAGACGACGGCGCAGCCACCACAGTGAGCATCCGACTAAAACCACGTAGTCAACGACGTACGAGAGCGCAATAGCCGGCATACCGTAGCCCAGCACCACGCCAAACAGCAGCACCGAACCGGCCTGACCGATAGCGGAGTACAGGCAATAGCGGCTATAAGGTTTCATATCGAGCAGGGCCGAGAAGCTCTTCTGCATCAGCACGACCACGCCGTAGAGCGGCAGGGAAAGTGCCAGGTAGATAAGGAACTCCGACACCAGCGCCACACCGGACTCATCGAACTTGCCAGCGCAGTAGATCATGTTGAGCGGACGCGCGAAGACAATCAAGTACAGCGCGAATGGAATCAGGAAGAACAGCATCTGGGCGACGCCACGCGAAATGCCCGTGCGGACGCTGTCGTAATCCTTCTCCTGTGCGTCGTGAGAGAGCTCGGTATAGAGCGCCGTCGAAAGCGAGGCGGCAATCAGCGCGTAGGGCAGCGTGTACCACAGGCGCGCATAGGCGATGACGGAAGGACCGGTCTCGGGCTGGACCACCAGCGCAGCAGCGTTGGTGATAGAAGTCGAGACAAACATGCACACCGTGGCGAGCAGCGTCGGGATACCGAGCGCAATCGTCTGGCGCAGTGCGGGGTCCTTAAAGTCGATATGGATATGGGGATGCACGCCGTGCTTGCCAAGCGCGGGGATCTGACATGCCATCTGAACAAAGACACCGAGGGTCGTACCGGCCGCAATCAAGATGATGCCGGCACGTTCGCCAAACTGTGCGGACACGGGCGCAAAGCCCATAAAGCTCGCAATGACGATCACATTGTTGAGGACCGGGGCAAACGTCGACCAGAAGTAGTCGCGGTGTGCGTTGAGGACGCCCGAAAACACCGAGCCCAAACCATAAAACAGAATCTGGATGGCAAAGAAACGGAACATGAACGCAGCGGTATCCATGCTGCCGCCGTCACCCGAAAGGAACGATTGCGTCCAGATAAAGCCCGGGGCGAACACGGTCCCCAGCAACGAAATGCCACCCAGCACCAATAGCAGAATACCGAGCAGGTTGCCCACGTACTCGTTAGAGGCCTCGCGACCCTGCTCACGCCTCACGCCCATGTACACGGGCAAAAACGCCGTCACGAGCATGCCGCCCATCACGAGTTCGTAGAGCATATTGGGCAGGTTGTTGGCGACCTGATAGGAAGACGAGAGCAGTGACATGCCGATAGCGGCCGCCATTGCCCACGTGCGGATAAAACCGGTGACGCGAGACACGATGGTCAGGATGGTCATAAGCCCGGCGGAACGACCAACCGTGGAGTAGTCCGACGAGCCCATGTCGTCAGTGTCATCTCGCGACGAAGAAGCTTCGGATGAGGGTGTCTGAGGCGCAGATTCTTCTGCAAAATGAGCTCCGCGCTTCAATTCTTCCTGCGGCATCGCTCAGTCCTCTCTCGTAATCGCGGCAACTGTCGCCCCGCAAAATGCAATTAAATCATCAGGTGCAAGCTCGAGCTGATAACCACGCTTGCCTCCCGAAATAAAAATGGTATCCCAAAGGACACATGTCTCATCAATGAGCGTCCTGTAGCGTTTTTTCATACCGACCGGACTGCAGCCGCCGCGAACGTAGCCAGTCGCCGCAAGCAAATCCTTCACATGCATCATGGCCAAGGACTTCTCCCCCGCGGCACGCGCGGCGGACTTTAGATCGAGCTCGTCGGCAACAGGGATGCAGCACACGACGTGGTCGTTGGACGGCGTCACGCAGACCAAGGTCTTAAATCCTTGACCGGGCTCCTCGCCAAGCTGCTCGGAAATCGCGACGCCCAGACCTGACGATTCATCGCCACCGTCTTCGTACGTATGGAGAACATAGGAGATGCCGGCGCTTTCCAGCTCGCGCATCGCATTGGTTTTTGGCGTCTTAACAGCCTTTGCCATGGCACATCCTTTCCCTCGCATTCGGACGCAAGGATTAAGTATATGTCCAATTCGGCTGCATACGTAACTTCGACACAGCAAGCGCCATCGAATCACAAGGAGTCGATGGCACCCATAAACTGAATCGCCTATTTATTGAGCATCAAGTTGAGCCTGACGCTCCCGGTCACGCCTGAGCAACGGCGCCAAAAACTTGCCCGTATAACTCTGCGAACAGTCCACAACCTGCTCCGGTGTGCCCGAAACCACGACGGTTCCGCCGCCGTTACCGCCCTCGGGGCCCATATCGATCAGGCGGTCGGCAACCTTGATGACATCAAGGTTGTGTTCAATCACCAGCACCGTGTTGCCCGCATCGACCAAGCGCTGCAGCACATCGAGCAGCTGGCGGACGTCCTCAAAATGAAGGCCGGTCGTCGGCTCATCCAAAATATAGAACGTCTTGCCCGTCTGGCGTCGATGAAGCTCCTTGGCGAGCTTCACACGCTGCGCCTCGCCGCCCGAGAGCGTCGTGGCGGGCTGGCCCAGGCTCACGTAGCCCAAGCCTACATCGTACAGCGTCTGGAGCTTGCGCTTAATCTGCGGGATATTCCCAAAGAAGGCCAGTGCCTCGGTGACGCTCATGTCGAGCACGTCCGAGATGGTCTTACCACGGTAGGTGACCTCGAGCGTCTCGCGGTTATAGCGTTTGCCGCCGCAGACCTCACAGGGGACATAGATATCGGGAAGGAAGTGCATCTCGATCTTAATTTGTCCGTCGCCCTTGCATGCTTCGCAGCGACCGCCGCTCACGTTAAAGGAGAAACGTCCCGGCGAGTAGCCACGCGCCTTCGACTCCGGCGTACTCGCAAACAGTGCGCGAAGATCATCCCACAGGCCAATGTACGTAGCAGGGTTGGAACGCGGCGTGCGGCCAATCGGCGACTGGTCAATGTCGATCACCTTATCGATGCACTCGATACCCTCGAGCTTTTTGTACGGGCCCACAGGACGCGTCGAACGGTGAATGGCATTCGTAAGCGCAGGCGCAATGGTGTCGGTAACCAGGGAGCTCTTGCCCGATCCCGACACGCCGGTAACAACCGTAAGCGTACCAAACTCGATCTTGGCGGTAACGTTTTTGAGGTTGTTGGCGCGGGCGCCCGTGATCTTAAGGCAGCCGCGACCGGGCTTGCGGCGTTCATCGGGAACCCGAATCATTCGCTTGCCGGTCAGGTAGGCACCCGTCATCGAATCGGGGCACGCCATGATATCGGCAGGCGTTCCCGCGGCGACCACGTGTCCGCCGTTCACGCCCGCACCGGGGCCCATGTCGACCACATAGTCGGCAGCACGAATCGTATCCTCATCATGCTCGACGACGATGACGGTATTGCCGATATCGCGTAGGCGCTCAAGCGTCTTGATCAGGCGCTCGTTATCGCGCTGATGGAGGCCGATCGACGGCTCGTCCAAAATGTACAGCACACCCATGAGGCCGGCGCCGATCTGCGTTGCCAGGCGAATGCGCTGGGCCTCGCCTCCGGAAAGCGTCGCCGAGGCACGGTCGAGGGTCAGATAGTCGAGTCCGACATCGACCAGAAAGCGCAGGCGCTCCAGGATTTCCTTAACGATGCGCCCGCCGATAAATTGTTGGCGCTCGGTAAGCTCCAGGCCCTCAAAAAACTCGAGCGACTCGCGGCACGATAGGCAGCAGACCTCGTAAATGGACTTACCGCCTACGGTAACGGCGAGCATCTCGGGGCGCAGACGAGCACCATGGCAACTCGAGCACGGCTCCTCGCGGATGTACTTCTCCAAGCGCGCCTTGGTGTTCTCATTCGTCGTCTCGGTATAGCGCTCGTACAGGATATTGCGCACACCCGAGAACTTGGTGTCCCACTGGCTGCGGCGCCCATCGAGCTTTTGATAGTCGACCGAAATCTTCTGGTCGCCCATGCCGTCTAAAAACGCGTGACGCACCCGCGGAGGCAGATCCTCCCACGGCGTATCGACGCTCACCTTAAAGTGTTTGCAGACCGCAGCGAAAATCTGCGGATAGTAGTTAGAGTTGCCAAACAGGCTGCCAAAGACCCCGTCGGCGATCGACTTCGAGGGGTCTTCGATTAGGGCCTCGGCATCGACCGTCTTCTTAAAGCCAAGGCCATCGCACTCTGGGCACGCGCCATAGGGCGCGTTGAACGAGAAATCACGCGGCTGCAGGTCATCAATGGAGTGTCCATGCTCCGGGCACGCCAGGGCCAACGAATACTCCAGCAGCTCGCCCTCGGTCCCCTCGGGAGCATCACGATCGGGCAGCATGTACACGTTTACATTGCCATGAGCCAGCGCAGTCGCCTGTTCAACGGACTCGGCAATACGGCCCAGCGAGTTCTCGCGAATCACGATGCGGTCGACCACGACCTCGATATCGTGCTTGAATTTCTTATCTAAATCGATAGGGTCATCAAGCGAGCGAACCTCGCCGTCGACACGCACGCGGCTAAAGCCCTCGGCGCGAAGGTCCTCAAACAGTTTGGTGTACTCGCCTTTTCGCCCGCGTACCACCGGTGCCAGCACAAACGCACGACGACCCTCTCCCGCCGCCAGGACCTTATCGGCGACCTGGTCGGTGGTTTGGCGCTCAATGACACGGCCGCATTCGGGACAGTGCGGGGTGCCCACACGGGCGAACAGCAGGCGCAGATAGTCATAAATCTCGGTTACGGTGCCAACCGTCGAGCGAGGGTTTTTAGACGTCGTCTTTTGGTCGATCGACACCGCCGGCGAAAGGCCGTCGATTGAATCCAAGTCGGGTTTGTCCATCTGGCCCAAGAACTGGCGCGCATAACTCGAAAGGCTCTCGACGTATCGACGCTGGCCCTCGGCATAGATAGTGTCAAATGCCAGCGAACTCTTGCCCGAGCCAGAAAGACCGGTAATGACCACGAGTTGGTCACGCGGAATGGAAACATCGATATCCCGGAGGTTATGCTCACGAGCGCCGCGAATAACGATAGAAGAATCAGACATGGAAGCTCCTTGCCTCCTATTGCATCGAATCATACTGTCGATGAGTTTAGCGCACTCGACGCGCACAGATGTTCGTAATACAAGATTCGCAGACCTTTAGCTTTGCGTATCGGGCGCTTTGTTTCTCGAAATGCCGTGGAAAGGTTACAGTAATCTAATACTGAACTTAATTTGCTGTAACAGAGGAACGTCCATGACCGAAGATATCCCCCTTGAAATCACTTCGAGCGACATGGCCAATCTGCCCATATTCATCGCCGTCCTTATCGTGGCCACCGTCGTCGTGCGCGTGTATTTTTCAATCAAACACAATGAAAAGCCGCCCATTGCCCGCGTCTTTTGGTGCGCGACGCTCCTCATCCCGCTCGGCGTGGTAGCTGCATGGATTACGAATCAATTGCTCGTAAATGAGGACAGTTCCCTATGGGTCCTTTCTTATTCGGCGCTCGGTGCTGCCGCCGTCATACTTCTTGTCGAACCCTTGGTTTCGGGACTTATCGACCAAACCGATCTTGCGACGGGAACGGTTGCCTGTATTTGCCGTGACATCCTTGTCATCGCCGCTGTTTCAGCGCTCTCGTTCGTTTCACTCGAAATTGCCTGTAACGAAACGTTCTATCGCATTCCCGCCAACTCATTCGGGTTTTCCGTCGGGCTGCTCGCAACGGTTCTGCTCTCCCTTTATTTGCTGGGACAGCGTCATGGAGGCGTCATGGCCCTCGTGCCCGTCGTCTGCTGCATCCTTGGCGTTGCCGAGCACTTCGTCATAACGTTTAAAGGCGAGGCCATCCTGCCAAGCGATATCTTGGCCCTTGGCACCGCAATGGAAGTGAGCGAGGGATACGAGTTTACCTTTACCGCCGGAATCGTAACCTCTCTCGCCCTGCTGGAGATTTCCCTGGGGCTTCTTTCTCTTATCCGACCGCGAAAGCTCCGTACGCCCACCCATGTCTTCCCCGCAATCGCCGCCAACCTCTGTGCTTTTCTGCTCGTGATCGTTGTGGGGCTCTCGGGCTTTTCCAGCATCGACTTGGAGCAGGCGCTGGATTTTGGATTTGACCGTTGGCAGCCCATCACCACGTATGCGTCTCAGGGTTTTATCACTTCGTTCACCGAAATGGTTAACGAGTTGCCCATTGAGAAGCCCGAAGACTATACGCCCGATGAGGCGCAGAGCATCGAGCAGGAGCTCGCCGCCGCCTACGACAGCACGTATGGCTCGAGCGAGCAGCGCGCGGCGGCCGTTGCCCAGTTCAATGAAATCAAGCCGACGATTGTTGCCGTCATGAACGAGAGTTTTAGTGACCTTTCGTGCTTTGAGCAGCTCCAGGCGGCCGGGTACACCGGCCCTGCATTCTACAACTCGCTTCCCGACACACTTGTTCGCGGCACCATGCTCGCTTCGGTCGCCGGTGGCGGAACGGCGAACTCCGAATTCGAATTTTTGACCGGAGCGACAACGGCCTTTGTCGGATTAGGCAAAATCCCTTATCAGCTGTATCAGATGAATGGCGTCAACAGCCTGGCAAAGAACCTCAAGGAGCTTGGGTATACCGCTACCGCTATGCACCCGCAAAACCCCGTCAACTACCATCGAGATAAAATCTATCAGCAGCTGGGCTTTGGAGACTTTCTTTCAATCGGCGATTTCGAAGGTGCACCCTGTTACCATGCCGGCGTATGCGACTACGCCACCTACGACAAGATACTCGACCTGCTTAGAACCGACGAAGCCCCGCAGTTCATCTTTGACGTCACGATGCAAAATCACGGCGGCTACGACTATGGCACCGTTCCCGCCGAGGAGCTGACAAACTATTGGGTCGAGGGAGCCAGCGAGGGCGCCAATAGCGCGCTCAACACCTATCTCACCTGCATCAACGCATCCGACCGGGACCTCGAGTACTTTATCAACGAGCTCCGCAATATCGGCAGACCGGTTGTTCTTGTCTTTTTTGGCGACCATCAGCCGAGCGCCGCAACGACTCTCAACGATGAGCTGTACCCTCAGGAAGATACGGCAAGCCACGCTTTCCGTATCTATCAGTCGACCTATTTCGTCTGGGCTAACTATGAAATCGCCGGCAATACCGAGCTCAACGTCTACGACACTGTCGGGGCAAACGAGATTGCAGCCATTACCCTTAATAAGATCGGCGCCCCGCTCACCGACTATCAAAAGGCCCTGCTTGCAACAAGGTCAGATGTGCCCACCATCAATGTCGCCGGTTATCTCGGTGTCGACGGGCTGCGCTACGACTTGGGATCTGAAGACAGCCCATACGCCTCGACGATCGACAAACTGCAGCGCATGCAATACCTCGAGTTCGCCAGCAAAGTTCAGTAAGCCCGCCCATTCGCTTGGGCCCATCGTATTGCAAGCACGCTCGGCCCAAATGCATCGCAAATGACTCCCGCTCGCAAACGAGGGTACAATGACGCTCGTGTCACATCGCGGGGCCCCGGCCCCAACATATACAAAGGAGTCATACATGGGTTGCGAGCACGCACAGGCCGCCGGCGGACAAACGTCGCCGACGCAATTTGAGGAGAACACGCTGTCCGAGGTCAAACGCGTCATCGCCGTGCTTTCCGGCAAGGGCGGTGTCGGCAAGTCGTTTGTCACCGGTGCCATCGCCACCGAGCTTGCCCGCCACGGCCACAAGGTCGGCGTCCTCGATGCCGACATCACCGGTCCCTCTATCCCCAAGATGTTCGGTATGAGCGGACGCCACGTCCATGCCCTTGGCAACCTTATGCTGCCCGAAATCTCCGAGCACGGCGTCAAGGTCATGAGCTCCAACCTGCTGCTCCAAAACGAGACCGACCCCGTCCTTTGGCGCGGTCCGGTCATCGCAGGCGCCATTAGGCAGTTCTGGAGCGAGACCTCGTGGGGCCCCATCGACTACCTGCTGGTCGACATGCCTCCGGGAACAGGCGACGTCGCGCTCACCGTCTTCCAGTCACTGCCCGTCGACGGCATCGTCATCGTCACGAGCCCGCAGGATCTGGTCTCGATGATCGTCGCCAAGGCGGTCAACATGGCCGAGAAGATGAACGTCCCCATTCTGGGCATTGTCGAGAACATGAGCTATATTGAGTGCCCCGACTGCGGCAAGAAGATCGAGGTCTTTGGCAAGAGCAAGCTCCCCGAGGTCGCAGATCGCTATAACCTCGACATCTTGGGCCAGCTTCCCATTAATCCGGCACTCGCCGAGGCCTGCGATAAGGGCGAGGTCGAGACCGCGCTGCCCGATGACATGTTGCCCAAGGCAGTCTCTGCCGTCGAGGCCATTACCCCGCACGAGACCGACGAGGCCTAAGTGAACGCGAGCGCCTTCTATGACGTCTTGGTAATCGGCGGCGGGGCTTCAGGCCTCGCCGCCGCCATTACAGCCGCACGTGCTGGCAAAAGCGTCTGCATCGTTGAGCGCGATGTCGCCTGCGGCCTTAAGCTCCTTGCGACCGGCAACGGCCGCTGCAACCTCTCCAACGAATCGATTGATCCTCAGCGGTATAACCACCCCGCATTCGTCGAATCCGTCATGGGCCCCCAACCCGAACAAGAGCTTATGGGTTTCTTCTCCTCGCTGGGCATCATGACAACCTCCGAGGAAGGCCGACTGTACCCGCGCTCCCTTCGCGCCGAATCGGTGCGCGACGCGCTTCTCAACGTTTGCGACCGCCTAGGTATCACCTTAATCTGCGGAGCCAACGTTGCCTCGGCACACGAAGCTTCCGAAGGCTGGGCACTCCAAATAGACCGTCCAGCGCGGGCGCTCAAGGCAAAAAAGCACGACGACCGAAAATCGGAGCTCCGCTCGCTTCGGAAAGCGCTCGCCGATGTCCCTCGCAAGAACGAGGCCCTGCAGACACATGCCGCAATTATCGCCACGGGCGGCAACCCCGCCGGCATCGCCGAGACGTTTAGCCTCCCCCTAACGCCGCTGCGCCCCGTCCTCTGTCCCGTGTCGGCATCGGTCGTCGGCGACCGGATGGCCCTCAAGGCGTTGGATGGCCTACGCGTCCGCGCCCGCTTGACGCTCGCCCGTAACCATAGTGAGCTCTGGCACGAAGACGGTGAAGTACTGTTTCGAGCCTTCGGCATCTCGGGCGTCGCTGTCTTCAACCTCTCCCGTCGTATCCAGCGCGGCGATACGATCCTGCTCGACGTTTTCCCCGACCTCTCCAAAGACGAGCTGCTCGATATGCTCAACCGGCGCGTTGAGCTGCTCGGCGGCTTTTCGCCCCGCGATCCCCGTTGGCTCGACGGCATGCTCGCCCCGCAACTCTCCCACGTCGTCTGCACGGCGTTCGAGCAGTGCCATCCAGGCTCCAACGATGTCATCCACCTGGTCTCGATCCTCAAGCACTTTAAGTTGCTCGTCGAGGGAACAGCCGAGGAGCGCTCGGCGCAGGTCACGCGTGGTGGCGTATCTGTCGAGAGCATCTCAACGCCCAGTCTACGCGCGCGCAGCGCTGTCGACGCCCCGCTTTACGTCTGCGGCGAAGCGCTCGACATCGACGCCGATTGCGGAGGCTTTAACCTTGCGTGGGCCTGGCTCTCGGGCATTCGCGCTGCAAGCAGCCTGTAGCCGCTCAGTCTATAATCAAAAACGCATTCGGGCCGTCTGGGATACCGGACGGCCTCTTTCTTGCCTCTAAGGAGACCTCGATGATCGAAATCACCCAAGTCAACGCGTCACTCGATGAAGCCGGCGATGAAAATGCCTGCCTCATTGTTGGCAAGCGAGTCGCCAAGCGCGTCCTACGTTGCAAGGACTCCGAGATCAAGTCCATCGAGCTCCACCGCAAGTCAATCGACGCTCGCAAAAAACGAGACGTCCATTTTATTCTGAGCTTTCGTGTTGAGCTGACTAGTCCCCACCTCGAGCGAGAAGCGGTCGACAGCGTTGCCGAGCGTGACCGCTCGCGCGTACGCGCGATAGAAGACGATGAGCCTTCATTCCCCTCCCCCGTTTCCGGCGTACCCAAAGAACGCCCCGTCGTTGTCGGCGCCGGATGTGCCGGCCTTTTCGCTGCGCTTACGCTCGCCGAAGCAGGTCTTGAGCCCTTGCTCATCGAGCGCGGCGATCCGGCATTTCGCCGCTCGCAGGCGATCGACCTCTTTCTAAAGGAGCGCATCCTCGACCCCGAGAGCAATATCCAGTTTGGCCTGGGCGGCGCGGGGACTTTCTCGGACGGCAAGCTCAATACGGGAACCAAAAATCCCGCCCATCGCCTTATCCTTGAAACCTTCGTCGAGGCGGGTGCACCCCGCGATATTCTGTGGGATGCCAAGCCGCACATTGGCTCCGACATCCTTCCCAAGGTTGTTACCGCTATATCCCAGCGCATCGAGCAGCTCGGAGGTGTCGTCCGTTATCGAACGAGGCTCGTCGACATTCGCATCGACGCGTCTGGCGCCATCACCGGTATTGATGCCCAATCGTCCCAAGACGCCACTTGCGAACCAATCGAGACAAAGCACCTCATCCTCGCCTGCGGGCATTCTGCTCGCGATATTTTTGAGCTCCTTAAGGACCACAACGTGGCCCTCGCACAAAAGACCTTTGCCATGGGCGTTCGCATCGAGCATCCGCAGCGCGACATCGACCGAGCCCAATATGGTGCCTCGGCGGGGCATCCAGCGCTCGGGGCGGCCCCTTACAAACTTGTTGCCCATCTTCCCAACGGCCGCAGCGTGTTCTCGTTTTGCATGTGCCCCGGCGGACAGGTTGTTGCCGCCTCTTCAGAACCGTGCCATCTGTGCGTCAACGGGGCCAGTCTCAATGCCCGCGACGGACGCAACGCAAATGCCGCCCTGCTCGTTAACGTCACGCCTGAGGACCTTCCCAACGATGACCCGCTCGCCGGCATCGAGCTCCAGCGTGCCTGCGAGGCGGCTGCCTATCGCCTGGGCGGTTCCAACTGGAACGCACCGGCACAGCTCGTCGGAGATTTTCTCGCAGGACGCGCCAGCAAGGCGCCCGGAAAGGTAAAGCCCACATATCCGCTCGGTGTGACCTGGACGGCAATTGACGAAGCCCTGCCGCAGCATATCGTCGAGTCGCTCCGCCTGGGACTTCCCCTACTCGGAAAAAAGCTACGAGGCTACGACCGCCCCGATGCCGTTCTTACCGGCGTGGAGACTCGTTCGAGCTCACCGGTCACTGTCACCCGAGACCGAGCATGCCATGCCGTGTCGACCCCGGGCCTCTACCCTTGTGGTGAGGGAGCTGGATATGCCGGCGGCATCATGAGCGCGGCCACCGACGGCATCCGTTGTGCCGAAGCCCTGATCGCAGACCTCTAGCGCACGAATTCCAGCGCGCATAAGATACAGGCCCCGAGCTCCACAGGGAACTCGGGGCCTGTTCGCTATTTCTTAAACCGTGCACCCTGGCGTTTTCTGCCCGATGCGAACGTGGAACCCTTGCGGGCCTGCGAACGTAAGCGCTCGATCGTCTCGTCCTCAGACGCACCCTCGAGCATCGCCCGAATCTGAACGACGGCATCGCGCAGGCGCGCCGCCTCCTCAAAGTCCATGGCGGCAGAAGCGTTGCGCATATCCTCTTCCATGGTTTCGACGATCCGGACAAGCTCGTCATGCGGTAGCTCTTCCAACTGCTCCGCAAGTGTCTGCTCGGGTACCACCGTTTCCGGCACGCCGCCCTCGCCCGACTCATCGGGCGTATAGAATGCGCCATGACCAAGAGAGTCGCCCTTCGAGCGCCCCTTGGAACCCACAGTCTTTTCGGCCTCGGCAATAAAGCTCGAAATGTCGTTAATGGCCTTGCGGACCGTCTTGGGCACAATGCCATGCTCTTCGTTATATGCCATCTGAATCTCGCGACGGCGCTGCGTCTCCTCGATGGCTTCTTTCATCGAATCGGTCACAACGTCTGCATACATGATGACCTCGCCATCGGCGTTACGGGCCGCGCGGCCAATCGTCTGAATCAACGAACGGCGGTTGCGCAAGAAGCCTTCCTTGTCAGCGTCGAGAATTGCCACCAGCGAGACCTCGGGAAGGTCTAGACCCTCGCGGAGCAGGTTGATGCCAACGAGAACATCGATCTTGCCCTCGCGCAGCGTTCGCAGGATCTCGACACGGTCCATCGTCGCCGTATCGGAGTGCATGTAATTGACCTTAATGCCCGCATCAAGCAGGTGGTCGGTCAGGTCCTCGGCCATGCGCTTGGTCAACGTGGTCACCAGCACACGCTCCTTGCGGGCAACGCGCTCGCGAATCTCGTCCTCAAGATCGTCAATCTGCCCACGAACCGGACGCACATCGATCTTGGGGTCGAGCAGGCCGGTCGGACGAATAATCTGCTCAACGTCGTTCTGGCTCACCCGCAGCTCGTAGTCGCCCGGCGTGGCCGAAACATAGATAAACTGGGGGATCCTTGCCTCAAACTCATCGAAACGAAGCGGGCGGTTGTCGAGCGCCGAGGGCAGGCGAAAACCATGCTCCACCAGCGTCACCTTACGCGAGCGGTCACCTTCGTGCATGCCGCGAATCTGCGGCACCGTCACATGGCTCTCATCGATGATGCAGAGCATGTCCTTAGGAAAGTAATCGATCAGGGTAAACGGCGGCTCACCCGGCTTGCGACCGTCCAGATGACGCGAGTAGTTCTCGATGCCGTTGCAAAAGCCCATCGTCTCGAGCATCTCAAGATCATAATCGGTGCGCTGCTGCAGACGCTGCGCCTCGAGCAACTTGTCGGTCGCCTTGAGCTCCGCCACGCGCTTCTCGCACTCTTCGCTGATCGATTTCAGAGCCGCCTTGACCTTCGGCTTCTCGGTCAC
Source organism: Collinsella sp. (assembly GCA_019425015.1). GTDB lineage: Bacteria > Actinomycetota > Coriobacteriia > Coriobacteriales > Coriobacteriaceae > Collinsella. The sequence continues at coordinate 66,776 of JAHYYJ010000013.1, forward strand.
GTAGTGCGATGCCGGCCATACGGGGATGGCCTCGTACTCACGCAGCATTTCACCGGTGACCTCATCGATCTCGGCAATCAGCTCGACCTCGTCGCCAAAGAACTCAAACCGCAACGGATGCTCGGCATAAGGCGGATACACGTCGACAACATCGCCGCGCACGCGGAACGTGCCGCGTGCCAGGTCATAGTCATTGCGATCATATTGAATGTCGATAAGTGCATGGATAAAGTCATCGCGCTCGAGCGGCACCTTCTTGTCGACGTTCGGGGCTAGGCCCGCATAGTCCTCAGGAGAGCCAATGCCATAGATACACGAGACCGATGCGACGACGATCACATCTCGTCGAGAGAGCAGCGATGCGGTCGCCTGATGTCGCAGCATCTCGACCTCTTCGTTAATCGAGGAGTCTTTCTCGATATATGTATCGCTTTGCGGCACATACGCCTCGGGCTGATAGTAGTCGTAGTACGAGACGAAGTAGACCACAGCGTTGTTGGGAAAGAACTCTTTGAGCTCGCTCGCAAGCTGAGCAGCGAGCGTTTTATTCGGAGCCATGACCAGCGTCGGCTTTCCCAGGGCCTCAATAGTCTTTGCCATCGTGAAGGTCTTGCCCGAACCAGTCACGCCCAGCAAAACCTGATAGCGGTCTCCGTCCCTCACACCCTGCACAAGCGACTCAATGGCTTTAGGCTGAGAGCCTGCAGGGTCATAGGGAGACACGACCTTAAACGGCACGTCAGAGCCTTCAACGCCAAAGCGCTTAAGTTCACCGCCAACGCGTTCTACTTCAAATTCCGCCATGGATACTCCTAACTCATATCTCTGCAGTATACGCAGGCGGCAGGCATAGTCCTATACGAACCGATCGGGATAGAGGGTCTTGTAGCGAACCCAGGCATTATTGACACGAATCAGATACGCCTGCGTCTCGGGAAAGGTGATTGCATTATGAAGCGACGTGCTCTGCTGCGCCCATCCGTCGACATTACCCATGCCAGCGTTATAGGCGGCAATGGCACTGTCAGTCGACCCGTTAAAATACGCTAGAAGATACGAAAGATACGCACAGCCAAACTCGATATTCGTAGCCGGATTGTTAAGGTTGTCGGCCGAATACTCGCCACCGTCGACAAGGCCCTTGGCGATCATATCCTGGGCAGTCTCGGGCATCAGCTGCATCAATCCCTGAGCACCTTGATTCGACTCGGCCTCGGGATCCCAATTCGATTCAGACTTAATGACAGCGCACACCAAATACGGATCCAGATTATGCGAAATGCTGGATTGCTTTACATACGCCTCGTAGTCAATAGGATACAGCGGTTTAAAGAAAGCAGCAGGAGCATACGAGTAAACGAATGAGATAAGGCCGAAGACAAAAACGGCAGCCAGCGGTATAAGGCGATACCAAGTAAGGAAACGCGTCTTAGGCATCGGTCTCCTCCTTATCCACAACATCCCCGAACCCATGGCGCACAAGCCATGCATCCAGTTCTTCAAAGAGCGAGTTATCGCCTGCCGCATTATCTATAACCGTTGTAGCAAGATTGCACAGCGCAGACTCATCGGGCTGGCAAGCAGAACGGGCATCGAAATCAGATGGCTCCATGCCACGTTGAATAGCACGCTCGCGACGAACTGACAAAGGAGCGCTGATGACCAGAATTTCATCAGCCAAGCCAAATGCATCCTCAAAACCAGTCGGAGCAGAAACCTCGACTACCGCAAAGGGATAACAGGGAGACGAAACCGTACAACAAACCGGATCGAGAATCCTAAGCGAAAGCTGTTCAATGAGAACGGGATGCACGATACCATTGAGCCGTGCGACCGAATCAGGAGAAGCGAAAGCTCGAGAAGCGAGGATGCTGCGGCGAATGCCGCCTTCCTCATCCAAAATGTCCCAGCCGAATTCATCCGCTAAAGCATTGACGATATCAGAGCCCGGCACATACAGCGATTTTGCAAGCTCATCCAGATCGATAAGCATAGCGCCACGAGATTCGAAATAGCGGCAGGCAGTCGACTTACCCGAAGCAATATTGCCCAAGACAAATACGGTAAACATCAAGCCCTCCCTAACGCCAATGCGAGTAATTATCGCTCAAATACACTAGAAGGACTCAAAATACAGCCAAACAGTAAGAGCGCATACGGGGGAGCTAGGCCCCAAAGCACAACGTGTCTATAACGCAAAAAAGGGGGAGGCCGCGAGGCCTCCCCCTTCTTCAGTTTCGCTGGCGGCTCGGTGCCGTCCACCGGTCAGCGGCGCCCTGGCCTCCCACGGGCTGGCCCC
>JAHYYJ010000014.1 GCA_019425015.1 Collinsella sp.
GGGCCAGCCCGTGGGAGGCCAGGGCGCCGCTGACCGGTGGACGGCACCGAGCCGTACGCTTGAACTGAAAAGGGGGAGGCCTCGCGGCCTCCCCCTTTTTTGCGTTTACGGGGCATAAATGACTCATTTACGCCAGACGATTTAATTCTTTTTGGTATTGAGCTTTTATTTAAAGAAAATAAAACGAATAACAAGGGCAACTGCTATGGCCGCAATGATCAAAAGCAGGATTGTCAGCTGATGCTGCTTGCGTCGTTTACTTGACGAAACGAAGATTGACTTTCCCTGTTTTGGCGTCTCGAGATAACGAGCCGAATGCGCCAAGGTTTGCTTTGGTCGAGGACCTCTTTGTTGATGAGCGACGGATGCTTTCATCGGCTCATCACTAGCTGCGCTGTTTTTAGATAATGGTGCGTCTTTCAGATATACAGGGTCTCCCGAGGCGACGCCCATATGTTTACGTCCCGTTTGGGCATCCTCGAGCGATTGATATCGGTTTCTCGTCACATAATCGGGCTCTGGGTCATTGATGGGCTCTTGCGAGATGTGGGGGCGATGGAACCGTGGCGGCTGCGTAGAAGTATCTTCGCCCTGCGTCGGCATAAACATATTGTTCTGGTTTTGGTCGTCCATGATGCCCTTTAGCTCGTTACCAACAACGTGTACGCGCTCATTGTAAGCCCCTTGTTATTTGTAGCTGCGAACATACTTGTTATTTAAGCTCTGGTTCAAAGAACCTTAACCTTACTAAAACCTGAGTCATACACACTTAGATATGCTTATAGTACTGGACTCAAAAAACTTTATAGTCGATGTATATATGGGCACTGGGTGGGCATATATAAGAGCGTCAAAAGAAGTCCCAGTCACCTAGAAGATGGCTCGGCAGTCCTTAAAAGGAGTGGTAAACATGGCAAGCATGGTTCCTTATCGTTCGGTTTTTGGCGTTCGTCCTTCTGCTAGCTCGCTGTTCGATCTGTTTGATGATATGACCGACCTTGCAAACAACTCGATTGCCTCCAAGGCGTTCCCCGTTGACGTTGAGGACAAGGGCGATGGCTACGAGGTCAAGGCGTATCTTACCGGTGTTGCCAAGGATGACATCGACGTCGAGCTCAATGAGGGTCGCCTGTCGATCAGTGTGAACGTCGAGGAGAGCGCCGAAAACGAGGGCAAGAACTTCCTCCAGAAGGAGTTCGGCTCGTACAGCGCGACGCGCGGCGTGTATCTGAAGGACGCTTCGAGCGAGGGCCTTTCGGCTAAGTATGCTGACGGCATCCTGACCGTTACGGTTCCCAAGATTGTCGAGAAGAAGAACGTCACGAAGATTTCTATCGACTAACGATGGCTCTGCTTCAATCGAGAGTATGAATTAAGGGGGCTGGGAAGTGATTCCCAGCCCCCTTTTGTTGTCTTGAGTGGGCTATTGAATAGTTGTCGGTTGATACTGACTTGTAGGGCGTATCGAGAGCTTCCGTGGCCCTTGAAGACAGGTGGCTGAGCTGCCGAGTTCATCATCGAGACTTGCATCAAGCGCGTTGGCATAGCTTTTGACGGTAAGGCTTGGACGATTATTGTCCTGGCTGATATGCATGGCGATGAGCTGTTCGGTGCGATCGGTAACAAGTTCTCGCGCGGCTTCGGCGGCCTGGTTGTTGGAGAGGTGCCCCTTTGTGGACAGGATGCGCTCCTGAAGAAAGCGTGGGTACGGTCCTTCGCGCAACATAGTTACATCGTGGTTACTTTCGAGCGCGAGAACTCGACAGTCTTTGAGGATGCCTATGGCCTTGCTCGATAACTCTCCGGTGTCGGTGGCAAACCCAATGGAATCATCGAGAGCATTAAATCGATAGCCGACAGGATTGATGACATCGTGCGATGTTGAGTAGGTTTGCACGTGGATGCCGGCAATGGATAGGGTGTCACCGGGATCGAACTCCTCGACAGACAGATACGAAAGATTTTCTTTGCTCGAAAGTGTGCCCCTGCTGGCATAGAGGGGGCCGTGCCAGTGCTTGCACCATACATTGAGCCCCTTGATATGGTCACCATGCTCATGGGTGATTACAAGAGCGGCGACGTCGTCTGCCGAGAGGCCAAGCTCCGCCATGCGTTTAAGTGTCTCGCGGCGGGACAGGCCGTTGTCGATCATGATGAGCCCCTGAGGTCCCTCGACGAGTGCGCAGTTGCCTTTTGAGCCGCTGCCGAGGATATGAAGGTGCAGGCGAGACATAAGATTCCAAAGGATACAATGGGTGCGGACGAATAGAGGAGGAAGCGAATGCCAACGGTATCTCAGCACTATGGACATCATGCCGCGCCGAGGACGGATAAGAGCGCCCTGGCAACGCGGCAGGCCGCTGCCCCCGTAGTGCTCATGGTATCAGGCGGTGCGGACTCGACGGCGCTGCTCCTTATGGCTTGCACATCAAAGCTGGATATCCAGGACGGGCGCGGCGTCGCTCCCATTGCGCGCGAGCGATTGCACGTGCTGCATGTAAACCATCATCTGCGCGGGGAGGCATCCGATGGCGACGAGGCCTTTGTACGTGACCTGTGCGTGCAATACGGCTTGCCGCTGTGTGTTGAGCATGCCTATTTTGATGACGAATCGGGCAATATCGAGGCTGCGGCTCGTGAGGTGCGCTATGCCGCGGCACGGAGATATGTTCGCGAACTTTGTGCCGAATCGGGCGCACCGCGGACGGCGGCTCGTATCTGTACCGCGCATACTTCGTCGGACCGCGCGGAAACATTTTTGATGAATGCCATTAAAGGGTCGGGTCCCGCGGGTCTATCGAGCATTCCGCGCCGTCGGAACATTGTGGTTCGCCCTTTGCTCGACCTCACGCACGATGAACTCGTGAGCTATCTGCAGGTGCACGGTCAGCCATGGCGGGAAGATGAAAGCAACGAGGACGTTTCGTACCTGCGCAACTATGTACGCCATCGGGTGATGCCGGTGGTGGCACGGCGCAACGCGAGCGTCTGTAAGACGATTGGCGCCGCTTGCGAAATTCTGGGCGACGAAGACGCCTTTCTTTCCCAGCTTTCGGCACAGGCGTTTCGAAGCTGCCTGCGCAAGGAAGCGGCGGGCGCACTGGTGCTCGATGCGCGCCGTCTTGCCGCCGCTGAGGTTGTGATTGCACGGCGTATCGTGCGGTTGGCGATTAAGCGCATTGATCCCGACGCGCGACCGGAGATGCGGCACGTGGAGCGCGTGCTCTCCTGTGTCGCTGCGGGCTCGGGTTCGGTAACGCTTCCTGCGGGAATTGATGCCCGTGTGGAGTTTGGCATGCTGGCGTTCAAGGTCCCGGCGGCGCGCGAGGGCTTAGTGGCCGACTGGATCTCCGTTCCCGGTCGTCTGCCGCTGGGGGCGGGGCGTATGCTGACAGCAGAGCCGATGGCTGTGGAGCCGGGGCGCGATATCGTGCACCGTGCCCGCGAGCTTGCTGCTGACGGAGAGGTTGCGGCCTTGGTGGATGCGGCGGCCCTAGGGTTCGCCGACCGCGATAGCGAGCGGATGCTAGCCGGCTCGCGCGGGGAGATTCCCGCCGAGGCGCGATTGGCGCGCCTGTGGGTGGATAGCCCTGTGCCGGGAGACGTGATGTGCCCGTTGGGGATGAGCGGTCGAAGCAAGAAAGTGTCAGACCTGTTGAACGAGGCGCGCATTCCTGTTTCAGCCCGCTCTGGCGTACCCGTGGTAAGAACGGCTCCGGGAGGTGCCGTAGTATGGGTCGCGGGCGTTCGCGCGGACGAACGTTTTAAGTGCACGGCGGCGACGCGCGTGGCCTATCTGCTCCGCGTAGTCGATGCGGAATAGTGCCTTGCGCCTACTATTCTGTGCGACGTTGACGGTATTCCCGCACTGATGGCGCACGGGCTGGTAAATATACCCCGTGCGCTGCTAGAATGTGTAGTTCGCGTCCATACGGCGGTGTGTGGGCGATAAGCACAAGAAAGGGTTGTCATGGCTTCTCAACATCCGGATATCGAGAAGGTTCTGTTTACGCAGGAGGATATCGACGGTATCGTCTCTCGCCTAGGCGAGCAGATTACTCGCGACTACGCGGGTAAGGACCTGGTGCTGATTGCGGTCCTGCGCGGCGCCGTGGTCTTTATGGGCGACCTGATGCGCAAGATCGAGCTGCCGACCAACATCGATTTCATGGCTGTTTCGAGCTATGGCGACGGTGTGAAGTCTTCGGGCATCGTGCGTATCATTAAGGACCTGGATATCGACATCCGTGGTCGCGACGTGCTGATCGTCGAGGACATTCTGGACTCGGGGCTGACGCTCAAGTATCTGATGAAGAACCTTGAGAGCCGCAAGCCCGCCTCGCTGGAGGTCGCCGCCTTCCTGTGGAAGGACGTTGAGGACCGCGTCTCGGCCGTCACGCCCAAGTATGTTGGAACCCATTGCCCCGATGCCTTTGTGGTGGGCTACGGCCTCGACTATGCCGAGCGCTATCGCAACCTTCCGTATCTGGGCATTTTGAAACCGGAGGTTTATTCGTAAGATGCCCGACGACCGTAACGATAACAATTCTCAGACTCCCCGGGAGCCTAAGATCCCGGGGATGCCCGGAGGCAAGAAGCCCACGCGTACGGGCTGGCTGTATTTTATTTTGGCTTGCGCGCTTCTGGGCTATGCCTTCTTTAACATGGGCTCCGGCTTTGCCAACTCCAGCAATACCGTTAAGCTCGCGACGAGCGAGATGGTGAGCGCCATTAAGCAGGATCGCGTCGAAGATTTGACCTATACGGTTCAAGACGGAAGCGTGGCGGGTCATTACTGGAAGACGAAAAAGGACAAGGGCGATACGAGCGAGCTCAAGAGCTTTTCCTCGACCTATGTCGGCTCCGATTCGCTTGCCGAGCTTATGGCGGAGCACCCCGATACCAAGTACATCGTCAACACCAACGACCCCGATTTTTGGGGCGACCTGGCGATGAGCGTGCTGCCGACGATTGCCCTGATCGCCATCATGTTCTACTTTATGCGTCAGATGATGGGCGCCAATAATAGGAACATGCAGTTTGGCAAGACCAATGCCAAGACCAACGAGGCTACGCGTCCCAAGGTCAAGTTCGAGGACGTTGCCGGCGTGGACGAGGCCGTCGAGGAGCTCGAGGAGATTCGCGACTTCCTGAGCGATCCGGACCGCTATCGCAAACTGGGTGCCAAGATTCCGCGCGGCGTTTTGCTGGTGGGCCCTCCGGGTACCGGTAAGACGCTGCTAGCTAAGGCCGTTGCCGGCGAGGCGGGCGTGCCGTTCTTTAGCATCTCGGGTTCTGACTTTGTCGAGATGTTCGTGGGCGTCGGCGCCAGCCGCGTGCGCGACCTCTTTAAGGAGGCCAAGTCCCAGGCTCCGTCGATCATCTTTATTGATGAGATCGATGCCGTGGGACGTCAGCGCGGAGCCGGTCTGGGCGGCGGTCACGACGAGCGCGAGCAGACGCTCAACCAGCTGCTGGTCGAGATGGACGGTTTTGAGGAAAGCGAGTCGGTCATCCTGATCGCCGCAACCAACCGTCCTGACATCCTGGATCCGGCATTGCTGCGTCCCGGCCGTTTTGACCGTCAGGTTACGGTCGACCGTCCGGATGTGAAGGGCCGCGAGCAGATCTTGCGCGTGCATGCCGAGAACAAGCCGATGGACGAGGACGTTAAGTTTGAGAAGCTCGCCCAGATGACCGTTGGCTTTACTGGTGCCGATTTGGCGAACCTGCTCAACGAGTCTGCGTTGCTGGCCGCTCGCCGTCATCGTTCTGTGATCTCGATGGACGAGGTCGAGGAGTCGATGGAGCGCGTGATTGCCGGACCGCAACGCAAGGGTCGCGTGATGACCGAAGCCGAGCGCACCACGATTGCCTACCATGAGAGCGGTCACGCTTTGGTGGGCCACATCCTGGAGCACTCCGATCCGGTTCATAAGATCTCGATCGTCAGCCGCGGTCAGGCCCTGGGCTACACACTGCAGCTTCCGCAGGAGGATCACTTCCTCAAGACCAAGAACGAGATGCTCGACGAGCTCGCCGTGTTCTTGGGCGGTCGCGTTGCCGAGGAGCTCATGTGCGACGACATCACGTCGGGCGCGAGCAACGATCTGGAGCGCGCGACTAAGATGGCGCGCGAGATGGTCACGCGCTTGGGCATGAGCGAGGAGTTGGGCACGCAAGTGTTTGGCGAGGCGCAGCATCAGGTGTTCCTGGGTCGCGACTATGCCGATCACCAGGATTACTCCGAGGAGACGGCGCGTCGCATCGACATCGAGGTCCAGCGCATTATGCGTGAGGCCCATCGTCGTGCGGTCGAGATTTTGGATGCCCGCCGCGATCAACTCGATCTGATGGCCAAGGTGCTGCTTGAGCGCGAGACCGTCGAGGGTGACGCCGTGAACGCCCTGCTCGACAACAAGTGGGACGCTTACCTTGAGCGCGAGGGCGATATCCTGGCGGCCAAGGAGGAGCGCAACGCCAAGGCGGCCGGCATGCCGACCAAGAAGCGCTCGCCTCGCATGAGCGAGGAGGAGTTGGCGGCTGATGCCGCGGCCTTTGCGCAGGCGGCCATGCAGGAGGATGCCGAAGCCGCATCCGATGATGCCGGAGATGGCAATGCTGCCAACGCTGACGGCAACACCGACGCCGACAAATAGTTCTTGTAGCGAAAGCCTCCGCGGGGAAACCTGTGGAGGCTCTTTCTTTTGAGCGATATGTTGATTGGGGACAGACTTAAATGAGCGTTTTCACGCATTTAAGTCTGTCCCCAATCAACATTGTGGCGCTCTAGTTGGCTAAAGCGTACAATAGCGCCTATGTGAAAGGGGAACAGATGATCAACGAAACTATGTATGCTCGCGGTGCGGAAAGCTCCATCATCCGTGAGATTTTTAGCTATGGCCTTGAGCGCAAGGCGCAGATCGGTGCGGAAAACGTATTCGATTTTTCGCTGGGCAACCCGAGTGTTCCGGCGCCCGCTGCCGTGGCTGAGTCGATTAAGAAGGCCCTGGAGCTGCCGAGCGACCAGCTGCACGGCTACACGCCCGCACCGGGCCTGCCGCAATGTCGTGCCGCTGTGGCCGAATCGCTCAACCGCCGCTTTGGCACGAGCTATGAGGGCAAAGACGTCTTTATGACGGTGGGTGCCGCGGCTTCGCTCACCTGCACGCTCAACGCCGTTACGAACCCGGGCGACGAGGTTATTGTTATCGCCCCGTACTTTCCGGAGTATCGCGTTTGGATTGAGAAGGCCGGCTGTACGTGTGTTGAGGCGCTCGCCGATGAAGATACGTTCCAGCTGAGCGTGGACAACGTGCTCAAGGCGATCAGCGATAAGACGGCGGCCGTCATCATCGACTCTCCCAACAATCCGACCGGTGCCGTATATACATGCGACACGCTGACGCGACTGGCCAACGTTCTGCGCGAGGCCAACGCTCAGCGCGATCCCGAGAATCCGATTATGCTCATCTCGGATGAGCCGTACCGCGAAATCGTGTACGGTGCCGAGGTGCCTTGGGTGCCCTCGATTTACGAGCACACCATCGTGTGCTACTCGTATTCCAAGTCGCTGTCGCTGCCGGGTGAGCGCGTGGGGTGGATCTTGGTTCCCAACACCAATCCGCAGGCCGCCCGTCTGATGCCGGCTGTTGCGGGTGCTGCCCGTACGCTGGGTTTTGTATGCGCACCGGCACTCTTCCAGCGCGTAATTATCGACTGCATCGATGAGCCGAGTGACGTTGAGGCCTATGCACGCAACCGCACCGCGCTTACCGACGCACTAGCGGAGTATGGCTACACCTATGTTGAGCCGGATGGCGCGTTCTACCTATGGGTGAAAGCGTTGGAGCCCGATGCGAATGCGTTTTGCGAGCGCGCAAAGAAGTATGAGTTGCTTGCGGTTCCCTCGGACAGCTTTGGTATGCCGGGTTGGTTCCGCCTGGGCTATTGCGTGAGTTACGAAACGATTGTCAATTCGCTACCCGCTTGGAAACAGTTGGCGGACGAGTATCGTTAAAAGCAAAGCGATCTGCCTACAATGTTTTACGTGAAACGGGGTTTGGTGTTAAGCCGGACCCCGTTGTCATGGACGTTGTGTCTTTGGGATGGAGTGGTTTTACGACTATCGAAGGCTATGCGTACAATGAATATAAGCGACGGCCGTGCCAGATAAGGAGACCTGATGCCCTACCTGCTTTCTTGTGACATTCATACCCATACGATGTTCTCTGCGCATGCATATTCGACCATTGAGGAGAATGTGTACTGGGCGGCAGAGCGTGGTCTGCAGGTGCTCGGATCTGCCGACCATTTGAGCTCTATGGTTACGGCTTGCCCCAATGACCTGCGCAGTTACCAGTTCTTTATCAACCAGGATATCTGGCCGCGCATTTGGAGCGGCGTGCTGGTGCTGCGTGGTGCCGAGGCCGATATCGTTTCGCTGGACGGAAGCCTGTTTGGCGAGGACACTCCTGTCACGCTCGATATTGCCGGCGATTCGTACAGCCGTCAGCATTCGCTGTTCGATTTGGTTACGCGTAATTTGGATTATTTGGTTGCGAGCGTGCATAATTCGCAGATTGCTGAAGGCGCGACGCTGGCCCAGACGACCGAGATGTATATCAATGCCCTGGAGCACCCCAAGGTGTTCATGCTGGGTCACACGGGGCGTTCGGGCGTGCCGTTCGATATCGACGAGGTGCTGTTGGCAGCTAAGGCCAAGCACAAGATTATCGAGATCAACAACCATAGTCTTGAACACGGTGTCGACACTGAGCATTGGGCCGTATGCCGCAAGATCGCCGAGCGCTGCGCCGAGCTGGGCGTGGGCATTGGCGTGTCAACCGATGCCCACATTGGCATGGCCATTGGCAAGCTCGATCACGCGCGCAAGATGCTCGACGAGATTCACTTCCCGCTGGATTTGATCGTGACGCGCGACCGCGAGACGCTGCTGCGCGAGATGGCGGCAGCCGGCGTGTGCGATCTGCGCAATGGGATGTAGCGGAGTTTATAAACCAAGCGAAGGGGGCGGCCCAGACGGGTCGCCCCCTTTCTTGTCCCAAAAATCTACTGAGGTTGGTTAGCGGCGTTCGAGGACCGCTACGGTTTCGGTGTGGTCGGTGTGAGGGAACATGTCGACGGGCGTGATCTTGAGCAGGCGATAGCCTCCGTCGAGGAGCTGGTGCAGGTCGCGCTCTTGGGTCACGGGGTTGCAGCTGATATAGGTGATGCGGCGCGGCTTAAGTGCGCAGGCAGCTTCGAGGAACTCGGGCGTGGAGCCGGCGCGCGGCGGGTCGATGGAAAGAACGTCGACGCGTTCGTTGTTGTCGGCGGCATCCAGGATGTAGTCGGTGGCGTCGTCGGCCATAAACCAAGCGCTGCGGGTGAGGCCGTTGAGCTCGGCATTGCGACGTGCGTCGGCAATGCCCGCCGGGTTGCGCTCAACGCCGAGCAGCATAATGCCGATACCCTTGTTCTGGGCATCTTTAGCTGCGCAAAGACCGATGGTACCGCTGCCACAGTAGGCGTCCATGAGCACATCGCCCTGGTGCAAATCCATGCCGTCGATAGCGAGCTGATAGAGCAGCTCGGTCTGTTGCGGGTTGGTCTGATAAAACGCGGTGGGGGAGATATCGAATTCGCAACCGAGCAGCTGGTCGCGCATGCACTCGGCGCCATATACAATGCGGGTTTCCTCGCCGAGGATGGCGTTGCCGGGACGTCCGTTGATGTTTTGGGCGACGGTGACGATGTGCGGATTGAGCGCGGCGACAGCCTCAAAGAACTCCTGCGCATGCGGTAAGTCACGCTGGGCGGTCACGAGCGTAACCATGACCTGGTCGGTACGCCAACCGCAGCGGACGACGGCATAGCGGAGCAAGCCCAGATGCTTGTCCTCATTAAAGGCGGGAATATGCAGCCGCTCAGCTTCGCGTGCGATGCCGTTGAGAATCTGACGGGCGCCCGGTGCCTCGACGGGGCATTCGGGTACGGCAACGATCTTGTGCGTGCCGCGCTCAAAGAAACCGCAACGGACGGCGTCCTCCTTACCGGGAGCAAAGGGAGTGGCAGCCTTATGACGAAAGCCACGCGGCGCAGGATATTTGCCCGGGTCGCCCAGGGTGACTCCCATACCGCGAATGGGGTCGACGCTGATACCCTCGCGCTCGCAAAGAGCAGCAAAAAGCTCCTCCATGGCGGCCTGCTTGGCGGCGAGCTGCTTCTTATAAGGACGATTGAGCGCCGTACACCCACCGCAATCTTTCATGATGGAACAAGGAGACTTGGAATCAACGGTCTTGCGCGCAGACGGAGCCGGATTCTTATACGGGCGCTTGGAGCGAGTCTGAGAAGCCTTATCCTCGCTCCGACGAGAGCCGGGACGCTTGGCCTTAGCCCTGTTCTTGGTCGATTTGCTTTTTGCAGCTTTAGAAGACTTGGATTTCGAAGAAGATTTCTCCTCCTTCGACCCCTCAACCGCCTCCACCAAAGCACGACGAGCCCTACGCTCCGCACGAGATTCTGCCATCAATAACTCCACTTATTCATGAATTAAAGCTGCAAGTATTGTACCGTGCCAAGCCAGCAGACGATATGCAAGCGGTTTATTCGTGTCAGTGATAAGCCCAACGACGGTTGCCCGCCGCGTGAGGGGTGTGGGGGTTAAGTTTATCGCGAGTTCCGCACGAACAGGAGGCCACTTAATGTGGCCTCCGTCGTGAGCAGGACTGTAGAGCAGGAAACTTAACCCCCACACCCCTCACGCGGCGGGCAAACTCGCCTTGTGCTCTATCACGCTAAAGTGTATGATTCTGAACGTTACATGACTCACTTTACCTAACTAAAGTGCCACCAAGGGGGAACACCATGAATACCGATATGTCTCGTCGTCAGTTTGTTGGTCTAGCCGGCTCGCTCGCCATGGTGCTTGGCCTTGGTCTTGTCGGTTGCGGCGGTGGTGCCGATAAGGGTTCCGCTGCAGCCAAGGACGTGAAGGGCGCTGCGGAGTCCAAGAAGCTCGTGGTGGGCTTTGATAAGTCCTATCCTCCGTACGGCTTTGTGGGCGACGATGGCGAGTACACCGGCTTTGATCTCGATCTGGCCAAGGCTGTTGCCGATAAGCAGGGCTGGGAGGTCAAATACGAGGCCATCGACTGGGACGCCAAGGATACGCTGCTTAACTCGGGCGCCATCAACTGCATCTGGAACGGCTTTACCATGGAGGGCCGTGAGGACGACTACACGTTCTCCGAGCCGTACATGCTCAACGAGCAGGTGCTGGTGGTAAAGAAAGATGCGGGCATCAAGGGCTGGGACGATCTTGCCGGCAAGACTGTGATTACCCAGACTGATTCCGCTGCGCAGGACGTGCTTGAGGGTGACCAGAAGGATCTGGCGGCGACGTTTGCCACGCTCGACACGATCGGCGAGTACAACACGGCCTTTATGCAGCTCGAGAGCGGCGCGGTCGATGCCGTGGCTTGCGACCTTTCGATTGCCCAGTATCAGCTTGCCGCCAAGCCCGATGCCTATACGCAGCTTGATGAGCCGCTGTCCAGCGAGCACTACGCCGTCGGCTTTAAGAAGGGCGACACCAAGTCGGCCGACGCCGTGACCGAGTCGCTCAAGGCGCTCTACGAGGACGGCACGGTTAAGGACCTGTGCGACAAGTATTCAAGCTATGGTCTATCTTTCGATAATTGGGTGCTCAAGTAATGTCTATTCAGGTCATGATACAGATGCTTGGCCAGGGTTTCTTGGTCAGTTTGCAGTTGTTTGTGCTGACGCTGTTGGGGTCGATTCCGCTGGGAATCCCCGTGGCGTTTATGCGCATGAGCAAAATCGCGCCGCTTCGCTGGATCGCGCGCATCTATATCTCGGTCATGCGCGGCACGCCGCTCATGCTGCAGATGTTTGCCATCTACTTTGCCCCGTACTACGTGTTTGGCATTTCGCTCACGCCCGATTCCAAGTGGACGGCGTGCGTCGTGGCGTTCATCATCAACTACGCCGGCTATTTTGCCGAGATCTATCGATCGGGCCTGCAGTCCATTCCGCGCGGTCAATATGAGGCCGCCGAGGTGCTGGGCTACTCGCGCATGCAGACGTTTCTGTATATCGTGATGCCGCAGGTCACCAAGCGTATTCTGCCGGCGATGGGCAACGAGATCATCACACTGGTCAAGGACACGTCGCTGGCGTTTGCCATTGGCGTGGGTGAGATGTTCTCGACGGCCAAGGCGCTGGTCGCCTCGCAGGTGAGCATGGTGCCGTTTGCAATCGCGGCGCTGATCTACTGGGTCTTTAACTTCGTCGTCGAGATGCTGCTGGGCGCTGCCGAGAAAAAATTGGATTACTACCATGATTAATTCGGTAATGAATATATCGAACGCGCGTAAGGCGTTTGGCGGCAATGAGGTGCTCAAGGATATCTCGCTTGAGGTGAAGCGTGGCGAGGTCGTGGCGATTATCGGACCTTCGGGTGGCGGCAAGTCCACGCTGCTGCGGTGTGCCACGCTGCTCGAGACACTCGACGGAGGCTCGCTCTCGTTTGGAGACCTTGCCGTTGCGACGGATGCGGGGCTGGGTGCGGTATATGCGAAAGGCGACGTGCCCAAACAGGCGCGCTCGCGATTTGGCCTGGTGTTTCAGAACTACAATCTGTTTCCGCACTATACCGTGATGAAAAACATCACCGATGCGCCGATTCGCGTGCTCAAGCGTCCGCGCGAGCAGGCGGAAGCCCGCGCCCACGAGCTGATTACGCAAATGGGGCTGACGGGCAACGAGAACAAGGTGCCGTGTGAGCTTTCGGGCGGTCAGCAGCAGCGCGTGAGTATTGCCCGCGCCCTAGCGCTCGACCCGGAGATCCTGTTCTTTGACGAGCCGACCTCGGCGCTCGACCCCGAGCTGACGGCCGAGGTGCTGCGTGTCATTAAGGACCTCGCTGCGCAGAATATGACGATGGTGATCGTGACCCACGCAATGCAGTTTGCGCGCGATGTTGCCGACCGCGTGGTCTTTATGGATGGCGGTCGTATTGTCGAGGAGGGTCCTGCCGAGCAGGTTATCGACCATCCGCGCGAGCAGCGCACGCGTGAGTTCTTGAGCCGTATCGAGGGATAGGCTCAGGTATTTACTCAACTATTAATTGAGGCGAAGCCGCCGCAGGTCTTACGGTCTGTGGCGGCTTTTTGTTTGCATCGACGGGGTTCAATAATCGCCTCACAAGCTTGTCTCTTCCTCTCGCCGCCTGTATTCATACGTGCGCCGAAAGGTATGCATGGACAGCCGCCCGTGAGGGTAGGGTGGTGGCATAGGACATTTGGAGGGTGAGTCGGCTCGGCTGCCGACCATGCTGCTCCCGGGATGGCACCGACCGCGAACTCTCCCCGTTGGCGTCGCGCATTGCGCGCGGCCCTGCAAGGAGGTCATCATGGGTGCTCCCAAGACCGGTAACGTAAGGAACGTGGTGCTCGTAGGCCAAGGCGGGGTGGGCAAGACTTCACTCGCCGAAGCCATGCTCCACCTTTCCGGCAAGACCGCCCGCCTGGGCGGCCACGACGGCACCAAGCCTACGCTCGACTATGACCCTGAAGAGGTCAAGCGTTCATTCTCCATCTCGACGACCATTGCGCCAATCGACTGGAAGGGCGCGCGCATCAATGTGCTCGATGCCCCGTGCTACCCCGATTTTATCGGCGACGCCTTTGCCGCGATGAGCGTCTGCGAGACGGCTCTGTTTGTGGTCGACGCCGAGGCCGGCCCGCAGCCTACGACGGTTAAGCTCTGGTATGCCGCCGAGGACCTGCGCCTGGCGCGTGCGGTGTTCGTAAACCGCCTGTCGCGCTCCGAGGCCAGCTTTGCGACCACGATGGACCTGCTGCAGGAGCGCTTTGGCACGCGCCTGGGCGCCGTGACCCTTCCCTGGGGCGAGGGCGAGGACTTTGACGGCATCATCGACCTGGTGCGCATGAAGGCGCGCCATTGCAACGGCACCGAAGCCGTTGAGTCGGAGATTCCCGAGGAGTATCGTGCCCAGGCCGAGGAGGCCCATGACCATCTGTGCGAGTTGGTGGCCGAGGCCGACGATGAGCTGATGATGAAGTACCTGGAAGGCGAGGAGACACTGACGCAGGAGGAGCTTGAGGGCTTGCTGTCGAAGGCGATTGCCGAGCGCATCTTTGTGCCGGTCTTTGCGGGCGATTGCATTAAGGAGCAGGGCGTCAACTCGCTGATGGACGACATCGCGACGTACTTCCCGGCGCCGACCGACTACGGCGAGATGCCGCTTATCGACGGCGATTCGCTCAAGATTTCGAGCGACGATGACCGTCCGGTGGCGTTTGTGTTTAAGACCCTGGCCGATCCGCAGCAGGGTCGCATCAGCTTTATTAAGGTGCTGACGGGTACGCTTGAGCCGGGCCTTGAGCTGGTCAACGCGCGCACGCGCAAGGGCGACCGTCTGGCTCACCTGTATGTGATGTGCGGCCGCGACATGACCGAGGTCGGTCACGCCTATGCCGGCGACATTATCGTGGCACCCAAGCTGGCGGCCGAGACGGGCGATACGCTCTCGATTACCGGCAAGGTCGAGGCTGCGGCGTTTAAGTTCCCCAACTCGCAGTACCGCATTGCCATCGAGGCCGAGAATCGCGGGGACGAAGAGAAGCTCTACACGTTTATCGAGAAGGCCTGCAAGGCCGATCCGACCATGAGCATCGATCGTGACGAGGAGACCGGCCAGACCATTATCTCCGCCGTGGGTGAGGCGCAGGTTTCGGTGCTGCTCAACCGTTTGGAGGACCGTACCAAGGTCGTGGCCAAGAGCGTGCCGATCCGCATTCCGTATCGCGAGACCATCCGCCGCACGGCGAGCGCCCAGGGCCGCCACAAGAAGCAGACCGGTGGTGCCGGTCAGTACGGCGACTGCTGGCTGCGCGTGGAGCCGCTTATTGGGCCCGACGGCACGAGCGACGGCTACGAGTTTGTGGATGAGGTCGTAGGCGGCCGCATTCCGCGCTCGCTGATTCCCGCCGTGGACAAGGGCGTCCAGGAGACCATGAAGGACGGCATCATTGCCGGCTACCCGCTCACGGGCATTCGCGTGGCTGTGTACGACGGCTCGTATCACAGCGTCGACTCCAACGAGATGGCGTTTCGCGCGGCGGCTCGCATCGGCCTGCGCAAGGCATGTGCCGATGCCGACCCAGTGGTGCTGGAGCCCATCGAGGAAATTACGGTGACTATCCCCGAGAGCTACGCCGGCGCCGTGATGGGCGACATCTCGGCCTCGCGCGGTCGCGTGACGGGCATGGAGACCGATGAGCGCGGCGACACCGTGGTCGTCGCTCAGGCACCTCTCGCCGAGTTGACGGATTACTCGACGCGCCTGCGCTCTATCACGCGCGGCACAGGTGACTTTACCATGAAGCCCGCTGGCTACGAGCAGGTTCCCTATGACGTTCAGGCCAAGCTGGTCGAGCGCTATGAGGAGGGTCGCGCCAAGTAGCGCGTGATTTTGTCTGCAATGTAGGTGCTGACGAAAGGGCCGCCCTGGGTAACCGGGGCGGCTCTTTTTGATTCCTTGGGGACGGAGGAAAACGGATCATTTAGGCTTTGGGGCAGCTTGGTCGGTCCTAGTCTCCCGAGGCCTGATTGCGGCCGGTGGTGTAGTCGATCTGCACGTGCGGCTGCAGGTTGTAGCAATATACGTGGAAGCAGAGGGTCTTGCCGTGGTCCTCGACCGATTGCGCCTCAAGGCGCATGCCACGGCAGACAAGTTCCTCTTCGTTATACATAGGCGTGACGCGGTAGAGCACATGGTTGCCCGTATCGCGAATATAGTTGAGAATCTGCTCTTCAAACGGCAGCATGCCCGTCTCGTTGAGATAGCGCGTGCCGGTGAGGAGATTCTTGCGGTTGGCGTTTTCGCCGCAGAGCGACCAGGCGATAAGGTGGCAGCGGTTGTAGAGGCTCTGGCCCGGAATAAAGTCGTAGCGCTGCTGGTGCCAACCGGCAGGATGGATGCGCGAGATATCGCCGCGCTCGCCTTGACCGAGTGATTCGGGGCCCACGCAGGCGAGCGCTTTGCGGGTGCGGCCCAGGCTGTCGAGCTTGGAGAACTTCTTAAAGCAGCCCTCTTCTGTAGCGCGCTCGTATTCATCGAGCGTGAATGATGGTGTGCCGAGCGGGTGCGTGCTGTCGGCGCGAAGGGCAACGTAGGGGTTGCCGGCGTAGTCGGGAATGCTGCTGAGATAAACACCGCGGGCGCGGTTGAGGTCGGGGTTTTCGACCTCGTCGATGGGGGTGGCGGCACTGCCCGCGGAAACGTCGTCATCGGTGTCGGTCGCGGCGGAATCGGAGCCATCGCCAGAGTCCTGGCTGTTTTGAGGGTCCGCCGCGCTCGCCGTTCCCGATTCGAGCCGAGCGACCAGGTCTGCCTCGTCGTCGGTGCGGCTGGGACTCTCGTTTTGTTTTTCGGCCAGAGCCGCCGCCTGCTCATCGCCTTGCGGCGACAGCAACTTGGGCGCTCCGTCGAGCGATCCCGTAAACAGCGCAAACCCCAGCACCACGGCGGTGCCGATGGAAAGTGCTTGCTTGTAGGCGGGCTTGCGCGACATTGAGGCTCCTGGATGGACGGTTGGGAATCTACCAGTCTAGCAGGAGCCGGCAAGGGCCGTTCTGTCGAACAAATACTTAAGATTTGAGACAAACGCTACTGATTCATTTGTCCCGCGGTCTAGATCGAGGTGGAGTCGAGCCAGTTGAGCTTGCACTCGAGAATGCGCTGCTCGCCGGGTTCGCTGCTTCCGTCAAGTAGGGCGAGCAGCATCTCGGCTGCTTCGCGACCTTCTTGGTCGACGGGCTCGATGATGGTGGAGACGGTCGGTGTGGTGAGATTAGTCCAGTCTTCGCAGTTGAGTCCCAAAAGGCCGATTTGCTGCGGAAGCAGATGGGCCATTGGCTGGAGGGCCTTGTAGACACGGGGAAGTGCCCACTGATTTTGCACGAAGATAAGGGTTCGCTTGGCGGGATTGAACTTGAATTTAAAGTATTCAGTGAGCTCGTTGATTGACGGCTTGTTGTGATCGATGGGAATCGCTTTGTAGAGCTGCCCGTTCGCTGCCAGCGCCTCGGCATACCCCTGAAAACGCTCCATGCGGGTGCGCATTTCGGTCATGTTGGCGGCAATGGAAAAGAAATCTTCGTAGCCGGCGTCGAGGAGTGCCTGTGTGGCGTTGTACACGCCGTCGTAAAGGTTGGTTTTGATCCAGCTGGTACCTGGGCTATAGATGGCCGCATCGAAAAAGACGACCGGCTTGCCGGCGCGTCTAATGCGGTCATGCACGGCTTTGAAGTTTGCCGTGGGCTGGATGATAAAGCCATCGACGCCCAGCGAGAGCATCTTGTCGACGTACATGAGCTCGGTCTCGGGGTTAAAGTTGCTCGTGCAAACGACCGTCTGGTAGCCCGCGGGGAGCATGACCTGCTCCATGCCATTGAGAACGAGCCCCGCCCATTTGTTGGTGTTATCCAAAATGATGATGGCAATGACGTGGGTTTGCTTGCCGGTGAGCGTCTGCGCTTGGGCGTTGGGAACGTATCCGAGTTCCTTAATGACGCGCGCGATTTTGTTCTGCGTCTTCTCGCTAAGCTTTTCTCGTTTGTCGTTGAGGTAATACGAGACGCTTGCCGTCGAGGTTCCCGCCTCTCGAGCGACGTCTGCGATCGTAACGCGCTGTTTTGCCACAGCGACTCCTTCCGACAGATGAGCATTTTCCAACATGATGACTTTGAGTCTTGGTGAAGGATACGCTTCGGTGAGCGGCTTTTTCCTTTCATATGAGTATGCAACAAATGCGGCATACGGGTGGGGTCGAAATTTGTGACCGGCATGCGCATCTGCCGTCTACCGAGAAAATCAAATACTTCTTGACTTTTGAAATCGAGGGCAAAATCGCAGGATTCATTTTTGGTTAAACGCATAACTAAATCGCATAACCAACGCTCTGACCTGCGCGTTTACCGAAATAAGCTGGCATTAAGAAAAACGAGCACCTATATTGTTCTTGTCGAAAAGACAGCAAGTCCAAACGGCAGGGGATGCTCCGGAGGCCTCCGCAAACGGTGTCTTGCGCACGCAACTCTATGAAAAGAGGGAAGCAATGAAGATCGTAGGCGTTGCCGCCTGTACTGTGGGTATCGCCCACACGTATATGGCCCAGAAGGCGATTCAGGATGAATGCGCCGCCCGTGGCATCGAGTGCAAGGTCGAGGCTCAGGGTGGCCTGGGTATCGAGAATGAGCTCACGCAGGAAGACGTGGACTCCGCCGACCTGGTCCTGGAGTCCGTCGACGTGGGTGTCGAGAACGAGGACCGTTTTGAGCAGAAGATGGCCGAGGGCAAGTTCCTGAAGGTCGGCACCTCTGATGTAATCGCCGATCCGGTAAAGATCATCGACCAGGCCATTGAGATCATCAAGGCGACGGGTGGCGCCGTTGACGCGCCCAAGGCCGAGGCCAAGGCAGAGAAGAAGGCCGTCTCCGCTGCCCCGCAGGCCCCGACACCGGCGTCCAAGCAGTCTATCTTTGCCGATCCTGGCAAGACGCTGCTCAATGCATTCAATACCGGCGTTTCCTATTTTATCCCCATCGTCGTTATCGGCGGCGTGTTCCTCGCCTTCTCGCTGGCATCCGGTACCGCCGGCGCCAACGGCATGGAGGTTACGAACCCGCTGATGGTGAGTCTTAACACCATCGGCATGGCCGGCATCTCCATGATGATCCCGGTGCTTGCGGCATACATCGCCTACTCGATGGCTGGCAAGCCCGCGCTCGCCCCCGGTTTTGTCCTGGGCTACCTGGTCAACAACGCAGTCGTTACCCCTAACGGCAACAGCGTTTCGACCGGCTTCTTGGGCGCCATGATCATGGCGGTCATCTGCGGCTACTTTGTCCGCTGGATGAAGACCTGGAAGGTCAACAACACCATCCAGACCATCATGCCCATCCTGATCATCCCGATTCTGACCTCGCTTGTCCTGGGCATGGCCTATATCTACATCCTGGCCACGCCGCTTGGCTTTGTGATGGACTGGCTCACCGGCGTGCTCGGCAGCCTGCAGGGCGGTTCCGCAGTTGTCCTGGGTCTGGTCATTGGCGTTATGACCGCCTTCGATATGGGTGGCCCCATCAACAAGACCGCCTCGACCTTCACCATGGCCATCATGGCCTCCGGTATCTACGGTCCTAACGGTATGTTCCGCGTCGCCGTCGCCGTTCCCCCGATCGCCTGTGGCCTCGCTGCGCTCATCGCCAAGAACAAGTTCGATGACGCTGACCGCCAGATGGGCATCTCCGCGCTGTTCATGGGCTGCATCGGTATTACCGAGGGCGCTATCCCCTTCGCGGTCAAGGACCTCGGTCACACCCTGCCCGGCATTTGCATCGGCTCTGCCGTGGGTGCGGCACTTGCCGCCTTCCAGGGCATCGACTGCTACGTCCCGCACGGTGGCTTTATCGTCGCCCTTGCCACCAACAACGTCGCGCTGTTCTGCCTGGACATCGTGATTGGCGCCGTGGTCGCCGCTGCAATCCTGATTGCCATGAAGCCCACGCTCGACAAGCAGGCCAAGTAAACCTTTAAGGACTCCGGTTGTGCGGAGGGATGGATTTGACTCCGCACAACCGCCCCTACACAACAAAATCCATCCGTACTGATAGGGCCCACATCTGGGTCCCAGGGAACTTTTGTCAAAAATCCTCTGGAGAAGGAGAACAAAATGTCCAACCTCACCATCCGTCAGGCCGTTCAGGGCATGCTCAAGCTGCAGGATAGCGGCGATCACGCAACCATGGTCGGCATTGGCCCCATGAGCCCCAACCTGATTCAGGCCGTGTTCGAGCTTGCCAAGGACGAGGATTTCCCGCCCATGTTTATCGCCAGCCGCAACCAGGTCGATATGGACGAGATGGGCGCCGGCTACGTCAACGGTTGGGACCAGACGCGCTTTGCCGCCGACATCAAGAAGGTTGCCGACGAGGTGGGTTACACCGGTCCGTACTACCTGTGCCGCGATCACGGCGGTCCGTGGCAGCGCGACGAGGAGCGTAACGCCCACCTGCCCGAGGACGAGGCCATGGAGCTCGCCCGCAAGTCCTTCGTCGCCGACATGGAGGCGGGCTTTGACCTGCTGATGGTCGACCCCACCAAGGACCCCTATCATATCGGCAAGGTTATTCCGCTCGACGTGGTGCTTCGCCGCACGATTGATCTTATCGACTACCTTGAGCAGTACCGTCGCGAGCATAACCTGCCCGAGGTTGCCTATGAGGTCGGTACCGAGGAGACCAATGGCGGCTTGACCTCTACCGATAAGTACGAGGAGTTCATTTCTCAGCTGCAGCCCGAGCTCGAGAAGCGCGGCTGCCCCATGCCCACCTTTATCGTCGGCCAGACCGGTACGCTCACCCGTTGGACCGAGCAGGTCGGCCATTACAACTTCAAGAATGCCCGCGAGCTCGCCGACATGGCTAAGCGCTACGGCGTGGGCCTGAAGGAGCACAACGCCGACTATCTGGACGACGCGACGCTGCTCGAGCACATCCCGGCACACGTGACCGCCTCCAACGTTGCTCCGCAGTATGGCACCGAGGAGACCCGCGCCTACCTCAAGCTCTGCGCCACCGAGCAGATCCTGGTCGACAACGGTCTGTGCGATGACCCCTCCGACCTGTATCACACCCTGCTGGTCAAGGCTATCAAGACCGAGCGCTGGCGCAAGTGGATGACTGGCGACGACGTCAACCTGCAGGTCGACGACATTCTTGCCGACGATGAGCTCAGCCTGAAGATCCTGGATGTCTCCGGTCACTATGCGTTCAACGATCCCGAGGTCAAGGAGCAGGTCGAGAAGCTCTACCGCAACCTCGCCGCTCAGGACATCGACGGCAAGCGCTTTGTCATCGAGCACATCAAGCGCCCGATCAAGCAGTACGTCGTCGGTCTTAACCTCAAGGGCGTCACGACCCGCATCGAGGCCGCTCTTGCCGAGTAAGTAGCTTTTCCTACGCGACGCCGGGCCTGGGGCATGTCCCAGCCGCAGGCCCGGCACATAGGACAAAGGGACATCCCCTTTGTCCTATTTTTTGAGTTTTGGATTCCTTCGAAGGAGTTTGCACCATGAAGTTCTTTATCGATACCGCCAATCTGGACGAGATCGCCGAGGCCAAGAGCTGGGGCTGCCTGGCCGGTGTTACCACCAACCCGTCCCTGTACGCCAAGACCGGCGGCAAGCTTGCCGACTTTGAGCCGCATATGCTCAAGATTGCCGAGCTCTGCGAGGGCCTGCCCGTTTCCGCCGAGTCTACCGCTACCACTGCCGAGGGTATGATCGAGGAGGGCAAGCGCCTTGCCGCCCTCGCCCCCAACATCGTGGTCAAGCTTCCCGTGTGCGAGGCCGGCCTTGCCGCCTGCCGTGCGCTGGCCGATGCTGGCGTGCGCGTCAACATGACGCTCGTCTTCTCGCCGACGCAGGCCCTTATGGCCGCCAATGCCGGTGCTCGCTACATCAGCCCGTTTGTCGGTCGTTTCGATGACATCGCCGAGGACGGTATCTCGCAGCTCGACAACGTCGTGACCTGCATTAAGAACTACGACTGGACGGGCAAGAACGTCGACGACACCGTCGAGATCATCACCGCCTCGGTTCGTACGCCCAACCACGTGACCCAGGCCGCGCTACTCGGTGCCGATATTGCGACCGTGCCCATGGCCGCTCTCAAGAAGTGCCTGCATCATCCGCTGACCGACCAGGGCCTCGCCTCTTTTGAGGCTGACTGGCAGAAGGTCGTCGCTCAGGCTTAACGAGTGGATTGCCCCGGCATCGCGTCATCCGGTGCCGGGGTTGTTCTCAAGAGAGGAATTCGTATGACCAACCAGGAGCTGGCGAAGGTCGCCAATGAGGTCAGGAAGGGTGTCGTGACTGCGGTTCACGCGGCCAAGTCGGGACACCCGGGTGGATCGCTCGGTGCTGCCGACATCATGGCGTATCTGTACTTTGAGGAAATGAATATCGATCCTGCCGACCCTCACAAGGCCGATCGCGATCGCTTTGTGCTCTCCAAGGGTCACGCGGCGCCGGGCCTGTATTCGGTGTTGGCAAATCGCGGCTATTTTCCCGTCGAAGAGCTCGAGACGCTGCGTCATATTGGCAGCCGACTGCAGGGCCATCCCAACATGAACGACGCCCCTGGCATCGATATGTCCACCGGATCGCTCGGTCAGGGCATCTCTGCTGCAGTTGGAATGGCGCTTGCCGCTAAGCACTGGGGCGACAGCTACCGTGTCTACACGCTGTTGGGCGACGGTGAGTGCGAGGAGGGCCAGGTGTGGGAGGCGGCAATGTTCGCCGGCAACCACGACCTGGATAACCTTGTCGCTATCGTCGATCACAATGGCCTGCAAATTGACGGCAGTATCGACGAAGTTAACTCGGCTATGCCACTTGCCGACAAGTTCCGCGCTTTTAAGTGGCATGTGATCGAGCTCGCCGACGGTAACGACATGGCGCAGATTGCCGCCGCCTTTGCCGAGGCTCGCGAGGTGACCGGCGCGCCCGTCGCTATCATCGCCGAGACGGTGAAGGGCAAGGGCGTCTCCTTTATGGAAAACCAGGTGGGCTGGCACGGCAAGGCGCCCAACGATGAACAGTTTGAGCAGGCCATGGCCGAGCTCGCAGCAGCAGGGGAGGAGCTCTAATGGCAGACGTCAAGAAGGTCGCCACGCGCGTTAGCTACGGCGAGGCACTTGTCGAGCTGGGCAATGAGCGCGATGACTTTGTAGTGCTCGATGCCGACCTGGCCGCCGCCACACAGACCGGTAAGTTTAAGGCCGCTCACCCTGAGCGCTTCTACGACGCCGGCATTGCCGAGAGCAACTTGATGGGGCTTGCCGCCGGCATTGCGACCACGGGTCGCGTCGCCTTTGCGAGCACCTTTGCCATGTTCGCCGCCGGTCGTGCGTATGAGCAAGTGCGTAACTCCATCGGCTATCCGCACCTCAACGTCAAAATTGGCGCTACGCATGCGGGCATCTCGGTCGGTGAAGATGGCGCTACGCATCAGTGCTGCGAGGATATCGCGCTCATGCGCACGATTCCGGGCATGACGGTGATCGTCCCCGCCGATGACATCGAGGCTCGCGCTTGCGTGCGCGCCGCCTATGAGTTTGAGGGACCGGTCTACATGCGCTTCGGCCGCCTGGCAACACCGGTCATCAACGACCGCGAGGACTATGAGTTCAAGATTGGTCGCGGCGTGGTCGTGCGCGAGGGGTCCGGTGTGACCATCGTCGCTTGTGGCCTCATGGTCGCCGAGGCGCTTGAGGCTGCCGAGGCGCTCGCTGCCGATGGTATCGACGCCGAGGTCATCAACATGCACACGATCAAGCCGCTCGATGAGCGCCTGGTGGTTGCCAGCGCCAAGAAGACTGGTCGCGTGGTCACCGCCGAGGAGCATTCGATCATCGGCGGTCTTGGCGAGGCCGTGGCCTCGGTGCTCGCGGAACAGCATCCGGTGCCGATGCGACGCGTCGGCGTGCGCGATGTATATGGCGAGTCCGGCCCTGCGGTCGATTTGCTGCACAAGTACGGTTTGGACGCCGACGGCATCGAAGCCGCGGTCAGGTCCGTGTTGTAAGGAAGGTTTTCCATGGGGTTTGTATCTGCCAACCAAGTGACGATTGGCTACGCCGCCGCCTCGCGCGAGGACGCGCTGCATTATCTGTCCGAGCAGGCTGTTGAGCTTGGTTTTGCCGATGACGCATCTGCTGTAGAGGCGGCTTTTATTGCTCGCGAAAACGAGGCCGAGACTGGCCTCGTCGCCGGTTTTGCCGTTCCGCATGCCAAGAGCGATGCGATCCATACGCCGGGCGTGGCCGTGCTCAAGCTGTCCGAGCCTGTTGAGTGGCCGAGCTTTGATGGCGTGCCCGTCGATGTGGCACTCGCGCTGTACGTGCCCGCCGGCGAAGCGGGAACCACGCATCTGCGTCTGCTCTCCAAGGCTGCCGTGATGCTGATGGATGCCGGCTTCCGTGACAAGGTGCGCACGAGCGCCGATCCCGCCGAGATCGCGGAGCTTATTAACGCCGGGCTCGAGGGCTAGGTGCAACCAGCCCGCTCAATCTATTGATCCTTCTCCAAGGAGCAGGGCCGCGACGCTATAGGCGTCGCGGCCCTGTTTGCGTTTTTCCAGATAAAACCTGCCAAAATAAACCTGTCCCTTTTCAGCAGCTTGGCGCGATATGATATATACGTTATATACAAGTTGCAAAGTGGGGTGGGGTTGCGGTAACGCAAGCCGGCGAAGGGGGCCGATATGATCAAGGCTGTCATTTTTGACATGGACGGAACGTTGATCGATACCGAGCGCTTGGACATGAGGGCATGGAAGGTGGGCGCTGCCGAGCTGGGGGTTGCGATTGATGATGCGCTGGTCCACCAGTTTATCGGTCGCTCGATGCCTGATGTCAGGGACATCCTTGAGGAGCATTACGGCAGCCGCGAAATCGTCGAGACGGTCGAAGCCCACTACAGGGATGCTCTCGACGAGATGGTCAAGACCGATCTGGAGCTTAAGGCCGGCGCCGCCGAGTGCCTGGACGAGCTGCTGGCTGCGGGCTATCACGTGGGTCTTGCGACGTCGTCGCGCCGCGTTGCGGCCGAGCGCAACCTTAAGACGGTCGGCCTCTTTGATAGGTTTGAGACGGTGACCTGCAACGAGGATACCCTGAACGGCAAGCCCGATCCCGAGATCTACCTGCTCGCCTGCGAGCGCGCGGGCTTTGCTCCCGAGGAATGTGCGGTGGTCGAGGACTCACGCAATGGCTGCGTCTCAGGCATCACGGCCGGCTGCCATGTCTTTGCCGTGCCCGATATCTTGCCGCTGCCGCAGGACGTGGCGGACGGCTGCGAGGCCGTGCTCGATACGCTCTTTGAGCTGCCGGCAGCGGTCAGGGCAGTGCGCTAAAGGCATGCGCCGAGGTTGATGACGGTGGCTTCGGCGTGGCTGCTTGCCTGGGGCCTGCGCAGCGCCGAGCGGTTACGCCGTTTGTAAAACGGCGTAACCTAAAGGTTCATGTTGCCGTGGATGTAGGGGGTGACCTCGGGGGAGATATGGTCGCAGCCCAGCTCGCGCAGCGCGGACTCGACAACGGCAGGCAGCGGGGTCTTGCCCTTGTCGTCGACGGCGGTACCGCCGAGGGCGGCAATCTTTGCGACGTCTGCCGGCGCGGCCTCGATATGCATGCAGCCGCCGACCAGGCGTGCGCGGACCTGAGCCAAGTCAAGATCGTGCAGGTAATCCTCGCAGGCGCGGATTAAATCGACCTTCTCGCGCGTGAGCTCCTCGCCCGTGGGGACACGCGTGGCCAGGCAGGCTCCTGCCGGCAGGTTCCAGACGGGGTATCCCCAGGCGCGCAGCAACTCGCGCTCCTCGTCCTTGGTAAAGCCGACCTCCATAAGCGGCGATCGCACGCCGAGCTCCTGGGCGGCGCGCATGCCGGGGCGGTAGTCGCCGCGGTCGCTTGCGTTACTGCCGTCGATAACGGTGGGAAAGCCCAGCGACCTGGCGTGATTGACGATGGCGGTAAAGCCGGCGCGCTTGCAGTGGTAGCAGCGGTCGGCGTCGTTGCAGGCTACCTGGGGGAGCTGCAGCTGATCGACCGAAAGATTGAGCACGGGGAGCTTAAGATGCGGGCCCTCATCGGCCTGCCCGTCAACGGACCGCTCAAACGAAGCCTGCTCGGGCGTGCCGATGAGCGGCGTGGTGAGGTGAACGAGAAGGGTGCTGGTAGGCATGATGCGGGCGCAGACCGCGGCCAAAAAGCTGCTGTCGACGCCACCGGAAAAGCCGATGGCGACGCGTCCGTATGCCAAAAGCAGCTGCTCGAGCGCTGTGAGTTTGTCCTGAAGCCCCTCTGCAGGTGCGGTGGTGTCTGAAAGCATGAATCGATCCTTGCCGTTGAGTACTCGGTCGAAAACTATAATCCTACCGAGCCGCTTGTCATAAGACTTCTATCTATGTAACGAAAGTGCAATATGCTATATACGTTATATACAAGTTTACAGGTGCGGTAAAGTTGTGGGAGTACAGCAGCGCGAAGCGATGGGGGACCGATATGATCAATGCCGTTATTTTCGACATGGACGGAACGCTGGTCGATACCGAGCGTTTGGGTATCAAGGCGTGGAAGGCGGGCGCGGCCGAGCTGGGATTCGCGATTGATGATGCGCTGATCCATCAGTTTATCGGCCGCACGCTGCCTGATGTCATGGAGATCCTTGATGGGCATTACGGCGGCCGCGAAACCGCTGAGGCGATCTATCGTAGTCACAAGGAGATTCGCGACGAGATGGTCAAGACCGATCTGGAGCTTAAGGGCGGTGCCGCCGAGTGCCTGGACGAGCTGCTGGCTGCGGGCTATCACGTGGGTCTTGCGACGTCGTCGCGCCATGTTACCGCCGAGCGCAACCTTAAGATGGTCGGCCTCTTTGATAAGTTTGAGACGGTGACCTGCGGCGAGGACGTCGTACACGGCAAGCCCGACCCTGAGATGTACCTGCTCGCCTGCGAGCGTGCGGGCTTTGCTCCCGAGGAGTGCGCCGTGGTCGAGGATTCCCGCAACGGCTGCGTCTCGGGCATCACGGCCGGCTGCCACGTCTTTGCCGTTCCCGACATCGTGCCGCTGCCGCAGGACGTGGTGGATGGCTGCGAGGCTGTGCTCGATACGCTGTTCGATCTGCCGGCCGCGGTCAAGGCCGTGCGCTAGCGTTCGCACGTGAGTCGCCATATCCCGCACCCGATCCCGCGGGACGGTGACGGTAACTTTTAGTTTGTGGTTGTCGAGGGCGAGGACGTTGACGGCCCGACTCACCACATGGCTGCCTGCCTGGTCAGCCAGACTGACACGATCCTTAAGGTCGCCAAGATTTTGAAAGTGCCTGTCGAGGTCGTTTGCCGCCAGTTTAGTTGCGCGGTTTTGCCAAACCACGCAACGACTCGACGCTGTAGCGTTCAAATGAGAAACCACCGCAAGGGGGACGGTCCCCCTTTGCGGTGGTTATGGCTGTTCAGGGGCCGAGCTGTGACTCCAGTCTCGGTCTACTCCAGGAGCCAGTCGATCACGTTGCGCTTGCGGACTCCTTCGTAGTTCGCGTCCGCAAACAGCGTGTCGAGCGTAAGAAGCGTCTTGGGGTAGTTGTCTCGGACTTTCTTAAAGGGGGCCAACTCTCGATTGAGGGTAGTTTCGTCGAGCGTTGTGGCTGAAACCTGAAAATAGGCTGTCTCGTCTGAGTTTAGGGCAACAAAATCAATTTCCCCGCCGTCGATATCGCCCACGTAGACGTCGTATCCACGGCGTAGGAGCTCGAGATAAACAACATTTTCGAGGATATGACCGATATCGCTGCTTTGGGTTTTGACGAGAGCGCCTCTAAGCCCAAGGTCAACGGCGTAGTATTTGCCGTTTGTTGAAAGAAGCTGCCGACCGCGCACGTTATAGCGCGGAGCAAAGTACAACACAAGGCTGTCTGTTAAGCCTTTGAGGTACTTGGCTACGGTTTTCTGGTCGGTTTTGTTGCCGTTGGACGAGAGCGTGTCGGAGATTTTTTTAATCGAGATCCGGTTTCCAATGCTATGGAGTAGGAACTTGGTGATATCGCGCAGGGTCGGGACGTCCGAGACCTTCAGGCGTTCGATAACGTCGCGTATGACGATGGTATCGTAGAGGCTCATAAGATAATCGCGCGCCTGGGGTCCTTGAATGCCCGTCTCGGCGATAAAGGGAAAAGAGCCCCGGGTGATGTACTCGTCAAACAACTGCGCGGGAGCCTTTCCGTCATTGGTTTTTGCCGAGCAAAACTCCTTAAAGGATAGGGGCAGCATCTTGAGCTCTACGTAGCGGCCGGAGAGCAAAGTTGCCAGCTCGCTCGAGAGCAGATAAGCGTTGGAACCGGTTATGTAGAGGTCGACATTGTCCTTGATAAAAAGACTGTCGACGGCTTTTTCGAAATGCTCGACGTGCTGTATCTCGTCCAGAAAAACGTAGTTCATCTTATCGGGGACGAGTCTGGCGGAAATGTAGTCGTAGAGTGCTCTATACGACGTAAGCGACTCGAACTCCAGGTCTTCAAAGTTGAGGGATATAACCTGGTCGCCTGTGATTCCATGATCGCGCAGGTAGCTACGGTAGATTTCGAATAGCTTTGATTTGCCGGACCTTCGCACGCCCGAAACGACCTTGATGACGTGCGAGTCTTTCCACGAAATGAGCCAGTCGAGGTACTGTTTGCGATCAATCAGATTCATGAAACCCCTTTCTTGGCGAGAAAAAACTGGAGCAAAATCAATACTTATAGGAAATATCTAAAAATATGGAATTGAATCTATTTTAACAAAAAAGTTAATGAAAAATGGATTACATTCCATAAATATCCGTAGCCGCAGGTCCGGCTAAACGGGGAGGGAACATGGGGCCAGCAAAACGCCGCAGCGGGACTGTTCCCGTTGCGGCGTTTTTTGTTACAGGTAGGCGCCCAGGTTGATGTCGGTTATTGGGGCTGCGGATGGGCCCGTCGGGTGCTGCTCGGCCTTTTGGGTGCTTACGCGCTCGAGCAAGAAGGGGCGCACGAGCTCCTGACGGTTAATGTCCTCGGTGGCCGTGGCCGTGGTGACGGTACGCGCGGCGGAGCCGATGCGGACTCGTTTGGTCTTGGCGGCAGGTTTATCCTCGATTTGTTCCATGAGCAGCTGCACGCCCTTGCGGCCGATCTCGTAGCCCGGTGGTGCTACCGTGGTGAGGGGGACCGATCCGCTCCAGGCAAGCGGGTTGCCATCGCAGCCGGCAACAAGAATCTGGCCGGGGACGGAAATGCCCTTGTCGATCAGCGCAGAGATAACGCCCGAGGCCAATACGTCAGTCAGGCCGATGACAAAATCGGGGCGCTCGTCAGCAGGGCGCTCGGCAATCTGGGCACCGATACTGTAGCCGTCGGCTGCGGTATTCCATTCGCCGGCGTCGATGACTTCGATCTTGATATCGGGGTGTAGAGCGAGCGCTTTATGAATGCCAAGGACGCGCAGGGTGAGTTGCATAAATGCTGCTCGACCCACAACAGTGATATGGCGTGCGCCGCGGGCGATGGCGAGCTCGGCGATAATGCGCCCCTGTGCCTCGTTGTCGGCGGCCACGTAGTAACCGGGTTCTGAACAATGGACGTCCAGATGGACGATCGGCACGGGCATTTTAGTCATGGCCGGGTGCCAGTCGGGGGATGCCATGGGCTGAACCATGACGCCGGACATCTGCGTGCCCATAAAGTAGCGCAGGTAATGATCCTCGAGAATATCGTCGTTATCGGCATTGGCGATGAGCAGATCGTAGCCGTGCTTGCGGGCCTCGTTGTGGGCGCCGCTGGCGATTTGGAGCGAAAAGCCGTGATCGAGACGGGGGAGCACCAGGCCAAAGGACTTGGTGGCGCCGCCCGCGAGCTGACGAGCGCTTTGGTTGGGCAGGTAGCCCAAGCGATTGATGGTCTCGTTGATGAGCTTGAGGGTCTCGGGGCGCAGCTTTTCGGGGTGGTTGAGCGCGTTGGAAACCGTGCCCAGCGAAACCCCGGCCTCGCGCGCGACGTCGCTGATTTTCACCTTTGCCATAGCGGCCCCTTTGATGCGTTTCAAGTACAAACCAGATTGTAGCATCGCCCGCCCCTGGGGTGTCAAAACCTGCCAATTAGGGACAGGTTTATTTTGGTAGGTTTTATCTGCGAAAACGCCGTTGCCAGCGCGACCACCACGAAGGGGACAGGCACCTTTGTGGTGGTTTGAGACGCCCGGGCCTTCAATTGTCTCGATCTGTAACATCTGGACGGCAAAACCGCCTCTACCTGTTACGGATCGAGACATAGTGCTGGGGCCGAACCGTAATGTCTCGATCTGTAACACAAAGCCGGCTTATTGCGGCCCAGATGTTACAGATTGAGATCTTTCGCCGGGATAGGCCGCCGCCCCGGTCAAAACCACCACAAAGGTGCCTGTCCCCTTCGTGGTGGTTTGGACCGGCTGGGCATGTGTGCATCGGGTGGTATCTAAGTTGAGATACCACATCTGGTATATCAGCTTGCGCCTGCGTGAGTACAATACTCGAACGTTATGCGTCTCAGCGCCCCTTGTGCGTGGACGTCTTGCAGTCACGCGAACGAAGGGATTTATCCTATGTGCGGAATCGTCGGCTACACCGGCTCTGATATTGCAAAGAACATCCTGGTCACGGGCCTCAAGCGCATGGAGTATCGCGGCTATGACTCCTCGGGCGTCGCGCTCGAGGTGGGCGAGGGCGCCGCGGCGCACCTCGACGTCATCCGCCGCGTGGGCAAGGTCGCGGGCTTGGAGAGCGAGCTTTCCAACATTGACAGCGACGCTACCTGCGGTATCGGCCACACCCGTTGGGCCACCCACGGCAGGCCCTCCGTCGTTAACGCTCACCCCCACACCAGCTGCGACGGTCGTATCGCCATCGTCCACAACGGCATCATCGAGAACTTCGCCGAGCTGCGCGAAGAGCTGGAGGGCCGCGGCCATCACTTTAAGAGCGAGACGGATACCGAGGTCTTCGCGCATCTGATCGAAGAGGCTTATGCCGAGACGCACGACCTGATGGCCTCTGTGCGCGAGGCGTGCACCCACGTGGTCGGTGCCTATGGTCTGGCCGCCGTGTGCGCTGACGAGCCCGGCGTGATCGCCGTAGCCCGCAAGGATTCCCCGATTGTGGTCGGCGCGGGCGAGACCGGCGCCTATGTCGCCTCCGATGTCATCGCGCTCATCGACGCCACCCGCGATGTCGTGGTGCTCGAGGACGGTCAGTTTGCCAAGCTCACGCCCGCAGGCGTCGAGTACACCGACGAGGCCGGCAACGTTATCGAGCCCAAGGTCACCCACATCGACTGGGACCTGGACATGGCCGAAAAGGGCGGTTATCCCGACTTTATGCTCAAGGAAATCCACGAGCAGCCGCGCGTCGTGCGTGACACGCTGGTCGGTCGTATGACGCCGGCCGGCGAGCTCGACATCGACGAGCTTGGCCTTTCGCTCGAGGAACTCAACGACATCGACCGCGTCTACGTGATTGCTTGCGGCACCAGCTATCACGCCGGCCTCATTGCTAAGAATCTCATTGAGGGCTGGGCTCGTATTCCTACCGAGGTCGAGGCGGCCAGCGAGTTCCGCTACCGCAACCCCATCATTACGCCGACGACGCTTGTCGTTGCCGTGTCCCAGTCGGGCGAGACGGCCGATACCCTTGCCGCCATTCGCGACGCGCGCATCAAGGGTGCCAAGGTCTTCGGCATCACCAACGTGGTGGGCAGCCCCGTGGCGCGTGAGAGCGACGGCGTCATCTACACCAAGGCCAACAAGGAGATCGCGGTCGCCTCGACCAAGAGCTTCATCGGCCAGGTCGTGAGCCTGACGCTGCTGGCTCTGCTGCTAGCGCAGGTCAAGTACCGCCTGACCACCAAGCAGGCGCGCATGCTGTTCCGCGAGCTTTCCGATACGGCCGAGCAGATCCAGTGGATTTTGGATACCCAGACCGAGGCCGTGCATGAGGCCGCCCTGCTGTGCAAGGACGCGCAGTCCGCGCTGTTCGTGGGCCGCGGCATGGGCGCCGCTATCTCCTACGAGGGCGCTCTCAAGCTCAAGGAGGTCAGCTACCTGCACGCCGAGGCCTACGCCGCCGGTGAGATGAAGCACGGCCCCATCGCCCTGATCGACCCGGGCTTCCCCGTCATCGCGGTGGCCACCAAGAGTGCCACCTACGACAAGACCGTGTCGAACCTCATGGAGTGCAAGGCGCGCGGCGCTAAGGTGATCGTGGTCGCTACTGAAGGCGACGAGGAGATCAACAAGATTGCCGACTGCATCATTCGCGTGCCGGCCGTCCGCGACGTGTTCAGCCCCATCACGGCGAGCGTCCCGCTGCAGCTGCTCGCCCGCGAGGTCGCCATCCTGCGCGGTTGCGACGTTGACCAGCCCCGCAACCTGGCGAAAAGCGTCACGGTCGAATAATCGAGTTCCGTCGTTCTAACAACTAAGGCCCGGCTCCGCATCAAAGACGGAGCCGGGCCTTGTTGCATTTGCCCAGATAAAACCTGCCAAAATAAACCTGTCCCTTTTTGGCAGGTTAGCGGAGCTTGCTGGTCTCGAAGTACTTGGGATATTGGTCCAGGACCTCGGTCTGGTTGCGGAACATCATATGCAGGTGCTTGCTGACCAAAAAGCTCGCCTCGATGGGGTCGCGGCCGGCGATGGCGCGGCGGATTTGCTTGTGCTCGTTAACAATCTCCTGATTGTCGAGCCTCTGCGTGGCGGCGCGCAGCCAGCGGAAGCGCTCCAGGTCGGCATTGGTCGCCTCGAGCCACGACCACACGGTGCTGCGGCACGCGATGCTAAAGATTATGCGGTGCATGAGGTTGTCGCTTAAAAAGAAGCCGATGCGATCCTCCTCGGCCATGGTCTTTTCCTGCAGTGCGATGGCTCGGTCGAGCTGCTCGATGCCTGCCGAGGTGGCACGGGCGCAGCACTCCACAATCACCTGCTTTTCCAGGTGCTCGCGAATGTAGCAGGCGCTCTCGGCGAGAGTGAGGTTGATGGGCGAGACATAGGTGCCGCTTTGGGGCACGGTACGCACCAGGCCCTCTTGCGCCAGACGCACCAACGCCTCGCGCACAGGGGTGCGCCCCATATCCAGGTCGTCGCAAAGCTGCTTGACGCCCAGCTTTTCGCCCGGCTTGTAGTCCAGGTAGACGATTTTGCGTCGAATGGTGTGGTAGGACTGGTCCTGTAGGCTCGTTTCCTGCTCGCCGACGTGCATCGATTCTTCCATAGTGCCTCGCAACCGTTCTATCACACTGATATGTCAGCTGTTAATTATGCCGCGAATCGGCTCTCCGCGGTGGGTAATTCGGCTGTTGACCAAGAACTGTTGCGGCATCTTGGTCTGTATTTGCGCAAGGCTGTGCCCAATGTTGCCGTATCATAAGCCGTCGCAAACGTGAAATAGAAAGAAGGAATCCCATATGCAACTGGCGAATATCGTACGCGAGCGCTGGAAGGGTGTCTTGTTCTGCCTGATCGTCGCCATCCCCGCGACGTTGCTCGGCAAACAGGTTGAGGTGGTCGGCGGGCCGGTGTTTGCCATCCTCTTTGGCATGGTCCTGGCGCTCGTCTTTCCCAAGAATCGTCGCGAACAGCTCGCCGCCGGTGTCACCTATACGTCTAAAAAAGTCTTGCAGTACGCGGTAATCCTGCTTGGCTTTGGCATGAACCTCTCGCAGATTCTGTCCAAAGGCGCTCAGTCGCTGCCGATTATCGTGGCGACGATTTCGACCTCGCTTGTCATCGCCTTCGTGCTCTGCCGCGTTATGAACGTGCCGGGCAAGATCGCGACGCTTGTGGGTGTGGGTTCGTCGATTTGCGGCGGTTCTGCCATCGCCGCGACCGCGCCCGTCATTGATGCCGACGATCGCGAGATTGCCCAGGCTATTTCGGTCATCTTCCTGTTTAACGTTATCGCGGCGCTCGTGTTTCCGACGCTCGGCGGCATGCTCGGGCTGACCAACGAGGGCTTTGGCCTGTTTGCCGGCACCGCCATCAACGACACCTCGTCGGTAACGGCTGCGGCGAGCGCCTGGGACAGCATGCATCCCGGCGCCAATGTGCTCGAAAGCGCCACAGTGGTCAAGCTCACCAGGACGCTGGCCATTATTCCCATTACGTTGGTGCTCGCATGCTGGCAGATGCATCTGGCGCGCAAGGCCGGCGGCGACGCCAAAAGCACGTTCTCGCTTAAACGCGCGTTTCCCATGTTCGTGCTGTTCTTTGTGCTGGCGAGCGTAATCACCACGGTGCTTCAGCTTCCTGCATCCGTTACGGCGCCTATCAAGGAGCTGTCGAAGTTCTTTATCGTGATGGCTATGGCGGCTATTGGCTTTAATACCGATATCGTCGAGCTGGTCAAAAAGGGCGGCAAGCCCATCGCATTGGGCTTTTGCTGCTGGATTGGCATTGCGTGCATGAGTTTGGGAATGCAACACGTGCTGGGAATCTGGTAGAGAAGTAGCTTATTTGCGTGCTGCGTGTTGGCGAGCGCATCCTCGCGGTGGAGCGATAGGAGCTCTTGCGGGTATGGCTTGTCCGCAGGTTTATAGGTCCCGAAGAGCTCTTATCGCCCCGCCAGGATGGCGATGCGGGGCAACTCATATACTCGCAGGACGGCGGCTTCTGCCCTATAGTGTTTGGTGAGCAATATCGTTCAATTTTGAAACACTCGCCCGTGCGGCCGTCAGTGGCGGCGTGGCGCCGAGGACGGGGCGCAATATGAACAGTGACGCCAAGCTTCAAATCTTGATCGAGGCCTTGGCTGCTGCCGGGGCCTCGGCGTTGGCAATCGATGGGCATGGACACGTGGCGATATCGACCATGGATGATGCCGCGCTCGAGCAAGATGTCGCGGCATTTGTCGCCGAGCGCCTGGGGCGCGTGGGCAACGGCACGCGCCTGGTGATGGGGCATGCGGGAGGGCGCTTGAGCCTCACGGTGCGTCCGGTCGCCAAGGAATACGGCGCGCTTTGGGTGGTCGTGGTCCGCGAGGTGCACGGTGTGGCGGCACACGCGGGTATTGAGTGGCTTAACGCAGATGGGGTCGAGGCGCGCTACGAGGCAAGCGCGTACGGCATTGTCGAGGGTGCCGCTGCGGTCGCTGGCCCCGTCTGCGAAAGCTATGCCCGCGGCGTGCCCCTCATGTTGGAGGGCGAGCTGGGTGCCGGCCAGGCAGAGATTGCAAAACGACTCTATCTGGATGGGCCTTATGCTGACGAACCCTTTGTGTCCGTGGCGCTTGACGAGCTCACAGATCGCGGCTGGCGCCATCTGCTCAAAAGCTCGGAATCGCCGCTGTTCCAGGCAAGGCTGACCCTTTGTATTGGCGGCTGGCATGCACTTTCGCCGCAGCGTCTGCGCGAGCTTGTCTCTACGATGACCGACACGGCGCTGGCCGCGCGTTGCCACGTGGTTCTGACGGCAAACGATATGCCGGGCGGTGGCGAAAGCGATCAGGCCGCTTTTGTAACCGAGCGCTTGGCGTGCGCAGTAAGTGTGGCGCCTGCGATTGCCGAGCAGGGTGGCGCATCGAAAAAGGTTGCGCAGTATTTGTCGTATCTGTCAGATGTCTTTGGAACTGCCGCTCCGAGTATGTCCGAGGAGGCCGCCTCGACGCTCAACTGTTATCGCTGGCCACGTAACTATCTGCAGCTTCGCGAGGTCTCGGAACGACTCTATATATTAGTAGGGTCGGGTGTGGCGGAGCGCGCGGTGGCGGAGGAGGTGCTCGCCCAGGAGGATGTCATCAAAACCGCAACTTTTGGCGCCCCGACGCTCGACAGCGACCTGTATATCCTGCGACCACTGGCCGATACCGAACGCGACATCGTGCGGCTGGTCGTAGGCTACCTTCAGGGCAACCGGACCCGCGCTGCCGAGGTGCTGGGGATAAGCCGCACGACCCTGTGGCGCTTGCTGAAAGACGACAACCGCTGAGCGAGGCGCCCGTGACCGCGTGCGGCGCGTGTGCTACAGTCCAAAGCAGTAATGTTTCGATTGCGTTACGGCGTGCGGGGGCGTATGGCGGAGACTTCAAAACCAAACCGGAATAGACGGAGCGCGGCTCCAGTTAACCGCCGCACGACGTCCCGGACGTGGGGCAAGCGCGCGTCGGGGTTCGACGGTTCGTTCAAGCGCACCAAATACGGCTATCCTTCGGCAAGCGCTCGCTTGGCCATGCAGGCCGAGTCGTCGCTGCGGGGGCGTAAGCGCGTGGTGGGCTCTAAGCTCAAGCACGACGGAACGCTCGGCTACATCAGCCGCGGGGCGGCTCGCCGCAGTGGGCTCAATCCTGCTGGCTGGCATCGATATGTGCCGATCGTGGTCGTTGCCGCGATAATCGTCATCGCACTCGCGGCACTCGGATATGCTGGCGGCGGTGCCAACTTGGACGCAATGTTCAAATCGCCCGAGCTCGCGCATGCAGGCACAGAAGTTGTCGAGGGTGCTCAGATCCAGACGGGCGTCGCGCCCCAGCGCGGTATCGTTGCGGCGGCCTCCACCATCGCCGATGCGCATAAGAACGAGGACGAACAAGGCGACGGCGCCGAAACGACTCGTACGAACGAAACGACGACAACTCCATCGGCAAGATAAGTTGCGAGCGGGGCAGCAAATTTGGGACGGGGCCTTTTAGCTGCCCAAGTGCCAGATGCCAACAGTGACGCGGTCGATGTCAGTCATCAACAGCGAGCGAGCCGCATTTGCGCCAAGGTGACGTGAAATGAGAGGGCGCTGACCTTTTGGTCGCGCCCTCGAAATTGAACGTCAGATTGGCGTGAATGCGGCCCGCGCAGCGTCAACGGGTCCGCCGTTCGTTAGAACGGCGGAACATACACCACGTTGTCGCGGCGCGGCTTTGCCTCGGGAAGCGTGCTCTCGGCGTAGCCCAGAATGCAGTTGCCCACACCGCGCAGACTTCCGTCGGTGGGTAGACCCCACTTGGCCAGCAGTTCCAGTCCCTCGGGTGAGTCAAAGACCTCGTGCGCGCGGTGGATCCAACACGAATCGACGCCCAGCGCATAGGCTGCGTTGAGCAGGTTGCCCATGGCGAGCGAGCCGTCTTCCAGGTGTGTGGGCACACTGCGGTCGACGAGCACCACCACAACGGTTTTGGCGCCGTAGAAGGGATCTCCCTCGCTGCCCATAACTTGGGCGTTGAGCTGCGAGAGGCGCTCGACGGTTGCGGGGTCGGTAACGGCGACGAACGTGACCGGCTGACGTCCCATGCCGCTGGGCGCGTACTGGCCTGCCTCGATAATGCGTGCGAGCTTTTCTGCCTCGACGGGGCGATCGCTGTAGTTACGGCAGCTGCGGCGATGGATGAGCGCTTCGATGGTCTCCATGTGTCCTCCTGACGTTGGTTTCGATGCCTCGTTCTTACCCGCCGAACCAAAACCGTAATCGCGCCGTCGGCCTCAAACAATGCAAGCTACCAAGTGGAAAAGTTGGTTTGCATAAAACTTCAGCCAGAATGTGACAAACCGGTGGGATGATTAAACGTTTTATCCCGTCTACCCTGCGGTTTTTTACCACTTGCCTAAATGATGCGCGCATAAGCTCTGATAAAGGTTTTACTAAAGGAGTACCAACGTTTATCAGCGCGCCATGGTGGCGCCGGGCCAGGAGGTAACATCATGTTCCAGGCTGGAGATGTCGTCGAGACCGACTTCGAAGGATTTCTGAAGCTGCTGCGTTCCAAGACGCGCGCTTTCGTGTCGATCAACGATCACGAGTACTACATCACGCACACCGATGGCTATTGGCGTGTTCAGGATTGCGAGGCCCTCAACGATAAGGGCCACTTTACTGACTGCTCCGAGCTGGTCAACACGGTCTGCGAGGTCGTCGAACTGCCGTGGATCTGTGGCAAGAGCCTGCACGACAGCTTCTCGGGCGCCACGGTCTACGAGGCCGTCGCTGCGTAACAGCCAACAATCGATATTCTCTCGCAACCGCCGGCGCCGCCCCCGCGCCGGCGGTCTTTTTTGTCGACATGCCTATGTAGAGCTGACCATATATAACGAGCTTATTGACGATAGTCAAAACTCGGACTAATGTAGAGATGTAAATTGGTCAAAACTCGGACAATCGAATGGTGGGATAGATGAATAGTGCGGTTACGCTGGTCGATTTCGACCGGATGCTCAATGGACTCGACCATATCTATTCGGAGTTCTCGCGCACCTGCGGTCTTTCGGATTGCGCCTATTGGATGCTCGTCGACACCAGCACGGCGGACGGCAGCATCGCCGTGAGTCGTCTGACAAGCGAATGGTTCTATAGCAAGCAGACCATCAATTCGGCAATCAAGACGCTTAGGGCGCGAGGGCTTGCGACGTTGGAGTTTGCCGAGGGCAGTCGTAAGAACAAGGTTGTGCGACTGACCGCAGAAGGTATGCAGTTTGCCAAGCGCTACGCGTTGCCGGCGCAAAAGGCCGAGCAGCAGGCATTCGAGGCGCTCGAGCCGTGGGAACAGCGCGAGATCATGCGCTTGGTCGGTAAGTTCTCCCATGTTCTTAACGAAGAGTGCGAGGCATTTAAACGGCAAGTTGCCGCCGAGAACGAGGCTGACGATAAGGGCGAGGGGGAGACATGCGACTCTTAATGAGGTTTATGAGGCCGTATCGCGGGCTGATTGCGGTGACGATGTTTGTGCTGCTGATAGATAACGTCGGCACGCTGTTGGTGCCTACAATGTTGGCGAATATGGTCAATACCGGTATCACGACGGGTGATGTCGACTACATCCTGCGCAACGGCCTGTACATGTTTATCGCGACCGGCATGGCCAGCGGTGGTGCGGTGCTGGGCTGTTATCTTTCGGCCCGCCTGGCGGCCAACGTGGCCTGCGATATCCGCAACGCCGTGTACGACAAATCGCTCGAGCTGTCCGCCAGCGACTTTGAGCGCTTTGGCACGGGTTCGATGATCACGCGCTCGCTCAACGACATCAACGTGATCCAGCAAGCGATCCTGCAGACGATTCAGCTGGTGCTGCCGGTACCGTTCTTGGCCGTGGCGGGCATCATCTTTGCCTGGTTTATCGATCCTGCCATGGGCACGCTGCTGGGCGTGGTCGTTGCGATCGTGCTGGTGGCGGCGGTCTTTACCGTTGCCAACGCCGCGCCGATCTTTATGCGCCTGCAGAGCTTTATCGACCGCATGAACGTGGTGCTGCGCGAGAACATCGTGGGCGTGCGCGTCATCCGCGCATTTAACAAGGAGCGCCACGAGGAGCAGCGCCTGGACGAGGTGTTTAGCGATTACGCGGCCAATGCCATCAAGGTCAACCACCTGTTTGTGGGTCTCGACAGCTCCAGCTTCTTTTTGATGAACATCGCCGAGGTGGCGGTGCTGTGGGTGGGCGGCAACCGCGTGGGCGTCCATGCCATGCAAATCGGCAGCATCTCGGCCGTGCTGGAGTACGCGATCCTGATCCTGTTCTTTGTGATGATGGCGCAGATGGTGGTGCTGACGCTCCCGCGCGCCGCGGCGTGTCTCAACCGCGCGCAGCAGGTGCTCGAAATCGAGCCGAGCATTGTGGACGGCAAGGCTACGCTGGGCGACGGGGCGCCTGAGTCCGCAGACGGCGCCGACGCGGTGGCCGTGTTCGACCACATGTCGTTCCGTTTTGACGATGCCGACGAGGACACCCTGTGCAACCTGAGTTTTGCCTGCCGCCGTGGACAGACGACCGCGATCGTGGGCTCAACGGGCTCGGGCAAGTCAACGGTGGCCAAGCTCTTGCTTCGCTTCCACGATGCCACGAAGGGCGCCATTCGCCTGAACGGCGTCGACCTGCGCGACCTTTCGCAAGACGACATCCGCGGGCGTATCGCCTATGTGCCGCAGAAGGCATGGCTGTTCTCGGGTACCGTGGCGAGCAACCTGCGCTTTGGTAACGAGGGTGCGACCGAGGCTGACATGCTCCATGCGCTCCAGGTTGCCCAGAGCACCTTTGTACTCGATCAACCGCAGGGGCTCGACACTCCGGTGGCGCAGGGCGGTACGAACTTTTCGGGCGGCCAGCGCCAGCGTTTGGCAATCGCCCGCGCACTCATGAAGCGCGCCGACCTGTATATCTTCGACGACAGTTTTTCGGCCCTGGACTTTAAGACCGATGCGGCACTGCGCCATGCGCTGCAGGACGAGACGTGCGATGCCGCGGTGCTCATCATCGCCCAGCGCATCTCGACTATTTTGCATGCCGATCAGATCGTGGTGCTCAAGGACGGCGAGATCGTGGGCCTGGGCACGCACGACGAGCTCATGGAAACCTGCGAGGTGTACCGCGCTATCGCGGAATCGCAGATGAAGGGAGGTGAGTAGCATGACCGAGGAGCTCAAGAAGCAGGGCATCACCGATGACGCCGCGGTTGCAGAGACAGTCGAGGAGGCGGGCGCCACGCCCGGCCTGGACGAAGCCGCCAAGGCGGCGGAGCGCGAGGCTCGCCGCCAGGCGCTCTACGAGGAAAACGAGCGCGCCGAGGACGAGCGCGCCCGCGCCGAGGCAGAGCGCATGCGCGACGTTGACGACGAGGACGAGGACGAGACGCCCCGCGACACCTGGGCGACGGTGCGCCGCCTGTGGAGCGAGGCCGCCGGCGACCATTGGCGTTTCTATATCGTGTTCGCGAGCATCGTGTTCTATGCCATCTTTAACACCGCGGCGCCGGCCTACAGCGCCCGCGTGATCGATGAACTGTGGGGGCACATGAAGGTGGCGTTTGCCAACAACACTACCTTCAGCATTACCTGGGAGAACTGCGGCAGGACCATCTTCATCTACTTTATGATCTGGACCGCCGCCGCCTCGTTCTACGCACTCCAGAGCTTTTTGATGTCGAGCGTTGCCGAGCGTCTCAACCTGCGTCTACGCAACCGCATCGCACAAAAGCTCAACCGTCTGCCGCTTGCCTACTTTGACGCGCATCGTCCCGGCGAGGTCGTCAGCCGTGCGACCAACGACTTGGACAAGATGTCCGAGAGCATGCAGCGCGGACTGCTGCAGTTGCTGGTGTCGATCGGTACCGTGGTGGGCGCCGTGAGCGTGATGTTCGTGTTTAGCGTGCCGCTCACGCTCGTCTTTTTGTTCTTTACGGCGCTTTCGCTGCTGGTGACGAAGGTCGTGTCGCGCCGCACGCACGATGTGACGGGCGAGCGCCAGGAGTGGGTGTCCAAGATTACGAGCGCGGTCGAGGAAGGCTACTCGGGCCGTCTGGTGATCCGTGCGTTTAACCGCGAGCGCCAGAGCTCTGCCGAGGTACACGAGGCTTCGAAGGAGCTGGCGCGCGTGAGCACCAAGGCCGACTTTATGATTAACGCCGTCGGCCCTGCGGTGCGCTTTATCGGCCGTTTGGCGCAGATCGTGATTGCGCTGGTGGGCTGCAGCATGCTGGTTGCCGGGCATATGACCGTCGGCGTGTTCCAGGCGTTCTTCCAGTTTATCTACGAGGCGTCCGAACCCATGACGCAGTTGTCGTTTACCTTTAACTCGCTGCAGAGCGCGCTGGCGAGTGCGGAGCGCGTGTTCGACCTGCTCGATGAGCCCGAGATGGAGGCCGATCCGCAGCCGGGCGAGGCCGCCAAGCTGCCGGGTCGCGTGGAGGGCCGCGTCTCCTTTGAGCACGTGCGCTTTGGTTATTCGCCCGACAAGCCGCTCATGCGCGACGTGTCGTTTACCGCCGAGCCGGGCCAGAAGATTGCCGTGGTGGGAACCACGGGCGCAGGCAAGACGACGCTCATCAACCTGCTCATGCGCTTTTACGAGATCGACGGCGGCCGCATTACGCTTGACGGTGTGGATACGCGCCTCATGGATCGCGGCGAGCTACGGCAGCAGTTTGGCATGGTGCTACAGGATGCCTGGCTGTTCGACGGCACGATTGCCGAGAACATCGCCTACGGCTGCCCCGAGGCAACGCGCGAGGAGATTGTTGCGGCCGCTCGCGCCGCCCAGGTCGACTTCTTTGTGCGCACCATGCCTCAGGGCTACGACACGCGCGTAGCCAACGATGCCGAAAGCATCAGCCAGGGCCAGCGTCAGCTGCTAACCATCGCACGCGTGCTGCTCAACAACCCGGCGATTCTCATCCTGGACGAGGCGACGTCGAGCGTGGATACGCGCACCGAGCTTGCCATCGGCCGCGCCATGGACGCGCTCATGCGCGGCCGCACGAGCTTTGTGATCGCGCATCGCCTGTCGACGATTGTGGATGCCGACCTGATCTTGGTTATGGATCACGGCAACATTATCGAGCAGGGAACGCACAAGGAGCTGCTGGCTGCCGAGGGCGCCTACGCCGACCTCTACCTGAGCCAATTCGCATAATGTGACAAAGGGACAGTCCCGCATGTCACATCAGAAATAAGGCGCGCCGGGGATGGATTCCCTGGCGCGCCTTTGCGTTGGCGTCAATGTTGTCGGTGGCCGTCCGCCTCTAGCGCTCGTCCACGAGCTTGGTGACGAGGGCCTTGAGCTCGGCCACCTCTCGCTCGAGTTCCTTGACGCGGCGGGCATTCTCGGTGATGCCCTGGCGGTTGAGGGCACTCTGCTCGGCGGCATCGTCGGGCATGTATTCGCGGTGCTGCTTGGCGTCGAAGCTTTCCTCGAATACGCGGCAGCCGTTGCGCTTGATGACGCGGCCCGGCACGCCCACGACGGTGCAGTTGTCGGGTACGTCCTTGACGACGACCGAGTTGCCGCCGATTTTGACGTTGTTGCCAATGCGAATGTTGCCGAGCACCTTGGCGCCTGTGCCCACGGTGACGTTGTTGCCCAGGGTGGGGTGGCGCTTGCCGGTCTCGTTGCCGGTGCCGCCAAGTGTGACGCCCTGATAGAGCACGCAGTTGTCGCCCA
The DNA here is from genome assembly GCA_019425015.1 of Collinsella sp. GTDB lineage: Bacteria > Actinomycetota > Coriobacteriia > Coriobacteriales > Coriobacteriaceae > Collinsella. The sequence continues at coordinate 42,581 of JAHYYJ010000014.1, forward strand.
CAATGGCGGTTTCGCCGATGACAACGCCCATGGCGTGGTCGATAAAGAAATGCTTGCCGATCTGTGCGGCAGGATGAATCTCGACGCCGGTGATATGGCGGGTGATTTGCGAGAGCACGCGGGCGAGCGAGCGATGTCCATGTTCCCACAGCCAGTGCTCGGGCACGTGGTTCCACTTGGCGTGCAAGCCGGGGTAAGAAAGGAAGATGACTAGGCCGTTTTGCGCGGCGGGGTCCTGTGCCTGGACGGTCTTGATGTCCTCGCGAATGGTATTGATAAAGCTCACCGGCCGCCCTCCCTTAGCGCCGCGACAATGCAATTCAATAAAGTATAGCGATTCGCTAGGGATTAGGAAGAGCAATCTTGCTCGGCTTTGCGCGACAGGTGTCAATTATGCAAACTTGCTGGTAATGAAGTCACGCTTTTGTAAGGTCGTGTGCGTTGCCGCGTCACAACCGTATACTGGTCAACTTGGACGTGTCCGCGCCCACAACTGAGAGGTTTTACTTCATGGGTTTCATCAATTTTATCGCCGAGCTGCTTAAGGATCCGCGCACCGCGATCGCCAGCTGGATCGCCGCCGGCCCGCTTATGGCCTACGGCTGCGTGTTCCTGATCATCTTTATCGAGACGGGCGTGGTGTTCTTCCCGTTCCTTCCCGGCGACTCGCTGCTGTTTGCCTCGGGTTTCTTTGCCCACAACGGCGGCTTTAACATCGTGGCTCTGCTGGCCGTCGCATGGACGGCTGCCATTTTGGGTGATCAGTGCAACTTTATGATCGGTCACTTCTTTGGCAAAAAGATCATCGCTTCGGGTAAGGTCAAGGCCATGACGCCCGAGCGCATCAAAAAGTCCGAGGAATTCCTGGACAAATGGGGCCACCTGGCCATCTTCCTGGGTCGCTTCTTCCCGTTTATCCGCACCTTTGTGCCCTTCATCGCCGGCATGGGCGGCATGCATTGGCGCAACTTTGTCATCTTTAACGTGTTGGGCGGCATTACCTGGTCGACGGTCTTTACGCTGCTGGGCTACTTCTTTGGCGGCATCCCCTTTGTGCAGGAGCACTTTGAGCTGCTGATTATCGGCATCGTCGCCGTGTCGATCATCCCGACCGTGGTCGGTCTGGTTAAGGCTAAGCTGGGCAAAAAGAACGCGTAGCTCGAGCCAGCGCGCAAACCGTGCCGTTGAGGCCCGTCACCCTTTACGGTGGCGGGCCTTTCTGCTTCGGTCAAATGAAAATACTTTACTTAGTTAAAGAAAAGCGTTTTATCAGACGCGTACGGGGAGTACAATCTCGTGCATGCGAATCGACGTGCTATCGGCTTTGATGCCGTTCGCGTGTCCCGTCCGGCTCTACGCTCCGGGCGTGCGACGTTGCGACGCGGTCGGCTTCGGTCTTTGCGTGCGGGTTCGCGAGTATGCAACTGTGTATGTAAGGAGCGACATATGACTGTCGAGAAGAAGGATATCGATTGGGGTAGCCTCGGCTTTGGCTACATGAAAACCGATTACAGCTACGAGGCTCATTGGAAGGATGGCAAGTGGGACGAGGGCGGCCTGACCACCGACCACACCCTGCATGTTTCCGAGTGCGGCGGCATCTTCCATTACTGCCAGGAGGTCTTTGAGGGCCTGAAGGCCTACACCGCCGAGGACGGCAGCATCGTCTGCTTCCGTCCCGACATGAACGCTGAGCGTATGTATAACTCTGCCCAGCGCCTCGAGATGCCCCCGTTCCCCAAGGACAAGTTTGTCGAGGCCGTCAAGCAGGTCGTTTCTGCCAACGCCGCCTGGGTTCCGCCCTTCGGCTCCGGTGCAACCCTGTACGTGCGTCCGTTTATGATCGGCTCCGGTGACGTGATCGGCGTGGCTCCCGCTCCTGAGTACACGTTCCGCATTCTCGTGACCCCGGTCGGTCCGTACTTTAAGGGTGGCCTCAAGCCCGTCAAGCTGCGCGTTTCCGAGTACGACCGCGCCGCACCGCACGGCACCGGCAACATCAAGGCTGGCCTGAACTACGCCATGTCCCTCAAGCCCACGATGGAGGCCCATCGCGAGGGCTATGCCGAGAACCTGTATCTCGACTCTGAGTCCCGCACCTATGTCGAGGAGACCGGCGGCGCGAACGTTCTGTTCGTGAAGGAGGACGGCACGCTCGTCGTTCCGCAGTCGCACACCGACTCCATCTTGCCCTCCATCACCCGTCGTTCGCTCGTTCAGGTTGCTCAGGACCTGGGCATAACCGTCGACCAGCGCCCCGTCGAGTGGGCCGAGGTCAAGGCCGGCACCTTTGTGGAGTGCGGCCTGTGCGGCACCGCTGCCGTCATTTCCCCGGTGGGCGAGATCGACAACAAGGTCTATGGTGCCGATGAGACCGTGACCTTCCCGGCTGGCTACACCGAGATTGGCCCCGTGATGAAGAAGCTCCGCGAGACCCTGACCGGCATCCAATCTGGTGCTGTCGAGGATAAGCACGACTGGGTTTACACCGTCGCGTAAGCTGCCATAGCTGTTCGGCCCGAGGGCGGCCTTCCTTTCCGGCGCGTCCTCGGACATGAAAGAACCTCCGCTGCGCACTTCGTGCGGCGGAGGTTCTTTCGTCCTGCGGAGTGCGCCGGAAAGGAAGGCCGCGCTTTTGTTTTGGTTCGCGCCATGTGGGGGTGGCGGCGACGTGCATTTTTGCGAGTATTCTGCAATCGAAGGCCCTGCATACCGACCTCGGGCAAAAGATCGGGATTTCTCGATGTTTTCTACGAATGATGGGCGGGGTTATGGGCTGACAGCGTTTGATTTGCAGGGACATTCGCGGTCTTTGGCATTTATCGTGGCGCCCGAAGCTCTTGGTTATGTTGAATACTCCTGAAAATGCACGGCGCTTAGAGGGGGACCTTCGCGAAAAAGGAAACCGCCCCGTCGAAGTATGCATTCGACGGGGCGGTTTATGCATTTGGCCGATTAAGGATGCACTGCCAAACTACTAGAACTTGACGGTCGGGGCCTGGCGGGCTGCTTCGGCGGCCTCGAAGCCCTGGCGCTCCTTAAACTGAAAGATGCCGGCAAAGATGACAGCCGGGAACGTCTGAATGGCGTTGTTGTAGCTGAGCACGCAATCGTTGTAGCTCTGGCGTGCGTAGCTAATCTTGTTCTCGGTATCCTCGAGCGATGCCTGCAGCTGCGTAAAGTTGGTGTTTGCCTTAAGATCGGGGTAGGCTTCGGCTACGGCGAAGAGCTGACGCAGCGCACCGGTCAGCACGTTGTCGGCTTCCATCTTGGCCTCGGGCGTGGTGGCCTTGACGGCGGTGTTACGCGCGCTGATCACGGCGGAGAGCGTCTCCTGCTCGTGCTTGGCGTAGCCCTTGACGGTCTCGACCAGGTTGGGGATCAGGTCGTTACGGCGCTGCAGCTGCGTATCGATGTTCTGCCAGGCGTTATCAATGCGGTTACGCTTGGTGACCATGTTGTTGTAGATGCCGGCGATGGCGCAGACAATCACAATGACAACAACGATGCCGATGATGACGGTAATCATGATGTCTCCGTTTCGAATGGCCGCGGCGGCATGCGCCAGCTGCCGTTGGTATAACGCTACTAGTATACCCGCAACGTTTTGCCGTGCCGAACTTTCCGGTAAGCGTTGTGTTTTCGTCGGGGTCGGCACCGGGGCAAAGCGCGCGAGGTACAGGTGTAAGATATGCGACAGATTGACGAGTGTTGTCTTTGCCCTGAGGATGGCGATACCAGTGGACCTTCGCATCAAGAAAACCTACCGCGCCCTGTTCGATGCCTTTACCGAGCTTCTCGAGGAGCATCGTTTTGAGGACCTGACGGTTGCCATGCTGTGCGACCGCGCCATGATTCGCCGCACGACGTTCTACAAGCACTTTCGCGACAAGAACGATTACTTTGCCTTTTATATCGATGAGCTCATGTTGGGCTTGCCGCAAAAACAGCCCGATGAGGCCGGCGCGGTATCTGCCGAGGACGTGCGCGCGCTTCGGCACGCGATTTTGGACGATGCCATGGATTTGATTCTGGCGCACGAGCAGCTCATGGATAACATTTTGGCAAGCAGCATGTCGGGCATGTTGACCAACGTTATTTGCGACCGCATTGCCCGCTCCATCCGCGAGCGTGTGATGAACGTGCTTGCCGAGGATGCCTTGGCCCCCGTGTCACTTGAGACGACGTCTGAGTTTGTCGCCGGCGGTATTATTCGACTTTTCACGATATGGTGGGAATCGGGCCACGATCTTGAGCGTCGACCTGAGATAGCCGACGTGGTCGATGCGCTGTTTGAGCGGACCATGACACCGGTGCATCACTAGGAGTGGCGGAGAGAGGGGGATTCGAACCCCCGGAACGCTCTCGCGCTCAACGGTTTTCAAGACCGCCGCATTCAACCGCTCTGCCATCTCTCCGTGAGTCGTAATGATAGCATCGTTTTGAATTTGCAACAGGGAAGGCGAACGATGACGATCACCGAAATCGACGAGAAGTTCATGCGCGAGGCGTTGGCGGAGGCGCGAGCCGCCGCGGCGGTGGGCGAGGTGCCCATTGGCGCTGTGGTGGTGCGCGCGGGTGAGATTGTCGCGCGGGCGCATAATCGTCGCGAGCTCGATCAGGACCCTTCGGCGCATGCAGAGTTCGCGGCCCTGTGCGCTGCCGCTCGGTCGCTCGGTCGCTGGCGCCTTTCCGATTGCACGGTCTACGTGACGCTCGAGCCCTGCTGCATGTGTGCGGGCCTTATGGTCAACGCGCGCGTGGGGCGCTGCGTGTATGGCGCGAGCGACGCCAAGGCGGGCGCGTTGGGATCCCTATACGATTTGAATGCCGACTCGCGCCTGAATCATCGGTTTAACGTGACCGCCGGCGTGCTGGCGGATGAGTGTCGTGAGGTTTTGAGCAGCTATTTTAGTGGGCTGCGCGGCACCGATGGTGCTGGCTTCGGTTGTGGGGCCGATCTTGAAGCACACGCCGCTCACGCCGCAGCGCTTGCGGGTGCTGGTGAGGATGCTGACACAGCAGTTGACTTTGGTCCAGCGTGCCGCCGGCCCCGCCGTGTGCTGCTGGCGATCGACTCCTTTAAGGGCAGCGTGTCGAGTGCGCAGGCGGAGGCGGCGGTTGCCGAGGGTATGTGCCGTGTGTGGTCCGATTCCGAGCTGAACGCTTTGCCGCTGGCAGACGGTGGCGAGGGGACGCTCGATGCCGTTGCCGCGTGCGGCGGTAAGATTGTGACCTGCGAGGTGGCAGGTCCCTTGGGCAAGCGCGCGTCTGCCCGGATGCTGGTTGATGTCGAGCGCGAGTCCGCGGTCATCGAGATGGCCGAGGCGGCCGGCATTGGGTATTCGCCTTGCACGGAGTCATCGGCGCTGGCTGCTACAACATATGGCGTGGGCGAGCTCATGCTTCGCGCGGTTCGCAAGGGCGCAAAGACACTCTATATTGGTCTGGGCGGCAGTGCCACCAACGACGGTGGCGCCGGCATGCTGCAGGCGCTGGGCGCTCGTGTGGTCGATGATCAGGGCTGCGATGTCGCCCCCGGTCTTGCCGGCCTTGAGCGGGTAGCGAGCGTTGATTTGGCGCCAGCGCTGCAGGCTTTGGATGGCGCTCGTATCGTTGTGCTTTCGGATGTCGAGAATCCGCTCGTAGGGCGTCGCGGCGCGCTTGCGGTGTTTGGCGGACAGAAGGGTCTGCCGGCTGATGATGCCGAGGCGCTGAGCAGGTGCGACAGCTGGATGGTCGGCTACGGTCGCCTGCTCGATACGGCGATTGCCGAGGTGCGGGCTCAGGGGTTACTGCGTGCGCCCGAGGGTGCGCGGACGTTTGGCTCGGTGCTCGGCGTGCCCGGCGCGGGCGCTGCCGGTGGCTTGGGCGCGGCGTTGCTGGCGCTCGGCGCGGAGCTACGCTCGGGTGTGGAGACGGTGCTCGACCTCGTGGGGTTTGACGAGCGCGTACGCAATGTCGACCTGGTCATAACGGGCGAGGGCAATATGGACGAGCAATCCGCCGCCGGCAAGGCGCCGGTTGGTGTGGCTCGCCGCGCCAAGCGATATGGCAAACCGGTTGTTGCCGTCGTGGGCGGTCGTGCCGACAACCTGGATGCGGTGTACGAGCAGGGCGTCGACCTTGTACTGCCGATCTGTCGCAAGCCCATGGACCTGGAGCGGGCACTCGATCCGCAAGAAGCCGCAACCAACCTCATCTGCGCCGGCGAGTCTGCCGCGCGAGCCTACGACCTCGGCCGCATCTAGAAAAGTAGTCTTTTTAGGACGGGGCTTTTTTGACTACCCGCCAGTCAAAAAGTAGTCAAAAAAGCCCCGTCCCAAATTAGCTGTCTTGCCCCATCGGGCGGGAGCAGGTAAGATATACCGAGCGCCTAGCGCGTTCGATGGGTTCGGATGACGACATGTTCCGAATCTGGTCAGGTCCGGAAGGAAGCAGCCATAAGGAGCCTCTGTCGGGCATCCGAATCCATCGAGCGCACGGGCGTTTTTTTGGTGCCGCGACATGGCCCGGCCGGCGGCGAGGTATTTGGTGTCTCGCTGGTCCTCGGCTTCGCCTGCGGGATCGCTCGACTACCAAACACCTCGCCGCCGGCCGGGCCATGTCGTCCAATAATCACCCGTAAAGGCGCGTTAGCCTAATTAAATCTATCCCTTAAGGAATGCTGCTCGTTGGCGTTGTTTGGAGCGCGGTGGCGATGTGCTTCAAGAGACAGTGGCATTACCATTTTTTTTACAGGTAAAGAGGCCCGTTTCCCTTGGTTGGGGAAACGGGCCTCTTTTGGTTTTGGGCTTGTAGATTGGCAAAGGCAGCGTTTGCTGGCAGCTATTTTGAGTTCTTGAGGCGGCGTGTGGCTGTGGCGGTTATTCCGAGGCCTGCGGCGGCGACCGCTGCGAGTGCGATTGCGCTCGGTGCTGTGTCGCCCGTGTTCGCGAGCTTGTCGGCGGTCGTATCTGCTTGCTTGGTGGAGCTCGATGGAGCGTATTTGCCGGTCGCGGGCGAGCTGGCGGGCTGTGCCGTTTCGGCCGGCTGCGCTGAGCTGGAGGGTTTTGTCGTCTCGGCGGGTTTCGTTATCTCGGGCGAGGCGGCCTTGTCTGCCGCGGCCTTTGCCTCTTCGTATGCCTTGCAGGCGTCGTCATAGGCCGCTTGCGCCTTTTTCAAATCGTCGAGGAGCGCATCTCGCTTGGCCGTCTCTCCGTCGACGCTGGTTTTAAAACGCCCTGCTAAACTTTCAAGGTTATCAATCAGTTTTTTATGACTTTCGAGGCGCATTCGGCAGTGCTCAAGCTTATCTTCACAGAAATTTTCTTGCATTATTGCCTCTGTGATCGCCTCTTGCAACTGCCGAATAGTTTCGGCAGGAGTCGTGTAGTCGATTTTATTTAATTCTGCCTCAAGGGCTCTTGTCCGGTTGTGGGCCTTATCGCATTCGGCTTGAGCTGCATCGACGTTCGCTTGCATGGTAGGAAGGGATTCCTTATATATGGCGGCTTGCGCCAAATTAGTGGCGTAGTTCTCTTGAAAAATGGCAATTTTAGTATCGATTTCCGCAAGTTTCTCGGGACTTGCGGCGTCTTTTGCGGCCTCGAGGTTTTTGAGCGCTTCCTGCATGGCTGCATACGCTTTTTCTTTGGCTCTGTTAGACCAAATTTGACACGATCGGCTGTTCGTCGAACCGGAA
>JAHYYJ010000015.1 GCA_019425015.1 Collinsella sp.
TATTTTCCGGTTCGACGAACAGCCGATCGTGTCAAATTTGGTCTAACAGAGCCTAATGATTAGCATGTTGCTGCTTTACATCATCTACCAGGAGCAGCTCATCTCGACCGACCCGTTGACTGGACTTAACAATCGCAACCGTTTTGAGACCTATATGCTGTCGCTCTTCTCAAATGTGGATCAGGCCGAAGATGTATATCTGCTTATGATGGACGCCGACGGCTTTAAGCAGATTAACGATCGCTATGGGCATGTGGAGGGCGACCACGCTCTTCAGGTCATATCCGCTGCGCTCAAAGAAGTCTGCTCGGCGTCTGGCGGCTTTATCGCACGTTATGGCGGCGATGAGTTCGTGGTGCTCCAAAAGGCGACGGTGGAGCAGGACATCATAAGCCTGTGTGCGGCAATCAACGATGAGCTCGCACGTGCCGACGTGCCGTATCTGTTGCGGATGTCCATCGGCTACGCACGGGTCGGTGACGGTGTCGATACCTGGCAAGACTTGCTTCGCGCTGCCGATGCGGAGCTCTACCGCGTCAAGGCCGAGAAAAAGAAAGCCGGCGTCCAGATACGCTAGAAAAAGGGGCGCACGCTTGCGTGCGTGGTGGCCTTCAGCTCACCGATGTACTCCATTAAACTAAAGTATGTGAATCTCTCTGCTAAATAAGGGCAGTTCGCTAGGCTTTTTTGGGTTTGTTGACGATGATGATGCCGCTGCAGACCAAGAGCAGGGCAACGATGACGGTAACGGGGCTCGTGCCGGCGCCCTCGCCAAGCAGCAGTGCGCTCAGCAGTACGCCAAAGACCGGGTTCATAAACCCAAAGACCGAGACGCGGCTGACGGGGTTGACGGCAAGCAGGCGCGACCACAGCGAGTAGGCGACCGCGGAGATAAGCGCCATGTAGATGATGAGCACGATGGCGGGGACAATCGCCGTGGGGGAGAGCGCGCCACCCATCAAAAAGCCGATGGCGGTGAGGACCAGGCCGCCGACCAAGAACTGCCACCCGGCAAGCAAGACGCCGTCGTGCTTGCGCGAGAAGATGCCGATCAGGCAGGTCGAAAGAGCACCCGCGACAGTGGAGGCTAGGATAAAGCCCTCGCCATCGAGCCTGAAGCCAAAGGTGCCATCTGCGCCCGAGAGGTTGACGAGCGCGACGCCGGCAAAGCCCAGCGCACAGCCAAGCACCTTGGCCGTATTGAGCTTCTCGGTGTGAAATGCCAGGGCGGCAAAGAGGATTGCGAGGAAGTTGGCGCTGGCCTCGATGATGGAGCTCGACATGGCGCTGGCGCGCGAGAGGCCCAGATAGAAAAAGAAGTACTGCCCGATAGTCTGGAAGAGCGACAAGACAAAGATGGGCTTGATGTCGCGAGCCTGCGGAATGAGGGGGCGGCGTTGGGCCGCACTCATCCCAACGATAACCAGGGCGCCGGCAAGCGTGAAGCGCAAGCCCGCAAAGAGCAGCTGCGAGGCGCTATCGTGCGCCGGGATACCAAAGAGTGCGTAGCCGATCTTGATGCAGGGAAAGGCCGACCCCCAGAGCGCGCAACAAACAAGACAGCCCAGGATGAGTCCGGGCAGGGTGGCGAGATACGGCTTGCGGCTTTCCATGATGTCCTTCCTACATGCGCGAAGCAAAAAAGAACCCGCCACCGGGCGTGCCGGTGGCGGGTGTTGTTACCCGAGGGGATTGTACCCGATGGGAAAGGTTTAGGCGAAGTAGGCTACGCCGCTCTCAAAGATCGGCATGAACTTGTCGCCGGGGACATGCTCGGGCACGTTGCGGTACAGATTGTCGCCGCGACGCTCGGCATGGCCCATCTTGCCCAGGACGCGGCCGTCGGGGCTCGTGATGCCCTCGATGGCGAGTGCGGAGCCGTTGGGGTTGACGGAAAGGTCCATGCTGGGCTTGCCGTCCTCGCCCACGTACTGCGTGGCGACCTGGCCGTTGGCGATCAGCTGGGCGAGCACCTCGTCGTTGGCGACAAAGCGGCCCTCGCCGTGGCTGATGGCGACGGTGTAGGGGTCGTCCAGGCTGCACTGCGACAGCCACGGGGACAGGTTGGACGAGATGCGGGTGCGCACCAGGCGGCTCTGATGGCGACCGATGGTGTTGAACGTCAGCGTGGGCGCATCGGGCGTGGCGTCGACGATGTCACCGTAGGGCACCAGGCCGAGCTTGACCAGGGCCTGGAAGCCGTTGCAGATGCCCAGCATCAGGCCGTCGCGGGCCTTGAGCAGGTCGCGGACTGCCTCGGTGACCTCGGGAGCGCGGAAGAACGCCGTGATGAATTTGGCGGAGCCGTCGGGCTCGTCACCGCCCGAGAAGCCGCCGGGAATCATGACGATCTGGCTTGCACGGATGCGGCGGGCAAGCTCGTGGGTGCTCTCGGCGACGGCCTCGGGCGTGAGGTTGTTGATCACGAAGGTGTCGGCCTCGGCGCCGGCGGCGCGGAAGGCGCGGGCGCTGTCGTACTCGCAGTTGTTGCCGGGGAAGACGGGGATAATCACGCGCGGGCGGGCGATCTTGGCGCCGCCGTACACGTGGATATCCTTGGCGCGGAAGTCGACGGTCTCGACCTCGGGCTGCTCGCCGGTGCTGCGGTAGGCAAAGACGCCCTCGATGCCGCTCTCCCAGGCCTCTTGGAGCTCGGAGAGCTCGATGACCTCGGAGCCGGTGTCGATGACATAACCCTCGACGGTGGTGCCCAGTGGCTCGACGACAACGCCGTCGGCGACCTCGGGCAGCTCGGCATCCTCTGCGAGCTCGACGATAAAGCTGCCGTAGAGCGGGGTGAAGAGGCTCTCGATGTCCACGTCCTCGGCAAGCTCGATGCCGATCTGGTTACCGACGCACATCTTAAAGAGGCTCTCGGCGCCGCAGCCGTAGCCGGGCGTGGAGACGGCCAGGGCGTCGCCGGTAGCAGTGAGCGCCTCGACGGCGTCAAATGCGGCGAGCAGCTGCTGGGCATCGGGACGGTAATCCTCGCCGTAGGTGGCGGGGGCGATGCGGACGACGCGGTGCGTCAGGCCCTTGAACTCGGGCGAGACGGCACGAGCGGCGCGGCCCACGGCCACGGCGAAGCTGATGAGGGTCGGCGGAACGTTGAGCTCACCGGCCTCGTCCTCAAAGGAGCCGCTCATGGAGTCCTTGCCGCCGATGGCGCCGGCACCCAGATCGACCTGGGCCATAAGGGCACCCAGGACGGCTGCCATGGGCTTGCCCCAACGCTCGGCCTCGGTGCGCAGGCGCTCGAAGTACTCCTGGAAGGAGAGGTAGGCGCGCTTGTGCTCAAAACCGGCGGCCACGAGCTTGGCGATGGACTCGACCACGGACAGGTAGGCGCCCGCAAACTGGTCGGCCTCCATCAGGTAGGGGTTGAAGCCCCATGCCATGGCGCTCGCCGTGGTGGTCTCGCCGTCCACGGGGAACTTGGCGACCATGGCAGAGCTCGGGGTGAGCTGCGTCTTGCCGCCAAAGGGCATGAGCACGGTGGCGGCGCCGATGGTGGAGTCGAAGCGCTCGGAAAGGCCCTTGTTGGAGGCGACGTTGAGGTCGGTGACAAGCGAGGTCATGCGCTCGGCAAGCGTGGTGCCGGCCCAGCTAGGCTGCCACACGCTGCGGGCGCAGACGTGAGCCACCTGGTGCTTGGGTGCACCGTTGGAGTTGAGGAACTCGCGGGAGAGGTCGACGATGGCGACGCCGTTCCAGGCCATGCGCATGCGCGGTTCGGCGGTAACCTCGGCGATTACGGTCGCCTCCAGGTTCTCCTCGGCGGCGTAGCCCATGAACTCCTCGACGTCACCGTCGGCGACGGCGCAGGCCATACGCTCCTGGGACTCGGAAATAGCGAGCTCGGTGCCGTCCAGGCCGTCGTACTTCTTGGTCACGGTATCGAGGTCGACATACAGGCCGTCGGCAAGCTCGCCCACGGCAACCGAGACGCCGCCGGCGCCAAAGTCGTTGCAGCGCTTGATCAGACGGCAGGCGTCGCCGCGGCGGAACAGGCGCTGCAGCTTGCGCTCGACCGGGGCGTTGCCCTTCTGGACCTCGGCACCCGAGGTCTCGATCGACTCGGTGTTCTGGGTCTTGGAGGAGCCGGTGGCGCCGCCGATGCCGTCACGGCCGGTGCGGCCGCCCAGCAGGATGATTTTGTCGGTGGGGGCGGGGCACTCGCGACGCACGTGGTTTGCCGGGGTAGCGCCCACGACGGCGCCGACCTCCATGCGCTTGGCCACGTAGCCGGGGTGATAGAGTTCGTTGACCTGACCGGTGGCAAGGCCGATCTGGTTGCCGTAGCTGGAGTAGCCGGCGGCAGCGGTGGTTACGAGCTTGCGCTGCGGCAGCTTGCCCTCGAGCGTCTCGGAAACCGGGACGGTGGGGTCGCCGGCACCGGTGACGCGCATGGCCTGATACACATAGCTGCGGCCCGAGAGCGGGTCACGGATAGCGCCGCCCACGCAGGTGGCGGCACCGCCGAAGGGCTCGATCTCGGTGGGGTGATTGTGGGTCTCGTTCTTAAAGAGGAACAGCCAGTCCTGGTCCTCGCCATCGACATCGACCTTCACCTTGACGGTGCAGGCGTTGATCTCTTCGGACTCATCGACATCGGTCATGACGCCGGTCTTCTTGAGATACTTGGCACCGATGGTGCCCATATCCATGAGGCAGACGGGCTTGGCGTCGCGACCGAGCTCGTGGCGCATCTCCATGTAGCGGTCGAAGGCTTGCTGCACCACGGCGTCGTCGATCGTCACGTCGTCCAGGACGGTGCCGAAGGTGGTGTGGCGGCAGTGGTCGGACCAGTAGGTGTCGATCACGCGGATCTCGGTGATGGTGGGGTCGCGATCCTCATCGCGGAAGTACTGCTGGCAGAAGGCGATGTCCGCCTCGTCCATGGCGAGGCCGCGATCGGCGATAAAGGCGGCAAGGCCGGCCTCGTCGAGCTCACGGAAGCCGTCGAGCACCTCGACGGGCGCAGGCTCGGGGGTCTCCATGTACAGCGTCTCGGGCAGGTCGAGCGAGGCGATGCGGGCCTCGACGGGGTTCACCACGTAGTGCTTGATGGCCTCGATGGCGGCCTCGTCCAGGGCGCCCGAGATCATATAGACCTTGGCGGAGCGCACGGCGGGGCGCTCGCCCTGGCTGATGAGCTGCACGCACTCGCTGGCGGAGTCGGCGCGCTGGTCAAACTGGCCAGGCAGGAATTCGACGGCAAAGACGGCGCCATCGCTTGCGGGGAGCTCGTCGTAGGTCACATCGACCTGGGGCTCGCTAAAGACGGTCGGCACGCAGGAGCGGAAAAGCTCCTCGTCGATGCCCTCGACGTCGTAGCGGTTGATGATCCTCAGGGCCTCGATGCCCTTGATGCCGAGAATCTCGGTCAGCTCGCCCTTGAGCTGCTGAGCCTCGACGTCGAACCCGGGTTTCTTCTCCACGTAGATACGAGAGACCATTGGTTCCTGCCTTCCTGATCGGTTGGGCGTACGGTACGGTATGCGGCAGCGGTCGGTTTGCGGGGCCTGCCCTGCGGTCGCCTTGAGCCACATGTTTGTAAACCTCACTATGATACGACAGCTCGCGGCGCGTAGAGGACGGCGAGGGTGCTACAGTGAAGCGCAAACAAGAGAAAGGCATCACATGGCATTCGTTTCGCTCGCCATCATCGCACTCGTGGCCTTTGCAAGCCCCTTCATCGCCTCGGCGATTCCTGGAAAACCCGTTCCCGAAACGGTCTTTTTGCTCGTGTTCGGCGCGGTGCTGGGCCCACATATGCTCGGCGTTATCCATGTAGATGCCGAGGTCTCGCTCGTGTCCGAGCTCGGCTTGGCATTTTTGTTCCTGCTTGCCGGCTTTGAGATCGATCCCAAGAACATCACGGGCGTCGAGGGGCGCTACGGTATGGCCACGTGGGTTGTCACATTTTGTATCGCCTGGCTTGCCGTGCGCTTTACCCCGTGGTTCTCGGTCAGCCATTTCGACGGTATCGCCGTGACTCTCGCCTTGACCTCGACGGCGCTTGGAGCGCTCATGCCCATCTTGCGCGAGCGGTTGCTTGCCGGAACGCGCGTCGGCGATTCGATTCTCGCCTATGGTACGTGGGGCGAGCTCGGCCCCGTGCTCGCCATGTCGGTACTGCTGTCTGCCCGTACGGGTATCGAGACGCTGCTGATCTTGGGCCTGTTTGCCGTGGTGTGCGTGCTGCTTGCCGTGGTCCCCAGCCGCTCCAAACGCGTCGGCAGCCGCTTCTTTGCGTTTGTCGAGGAGCGCGCCGATACCACGTCGCAGACCTTCGTGCGCCTGACGGTGCTTATTTTGGTCACGCTCGTGGCGTTCTCGGCCATCTTTAGCCTCGATATCGTGTTGGGCGCTTTTGCCGCCGGCTTCGTCCTGCGCTATATCATCCCCGAGGGCAACCATACGCTCGAGACCAAGCTCGACGGCCTGGCCTACGGCTTTTTGATCCCGGTGTTCTTTACCGTGTCGGGTGCAAAGATCGATCTGACGGCCGTGGTGTCGCGCCCCGGGCTGCTCGTGGGCTTTATCGTGGCGTTGTTGATTATTCGTGCCGTACCCATTCTTATTTCTATGAGTATTTGTCCTGCGACGCGCGATGTGTCGGCGTATGGTCGCATTACCGTGGCCCTGTACTGCACCACGGCGCTGCCGATCATCGTTGCCGTGACGAGCGTGGCCGTCAACGCGGGCGCGCTGTCGCAAGATATTGCGTCGGTCATGGTCGCTGCCGGCGCCATCACGGTGTTCTTGATGCCATTGCTCGCGCAGCTCTTCTACCGCGTGGTCGACGCCGCACCGGTCGCCGCCGTGGCAGAAGTTGCCGAGCACCCATCCGATGCGCTCGACATTCTGCGCGCTCACCACGACCTGGCGAGCTTGCTCGCGCGAGAGCACGCGCTGCTGACCTCGCATGGCCATGGTCGCGTATTCGAGGGCCTGCCTACGCTCGATACGATTGCCGAGCGTCTTTCCGCCGAGGCGGCGAGTGGCCACATCGATGCCCGCATCGTGGACGCGGCGCACCTGCTTGCCGACAAGACCTATGGAGACGAGGTCGACCCGTCCGAGCTGACTCCGCGCGAGCGTCGCCGCCTGGAGCGCGCCAAGCTCGCCGTGCGCGAATACCGCCGCCGCATGCTGGAGCTCTATGCGAGCGATGAAGCCCAGGACGACGACGGTAAGTAGTCGATACTCTTTCGGGGAAGCCGCGTCCCGCTTTAAAGACCCGAAACGGGATGCAGTTTCCACATCGGCCCCCATCGGGAAACCACATCCCAGAATGAACGCTCAGGGCGGGATGCAGTTTCCGCGAGAGACTCGTTGCGGAAAGCACATCCCAGAATCGGCGTTCAAAACGGGGCACACTTTCCGAAACATGGTCCTGAGGGAAGCTGCGTCTCGGTCTGGGCCGGAATTCTGGGACACGGCTTCCACTTCAAACAGAAGAAGGCGCGCTGCCTGCGGTTGATGCAGACAGCGCGCCTTTTGCGTTGAGCTCTGTTGAGGTTCGAAGCCGAAACTTTCGACCTTTAGGAGCGGGCTGCTCCGTCGACGGGGAGGATGGCGCCCGTGACATAGGAGGACATGTCGCTCGCCAGGAAAACGAAGGCGTTGGCAACGTCCTCGGGCTCGCCCATGCGACCCAGCGGAATAGTGGCGATGATGGGTTTGATAATCTCCTCGGGGAGGTTGGCGACCATATCGGTCTTGGTCACGCCGGGTGCGACGGCGTTGACGCGAATGCCCATGGGGGCGAGCTCGCGCGAGAGCGACTGGACCATGCCGTTGACGGCAAACTTGGACGTGGGATAGCCGACGCCGGAGGGCTGACCGTACTTGGCGACCATCGAGCTCGTGGTGGTGATGGTGCCGCCGTGACCGGCCTCGGTCATGATCTTGGCGGCAGCCTGGTGGCCGTTAAAGACGGCGACGACGTTAAGGTCTATGACCTTTGCAAACTCCTCGGCCGTGTAGTCCAAAAGGGGCGAGCGCTGGGAGATGCCGGCATTGTTGACGACCGTGTCCAGGCCGCCCATATCGGTGGCAGCTTGGGTAAAGGCCTCGGTTACGGCCTCGAGCGAGGTGAGGTCGCAGGAGCGGCCCCAGACCTTGGCCTCGGGATAGGCGGCCGCCAGCTTCTCAACGGCTGCGTCGGCAGTTTCCTGGCGCGAGCCAAAGACGGTGACGGCGGCGCCCTCCTCGATAAAACGGCAGGCGATGGCATAGCCGATACCGCGCGTGCCTCCGGTGATGATTGCTTTCTTGCCCTCGAGCAACATAGTGCTTCCTCTCATCGCGGGCGGACATTCGCAGCACAGCGTAGCGGTAGCCGGAATCGGCCGCGTTTGCATATCGGTGAACGGTAGCCCGCGTTACCGATGAACGGCTCGTGCAAATGCCGCTTTGCCGCTGTGCTTAGAAGCCGGATAGAAAAGGGCTCCCGTCCCACATAGGACGGGAGCCCCCCGAGGCACGTATTGTTAAGCGGGTGTTGGACTAGTTGGCCATAACGCCTTCGGTCCAGGCCTCGACGTCCTCGATACGCAGGACGTTGGCGACCTCGGCCACGCAGTCGACGCTGGCAAGCTCGGCGGCGGCAGCCTGGACGTCCTTCTCGAGCGCGCGGTGCGTCAGGAAGATGACCGAGCAGGCATCGCTGACGCCCGACTTGCCGTCCTCGACCTGGTTGATGAGCGAGATCGAGATGTTGTGCTTGGCAAAGATGTTGACCGTCTCGGACAGGGCGCCCACGCGGTCGGCGACCTTCAGGCGCACATAGTACTTGGTCTGGAGCTCGTCCATGGGCTTAAAGGCGAGGTTGTGGCCATAGGGCTCAATCTCGGGCAGCGGAGCCACGCCGCGGCTGATCTGCTCGGAGAGCGACAGGATATCGCCCACGACGGCGCTCGCGGTGGGGAAGGAGCCTGCGCCGGCACCGTAGAACATGGTCTCGCCCACGGCGTCGCCTACCACGTAGACGGCGTTCATGGCGCCGTTGACCTTGGCGAGCATGTGGTCGGCGGGGATCAGCGTGGGATGCACGCGGACGTCGACGCCGGCGTCGGTGTTGCGGGCAATGCCCAGCAGCTTGATGGTATAGCCGAGCTCGCGGGCCTGGGCGATGTCCTCGGCGCCGATGGTGCGGATACCCTGCTGGTATACGTCGTCGGTGGTTACGCGGGTGCCAAAGCCGATAGAGGCGAGGATCGCCGTCTTGCTGGCGGCGTCGAAGCCGTCGACGTCTGCGGACGGGTCGGCCTCGGCATAGCCCTTAGCCTGTGCGTCGGCGAGCACGTCGGCGTAATCGGCACCCTCGGCGTCCATGCGCGACAGGATGTAGTTGGTGGTGCCGTTGAGGATACCGGCGATGGTCAGGATCTTGTTGCCCACCAGGTCGTGCTCAAGCGTGCTGACGATGGGGATGCCGCCGCCGCAGCTGGCCTCGCACTTAATCTGCACGCCGCACGCGCGCGCCTTCTCGGCAAGCGTCTCGACATGGCGGCCCAGCAGGGCCTTGTTGGCGGAGACGACATGCTTGCCGTTCTCGAAGGCAGTGGTGAAGATCTCGGTTGCGGGATGCTCGCCGCCAATCAGCTCGACGACGATGTCGACGGCGGGGTCGGTGACGACATCGTGCCAGTCGCTCGTAAAGGCCTCGCGCTCAATGCCTGCCGCCTCGGCCTGCTCCCAAGCAAGCGCGCAGGCGCGGGTCAGCTTAAGGTCGATGCCGTAGGCTGCCAGGTACTCATCGTGGTGGCTCTTGATCAGACGGGCCACGCCGCCGCCGACGGTTCCCAGACCGATCAGACCGACGTTCACGGTGCGCAGGGGTTCGCTCATAGATAACTCCTTCGTGCATCTTATGGATGGATAAACCGCTTAAAGGTTGAGTGCATTCTAGCGTGAACCGGGGGCGCGTGCTCGCCAGGCAACAGGAGCCGCACAAAACGGCACCCCCGAAACGCTGCGGAAACATTGGAAACACGCTCGCTACAAACGGACTTCCGTAACAAACTGTCAACGTTTGCGCCATAAGGTTTGCCCTGTACCGCAAGACGGCCGCACCGCGGCCAGCGAAAAAAGGGGGACACCATGTTCAACATCAACAGCACGCTCAGCCGTAGGAACTTTCTCGCCGGCGCTGCGGCGCTCGGCAGCACCGCAGCACTCGCTGGTTGCTCGTCGGGTGGCTCGGACGGCGGCACCGCCGATGACGGCAAGACCTTCAAGATCGGTGTCATCGGCCCTCTGACCGGCGCCGCGGCAACCTATGGCGTTTCGGCCGAGAAGGGTGCCAAGCTTGCCGCCAAGGATTTCTCGACCAAGGACCTCAAACTCTCGCTTAAGTCCGAGGATGACGTCGCCGACGGCGAGAAGGCTATCAACGCCTTCAATACCCTGTGCGACTGGGGCATGCAGGCGCTCGTCGGCCCCGTCACGACTGGTGCCGCCGTCGCTGTCTCGGGCGAGATCGCCGACGATATGCTCATGGTCACGCCTTCGGCCTCGTCGCTCGACGTGACCAAGGATAAGACAACGGTCTTTCAGGTTTGCTTCACCGATCCCACCATGGGTGCCAGCGCCGCGAAGTTCTTGGCCGAGAAGTATGCAGACGCCAAGATCGCCCTGTTCTACAACTCCGGCGATACGTACAGCTCGGGTGTTGCCGATGCCTTTGCCGAGCAGGCCAAGGAGTCCAAACTTGATATCGTCGATACCGAGACCTTTAAGGACGACTCCTCCACGAGCTTTACCAACCAGCTCACCAAGGCCAAGGAGGCCGGCGCCACGCTCATCTTTGCGCCGATCTACTACACGCCGGCGTCCGTTTTGCTCAAGAACGCCAAGGACATGGGATACGACATGACCCTCATGGGTACCGACGGCATGGACGGCCTGCTCTCCGTTGAGGGCTTCGACACCTCCCTTGCCGAGGGCGTGCTGCTCATGACCCCGTTCTCTGCCGACGATGAGAAGAACGCCGACTTCGTCAAGGCATATAAGGACGCCTACGACGAGACGCCTAACCAGTTTGCCGCCGATGCCTATGACTGCGTCCATGCGATTGTCGAGGCTATCGATAAGGCAGACATCGACATCACGGCCGACGGCGCCGACATTGCCGGCGATCTTGCCAAGGCCATGCGCAAGATCAAGATCGAGGGCCTGACGGGCGAGCTCACGTGGAACGACGAGGGCCAAGTCGAGAAGCCCGCCACAGCCTATGTGATCCAGGACGGCAAGTACATCGCCGCCTAAGTGCGCAAAAGTGCGACCGGTGAGGCCGTTTTATTCAGGGCAGGGACGCTTGTAACGGAATGGAAACATTACTTTCACACAATAAAGTGGCTAAACTGCATAAACCAATAGAAATACGCATAATTATGGATAAATGGACAAAACAAAAGAAAAGTTGAAATAATCGCCACTTTTCTCAACTAAAGCGTCTACTATTTTGCGAACGCCGAACACGGCGAAGGATGGCCTGTTGGGTAACCGAAACCCGACGAGATTTGAGAGGAGAGCCGCATGTCGAGCCTCACCGGTAAGCCATTGAACCCTGTTATGAATCGCAGGAGCGTTATCGCGAGCGCAGCAGGTCTGGGGGCGATGTCTATTCTAGCTGGCTGCTCCTCCAACGGCGGCGACAGCGGTTCCGCTTCGGGCGACGCTTCGTTTAAGATCGGCACCATCGGCCCGCTGACCGGCGCCAACGCGTCCTACGGCAAGTCCGTTACCCAGGGTGTCGAGCTTGGCTGCAAGGATTTCTCGACCAAGGAGCTGCCGCTTGCCAGCAAGGCCGAGGATGACCAGGCCGACGGCGAGAAGGCCGTCAACGCCTTTAACACCCTGCTCGACTGGGGCATGCAGGCCCTCGTCGGCCCGACCACCACGGGTGCGTCGGTTGCCGTTGCCGCCGAGTGCGGTAACGACCCCGAGACGTTCATGATCACTCCGTCCGCGTCCTCCGAGGACGTCACCAAGGGCAAGGATTGCGTCTTCCAGGTTTGCTTTACCGATCCCAACCAGGGCGTCAACGCTGCCAAGTTCCTGGCGCAGAAGTATGCGGACGAGAAGTTCGTACTGTTCTATAACTCCGGCGACGCCTATTCTTCGGGCATCGCAGATTCCTTTAAGGTTCAGGCCGCTAAATCCAAGCTCGAGATTGTTGACGAGGAGACCTTTAAGGACGACTCCGCCACGAGCTTTACCAACCAGCTCACCAAGGCCAAGCAGGCCGGCGCTACCATGATCTTTGCGCCGATCTACTACACGCCGGCGTCCGTCCTGCTCAAGAACGCCAAGGACATGGGCTACGACGTCAAGATGATGGGCTGCGACGGCATGGACGGCATCCTGGGCGTTGAGGGCTTCGACACCTCTCTTGCCGAGGGTCTGCTGCTCATGACCCCGTTCTCCGCCGACGACGAGAAGAACGCCGACTTCGTCAACGCTTACAAGGATAAGTATGGCGAGACTCCGGACCAGTTTGCCGCCGACGCTTACGACGGCGTGCACGCGGTGGCCGAGGCCCTCGAGGAGGCCGGTCTTGGTGTCGACGCCGACCCGACCGAGGTCGCCGAGAAGCTGCCTAAGGCTATGCTCAAGATTACCGTTGACGGTCTGACCGGCAAGCTCACCTGGAACGATAAGGGCCAGGTCCAGAAGGAGCCCACGGCGTACGTCATCACCGACGGCAAGTACGTACAGGCCTAATAAGCCGCCTTACATAGAGCGGTTTTGATCCCAAGCAGGGGAGGTTTTGGCCTTCCCTGCTTGCTTGGTATCTAGGGACAGTGTAACGTCCCTGTTTCATACATTAACTGGAAACCTATTCGAAAGGGGGATGTGGAACATGACGGTCTTTATCCAATACCTGGTCAACGGCCTGTCCATGGGCAGCGTCTACGCCATCATCGCGTTGGGCTACACCATGGTCTATGGCATCGCCAAGATGCTGAACTTCGCTCACGGCGACGTTATCATGGTCGGTGCCTATGTCTCGTTCTGCGCCACGTCGTATCTCGGCCTCCCGGGCTGGGCATCTGTAATTCTCTCTTGTGTGGTCTGTACCGTTCTCGGTGTTCTCATCGAGGGTCTGGCATACAAGCCGCTGCGTCAGGCGGGCCCGCTGGCCGTTTTGATCACGGCCATCGGCGTGTCTTACTTCCTGCAGAACGCCGCGCAGCTTCTGTGGGGCGCCACGCCCAAGAACTTCACTTCGCTCGTCACCTTCCAGGTGCCGGAGTTCTTGGCCAAGTTCAATGTAAGCGCCGTATCGCTCGTCACCATCGTCGCCTGCCTGGTTATCATGGCCGGCCTGATGTTCTTTACAGGTAAGACCAAGATGGGCAAGGCAATGCGTGCCGTGTCCGAGGACAAAGCCGCCGCTCAGCTCATGGGCATCAACGTCAACCGCACCATCTCAATGACGTTTGCTATCGGCTCCGCCCTTGCTGCCATCGCCGGTGTGCTCCTGTGCTCCTACTCGCCGGTCCTGCAGCCCACCACGGGCGCCATGCCTGGCATCAAGGCCTTCGACGCTGCCGTTTTCGGCGGCATCGGCTCCATCCCCGGTGCCTTTGTCGGTGGCATTCTCATCGGCATCATCGAGGCGATGGCGCAGGCCTACGTTTCCACGAGCCTTGCCAACTCCATCGTCTTTGGTGTTTTGATCATCGTCCTGCTCGTCAAGCCTGCCGGCCTCTTGGGCAAGTACGTCCCCGAGAAGGTGTAGGTGAGCGTTATGAAGTTTCTTAAAGACAAGCAGACGCGTCACGACTTTGTTACGTACGCCATGTGCCTTGTGGCGTTCGCCATCGTGTTCTTTATGCAGTCCAACCACATGATTCCGCGCATGATCGCCGGTCAGCTGGTTCCCATCACGGCCTATATCGTCATGGCCATCTCCCTCAACCTCGTCGTCGGCATCGCGGGCGACTTGTCGCTGGGCCACGCGGGCTTTATGAGCGTCGGCGCCTACACGGGCATCGTCACCGCGGTCGCCCTCGAGAGCGCCGTTCCCTCCGATCCGGTGCGCCTTATCATCAGCATCGTGGTCGGCGCCATCGCTGCCGCTATCCTGGGCTTCTTGATCGGCATCCCGGTCCTTCGCCTGAGCGGCGATTACTTGGCTATCGTGACGCTGGCCTTTGGCGAGATTATCAAAGAGATCGTCACCTGTCTCATTGTGGGCGTCGATTCCCGCGGCCTGCACGTGATCTTTAACATCACGGGTAACTCCACAATCGACGATCTGCACCTGCTCGAGGACGGTACCGCCATCATCAAGGGCGCCCAGGGCGCCTCGGGCGTGTCGACGTACTCGACCTTCCTCGCCGGTGCCATCCTGGTCATGGTTGCGCTCGTGATCGTACTCAACCTGGTTCGCAGCCGTACCGGCCGTGCCATTATGGCCGTGCGCGACAACAAGATCGCTGCCGAGTCCGTGGGCATCTCCGTCACCGAGTACCGCATGATCGCCTTCGTGGTTTCCGCCGCTCTCGCCGGCGCTGCCGGAGCCCTCTTCGGCGGTAACTTCTCGCAGCTTTCCGCTACCAAGTTCGACTTCAACACGTCCATCCTCATCCTGGTGTTCGTGGTCCTGGGCGGTCTGGGCAATATGCGCGGCTCCGTCATCGCGGCGGCGTTGCTCACGGTGCTTCCCGAGCTGCTCCGTCAGTTCTCGGACTACCGCATGCTCATCTACGCCATCGTGCTGATCCTGGTCATGATCTTTACCAACAACCCGCAGCTCAAGGCGTTCTTCGCACGCATTAAGGACCGCTTTGCTTCCAAGAAGGAGGTGGCAGTCGATGCCCAGTAAGTTTGAGTTCAACAAGGGCAAGATGGTCCCGTATCCTTCTGGCGCCATCGTTCCCGATCGCGACCTGGGCCAGCGCCCGGCGCTCGAGTGCATCCACTTGGGCATTGAATTTGGCGGCCTTAAGGCAGTAGACGACTTTAGCCTGACCATCGGTAAGACCGAGATCGCCGGTTTGATCGGCCCTAACGGTGCCGGTAAGACCACGGTCTTCAACCTGCTCACCAAGGTGTACCAGCCCACGCACGGCACCATCCTGCTCGACGGCGAGGACACCTCGGGCAAGTCGGTCTATCAGGTCAACCGCATGGGTATTGCCCGTACATTCCAGAACATTCGCCTGTTCAACACCATGACGGTGGAGGATAACGTTAAGGTCGGCCTGCATAACCAGGAGCGCTACTCCGGTTTTGAGGGCGTGCTACGCCTGCCGACGTACTGGAAGCACGAGAAGGCCGCCCATGAGCGTGCCATGGAGCTGCTGTCCATCTTTGATATGGAGCACCTGGCAAACGAGCAGGCCGGCTCGCTGCCTTACGGCGCCCAGCGTCGTCTGGAGATCGTCCGCGCGCTTGCCACCAACCCCAAGCTGCTGCTGCTCGACGAGCCTGCCGCCGGCATGAACCCGTCTGAGACCGCGGAGCTTATGGAGAACATCGTCAAGATTCGTGACACCTTTGGCATTGCCATCATGCTTATCGAGCATGATATGTCGCTCGTTATGAACATCTGCGAGGGCATCTGCGTGCTCAACTTTGGCAAGGTCATCGCCAAGGGCACGGCAGAGGAAATCCAGAACAACGACGCTGTTATTGAGGCGTATCTGGGCAAGCAGGATAAGGGGGAGAACTAAATGGCAGAGCCGATGCTTTCCGTCTACAACATCAACGTCTGGTACGGCGCCATCCACGCCATCAAGGACATCTCCTTTAACGTCAACGAGGGCGAGATCGTGGCCCTGATTGGTGCCAACGGCGCTGGCAAGTCCACGACGCTTAAGACCGTCTCGGGCCTGCTGCGCTCTAAGACCGGCTCCATCAAGTTTATGGGCGAGGACATTACCCATACGCCCGCTGATAAGCTGGTTGGTAAGGGCCTGGCTCAGGTCCCCGAGGGCCGTCGCGCCTTTTTGCAGATGACGGTCGAGGAAAACCTGGAGATGGGCGCCTACACGCAGCCCAAGTCCACGGTTGCTCCGGGCCTTGAGCGCGTCTACGAGCAGTTCCCGCGCCTGAAGGAGCGCCGTCGCCAGGTCGCCGGCACCCTTTCGGGCGGCGAGCAGCAGATGCTCGTTATGGGCCGCGCCCTTATGAGCAACCCCAAGCTGCTCATGCTCGATGAGCCTTCCATGGGCCTGGCGCCGATCCTGATTGAGCAGATCTTCCAAATTGTCGAGGACCTGCACAAGGCCGGCACCACGGTGCTTCTGGTCGAGCAAAACGCGCAGATGGCGCTTTCCATCG
Organism: Collinsella sp.; assembly: GCA_019425015.1. Classification (GTDB taxonomy): domain Bacteria; phylum Actinomycetota; class Coriobacteriia; order Coriobacteriales; family Coriobacteriaceae; genus Collinsella. The sequence continues at coordinate 16,309 of JAHYYJ010000015.1, forward strand.
CCACACGCGGTTACGTGCTCGAGACCGGCAAGATCACCATGACCGGCACCGGCCAAGAGCTCCTGCACGACGATAACGTCCGCAAGGCCTATCTCGGTGGCTAACTAGTTACGCGGTTTTACCAAACCGCGTAACGGCTCGACGCTGCAAGCCCGCCAGCGCGGCAATCTGCCTTTCAACTTCGGCGGCATGACCAGAAGGTCAATACCGCCTTGTTTCAAGGCACCTTGCTCGCTCTGGCGGGCTTTCGCTGTCGTTGTCAAAACATCGACGTTGGGGGTAGTCGTTGGGGACGTTCTTGAATGACTAGTCGTTTAAGAACGTCCCCAACGACTAGGTCAAAAGGCTCCGAGCGCGGCGTGCTCACGCCCGTCGTGGTGTGCCCGAAGGGGGATGGCTACTACGAGCTCGATCATTTGCGAGGAGAAGACGAACCAGCCGTTGCAGATCCAATATGGATCTCGCCAACCTCGGCAAGCTGCTCGATGAGTGGAAGCCCTGTCGGGTCGTCTATTTCAACACCACCCAGAATGATGGTGTCATCGCGCAGGTCGACCTGTGTGTTGAACACAGCGAGGTTAAAGCCGGAGGCCACAAATCCGATAGCAGCCAGGACGAGCCCCGTGGCAACAAGCCCACCCGCTACGGCAAGGTAAATCTTTTTTACGCTGGACATGTTTGCACTCCTTCCTATGCCGTAAGTGGCGCCGCTTCAGCGCCCCTGCGGCTCTTATTGCCTCGATCTTTCCAGAAGGGCGAAACGGCTTTCTTCGCCCAAAGGGCAGAAAGGCGCGCGATCTGCTTGGACGCCATCCAGGCGCCTGCTCCCGCGAGGAGCGCCACACCGATGGAAGCGAATCCCATTCCCATCGAGGTTAAAACGTACGGAACATGCCCGATAATGATGCCGTCCACGGTGAACAGGAGCCCCACCACGCCCGCGCCCCCGAATGCCGCGGCCACGATCCACACGCAGAGCGCAAGAACCCAAATGCAGATGTAGACTGCAGCGGCAACGGCGACGAACGCGAGCAGCAGCGGAATCCATACCGGAGAGCCCACGATGGCGAGCGCCCATAGAAGTGCCGTGCTCTTGCGCTTGGTCCTCGCGATCGCGCGCGGCACGGCGGGCAGTTCGTCGAGCGTTGCCTCGGCGACCTCACCGGGCGTGCCCATGGCGGCCACAGCCTCGGCCTCCGTCATGCCGTCCTCCATACGGTCGGCGATGGCCTCCGCGTAGAACTCCTGCGTTTCCTTTACCTGATCTGCCGGCAGGCAGGCCAGAAGCTCGCCCAGCCGGTTCAAGAACTCATCGCGCGTCATGGTGCGCCCCCTCCACGTAACGGTAGATCTCCTGCACGGATGGCCATTCGGCGAGGAACTCGGCGATACGCTCGCGCCCGGCGTCCGTGATGCGGTAGTACCTCCGCAGCCGCCCGTTGTGTTCGGCGGAGCGCGCGGTGATGCAGCCCGCCTTCTCCAGGCGCTTGAGCAACGGATAGAGCGTGGATTCCGTGAGTCCCATACTCGCGGGCACGTCCTTCACGATCTGATAGCCGTAGGATTCCTCGCCCGAGACGGCCGCGAGCACGCAGGCCTCGAGGAAGCCGCGCTTCATCTGTGCCTCCATCCGCACACCTCCTTTCGTAGTATACTGTGTAACACCTACTATATGACACATAGTATATGATGTCAACAGTTGTCGTATAGGGAGTCTGGTCTGTCTGTCCCCTGCGGGTACTCATTGGGGACGTACTTAAATGAGTGCCCATCGCTCAAGGTGGCACCTGGGGACGTTCCTTATGTGCCGGCACTTTGGGACACTCCTTGTCAAGGTTTTGTTCCATCGTGCAGGTTGCTATTTAACGTGCGACAATGCCGTGTGGAAATAGAAATGTCTTCTGGGGGCTATCTATGCTGTACGAATTTTGCGCCGAGAACTTTGAGCGAGTGCCGGCGGCCATCGAGGCTGGTGCGGGGCGCATTGAGCTGTGTGACAACCTTGCCGTTGGCGGTACCACGCCTTCCGCCGGCGTTATCAGCGCCACGGTCAACTACGCTCACGAGCACGATGCGCGAGTGATGTGCATGATTCGTCCGCGTGGTGGCGACTTTCATTACAACCAGGACGAGCTACGCATGATGGAGATGGACCTGGGCCTTGCTGTGAGCGCCGGCGTCGACGGTCTGGTCTTTGGCTGCTGCAAGCCCTGTGCCGGCGGCTGGGCGCTCGACGAACTCACCCTCGGCGCCCTCGTTATGGCTGCGGGCTGCGCGACCGAGGAATGCAAGCGTGAGTCCATCGACATCACCTTCCACATGGCATTTGACCAGCTCTCGCCCGAGGCTCAGCTCGATGCGATTGATACACTTGCCGACTGCGGCGTTACGCGCATCCTCACGCATGGCGGCGCGGCGGGTACGTCGATCGAGGATAATTTCGATCACCTGGCTCGTTTAATCGAGTATGCGGGCGATCGTTTGACCATCCTTCCCGGCGGCGGCATCACTACGGCAAATCGCGACGCGGTCGCGGCGGCGCTCGGCGTCTCCGAGCTCCATGGCACAAGGATCGTACCGCTGGAGGTGTAGCCCGTGGCACTTGTATTCGATGTTCAGCAGGCGAGCGGCAAACCCGACGACAACCGTCGCCCCGGTACCGCGTGTCCCTTTTGCAACACGGAGGGGCTCACCAACATCATCCAGCGTGATGGTGACTGCATCTGGCTCGAGAATAAGTTTAAGACCTTGCGAGCCACTCGCCAGACCGTATTGATTGAGTCGTCCGACCACGACGCCGACCTGGTGACCTATGCGCCGGACGAGCTGCATCATGTGATGCGGTTTGCCCTGGGCTGTTGGCAGCAGATGATTGATTCTCAACAGTACCGCAGTGTGCTCATGTACAAGAACAAGGGCCCGCTTTCGGGCGGCAGTCTGGTCCATCCGCATATGCAGATTGTGGGTTTGGAACAGGAAGACGGCTATGCGGCGCTGACACCAGCCAACTTCGAAGGCATTGATGTCTGGCAGCGGGGGAGGGTCGCGATCAGCATTTCAACCGAGCCGATTATGGGCTTCTTTGAGATCAACGTTTCGGCTCCACAGGGAATCGCCGCCAGCGACGACGCCCGCGACCTAGCCGAAGCTGACCTGTTTGCCGACGCAATCCAGGTGGCTCTTCGCTATATCCTGAACGAGCACCACGGTGGTCGCGCAGAGTCGTACAACTTGTTTTTCTACCACATGGACGGCCGGACCATTGCCAAGGCGCTGCCACGTTGGGTGGTTTCTCCCTACTATGTCGGTTATCGCCTGGCCCAGGTCAATGCCGAGACCACGCTCGATATCGATGCTGAGCGCCTGCGCATGCATTTGGAAACGTTCACGTCGTAATGCGAACATCCACGTAATGCGGACAGCCTAGCGCGCCATGGCGTCGCGACCGGCCTCGACCCGCTTGCGCTGGGCGGCGCGCTCCTCGCCGGTCAGGCGCTCAAAGAGATGCCCGATAATTGAGGCCAACACCTGCTGAAACAGCGTTCCGCACATGACGGGAAACACGACTTCGCCCGGAAAGTACTGCGTGGCGATGACGGCACCCGAAGAGATGTTGCGCATGCCGCAGGTAAAGCACATGGTAGTCGTCTCGCTATACGGCAGATGCAGCGCATGTGCGACCAGAAAACCGACGACAAAGCCGCTGATGGCGAAGATCAAAATAAAGAGGGCGACTTCCAGGCGCACCGCGTTCATGTGCAGTACGTACTCGCTCATGGCGGTGGAGTTGGACGCGATAACGCCCATCATCATGAACTTGCAGGCGGGCGAGAGTGCGGGAGAGAGTTTCTCGTGTCCCCATCCGCGCGTGAGTTCGTTGATCACGATGCCGAATACGGCGGGGATGGCGATCATAAAGGCCATGTCTTGCATCATGCTCGGCACATCGATCGAGACGGTGGCGCCCAGCAGGAGCTTGAGCGTAAGCGGAATCGTCATAGGTGAGATGACCGAGGACGTCAGGATGATGGTGAGCGCGAGCGGGCCGTTGCCGCCGAACATGCTAATCCACATAAAAGCAGTGACTGCCACGGGTACGCTGTACTCGAGCACGATGCCGCAGACAAGGTTGGGGTTGGAGCCAAAGAACAGCGATCCCATGGCATAAGCTGCTATGGGAATAAGCACCGCCGAGACAAATAACGCCAAAATCAAATGTAGCGGACGGCGGAACACCTCGGTTACCTGGTGGAAGGTGTTGCTGAGCGCACCTTGGAACGTCATAAAGGCAAACAGGGCGGGAACGATGGGCTTGAGCACGCCGATCTGCTGGGGAAAGAGCACGCCGAGCGCCACGCAAATCGGAACGATGATTTGCATGTGCCCCGCGAGAAATTTGCCCAGTCCAACCCACTGTTTCATATGCGCTTGCGACTCCCTTTGCTCGTGAATTCGTTTTGAATGGATATGCTAGACGCTCACATGCGTCCGTGCGTCAGAAACGCTTGATTATTTCGAGGCTATTACCGGCATCGTTTATCGAAACCGCGGCGTGCTGCGGCGATTGGCGTCCGCACTGCACGGTATAATAAATCCGTTCAACAGATCTGCCTGCCGAAGCGGGCATACACAGAGGACTCATCGCTATGAACCGTGAGAGGTATCGCGGCGACCTGCCCCTATCGGGGGTGGGTGCCTATGTCATCGCTTAAGACGACGCATCGCTGGGCGGTCGCTCAGCAAAACCCCGAGCTCGAAAAGGAGCTTTCGGCTGGTCTGGGCATTCCCGGGCTGGTGGCGCGCATTATGGTTGCGCACGGCATTACATCCATCGAAGAAGGCCAGCTGTTTTTGACGCCTTCGCTCGATCGCGACTGGGTCGATCCACTTATTATCCCGGGCATGTCGGTCGTTGCCGACCGCGTCGAGCGTGCTATTCGCAACCACGAGCGCATCGCCGTCTTTGGCGATTTTGACGTTGACGGTATTACGTCGACCTGCCTGTTGACCGAGGCACTGCGCACGTTTGGCGCCGATGTCACACCGTTTATTCCGCATCGCTTTGACGAGGGCTACGGTCTTTCGCGAGCGGCGCTCGACCGCGTTAACGAGCTCGCTCGCCCCCAGCTGATCGTGACCGTCGATAACGGTATTGCTGCCAAGGAAGAGGTCTCCTATCTGGAGAGTCTGGGGATCGATTTGGTGGTCACGGACCATCACGAGCCGTCCGACCAGGTGCCGCAGGGCGTGCCCCTGACCGACCCTAAGCTCGAGGACGAGGGCCCCTCGCGCGAGCTTGCCGGTGCCGGCGTGGCACTCAAGCTGGTGCAAGTCCTGGGCGAGCGTCTGGGCAAGCCGTCGTATTGGCGCTCGCTGATTGAGGTTGCGGCGTTGGGTACCGTGTCCGACATGATGCCGTTGACGCCCGAGAACCGCGCGCTGGTCGCCGAGGGCATCCAGCAAATGCGCGTGACGGCTCGTCCCGGCTACATCGCGCTGGCGGCGCTCGCCAAGGCCGACCTCTCTAGCATTACGGCCGATGGCCTGTCGTTTTCGCTCATCCCTCGTCTGAATGCTGCCGGCCGCATGGCTGATCCCAAGCTGGCGCTCGACCTGCTGCTTGCCCGCGACCCCATCGAAGCGAGTGCGCTTGCCGCCGAGCTCGAGGAAATCAATCGCCAACGTCGCGAGATCGAGGCGGAGCTCACACGCGATGCCATGGCGAAGGTCGAGGAGACTTATGACGGCGGTCGCGCGATCGTCGTGGGCGGCGAGGGCTGGCACGAGGGCGTCAAGGGTATCGTAGCGAGCCGTCTGACCAACCGTTATCACGTGCCGGCGCTGCTTTTCTCGATCGAGGACGGTATCGCGCGCGGCTCGGGTCGCTCGGTGGGCAAGGTTAACCTGTTTGACGCCGTCGAGCGTTGCTCCGACCTGCTGATTCGTCGCGGCGGGCATGCCGGTGCGGTGGGTGTAACCATCGAGGCGTCCAAGCTCGACGAGTTCCGTCGACGTCTTTCTGCTGTGCTGTCCGAGCTTCCCGCCGAAGACTTTGAGGACACCGACGAGGTTGCCGCCACGGTCGACCTTTCCGAGTTGAATATCGAGACTATAGAGCAGATCTCCCGTCTTGAGCCGTTTGGCCAGGGCAACAAGGTGCCGCTGTTGGCGGCCGAGGGCGTGATAATGTGCGATCGCGCCGTGGTGGGCAAAACCGGCGAGCACATGCGCTTCGTGGCGACCGATGGCGCCGCGAGTGTGCCGGCTATTATGTTCCGCGTGTCGCAGATCGATAAGCTCATCAATTGCGATAGCGCCGTCGATTTGGTGTTCGAGGCCGTGGCCGAGCATTGGCAGGGACGTGTGAAGCCCAAGCTCATGATCAAAGATGTCTTGGTGCGCGATACCACGGCGTCCAATATCGACGATCCGGCATGTGAACTTCGCCGCGGCGTGCAACCGGCGGATTCTGGTCTGCGTCTGGAGTCGCGTAAACGTGAGACGCTCGCCCAGCTTTCCTATACCGAGCTGACGCGCTCGCTTATCCATAGCTTTATCGGCTCGAACCAGCCGCACCGCGCGCAGGTCGAGGCGCTCGATGCCCTGGCCGATCACCAAAGTGTTCTGGCCGTCATGGGAACGGGGCGCGGCAAGTCTCTTATCTTCCATGTGCATGCCGCGCGCGAGGCGGTCCTTCGCGGGCGTGCGAGCATCTTTGTCTATCCGCTGCGTGCGCTCGTTGCCGACCAGGCCTATCACCTCTCGTCGACGATGGCCGCGCTCGGCATTGGCGTCGGCGTGCTGACCGGCGAGACTGTGGAGGCGGCGCGCGATGACGTGTTTGCCGGCTTGGCTTCGGGCCGCACCGGCATCGTGCTCACGACGCCCGAGTTCCTGTCCATTCACCGCGACCGCTTTGCGCGTTCGGGGCGCATCGGTTTTGTCGTTATCGATGAGGCGCATCATGCCGGTCTTGCCAAGGGCGGCGACCGCAGCGCCTATCTCGACATGCCCGACATCCTCAAAGTTCTGGGCGACCCGGTCGTTATGGCTGCGACGGCCACCGCGACGGCTCCGGTCGTGGCCGAGCTTGCCCGCATGCTGCCGATCACTCGCACGGTGGTCGACGAGACGGTGCGCGAGAACCTGCAACTCGAGGACGATCGCGACCTCGCAAGCCGCGAAAATCGCCTGGTGTCGATTGTGGCGACGGGGGAGAAGACCGTTATCTACGTCAATTCGCGCGATCAGTCCGTGGCGCTTGCCAAGACGCTGCGCAAGCGCGTGCCAGACTGTGCGACCCATATCGCGTTCTATAACGCCGGGCTCGCGCGCTCCGATCGTCGCCGTGTCGAGGAAGCGTTTCGTGACGGAAGCCTCAGTTGCATCGTTTCGACCTCTGCCTTTGGTGAGGGCGTGAACCTGCCCGATATCCGCCATGTCGTGCTCTACCACATGCCCTTTGGCGCCATCGAGTTCAACCAGATGAGTGGGCGAGCCGGTCGCGACGGCCAGCCTGCCGTGATTCACCTGCTCTATTCATCGCGTGACGCTCGCATCAACGAGCGCCTGCTCGACTGTTACGCGCCCGAGCGCGATGAGCTTGTCACGCTCTATCGAGCGCTGCAGACCATGTGGCGCTCCAACCGTGGCAAGACGGGGGACGATTCATTCTGCGCAAGCGATATCGACATTGCGCAGATGTGCCTTGCCATCGATGCTCGCACGCCGGTCGACGAGCGCTCGGTGGAAAGCGGTCTGGGAATCTTCGAAGAGCTTGGTTTCTGTCGCGTTTCGGGGTTTGACGACACCCGTCGCATCGCGATGGCCGAAAACCCCGGTCGCGTGCAATTGAGCAGGTCAATTCGCTATTTGGAGGGCTTGCGCTCGCGCATGGAGTTCTCGGCTTTCCGGAGCTGGGCGCTCGATTCGTGCGCTTCTGATATGCTAGCCAAAGTTAACCGCCCGATCGTACCGCGGGCCTAGGGGAAGGGGACCTCGATGGATGCCGCAGCCCGTACCGCCCATGATTCCACCCTCCAGCCGTTCTCGGAGATGGAGCACTATAAGCATGCCGATGAGCTGCCGCCCGAGATTATGGCGGACAGCTACGACAAGCTGGAGCGCCTGTGCCTCAAATATATGAATGAGGATGACTTCTCTAAGGTGGAGCAGGCCTATTGCTTTGCTGCCGAGAAGCACTGCAACCAAAAGCGCCGCTCGGGTGAGATGTACATCAACCATCCCGTCGAGGTTGCCATCATTTTGGCCGATCTCAAGATGGACTGCGATGTGGTGTGCGCCGCGCTGCTGCACGATACCGTCGAGGACACCGAGACCTCGCTTGCCGATGTTTCCGGCCTGTTTGGCGATACGGTGGCCGAGCTCGTCGATGGCGTGACCAAGCTCACCAACATCGAAGTCGATAGCATGGACGAGAAGCAGGCGCTTACGCTGCGCAAGATGTTCCTTGCCATGTCCAAGGACATCCGCGTCATTATCGTCAAGCTTGCCGACCGCCTGCATAACATGCGTACGCTTGCCGCCCTGCGCGAGGACCGTCGCCTGTTTAAAGCCCGCGAGACCATGGATGTATACGCGCCCTTGGCCGACCGCCTGGGCATGAGCTCTATCAAGTGGGAACTCGAGGACCTGTCCTTCTTTTACCTGGAGCCCGATGCCTACCAGCGCATCTCGCGCATGGTAGCCGAGTCGCGCGAGGTTCGCGAGCGCTATCTGGCCGAGACTATCAAGACGCTCACCGATGAGCTCAACCGCATTGGCCTGGAGGGCTTTCAGATCAACGGCCGTTCCAAGCACTATTGGTCTATCTATCAAAAGATGAAGCGCAAGGGCAAGGAGTTCTCCGAGATTTACGACCTGGTGGCGCTGCGCGTCATCACTCATTCGGTGCGCGATTGCTATTCCACGCTTGGTGCCGTGCATACCTTGTGGCATCCTATGCCCGGTCGTTTTAAAGACTATATCGCCATGCCCAAGGTCAATAACTACCAGTCGCTCCACACGACGGTTATCGGCCCCACGGCTCGTCCGCTCGAGATTCAGATTCGAACCTACGAGATGCATGAGCAGGCCGAGTACGGCATTGCCGCCCACTGGCTCTATAAGAAGTCGGGTGGATCGTCTGCGTCTAAGACCAATGACGCACAGCGTCTGGACGATCAGATTAACTGGCTCAAACATTCGCTCGATTGGGCTGCGTCTGATGAGATTACCGACGCCAAGGAATACCTGCATTCGCTGAAGGTTGACCTCTTCGATCAGGAGATCTTCGTCTTTACGCCCAAGGGCGAGGTCATGGCGCTTCGTGCCGGCTCCACGCCGCTCGACTTTGCCTATGCCGTTCATACCGAGGTCGGCAACCACTGCGTCGGCGCTAAGATCAACGGTGCGGTGGCCCCGCTCACGCACGAGATCAAGACGGGCGACCGCGTTGAAATCCTGACTAACAAGAGTTCCAAGCCGTCGCGTGATTGGCTCAAGATCGTCAAGACGCCTTCGGCCAAGTCCAAGATCCGTCGCTACTTTGCCGCCGCGACTAAGGACGACGACGCTGCCGCCGGCCGCGATATGCTGGCCAAGGACCTGCGCAAGCGCGGATATGGCATTTCTACGCCGCGTTCGACGCGTGCGCTCAATGCCGTGGCGGAGCAGTTTAACTTCAAGCAGCTCGAGGACCTGTTCGCAGCCGTTGGGGCGGGCAAAGTCGCCCCGCGTGCCGTGGGCAACAAAGTCGAGCAAATCTTGGACCCCAAACCCGAGGAACAGCTCACCAAGGCCGAGGCAATCGCCGAAGTTGTTAAGCAGCCTGCCCGCGGCTCCAACCGCAAGCCGCAAAAGCGCGGCAAGAGCGCCAGCAACGGCATTATCGTCAAGGGCGAGAGTAACAGCGGCTTGCTGGTTCGTCTGGCGCATTGTTGCAACCCTGTGACGGGCGACGATATCGTGGGCTTCATCACGCGCGGCCGCGGCGTTTCGGTGCATCGCGCCAATTGCCCCAACGTCAAGGGTCTTATGGAGCATCCCGAGCGCATGATCGAAGTAGAGTGGGACGGCGCTGCCGACACCCTCTTCCAGGTCGAGATCGTGGTCGAGTGCCTGGACCGCATGGGCCTGCTCAAGGATGTCACCATTGCCATTGGCGATGCGGGCGGCAATATCCTTTCCGCCGCCACGTCGACCAACCGCGAGGGCATTGCAACCCTGCGCTTTATGGTCGAGATCTCGGACGCGAGTGGTCTGGATCCGCTGTTGGCCTCTATCAGCAGCGTTGACTCGGTCTATGACGCACGCCGTTTGATGCCTGGTGAGGGTGGGGCTCAGCTTAAGCGTCGCGTTTAGTTGCGACGAGCGTGTCACATTATCGATATTCGCTACACTCGAGGCATCGTTTGATGCCTCGAGCTTTATAGAGAGGAGAGGGACATGAGTGCTGTGCCCTTGGATTTAACTCCCAAGGGATCGGTCGAGATCGAGACGCTCGTAAACGGTCCCATTCAGACCAATAGCTATGCTGTTATTTCGGACAATGAGTGCGTGATTATCGACCCCGCATGGGAAGGCGAGCGCCTGGTGGAGCATATTCGAGCCGAGCATCCCGGCGTACGCGTGCTTGGCGCCGTATGCACTCATGGCCATGCCGACCATGTTGGTGGTGTTGCCGGGGTTCGAGCTGTCATTGGCAACGGCGCATTATATGAGTTGTGCGCTAAGGACGTGACGGTACCTCGCGCAAATATCGAGGAGCAGCGCGCCATGTGGGGTATCGAGACGCCCGATCCGGGTGAGCCGACGCGCCTGCTCGCCGAGGGCGATGCTATCGAGGTGGGCGATATCTGCCTGCAGGTGATCGAGACACCCGGGCATACGCCGGGCGGTATCGTCTTGTTTGCTGCCACCGAGCAGGGGAACATTGCCTTTGTGGGCGACACGCTATTCCTGGGCAGCCACGGCCGCACCGATCTTGCCGGTGGCGACGAGGCAGCGATTCTGCGCTCGCTCTCCAAGCTCGCCCGGCTTCTCCCACCCGATACCGTTTGCCTAACCGGCCATGGCGATTCGACCACCATGGCACGCGAGCTCATGCAGAACCCTTTCATGCAGATGTAGCTTAATAGTCGGCTTTTGAAGCACGAGAAGCGTCCAAACGTCAAGCTATTTTTCCCCAACGGGCCGATTCCGTAGGGCAAACGGTCAAAAAAGTCTGTTTGGACGATATTCGTGAACAAACGAACGTTTATGCTCGGGTGCGCCGTGGTAAAATCTCAGGCGTTATCGGAGCAACCTTACAGGAGGTTTCTTTTATGCTCGTCAACGCAGCAGACATGCTCAAGAAGGCCGAGGCCGGCAAGTACGGTCTCGGTGCCTTCAACACCAACAACCTCGAGTGGACCCTGGCTATTCTCCAGGCCGCCGAGGAGGCCAAGTCTCCGCTGATCCTTCAGTGCACCGCTGGTGCCGCCAAGTGGATGGGCGGTTTCAAGGTCTGCGCCGACATGGTCAAGGCTGCCGTCGAGGCCACGGGCGTTACTGTTCCCGTCGCCCTTCACCTCGATCACGGTTCTTACGAGGACTGCTTCAAGTGCATCGAGGCCGGCTTCACGTCCATCATGTATGACGGCTCTCACGAGGAGACCTTCCAGCTTAACCTCGACCGCACCAAGGAGCTCGTTGAGCTTGCCCACTCCAAGGGCATGTCCATCGAGGCCGAGGTCGGCGGCATCGGCGGCACCGAGGACGGCGTGACCTCCAGCGGCGAGCTCGCTGATCCTGCTGAGTGCAAGCAGATCGCTGACCTGGGCGTCGACTTCCTCGCCTGCGGCATCGGCAACATCCACGGCGTGTACCCTGCCGACTGGGCTGGCCTGTCTTTCGAGCGTCTGGGCGAGATTAAGGCTCAGACCGGTGACCTGCCCCTCGTTCTGCACGGTGGCACCGGCATTCCCGAGGATCAGATCAAGAAGGCCATCTCCCTGGGCATCTCCAAGATCAACGTCAACACCGACCTTCAGCTCGTCTTCGCCAAGGGCGTTCGCGAGTACATCGAGGCTGGCAAGGATCAGCAGGGCAAGGGCTTTGACCCCCGCAAGCTCCTCAAGCCTGGTCGCGACAACATCGTTGCCCGCACCAAGGAGCTCATGGAGGAGTTTGGCTCCGTCAACAAGGCGTAAGTAGCGGTTTAACTTCCCGCCGGAGGCCCCGTCCCCCTACACTGTTTCCTTTGCGCTCACCTGGCTTCGCCAGAAGTCGCGCCAAGGAAACAGTTCCGGGGGACGGGGCTTCCTTTGTTTAACGCCACAGGGTTACTGGGCTGAATTCATTTTTTATAGGTACCGTTTATCGGTGTTGAGGGTTCCTTTATTGGGGCTTTCTTTTTTATCTCGCTACAATGGGCTTCAAGCGTTCTAGTGACTTGGAGTTTGGTATGGCTGTTATTGATGTGCTGCCTTCGGATGGGAAGGTTATTGACGAGGGTCCTGTTGGTTGCTCTGTCGATGTTTGCTGTGATGACTTTCGTCATCTCGATATTGGGCTACCGCCTGAGATTCTCCGTCTTAAGGATGCCGGGTATTTGACGCAGGCTGTTGCTGCCTGCGATCGTCTTTTGGAGCAGAACCCTGAGCCTTCGCTGGTTGCTTGTGTTCGTGCCGAGCGGTATCGCATGCTCGAGACGCCGCTTCATTTTTCGGCGTCGCGCGATCGGGCTATTGCGATGATTCGTGAGGAGTGGCCTGAGTTTACCGAGGAGCGCTTTGACGATCTGATTGACCGTAAGCGTATTGACTGGCGCTTTATCGATGGCGAGCTGTTCGTTCTCGACAACTTTCTCGATTCTTTGCGTGTGTATCCCAAGGAGGTCCCGGGTCTGCGTCCCGATTCTACGGATGGAATTGCGCTGCGCAACCAGATGCTCAAGGATATGGAGTCGCTGGGCGGGCTGTCTCGCGCCATCACGCTTAAGGCGTCCGTGTCTGTCCCCGGTGCTTTGGAGGGGGAGACCGTTCGCGCTTGGCTTCCCGTTGCCGCCACCTGCCGCCAGCAGTCTCAGATCGAGATACTTGATATGACGCCGGAGGGGTCCATTGCTCCTGTGAACGCCTCGGCGCGTACTGCCTCGTGGGTATCCTCGACTGACCGATCGTTCTCGGTGACCTATCGTTACCAAATCGATGCCGCTTATCGTGATATCTATGGAGGTGCGCTTCCGGCGCATCCGTGTATGGACGCGCCGCTGCCCGAGGACACTTCCGAGGAACGTCCGCACATTGCGTTTACGCCGTACCTGCGACAGTTGACGGAGCGTGTTATTGATGGGCTCGAGGATCCGCTCGATCGCGCTCATGCTATCTATGATTACCTGACACAGCATATCGACTATCGCTATCAGCCGCCGTATCTGCTTCTGGGCTCCATCGCCGATGACTGCGCGCATTCGCTTCGCGGTGATTGCGGCGTTATGGCACTCACGTTTATCACCATGTGCCGCATTGCCGGTGTGCCCGCCCGTTGGCAGAGCGGCCTGTATGTTGCGCCCGATTCGGTGGGGCCGCACGATTGGGCTGAGTTCTATACGCCACAGACCGGTTGGCTCAACGCCGACGTGTCATTTGGATCTTCTGCTCGCAGGATGGGGGAGGAGTGGCGCCGCCGTCACTACTTTGGCAATCTCGACCCGTGGCGTATGGTGGCCAACGATAGATTCCAGGCTGAGTTTGTGCCTGCTTTCGACGGCATGCGCGAGGATCCCTACGACAACCAGATGGGCGAAGCCTCGGTTAACGGACGCGGGTGCCGCCAGCGCGAGATGCTCCGTTCGGTCGAACTCATCGAAATGCGCGAAGTTCCATTTTCGGACTAATCAACAGAAAGCTGTGATAAACTAACTCACGCATTACGTGCCCGAGTGGCGGAATTGGCAGACGCAGTGGACTCAAAATCCACCGTTGGCAACAACGTGCGAGTTCGAGTCTCGCCTCGGGCACCATACATGCAAGTGAGCGTTCAAGGGGGTTGCGGCCCCCTTTTTCGTGCGAACTCGCGTGAGCGCGCGAAGCGTTAAGCAAACAGGCCTGTGGCCTGTCTGTAGCGGAGCGTGGCGAGGGCGCCACGCGCCCGAAGCCCGGGGCTTCGCGAAGCGAAGGCCCTTCGAGTCTCGCTTCGGGCACCATAGCAAGCGAGCGTTCAAGGGGGGTCAAGGCCCCTTTTTCGTGTACGTAATGTGATAGCGCGCTGTACGTGTTATTATTCGCAAGGCGTTGTTCCCGCAATGCCCTAAAGAGGAACCCGAGGGTTCCCACCTTTTGGCGCCAATGAGCAGCTGACTGGTCATACAACTTAGATTCCCTTCCTCATTGCGAGGATGTCTATGTGTACGACCTGGTTGCTGAGAAGCGCCGGGTTATTTTTTTATGAATGGAGGTAGGGAAAATAGCTAAGTCTGATGACACCCGCATCAACGACGAGATCACTGCATCTTCGTGCCGTTTGATTGGCGTCGATGGCTCTCAGCTCGGCCTGTTCGCCATCCGCGATGCACAGCGCGTCGCCGACGATCAGGGTCTCGACTTGGTCGAGATCGCTCCCAACGCGGAGCCGCCGGTCTGCAAGGTCATGGACTACGGTAAGTTCAAGTACCAGCAGGCCATGAAGGCCAAGGCCGCTCGTAAGAACCAGTCCAAGGTCGAGGTCAAGGAAATGAAGTTTCGACCCAAGATCGACGTTGGCGACTACGAGACCAAGAAGGGCCACGTTCTGCGTTTCCTCAAGAAGGGCGCACGCGTTAAGATCACCATCATGTTCCGCGGCCGTGAGATGGCTCACCCGGAGCAGGGTCTTAACGTTCTCGAGCGTCTTGCCGAGGATCTCAAGCCTTACGCTACGGTTGAGTCCAAGCCTAAGATGGAAGGCCGTAACATGCTTATGCTGCTCGCCCCGATTAAGGGCGCCTTCGATGAGGATAAAGCGGCAAGCGATACCAAGTAACTAGTGTTCTGTAACCGATTAAGGAGTATTTCATGCCTAAGATGAAGTCCCACAGCGGCACCAAGAAGCGTTTCCGCAAGACTGGTACCGGCAAGCTTATGCGCGCCAAGGCTTTCAAGAGCCACATCCTGAGCAAGAAGTCCACCAAGCGTAAGCGTGGCTTCCGTCAGGAGACCGAGATCGCCGCTGCCGACCGCAAGGTCATCAAGTCGCGTCTCGCCTAAGTTCGCGTTCCCGTTTTTCGTTTTACCGTCTAGGAGTTGATAGAACATGGCACGTATTAAGCGCGCTGTTGCCGCCAAGAAGAAGCGCCGTACCGTTATGCATCGTGCGAAGGGTTACTACGGTGCCGCTTCGCGTACTTACAAGCATGCTAAAGAGCAGGTCCAGCACTCCCTGCAGTATCAGTATCGTGATCGCCGCAACAAGAAGCGCGAGATCCGTTCTCTCTGGATCACTCGTATCAACGCTGCTGCTCGCCTGAACGACATCTCTTACTCTCAGTTCATGCACGGCCTGAAGGTTGCCGGCATCGAGCTCGACCGTAAGGTCCTGGCTCAGATGGCATACGAGGACATTGAGTCCTTCAACGAGCTGGCTACCATCGCCAAGAAGGCTCTCGAGGCCTAATAGATTCTCTTGAATCGCTAGGGGAGTGTCGCGTTGTGCGCGGCGCTCCCTCTTTTTATCTGAAGCGCGGTTTACATTGCTAAAAGCGCGGGTAGATAAACACTTACAGGTGACCGATCTCTATATATTCCTGAACCAAAGGGTCATCATCTGATACGTGCGGAAGATCCGCACCAGTCTTTCTATTACCTATAGAAAGCAATATGTTGTGTAGGACTTGTGAAGAGTGGAATTGACGTCCCACAGGGCTTCGCGGTCTGGCAATATATCTCCTTGCCGCGCGGCCCGGTCGGACCGGATCAGCCGCA
>JAHYYJ010000016.1 GCA_019425015.1 Collinsella sp.
CAAAGCCAGCAAGGACAAAGGGCGGGATGAAGTCGAGCATGCCCTGGATGGCGTCAGCACCCAGATAGAACGACAGCGAGCACAGCAGGAACGCCATGATGATACCGGTCAAACCGATCAGGAAGTGCATCGCATAGACACCCTTAAGGTTGCCCTGGCCGGAGAAGACATCAGCGCGGTCAACCAGAATCGGCAGGGCGGCGTTGAGGATGTTCTTGATGGCAAGGCACAGCGTGGCGATGGGCATAGCGAGCGCGATGGCTGCCTCGGTGCTCTGGCCCAACTGGATAGCGAAGGCGCAGGCGAGCACGCCGCCGATCGTCTCATCAGGCGGCACGTAGGCGCCGATGGAGATCGAGCCCATGAACAGAAGCTCCAGGCTGGCGCCGATCGCGAGGCCGGACTGCAGGTCCCCCAGCACCAGGCCCACGAGCGGGCACAGGACGATGGGGCGGAACGCATAGAGCGTACCGAGCTGGAAGTCGAACTTACCAAATGCGGCGATAAGTCCGATGAGGATTGCTTGGGTAAGCATATATCCCCCTTTCCTAATAGGACACTACGAAGAGCTCAGACTCTTCGAAATTGAACGCCTAGAGCACGCTTGCGCAGTCAACCTTGGGGTCATCGGCCAGAGGACGGATCTCGACCTCGACGCCGTTGTTCAGCATCTCACGCACATCGGCCTCCTCGGCTGCAGTCAGGAAGATCTGACGAGAGACCTGACGAGCATCGGGGCGCTTCTCGTCCTTGGGCTTGGTGTTGCCCAGGTTGACCGACTTGATCTGCGGGCAGCCTTCAACAAGCTGCTTTGCCTCAGCGATGGTGGCGACACAGATAATCATCTTGTATTTGTCAGTCACACCCGAGTTAATGGCCTCGATGGCATTCGCCATATCCTTGATGACGAGCTTGCAGCCGGCAGGCTTGCCCATCTTGAGCGTCGTCTTCCACACCGGGTCGTTGGCGACCTTATCGCCCACGCAGAAAATGCAGTTGGAGCCAAGGCCCTGGACCCAAGAGACCGCGACCTGGCCATGAAGCAGGCGATGGTCGACGCGAAGTAGCTGAATCATAATGTGACCCCCCAAAGGTCTTGTGCCGTCTTACGGCGTGTCAGTAGGTGCTGCGGATTAGAACTCTTCTTCCTCTTCGTCATCGACCAAAAGATCGTTGACAAACTTCACGCGCGTATCGTCCGCAGCGACGATGGCACGAATCGTCTCCTCAACCGGCGCCGACTCGTCAGAGAACAGCAGCTGGATAAGCAGAGGAAGGTTCATGTTGGTAACGAGGTACGTGCGGGGACGCGTCTGGACGATCTTGGTGAACTCGTTGTTGACGCTGCCGCCAAAGAGGTCGGTGCAGACAACGACATCATCGTCGGCAGCCATGCCTGCCAGCAGTTTTTGGGCCTCCTCGGCCACGTCCATGCGGTCATCGACGAACATCGAAAGATCGTGGACGTTGTCGCGAGCGCCCGAGAGCAGCTCGACACTCTCCTTGATGCCGGTAGCGAAGTGCGCATGGCTGGCGATGATGTACTGCCTCATTCTGTGTTCCTCTCAATAGCCCGGCGCGTTCCCGCACCCGTTTTCTTTAGTAGTCGAACTGGTGATAGTAGCGACGATACTTGAGGTTGTGCTTGGTGACCGTCTCGTAGTAGCGAGCCAGGCGGTCGGTAACGAGCACCGTCAGAATCCACGGAGACACGATGACGCGGAACTCGTCGTCAAGGCCGGGGATCGCGAACTCGGCGGTGTCGATGATGTTGATGTCGGTGTCGCCGGTCACGCCGCGGTTGAGGAACGCGCGGACGCGCTCGTCGAGCTTGCGGTTCTCGTCCTCGCCCATGAACAGGAACACGGGGACGCCGGGCTCCACGAGCTCGAGGGTGCCGTGGAAGAAGTCGGCCGAGGTGATGTAGCGGGTGCGCTTCCACTGCATCTCCTCCAGGATGCACATCGAGAACAGGATGGTCTCGCCCCACAGGGCGCCGGAGCCGATGAACATGGTGTAGGGGGCCAGGGCGTACTTCTTGGCGAGCTCCTCGGCGCGCGGCTCGAAGCGCTTGCGGATATCGAGCATGTCCTTCCAGATGTCCTTGGTCTGCTCGATAAACAGATCGAACTTGGGGAAGCAGCCGCGGCGGTTGAGCAGGCGCAGGCCGAAGCAGTCGGCGAGGTAGTAGCCCTTCTCGCAGCCGCCCGAACCATGGTCAGAAGCCATGGCGACGCAGTTCTCGGCGCCGACAGCCTGGCCGATGGGGCCCTCGGGCTTGGTCATGGCGTAGACGCGCACGCCCATGCCCTTCATCTTCTTGACGGCCTCGAGGACCTCGGGGGTGGTGCCCGACTCGGAGGCGGTGAGCACGACGGACTTCTCGGTCATGCGCTTGTGACCGGAGACGTTCCACTCGGCGGCGTGGATCAGGTAGACCTCGAGGTCGCGGTCGCCGAACTTGTTCATGAGGTACTCGAGCTGCATGAGCTCGTCCCAGGTGCCGCCGACGCCCATCAGGAACACGGCGTCGTAGCCCTCGTCGGCGACCTTGTCGGCGAGCGCGGTCATCTTCTTGCCGGTCTCGTAGAGCGCCTTGCCGTCCTCGAGATAGCCCTCCTGGTCGAAATGCATGATCTCGATCTTCTCGGTTTCCTTCATTTGTCTCTCCTTTCTGGGGTTGTTTCCACATCCCCCATGCCAACGGGCATCAAAACCCGCTTACATTCCGTAACACTCAGCCGCTTTGGCCTTAAGCGCATTGACTGACTCTTCGTAGCCCTCTGCCTTGACCTCCATTTGCTTGGAGACGGTATCGAGATACGGGTGCACGTTCCATGACTTCAGACGCTCGGCGATCATGGCCGCAATCGTCTGGAAGAACACAAGATTGGGAATTGCGCTGAGCAGCGGAGCCACCTGAGGCACCGCAACCTCGTGAGCCCTACCCTTGGGATGGGCCGTGAGCAGCACCGTTTTTGCCGTAACGTTCGATAGCGCATCGGCGATATTCGCAAGACGCTCCGACCCCTGCGGATCGTCGACGATAAACACCAGATGGCCCGGAACGATCTGCATCTCGGGACCGTGGACGAACTCCTCGCCTTCGTGATGCATGGCAGGAATCTTGATGGTCTCGCTCAGCTTGAGCGCTGCCTCCTCGGCAACACCATAGTTGGGGCCGTTGCCGACGACCATGGCGGGCATGTGCTCAGAAAGCTCGAGCATGTGATCTTGGACATATGCCTCGGCGGTCTTGCACATCACGGCATTAGCCTGGATAGCCTCGCGCAGGTCATCAAGACGCTGAGCAACGCCCTTGGCGTCAATCGTTCCGCGCGCCTGACCGCCGTAAATACCAAAGAGCACCAGGTACTCAACGAGAACCTCGACGCCCAGAGTCACAAAGTCCACCGACTCGACACCCACACCGTAGTCAAGAACGATGTCAGCGTGTTCCTTGATGGGTGCCTCGACGTTTGCCGTGAGCGCAACTGCAGCCATATCGTGTGCACGCATGTAATCGAGCGCCGCAATCGTATTGGTCGAATAGCCGCTCTGCGAGACGGCGATGTTGAGCGCATGCTGCGGATAGGTGTGTTCAAAATCGACGAAGGCCTCGGGCGTCACAACGGACACCTGCATCTGCAGCGCATCTTGCAGGTAATCGCGGGCGCAATCGGCGGCATGGCGCGACGAACCCGAAGCAACGATGCGCAGTGCATCAAAAGAACCGGACTGGAAAATATCAACGAGCTGCGCTACCAGCTCAGACGAACGCTCGAGGTTCTCCCCCATACGCACATGGGCAAGCTGAACGTAATCGAGCATCTTCATCGTCTCACCTCGTAACAAATCATTAGTATTTGATACCAATCACAGTTACAGGTTACGGCTTTTTGATACCTCTTTGTCGATTAATTTATCCCCATCGGCGAACGGTCGATTTTGAGCCATGTAAGGTTGTATATACAGTCGGTCAAATTGCCCAAACAGACCGGCTGTTACCGCGCGCGATGCAAAGCCCCAGCTAGTACGTATAGGTGTAGCCGCCCGCATCGCCACGATTGAAGGACTTTACATACTCGATAGCCTGACCGCTCGCGTCATAGCTCACGCATTCCAAAAGCAAAACAAGATCCCCTTGTTCCAAGCCAAGCAAGCCCGCGTCGCGTGCACCCACCGCCTCGATATCGAGCTTCTCCTGTGCCATGACCGGCTTTCGGCCCAACATCTCATAGGTCTCGTACAAACTGAAGACCGACACGTCAATATCTTCGATTGTGGGAAACAGCAGGCACGGGATGAACGCCATCTCAATCGATACGGGATCGCCGTTGACGTAGTTCAAACGCCGAATCGAATACAGCAAATCGTCCTCGGCAATGCCAAACAGGTTGGCATAATATGGGCCCGCATAACGCTTGGAACGCGCGAGGATGCGGACGGACGGCTCGCCGCCCGAAGCACGAACCGACTCGCGAAAGCCTCCTGTTCGTTCGTAGGCAACGGGCACTTTCTGCGCCACAAACGCGCCCTTTCCGCGGACGCGTCGAATCTGCCCGCGCCGAACCAGCTCATCGACAGCACTTCGAATGGTCAAGCGTGTCGTACCAAATTCCTCGGCGAGGTCTTTTTCGGACGGAATCATGGAACCCGTGGGATATATACCGCGTTCGATACGCTCTTCAATGCGACGTCGTATGCGCATATAAACCGGGGTGGCATCTACTGTTTCAGCCATTGTTCACCTGCCACGCTCCTCATGCCGTTCTTTTCACCGTTATCGGCAAAGCGGAACTTTGTGGGCAAAATCACCGATTTGCAATGCTCCACAAAACGCATGTCCTTATCAAATTCGATCGTGCTCTCATAGAACACCGGCGTCCCCTCTTCTTGCTGGAGCAGCTCGGCCTCTTCGGCGTTCAAACGCGAGATGGAGATATGCTCACGTCCATGCTCAACACGCACGCCACCTTCTTTGAGCAAGACATCGTAAAGGCTCTCACACTCAAAATCGTGCTCGGGAAGCGATGGGCACAGGGACAGGTTAACGTGAGCGGTCTCGATTGACGCCGGCTCGCCCTCAATAAGTCGAACGCGCTGCATGCGGAGCAAGGGAGCGCCTACAGCCACCCCAAGCTTGTCGGCAAGCGCCTCATCCGCCTCGATGGTCCCGGTGGAAACCAGACGAGAAGAGGGGTGCAGGCCGGCAGTCCGCACAGCATCGGAAAAGTTATACGTTTCCTGGAAGATGTTCAGCGGCTTGGGAGGACACACATACGTGCCCGATCCGCGACGGCTCTCGAGCGTTCCACACGAGATAAGCCGCGTGATACCGGCACGCAACGCCGTACGCGAAACGCCAATCTCTTCGCACAGCACGCGCTCGGCCGGCAGGCGATCGCCGCCGACAAGCTGATGGTGCTGGATATACCAAAGAATTCCCTCAACAGCACGATCTTTGGGGGGAATTGCATAAGATTCGCCTGCCATTGCACAGACTCCTCATTCAGAAACGTATGCCGCCAAAATTAGGCCAGCCCTCCCATGGCATCAAATTCTGCCTTGATCTTCTCGGCGACATTCCGATACGACTTATATAGACTTGAATCGCGTTTGACCTCGTCGGTCATAACGGGAATCTCTAATTTGGAAACCTCGTCTTTTCCCGTCTGAACCGCCACAACAACGCCCATACCAAGACACATATTACGCTTGGCAGCGTTTATTTTCGCCGCCTTGGCAGGATTTGCCAGGATACGCTGGGCAAATTCCTGTTTAGAGACCGCTTCTTCGGCCTCCGGATCGCCTGCCTCGGCCACTTCGCACTGCAACACGTCCGCATAGTCAAAAATCTTCGGCTCGCCACCGCGTTGATGCACAGCCCACTTGCGGCGCGTGGCATCCTGGTAGATAGCCGGCAAAAATGTAAACCGCGGCGGGTCCAAAATCGTATCCGTGATGGTAAACACATCGGGATCAAAGGCATCCTGCGGGTTTTTCTTCTTGAACAGCCCCATATCAGCCTCCCGTACTAGCATTAAACAACTCATGCTGAATATAGCACCAATTTCAAGCCACTGCTTTATCGCATCGGTGCGCGGCGTCTATGGCTCGCCCAGCGGAAGAGTTAACGGACGAGGGCCGGGGTGTCTGCCTTGTTTTGAGAAGTGGGCTTCGCGAACTTCTCAAAACAAGGCAGGCACCCCGGCCCCGCCGGCAAATAGCGGACACTCCGCATGCAATCTATGCAAACAAACAAGTACGCTTAGCTACATTCGGTAAGATCGAGCACGCTGCCCTTCACGATAAGCGCCGGCTCCAGAACGACTTCTTCGGCACGTCTACCGCCCCTACCGGCAAGGCGCTTGGACATGCAGCCAAAAGCATGCTCCGCGAGGATACCAGGATCCTGCTCAATCGCGGTCAGCGCCGGCTCAAAGAGAACGTCGGCGGCCGAGTTGTCGTAACTCACCACCGAGATGTCGCCCGGAATGCTCTTCCCCATCTCGTGTAAGCGCTTGAGCAGACCGAGGGCGATGTTATCCGAGCTTGCGAACACAGCGGTAGCATCAGTTGCGAGCACCGCCTCCGAGGCCTCGTAGGCACTCGGGATGTAGTACTCGCTCTCAAACTCTAAACGCGCGTCGATAGGCAGGCCAACCTCGCGCAGCGCGCGCTCATAGCCGGCAAGTCGCTTACGCCCCGTATTGGAACGGCGCGCGTTAACCAAGCAGGCAATGCGACGGTGGCCCTGCTCGATCAGATAGCGGGTGGCCATGTAGCCGCCCATCTCGTGGTCGAACATCACCTTGTCGCACTCGAGTCCCTCAATGGCACGGTCGACCATCACGGCAGGGATAGGCAGATGGCTGACTTCTTCGCGCAGGGCGCGGTCGTCGGAGAACTCGTCGCCCACAACCAGGAAGACGCCATCAACGCCGCGCGTTACCAGCTGGCGCAGCAGCTCCAGATCGTCGTCGGCACTTCCACCCGAGCTGGTAATGAAGAGCGCATAGCCGTCCTCGCGGCAGCGCTTTTCCAGGCTACCGGCGAGCGAGGCAAAAAAGCGGCTCTCGATGTTAGGGACGATAAGGCCCAGCGTGCGCGACTCGCGCATGACCAGACTACGCGCAATCTGGTTGGGGACATAGTGGTTGCGCGCCGCGACCTCCTTGATGAGCTTGCGGTTTTCTTCCGAGATGCGACAGGGCCGATTATTGAGAACAAGCGAGACCGACGAGGGGGAAAGCCCCACCTCCTGGGCGATCTGCTTGAGGGTGACTTTGTTGGCCATCTCGCTCCTTCCAGGTTTACGCGCAATCTCTTGAAAGTATAGCGACCGACCCTCTACCTCGGTGATAAACACTTTACCAATCCGGTAGACGGCTGTTTTATCGCCGCCAGCGCACCAAATCCGTCCGGGTGGGGTATATTGCAATCGATTGATGACAACGACCACCAAAAGGCGGATATTCGTATGCACGAGAACGACTTTTTTAACGAGGACCTGCTGTGCGCGCTCGCCGGCGTTGCCGGCGAGGACAACGTGTTGATGAGCGAGCCCATGCGCGAGCACACCACGTTTAAGATCGGCGGCCCGGCCGACGTCTTTGTCACGCCCGATACCGAGCAGGGCCTCGTCGCCACGCTCGATACCTGCTATCGCTGCGATCTGCCCCTCACCATTGTGGGCAACGGCTCCGACCTGCTCGTCGGCGACAAGGGTATCCGCGGCGTTGTCGTGGCGCTGAGCAAGGGCCTCTCCGACATTACGGTCGACGGCACGCATGTCACGGCGGCAGCCGGTGCCTTGCTTTCCGATGTCGCCGCGGCGGCAGCCGAGGCCGGTCTCACTGGCATGGAACCCATCTCGGGCATCCCCGGATCGGTCGGCGGCGCCTGCTACATGAACGCCGGTGCCTACGGTGCCTGCATGGCCGATGTTTTGGAGTCCGTGCGCGTCTATAAACCCGCCCGCGTGCTCGATGACGGCACCCGCGGCAGCGGCAATATCATTGAGTTCGATGTCGACGAGCTTAACCTGGGCTATCGCAAGAGCCGCATTGCCGACGACGACTTCATCGTGCTTTCGGCCACCTTCAATCTCGCCCCGGGCAACGCCGCGATGATCAAGGCCGACATGGACGACTACCGCCAGCGCCGCGAGGACAAGCAGCCACTCGACATGCCGAGCGCCGGCTCCACCTTCAAGCGCCCCGAGGGCTACTTTGCCGGCAAGCTCATCATGGACGCCGGCCTGCGCGGTCACGCTGTCGGCGGCGCCCAGGTAAGCGAGAAACACTGCGGCTTCATCGTCAACGCCGACCACGCCACCGCCGCCGACGTCGACGAACTCATCCGCGACATCCAAGCCAAAGTCAAAGAGCAGTTCGGCGTAGGCCTAGAACCAGAAGTCCACCGAGTCGGCGAATTCCTCTAAACAAAGAAGGTCCCGAAAGGGGCCTTCGCCATCTTTATATCAGACAACCAGTCCGGTGAGTCGCGCTCAGGACCCGAGAGGGCCGCGTGCCCGCCCGCAATATATTTGATTGATCGCGAGTTCCGCACGCAAAGAAGGCCACTTAATGTGGCCTTCGTCTTGCGCAGGACTGCCCGAGCAGGCAATCAAATATATTGCGGGCGGGCACGCGGCCCAGTCGGCTTTACGACAGCGCAATACCGCCGAGCCAGCCCCAGCGCACGCCAGAGCCAGTGCCGTAGAACCGAATAAACGCATCAAGTGACTTAGACGTAATGGAGCCCTCGTTGCTCATAACGATGCCGCCGCCAACATAGATGCCCACGTGTCCGTACAGCAGACCCGGCGTACCGGTGCCACTGTGCGACGAGTCGGCCACGATCATGCCCACCTGCAGCGCCGAACGATCGGAGCTGTAGCACCAGGCGTTAAACATGTCGCACGCGTTGCCGCCAAAGTAGCCCACGCCGGCGTTGCGGAATACGTTGGTAACCCAAGCGGCGCACCAGTTCAGGCCAGGCGAAGGGGTGGAGTAGCATGCGTTGACGACGGCCTGCTGCTTGCCCGAGCCGGCATTCTGTTGCGGAGTTCCGGGCGCATACGATCCGCCACCCGAGCTTGAACCACCCGAGTAGGAATTGTTCTTGTTTGCGGCCGCCGCGGCAGCGGCAGCCTTCCTGGCAGCCTCCTCTGCCTGGGCGGCAGCGAGAATCTCGGAATCACGCTGGGCCATGAGTTCCTTGACATCGTCGGAGAGGCCGTTCAGAACCGTCTGGACCTCCTGCTGCTTGGCCTGCATGTCCTGCATCTGAGCAGTCTGCTGGTCCTTGAGCTTCTCCAGGTCGGCCTTCTGCGACTCGAGCTCGGACTTTTGCGTGTCGAGCTCCTTTTGGATGGTCTGAATGTCCTCGATGGCGTCGCGGTCGCTCTTGTTGATCTTCTCGACGTAATGCGCGTTGGCGACGAGCTCCTCAAACGAGCCCGAAGCCAGTAGCAGCGACAGGATATTGGTACCGCCCGACTTGTAGCTTGCCGCCACGCGATCGGAAAGGTCGTTACGCTTCTTCTTGAGCTCCGACTTCTTGGTGTCGATCTGAGCCTGCGTCTCGTCAATCTGGCCCTGAACGCCCTCGATATCGCTGAGGGTCTGGGCATTCTTGTTGGCGAGCGTCGCGTACTCATTGGCGATGCTGTCGAGCTGAGCCTGGACCTCGTCGAGCTGGGCCTGGGCGGCATTCAGTTTGTCGGTGGTTTCTTGGCTGGCCTCAGCCGCATGGGCGCGGGCGGGCAGGCCAAAAAGAACAGCCGCGGAAGCGGCGCCGAAAAGAGCCTTAAGGGCAGTGCGGCGCGAAAGCTCCTGCGTAAAGATGGAATCGTTGTTCGGTGACATATGTACTCCGTTACATGTTTATTTATATGTCGCTCAACTCAAACATATTAACGCACATCGCGCTTGTCCCAACTATTTCCACGAACGGCTGGAAAAGCATGGTCAGCGGCTCGCAAATACGTCCCACAACAAAGGTAAGGATTATGCAAATAACACCCTATGAGTACGTTAACATCAATCCTCTGGTTTTCCTGCCCCGCGTGTTTTGGGTGCCCCCAGCTGCGCTATACTCCCCTCAAGAAGTGTTCCTGATTCGATAGGAGACTACATGTCCAAAGCACTCGACCCCAAAGACACCTGCGTCCTCGTTACCGGCGGCGCCGGCTTTATCGGCTCGCACACCGTCGTTCAGCTGCTCGAGGGTGGCTACCAGGTTGTCGTCGTCGATGACCTCTCTAACTCCAGTGCCGTTGCCATTGACCGCGTCAAGACCATCGTGGGCGACGACGCCGCCAAGAACCTCACCTTCTACGAGGCCAACGTGCTCGACCGCGATGCGATGAACAAGATCTTCGATACCCACCAGATCGACCGCGTCATCCACTTCGCCGGCTTTAAGGCCGTTGGCGAGTCGGTGAGCAAGCCTGTCGAGTACTATCACAACAACATCGAGAACACCCTGGTGCTCATCGATGTCATGCGCAACCATGGCTGCAAGTCCATCATCTTCTCGAGCTCCTCGACCGTCTACGGCGACCCGGACAACCCGCCCGTCACCGAGGAGGATCCCAAGAAGCCCGCGACCAACCCCTATGGTTGGACTAAGTGGATGATCGAGCAGATCCTTATGGACGTCCACACCGCCGACCCCGAGTGGGACGTCGTGCTGCTCCGTTACTTCAACCCCATCGGCGCTCATCCGTCGGGCCTGATCGGCGAGGACCCCAAGGGCATCCCCAACAACCTGGTGCCCTATGTCGCCCAGGTCGCCGTGGGCAAGCTCGAGGCCGTTCAGGTCTTTGGCAACGACTACCCCACCCCCGACGGCACCGGCGTGCGCGACTACATCCACGTGTGCGATCTGGCCTCTGGCCACGTTGCCGCCCTTAACTGGATGAACGGCAAGACCGGCGTCGAGATCTTTAACCTGGGCACCGGCACCGGTACCTCGGTACTCGAGGTCGTCGCCGCCTTCTCCAAGGCTTGTGGCAAGGAGCTGCCCTACGTGATCCGCGAGCGCCGCGCCGGCGACATCGCTGCCAACTGGTGCGATGCCTCCAAGGCCGAGCGCATGATGGGCTGGAAGGCCCAGTACGACATCGCGGACATGTGCCGCGATAGCTGGAACTGGCAGAGCCATAACCCCAATGGCTTCGCCGACGCCGAGTAGCAAAAACCTACATACCGCTCTTGCCCCGATCTCACGTTGTGAGGTCGGGGCTTTTTCATGGCATGTAACCATTCGCCGAAAATCGACCAACTTTTTTATCTTGCCTGTACATGTTTAAACAACATGTTTTACAATAGGCGTATCGAATCAGAACATCGGAGGCGGACTGCACACCCATCGGCAGGCCGACCCCACAACAAGAAGGTTGGTGAGCGCATTCATGGAGCGTGCAAGCGGCGTCCTCATGCCCGTCTCATCTCTGCCCGGACCATACGGAATCGGCGGCTTTGGCTGGAATGCCTACGACTTCGTCGATTTTCTCGCCTCGTGCAAACAACATTACTGGCAGATTCTGCCCCTTACGACGACCAGCTATGGCGATTCGCCCTATCAGTCGTTCTCGGCCCGCGCAGGCAACCCCAACTTTATCGACTTTGCCGAGCTTATCGAGGCAGGGTATCTGGAGCAGCGCGATATCGATGGCGTGTATCTGGGATCCGACCCCAGCAATGTCGACTACGGTGCCATCTTTGGGGGTCGCCGTCAGATTCTCGACCGCGCCGCCGAGCGCTTTGCTGCCGACAAGCCGGCCGATTTCGATGACTTTATCCAGGCCAACGAGGACTGGCTCATCCCCTACTGTGAGTTCATGACCGTCAAAGAGGAGTGCGGTCTCAAGGCGTTTTGGGAGTGGCCCGCGGAACTCCGCACCCGCGGCGAGGCTTCCGCCAAGGTCTGCGCCGACCATCCGGCGCGTATGCTCTACCACCAGATGACGCAGTACTTCTTCGATCGCCAGTGGAGCCGCCTCAAGGCCTATGCCAACGAGCGCGACATTCTCATCATCGGCGACCTGCCCATCTATGTCTCGCGTGACTCCGTCGAGATGTGGGCGACGCCTGAGCTCTTTAAGATCGACACCGCCGGCAATCCCGTGAGCGTCGCTGGCACGCCGCCCGACCAGTTCTCGGCCACCGGCCAGTACTGGGGCAACCCCATCTACGACTGGGACGCCATGGAGTCCGACGGCTTCTCCTGGTGGGAGGGCCGCATTCGCGCCGCCCTCGACATGTACGACGTCATCCGCCTGGATCACTTCCGCGGCTTCGAGGCCTATTGGGAGGTGCCGTTCTCCTCGCCCGATTCGTCCTACGGTTCGTGGACGCAGGGTCCCGGCCTCAAGTTCTTCAAGACGCTCGAGGAAACGCTCGGCACGCTGCCCATCATCGCCGAGGACCTGGGCTTCCTCACCCCCGGCGTCATCGACATGCGCGACAACTCGGGCTTCCCCGGCATGAAGATCCTGCAGTTTGCCTTTGAGGGCACCAACTCGTACTACCTGCCGCATAACTACATCGCCAACACCGTCGCCTATGTGGGCACCCACGATAACGAGACGGCGCGCGGTTGGTTTGAGGGAACGGCCACCCCGCGTCAGCGCGAGCAGGCAGCCCTGTACACCCATCAGCAGGCCGGCGAACCCATGGCAGATGCACTCAATCGCACCATCGCCGCCAGCGTGAGCGACACGTGCATCTACACCATGCAGGACCTGCTCAACTTGGGCAACGAGGCGCGCATCAACACCCCTGCCACGCTGGGCGGCAACTGGACCTGGCGCATGCTCGACGGCGCCATCACCCGCGAGCTCGAGCACAAACTCACCGACTGGACCGAGACCTACTTCCGCATCCCGTCGGAAGCCGAAATCGAGCTTCCTCAATAGGAGCTACCGCGCCCGACCCCTCCCCACCGTGCGGACGCGCTTGCTTTTTCCCGCGCGAGGCCACCCCAATCCCCTCGCGCGGGCTTCTTATGAATTGCAGACATGAAACAACCCATCACAGGAGAAAACATGCCCCAAATTAACCTCATGGAACTCGCCGAGCAGTCTTTTGGCACCTCGCTCGAGCAGCTCGACGACCGTCGCATTTACAAGCTGCTGGTCAAACTCGTGCAGGAGCGCTCCGCCGCCTGCCCGCTCAACAACGGCAAGAAAAAGCTCTATTACATTTCCGCCGAATTTTTGATCGGCAAGCTGCTCATCAACAACATGATCGACCTCGGCATCTACGATGAGGTTAAGGACCAGCTCACCGCCGCAGGCCACGACCTCAACAAGATCGAGGAGTTCGAGGTCGAGCCGTCGCTCGGCAACGGCGGCCTGGGCCGCCTGGCCGCATGCTTCCTGGATTCCATCGCCACGCTGGGCTTGACCGGCGATGGCGTGGGCCTCAACTATCACTACGGCCTGTTCCGTCAGCGCTTTGTCGACAACCAGCAGAAGGCCGTCCCCGACGAGTGGCTCGGTGAGCAGGACATCCTAGTCGACGACGGCCGCTCCTACACCGTCGAGTTCGGCGATTTTGCCGTTACCTCCAAGCTCGTCAACATCGACGTGCCCGGTTACGGCCAGCCCACCAAGAACCGTCTGCGCCTGTTCGACCTGGCGAGCGTCGACGACGGCCTGGTCCCCGGCAGCTCCATCGACTTCGACAAGACCGAGATCGCCAAGAACCTCACCTTGTTCCTCTACCCCGACGATTCCGACGAGCAGGGCCGCCTGCTTCGCATCTATCAGGAGTACTTCATGGTGAGCAACGCCGCCCAGCTCCTGATCGACGAGGCCGTCGAGCGCGGCAGCAACCTGCACGATCTGGCCGACTACGCCGTGGTCCAAATTAACGACACGCACCCCACCATGGTCATCCCCGAGCTCATTCGCTTGCTCACCACCGAGCATGGCATCGAGTTTGACGAGGCCGTGACCATCGTACGCTCCATGGTCGCCTACACTAACCACACGATCCTTGCCGAGGCGCTCGAGAAGTGGCCGCTCGCCAGCCTGCAGAAGGTCTCCCCTGCCATCGCCGACATTATCGTCAAGCTCGATGAGATCGCGAAAGCCGAGCACGATGACCCGCGCGTCGCCATCATCGACGAGCACGACACCGTCCACATGGCCCACATGGACATCCACTTTGGCTTCTCCATCAACGGCGTAGCCGCCCTCCACACCAAGATCCTGGAGGACACCGAGCTTCATCCGTTCTACGAGATCTATCCCGAGAAGTTCTCCAACAAGACCAACGGCATCACCTTCCGCCGCTGGATCCATGGAGCCAACCCCGCGCTCGCCAGCCTGCTCGACGATGTAATCGGCACCGACTGGCGCAGCACCGGCGATCTGAACAAACTCGCCAAGTTCGCCGACGACAAGGACGTTCTTGAGCGCCTGGCCGCCACCAAGGTCGAGGCCAAGGCCATCATGCGCCAGTTCATGGCGCTCGAGCAGGGCGTGACCATTCCCTCCAACGCCATCATCGACGTCCAGGTCAAGCGCATCCACGAGTACAAGCGTCAGCAGATGCTCGCGCTCTACATCATCTGGAAGTACTTCGATATCAAGAACGGCAACAGGCCTAAGCACCCTGTCACCATCATCTTTGGCGGCAAGGCGGCGCCTGCCTACACTATCGCGCAGGACATCATCCATCTGATCCTGACGCTGTCGCAGTGGATTGCAAACGACCCCGACGTGGCTCCCTACCTGCAGGTTGTCATGATCGAGAACTACAACGTCACCGCCGCCGAGCGCGTGATCCCCGCCGCTGACATCTCCGAGCAGATCAGCCTGGCCTCCAAGGAGGCGAGCGGCACCTCCAACATGAAGTTCATGCTCAACGGCGCCCTAACCCTGTGCACGCTCGACGGTGCCAACGTGGAGATTGCCGAGCTCGTGGGCGACGAGAACATCTATACCTTTGGTGCCTCGTCCAAACAGGTCGAGCAGCTCTACGCCGACGGCACCTACAACGCCGGTGCGCTCTACCGCAAGCCCGGCATTAAACTGCTGGTGGACTTCATCACCAACCCGGCCTTTATGGCAACCGGCAACGCCGAGCGCCTGCAGCGCCTGCACGACGACATTAAGGGCAAGGACTGGTTTATGGCCCTGCTCGACATTGAGGAGTACATCCAGACCAAGGAGCGCGTGCTGGCCGACTACGAGGACCAGGACGCCTGGATGCGCAAGGCGCTCATCAATATCGCCAACGCCGGCACCTTCTCGTCCGACCGTACGATCTCCCAGTACAACGACGAGATCTGGCACCTGAGCTAATTCGGTTTCATCGCCCATCCTCTTGAAAACGGAGCCACGGCAACGCGGCTCCGTTTTTTGTGCCCGCACGTTACCCTGTGATCCAACTCGGCCAAACAATCTCGATCCGTAGTAATTACTCAACCAAAACGGTCCCAGCCGTTACAGATTGAGACATACCGGCCCCTCCCCTCGGGTTTATCTCAATCTGTAACATCTAGCAGGTGAAATTCGCCTTTGGTGTTACAGATTTAGATGAAATGGTTAGCTCAGCGGAACCGTCTCGATCTGTAACATCTAACGTCCGAAATCGGCCCTATCCGTTACAGATCGAGACAAACGACCGGTCAGACAGTCCCAACACAAAGAAAGGCTCCCCTCTCGCCCAGTGGACGGGAGGGGAGCCTTATATGTGACCGCGGCAAAAGGATGGCAAAGCCGCAGTCGCCCAAAGGAAGGGCCTGGTTGCACCGGGCCTAGATAAGGTTCTTGCCAGAGACCTTATCGAAGAGGTGGGTCGCGTTCTTCTCGAACTTGAACCAGATGGGGTCGCCCGCCTTGAGCGCGCCCTTGGCCTCGAGGTCGACGACGGGAATGATCAGGACAAACTGGCCGTCGGGAGCAGTCACGTGGACATGCTCGGTCGAGCCCATGAGCTCGGTCACCTCGACGGTGCCCTGGAGCGCACCCTCCTCGTCCTTGTCGGCAAGCAGAATCTGCTCGGGGCGCACGCCGGCCGTAATCTCCTTCACGTCGCCGCCGTCCCAGTTGAGGGCAAGCTGAGCGCAAGTCTCCGGGGCGAGCGCCACGTTCATATCCTCGGTCTTGACAGTAAAGCCGTTGCCCGAGCGCACCAGCTGGGCATCGAAGAAGTTCATCTGCGGCACGCCGATGAAGCCGGCGACGAAGATGTTCGCGGGATGGTTGAAGACCTCCTGCGGCGTGGCGATCTGCTGGACGACGCCGTCCTTCATGACCACGATGCGGTCGCCGAGGGTCATAGCCTCGGTCTGGTCGTGGGTAACGTAGATGAAGGTGCCCTTGATCTCGTGACGCAGCTTAATGAGCTCGGCGCGCATCTGGTTACGAAGCTTGGCATCCAGGTTGGACAGCGGCTCGTCCATCAGGAAGACCTTGGGGTCACGCACGATGGCGCGGCCGATGGCGACGCGCTGGCGCTGGCCGCCAGAGAGCGCCTTGGGCTTACGGTCGAGGTACTCGGTAATACCCAGGATCTCGGCAGCGGAGCGAACCTTACGGTCGATCTCGTCCTTGGGGACCTTCTTGAGCTCAAGCGTAAACGCCATGTTCTCGTACACCGTCATATTGGGGTACAGAGCGTAGCTCTGGAACACCATGGCGATGTCGCGGTCCTTGGGCGCCACGTCGTTGACGCGCTTGCCGTCGATGAGCACGTCGCCGGAGGTGATGTCCTCTAGGCCGGCGACCATGCGCATCGTCGTGGACTTACCGCAGCCA
The DNA here is from genome assembly GCA_019425015.1 of Collinsella sp. Classification (GTDB taxonomy): domain Bacteria; phylum Actinomycetota; class Coriobacteriia; order Coriobacteriales; family Coriobacteriaceae; genus Collinsella. The sequence goes on from JAHYYJ010000016.1 coordinate 16,787, forward strand.
GAGGGGCCAACGAGGACGATGAACTCCTGGTCGTGAACGGTGAGGTTGAAGTCCTCTACAGCGAGCACACCGTCCTCGGTAACCTTGAGGTTGTGCTTCTTCTCCTCGGTCTTCTTCTTTTTGCCAAAGAAGCCCTTCTTTTTTGACTCGTTGTTGGGATACACCTTCTGAACATGTTTGAGAACGATCTCGGCCATGTCTCTACCTTTCGATACGCGGCGCCGCGCTGAGGGGCGCCGCCAAAACTTGCAAAACAGTTACGGCATCAGCCCTTGACGGCACCTGCCACCACACCGTCGATGATGTACTTCTGGCAGAAGATGTACATGATGACGATGGGGACAACGACCATCATGATGCAGGCCATCATGGGGCCGAGCTCGACGTGGCCATAGCCGCCGCGGAAGTACTGGATCAAAATAGGAATGGTCTTGTACTTGGTGGAGTCGAGCGTAAGGTAGGGCAGCAGGTAGTCGTTCCAGACCCACATGGTCTCGAGGATGCCGACCGAAAGATAGGTGGGCTTCATGATGGGGAGAACGATCTTAAAGAACACCTGGACCGGGTTGCAGCCGTCAATCATGGCCGCTTCCTCAATCTCGAGCGGGATGTTCTTGACGAAGCCGGCGAACATAAAGACCGCGAGGCCCGCGCCAAAACCGAGGTAGATGAAGCAGATGTTAAACGGCGTGTTAAAGCCGATGCGGTCCGCGAGGTTGGACAGCGTGAACATGAGCATCTGGAACGGTACGACCATCGAGAAGACGAACAGGTAATAGAAGAAGTTCGAGATCTTGCTGTTGACGCGCACCACGTACCAAGCGCACATGGAGCAGCACACCAGAATCAGCACGACCGACGTGACCGTGATGATGAGCGAGTACATAAACGCCGAGGCAAAGCCCTGCTCGTTCAGAGCGTGCACGTAGTTTGCGAGGCCGTTGAACGTCTCGGGCGTGAGCAGATCGAACGCCGTGGTGGTGCTGATTGCGGTCGCTTTCTTAAAGGAATTGAGCGCAATCATGAACACGGGGTAGATCCATGCGAGCGACAGGATCGTAAAGAAGATCGAGAGCGCGCGGTTGATAGCCTTATCGCGTTTCATTACTGCTGCACCTCCTTGGACCTCGTGGCCTTAAGCTGGATCATAGAAATAGCGACAACCAGGATGCAGAAGATAACTGCCTTGGCCTGACCGATGCCCTGCCATGCGATGCCAGCACGCGAATAGAACGTGTTGTAGATGTTCAGGGCGAGCATCTCGGTGGAGTGCGCCGGGGCGCCACCGGTAAGGGCGAGGTTCTGGTCGAACAGCTTAAAGCCGTTGGTGATGGACAGGAACAGGCAGATGGTGATGGTCGGCATCAGGTTGGGGATCTTAACCTTCCAAAACGTCTGCCACGCCGTAGCGCCATCGACCTTGGCGGCCTCAATGTAGTCAGACGGGATGGACTGCAGACCGGCGATGTAGATGATCATCATGTAGCCGACCTGTTGCCACAGGGTCAGGATGATAAGGCCCCAGAAGCCAGCGGCGGAGTTGAGGGCGATAAGCTGGGCACCCACGTTGGAGAGCAGGCAGTTGATCAGAATCTGCCAAATGTAACCCAGTACAATGCCGCCAATCAGGTTAGGCATAAAGAAAATCGTACGGAAGATGTTGGTGCCCTTGAGCGCCTTGCGAGTGAGCGCCTGCGCAATGGCCAGCGCGATCACGTTGATGAGCACCGTCGACAGGAAGGCAAACGCCACGGTAAAGAAGAACGACGTGGAGAACTGCGGGTCGGTCAGTGCGCGCACGTAGTTCTCGATACCGACAAAGTGCGCGTTATTGATGGTAATAAACTGGCAGAACGAGAGATAGAAACCCTGGATAAAGGGAATCACGAACCCGATCATAAACGCCAGGCACGTGGGCAGCATAAAGAGCGGCCACCAGCGTTTGAGTGCTTTGCCCATAGAAGGGTCCTTTCAATATGCAGGGGGCGGGCAAACCTACGTCTGCCCGCCCCCTGTCGCTAATCAGATAGCTTGGGCAGCAACTGCTTACTCGGAAGCAGCCTTCTCGGTCTTCCAGCCATCGACGAAGGCGTTCTTGACGCCGTCCCACTTGGTGTTGTCGGCAGCATAAGCGATGAGAGCCTGCTTGAGGTTCTTCTTCCACTCCTCAGAGGGGATGTAAACGAAGTCCCAAGCAACGGTCTTCTTGCCGTCCTTGGCCATAGCAACGGCCTGCTGCGAGAAGACGTTGGTGGTCTCCTTAGCGCTCTTGAACGGGGCGGTCAGACCCATCTTGTCAGCGATGATGCTGGTGGCGGTGTCAGAAGTGACGCACCAATACATGAAGTCCTCGGTGGCCTTCTGGGCATCCTCGGAAGCCTGGGAGCTGACGCACCAGTAGTTCTCGCCGCCGGAGCACAGGCCCTGGTTCTCCTCGCCGTCGACGCCGATGTAGATCGGCAGCATGCCGAGCTGGTCGTCGGTCATACCGGCCTTGGTGAGGTCGGCGTAGGCCCAAGAGCCGTTCTGGTAGAAAACGGCCTTACCGGTTGCGAACTCGTTGGTGGCGTCGTCACCGGTCTTGGAGGCAAGCTGCGAAGGATCGCAGGTGGAGTCGGTGATATACAGGTCGAAGATCTGCTTAAAGTTGTCGAGATACTCGCCCTTGATCTCGTCGTCCTCCTGGTTGTGCTCCTTCTCGAACTCGTAGTAGAGCGGGAGGTTGGCGAGGTGGGTGGTGTAGCGCCAGCTGGAGGAGTCATCCATGCCGGCGGAAGTGAAGGCACCGTCAACGCCGAGCTCGTCCTTGCGGGCCTGGATGTCATCGGCGCAAGCCTTCAGCTTGTCGAAGGAGTTGATGTCCTCGGCCTTGTAGCCGGCCTTCTCGAGGAGCTCCTTGTTGTAGATGATGCCGTAGCTCTCCTGAACCCAGTCGATACCCAGATCCTTGCCGTCGGACTGCAGCGCCAGGGAGTCGTCGATGAGCTCGCCGCGGAGCTTGGTGTCGGAAAGATCGGCGCAGTAGTCCTTCCAGTTCTTAAGGCCGGTGGGGCCGTTGACCTGGAACAGCGTCGGAGCGGAGCTCTTGGACATCTCGGACTTGAGCTTCTCCTCGTAGGTGTTGGAGGCGGCGGTCACGATCTTGACCTCGACGCCCTTCTCCTTCTTGTACGCCTTGGCGATCTCCTTCCACTCCTTGTCGACCTCGGGCTTGAACTGGAGGAAGTAGACCTCGGCAGCGTCACCAGAAGCAGAGGAGCCAGAGCCGGCAGAATCACCGCAGCCCACGAGGCCCAGACCAAGAACCGCAGCCGCGGAACCAGCAAAGCCCAGGAACTGCCTTCTGCTCATTTCGTTCTTCATTACAATCCACCCTTTCACACCGTGGCGGCACCCTTTGCCGCCGCCTTCGGAGATTGGCTCGGGGACTTTGCCCCTTTTGCTGACTTGTACAATACGCTATTTGGCTAGTTGTTTGAACAAGTATTACTAGAGCGGTAGAAAAACTTCGGTGAACGGTAATTTCGACTTGATACTTGACAAGTTTTGTATAAACAATTATTTGTTATCGAATGCAGAGAAAACGCCCGATCAAGCCGATGCATCGTCGGTTTGACCGGGCGTTTTCGCTTTGAGGGCATGAGTCTCGTCAGGCTGCGAGCTAGCCGGCTATCGCTTGGAATTGACGCGGTAATGGAAGATCTCGGGGTGTGTGCGGGCATGCGTGACCTCGAACAAGATGCCGTCCGAGGTGTACGACTGGCTCTCCATAACGGCGACGCAGTTGTACTTGCCAAGGTCCAGATAGCTGCAGTCCTCATCGTTGGCGAGCTCGACACTCACCGTACGGCGGCTCGCCATCACTTTGATGCCGCGCTTGTGCTCCAGATAGCCGTAGATAGAATCCGCCGCGATCTCGGGGGTCAGGCCCTTGGCGATCGACGCCAAAAAGTAGCCGTGGTCCACTTGGCGCGCGCTGCCGTTGAGGCTTCGGACACGCACGACGCGAATCAGCTCCTCGCCCACCTTAAAGCCCAGGCGACGAGAGAGTTGCTCAGTGCAAATCAAATGTTCAAAAGACTTGACCTCGGTCGATGCGACGGCATTGTTGCGTTTTGCGAACTCGCCAAACGACTCAACCTCTTCGAGTGCGCCCAGCATATCGGTTTCGCCCTTAAGCCAAATAACGCGCACGCCCTTGCCGTGTATAGGCTGCACAAACATCTGGTCGGCCAGCATGCTCAAGGCGCGTCGAACGGTATTGCGCGTGCAGCCAAACTCCGCGGTCAGCTCGGCTTCGGTTGGCAGCATCTCCTGAAACGCATAGGTCCCGTTGATGATGCGCGAACGGATCTCGCGGTAGATTCCTTCGTAAATCGCTTTTGGCATGATTTCACCTCTAATGAATATGTATGGCTAGGCACGATAGCATTTCTTAAAGTTGTTTAAACCGATTATCGGTAAAGCACGGATTATTTACCGTCGACGGTTCCCCCGAAACCCAAATCGGACCGAATCAAAACCGTCAATGCGGCAAGCAGCCAGTCCTCTACAATGAGTTCATTGTTTAAACGTTCTTGCTCGCACAGCATGTTGCATCCGAAAGGCATATTATGCTGCAGATAATCCAACGTTTTGGCGGAGCCATGTTCGCGCCCGCCATGCTGTTTTCTATATCAGGCCTCATGGTCGGCATCTCCGCCCTCGCAACGACCGTGGATATCGTCGGCGACCTCGCCGTATACGGAACCCCCTGGTACGTTTTCTGGACTATCATTCAGCGCGGCTCGTGGACGGTCTTTAAGCGCCTTCCACTCCTTTTTGCCGTAGCGCTGCCCATCGGCCTTGCCCAAAAGCAACCGGCACGCTGCTGCCTCGAGGCGCTCGTAGCCTATTTTGCCTACTGTTTCTTTTTGAGCGAGATCATTAAGCTGAGCGGCGACAACCTTGGACTTAAGTACCCGTCGTCTTTAACCCCCGCCAGCGGCATCACCGTCATCGACGGCATCAAGACGCTCGACACCGGCATTATCGGCCCGCTGGCGGTGTCGGCAACCGTCGTTGCCATCCATGACCGCTTCTACGATGCCAAGGTTCCCGATTGGCTCGGCACGTTCTCGGGTTCCTCGCTCGTCTACCTCATCAGCTTTTTTGCCGTGTTTGCCCTTGCCGCCATCTCGGCCGCCATCGTGCCCTTCGCATACGCTGTGACCGAAACGCTGCGCCACGCACTTGCGGGCGTCGGCCCCTTCGGCGTGGGCATCTTTGTGTTTTTGGAGCGAGCGCTCGAGCCCATGGGGCTACACCATCTGCTCTATATGCCCATCTATTACGACAATCTGGTCATTCACGACGGTATTTACGCCACGTGGACCAACCTGCTCCCCATTCTCTCCCATAGCACGCGCCCTTTAAATGAACTTGCGCCCTGGGCAGGTTTTACCGCCACCGGCTGGGGCAAGCTCTTTGGCCTTCCCGCCATCGCGGCAGCATTCTATTTCACCGCCAAACCCGAACGCCGCGCCGGCCTTAAGGTCATCCTTTTGCCCGCCATCGTCGCCTCGGTGGTCTGCGGCGTCACCGAGCCGCTCGAGTTTCTCTTTATGTTCACCTATCCCGGACTCTTTTTGCTCTACGCCGTCCTGTCCTCCTGCCTTGCCATGACCATGAACTTCTTTGGCATCGTCGGCATCTTCTCGGGCGGTCTCATGGAAATGACGGCCTTCAACTTCATCCCACTCATGCGAATGCATGCCGGCTCCTACCTTTTGGCGCTCGGTATCGGTCTTGCCTTTAGCCTCATCTTTTTTGTTAGTTTTCGAGCACTCATCTTGGTCTATGACCTTAAGACGCCGGGCCGCGAGGATCATGTCTCCAATCGCGCGGCAATCGATCGTTTAACGGGAAGCGGCTTTGCCAAAGAGCAATCTCCCAATGGCGAGGTCAGTATTCAATCCGATCAAGATCACGTCCTCGCTGAGCGGGTAATTCAGCTTTTAGGTGGCGTTGGCAATATCGTGGGCGCAACCAACTGCGCCACGCGCCTGCGCGTCGAGGTCGCAGACCCTTCCATCGTTGCAGATAATGCGTCGTTTGTCGCGGTGGGCGCCAAGGGCCTCATCATTACGGGCAAGACCGCCCAGGTGATTATTGGCATCTCCGTTCCCCGCGTTAAAGAGCATTTTGACCAGATCATGGGCCTCGAGCCGGGATTTGTGTCCACCACCTCGGCCTCCCCTGCCGCCAGCGCAGCCCATAAGCGCGGCGATATCTGCTTCTTCGATATCGACGGAACACTCGCCTGGCAAGACCCTCGAGTGGCACAAGAGCTTCCCGAGAGCGAGCGAGACCTCTCCCCCTACCCCAATGAAGCGGTCTCGCAAGCCATCCGTGATTTTGTCGCCAAGGGCAATATGGCGTTTATCTGCACAGGGCGCACGCTGAGCTGCATCCATCCAAAGCTGCTCGAGCTGCCCTGGACCGGCATCGTCTGCCTCGCGGGTGGCTATGTCGAACTTGAGGGACACGTGATTCGCGATTTGGCGATGACGCCCGGCATGCTGCAGCGCCTTGCTCCCATTCTTGAGCAATCGGACGAAGTGATTCGTTTTGAGGGACTCAATGGCGTCGTTCGCATGAGTGCCGATGCGCCCGACGCCCCCGGATACGCCCGCACCGTGGGCGATGCAATTACGCAGCTGCAACATTACAGCGCCTACAAGATCTTAATGTCCACGTCGCTTGCCAACCGCATCGCTCAGGATCAAGCGTTTGAGCCGCTGCTCTGCTTTAACGAGCTCGAGCTCGAAGTGACCGAGATTTCGCCTCGCGAATGCACCAAGCGCGAGGGTATCCAGTCCGTACTCGACGCCCTCGATCCCCACCACGGAACCGTATACGGCATCGGCGACGCCAGCAATGACGTCTCGCTGATGAACGCCGTCGACGTTGGCATCGCCATGGGCAACGCACCGGACTTCCTCAAGGAAAAGGCCGACTATGTCACCGACAGCATCGACCACGACGGCGTCGTCACCGCGCTCGAACACTTTGGGCTTATCTAGCCAAGCCCCTACCGCACTTGCGGCCGCATGGACCAATCGTCTTCAACCGCCGCGCTCGACGCCCTAATGTGGCAATATGTTGTCTGCATAATGCAACGATGCAACCTATCAAAGAATGCGAGAACCCGTGTCCAGTCCGTTTACCAGCTTTTTAGCCCAGCACTTTGACCAGATTAACGACTATCTGGCCACGTTCTTTGACGGACAGGCGACTTCCGCCGATATCGAGCGCTACCTGTATACCCCGCTCTCGGCATTTACGGCAAACGCTGGCAAGCGCCACCGCCCGCTCATCTGCATGCTCGCCGCCACTGCGGTAGGCGGCAGCTTTGAGAGCGCCCGCAGCGCAGCGGTGGCCATCGAGCACTTTCAGTCGGGCGCACTCATCCACGACGACATCGCCGACAACGGGCAGATTCGTCGCGGCAAGCCCTGCATGCACCTTACCGAGGGCACCGGTCTTGCCATCAACTGCGGTGACCTGGCGCTCACCATGGTCACCAAGACGGTTCTCGACGACCCCACACTCAACGCAGACGTGAAGCTTCGCGTGCTCCACGAGCTTACCGAAATGATCGTCCGTACCATCGAGGGCCAGGCGCTCGACCTGGGCTGGGTCCGCGACGGGCGCTTTGACATTTCGGTCGACGATTATCTGGACATGGCGACGCACAAGACCGCGTACTACAGCGGAGCGACGCCGCTTGCCGCCGGAGCCATTATCGGCGGCGGCAGCGAAGAGCAGATTGAGGCACTGCGCGCCTTTGGGCTGCACACGGGCCTTGCCTTCCAGATTCAAGACGACCTGCTCAACTTGATCGGCACCAAGGAGGCCGCCAACAAGGACTTCCGCACCGATATCACCGAGGGCAAGCGCACCCTCGTTGCCGTGCATGCCCTGTCAGACGAGCGCTATCACGACGAGATCGAGGCAATCCTTTCCTCGGGCACCGAGGACCCTGCGCAGCTCGCACGCGCCGTGGAGATCTTCCAGGAGACCGGCTCCATCGATTACGCCCACACCTATGCGCTCGACCTGACCGCTAAGGCCAAGGCCGCTATCGAAGGCGTCGAGCTCGACCCGCATGCGCGCGAGCTCTTCCTCTCAATGGCAGATTTCTTTGTGGAGCGTCTTAACTAGCGGGGGTCATAAAACCTGTGGGCAGCGAGTTTGGGTACAAGTTGCTACACTGTTGAGTGCATGTTTATGCATTGTCTCGCGTTGTCTATCCGACACGCGCTCAAAATAGTACGAATCGTACGCCGAAAGGGGTTCGTTCATGGAACCTATTACCACGGGCATGCAGGGAGCAGCCGTCGAGGATGTTCAGTCCCGCCTTCTGCAGCTCGGTTACACCATCGATGCCGACGAGGTCGCCGACAAGCGCTTTGGCACCACCACCGAGCAGGCCGTCAGCACCTTCAGGCTCGACAGTGGCCTTGCTGCCGGTCATGCCGTCGATATCCCCTGTTGGAGCGCCCTGGTCGACGCCTCGTATAAGCTGGGCGACCGCACCCTGTATCTGCGCATGCCCAATTTCCATGGCGCCGATGTGCAGGCCCTGCAGCGCGCTCTCAACGTTTTGGGCTTTGCCTGTGGCGAAGACGACGGCTACTTTGGTCCGCATACCGAGGCCGCCCTGCAGCAGTTCCAGGAAAATGTCGGCCTGTTTGCCGACGGCATGGCCTTCCAGGACACCTACGCCTACATCAACCGCCTGCATCATGTGTGGGAGGGCAAGCCCTCGGTCACCGAAGCCGAGTCCCGCATCGGTTTTGCTCGCGCCGCCAACGTGCTCGAGCGCTTCCAGATCGCCGTTATCGGTGAGGACCCCATCGCACGCAGCGTTGCTTCGCGCATGTGGAACATCGCCACGGCAACGACCGACAACAGCGGCATGATGCTCTGCGACTCCGAGGTCCCAACCGACGTTGACCTGGTGCTCGAGATCGCAAGCGACGAGCTGCCCGCCGACGCCGCGCCACGCGCCACGATTGCCCTCGCCGAGTGCCACAACCTGGCCCAGCGCATCCGCACCGCCAATGTCGCCGCGCAGCAGAAGCCGGCTCGCATTCGCATTGAGCTCACGGGCATGACGCGCTACAACGGCACCTTCACGGCCAGCGACGCGCAGACGCTCGCCGTACGCCTACTCGACGGCGTTTGCGATGCCCTCGCAGATTAGGTAAACTAGACGAGTTGCTTTTGGGCAACACCACACATTGGGACGTAGTTCAACGGTAGAACTCCGGTTTTTGGTGCCGGCTGTTGGGGGTTCGAATCCCTCCGTCCCAGCCATTAAAACTGAGCGCCCTAAGCCCATAACGGCCCAGGGCGCTTTCTTGTGGGCAAGCGGAGGAATTCGAACCCGCAAGGGTGCGGAGCTGAGGAAACGCGAAGCGTTTTCCAGCGCAGCACGCAAGGAGCGAAGCGACGCAGCGGGGCGCGGCCGCCGACCAGGCGGACGCGGAATCCCTCCGTCCCACACCAGCCAAGAGCCCCTCACGTCAAGCAAATCGAGCCAACGCCGCCAAGCGGAGGGATTCGAACCCGCAAGGGTGCGGAGCGACGCAGCGGGGCGCGGCCGCCGCAGGCAGACGCGGTGTCGGCACTTGGGGACGCTCCTAAGTGCCGGCATTATAGGAACGTCCCCAAGTGCCGGCTCGGGACTATTTTCGAGGACCCTCCGAAGGACTGTGGCCAAAAAAACGGCAAATATGAGTACTGTTACCGTTGTAGCTACATTATTTTCGTTAATAAAAGAAGATCTTAATGAGATTTATTCGCATCAAGGTCTTCCTTTAATGAACACTTGAGGAGATACGGCAGCTTATCTGCTCGATCGACACGTCAAATCACCTTAAATTTGGTCAAAATTACTGCTACTAAAAGAGTATCAGTACTCATATTTGCCGTTTTTTGGCCACGGCTCTTTATAGACACCCTGTACAGCGACGGTGGTAGATTTCGGAACGTGTCCGTCAGCCCCGTTCCGAAAAGCGAGCCGCATGCAACGGCCAAGCCACGACAGGCCCCGGGAGAGCGGGGACACCGGCTTAGGTTTATCGCGAGTTCCGCACGAACAGGAGGCCACTTAATGTGGCCTCCGTCGTGAGCAGGACTGTAGAGCAGGAAACCTAAGCCGGTGTCCCCGCTCTCCCGGGGCCGGCGGAATTTAGTTGTTCAGCATGCGGTCGAAGCTTCCCGAGTCGCCATCCCGATAGTCGGCGGTCATCAGAATCTCCTGCGGAATGCGCCCGCCTTCACGTAGCACATTGCGGAACTGCACGCGCGTGACCATGGGCAGATCCTTGATCGTCGCCGCCAAGTTCTGCGGCACGCCCTGGTTGGCAGCCGCGCGCTCGCACTCGCCGCCGGCCTTCACGCGACGCTTATGCTCGGCGAGCATGGCGCGGTACATACCGGCATGCAGGCGAATCTCAACCACATTGGCATTGCGAGCCTGCTCGACGATGCGCGCGCCCTCGCGGTCGATATCGCCCACGTAGTAGACGTAGTTAAAGCGATAGCCGATCTCGGCCAGATAATCGTCCAGGGCATGCGAGACGCTCGCCTTGCATCCGCCGCCAAAAATCACGCCGCCCACCTTGATGCCAAAGAGCTTGGCGTGCTTGCGGCCACGCAGCAGCCTGACGATCTCGTCGTAGGTGTCCAGGTTCTCGACCATAATGAACGGCTTATCGGCGCCCAGCGTAAAGAAACCCGTAAAGTGCACGGGGCGGTTGGGGGCGACCTTGATCGCCTGCATGCTGATGCCCTTTTCGGTCATGCGCCTTATCAGGCGCTCACCGTGCTTGCCGTCAAAAGCCTTCTCGTCGTTAAAAATCTGGTAGGCACGCTGGCGGCGCGAGGCAACCGGCGTATCGGCACCTCGGTTTTGCTCGATCCAAGCCTGGATGATTGCGATTTCCTCGGCAATCTTGCGGTTGGACATCTCGTTGTGCTGAGTGCGCTGCGGCGCCTTTTTGCCGTCCTTGCCCTCGACCTTAACAATTTGAGTCTGCTGTTCCTTGATCTTAGAGAGCGCCGTAGGCGTAGGGACAACTTTGAGCAGCTGCCTGCCCAAAACGCGGGCAAGGGCAAACGCCGATACCTCGCCGTGGACGGCCGACTCGGGCTGCTGGGTAGCACTATCAGCCGCGGCAGGCTCAGCCTGTGCATGAGGCTTACGCTTGGAATCTGCCCGGGTATTACGTTCCTGCTTGGGCGCAGACGAGCGCTTTTGCGGACGATCGGACTTGGCCTCCTTCGCCGGCTGGCGCTTGACCTGATCCACCGGAGTCTCGGCCTTCTCATCTCCGTTTTGTGTCGCTGTCTTCTCGGCCGCGGCCTCGGCATTTGAGCCACGACCGCCGCGGTGACGACGACGGCGGGGCTTGCCTGAGGCGCTCTCCCCCGCCTGCTTATCAGCGGTCTGTTGAGCTTTGACCTCAGTGTCAGCCGCAGGCTGCGACTCGGAAGGTTGCTGCTCGCGAGTCGCCGGCTCAACGGTTTTCTCGGCTTGTTCGGCCTTCTCGTCCTGAGCGGTCGAAGCCGGCTCGCCCTTCTCCTGACGCTTTACGGGATACGCGCGTCCCGCAAAACCGCGGCCGGGACGACACGAACCCGGAGCCCTCTTGGCAGACTCCTCAACATCGTCTGCAACCTCGGAAGGCTCTTCAACCTCACGCGCGACATCCTGCTGCGCGGCCTTAAAGTGAGCACCGCGACGACGCTTGGGCTCTTGGGCCTCCACGGGCTTTTGCTCCTTCGCGGGCTTCTGCGACTCGGCAGCAACCTCGTTCTCAACAGCCTCGGCATCCGTCTCACCCTTTTGAGCAACGGCGCGACGGAAGCGCTCCTGCTGGGCGCGGCGCTGCGCATCGCGCTTGCCACCCCCGCCAAAACCGCCGCGTCCTGCCTTGGCCGTAAAGGCGCGCACGACGTTCTCATCGAGCAACTCATCGGTATCGACATGCTCACGCGGAGCAGCTTCTTCCACAGCAGGCACGTCAGCGAAATCCTCGACGACAAAATCTTCGACGGACTCGGCAGGTTGCTCCTGGGCATCGCGGATCTCGGCATTGATGGTATAGAACGCCGGGCGCCCGTTAATGCCGCTACCCTCGATCTTGGTCACGATATTTGCCGCGATAAGCTCATCGCGCATCGCCTTGGTGTCGCACTCCTTATCGACGGAGCGGAAAATCTGCGCCAGCGCACTCGACTTAATCTTGAGCGCCTTGCGGCAAAGCAGGTCGTAGGCAACCAGCTTGGCACGCTCGACAGAAAGCGATGTCTGGCTGCTCAGGCGCTCAGCCAAAGCATCGACATTGTTTTGATTATCGGAATATACCGTCTTGGCCACGGGGCCCCTTTCATATGTACACATATACGTCTATATGGTACAACGCGCACCCTTATCCACGCAAAACATCTGCGAGAACACTCGAGCGTCACCTGCTTTCGCATGAAAAAAGACCGAGCCCGCGAAGTCGCAGACCCGGTCTTTCCGAGTCATATGGATGGAACGATCACTCCATCAAGTCGACTAGGCCTTGACAGCCTCGGCGTCGGCGGGAGCCTCCGCAGCAGCGGCGCGACCGTACTCAGCCTTGCCCATCTCGGACCACTCGGGCTCCTCGTCGGGCATGGAGCCGGCCTCTTTGCCGAAGAACTCCTTGAGGCAGTTGACGGCAACGATGAGGCCCAGGACCATCAGCAGGACAGCGAAGACGAGCTGCAGGCCCTTAGTGGCAGCGACGGAGACGGCAGCCGTGGTGGCGGTAGCCGGGATGGTGCCAAAGAAGCCATAAGCCTGGACGGCGGTCATGCAGCCCATGGCGCTCTGGACCAGTGAGGTGAACGTGCAGCAGAGCAGGAAGGCGACGGGCACGTAGAGCATCCAACCCTTGCGGCCAGTGCACTTGCAGAACACGGCGAGGGTGATCATGGTCATACCGCCAAGCAGCTGGTTGGAGGCACCAAAGAGCGGCCAGATGTTGGCATAGCCGCCAAAGGCGAGGGCGAGGCCGGGAAGCAGGGTGACGACCGTGGCGAACCAGGGGTTGCCGAGGACCTTCATATAGCCGGCCTTGGACTCGATGGCCAGAGCATCGTTGGTCTGGGCAAAGAACTCGGAGAACGAGGTGCGGGCGATGCGAGCGACAGCGTCGAGCGAGGTCAGGGCCAGAGCGGAGACGTTCATGGTCATGAAGACGGTAGCGAGCGTGCCGTCAACACCGAAGGCCTGCATACCGCGGGAGATGCCAGCGGCGAAGATCTGGAACGGGGTGGAAGCGACACCAGCGTTGAGGGCGCCGGTACCGGCGGTGTTCATATCGGAGAACATGATGCCGGCGACGATGATGGCAAGGATGCCGACGAAGGACTCGACGATCATTGCGCCGTAACCGACCTTGACGGCGTCCTGCTCCTTCTCGACCTGCTTAGAAGAGGTGCCGGAAGAAACGAGGCTGTGGAAACCGGAGAGAGCACCGCAAGCGACGGAGACGAACAGGACCGGGAACATCATGCCGGAGGCAGTGGAGAAGCCAGTGAAGACCGGAGCGGTGATAGTGGCCTGGCCGTTAACACCCAGGACGACGATACCGAGGACAGCGCAGGCGATCATGACGATCATCATGATGGAAGTGAGGTAGTCGCGAGGGGTCTTGAGCATCTGGATGGGCATGGCGCCAGCAAAGACCAGGTAGACCATGACAACGGCGAACCACTGGAACTTGTCCAGGTAGACCGGGAACTGCATGCCGACGGCAAACATGAGAACCATGAGCACCACGCCAGTGACAAACTCGGCAGCGCCGGTGAGGTTGAACTTCTTCTGGGCCCAACCAAAGGCGATAGCGACGAAGGTGAACAGGATGGAGATGGTACCAGCGCAGCCGGCGGCATAGGACTTGGTGAAGTCGATAGCACCGGTGGCAGCGCCAGAAGCGTCAACGACCGAGGTGAACATGAACGTCTTGCAGACCATGTCGGTGAAAGCGGCGATGACGATGATGCAGAACAGCCAGCAGAACAGCAGGAACAGGCGACGGCCGGTCTTGCCGATGTATTTCTCGATGAGCTGGGCCAGGGACTTGCCGTTGTTCTTCATCGAAGCGTACAGAGCACCAAAGTCGTGGACGGCGCCAAAGAAGATGCCGCCGACGAGGACCCAGAGCACGACGGGCAGCCAGCCAAAGGCCATGGCGACGATCGTACCCGTGACAGGGCCAGCACCGCAGATCGAGCTGAACTGGTGCGAGAACGCGGTAAAGGCGGAGACGGGCGAGAAGCTCTTGCCGTCCTTCATGCGCTTGGCCGGCGTGAGGGCCTCTTTGTCAACGCCCCACTTGTTGGCCAGCCAGCGGCCGTAGCCCAGATAGCCACAGGCGAGCACCGCCGCGGCCACAACCATGAGCAAAACTCCGTTCATTACATTTCCTCCTCTAAAAAGAACTTCCTAGACATAAAAAATGAGGGCCGTCGGTTGCGCTCGACGGCCCTCATCTTCATCAGCCGCCCGTTATCGTACGGGCTAGCTGTATGTGCTAACCCGCATCAGATAATTACTACGCTGATAATGTTTAGCTGATGCGTGAACATGTCTAAGAAATCCTCTTCAATCATGATGTGAACGATCCGTGCGTGTTCACATCCCCCAGTGGTTGAAAAGGAGTATGAAACTTTAGTTACCTAAAGTCAACGCAAATTTGTAATGGATTTTCAACTTTTTTGAATTTCTCGTTATAAAACGCCACTGACCTCGGACTTTACCCAACAAAAGTTTTGGCTCTGTTAGACCAAATTTGACACGATCGGCTGTTCGTCGAACCGGAAAA
>JAHYYJ010000017.1 GCA_019425015.1 Collinsella sp.
TATTTTCCGGTTCGACGAACAGCCGATCGTGTCAAATTTGGTCTAACAGAGCCTTCCGTTTTGCGGAGAGGGCCTTTGCGCTTCTCTCGACGGAGAGTGTTTCCGTCTCGTTTTGCCGGCAACTTCTACGATAGGAGCCACCTTGTCTCGATTGAACGAAGGGGCCATGGGTCGGCGTTTCCCGCTGCCCTCGATGCTCCAAAAACTAGCCTGCGCCCTAGCTGTGGCGCTCGCTTTGTTGTGCGCGGGGACAGCCGCGCCTTCGACTGCCCAGGCGCTTGAGACCGCAAAGATTACCGCTCGACCCAACACCGGTTCGGGCAGCGCTGTGGTCGGCGGCACCGAGACACGCATTACCTGGGAAGTTCAGGCCGATGCCGACGAGGAGCTGAGCGGTCTTTCGCTGACGTTTGTCGACGGCACGACGTTTGGTACCGATGACACGCGATTGACGATGCTCTCGGGCGAGGACCTCATGGACCGTACGCCCATGAAGCCTACGTGCAAGGCTGACGGCCAGACGCTCAAGATCGACTTTGGCGAGACGGCGCCTGCCGGCGGCTTTTTCCGTGTCGAGGTTTACGGCGTGACGTTTCCCGTCGAGGGCGGAGATGAGGCCTTTAGCGGCACCTATACGCTCGCCGACGGTTCGACCAAGAAGATTTCCAAGATTCCTTCCGTCGAGATCAAGGGCGTGACGGCCTTCGATAACTTCCTGACCGATCTTAAGGAGCAGCCGTGGGTCGAGGCTTGGAACTCCAATATGTTCCTGCGCCTGTTCTTGAACCCAGTCATTTTGGTCCAAAGCCTGCCGATCGTCTTTAAGGGCTTCCTCATGTCGCTCTCGATCGTGCTCGTGGCGTTTCCGCTGGCAATTCCCTTTGGCTTTGCGCTGTCGCTCATGCGCATTTCCAAGTCGCGTATCCTTCGTTGTCTTGCCGGCATCTATGTGAATATCATCCGCGGTACGCCGGCGTTCCTGCAGATCTATATCGCGTTCTTTGGCCTGCCGCTTGCCGGCGTCAAGGTGGACGACTATGTCCTGGGTGTTATCGTCATGGCCATGAACTCGTCTGCGTATCTGTGCGAGATCTTCCGTGCCGGTATTCAATCGATCCCCAAGGGCCAAAACGAGGCGGCTCGCTCGCTGGGCATGAACGCCTTCCAGACACTGCTCTACGTTATGATTCCGCAGACGTTCCGCAATGTCCTGCCTACGTTGACCAGCGAGTTCATCCTGCTTTACAAGGATACGTCGCTGCTCGCGGCCGTGGGCGTGGTCGAGATCGTCATGAACGCCCGCACCATCGTGGCAACGACGGGCTCCATCACGCCGTATGTGGTTGCCGCCCTGTTCTACCTGGTCATCACCCTGCCGCTTGCTCGCTTGGTGAGCGGTCTTGAGGCGAGGCTTCTGGGTACTGCCGAAACCAAGAAGAAGCGTCCCACCAAGAGCGCCGGACAGGTTGTCGCGACGCCCGCCGACCATATCGCTGGTCTGTAAGGAGGTTCTATTATGAGCGAAACCAATAACTCGAACGAGGTCGTCGTCAGCATCAAGAATCTCCAGAAGGCCTTTGGCGACAACGTGGTCCTGCGCGATATCGATCTGGATGTGCACAAGGGTGAGGTCGTTGTGGTCTTGGGCCCCTCGGGCTCGGGCAAGTCGACGATGCTTCGCTGCATCAATCGTTTGGAGCATCCCACGAGTGGCTCGATTATCGTTGAGGGCGTGGATGTGTGCGCCAAGGGTGTCGACCTCAACAAAGTGCGTACGCACCTGGGCATGGTCTTTCAGCAGTTCAACCTGTTCCCGCACCTGTCGGTCAAAAAGAACGTCATGCTTGCGCAGCAAAAGGTGCTCAAGCGCAGCAAGGAAGAGGCCGAGAAGATCGCCGTCGAGGAGCTCACCAAGGTCGGTCTGGCCGAGCGCATCGATTTTATGCCGAGTCAGCTTTCGGGCGGTCAGCAGCAGCGCGTGGCCATCGCCCGCGCCCTGTCGATGAATCCACACGTGATGCTCTTTGACGAGGCCACGTCGGCGCTTGACCCCGAGCTTGTCCGCGACGTCCTGGGCGTCATGCGCGACCTGGCACGTGACGGTATGACCATGATCGTGGTGACCCACGAGATGGGCTTTGCCCGCGATGTCGCCGACCGCGTCGTCTTTATGGACGGCGGCGTCATTGTGGAAGAGGGTACGCCGAGCGAGGTCTTCGACCACCCCAAGAGCGAGCGCACCAAGGCGTTCTTGGGCAATATCTCATAGCCGGTTGATGTAACTGCCGTTACAAAAGAGCGGGGCTGGACTTGAATCCAGCCCCGCTCTTTTGTAGGGATGGGGATGCGCTTTGACGCAGGCTCTCTTGGAGACCCTGGGCTCGTTACGCGAGCTCGGCTCCGAGGGCCTTGCAAGCGGTCTCGCCCTCGTCGTCGGGCGCGTCGTAGCAGATGGTGGAGTCCACGACGTTGACGCCGGCCTCGTCGGCGTCGGCCTTCCAGTTATCCATCCACTCGCCCTCGGCCCACGA
Source organism: Collinsella sp. (assembly GCA_019425015.1). Taxonomy (GTDB): domain Bacteria; phylum Actinomycetota; class Coriobacteriia; order Coriobacteriales; family Coriobacteriaceae; genus Collinsella. The sequence goes on from JAHYYJ010000017.1 coordinate 2,532, forward strand.
ATAGGAGCCAAAGAGGACGACCTTCTTGTCGCCGAGGACTTCCTTGACCTCATCCCACATCGGCTGGAACTCGTCGTACTCGAGCTCCTCGGACCCCATGGCGGGGCAGCCGAAGGCGAAGGCGTCATATTCGGCGGCCTTGTCGGCAGAGAAGTCGGCGCAGGAGATGACCTCAGCCTCGGCACCCGCGGACGTGGCGCCTTCGGAGACGAGGTTTGCCATGGCCTCGGTGTTGCCCGTGCCGCTCCAGTAGACGACGGCGATCTTGCTCATGTTGAGTCCTTTCAGTTGTGCGGCAGGTTGCCGCGGCTTCTATGTTCTATCGGGTTGCCTGGGCAAGTTGCGCCAAGCTGCAGCCCTGCTGATAGACAAAGGTGAGGTATTGAGTGCAAGCGCGGTAGGCGTCAAACATCGCAAGCGCTTGCTCGACATTCGTGTAGACCTTCCAGGCCCCAAAGACCTTGTAGTTTTCGCCGCGCTGGACGATAAACTCGTGCACGTCGTCGTAGGGATATCCAAGGAAGTAGCCTATTTCGTGCGGAAACTCGCAGGTGCAGTCGTTGCTGCAGCTAGCTTGCTGGGGTAGTGCGCATCGAGTCTGGCTACAAGCGCATTCCGCGACGTTATTGCTCGCGAGCGTGATGCGTGATGCCAAATGCACAAGGCATGTCGAAAGGTCTCTCGTGTCGTAGCCTTCCGAGGCGAGCGCTGTTTGGGCGCGAGGGTCTGCGAAATAGGTGGCGAGGCTTTTGGCTCGGTACACGTACACGAGTGCTCCGCAGGGCCGCCAGACCAAAACACTCAGGTGGATGCCGAGCGGGTCAAGCTCGCGATTGCACTGGGCGATAACGTTGAGCAGGCGTGCTCGACGTTCTGCGATGGTTTCGGTTGTGGTCGAGCCGTTCCCGTGGGCGTAGGTGCCTGGATAGGTAAAGAGCGATGCCGGCTTGATGCCCGCGAGCGTGGGAGAGCAGTTGCGCACGACCGCTGCCTGAAACGTTGGGATATCTATGGTTCGAGTCACGGCGCTCCTTACGGATCTAAACTGTTAGCCTAGGAAAACTTATACACGAAAGTAAGCCATGGTCAACAAAAAAGTTTGAAGAGGGAAACTAATTGACCGAACAGACATGATTTTGGGTTAAGATGGGGACACCCCATGGGGGTATCTAGATAGTGCTACTTGAAAGGGGAGCGCATGAGTGACTTGCTCAACCCTGCGAATCTCATCGTGCTGGCCGTCATTGCCGTCGGCATGTTTTTTGGACTGCGTCGCATTGCCGCTTCGACACACGGGAAGAGTTGCTGCAGCGATGGTACGAGCGGCAAGAAGGCCAAAAAGGTTGTTGTGGTGGATACCGATGCGTCACACTATCCCTATAGCGATGAGCTGCTCATCGGCGGCATGAGCTGTGACGGCTGCGCTCAGAACGTAGCCAATGCCCTCAATGCGCTGGATGGCGTGTGGGCAACGGTGACGTATGCGGACCACACGGCACGCGTGCGCTCTAAGCAGCCGGTTGATCGTGGTGTCCTCGAGACGGCCGTGAAAGACGCGGGCTACTACGTCATGGCGCTGTAAGCGCCGCCCTGGATGCGCTTCCTTGGCTAGGCTCGTCCGCGCAGTTCGATGTCTTGGATGTCGTCGAAGTTGATGGCGATGTCTCGGAGCTTGAGGAGCTTGAAGGCGGGGAGCGCCTCGTCGAGGATGCCGGTGCGGCTGCGATAGCCGTATGTATCGTAATAGTTGACACGAACCAAGTCGCCACGTTTGAGACCCTCGAGCTTTTTAGAAAGTACGAGGGCTTTTTCTTCCGTGAGCTCACGTTTTGACTCGACGGTGATTTCCTGCTTGCGCACGAGTTCGTAGTATCCCGTGAGGGCGGCAAAGGGCATAAACTGCGCGGCGCGGTTGGCGCGCACGGCACCGTTGGCAGTGAGCTTGGGGTCGGCGGCGCGGCGCCTGCCCTCGGGGTCCGCCAGGCGCTCGAAGGCGGTCGGCGGGCGCACGGGCTGTTGTTTGGGTTTAGGCACGGTGTCCTCCAACTTGGTCGTTGCGTTCGCGCGCGGTGGCGCCGGCGGTAAAGCTTAATCCCTTGACGAGCGCGTTCTTGCCGTACTTGCCTTTCACGGCCAGGACGGCGCGCGCCAGGTCGCGCTCGCGCTCATCGGCCTCGATATCGCTGAACAGATCGATGGTGGTAAATTCCTCGGGCATGAGGTTGCCAAAGCCAAGGTTGATGCGCTTGACCGGTCGTTTGGGATCGACGGTCTGCGCCCAGAGCTCATCGAAATAGCCCATGATTTTCTTAAACGAATTAGTGCGCTCGGGCAGCTTTCGCGAGGCGTTGGAGTGCGCAAAGAGTGCGGCATAGCCACCACGCGGTTTGCCGCCATGCTCTCCCACAAAGATGCCATCGATTGCCTGCGCTTCGCGCACCAGGCGACGCCTTTCGTCATCGCGCTGGACGGGCTTGGGAGCACGGGGCGCGAGCTCGGAGCCGTCGGTCGCTGCGGGTTCGATGCCCGAGGTACTCGAGCGCAGGTGTCCGCAGCCGTCTATATACTGCGCCGTGCCGCTGGCGTTGAGCCGGCGTATGTCGGCGCGCTCGCTTGCATAGCCCACAAAGAGCGAGATGCTGTCGCACACCACGTGCTTATCGACTAGATCCAACACGGCGTTGTCGACCATTTCGCGCAAGACGGTGTAGGCCTGCTCGTAGGCATAGCCCTTCGAGAGCACCTGTCCTGTGGTGGTCGAGGTCGCTTGCGGGCGATAGGCTTGGATATCGGCGATGGTTGTCGGCTCGCGCCCGAAGGCGTGGTCGATGAGATATTCGGCGTTGACGCCGAGTTCGTCGTAGAGCAGGTTCTCGTCGAGTGCGGCGACGCCCATCAGGTCGTAGACGCCGTATTTCTCGAGACGGGCCGCCACGCCGGGGCCGATGCCCCAGATGTCGGTGATGGGGCGATGGGGCCAGATCTCCTTGCGAAAGATCTCGTCGTCGAGTACGCCAATGCGGCTGGCTACGTGCTTGGCGGTGATGTCGAGCGCCACCTTGGCCTGGAATAGGTTGGGGCCGATACCGACCGTCGCCGTGATGCCGGTGCGCCCCAAGACCTCGTCGCGCAACATGCAGGCGAACCCTTCGGCATCGGTGTGATAAAGGTCCAGATAGGGCGTCACGTCGATAAAGCACTCATCGATGGAGTAGACGTGCACGTCCTGGGGGCTGACGTATTCCAGATAGACGCCGTAGATTTGTGCCGACACCTCCATGTAGTGTTGCATGCGCGGCACTGCTTTGATGTAGTCGATGCCGTCGGGAATCTCGAATAGACGGCAGCGGTTGTGTATCCCGAGGTCCTTCATGGTCTGCGTGATAGCGAGACAGATGGTCGTGCGTCCGCGCGATTCGTCGGCAACGACCAGGTTGGTGGTGAGCGGATCGAGCCCACGATCGACGCACTCGACGCTGGCATAAAACGTCTTGAGGTCGATGCAGATGTAGGTGTGCTGCTCGTGCTCCATCCGAGCCTCCCATCAAACACATGTTCTTATCGAATACCTGTTCGATAATACCTGCTCGACCGGACACCGTCAAAACCTGCCCCTTTTTGGCAGGTATGGTCGTGCGGCTGCATCGGGTTTTTAACGCAGCCCTAAAGAGTGCGTAACAGCTCGGAAAAGCTCGCTTCGTAGCATGAGGCTAACGATTGATACCACCATAAAGCACGGAAGGGTTGTGGGGATAATGGTCAACTATGGGTTTGGGATGCCGACGCGCTTGGTTGCGGATGGGGATGTGGCTCGCTGGTGCGGGCGATTGGTTGCCCACTATGGCGGCACCAAGGCACTGGTCGTGCTGGGAGGCGACAAACATACGCGTGATGATCTCGTCTCGGCGGCACTCGGCTCGCTTGATCGAGCTCTGCTCGAGCGCGTGCTTTTTCGCTGCGGCTCGGTTGAGGGCGACGAGGGAGACGAGCTGATCGACGAGGCCGTGGCCCTGGCGACCGACGAAGGCGTTGACTTTGTCCTGGCGATCGGCGATGCCGATACTGCCGGCTTTGCGCGCGAACTCGCGCGTCGCATGGCCGTGCTCGATACCGGCGACGACGGTTTCGTTCCCTACGGTTGCATTGTCTCGGAGGGCAAAGTGCCCGAGGCCGTTGGCGCCGGCGAGGTCCCCGTTTTTGCCATCATCGCGCCCGAACTGCTTGAGGGCATTGGGTCTCCTCTGCGCGAGCTGCTCGGCAGCGTGTGTGCCGTGGCCTAATATCTGCCATAAAGGGACAGGTTAATTTTGGTAGGTAAAGCGTTTGACCTGCCAAAATTAACCTGTCCCTTTTTGGTCGGTCGCCGTTTGGGGGCGGATTGGCAACGCTCGCTGATTACGGTCTTGACCTGCGCTAGAATAGGGCTATCTGATTATCCGGGCGCATGGAGGTATGCGCCCGTATGTTGAGGAGGACTCTATGGCAACTGTTGCCGCACCTATCGATGCTACGTCGACTGCCGCTTGGAAGGCGCTCGAGGCTCATCAGGAGAAGCTCGAGGCCGAAGGTATCGACCTCAAGGCCTGGTTCGCCGCCGATGCCGAGCGCGTGAACAAGCTGAGCTTTGACGCCGGTGACCTGCACTTCGATCTGTCCAAGAACCTGGTGACCGATGAGACCGTCAAGCTGCTGTGCGATCTTGCCCGCGAGGTGAAGCTCGAGGAGCGCCGCGACGCCATGTTCTCCGGCGAGCACATCAACACCACCGAGGACCGCGCCGTCCTGCACACCGCGCTGCGCCGTCCGGCGAGCGAGAAAGGCCAGCTCATCGTTGACGGCCAGGACGTCGTCGCCGACGTGCACGAGGTCCTCGATCGCATGTATGCTTTCGCCGAGCGCGTGCGCTCCGGTGAGTGGAAGGGCGTTACCGGCAAGAAGATCGAGCACCTGGTGTCCATCGGCATCGGCGGCTCCGATCTGGGCCCGGTCATGGCTTACGAGGCTCTGCGCCCCTATGCCGACGCCGGTATCGACTGCCGCTACATCTCCAACATCGACCCCAACGACCAGGCCGAGAAGCTCAAGGGTTTGGATCCCGAGACCACGCTCGTGATTATCGTCTCCAAGACCTTCACCACGCTCGAGACCCTCACCAACGCCCGCGAGGTCAAGACCTGGATGCTCGAGCAGCTCAAGGCCCAGGGCGCCATCGACGGCTCCGATGAGCAGAACGCCGAGGCCGTGGCCAAGCACTTCGTTGCCGTCTCCACTGCACTCGACAAGGTCGAGGCCTTCGGTATCGATCCGGCCAACGCCTTCGGTTTCTGGAACTGGGTTGGCGGCCGTTACTCCGTCGATTCCGCCGTGGGTCTGTCGCTGATCGTCGTGCTCGGCCCCGAGCGCTTCCAGCAGTTCCTCGAGGGCTTCCACGCCATCGACGAGTACTTCTGCAACACCCCGCTCGAGAACAACGCCGTCGCGTTGATGGGCCTGCTCAACGTCTGGTACGTCAACTTCTTCGGTTCCAAGAGCCACGCCGTGCTGCCGTACTGCCAGTACCTGCACCGTTTCCCGGCCTACCTGCAGCAGCTCACCATGGAGTCCAACGGCAAGCATGTCCGCTGGGACGGCAGCGCCGTGACCTCCGACACCGGTGAAATCTTCTGGGGCGAGCCCGGCACCAACGGCCAGCATGCCTTCTACCAGCTGCTGCACCAGGGCACCGTGGTGGTTCCGGCCGACTTCATCGCCTTCGCCAACACCGCCAACCCTGCAACCGACAACGGCCAGGACGTGCACGAGCTGTTCCTGGGCAACTTCCTGGCCCAGACCAAGGCGCTCGCCTTTGGCAAGACGGCCGATGAGGTGCGCGCCGAGGGCACGCCCGAGCAGATCGTCCCGGCTCGCTGCTTTGAGGGCAACCGTCCGACGACCTCGATCTTTGGCGACACGCTGACCCCGTTCGCGCTCGGCGAGCTCATCGCCCTGTACGAGCACATCACGTTTGTCGAGGGTACGGTCTGGGGCATCGACTCCTACGACCAGTGGGGCGTTGAGCTGGGCAAGCAGCTTGCCAAGCAGATCACCCCTGCCTTCCACGACGACGCCGCCAAGGCCGAGCAGGACGCTTCGACCCAGGCGCTCATCGAGTTCTACCGCGCTCACCGCAAGTAGTTTTTACGGCCGAGCTGGCTTATGGCTGAAAGGGGCCCGTATCCGTTGGGATACGGGCCCTTGCTATTTGGATAGGATGGAATGTATCGGGAGGCGCCTCGACGGGCATCGCAATCGTCGAAGGCGCGCCGTTCATGTTCGGGACAATATGACTTTTTACCCGTTGCAGACAGAGCCGCCGTGGGTGTTCTGTATGATGGCTCAGACAAGGTTGTTCAATGATGGGGAGGCATATATGGCAATCAAAGCCATCGCAATGGATATCGACGGTACACTCACCAACGACCAAAAGGTCATCAGCCCGCGTACGCGCGAGAAGCTGCTCGCGGCGCAGGAGTCGGGCATTAAGCTCATCTTGGCTTCGGGCCGTCCCGCATGGGGGCTGCACGCCTTGGCGCAGGAGCTCGACCTTCAAAACCATGATGGTCTGCTAGTTGCCTTTAATGGCGCGCACGTGGTCGACGCTCAGACCGATGAGGTCCTTTTTGATCAGGCCATGCCGGCTGACGAACTGCACCGTCTGATTGATCATCTGCGCAATTTCGACGTGATTCCTATGATTTCGCTCGGTCGCGATTTGCACGTCGAGGACTCGTACCATTGCATGATCACGCTGCCTGACGGCTCGCAGAAAAACATCGTCAAATACGAGCGCGATGCGTGCGACCTTAAGATCCGTGAGGTCGAGAGCTTGCATGAGGTCGTGGACACTTGTCCCGTGGATAAGCTGCTGACGGCGGGCGATCCAGCCTACCTGCAGGCGCATTACGAGGAGATGTATGCGCCCTTTAAGCAGACGCTTTCGGGCATGTTTACGGCCGACTGGTACTTTGAGTACACGGCGCCCGGTATCGACAAGGCCCACGCGCTCGAGGGTGCCCTGCCCAAGCTCGGCATCGATGCCAGCGAGGTCGTTTCGTTTGGCGACGGCCAGAATGACAAGTCCATGATTGAGTGGGCGGGTACCGGTGTTGCCATGGGTAACGCCGTCGACGAGGTCAAGGCTGTGGCGCAGATGGTGACCGCCAACAACAACGAAGATGGCATTGCGGTGGCACTTGACCAGCTGCTGGGTTAGAATCGCCGATAGTGCATGGTTCGGGCGTCCGCTTGCGGGCGCCTTTTTGTTAGGGAGGGTGCCGTGTCCGCATTTCCGTTCGACGCCGTTATCTTTGACATGGACGGCGTCATTGTCGATACCGAGTATTACTATCTGGGCGAGACTGCCGCGTTTGCCAAGGAGCTTGGGCTTAACCTGACTCAAGAGGAGTTGAATGGGCAGGTTGGTACCTCGCATCAGTTCTTCCTGCATATGCTGATCGATTGGTTTGAGCGTGCCGGTAAGGGACATTTCACTGGCGAGGAAGCGTTGGCCCGTTGGGACGAGTGGGCGCATAAGCGTCCGCGCGACTATCAGGCTTTGATTAACCCAGGCGCCGTGGATACGATTCGAGAGCTGCCGCGCCGTGGCGTTCGCGTGGCGCTTGCCAGCTCGTCTCCCATGGATAGCATCGAGGAAGTGCTCAATGCGTGCAGACTGTCGGATGCCTTTGAGTATGTGGTGAGCGGCGAGCAGTTTAAGGAGAGCAAGCCCGAGCCCGACATCTACCTGCATGCGCTGGACCTGCTGGGGCTGCCCGCGAATCGCTGCTGCTGCGTTGAGGATTCGGTGCCTGGCATCACTGCCGGCAAGCGAGCCGGCCTGACAGTTATTGCCAAGCGCGAGGAACGCTTTGGCTTTAGCCAGGACGCCGCGGACAAGATTATCGACCAGCTGCCGGAGCTGCTTGAGCTTTCTTAGGGGGTCTGTTGGAGGCTCTTTAGGGGTTCGTGGACAAAAAATGCCAAACATGAGTACTGTCACTAATTTAGTAACAGGGAAATTATGCTTTTAAGGCCCTGGTTGAGCGCCTGGGGGCGATTATAACCTGTTAAATATGGCTTTAGCCATGCTAAAACGCCTTGATAATGAACAGCTGTACATTATCAAGGCGTTCTTTTGTCACAATATAATGCTACTAGCTTTGAAGCAGTACTCATATTTGGCGTTTTTTGCCCACCGGGGTCAGTTGAAGTCAAATATGGAGTGCGAATTTCCTAAAACGGTTGATTCGACGCTCTCCTCGGCGCAGTTTTTAAGTTCGGCGATGTGCAGGGAGGCGCTTTTTAGCGATGTGATGAGCTGTCGCGCGCTTGCATCTACTTGCGGTTCGGCTGGAGCGTCGGTTTCGAGCAGCAGACGGTCGAGTGGGATCTGTCGGGCGTATTCACGACCGCGCTTGGTAGCGAGCATCCGCTCGTTCACGGAAAAATAGCAGCCTGCGTTTCGCGCACGGTCGAACTCGTTCGAGGTGCCGCTAAACCAGTGGAAGATGATGGCGGGGGAGTTGGGGCTTGGGGTGAGTAATCCATATGACTCAAGGGCGTCCAGTACGGTTCCTGCCGAACGAACGGCGTGAATTGATATCACTCGCCCGGTAAGAGGATGCTGCGCGAGTGTATCGCAGAGCCGGTCAAATGCCTGTATTTGTAGCGGCTCGCTTCCGGCAAAGCGCGCGAAAAAGTCGAGTCCCACCTCGCCGATGTAGCGCTCTTGGGCAGCAACTTCGCAAAGCAGATTGACTTCGGCAGGACCGCAGCGGCCGTCGGCGAGCCACCAGGGATGGAGGCCGGCGCCCGCGATAATGTTTGGGTAGCGGCCGGCCCGCTTTTTTGCTGCCGCGAAGTCGCGTGGGTCGACCCCGCAGTCAAAGAGCCCCAGACCCAACGCCGCCGACTCACTGGCTGCAGCATCGGGGCCGAGCATCAAATCAAGATGACAATGCGTGTCAAAGAATTGCGGTCCCATCGCAGGACATCCTGCTAGCCCAGGCGTTGGCCGTCGGCGCGCACGCGCTCGGTGCCGCGCCCGCTGATCTGGCGGATAACCTCGCCGGCGATCATCTGGCCCATGATGGGCGGCATAAAGCTGGCGGTTCCCAGCTCGGTGCGCTCGTGGATGTTGGAAGGGTCGCGGGGCTGTGTCTTAACCGATTCCTCGCAGCTAAACAGTACATGTAGGCTCTTGATTCCGCGCTTCTTACATTCTTTTCGCATGATGCGGCTCATGGGGTCACGTACCGTATCGAAAATGTCGGCAAATCGGAGGCACTCGGGATGGAGTTTGTTGGCCCCGCCCATGGAGCTAACCAAACGGATGTCGTGGTCCTGAGCATATTTGGCAATGGTGAGCTTGGCCGAGATGGTGTCGATGGCGTCGATGACGTAGTCAAGTTTGCCGTCCGTCTGCTCCAAAACGCTCGCGAAAAACTCGTCGATGTTGTCGCTCAGCAGGTATTCGGTACGCTTGATGACGGTAGCGGCTGGATTGATGTCGTGGATCATGGCTTCCATAACATCGATCTTGCGCTTGCCGATGGTGCTGTGAAAGGCGATGGCCTGGCGATTGATATTGCTGGGCGCGATGATGTCCTTGTCCAGAATGACGAAATGACCGATGCCGCCGCGGGCGAGTGCCTCGCAGCAATTGGAGCCCACGCCACCGCAGCCGAGCACCAGCACCGTGGCGGCGGCGAGTTTGTCGAGCGCCTCGCGGCCCATGATGATTTCGAGCTTGGTATCGCGCGTCTCGACGAGAGCGGCAGCGGTTTCGGCCATAGACATCCTCCGATTGGGAAGCGAATCGTGTTTTAGCTATCGTCATTATAGGTAATCGCCCATAGGTTGCGATGGCGTTTGCTTTGATGTGGATTGAAGCATTTCGATTAGATAGTTAGACAAACATCTAAATATCGAGTATAGTGTGCGCGTCATGAGGGGTGCTGAGAGGAGGTCTTATGCCGGGAGAGGGTTTTAAGGCGCTGGCCGATCCTACGCGGCGGCGCATTTTGGAACTGCTGCGCGAGGGCAATTGCACAGCGGGGGAGCTTGCCAAGCATTTCGATATCAGTAAGCCGTCGCTGAGCCATCACTTGGCGACGCTTAAAAACGCCGGGTTGGTGACCGACGAGCGCCATGGCCAAAACATCGTATACAGCTTAAACACCACCGTCATGCAGGATTTAATTGGCTGGTTTATGGGTTTTACAAACAATGAAGGTGATAAGGATGAATAACGAAAACAAGGGCATTCACCCCACAGGGGTATCGTCGCGCGTGTGGATTGCGCTGGTCGCTCTGTGCGTCGCCAATGTCGTAGCGCACCTCATGGTGATGCCGAGCTTGCCTGCGCAGATTCCCACGCACTGGGGCGCGAACGGCGCTGTCGACGGTTGGGGTCCTAGCTGGATGGCCTCCGCGCTCGGCGTGCTGCCTCTGGCGCTTCTCGCAATGTTCTGCGTGGTGCCGCGCATCGATCCCAAAGGTGAGGCATATCGAACCTCGGGTAAGTTCTATCAGGGCTTCGTAATTGCCTTCACCTTGTTCATGTGCGCCATAAGCTGGCTGGGAGAGCTTACGGTCTGGGGCGTGGTGCCGGCGGTCGGTTCGGTCAACGTGCTGATTTCCGGTGCTGTCGGTTTGCTGTTCATCGGCGTAGGCAACTACTTGCCGCGCGTAAAGCAAAACTACACGCTTGGCATCAAGACGCCCTGGGCGCTTGCCGACCCCGAGAACTGGCGACGTACGCAGCGTTTTGGCGGTGCCTGCTTTATGGTGCTGGGTGTTGGCCTGATTGTGATGGGCGTGGCGGGTAGCGTACTTTCGAGCGAAGTCGTCGCTGCGGTGATTGCGGTTCTGGCGCTTGGTTCGGCCGGAGCTGCCTATGTTTACTCGTATCTGCTGTGGCGCAAATCGCAGCGAGCCGCTCGCTAAGGTTGCGGAAAACTAGCGTACGCAGTTCATAGCATGTTATGGGGGACTTTTCCCAGGTAGTATTAGGGGGTGTGGGCAACCATGCCCCTTTTCGTTAAGTTTCAGAGCTGGTTTCCTCATTTCGTTTCCACTAAAACGAAACAAGAATAGGGAAACAGCAGGTAGAAAGGATAAAACAGGCAAATGGCAGAGTTTATCTACCAGATGTATCAGGCTCGCAAGGCCCATGGCGACAAGGTGATCCTTGACGATGTGACCCTGAGCTTCTATCCCGGTGCCAAGATCGGCGTCGTGGGCCCCAACGGCATGGGTAAGTCGACCCTGCTCAAGATTATGGCCGGTATCGAGGAAGTCTCCAACGGCGACGCCAAGCTCACCCCCGGCTACACCGTAGGAATCCTGCAGCAGGAACCGCCGCTCGACGACGACAAGACCGTTATCGAGAACGTGCGCATGGCGTTTGGCGATATGATCGCCAAGGTCGATCGCTTCAATAAGATCGGCGAGGAGATGTGCGACCCGGATTGCGACATGGACGCCCTCATGGCCGAGATGGGCAAGCTCCAGGACGAGATTGACGCCGCCGACGGCTGGGATATCGATTCCAAGCTCGGCCAGGCCATGGACGCCCTGCAGCTGCCCGATTCTGACATGCCGGTTAACGTGCTTTCCGGCGGCGAGCGCCGCCGCGTGGCCCTGTGCAAGCTGCTGCTCGAGGCTCCCGACCTGCTGTTGCTTGACGAGCCCACGAACCACCTGGACGCCGAGTCTATCCTGTGGCTCGAGCACTTCCTGCACAACTACCAGGGCGCGGTGCTTGCCGTCACGCACGATCGCTACTTCCTGGATAACGTTGCCGAGTGGATCTGCGAGGTCGACCGCGGCCACCTCTATCCCTACAAGGGCAACTACTCTACGTATCTGGAGACCAAGGCCGCGCGTATCGAGGCTCAGGGTAACCGCGATGCCAAGCTCGCCAAGCGCATGGAGGCCGAGCTTGAGTGGGTACGCAGCTCGCCCAAGGCCCGTCAGGCCAAGAACAAGGCCCGTCTGGCTCGCTACGAGGAGATGGAGGCCGAGGCCCGCGCAAGCCAGAAGCTCGACTGGACCGACATCCGCATTCCTGTGGGCCCGCGTCTGGGCAACAAGGTGCTCGAGGCCCATCACCTGCACAAGGAGTTCGATGGCCGTGTGCTCATCGACGATCTTTCGTTTACCCTGCCGCGCAACGGCATTGTGGGCGTCATCGGCCCCAACGGCGTGGGTAAGACCACGCTGTTCAAGACCATCGTGGGCCTGGAGCCGCTGACCTCGGGCGAGCTCGAGATTGGCGAGACCGTCAAGATTTCCTACGTCGACCAGAACCGTTCTGGCATCGACCCCGACAAGAACCTGTGGGAGGTCGTCTCGGACGGTCTGGACCACATGATGGTCGGCGAGACCGAGGTTCCGAGCCGCGCCTACGTGGCGAGCTTTGGCTTTAAGGGTCAGGACCAGCAAAAGCGTGCTGGCGTGCTCTCGGGCGGCGAGCGCAACCGTCTGAACCTGGCGCTTACGCTCAAGCAGGGCGGCAACCTGCTGCTCCTTGACGAGCCCACGAACGACCTCGACGTCGAGACGCTCTCCTCGCTCGAGGCGGCGCTGCTCGAGTTCCCGGGCTGCAGTGTGGTCATCAGCCACGACCGTATGTTCCTGGATCGCGTGGCCACGCACATTCTGGCGTGGGAGGGCACGGACGAGAATCCGGGCAACTGGTATTGGTTCGAGGGCAACTTCGAGGCCTATCAGGCCAACCGCATCGAGCGCCTGGGCGAGGACGCAGCCCAGCCGCATCGCGTGCATCGCAAGCTCACGCGCGACTAGGTTTATTACTGGTTTGGATGCGTAGCATCGCAGGTGAGCAATTATAACGGCTCAAATCCGGGTTTGGATTTGAGCCGTTTTTCGCTGCTACTTGCGTCGAGCGATATCGTGAAAGACAAAGTAGTCGGGGCGGTGTCGCGAACAGGTATATTCGAACATTTCTCCGGCGGCGGTAAAGACTTGGTTGGACACAACGGCCATGTAGCAGCCTTCGGTAAGGTCCAACAGCTCATAGTCGCGCTTGGTGGCGGGTTCGACGGTTATTTCGCGACTGCTTTGGGCAATCTTAAGGCCAAGGTCCTGCTCGAGATATCGATAAATGGAGCTTGAGGCCTTATCGGCATCGAGCCCCTGTACGTCGCTTGCCAAAAAATAGCTTTCATCGCGAATGACTGGGCAACCGGCTATGGAACGAACACGCTCGAGATGAATGAGATCTGACCCGACTTCAAACCCCGTTCTGTGGGCTGCCTTTTCGGTGGCTTTGACTTGCTCAAAGAGCGTCACCTTTGTTTCGGAATCAAGCTCTAGGCGTCTGACGGACTCGTCGTATGTTTCGATACCGCCAACCTCAAACAGGGCGCGACTACGTGGGCGCCAGATGACGCGGACGCCCTTGCCGTGAATCGGTTGCACCAGTCCCTCGTCGGCGAGCGCAGTGAGCGCGCGCCGAAGTGTGTTGTGCGAGCACTTGTATTTTTGGACGAGTTGGGTCTCGGAGGGGAGAAACGACTGAAAAGGATACGTTCCCTCAAGAATGTCGTCCTTGATATCGGTGTAGATGCCTTGCCAGATGGCCTTCATAGCTGTCCTTTGAATCATTTAAATAAGTTGTATTTCAGTATACCGTTCGAATCCGATGCTCGCCGTTCGCCGTGAAAAATCGACCGTTCAGCAACTTATTCAAATAAGTCAATAAACGTAGAATCAATCTGGCTAAACTAGTTGCTGTCAAACAACTTATTCAAATAAGTTGTCATTTAAAGACGGGTTGGCCACCTGCAGTGTTCTGTCGAAAAGCACAGAAGGAGGAACGCATGGGTAAGTATGCGGACGACGCGACCAAGCTGCTCGAGCTGGTGGGAGGCAAGGATAATATTGCCGCTGTGAGCCACTGTATGACGCGCATGAGGTTCGTGCTCAACGATGAATCGAAGGCCGACGTGCCGGGTATCGAGGCGCTTCCATCTACCAAGGGCAGCTTTACGCAGGCTGGGCAGTTCCAGGTCATCATTGGTAACGACGTCAAAGCCTACTATTCGGAGTTTACTGAGATCGCCGGAATCGAGGGCGTGAGCAAGGACGCAGCCAAGGCTGCCGCCGTCCAAAACCAGAACCCCGTTCAACGCGCTATGACCGTTATCGCTGAGGTCTTTGCCCCCATCATTCCCGCCGTTATCGTCGGTGGCCTTATCCTCGGATTCCGCAACTGTATTGACTCGCTGTATGTGTTTGGCGACGGCACGCAGACGCTTGTGCAACTAAGCCAGTTTTGGGCAGGCGTCGACAGCTTCCTCTGGTTGATCGGCGAGGCAGTTTTCCATACCGGCATTCCGGTGGGCATCTGCTGGTCGGTTACCAAAAAGATGGGTGGCACACCCATGCTCGGCATTGTTTTGGGTTTGACGCTTATCTCCGGGCAGCTTCTCAACGCCTATGCCGTTGCCGGCACGCCGGCTGATCAGATTCCGCACTGGGACTTTGGATTTGCCCAGGTCAACATGATTGGTTACCAGGCTCAGGTCATCCCCGCGATTCTCGCCGCAGTTACACTTGGCTTCTTGGAGCGTTTCTTCCGCAAGATCACGCCCGAGGTCGTCTCGATGATCGTCGTTCCATTCTGCAGTCTGCTGCTTGCCGTCATGGCCGCCCACTTTGTCCTTGGACCCATTGGCTGGTGGCTCGGTAGCGGCATCTCCGCCATCATTTACGCCGGCATCACCGGTCCGTTCCGTGCCCTGTTCGGCGCTATCTTTGGTGCGTTTTATGCGCCGCTGGTTATTACCGGCCTGCACCACATGTCTAACGCCATCGACCTGCAACTGATTGCCGATTTTGGTGGCACTATGCTTTGGCCCATGATCGCGCTTTCCAATATCGCACAGGGCTCGGCTGTATTGGGCATGGCGTACCTGCAGCGTTCCAACGATCGTGACCAGCAGGTAAACATTCCTGCCATCATTTCTTGTTACCTGGGTGTCACCGAACCCGCCATGTTCGGCGTCAATCTTAAGTACATGTTCCCGTTTGTGTGCGCCATGGTCGGCTCTAGCCTCGCCGGTCTTTTGAGCGTGATGACAAACTGCACCGCAAACGCCGTTGGCGTCGGTGGCCTGCCGGGAATCCTTTCGATGCAGCCTGACAGCTGGGCGATGTTTGCGGTTTGTATGCTCATCGTGCTGGTCGTTCCTTTTGTTCTGACGGTTATCGTGGGCTCCAAGAAAGGCATTCGCGAGGAGGCCGAGGCTAGCGCCGCCGAGATTCGCGCGGAGTTGGCCGCTCAGGATAAGTAACCCTACGAGCAGTAACCCTACGAGCGCCGCGGCGGCTTTGTTCGTCAGCGGCGCTCGCGTATTTTACATTTCCTGTTGGAGGGAGGACGAGCGATGCTTGATATCAGCAATAAGGTCGTGTACCAAATCTATCCCAAGAGCTTTAACGATTCTAATGGTGACGGTTGGGGCGATCTGCCCGGCATCACGCAAAAGCTCGATTACCTCAAGCAGCTTGGTATCGATTACCTCTGGATAACCCCATTTTTTGTCTCGCCGCAAAAGGACAACGGCTACGACGTGGCCGATTACCGAAACATCGATCCGCGATTTGGAACCATGGAGGAGTTCGAAGAGCTTTCGCGCGAGGCGCATGCGCGCGGCATCGGCCTTATGCTCGACATGGTATTTAACCATGTTTCGAGCGAGCATGAGTGGTTTCAGCGCGCCATCGCGGGCGACAAGCGCTATCAGGACTACTTTATTTTTGAAGAGGGGACACCGCGCGAACTTCCCTGCAACTGGGATTCGAAGTTTGGCGGTCCCGCCTGGACCTGGGAACCTCATGTTGGCAAATGGTACCTGCACCTATTTGACCCGGGCCAACCCGATCTCAACTGGAAAAATCCTGAAGTGAGGCATGAGGTTGCCGATGTCTTGCGTTTTTGGCGCGAGAAGGGCGCTGACGGCTTTCGCTTCGACGTAATCAATCTAATCGATAAACCAGATTCATGGGAAGACGACTACGAGGGCGATGGTCGCCGCTTTTACACGGACGGTGCGCGTGTGGACAGCTACATCCAGGAGCTGGTGCGTGAGGGCGGCATCGAGGGCATGATGACGGTCGGAGAGATGAATTCGACGGGCCTTGAGGCTTGCATTCGATATACGCAGCCTCAAAACCACGAGCTCGCCATGACCTTCAACTTCCATCATCTTAAGGTCGATTTTGAGAGCGGGAGGAAGTGGGTAAACAAGGTTCCTGATTTCGCGCTGTTGCAAAAGACTCTTGCCGCCTGGCAGGAGGGTATGCAGGCGGGCGGTGGTTGGAATGCCGTATTCTGGGACAATCACGACCAGCCGCGCGCCCTCTCGCGTTTTGGGACCGACGGTTCCCTGCGCATCCCCGCGGCAAAGATGCTCGCGCTCTTTATGGACCTGTTGCGTGGCACGCCCTATATCTATCAGGGTGACGAGCTGGGCTCGACCAACGCACACTTTACGAGCATCGAAGCGTTTAACGATGTCGAGAGCCGCAACTATTACCGCATCTTGCTCGAGCAGGGAAAGGCGCCCGAAGAGGCGCTCGCGATTATCAACATGCATTCGCGCGACAACGGTCGCCTGCCTATGCAGTGGAATGGCGAAGTGCATCATGGTTTTTCGATCGCTGAGCCTTGGATCCCGATGGCTCGCGATGCGAAGGACTGTAGCCAAGATGAGATAACGGCGGAGCTCGAAGTGGGCGTTTCGAATTCAATTTTTGAGTTCTATCGTCAGGTGAATGAGCTGCGGCACGATTTGCCTGTGGTGGCGACGGGCAAGGTCCGTTTTGTTGACGCGGACAGTGCGCCCGTGCTCGCGTATGGGCGATTTGGCAATCTTCCTGTCGGAGAGCCCTATGATGCGTCGGTGGCGACGATCGAAGACATGTCCGCGCCTGGATCGATGCTTGTGGTTGCCAATTTCTCCGATGATATGAGCGAAGTGGGCCCGGAAGTCCGGGAACTGCTGGCTCAAGGGGAGTGGGACGTGCTGTTGCGCTCCTATGGGGATGTTGAGGACCTGCAGGCACTTCGCCCCTTTGAGGGATATGCGCTCATTCGTAAATAGGCACGTGGACATTGTGTCCGTTTGCAGCTGAGCGCGGCCTGATTGGCACAATAAAACGGCTCAAATCCTGATTTGGATTTGAGCCGTTTGTCGTTACTGCTCGGGTTCTTCGACTTTATCGATGGTCCAGGCGGCTCCGAGACCGCCGGTGGTGTTGCGGCGGATGCGCACGGCAACCTCGCGACGCTCGCCGGCCTGCGTGTAGCGCAGGGGGAAGCTTGCGCGGTTTCGCGCGGCCTCGATGGTACCGCGTTCGCGGGCGATCCAGTAGTACTCGCCGACGATGCCGAGCGTGTCGGCGCCGTAGGGGAGATAGGTCGACAACTGGTGTAACAACGGACCGGGGCAGAAGACCTCGGTTGCGAAATCGACGGGGAAGTCCTCGGGGATGGTCGGTGCTGCGAGTGCGGGGGTTGGGGCCGCTACGGGAGCCGAAGCCGGTGCCGGTGCGGGAATTTGGTCGCAAGCAGCGGCGGGCACGGATTCGATGACGGGTGCGGGCTCCGGCGTTACTTCCGGCTTAGCTGCGGAATCTGTCGGTTCCACGGGGACGGACGTGTCTTCGGTCTCGGTTTTGGTAGTGGCTTGAGGGGCATCCTCTGCCTTGACAGATGGCTTTGTCTCGACCGGCGTGGAGGCCATGGTGGTGATGCCAGCATTGGCGTTCTCGGGGTCATAGACGACCGTGAGTGAGATGGCAGGCTGCAGTGCCTCGGGCGCCGGCGTCGACTCGGTAGCGTCTTGATCGGCGGGCTCGTCGGACTGATCGTCCTCGGCCTCGTCGCCAAAAACATCGCTGTTTTGGAACGCAGGCGTCTCAGGTTGGTTGGCGGCTTCTTCGGTTGTCGACTTGGGAGCATCGTTGGGCTCCGCAGTGGCTTCCTGCTCGGATATGACTTTGGGATCGGTCGTGGCGGCGGTTTCGGTTTCGGCTTCCGCTGTTACCTCAATAGCGACTTCGATCTCTGTCTCGGGCTCGGGCTCCGGAGCGACTTCGGCCACGGGCTCGGGACGCTTAACGTGCTTGGGACGCACGGCCTTGAGGTCCTTCTCGCCGCGCTTTTTCTTTTTGTAGGACTGCTTGGCTCCCTTGGCTGCCTTGGGCTTGTCCTCGCCCTTGGCAAGGGCGGCGTCCCAGGCTTCGTTGGCGATGACCGTGGCATACAGGCGACCGCCCTTAAAGACAGTCAGCTTAATGCAGTCGTCGAGTTCCTCGAGCAACTCGCGCGTGGACTCGAAGCCCAGGTCATAAGCAGTCATGTCGCCAACGGCGAGAGCCTCTTCGACCTGCGTCATAAACGTTTGCTTGCCACACCCAATCGCATCGCGCAGCAGGCGATACAGATAGATGTGGTTGCCCAGCGAAAGCATGGGCCGAACTATTGTCTTGCTCATGGCAAATCTCCTCTTTACACATGTATAGCATCTTACCATCGCATGGCGCTCGCCATGACGGCGCCCAAGGCAAACGGGCGCGAACCGCTGTCGATTCGCACCCGTTGTACAGGTTGCCTATCTGGGGATGCAGTGCCTAGTTGCCCGATGTCGTGCCTTGGCTTGAACTGTCAGATGCCGTGCCGGACGCGGTTCCGCTCGAGCTGTTGGTGTTGCTGTTGTCGGTAGATCCCGTGCCCGATGTATTGCCGCTCGTCTGGTCGCCCGTCCTCGGCTGCGAGCTGTCAGTCGTTTGGCTTGAGTCGGTCGTGCCGGATTGCGTACCGCTGTTGGCCGTAGAGGAATCGGTGCCCTGCGATTGGTTTTGGGTGTTCGAGGACGAATTGGCAGAGGCAGAACTGTCTTGCGTGTCGTCCGTCTGTGCCTGCTGATCCTGCGACTGGGTGTTGCCATTTGCATCGCTCTCGGTCGTGCGCGACGACAGGATTGGCTCGGGACGCTCGCCCAGACCCTCACCGGCAGTGGTGATAAGGATGGCACCGGCGCAGGCGATGACCGCGACGATGGCGATGGCGATCGAGAAGATGATGACCTTCTTTTGCGTCTGGCTGCGCTCTGCCGCCGCCTTGGCGCGCAGGCTGTTGGGGGCGACGCGCGCCGTGGTCGCGCGCCCCGCAATCTGGCGCATCTCCTGCGTGGTCGCGGCGCCACCCAGGTGCTCCTCGACATTGGGCTCAACGGGCTCGTAGACGCCGGCAGGGTAGTCGGCGGCGGCGTGCGTACCTTTGAGGGCTTCGGCGCTGGCAGAGATAAAGTGGCGGTAGACCTGCGAGGACACAACGGTGATGACCGAGCTCACGGCGGCACCAATTACTGAACCAGCGATACCAATCTTGGAGGCAAGCGCCACGCTCGTGGCGGCAGCTGCGGCGCCGGCGATGATCTGGGGAATGGAAATGTCATCGAACAGGCCCTTTTTGGGCGCGATGGCCATGGTCTGTCCGATGGAATGGTTCTCGTGCACGCCGTTGTTGAGCGATGCCGGCGTCATGACGCGCGTGCGCGGCGCGTCGGTGTACTTGGTTGTCATACGGGGTCCTCCCGGTGTAAATCTGCTTCGTTTCGTGTAGCCATCAGGGTACCCACCAGATGTGAATCGTACGTGACATTTAACAGATACCATCAACTCATCAAGGGGGCCTGCTGTCTTTGGTGCAATAGCTTGATGCTAAACTGGATTTATGTTTGCGAGGTGGTTTACGTGATGTACCCGTATATGACATTCGAAGATGGAACCGAGGTCATTCATTCTGACCTGATTACAGATGGCGATATCGAAAAGGTTATCGTGCATTTTGAGCGACCGACGGCAGAGGGCTTCGACTCCGCTCGTTGTGAGTTGCCTTCCTGTTCGTGGACTGACTGGGAAGGGCATTTTACTCAGAGTGAAAAACGAGCTTTCGAAGAGTGTCTGAGCAAATAATTCTGATTAGTTCGAGTTTAGTTCGAATAAAGAAGCTGAATGCGATGAACTAAAGCGTATGCATTTTTAGTATTAGATGCGTATGAAATGGAGGATGTGAATGGATGAGCTAATAGACTTTAAAAAACGATTTCTCAAGAATGGCGAGCTGGTTTCAATTCCAAAAAAGGAAAGCTATAAAAGAATCATGCTGCTATGGGCCGTCTCTTTCTTTGAATTAAATACAAGTTATACGGAGCTTCAGGTTAATCGTGTGCTGTCACAGCTCTATCCTGATTATGCCGTGTTGAGGCGGTACTTGGTTGATTATGGATTCCTATTAAGGGATGAACGAGGCCTGAAATACGAGGTTAATCGTGATGTTCACGGTATTGAGAGCTAGCCGTCCGGTTCGGGTCCTATATATTGCTAGAGGGATAAGCGAAATAGGCAATTGGTGTGCGAATATTGCTTTGCCAATGCTGATTTACGAGGTAACTCACGATGTTTCTGCAACTGCTTTGATGGTTTGCTGCAGATTTGCCCCCTCTCTGTTTTCAGTTGCGCTCGCGCAGCTGCCTCAGAAGATGGGTATCGGGACACTGCAGGCCATGAGATTGGCAGACTTAATTCGCGCGGGATTATTCGTTTGCTATATTTTTGTTGATAGTAAATGGAGTATGTTTGCTATTACGTGCGCGGTATCGCTTTGCCGAACGGTAGAAATGCCCTGCTTTTACTCGTTGTTAAGAGCCAATACGAATAGTATCAATCGCGACGTAATTAATAATTCGTTTGGGTTCCTGCAGAATTTGATGATGGTTCTGGGGCCAGTTGCCGGCGGTTTTGTTGTCGCTCAATTTGGGGCGGAGGCTGTTCTTGCATTAGACGCGCTTTCTTTTGCCGCGTCGTTCTGGTTGCTGCGAGATGTTCCGTCGGTTATCGAGGTTAATGATAAAGAGGGAATAAGCAAAAATGAAAAAAACAGGACTGCATTTAGCGATCTTAGCGCGAAGCACTTGGCAATTGGTTTCCTATTAATCGATATTTCTAGTGGCGTGGCATTCGGCTCTCTGAATTCTCTTTTGCCAGCTATAGCGCAATTGCAATTTGACTCGTCATCGATACAATACGGATTCCTTCAGAGTAGTCTTACAATCGGACTGTTGTTCGGAAATACAATATATGCTCGTTTAATCAGTGGTTCCGATTGCGTTAAATCATATTGTTTTGTGACGTATCTTGCGCTCGGTGCGTATCTGGCGTTTGGCTATCGCTATGCGTCTGGGATATCGTTTATTTTCCTTTTTATCGTCGGTGCCGGAAACGCCATTCAAGATGTGCTTCTCATAACATCGCTGCAGGATTTGGCGAGAGACGGATCTGAATCGATAAGCCTGTTTTCAATTAGGGAGTCTTTGCAATCGGTTGCTGTTGTTATTTCAACACTTCTTGTTTCGCTGTTCACGAGCATCGCGATGTTCTCAATTCTCGTTACAGGACTTGGTGTATTTTCAATTATGATGGTAGTTGTGTTTCAATTGAATTATTTGCGAAAGATGTGACGTTGATATGCAGATGTGACGTTGATATGCCTTAATTTTGAAATACATGCTCTTAGCACAGGTTGGCCTCTCAGTAAACTGGGAGGTTGCTTTGGCTAGTTAGAGATATGTGAACGTCCGTTAGACTGAATCTCAGGGTAGAAGGGGCCTCCAGTGTCCAGATCAACAAAGCAATGCTGCGTTTCGGCTAATAAGAACGATGGCTTTTTGCGTGTGGCGGCGGCGTCGCCGCGGATTCGCGTGGCCGATGTCGAGGGCAATGCCGAGGTTGCGCTGGCGGCCGTTCGCGAGGCTGCCGAGCGCGGCGTTCGTGCTCTGGTTTTGCCCGAGCTTAATCTGACTGGCTATACCGCGGCCGATCTGTTCCATAACCGCACATTACTGCATGCCTGCGAGACCGCACTGGCACATATTCTCGATGAAACCCGCGGGCTGCCGATTGTCTTTACCATCGGTCTTCCCGTTGCAGTTGCCGAGAGTATCTACAACTGCGCCGCCGTGTGCTGCGCGGGCGAGCTTTTGGGCCTCACGGCCAAAAAGTATCTGCCCAATTACGGTGAGTTTTATGAGCGCCGCTGGTTTGCTCCGGCGCCCGTAGATTCTGTGTGGGTCGAGTTTGCCGGTCAGGGTCCGGTTCCGCTGGGTTCGGGGCTTGTCTACCGCTGCTGTGATGAAGGTGCCGAGGATATGGTGCTGGGCGTTGAGGTCTGCGAGGACCTGTGGGTGCCGGCGCCCCCTTCGACCGAGATGGCGCTTGCCGGTGCGACGGTGATCCTCAATCCGTCGGCTTCGGACGAGATTATCGGTAAGGCGGATTACCGACGCAGCCTCATATCCAACCAGAGCGCGCGCCTGTACTGCGCCTATGCCTATGCGGACGCGAGTGAGGGCGAGTCCACGACCGATATGGTCTTTGCGGGCGAGAACCTCGTCTACGAAAACGGCTCCAAGCTCGCCGCGACCAAACTGCTTACCTGCGATATGGCCATCGCCGACGTTGACCTTGACCGCCTGGTTGCCGAGCGCCGTCGCTCGACGACGTGGGCGCGCGCGGACGATGCGCCGGAGGCCACGACCGTTGAGTTTTCGTTTGAGGGCGTGCTGGCCAAAGAGCCTGTTCTGCGCGATGCCTGCGATATCGACCGCGTTTTCCCTCGCGCGCCTTTTGTGCCGGCCGACCACGGCGACCTGGCCGAGCGCTGCGAGACCATCCTCGACCTGCAGACTGCCGGCCTCAAGACCCGCCTTGCCCATACGGGTACCAAGGCTGCAGTCATCGGTCTTTCGGGCGGCCTGGACTCCACGCTGGCACTGCTTGTAGCCGTGCGTGCCTTCGATGCACTGGGGCTGCCGCGCACGGGCATCACGGCAGTCTCCATGCCCGGCTTTGGCACGACGCACCGCACTAAGTCGAATGCCGAGTCGCTCGCCCGCGACTTGGGTGTGAGCTTCCGCGAGGTTTCGATCCACGCGGCTGTGGAGCAGCACTTCAAGGACATTGAGCACGATCCGGCCGTGCAGGACGTAACCTACGAGAACAGCCAGGCGCGCGAACGTACGCAGATTCTGATGGACCTGGCCAACCAGGCTGGCGGTTTTGTCATTGGCACGGGCGACCTGTCGGAGCTGGCGCTCGGCTGGGCTACCTATAACGGCGACCACATGAGCATGTACGCCGTCAACGCGAGCGTGCCCAAGACGCTTGTGCGCCATCTGGTGCGCTATGCCGCCGATGTCTTTGGCGGGCGCATTGCCGAGGTCTTGCTCGATATCCTCGATACGCCGGTGTCCCCCGAGCTTCTGCCGCCCACGGGCGACGGCGAGATTGCGCAGAAGACCGAGGATTTGGTGGGCCCCTACGAGTTGCACGACTACTTCCTCTACTACCTGCTGCGTTTTGGCTTTGAGCCGGCCAAGATCTACCGCATGGCGCTCAAGAGCTTTGAGGGCGTCTACGATGTCAAGACCGTCCACACATGGCTACGTACGTTCTACCGTCGCTTCTTTGCCCAGCAGTTTAAGCGCAGCTGCCTGCCCGATGGTCCCAAGGTGGGTTCGGTGACGCTCAGCCCGCGCGGCGATTGGCGTATGCCGAGTGACGCAAGCTCACGTCTGTGGCTCGCGCAGATCGACGCCCTCAATCCAATTGACTAAGGTTGGCTAAATTGAACCAATACGGGGGTTGTAAGCGTTACACTTTTGAAATCTGATGGCCCGTATCGCGCGGCGCTCTTGTCGGAGCGCCGCGTTTTTTATATCGAAAGGTGGCACCATGCAGGCATCGCAGCGTCTCGACCGCTTTGGCGCGGAGGTCTTCGCCTCGCTCAACAATAAGCTTCTCGCGCTGAAGGCTCAGGGCAAGACCATTTACAACATGAGCGTGGGCACGCCCGACTTTAAGCCGTACGACCACGTGGTCGAGGCGCTCACGCAGGCAGCCCAAGATCCCGAGATGTGGAAGTATGCCCTGCGCGACCTGCCCGAACTCAAGCAAGCCGTGTGCGATTACTATGAGCGCCGCTTTGGCGTTTCGGGCATTACGCCGTCCATGGTGCAGTCGTGCAACGGCACACAGGAGGGCGTGGGCCATTTGGGCCTGGCCCTGCTCGATCCGGGTGACACCATTCTGGTTCCCGATCCGTGCTACCCGGTCTTTGAGGCAGGTGCCAAGATCGCCGATGCCAAGCTCGAGTACTATCCGTTGGTTGCCGAGCATAATTACCTGCCCTATGTGGCGGGTATCGATCCCGAGGTTGCCGACCGTGCCAAGTATATGATCGTGTCGCTGCCCGCGAACCCGGTCGGCTCGGTGGGCACGCCCGAGGTCTACGAGGAGATCATCGCTTTCGCCCGCGAGCACGATCTGCTCATCGTCCATGACAACGCGTACTCCGACATCGTGTTCGACGGCGAGCCGGGTGGCAGCTTCTTGCAGTATCCCGGCGCGCTCGAGGTGGGCGTGGAGTTCTTCTCGCTCTCCAAGTCGTTTAACGTCACCGGTGCGCGTATCGGCTTTTTGGTCGGCCGCGAGGACGTGGTCTCTGCCTTTGCCAAGCTGCGCGGCCAGATCGACTTTGGTATGTTCTTCCCGATCCAGAAGGCTGCTATCGCCTGCCTGAACGGTCCGCGCGATGAGGTCGAGGCGCAGCGTCTGAAGTACCAGGAACGCCGCGATGCCCTGTGCGACGGTCTTGAGGGCCTGGGCTGGGAGCGTCCCAACGCGCATGGCTCTATGTTTGTGTGGGCCAAGCTTCCCGGTGGTCGCACCGATTCCATGGCGTTTTGCGAGGAGCTTATGGAGAAGGCCGGCGTTGTGGTGACGCCGGGCGCGAGCTTTGGCCCTTCGGGCGAGGGGCACGTGCGTATGGCACTGGTCTTGCCGCCCGATCAGATCGCTTTGGCTGTCGAGGCCATTCGCGAGGCTGGCCTGTATTAGAAACCTATTTCGACCCGTCAATAGCTCGAAACCGATTTCGTGCAGTTATTTTACGAATTCTGCAAACAATTTCGGTAAACGGTCGATTTTTGGCTGCGAATAGGGGCATAATCAAAGTCCCGATTGGATGTATTGGGATTACGACAAGCCGCTCGGGTCGTTCCCGGGCGGCTTGTTTGTGGAGAGAGATGGGAGTTTCTAATGGTTAACGAGAAGAAGGTCGCTATTGTCGGCTGCGGTTTCGTCGGTTCGTCTTCGGCGTTCGCACTGATGCAGAGTGGTCTGTTCTCCGAGATGGTCCTCATCGACGTGGACAAGAACCGTGCCGAGGGTGAGGCCCTGGATATCGCGCACGGCATGACGTTTGCCGAGCCGATGAAGATCTACGCCGGCGATTATTCCGATGTCGCCGACGCCGCCATGATCGTCGTCACTGCTGGCGCTGCCCAGAAGCCCGGTGAGACCCGCCTGGACCTGGTCAACAAGAACGTCAGCATCTTCAAGTCCATTATTCCCGAGATTAAGAAGTCCGGCTTCGACGGCATTCTGTTAATCGTCTCCAACCCGGTCGATGTTCTGACCTACGCCGCCATCAAGATGTCCGGCCTGCCCGAGGGCCACGTCATCGGTTCCGGTACCGTGCTCGACACCGGCCGCCTGCAGCAGATGCTTGGTGCCCACGTCGAGGTTGACCCGCGCGATGTCCAGGCCTATGTCATGGGTGAGCACGGCGACTCCGAGTTCGTCGCTTGGTCCAGCGCTCAGGTTGCCGGCGTTCCGCTGAACACCTTCTGTGAGCTTCACGGCCACCTGGAGCATGAGGCTGCCGAGAAGCGTATCGCCGAGGACGTCAAGAACTCCGCCTACACCATCATCGAGAAGAAGCACGCCACCTACTATGGCGTCGCCATGGCCGTCAAGCGCATCTGCACCGCCGTCATGCGCGATGAGCAGACCGTTCTGCCCGTCTCCTCGCTCATGGTGGGCGAGTATGGCCTGTCCGATCTCGCCATCTCCATGCCGACTGTCGTTGGCCGCGACGGCGTTGTCTGCCGCGTCCCCGTCCCGCTGGACGATGACGAGCAGCATGAGCTCACCGCTTCCGCCAAGGCCCTCAAGGACATCATCGACAGCGTCGACTTCTCCTGCTAAATCAAGCTCGCCAGAGCGAAAAGCTACAATGAAGGCGTCCGGGTCCACACGGCCCGGGCGCCTTTTTGGTGCAAAGTAACCTGACCTCAATGCACCATAGTTGATGGGAGGGCCATGTCGGATTCGCCTAATTTTTTGACCTATGCCCAGACGGCGTTTGATCCGTTTGAGGAGCGGCCGTTCTGCGCGGTGGATAGCCTGGTCTTTGCGTGGCTGTCCTATTTGCGTTTGCCGGGTGATATGGCGGAGCTGACGGACTGGCAGGGCCTAGACGTACGCGAGCTGCTGCGTGCCGAGTGCTACCGGGACATGATTGACGACTTGTGGGACCCAGAGGGGAGCAGGGCCTTGTTGGAGGCCGTGGCAGCAAGCCCTCGCTACCGTGGCGTGCACGTTTGCGGCTATCGTGCCGTGAGCGATGTGGTGGCGACAGAGCAGTTTGCAGCCATGGCGTTCCGGTTTCCGGCGGGGTTTAGCTATCTTTCCTTCCGGGGGACCGACAGCACGATTGTGGGCTGGAAAGAGGACTTTAACATGGCGTTCCGGTGTCCTGTGCCGGCCCAGGAATCCGCGACGCGTTATGTGGACGAGGCGGCGGATGCGATTGACGGGCCGCTTTTGTGCGGAGGTCATTCCAAGGGTGGAAACCTTGCGGTGTACGGTGCGGCGATGTGCCCCGATGTCGCCCGTGAGCGAATCGAACGGGCGTATTCCCATGATGGTCCGGGCTTCGTCGAGGAGTTTCTGAGCGGCAACGCCTTCGCCGACCTATCCGGTCGAATCGACAAGACGCTACCTCGGTCGTCGATCTTTGGCATGATTTTCGAGACACAGGAGGACTATGCCATCGTTGAGAGCACCGAGTTCAGCCTGCTTCAGCATAATCCCTTTAGCTGGGTGGTTGATGGTCGCGACTTCGTGTACTGTGAGCGCCTGTCCGCCGGTGCTCGATACGTTGATGGCTCCATTCGCGAGATGCTGCTTGCAGTTTCGCCTAGCGAGCGCGAGCGTTTTGTAGATGCGTTGTTCTCCGTGTTTGAGGCTACGGGTGCTGAGCGGTTTGCGGATATCGCTGGGAATCTGCGCGAGAGCCTGCCCGTGATGCTCCAGGCTGCGCAAGGGTTTGACAAGGATACGCGACGCTTTGTCTCGCAGACCATCGTGGCAATTCTTAAGTGTGCGCTGCTGCCCAAACGTCCCGAGTTCAGCGTGCCTTCTAGTGGTAAGAGCCTGGCAGAACAGCTCGAGGTATGGCAGTCCGAGCTCCTGCGCTAGCCATTGGTGCAAAGCAACCTGTCCCCGATGCACCAATCTTCGATGCGCCTGGGGCGGGCTCGACCGCTATACTGGTTCGTGCTCAATTCAATCTAGAACGGAATGCCGTATATGAAAATCAATCATGCGATTCTGCATATCCTGGACTTTGACTCTGCCGTCAACGTTATGAGCCAGCGCGAGCTCGATATCGAGAGCCGTACCGTGCGCAACTTCGTGACCACGCATCTGCGCCGCGCACGTACCTCGGCCGACAATAAACGCGCCGCGTTTGCCGAGAACTCTGCGTTTGGCGGCGAGCTCAAGGGCTATTTCTTTGGCGAGCGCGAGTTCGTAGACCTGTCGCAGCAGATTGCGGAGTTCATTTCCTCCGAGCTTACCAAGGCCGAAAAAGCCGAGTCCACCGATGTGCTCGTGGCCGACTTTGACGACGATGAGGATGCCCGCTGGTTTGCCGTGATGCTGCTGGGCTCCAAGCAGGCCTTTATGCACGAGGTGGGCCGCGAGGAGGGCGAGGTACGCAACGACATCGCGCGCCACTATGCTATCCTGCCGAATCCTTCCCAAAAGGTGCCAAGCTATGCCATCGTGCGTGCGAGCACCATGGAGATCGGCTATGTGGACAAGAAGCGCAAGATTGCCGGCGAAGACCGCATGCTCATTCCCGACGGTCTGCTGCAGTGCGATACGGGCGTGTCGGGCAAGGAGGTCATCGACACCGTGACGCGCGTGGTCGAGGAAGTCGCCGAGGAGCACGGTGCCAATACGGCCGTAGCGCTCGCTAAGGTTAAGGCTGCCGTTGCCGAGAAGGTTGAGGATGACGAGGAGCTTCCGCCCTGGGATATCGTCGATGAGGTCTTTGAGGACGAGCCGGTCATCAAGGAAAGTGTGCGCGCGGCACTGACCGAGGAGAAGGTTCCCGAGCGCGTTCCCGTGGAGCGCAAACAGGTCGAGCGCGCGGCGGTGCGCAATCATAAGATCCGTACCGACACGGGTATCGAAATCAGCTTCCCGGCCGAGATGGGTTCGAACTCCGAGTACATCGAGTTTGTCAACGAACCCAACGGCCTCATCTCCATCGAACTCAAAAACATCGGCAGCATCGAGAATCGATAAGTTGCGTTACGCCTGCAGCGAGAAAGCGAAGGCCGAAGCCCCCTTGGAGCTTCGGCCTTTTTGTTTGGCTCTGTTAGACCAAGGTTGACATAAAAACGATGTCACCGCGAGGCGGTA
>JAHYYJ010000018.1 GCA_019425015.1 Collinsella sp.
TACCGCCTCGCGGTGACATCGTTTTTATGTCAACCTTGGTCTAACAGAGCCAAAGAAATTGCACCCCTTGGTTTCGATAAGTATTTTGAGCACATCATCCTTGTCGAAGACACAACCGAACATAAACCCGCACCCGCACCCATGCTCGAATATCTCCGACGTGCGGGCGCGAATCCTGGCAACGTCGTCTACGTTGGCGACACCGTCTACGACGAACAATGCGCAACTTCAGCAGGGGTCAGTTTTGCCCGAGCAGCATGGGGATCACACCAAGATATCCCAAACGCCACCTACAACCTCAAAACCCCCAACGACCTGTTAACCCTAACAACCAAGTAACCCTCCCATCCCAAATTCGCAGTCCTAACGCCACAAGGACGACGACCTCGAGAAGGTCAACTTGGGAGGGACGAGGGCTTAGTTCCCCAATCTTTCCGCAGGGGGCAAAAAGCAACGTCTTATTTTTCCGACACTAACGCCACAAGGGCGATTGAGCAGGACGGTTTGGGCGGGTCCCGTACTTAGTTTCCAAAATCATTCCGCAGCGCGAAGGCCCCCGTTGTCAACGCTTCGAAGAAGCGAGACAACGGGGGCCTTCATGCGCGAGGACGTTTTGGAAACTAAGTACGGGACCCGCCCAAACCGTCCGGTGGGATCAGAGTACCCTTGTTGTTACTCTGCTTTGCCCACGGAATTGAGGTTGGTCATACGGATCTTAACCAGTTCGGTGATCTCACGCATGCCCTCCTTGGCCGGCTTCTTGGGATCGAAGCAGGCGGGGTTCTCGGCCATGTAGGCCATGAAGCCCTTGGTGTAGGCCTGACGCAGCTCGGTGGCGTAGTTGACCTTGCAGATACCGTTCTTCACAGCCTCGGCAACCTGCTCATCGGGCACACCAGAGGTGCCGTGCAGAACCAGCGGTACGTCGACGGCGTCGCGGATGGCCTTGACCACGGACTGCTCGATGTGAGGATCGCTCGTATACACGCCGTGGCTGGTGCCAACGCCAATGGCCAGCGAGGTGCATCCAGTGCGCTCGACGAACTCCTTGGCCTCGGCCGGATCGGTGTAGGGGCTCTCGCCCTCAACCGCGGGACCGTCGTCCTCCTTGCCGCCAACCTTACCGAGCTCAGCCTCGACGGGCACGCCCATGGCGCGGCCAGCATCGGCGACGGACTTGGTCAGAGCGATGTTGTCCTCGAAAGACTCGTGCGAACCGTCGATCATAACGGAGGTGTAGCCCGTGCGGAAAGCCTGCATGCAGCGGTCATAGCCATCGCCGTGATCGAGGTGCAGGGCGACGGGCACGGAAGCGCGCTCGGCAGCGGCCTTGACCATGCCGTAGAAGTAATCCAGGCCAGCGGTCTTGATGGTGCCCGGGGTGGTCTGCATGATGACGGGGGACTTGGTCTCCTCGGCAGCAGCCAGAACGGCCATAACGAACTCGAGGTTCTCGACGTTGAACGCGCCAACGGCGTAGTGGCCGGCCTGGGCGTCCTTGAGCATCTTTTCGGTGGTAACAAGTGCCATGAGCGTTTGCTCCTCTCCATCGCCCGCATCTGGACATCGGGCGTACGTGTCCGCAAGGCGTTTTACCTTGCGTTTTGCTGCGTTCATTGTATGAAATTCAGCGGGTATGCATGTGCGAGATATTGTCATCGCGCGAGGTCCAACCTTCATTTTTGAAAAGCAAACGGAAGGGGTCGAACCCGAGCGTGCGTGTTCGAAATTGAGTTTTGAGCCTTGATCATCTTTCTTTTATAGAAAAAGTAAGTAATCGAAAGGTGTTTTCTTACTCAAAAAGAAAATGAACGAAAATAGACTCAACACAATTCCTACAAATTTAGCCGAGAATGGAGCAGATATGGCCCACGCAACAACCCGAGCTTTCGCCGACGAGCGTCGTTCCGCCATCATGGAGATGCTCGAACATAACGCCTCTGTGCAGGTGGCAGAAATCGCCCAGACCTTTGGCGTATCCTCCGTCACCGCCCGCGCCGACCTGGACGCGCTAGCCGAGTCCGGCAAGTTGCGCCGCACGCACGGCGGCGCCGTGTCGCTCCAGAAGCGACTGACCGTATCCACCCAGGATCGCCGTATCAACGTCAATGTCGCCGCCAAGCAGGCCATCGCGCAAAGCGCCATCGAACTCGTCAGCGACGGTGACACCCTGCTCGTCGACTCGGGCACCACCGCGCTCGAATTTGTCCGCCTGCTCGACCAGCGCGACGGCATCACCGTCATCACGGCCGACATCACCATCGCCGATTATATCGACGAGAGCATGCCCTCGGTCGATGTCGTCATGCTGGGCGGAGCACTGCGCAAAGGTCATCGTTATTTGTACGGTCCGCTCACCATGCAGGCGCTCCAAATAATCCATGCCGATCTGGCCGTCATGTGCCCCGGCGCTTTTGTCCCCCGTTGCGGCTTTACGACCGACTTTCCCCAGATGGCCGAGACCAAAACGGCCATGATCGCCGCAGCCCATCAAAGCGTCGCCCTCATGGACGCCAGCAAGGTTTACGGACGCGGCATGTACCGTTTTGCTGAGCTTGCCGACGTCGGCACCATCGTGATGGACCGTGACCCCGATCATGCCGTCGCCACCTCAATCGCCGAGATCGTCGACAACGCCCGCCCAAATCTCGTCATCGCCGGCGCTTAAACAAAAACCACCACAAAGGTGCCTGTCCCCTTTGTGGTGGTTTGAGCGTTAAAAGTGAGCGTATCGCTACTTGGAGAGCTCGTCAGCGAGGGCCTCGATCTGAGCGCGCGAGGCGTCGTTGAGCGAACCCAGGACAGTCACCTTGTTCTCCGTCAGGGTGATGTCCTTCATGCCCTCGAGCTCCTTGGTCATAACCTTAGCGGCGGCAGGTGCCCAAGAGCCGGCCTCAACGAGCGCCACGGTACGGTTCTGGTAGGCATGCTCGGCGAGCGTATGGATAAAGGTGCTCATAAACGGGAAGATCTCGCCCTGATAGGTGATGGAAGCGAGCACCAGACGGTCATAGCGGAACGCGTCCTCAACGGCCTCGGCCATGTCGTCGCGAGCCAGGTCAAAGACGGAGACCTTCTGGCCGCGAGCCTCGAGCGCTGCGGCGAGCTCCTCGACGGCGGCCTTCAGGTGGCCATAGACGCTCGCGTAGGCAATGGTGATGCCCTCGTCCTCGGGCTGATAGCTCGACCAGATGTTGTAGGTGTCGAGGTAGTAGCCCAGGTTCTCGGTCAGCACGGGGCCGTGGAGCGGGCAGATGATCTGGATGTCCAGGTCGGCGGCCTTCTTGAGCACGGCCTGCACGAACTTGCCGAACTTGCCGACGATGCCAAAGTAGTAGCGGCGCGCCTCGCAGGCCCACCCTTCCGGATCCTCGATGTCATTGGCACCAAACTTGCCAAAGCCGTCGGCACTAAAGAGCACCTTGTCGGTGGCCTCGTAAGAGAACAGCACCTCGGGCCAGTGCACGTTGGGAGCGCCGACAAACGTTAGGCTATGACTGCCCAGATCGAGCACGTCGCCCTCTTTGACGACCATCTTACGCTCGGGGAAGTCGGTGCCAAAGTAGTTGACCATCATGCGGAAGGCGCCCATGCTTGCCACAATCTGCGCCTGGGGATAGCGCTCCATAAAGGCGGCGATGCCGGCGGAGTGATCGGGCTCCATGTGATGGATGACCAGGTAGTCGGGCGTGCGGCCGTCGAGTACGGTCTCGAGGTTGCCGAGCCACTCGTCGACAAATCCGCCATCGACCGAATCGGCGACAGCGATCTTCTCGCCCAAGATAACGTAGCTGTTGTATGCCATACCGTTCTCGGACACGTCGTACTGGCCCTCGAACAGGTCGATGTCATGATCGTCAACGCCAATGTAGCGGATATCCTTGGTGATCTCCATCAGGCAAAGCCTCCTAGATAGACAAAAGAGCCCGTCTATCATAGCACTCGGCTGCATCCCAACAGCTATCCGCCGGCATCCTTACCGATTGTTATTGAAATGCGATAAATCGCCGTTTATCAGCACAAACTATGCGCGCGGTGCCGCCGTACTATGTCGAACGATAAGCTGGCCGGGAATACGAATGGCAACGGTTTTGCCCGCCGTACCCGCCTCGGGAACCGCATGCTCAAACACCTCGCGTCCGCGCTGATGTAGATCGAATCGCACGGTCGTGAGCTCGTTGTGTGCCACAAAATCATCGAGTGAATCGTCGACGCCCACTACGCTCACATCCTCGGGCACGCGCAGGCCACTATCGCGCAGCGCGGCGATGGCCCCGTTTGCCATCTGGTCGTTTGCCGCGTAAATCGCTGTCATGGTGCGATCGTGCTCGGCCAGGTACCTGCCGGCCTCGTAGCCGCTGTTGGCAGACCAGTCGCCCTCGAGCGGCTCTGCCAGCTCGATGTGTTTACGCTCGAGCGCATCCTGCCAACCGGCGCGACGAAATTGCTCGTCGACCGAGAACGACGGGCCGCCAATATAGCGAATCTGCTCGTGCCCCAGCTCAAACAGGTGATCCATAAGCAATAGCGAGCAGCCGTAATGGTCGGAATCGACCGTGGTCACGCGCGGATGCGCGTACATGGTAACGATGACCGTGCCAATGCCCGGCAGTGGATCAAACGTCTCAAAATCGGGCGCCATGCGGCTCATGCCGATGATGATGCCGTCCACCGGCAATGCGGCCATACGACGCGTTGCCTCGGCAAGCGAGAACTCCTCGGTCTTGGACATCTCGACCAGTGTGATGGCGCAATTACGCTCGCGAGCAGCGCTGGCGATGCCGTCGATCATTGAAAGGTTGCCAAACTTGGTGACATCGTTGATGCACAGGCCGACCGAATGGTAACGGCCATCGCGCAGCGAGCGACCGGCATAACTCGGACGAAAGCCGAGCTCTTGCATAGCGGCCTGCACGCGCTGGCGCGTCTGCTCGTTAACGTTGGGCAAGCCGTTGGCGACGCGCGAAACCGTCTGCTGCGAAACGCCAGCAGCGCGGGCGACGTCGGCCATGGAGACCGGACGCGTACCTGTATCGTTGGACGGGCGCCTTGCCACAGGATCACCTTCACCCTTGCGAGATCTGAATAGCGTGCATGCCGGCCCGGGCAGAAATGCACCCCGCGCCGAGGCCCGCTATCGTCGGACGCATGTTAACGTACTCTACTTTTTCAATCCGCAACTCTTCTGCTCTATAAGTCCATACGGCAATACCGTTCACGGCTGAATTTCTACCGATTACCAGATTCTCAAAAAGTGATAAGTGTTGTGTTATGAGTACGTTAACATAGCCCGTAACGTGCGGCATCGTGGACACTTGGTTCATGCCGCTTCAAGTTGTTAACGTACTCATAACGACGCAAAACTCACCCGTGCGCGCCAAGGAAAGGACTCCCATGACCACCCCCGACGAAAAGACACTCGCCACGCTCACCAAGCTGTTTGAGGAGGAGTTTGGCCCCATCGGCGACCGCCAGGTGCTCTATGTGCACGCGCCCGGCCGCTCCGAGATCAGCGGCAACCACACCGACCACGAGGGTGGCCACGTTATCGCCGGCTCGCTCGATGTCGCTGTCGACGGCATTGCCGTGGCGACCGATTCCAACAAGGTTCGCGTCGCCGACGAGGGTTATCCTACGTTTGAGATCACGCTCGACACGCTGGATATTCAAGAGTCCGAGAAGGGCACGTCCGCAAGCCTCGTGCGCGGTATGGCCCACGAGGTCGCAGGTCTCGGCGTTGAGCCCCAGGGCTTCGACTTTGCCTTTACCTGCTCCGTCCCCTCGGGTGGCGGCCTTTCTAGCTCCGCCGCTGTCGAGGCGGCTTACGGCCGCGCCATGGAGACGCTCTGGGGCGCGCCCGCCATTGAACCCGTCGCACTCGCCCAGATGAGCCAGCGCACCGAGAACAACTACTACGGCAAGCCCTGCGGTCTGATGGACCAAGCTGCCGTGTGCCTGGGCGGCCTCGCCTACATGGACTTTGAGGACCAGGCTCAGCCTAAGACCCAGAAGCTCGAGCTCAACTTTGAGGATCACGGCTATGCGCTCGTGCTCGTCAAGGTCGGCGCCGACCATGTGGCAGCCACCGACGACTACGCCGCTGTTCCGCGCGAGATGCAGGACGTCGCCGCCGAGTTTGGCAAGGCACGCCTGTGCGAGGTAAACGTGGCGGACTTTGACGCCAAGCTCCCCGAGCTGCGCGCCAAGCTGGGCGACCGCGCCTGCCTGCGCGCCGTTCATTACTGGTACGAGAACGGCCTGGTCGATAAGCGCTGGGCGGCCCTGAACGCCGGCGACATTGACCAGTTCCTGGTCCTGACGCGTGAGTCCGGCGCCAGCTCCGCCATGTACCTGCAGAATGTTGTTGCCAAACTGGGTGCCGAGCAGCCTTCCATGTACGCGCTTGCTCTTGCCGAGCATGTGCTCGACGGCCGTGGCGCCGTTCGTATCCACGGCGGCGGCTTTGGCGGTACCATCCAGGCCTTCGTGCCGCTCGAGCTGGTCGACACCTTCATTGCCAAGATGAACGGCTGGCTTGGCGAGGGCTCTGCCCGCCACTACGCGATTTCTGACAAGGGGGCTTACGCGGCATGGCTGTAATGACTGATGTGCGCGAGGCCGCGCAGGGCCTCATCGAATATGCCATCCACCGATCGATGATCGGCCAGGACGATCGCATCTGGGCATACAACACCGTTCTCGAGTGCATCGGCGCCACGGGGCCGGCACTCGACATGGCCTGGGCACTCCAGGTTGAGAAACTCTCGCTCTTGCACCCCGATACCCTGCCCGACTTTGACCTTGAAGGCACGCTTGCCGCGCTTGCCGAGACTGCCGTTGCCAACGGTGCTGCCGAGGACACGGCGTCGGGCCGCGATCGCATCGCCATGTGCATCATGGGCGCGCTCATGCCGAGGCCTTCGGTTGTAAACGAGGAATTCAATGGGCGTATGGGCGTCAACGAGCCCCGTGCCGCGACCGACTGGTTCTACGGCCTGTGCTGCGACGCCGGCTACGTGCGCCGTGCCGCCATCGCGCGCAACATCAAATGGAGCACCCCCACCAACTGGGGCGATCTTGAGATCACCATCAACCTGTCCAAGCCCGAGAAGGACCCGCGCGATATCGCCGCGGCAGGTGCAGCTAAGAACACGGACGAGAAGTATCCCGCCTGCCAGCTCTGCATCGAAAACGAGGGCTATCCCGGACGCTCCGCCGCAGCCGACGGCGGAGCTCACCCCGCCCGCCAGAATCTGCGCGTTATCCCCATCCAGCTCGACGGCGAGCGCTGGGGCTTCCAGTACAGCCCGTACGCGTACTTTAACGCGCACTGCATTGCCATGAGCTCCGAGCATCGTCCGATGCACGTCGACCGCAAGGGCCTGACCTGCCTGCTCGACTTTGTGGACCTGTTCCCGCATTACTTCATCGGCTCCAACGCCGACCTGCCCATCGTGGGCGGCTCGATCTTGTCGCACGACCACTTCCAGGGCGGCGCACACGAGTTCCCCATGATGCACGCCGCCGAGGTCTCGCAGTTTAGCGTACCCGGTTTTGACCAGGTCAGCGGTAGCGTGCTGCAGTGGCCGCTCTCGGTGCTGCGCCTGCGCTCGCATGACCGCGCTCAGCTGCTCGATGCCGCCGAGAAGATTATCCTCGCCTGGCGCGAGTGGAGCGATGAGTCTGTTGGCGTCATCGCGCACACAGCCGATGGCGTGGCGCACAATACCGTGACGCCCGTCATTCGCCGCGTAGACTCCCGCGGCAACGCCGGCGGCGAAATCTACGAGGCCTACCTGGCGCTTCGCTGCAACATCACGACCGACGAGCATCCGCTGGGCGTTTTCCACCCGCATGCCGAGTATCACCACATTAAGAAGGAGAACATCGGCCTGATCGAGGTCATGGGCCTGGCGATTTTGCCGCCGCGCTTGGTTCCCGAGCTCGGCGCTGTCCGCGAGCACCTGCTGGCGGCCAAGACCGATGCCAGCTACGATCTCGCCGGTGCGCTCGAGGGCGATGATCTTTGCCGTAGCCACGCTGCATGGGCCGAGGACGTTTTTGCCCGCCGCGCCGACGAGCTTACGGCCGACAACGCCATCGATATCCTGCACGAGGAGGTCGGCGTGGTGTTTGGCCACGTACTCGACAACGCCGGCGTCTTTAAGTGGGACGAAGCCGGCCGCGCCGCCCAGCAGCGCTTTATCGACTCGCTGTAGCATACGAGTTCGAGCCTCATCAGCGGCCACGACACAACCGCCCACACGACAACGGCGCCCGCCGGCAACATCGCCGACGGGCGCCGTTTTATTGGCTAGTCATTGGGGACGTTCTTAAACGACTAGTCAAACAAGAACGTCCCCAATGACTACTTGCGACCAAGACATCGGCGTTGCCTTGGCATTGTCAGCGAAAACGCCCCTAAGCGAGCAAGGTGACGTGAAAGAGGAGGGCATTGACCTTCTGGTCATGCCCGACGATTGAACGTCAGATTGCCGCTTAGGGGCGTTTGCAGCGTCGAGCCGTTACGGCGTTTGATAAAACGCCGTAACCCTACAGTTCAGTCACGACAACGCTGTTGTAGATCTCGTCCCAGCGGTCCATGACCAGGTGGCCGGTCTTGGGATCCATGGCGTTGAGCTTACCGCAGGTATTGGCGGTCTTGAGCACCGTGACGTCGTCGGCACCAGCAGCAATGGCATGCGCAAAACCGGCGATGGTCGAGTCGCCGGAACCCGTTGCGTTCACAGCCGCAATCGCGGGCGTCTTGGCGCGGAACGCGCGACCCTCATGGAAGCCCACCGAACCGGCAGCGCCCATCGAAACGACAACCCAGGGGATACCGGCAAAACGGTCATCGGCGGCAAGCGCCTCGCGCAGGGCATCGACATCATCGGTCGTAAAGGACGTACCCAGTAGGCCGTTAATCTCGGTCAGGTTGGGCTTTACGAGCTCGGGCTTGGCATCGGACTCCAGCGCTGCCTCCAGCGATGCACCCGAGGTGTCGAGCAGCACCTTGGCGCCCGCCTCCTCGGCGATCTTGACGAGCTCGGCATAGTAGCCGGCATCGACGCCACGCGGCAGCGAGCCCGAAAGCGTCACGACGTCCGCCTTCGCTGCAAGCTCGGCGAACTTGGCCGTAAAGGCCTCGAGCTCGGCCGGGGCGATTTGCGGGCCGCTCTCCAGCAGCTCGGTCTGATTACCCTCGTGCAGAATATTCAGGCAAATGCGCGTCTCACCGGCGATGGGCACAAAGTCGTTCTTGACGCCGTCGGCATCCATAAGCTCGGCCATATAGGCACCCATGTGGCCGCCAAGCAGACCAGTCGCGAGCACGTCGTCTCCCAGTTGCAGCAGCACGCGGCTCACGTTGAGGCCCTTGCCGCCAGCGGTCTTTTCGGGCGTCACACGGTTAACGTCGTCAATGACCAGCTTGTCGAGCTGATAGCGCGTATCAATCGACGGGTTCATGGTAACGGTCAGAATCATATTGAACTCCTGTTCCGGGGCGGCATGACCCACCCCAAACATACGATAGCTCGTTAAAGGATCTCGATCTCAAAGCCGCGGGTGACGGTCTCCCCCGGCTTGGCAACCAGGCAGCCACGCTTGTGCTCCAGAATATCGTCCTCATCGGAGCAGGTAGACAGGCCGCCCCACGGTTCCACGGCCACAAAGTCGCCCTCGGGCTTGCTCCACACAATCAGGTACGGCATATCGGGGAACGTCAGGCGCACGCCCTTGTCCTCGGTTTTCTTGGTCAGCGTAACCACGCGGCTCTCGAGCACGTCAAAGATGGTCTCCGCGAAGTCGAAGAGTTCGTGGGTAAGCGGCAGGTTCTGGTCGATCATGGGGTTCTTACTGCGATGCTCAACATCAATCAGGCCCGTCGAGGGAACGGCAGTACAGAGCTCGGCGGCCTCACGCTGATCAAAACGAAGCTCATAGTCGTCATAGGACTCGCCCTCGTCGAGCGGGCACGTAAAGCCGGGGTGGCCACCCACAAAAAACGGCATGTCCTCGGTGCCCTCATTGGTCACCTCGTACGACACGGCCACCTTTTCCGAATCGACCTTGTAGCGAGCAACGATCTTAAACGGATACGGGTACTGCTCGAGCAACTCGGCATGGTCGGCAGAGCTTAGGCTCAGCGCAACCATGTTGTCGCCCTGCTCCTCGAGCTTCCACTCCTGCTTGCGCGCAAAGCCGTGGCGGGCAAGCTTGACCTCGTATCCGCCCATGGTCATCGCGCGGCCCTCACGAAGGCCGCCGCAAATCGGGAAGCAAATGGGAGCTTGGCCCGACCAAACCGCCGGGTCACCCTGCCACAGGTACTCGCGTCCGTTGGCTTTAATCGAAGTGAACGATCCACCAGCCGTGCTCAGTGCCACACGAATAGAACCGTTATCAAGAACAAACTCCATAGGAGCCTTCCCTTTCGTACGCCAGCCCGCCAAGTCAATAGGGCTGATAGAAAACCGGCCCGCGCCCCCTCACAGAAACGCGAGCCGTCAATTGAAAAGCTACAGAATGCCGGGTACCGCCAAAACGAAGCACACAAGCTCGGCAAGCAAACGTGTTATCGGAGCAACTTGCCATACCAGAACGCTTCGCAACAACAGCGGTAACCCCACAGGCCACTCAAACATCAGCGAGAAGCCAGCTGGCGAGGCAAGGTGCCGTGAAGCGAGACGGCATTGACCTTCTGGTCATGCCGTCGAAGCTGAGCGGCAGATTGCCCGCCAGATGGCTTCGTAGCGTCGACCGGTCCGGCGTTTGTTAAAACGCCGGAACCCCCTTAGTCGTGATACTCGCCGCGGTCCCACTTCTCCAGGAACTCGTCAAAGAAGTGCGGGTCGGCCTGAGCCTCGGCGTCGGCCTTATTGCAGGCATCGATCTTGGCGATCAAGGCATCGTGCTCGGGAGTCTTGTCGTAGGGCTCCTCCAGGAAGGCAAGCATGATGTCGGCCATCAGGAACTCGCCGGTGATCTTGCCGCCAAAGCCCACGATGTTGGCGTTGAGCTCGCGACGGGCATACAGGGCAGAGGTCATGTCGCGAACCAGGGCGCAGCGGGCGCCGGGAACCTTGTTGACGGCGTTGGTGATGCCGATGCCGGTGCCGCACAGGGCCACGCCAAAGTCAGCCTTGCCGCTGGCAACAGCCTCGCCCACGGCCTTGCCGTAGATGGGGTAGTGCGTACGGGTGTGGCTGTAGGTGCCGCAGTCGAGCACCTTGTAGCCAGCCTGCTCCAGGCGGTCGGCCAGATAGATCTTCTCGTCCGTAACGATATGGTCGCAACCGATTGCGATGGTCTTCTTCATCAGAACGTCCTTTCGTCTGAATTCACAAGTTGAGGTAGAAGTTCGAGTTCTCGGTGGCTCTCGTTAGGCCATCTTGTTGAGCATGTCGACACGGATCTGGTGACGGCCGCCAGCATACTGGGCGCGCAGGAACTCGCGGGCGATCTTCTTTGCGACCTCGGTGCCCACAACGCCCGGGCCCATGGTGACCATGCGCGAGCCGTTGTGCTCGCGGGTCATGTAAGCGGAACGCTCGTCGGAAATGTTGGCGACGACCATGCCCTTGATCTTGACGGCGGCCATATAGGAGCCGACACCGTACTTATCGAATGCGAAGCCCTGGGAATCCTTGTGCTCCAGCAGGTCCTTGGCAACGGCGGTCGCGGAATCGACAAAGTCCGCGGCAGGGGTCTCGGAATAGTCGACGACCTCGTGACCGTCGGCGATGAGCATCTCCTTGATGGACTCCTTCATCGACATACCGTCGGCATCGGAAGCGATTACAACTCTCATGACATCCTCCTTGAGAGATACGCAGGTGCGTAGTTTCTGTTTGGAAGTGTTGAATCGCGTTCAGATCCGGGCATCTGAATGTGCGGTTCTTCACTGTTCATGTTTATTTGAACACATTCGAACATCAACTGCAACAATTATTTGTTTGTCTTTGTTCTATTTTGAACAAATACCGTTCACGGATGATTGCTGACCGTTTGGGAACGGGAAAACCTAGCCTGCCACGTATTCAACAAACAAATAGGGCGGCCGAGAACGTGTCTCGGCCGCCCTTCTTACGGTTGGTCTTCCAAGGATCGCTTTGCCGCCTACTCAGACTGTCCGCTCTTCTTGGCATGTTTGGACGGAGCCCTCAGAAAACGACCCGTCAAATAGTTCGCCGGGCCAGAGATATCGATCCCCAGCAGCGTGTGCCCCAGCCACAGAAACGCCGCGAGCACCAGCAACGGGATAACGCACGAGGTCACGATCATCACGATGACGCCTTCGATCAGATCGGTCACCTGTTGCACCACCTTATCGGTCATCGACTTGGCACTGTCGGTCACCGATGTGAGTAAACTCGATGCCCCATCGGTCAGCTGCTCAAGCACATTCTTGTTTTCCGTGGTCTCGGATTTCTTCTCGCTCTTTGTGGAGCTCGCCTTGCTCGCTTCAGTCGCCTTTTGCTCTGTCTGCTCGATACTCACCTGATACGTCTCATCGACCTTTTGCGACACCCATACGCTTGCAGGCACCAACGCCATGCCGATCATGGCGACCACCAACACGCGAGTCGCCACGCGGCGCAGGACGGTGCTCGTGCTCCAGCGCCCATGAATGCCAAGCGACACCGCAAAGAGCACCAACGCAAACGGGATTAAGATGCCTAGGCCAACCGACCACAAAATAGTCAGCAGATATTTCTCGAGATAGAGCACGGCAAGCACGATGCCCAAGTTGCCTGAAAGCTGCGCGAGCTGCTCGGCAACCGGCGTTCCCGTATCACCCGGCAGCGCGGTAATGCCCGCAGACAGCGCCACGCACGAGGTCGTGAGCGCCAAAACATTGCCCTTCTTTTGATCGATGACCTCGACGGTGGAGTCCCAAGTCTTGGTATCGGCAAAATGCGGACGAGCTACAAAGCCCGACAGCAGCGCCAGCACCACGAGCGCAACGATAAAGCCAATCTGCAGCTTTTTGTTTGCGCACACGACATCGGACAGGCTGGGCTGCAGCTCGGTTACCGTCGTATGCTCGGTTATCTGGACAGGACGCCCATGAGCCATCTCATACGCGTCTCTTTTTTGAATTGATCCGTTGTCCGGCATTTGGATACCTCCTCATTCCGGCCTGTATTGCGGATGGAAGTATACCCACCCATCGAAAAACCGAACGGCAGGAGGCGCAACAAGCTGCTGCATGATCCGCCCGCCATGAAATGGGCCCATCTACTACGTTTAACCGCCCATCCCCGACCATGCCACAAAGCGAAAAAACAAAACCGCAG
This sequence comes from Collinsella sp., assembly GCA_019425015.1. Lineage (GTDB taxonomy): Bacteria > Actinomycetota > Coriobacteriia > Coriobacteriales > Coriobacteriaceae > Collinsella. The sequence goes on from JAHYYJ010000018.1 coordinate 13,305, forward strand.
GTAGAAGTCCTGCGATTTTTCATGAAACGCGGGTGTGTTCGAGGGTATCGGGTTAAACGTAGTAGATGAGCCAGTTTCGTGGCGAGCGCTGCCAACCGATCCTCCGGGGACGGGAAAAGCGGGTCATTTGGGGCTGTCGACCTCTATTTCGCCGCAACCTAGATAGGTGGGATACAGAAAAACCCTGCCGCGGATAGCGGCAGGGTTTTTGGAAGGGGACGAGGTTGTGCGAGCTCGTTAGGCGAGCTTAGCCTCGAGTGCGGCGATGCGCTTGTAGGCATCGATGGTAAAGCGGGTCTGCTTCTCCAAGATCATGGTGGTCATGAGGGTGTCCTGAGCGTGAGCCATGATGAAGGTCATCTCCATCTCGCCACCGCCGGCCTCCTGCGAAAGCAGCTTGGTCTGCGTGTCGTGGGCACCGATGAGCGCATCGCTGGCATCCTTGTGCAGCTGCTCGGCCTTCTCAAAGTCACCCTCGCGAGCAGCATCGAGCGCTGCAAGCAGATCGGTCTGGGCGTCACCTGCGTATGCGACAATCTCGAATCCAACCATCGAGATTTCTTCTTTGGTTGCCATATTGCGTTCCTTTCACATATGAACCAATGGAGAGCATCGCGTCCGGGCATACGCGCTGCGTTCTGTATGGCAGAAACATTAACATTCAAACAAAAAAGAACAGCGCAAAACGTAATTTCAAGCTATGAACGGTCACTTTTCGCCCGTGAACGGTTTTTAAACCAATCTGAACAATATCGAACACAATTAGCGGAAACCCAAACAGGCCCGTGCCCTAGCGCCAATCGCGCACCGTATCGCCCTCGACGAGTACGCCCGGAAACAGCATGTGCTCCACACCGGGTTCAACGCCCTCGGCACCGGCGATCTTATCGACTGCCCACATGCCGACACGCTTGTTGTCAAAGCGCACGGTGGCCAGGCGACGATCGGGCACGATGTCGCCCAGACTGTCATCAACACCCACCACGCTCACGTCCTCGGGCACGTGCTTTCCGCGCGACTCGAGTCCGCGAATGCAGCCGTAGGCCATGGCGTCGTTGGAAGCATAAATGGCCGTACAGGTCGGATCGTCCGCCAGAGCCTGACCGGCAGCATACCCGCTCTGTGCCGTCCAATCGCCACGAACGAGCTGCGGGGGCTCAATGCCATGCGCGCGCAATGTCTCGCGCCAGCCTTCCTCGCGCCGCATGCCCGAAAGCGAGCGCTCGGGGCATGAGATAAAGTGCACGATCTTGTGCCCCCGCCCCAGCAAGTACTCGACAACTTGACGCGAGCAATCGAACTGGTCGTTATCGACCGTTGAACAGAGCGGGTGCTCCAGCATGGTAACGAGCACCGTCTGCATACCGGGCAGCGGCTCAAAAGTGCCAAAGTCTGCCGGCATGCGGTTCATGATCACGACCATACCGTCTACCGGCAGCGCGCTCATGCGTGACGATGCGCTCTCGAGGGTATACGGATGCCCGCCTACTTTAGTGAGGGTGATGGCATAGCCATGTTTGTCGGCCGCGGCGGCAAAGCCCTCCATACGGTCGAGGTTACCGGTACCGGTAATGTTGAACATGGCGACGCCGACGGTCTTAAACTTACCGCGGCGCAGCGATCGACCGGCAAAGTTTGGGCGATACCCCAGCTCGCGCATGGCGGCACGCACGCGTTCCTTGGTCTCGGGGCGCACGCTGGGCGAATCGTGCACGGTGCGCGAGACCGTCTGCTCCGAGACGCCCGCGAGACGCGCCACATCTTTGACGGATACCGATTTTTTAACAGCGGCCATAGGTCGATCTTTCTATGTCAACGATGCCATTGGTGGCACCCTACGCAGTCAAATGAAACGTCTTCAAGTATATCTAACGCCGCCTCTGCAATACGCTTACCACCCAAAACCTACCGTTCACCGACATTTCTGCTTCCCCGAACGGCTTTTGTCGCCCAAATGTTAACGTTGCCATCGTGCAAACACAGAGCCACCGGGCGGCTCAAACGTTTACGCACAAAGAATCGACGGTTCGCAGGCACAGGAACCACCGGTTCGCGTCTTTTTTTGTGTCGCAAAATGGCAACGTCAACATTTTGGCAACCGAACGTCAAAAGCTACCATCGTTGCTAACCCACCGACTCTTAGGAGCTTTGCATGGAGCAACTCATCGCCACTATCGAAAAGGGCCAGCCCTTTTTCAACGCGATCGCCCGCAACAAGTACCTCAAGGCGATCCGCGACGGTTTTATCTCCGTCATCCCCATCATCATCTTCTCGTCCATCTTCTGCCTCGTAGCCTCGGTCCCCAACATCTGGGGTTTCTACTGGCCCGATGACATCAACAACGCCCTGTGGAAGTGCTACAACTACTCCATGGGCATCCTGGCAATCGCCTGTGCCGCCACCACCGCCAAGCACTTCGCCGACGCTCAGAACCGCGACCTGCCCAAGAACAACCAGATCAACTTTATCTCATGCATGTGCGCGGCCATCATCGGCTTCTTGCTCCTTTCGAGCGACACCATCGCCACGGACGCCGCCAGCGGCTTCAACACCACCTACCTTGGTTCCAAGGGCCTGCTGACTGCCTTCATCGCTGCGTTTGTGACCGGCATCATCTACAAGTTCTTCATTAAGCGCAACATCACCGTCAAGATGCCCGAGCAGGTTCCGCCCAACATCTCGCAGACCTTTAAGGACATCATCCCCTTCTCCGTCTGCATCGCCGTCTTTTGGGTCTTTGACATCGTCTTCCGCGCTGCCTTTGGCTTCTGCTTTGCCCAGGGCGTCATCCAGGTGTTCCAGCCCCTGTTCACCGCTGCCGACGGCTATATCGGTCTCGCTGTGATCTACGGCGCCATGAGCCTGTTCTGGTTCGTCGGCGTCCACGGCCCCTCGATCGTCGAGCCCGCCATCGCCGCCGCCCTCGTTGCCAACATGACCGACAACCTGGCTGCATTCCAGGCCGGCGAGCACGCCTCCGCCGTTCTGACGCAGGGCGCCCAGTACTTCGTCGTCTGCATGGGCGGCACCGGCGCCACGCTCGTCTTGGTCTTTATGTTCTGCTTCCTGGCCAAGTCCCAGGAGATGCGCGCCGTCGGTAAGGCCGCCATCGTCCCCGTGTGCTTTGCCGTTAACGAGCCGCTGCTGTTCGCCGCACCCATCGTGCTCAACCCCGTCTTCTTTGTCCCGTTTGTCTTTGCCCCGATCGCCAACATCTGGATCCTCAAGATCTTTATCGACTTTTTGGGCATGAACGGCTTTATGTACACCCTGCCCTGGACTGTCCCCGGCCCCATTGGCACCATCATGGGCTTGGGCTTCCAGCCGCTCGCCTTTGTGATGCTCGCCCTTATCCTGGTCGTCGACTTTGTTCTGTACTATCCGTTCTTCCGTGCCTACGACGCCCAGAAGTGCGCCGAGGAGGCCGAGATCTCCCAGGAGGAGCTCGCCGCCAAGAACGCCGAGAAGGCCGCCAAGCTCAACGATGCCTTCCAGGGCAAGGCCGACGCCAAGAGCGTTGCCGCCGGCGCCGCTGCCGAGGCCGTGAAGTCCGATGCCCCCGCCGTTCCCGCAGCACCCGCTGCCGAGGCAACGACCGCCAGCGACCTCAACGGCAAGCGCGTGCTCGTGCTCTGCCAGGGTGGCGGAACCTCGGGCCTGCTCGCCAACGCGCTGGCCAAGGCCGCCAAGGAGCGCGGCATCAATCTTGAGACCGCTGCCGAGGCATATGGCAACCACGTGGACATGCTCCCCGACTTTGATCTGGTCGTCCTGGCCCCGCAGGCTGCCAGCTACTTGGCCGACCTGCAGAAGGACTGCGAGCGCGTGGGCAACAAGTGCGTCGCCTGCCGTGGCAAGCAGTACATCGAGCTCTCCCAGGACGGCGACAAGTCTCTCGCCTTCGTGAGTGAACAGCTTTCGAAGTAAGTAACGCTTAGGGCCAGCCGACCATCCAAGACCGGCTGGCCCTTCGATTTAGACGATTGGATCATCATGTCCGTTAACCCCGCTAGCGTCACCAACCCGCCTGCGCAGTTTCCCGAGGGCTTTGTCTTTGGCGGCGCCACTGCTGCTTACCAGGTAGAGGGCGAGACCCGCACCCACGGTAAGGGCAAAGTCGCCTGGGACGACTTCTTGGAGGCCCAGGGGCGCTTTTCCCCCGATCCCGCTTCGGACTTCTACAACCAGTACCCCGTCGATCTGGAGCTGTGCGAGGAGTTCGGCATCAACGGCATTCGCCTCTCCATTGCCTGGAGCCGCATCTTCCCCAACGGCACCGGCGAGATCAACCCCGAGGGCGTGCAGTTCTACCACGATCTCTTCGCCGAGTGCCACAAGCACCACGTTGAGCCGTTTGTCACGCTGCATCACTTCGACACGCCGCTTGCCCTCTTTGAGAAGGGCGACTTCCTCAACCGCGAGACCATCGATGCCTTTGTGGACTTTGCCACCTTCTGCTTTAAGGAGTACGCCGACCAGGTAACCTACTGGTTCACCTTTAACGAGATCTGGGCCGACGCCTCCAACACCTACATCGAGGGCACCTTCCCCGGTGGCGTCAAGGCGCATCTGGCCGAAGCCTTCCAGTGCGAGCACAACATGATGCTCGCCCACGCCAAGGCAGTACTGGCCTTCCACAACGGCGGTTTTAAGGGCAAGATCGGCGTCATCCAGTCGCTGGAGTTTAAGTATCCGCTCAACGAGAACGACCCCGCCGACATCAAAGCCGCCAACAACGAGCACGTGCTGCAGAACCAGTTCTTGCTCGACGCCACCTTCCGCGGCGACTACGCGCCCGACACCCTCGAGTGCGCCAACCGCTTGGCTGCCGTCTCGGGCGGCACCATCGAGATCCTAGACGAGGATCTGGAAATCATGCGCGAGGCCGCGCTCTACAACGACTACCTGGGCGTTAACAACTACCAGTGCCGCTTCTTGAAGGCCTACGATGGCGAGAACGACCTGCACCACAACGGTACGGGCGAGAAGGGCACTGGCCGCTGGCGCGTTAAGGGCATTGGCGAGCATGTGAACAAGCCCGGCGTCCCCACCACCGACTGGGACTGGATCATCTATCCCGAGGGCCTGTTCGATCTGCTCGTCTACATTAAGCAGCGCTACCCCAACTACAAGCAGATCTTCATCACCGAGAACGGCATGGGCTACAAGGACCCCTACAAAGACGGCTTTGTGGACGACCAGCCGCGCATCGACTACATCGAGCAGCACCTGCGCTGGTTGCTCAAGGCCATGGAGGTGGGCGTCAACGTGGGCGGCTACTTCCTGTGGAGCCTGCAGGATCAGTTCTCCTGGACCAATGGCTACAACAAGCGCTATGGCTTCTTCTACGTTGACTTTGAAACCCAGAAGCGCACGCCCAAGGCAAGCGCATACTGGTATAAGCACGTGGCGCAGACCCGTCGTCTGGACTAGCGGCTGGCGGGGTTGCCCGCTCACACAACCTGTCCCCATTTCTCAGCCGGGGGCGGCACGTCACACGGCGCGCCGCCCCCGGCCTTTATGTGCAGGTCGGAAGCCGTTTGTCTCGATCTGTAACATCCAGCCGAGCTTTTCAGTCCCAACTGTTACAGATTGAGATGAAAGGGACCGACCAGGCCGAATTGTCTCAATCTGTAACACTAAAACCGGTTTTGGGCGTCTACCTGTTACAGATTGAGACAAACGTACCGGCCAATCCTCTCAATCTCAATCTATAACAGTTAGCCGGTTATTTCGCCCCCACCTGTTACAGATCGAGATGAATAGATTAGACCTAGCCGAAAAATCTCAACCTGTAACACGTAGCCGAGTTTTTCAGTCCTAGCTGTTACAGATCGAGACAAACAGGCCGAGCAAGCTACACCCGTAGGTCTTTCACGCTGGAGCATTCGACCAGCACGCCCGAAACAAGCGTACGGCTTCTGGAGCTCGGGGCTTCTAGGCACGCAACGACCTCGTCGGGCGCACGGACACCCAGTCCGCGGTGACGGAACTTCACCGACATATCCCGAAAACTCGATCCCCGGCTTAGCTTGCGCGCATTATCACAATAAACTCCCAACGATACACGGTCCTGCGGCTCAATGAGCCACAGGACCGCATGCCGTCGATCAGATAAAGATCGTCATATACAGAGGTAGATATATCCTATGCCCTTCAGCCCTGAGCTGTTTTGGGTGAAGAACTATCTCTTCTCCGACTCGTCGTTCGAATCGTCTGCCGAAATCGTCAAGCGAGATTGTTGAATACGATTTGGAAGATTTAACTTCAACAGGAGTGACCCGCGGTTTTCCAGCCGCGTCTTCAAAGCCGCGCGAAACAAGAAAATCAATTTCACGCGTTCTGGGCCGACTCCCCTCTGTTTTGGAAGGCTCCTGCCAGCTGTAATAAAAAAGCGAATGCCCCAGACTCTTAAGCTGCTGCGCCACGATGTTCTCGATTAGCATTCCTTTATTAATTGAAATTCTTCCAAATTGAATGTCTCTATGAACATCCATAAGGTCCGGACCATCATCAAACGCCAAGCTCACGAGCAATCCCGTGTCCGCCATATAGCATTTAAGCGAAGACGCGTCCTCGTGCAGGCGGTAACCCACGCTCGGATCACTGCATAAATAGCAACGGTTAATCAGTCGCGCATCCTCAAGCCAGATTAACGCCGACTCATATGTCTCAAAACGGGACCCCTTCTCCAAGCTGTCAAATTTGAACCGTTTATTTGCCGCAGATAATTGACCCGGAATATCGTCATAAACCGCCCGCGCACGTCTAGCGTCCGAACCTCCAAACTTGGCAATGTCCTCCCTGTACAGTGCGATAATCTGCCGTTTAACCCTGTCGCATCCTCTAAAATCATTCTCTGCCACAAAGGAGTCGACCGACTGAGGCATACCACCGACAAGCATATACTCATCAAATAATCTCATGCACGTCGCATGAACGCCGTCCGGAAGCGCGGTCCGAGATTCGCGCGCTTTACGGATCTCTTCTGCATAAAGATCTTTTCCGGTCGCCCAAAGATACTCCTCAAAATCGAGGGGCTCGAGAGGGATTCTTTCTTCCTCTGACGGTATGACAATGCTATCGACATTCTTTTTGATGGAGACAAGAGAGCCTGTCTCGATGTAATCAAATCTGCCGTCTTCTACAAGATGCTTTATGTATTCGCGCGCGATGGGAAACCGCTGCACTTCATCAAAAATGACCAGCGACTCTCTCGGTTCGAGGGCCTTACCATACTGCAGCTGAAGCATGCGTAAAAAAAGATCGACATCTTCACGATGGTTCAGAAATATATCGAGCGTGGCTTTGCTAGCAGCCGAAAAGTCAATGTACAGATAATCCTTGTATTCATTTTGCGCGAAGCACTTGACGAGCGTCGTTTTGCCAACGCGTCTTGCACCCTCAATAAGCACCGCAGTGCGCCCTTGCGAGCGTTCTTTCCACTCCTGCAGACGATCATATGCCTTCCGTTTAAACATAATCTCACCTCAGCATAATTTACGTGCTAGTTTACAAAAATACCGACCTTCAGATATATCTAATAATACAAAAATACCGAGCTTTAAATGAGCTTATAGCTACAAAAATACCGACCATTGCAATGGTTGAGACATACAGTAATACCGAGCTTTACGCATAACGGATGCTATGCCTCACCGTAAAACAGCTGCAACTCATCGCACAGGGGAACCTGCAATCTGCACGCGCACCTATTATGCGTCGTGATGATGTAAATACTCCGCAATGGCAGGGGCAAAAGTATCTCCCGCAGCACTCGCTAGCAGATAACCTGCGTATGCTCCTCGATGGCGGCGCGATCCTCATCGTCAATATCCGGCTCGCACACCACGGCGTCCAAATTGTCCAGGCGGCAGAACGTGCAGAAGTCACGCTTGCCGATTTTGCTGGAGTCGGCGATAAGATAGCGCGAACTATCAGGAACCTCGGCGGACGTGCCACTCAAACTCACAATAAAATGCCCCTCCCCGATCGCTCGGAGAAGGGCATCTGCATTGGCGTTCTTGCCAAAATCGACGGCGCGCAAGAACGCGCACCCGTCCGCATCAAGAGTGCGCTACTCGCCGAAACCGCCCTCAATAAGAGCGACCAACGCGTCAACGGCGGCAACCTCGTCGTCGCCCTCGGCACGCAACTCGACCTCATCGTTCTGGGTAATACCCGAGGTCATGATGGCAATCATGGACTTAGCGTCCTTGAAGTCACCATCCTTGGAGGCGTTGCGGACCTCAATCTTCGAGGCAAACTTAGCAGCCTCGGTCGCCAGCGTCGCTGCAGGGCGAGCGTGCAGGCCAGTGGGGTTAACGACCATAACGTTCTTGCTATACATTTCTAACTCCTTCGTCGTAGACCGACCAATTCATTTAGCCCAACGCGCGCGTTAGGCAAGGTAGAAGCATGCCGGACATTACGCATGCATACAACAAGTAGGCCGCGGACAACGTCGCCGCGGCAAATTCACAGGTGACTAGTCCTGATACAGCGGATGCCCCTCAGTGGGAACCACGCGCGTGCCAGCCAGGCAATCGTGAACGCACCGGCGCGCGGGGACGATCAGGAACATGAGCAGAGACACCGCTGTAATAATCATGCCCGCGATTTCCCAGTAATAATTCACGTCAACGCGGGTGACAAGCACCATTGTCTCGCGAATATATCGGGACACCACATACCCGCTGCCTTCGAGCAAAAAGCCAACGATAACCTGACGCCAAATCAAGCGTCCGACGGAAGGCAAGCCGCCATCAAGCGTTGCGACACGAACATGCGCGATGCGCTTGCCCGGCGTTTGCCCCGGCCACGCCAGCAACGGAATCAGCACAAAGTATGCGATAGCGGCGAGCACGCACGATAGTCCGACCACGATACCGACGCTCCAGGGATACCCCATTGCCTCAAACACGTACAAGTCGGGGAGCATCGCGTTCTTGTGGGTCAGCGCAAGATAAACCAACACGGCTGGCAAGCCAGAGACAATACCACCCAAAATCCAGTCGATAACGTACGCGTACAAACGCGACAGCGGGGGCGCCGGCAGAATCGAGGATGCATTAGCCTTCGATTCCTTGTGAATCTTGCTCACAGTGCTCGCCGCAGGAGAAGGCATCTGCTCCGCGGTCGCCGCACGCGGCCGTTCCTTGCGCTTTTTAGCCATGCGCTACCTCACATTCAGAATGCGCAGCTGCTTATCAGTATGGTTAAGCGGGCATGCAACGCCGTCTTTCAACAAGACGTCGTCTTCAATGCGCACGCCTCCGACTCCAGGAATATATACGCCCGGCTCGCAGGACATGATCATTCCGTTGTCGAGCACAATCTCACCAGAGGGGTTTAGCAGCGGCAAGTCGCCACCCATGCCGATACCATGACCAAGACCATGGGTGAAATACTCACCGTAACCCGCTTCGTTGATTACACGACGTGCGGCCGCATCCACATCGCGCGCCACCACACCGCAACGAATGGTATCGATGCCTGCAAGATGAGCATTCAAAACGGTCTCGTACACATGAGCCATCCGGTCGGTCGGGGCGCCCAGGAAGCACACGCGCGTCATATCTGACTGATAACCGTTGATCTGCACACCGAAGTCAATCAGGATCGGCTCATGTGCTTGGACCCGACGGTCGGTAGGACGGCCATGAGGCATGGCGCTGCGCTCGCCGGTGGCAACGATGGTATCGAACGACATTGCCTCGGCACCGGCGGCAATCGAGTAATAGTGCACGAGTGCGGAGATTTCAAATTCAGTCATATCCACGTGCAACTGCTCGATCACCTTGGCGTACACGTCATCGGCAACATCGACCGCATGCTGGACCGCAGCAATCTCAGCCTCGTCCTTGCGCAGGCGCATCAGCGCCATCTCGCTGCCCAGCAGCGTAGTGCCAAAGCCCAAGCCCTCCAAGTTGCGATACTCCGAGATTGAGATTTCGGACTCCTCGATGCCCACCGTGGCACAGCCGCACTCCTTGAGCGCACGCTCGAGCTCGACCAAATAGCTCTTCCCCTGCTCGTGAACACGGAACTCCAGATCGAACTCGCGACCCTGGGCCTCGTTCACATAGCGGCCGTCCATGATGAGAAAACCGCGGTCACGCGTGATGAGCACCTTGCAACCGCTACCGGTCAACGTGCCCAGGTAGCGCTTCATGGTTTTACTCTTGATCAGCAATGCGTCGAGCTCGTGCTCGTCCAAGAAGGTACGGATATTATCCACATGTGCATTCATCGAACGTAGCGCCTTTCAAAGGAGCCCGACAACGAAGTCTCCCCCATCGCCGGGCTTTCATACTTTCAAAATTAGCAGGCGCAGGCGCCTGCTATTCCACTTGATTAGAAGTCGAGGTCAAGATCCTCGAGCAGAGCCTCGTCCTCAGCAGAGATCTCGGAATGTTTCTCGGCAGCCATACGAGCCTCTTCAGCCAATGCACGCTTCTCGGCAACCTTGCAGAAGGGGTAGTACACGATCAGTGCGAGGACCAGCTGAACCACGTTGGCCGCAATCGAGGTCCAAGACATGTTGGTCAGGAAGCCTTCCAGGAACACACCGACGTAAGGAGGCGTGAAGGTAGAGCAGGGTACCCAGCCCCAGCTCATGAACCAGAACGGGATGGAGGACAGGATGCCGCCGAAGATAACGAACGGGATAAAGAAAATCGGATTCAGAACAATCGGAGCACCGAACAGAATCGGCTCGTTTACGCCGAACAGCGACGGGATGAAAGCGATGCGGCCGATCTCGCGCTGGACCTTGGACTTGGAGAACATGAACCAGATAACAACGCCCATGGTCACACCCAGGCCGGTGAAACCGCCAAATGCGGACATGGGGCCAGGGGTGAAGATGTGGGTAGCGACACCACCGGCCTGAACCGCAGCGATGTTCTCAGCCAGGAACTGCGTGGAAATCGGCTGAACAATCGGCGACAGAACGGAGGGGTGAATGCCGAAGAAGAAGATGAAGCAGCGCAGGATGTGGTAGAAGGTAACCGCGAGCGGGCTGTCCATCGAACCGACGAGCGGGGCCAGGATGATCGAGAAGATCTCGTTGGGCATGATGCCGAAAACGCCCTGACACAGAACACGGATACCCAAGAACAGGCCGATGACGATAGCGGTGACCGGGATGATCTCGAAGGAGCTCGAGATGAAGTCGGGCACGGTATCAGGCATCTTGATGGTGAAGTGACGCTTCTTGCACCAACGGTACACCTCGACCGCGAGTAGCGAAGCGACCATGGCAACAAACAGACCCTTGGAACCCATGCCACGCAGCGCGATGCCGCCGGCCTCGTCCATTTCCATGCCGAGCAACAGGAAGGCAACGAGGGCCATGGACATGGAGCCGGGAGCGTCCAGCTCATAGGACTTGGCCAGGTGGTAGGCGGTAACGACGGAAACGAAGACCGACATCAGGCCCATGGAAACGTTATAGGCCAAATCGAAGTACTGGGTGTTGTTCAGAATCCAAACGGAGATGGGGTTGGTCTCGCCAATCATGTTGGGAATGGCGGCCGGGATCAGGCAGAACGAACCAATCAGTAGCAGCGGGGTCATGGCGATCATGGCCTTCTTAACTGCGGACAGGTGACGTTGCTTGTCCATCTTCTCGGCAACAGGGCCAAGATAGGTGTTCAGCAGGTTTTCGAATTTATCAAAGGCACTCTGCTTTTTCTCTACAGCTTCCGACATACGTCGCATCCTCCACTTCAGGATATATCAAACAGGGGCTTACTGGTTGGCTCTGTTAGACCAAGGTTGACATAAAAACGATGTCACCGCGAGGCGGTACC
>JAHYYJ010000019.1 GCA_019425015.1 Collinsella sp.
GGTCATCCAGCCCCGCCGTCCAAACAGCCGCCTGGACAAGGTGCGCCATATGTTCAGTAAGATTACTTGATACACCACAGCAAAGAAGGTTACAGAATTATGTAGAGCTCCACATAATTCTGTTGCATTTTCCAGCCTCTTGTGATACTATTTTGATACTAAGAAAATTGACAGCCGAAAATAGCAGGTAAAATATTAGCAAATTTGCGAATATTTTACCTGTAAATTCAAGAGAAATACTTCCTCGTATACTTGAATTTGTCGAGTGGGAGTAGGCTGATAGGGTTCTGACCTGCACTTTTGAGTGACGCACTGTGCCGCTGAGTTTCGTTTCGTACGACAGTCATGGCAAAGCCACCAGCGACGGCGGTGAGTAAAAACGATTTCCTAGCCTCCGTTCCCGCGTTGGGACGGAGGCTTTTTCTTTGGTCTTTTACTCCCTTTCACCTGCTATTTCGCTATTTACTCCCAGTGTTTCAAGATGGCAAAGCACTGGGCGGTATTCGGAGGAATGGGAGTAAGGATTTATCCCAAGTGAGTAGACGTGCGATTTTTGTCCCCGGGCCCCGAAACGGGGACGTTTCGGGGCCCGTGAAACTCAAATCGAACTCAATGGGCGGCACCGACGGCTTCGTGCCGTTCCAGACCTCCGGCGCCTCCGTCCTCAAGCTGGGGGCGGGTGGCGTTCTGACTGACCCCGAGTACGAAGTCCGCACCTGGCTCAACGCCACGCTGTTCGCCGACGGCGAGCTCAAGATCGGGTTCGCCAAGGCCGATGCGACAGGTCGCGAGGTGCTGGCCTCCGACACGCTTTGCGCCAACGCCAAGTACGCCGCGATCCAGGCGACGCCCTGGGCTTCGTTCGGCAAGAGCGTGAAGCGCGTGACCATCGCCGCCGACACATCGAGGGTCGCCAACGTGAACCTGAACTACTGGTTCTACAGTTGCAACGCCCTGACCTCGGTTTCTGGCATGGCGAACCTGCGCGGCGTGGCCTACATGAACCGTACGTTCAACTCGTGCTCCGCGCTCACCGAGCTCGATCTGCGGGGCATGAGTCTGGCGTCGCTTTCTAGCATGCTCTACACGTTCGGTGCCTGCACCGCCCTTGAGCGCATCCTGGTCGATGCCGACTGGGGGCTGCCGAGCGGGTGCACGGGCTCTTCCACGTTCTACAACTGCAAGGCCATCGCGGGTGGCAACGGCACGACCTACGACTCTAAGCAGACGACGTACGCGATGTGCCACATCGACCGCGAGGGGCAGGCGGGCTACCTCACTGCCGGGTAGCGGCTTGGGACTGAGCATAATGGCACCCCTGGCAGCTGCGCAGGCGCCCTTCCTGCGCTGCTGCCAGGGGTGAGCGCGCCGCCCCCGTGGTGTGGGTTAGGCGATGGGATGCGGCGGCGTGTAGCGAGAACTGCTTTACTCCTCGATTTCGGAAGATAGGTGAACCTTCCCCTTTATTTGAGGCTTCTGCTTTTCGATCTGGCGATAAAGCCTGTTGTACTCGATAGCCCACGGCCTTTCGATTTTTCGCAGAGCCAGAAGGTTCATGTGGCTAGTCGTATATGCCCTTGCCTTTTCTTTGGAAAAGCCTTCGTACATCGTCAGGTATCTTGCGAAATCACGCTGGAAGAATCCTTCGTAGCGTTCCTGCGACAACAGCTGCTCCGCTTCTCCTCGAGGCAAATCCCAGTGTTTTTGCAACAGGCCCAGGATTGCTTCCGTGGATGCAGGAGTCTCGTTAAGAGCCGCTACAGCTCTCAAGAGACTTTCGTCGTACCCCTCCTCGTAAAGCCGGCTTTCCATTTCTACCTCCCGTTAGCGACTCTTTCGAACAATCGTTACTGTGCTTTTTCTTATTTTACCTCGCTTTTTATAGCAGCGATTCAGCTACCAGCTGATTTGTGACCGCAGCGGATGATGGGGCCGTTGAAGTTGGTCCATGTTCTGCTGGGAGGTCCTTGTGGAGTCTATTGCGGTGGCGCTCATCGGCGTCGTGACGCAGGTCGGGGTGATCGCGTCGAACTCGCGAAGCCGCGCGGTGATGGAGCTCAAGATTGACGAGCGCGCGCGGCGCGTTGAGAAGCACAACTGCCTCATCGAGCGCACCTACAAGCTCGAGCAGGACATGGCCGTGGTCAGGCGCGACGTTGACGCTCTTGAGGAGAGGAGCGGCAGATGAACCGTTTTCTGACGAGCAACGAGCGGCAGTGGCGCTTTATGCGCACGGTCGTCCAGGGCGTCCTGGGCGTCGTAGTGGCCAACGTCGACCTGCTCATGGGCGTGGCCGTGCTCGACCCCACGCGGCGCGCGCTGTGCGTGGCCATGGTGATGGCCGTGCTCTCGCCCGTTATTGCCGAGCTGGGAAAGGCGGGCGATTCCTATGAGTGAGTACGCAAGCGAGGAGGAGCGCTGGGAGGAGTTGCGCGAGCCCGGCTGCGAGCCCGACACGCCCAGCGACTTCAAGCCCGAGGAGGGCGAGGACGCGGGATTCAAGGAGGTCAGCGCCAATGGGGCATAGCATCCTGTTCAAGCAGTGCGGCAGCGACCGCATGACGCGCAGGCGCTCGCACGCCATCGACCGCATCGTGATCCACTACACGGCGACTCTGGCGTCGGCCCGCAACAACGCGATCTACTTCTCGCACAACGAGCGGCAGGGGTCGTCCGCCCGCTACTTCGTGGGCGACATCACCGACGAGATCTACCAGAGCGTGGCCGAGGGCGACACCGCCTGGCACGCCGGCAACTGGCTCATGAACTGCCGCAGCGTCGGCATCGAGGCCGTGAGCGCTAGCGAGGACTACAGCGAGGTCGAGGCGGGCAAGCTCGCCTGGCTCGTGCAGACCCTCATGAAGCGCTACGGCATCTCCGAGGGCGGCGTCATCCGCCGCTACGACGTGACCGACAAGATCTGCCCCGCGCCCTACATCGCCGCCGGGCGCAGGGCAGCCCTGCGCCCGCGCATCTGCCGAGGCGCCGGGTCTTCGGACACCGTGGCTGCGGGGTCTTCCGGCAGTGGCGGCTCTGCGCCCTCGGGTGACGTGGCGAGCCTGGCGTGGCGCGTCATCAACGAGGAGTTCGGCAACGGCGAGGCGCGTAAACGGGCCCTGGGCTCGCGCTACTTCGAGGTGCAGGCCGAGGTGAACCGGATTCTCTCGGCGGTGGTTCCGGCGGTTCTTCTTCGTCCGGCAGTGGCGAGGTCGACATCGACGCGCTGGCACGCACCGTCATCAACGGCGACTACGGCAACGGCGAGGAGCGCAAGCGACGGTTGGGCTCCAACTACGCCGCCGTGCAGCGCTGTGTGAGCCAGATGCTCTCGTGAGGCGGTTTCGCGAGGAGCTGGCGGAGGGCTGGCAATCGTGGCTTGCATCCCTGTGTTGCTGGCGGCGGCCGTTCTCATGCCAATCCCTTGGATGCTTGGATTGATATACAACAAATAATTCTTTTTGATGAGAGGCGCAGGTCAAGTTTGGACTGCGCCTCTTTGTTTGGACGGTCGGGGGGTTACGAACAATCCTGAACGGAGCGCTTCCGAGCGTTGCGGAGTGTAAGAGACGATTTTTAAAACAGCATATTCTACCTGCGGTTTTGTTGATTATCGTTCTGAACCGTTTTGAAGTGCTCTATGGTCTCCGATTAGCTCGCGGCTAAGTCCCTGAAAAGTAAAAGGCGCCCGTGCGGGCGCCTGCCTAGGACCGAGATTCGTTCGATTGTGGTCGGAATGCTCGTCTTCCGCGGTGCTGTCGTCCGGAGTCCGGCATCTGTCGTTCGCCTCTTCTGTCGTGTTTGATGTTGCGCGTTCTGCGAGCGACCTTGCGCAGGCCTACCGGCCCGTTGCCCCAGGTGCACCCGGATAAATGGCACCCATCGGTTGGGACTCAGCTTATCGAAATCGAACTATATGGGAGAGAGCGGAAGGGTGAACGGCCTAGGGTGCAACCAAGATGCCGTCTATCGTATCGTTTTCCCTAGACGAACGCAGGCCTGCGCTGCATTAATGAATCTACACGGAGTCGTTGAGAAGGTCTTCCAGCATCGGGTCTATTCCGCTGGTGATAATATCCTCAATCAGATGCTGGGCATGGAAACGGTTGATTTGCCATGCTACATATGAAAGCGTTTGGCAGGCACGCTCCTTGATGTCGTATGGCGCCTTGCTTAAAACAATCGACTTTGCGATGTCGGCAAATGGATCGTGGTCTTCCCATGTCTTGCAGACTTGCGTCATGCTCTGGTCGATAGCATCCATGACAAAGGCCGCATTGCCGTTGTCGATTTCCGTAAATTTGACAACCGTTTTAGCGAACGCGGGGTTTGACGCTACCCGTGAGCACAGCTGCTCATCGGTCATTTCGAGAATCCATTCGGCAACCTCTCCGTCGAGGATTCCCCGTGCTGCCTTTTCCGCAAGTTTCGTTTCCCGGTCCGCATCTGCTATCGAAGACAACCTTCGCTTTATCGCGCTCAAAAACTCTGCCGCATCCTGGTATCTTTTCGACGGATCGTCTGCGGTTGCTTTTTCTACCAGCGGTCGAAGACGATGATTCGTTTTTGTCGGATGTCCGGCGAGCACGAAGTTGATAATCCTGCCCAAGGAAAAGACATCGCTCCTTTTGTCCCCATCTTTTAGATAGACAAGCTGTTCAGGTGAACAGTAGAACCACTGTCCATAATTGTTTGTGTTGGTGGTTTGGTAGGATGAAAGTGTGTTCAAGTTCTTTCCAAGCCCGAAATCGGCAATCTTCAGTTGGCCGCTCAGTAGAAAAATATTCGTGGGGCTTAGATCTCGGTGAATGTATCCGCGCGAGTGAATGGCAGCCATGGTGCCAACTATCTGCTCGATTATGGACATCTTGACTTGCTCGGATAGAGGATTGTCCATGAACTCTAGTAGCGTGGTCTCGCCGGCCTCCATCGTGTAGGAGCAATTGCTCTCGTCGAAATCAAAGACACGGAGAACCCCTGGCAGCTCCGAAAGATCATTCATTATCTCGTATTCGCGCTTGAAGCGATGGCGGTTTCTTGCATCAAGGGCTACTTCGGGCATGAGCTTTTTCAGGACTCTGCCTGTTGACTTTTGCCTGAACGCTTCGGCAAAGCCGCCTTTCCCGATCGGGATTAGATCCGAATCAATCACCACAAGCTTCATCTCGCCGTCTGTTCCGACTATCTCAAGCTCGTCGGAGATTAGTACTTGGTTGAACCGTTTCTTCGCTTTGTCCGCCCTTTCTCGGGCTTCGATTTCATCGCAGCCAAAAGTACTGACCATATACTTGAATCCAAGAACGATTGAGAAAAAACGATCGAGACGGCCGCTCGACGCAACACTGGCTATCTTTCCGGCGGCGTATCTCCATCTGGTAGGAGCGTTGCCACCTTGGTAGATGTCCCGGAAGTCAAAATGGTCATTGAAGAATGTCACTATTTGAGGGCCCGACAAGTAGTGGAACAGCTCTCCTTCGTCGCCCACGAACATCTTTGCAATAGATTCGAGCGACCGCTCGCTGAGTAATGGCATCGTTCTGTCCTCCTCGTTCATCTGTCGTCATCCTAGTCACCGGAGTGCATTCTGCCAAGGATATTTGTCTTAATGAGCTGCTATCTTTTTGTGCTCTCCGCTCATATGATTATCCGACTTTGCCTGGTTATTAATGCATCAGAAAATCGACAACCCCGTAGCTGGCATCCTCGTTAGCTCAAAGGATATTATGACGACGAGGCAATCCCGAAGCTGGCGACATCATTCGTGTAATAAGTCTTGTCACGTTTCAGGATTTCACTAACTTATAAGCAAGCCACCCGAGACTACTCACCTTTCCCGCCGATGGCGAAGCCCTGCGACCTGGGGTTTTGCGAATGTCGCGCAAGCCACCTGCGTTAATTCACCTACTGTTGAAGCTGGTGGCTTGCAGGCTCAAAGGCGGTTGAGTTTCAAAACGGGCGTTTTCGGCGATATCGAGCCTCCAAAGGCGGCTCTCCGTGCCCCTTGGGACAAAAATAAAAACTCAAAGCCCTGAGTTTGAAAAAAGTTTTTTGAGGTTGTCCCAACTTTTGTCCCCGAAGCCGACGAAACGCGACATCGCGTCATTCGGCGGCACGCGTTCCGTGTCGATGCCGAAAACTGGGTGTAACTGGAATGACGGGACGGCAGAACCGACGCCATCGAGTGGGAGTAGAACACACGTTCTGTATAACGTTATAGCACCAGGTGGCAGGCGTAGTTTCAATCGAAGCTACGCCTGCTGCTATATATGGGTCGATGGCGGTATCAATGCCCTCGATGCTTCTGCTTGCGCTTCAGCTTCCGCTGCTCGAAGCGCGCCTCCGCCTCGTCCGTGCGGCGTCGGCTCCTCGCGCAGGCCGACTTTTGTTTCATTGCCTCCCGCCGACTCGCGAGCGCCTGCTGCGCCTTGGTGCCCATCGCCGGCTGCTTAAGGGCCTTCGACGCCTCGCGGGCGCGCCGCTTGGGGTTCTTCGCAGGCTTGCTCGTCTCGGCGTGATCGCCACCGAAGAACGAGAGCTTCGCCCATTTGTTGACAACGAATCGCAGGATCTCCTCATTGGACGGTTCTGCGCCGAAGACGATGCGGGCGGCGCCGTATCTGCCGTCCTCGGCATGCTCCGCCAGCCCCACCCAAAACTGGCCGTCATGATATACGGTCAGGGTGGATGACACGCTGATCTGCATGGTTGGTTCCTCCTTTATGTAGATGACCATGCAGAGAAGGGACAACCAAGGAGGCAGGTTACTGATGCGGACTCCCGCACGCCCACGACTACCCGACGGGGACTGTGTTTTCATCTCTGATGCCCGCATTGTAGCACGCGTGAATGCGCCCGGCATCGCTGCTGACATGGCGCGACTGGGAATTGCTCCTCGATGCATCCCTGTGCATATTGCCTCCCCGGTTTCGAAACTTTAAAAAATTCGAGTTTCGAAACCGAGGAGGACCGAATGATGGCTTGGGTAGACCGCAATACGTAGGAAGTTTCGCCATCGTCTATGCTGAACACGAGGTCGTCTTCCTCCAATCCGATCAGGCTGACCGAGCAAGCGGCGCCTGGATCGACATTCCCCTGCACATGAACCCGCTTATGCGTACAAACGAGGGCTACAAGGGCATGACCGCGCAGGAAGCGCTTGGGGTAGCGAAGGGGGCCGAGCATCGCCCTGCGCCGGCCTTGGCATCAGGTCCTCGCACTGGGCGGTAATCCGAGGATCGGGAGTAAGGATTTGCCCAGCATCGATAATGCTCAGCTATACCCTTATTCCGTCTCCTTGCTCTTGCGGTATTCCGCGAGCCTGTCGTTCAATTCGCGGGTCTCGCGGCTCAGCTTGGCGTTGAAAGCAAGAGTGAGGACCGCCAGGATGGCGAGAAAGACAACCGTGAAGGTAACCCACGCCCCGGGGTTGTTCACGGGAACCCAAGCAAAGACAAACGCCAATGCACAGAGGGCTGCGTAGAGGCAAACGCTGAACAGCGCCAGGCGCGCGGGATACGCCATCTGTCTGATCACCGCGGGCGTGAAGAACACGAACTGCAGCGCGGGGACGGTGACGCACGCGGCGAGAATCGACCAGCAATAGTTAATGCCCTGCTTGGCGGTGTCATCAGCGAAACAAGTCCCTAATGCCAAGAAGGCTATCATGGCAACAGTGAAGCCGATACAGGTGCTTTTCACGAGTTGCCTGAGGTTTTCCACGGGCGTCTTTTTATCGGTGTCGATAATGTCCCTGTTAATCATTTCGGTCTCCCTTCCTTCGTTTCGACTGCTTCAGACCGAGCTTCGATTTGACGTCGGGCGCATACTGGCGCGAGATAACGACCTGCTCACCGTTTTCCAAGGTGGCGATGATCCTGCCGCTGACGTCGGGCTTGAGGGCGGTGATCGCGCGGAAGTTGACGATGCAACCTTTCGCGATGCGCAGGAAGTCGCAGTCCGCCAGGCGCTCCTCCATCTCGTAAAGGCGCAGGCCCGTTTCGAGAACCGTGTCGGCCGTATAAATGAACGTGTGCTTGTCGACCGACTCGATGAACAGGACGTCTTCTGCGCTCAGCACGCGCGTGCAGCCGTCGGCCGTGCCCGTCACCTTCCTGTCAAGCATGCGTAGCCGAGCCGTTATATCAAGCACGCGGCGATCGACCCTTACGCAGACGATCGTGACTTCTATATCTTGAGTTGCTTCTCGCTCTTCGATTGTGATCTTCACGCGTCCTCCCTTCGGGGTGCTCTCATGCTAGCTGACGAAGATAGCTGAACCTTCGGCGTTTAACCAAGCTGCGCAGTCGAGGAACCAAGATGCAGACTAGGCGAGCTGAACAGCAAGAGAGACCGTAGTCACGCATCCTCGGATCGAGCCCGAAAAAGCAATCCTTGCCGCACATGAACACCGGCACGTGAAACGCTATGCTCAAGAGCACTTAGCTCGAAGAACCCCCTCGCATGCAGCTCGCATGCAGCTATCGAATTCGGGATGCTGTCCGTTTGGCCGTGCACGACGACGAGCGTACAATAGGTGAATACCAACAAGAACCTGCCTTCCATGCCAACTCCGCCACCTGACGTGATGGACGATCCGATTGCTCTTCTGGATTGGCTTGAGAAGAACGCTGACGGAATTACTGAGCAGGACTCCGAGGGCACTGCATTTCTTCATGCTGTTGCTATTGGCAAACTCCGCCCCCAGTGGAAGCCATCTTAGGCATATCAGCCTTGGAGACGATGTTGTGACTCATATTAGCCTGTCTTCGCTCGACGGAGTCGGCGTTTACGTTAGCGCCGAGTTCGGGAGCGCATTGAGGTCATTCGCATTTCCCCATGCATTTGAAAGTGGAACCGTTGAACTCTTGGGTGAATAAGCCGCCTGCGACGATTCTTTTCGTCATCGCTTTTACACATCCTATCCGACCTGCGGGAATGCAGAACGATAAAGCCGCTGGCTACGATTCACTTCGCTAAACAGGCGCCAAAGAGGAGAATCAGCCGTTTCAGTGTCCATTTCGGACGGTTCCGAGCCCCAAAACTCGCCCGTTTTTTTGTCCCCGGGACAAAAACGAAACTGCGAGCTTGCGGTTTCGAAATAGTTTGCGAATTTGTTCCAGGGTTTGTCCCAAACGCCTATGTGAGGACACGCGGAGGGATTCGGCAGCAAGGTGGACAAAACTGACAGCTAAACTGGACCCAATTGGAATGGCGCTACGACAAACGAGCGTGAAAGAAGGGGAATAGAACAGACGTTCGATTATGTGTTATAATGACTGCCAATGGGCGCGGTTTCTTCCGAAGCCGCGCCCGCTGCTCTATTTGAACCGATTCGACGGAAACCCAAGCTCAGGGAGGTTTGTTGCGATGGCATACGATTTCAAGAAGGAGTTCAGGGGGCTCTACAGGCCGTCGGGCAAGCCGGGCGTCGTAACCGTTCCGCCTATGAGCTACGTTGCCGTGCGGGGCAAGGGCGATCCCAATGCCGAGGGCGGCGAGTACCAGAACGCGTTGCCGCTGCTCTACGGCGTCGCATATGCCATCAAGATGTCGAAGAAGGGTCCGAGGGAAATCGAGGGCTATTTCGACTTCGTCGTGCCGCCGCTCGAGGGCTTCTGGTGGCAAGACTGCGCCGATGGCGAAATCGATTATGCGCGGAAGGACGACTTCAGCTTCATCTCATGCATCCGCCTGCCCGACTTCGTCACTCGCGAGGACTTCGACTGGGCCGTTTCGGAAGCCGCCGCCAAAAAGAAGCTGGACTTCTCGGCGGTCGAGCTGCTGAGGGTCGACGAGGGCCTTTGCGTTCAATGCATGCACACCGGGCCCTACGACGGCGAGCCGGCGACCATAGACGCCATGCGCGCATTCGCGGCGGAGCAGGGCTACGCCCCCGACTTCTCCGAATCCCGCCTCCATCACGAGATCTACCTCTCCGACCCGCGCAAGTGCGCGCCGGAGAAGCTCAAGACCGTGATCCGCCATCCCATCAAGGCGATGTAGCGAAACGAGCGGCGCCGCGCGCTCCGAGTGCTCGCAATTGCGGACCGGCGAAAATTGCACAGGTTGTCCAGTCTTCCGGCACGCACTTGGCCGGGCCGATGGCGCATCGCCTTCTCGGTTTCGAAACTATAAAACTATTCGAGTTTCGAAACCGAGAACGAGCGGATGATGGCATGGGTAGACCGCGACGCATACATGAAATGGCTCTGGGCGCTCGAGGGCACCCGGGACATCAAGGTGATCACGGGGATGCACCGCTCCGGCAAGTCCGAGCTTATGAAGGCGTTCTCCGCCTCTGTTGCTCAGAAGGATCCGTCCGCCAACAACATCTACATTGACCTGCTGGATCTCGACAACGAGCCGTTGCTCGAGTACCACGGTAAGCGCAATAACTGCCGCGTAGGGTACCCGAAGACTTCCTAGGAGGTCTTCGGGAGGAGTCCTAGGAGAGCTTCGGTTTCTAAGCGTGGTGATGGCGCAATCGCCATATGAGCAGGCACGGGTGATTGATGCCGGCGACGATATGCAGACCCGCAGGAATCTACGCCCGGCGCTTCCTCGGCTCGGGCAGCTCCTGAAGCGTGCCCTCCACGATGGTGCGCACGGCGGCTTTGTCCTCCACGTCCACGAGCAGCATCTCCGCAGCGCCCTCGTAGGGCACGGTGGGCACCGAGAGCAGCGCGCGCGAGGACTCCGTGCTCTTCACCAGAAAGCGGTCGTCATAGACGCCGCCGAAGAGCTTGCCCGACGCATAGAGCAGATACTCGCCCATCATCTTCCGATGCGAGACCTCTGGCACGTCGGCCAGCAGGTCGAGGACGTATTCCAGGTATTCTGCGCTTGACGCCATGCGATGCCCCTCCCTTAATTGACCCAGGTATCACCCGTTTCCTATAGCGAGTGAATATAAAAATAGGGCAGAGTCGCTTGCGCAAGTCCGCCCCTAAAACCGTGAAGGTTTTGCTATCTGCAGGCTATTCTACCAACCCGAGCGATTCTGTCAACCTGCGAAGGAACTCGAGCGCGGAGCGAGCTGCGGCGTCGGGCCCTTTGTCGGGCAGCGCCTCGGTTTCGCCGTCGGCCCTGGCGAACATCTCGGCGAGCTCGGATGCGGCGCGCGACCGCGAGGAGCCCTCGGGTACCAAGCCGGAGTGCGCCACGAGCACGGTCGCGACCTCCTGCATGGCCGTATTCCCCATCCACTCTTGCGCGGACCGAGGGCATATTGCCTCCTCGGTTTCGAAACTTTCAAATAATTAGAGTTTCGAAACCGAGAAGGAGCGGATGACGGCATGGGTAGACCGCGACGCGTACATGAAATGGCTCTGGGCGCTCGAGGGCACCCGGGACATCAAGGTGATCACGGGGATACGCCGCTCCGGCAAGTCCGAGTTCATGAAGGCGTTCTCGTCCTCTGTTGCTCGGAAGTTGCCGTGCCCTTTGAGATAGAGGCTAAAACTCAAAGCCCTGAGTTTAGCTTTGTACGAGAGTGATAACAAAACCGCTAGCGACCGTGGTGGGTAAATGCGATGATATCAGCCGGGCCTGTCTTCCTGATTCACGCCTTTGTTGAGTCAACGGAAAACAACTAACGAGGAGGAGCCTATGATTGGACAAATCTATCATGTCGGATTGACCGTCAGCGACCTGGACCGTTCCGTGACGTTTTATCGGGATGTGCTGGGCCTTCGGTATCAGGGGGAGATCCTGATGGAGGGAAAGGAGACGGAGGCGATATTCAGGCGGGAAAACTGCAAGGCCCGGGTTGCTTATCTGAACGGCTCGGATCAGCTGCATATGCCGCCGGTGGAGCTCATCCAGTTCGTGAATGATGATGTTCTGCGCATCCCCATGGACCTCTTCACCACCTCCATTTCGGAGCTTTGCTTCTACACGGAGGATGCCGACAGGGCCTATCAAAAACTGGTGGAGCAGGGTGTGGAGTGCTTTTCCTCTCCCCAGGAATTTGATTTTAGGCAGGAGGGCTTTGGCCGGAGCAAGGCCTTCTACCTTCGGGATCCCGACGGGATCATACTGGAAATCATGCAGCCGCTGGAGGACTGATCTTCTGTTCTGGCGCGGATCGCGTCCTGTGTCGGGATGCGATCCGCGCGATTGATGCCGTGCCGGATGTGCCTATCCGTCCGGTCGGGAAGACAACATATATATGCTTCCTATTTGGACTTTTGATATGCGCATAGCCCATGGTGGGCGTTCTGTCGGCGATGGTGGTGATGATGGTTAGGCGCTCGGTTTATCCCAGTGCCACGTCCAGCGCTATCATGATGCCGAAGCCCATAGCAAAGGCGAGCGTGCCAAGGTTGGAATGCTCGCCTTGGGACATTTCCGGAATCAGCTCCTCCACTACCACATAAAGCATTGCACCTGCGGCAAAGCTCAGTAAATACGGAAGGGCCGGGACGATTAGCCCTGCGCCAAGAATGGTCAGCACAGCCCCGATTGGCTCTACGATGCCGGAAAGCACACCGCCAACAAACGCCCGTCCCTTGCTCTCGCCCTCTGCCCGGAGCGGCATGGAGATGATGGCCCCCTCCGGAAAGTTTTGAATGGCAATGCCAATGGACAGCGCCAGAGCGCCGGTTGCCGTGATTTGCGCGCTGCCAGAGAGGGCCCCCGCGTAGACGACCCCTACGGCCATTCCCTCCGGGATGTTGTGAAGCGTCACAGCCAGCACCATCATTGTCGTTTTTTTGAGTTGACTTTTCGGCCCCTCTGCCTGGTTGCTTTTAGCATGGAGGTGGGGAATCAGGTGATCCAGTCCCAGCAGGAACAGAATGCCGATCCAAAATCCGACAAACGCCGGAACAAACGACAGCTTTCCCATCCATGCTGCCTGTTCCATCGCAGGAATCAGCAGACTCCACACAGAGGCCGCTACCATCACACCGGCGGCAAAGCCGGTCAAAATGCGCTGCAGGATGTCGCTGAGTTGTCTGCGCATAAAGAATACGCAGGCCGCGCCCAGCGCTGTACCGAGAAAGGGGATCAGGATGCCGTAAACGGTTTGGCTCATGAAGTTGGTCGCCTTTCTCATATCCGCTTTTTTGTACCCGCAGTCGCAGTATGGCCCGCCGGAGGCCAGGGTATACTCGCGCACAAAATCCGTCACGCCGCCCGCTTCGCTCATGGTGTAGTCCAAATGGCACATGGCGGGTGTCAGGTCATAAAGTCCCAGCTCTTTCATCAGTGTGCAGATGCCGCACTTTGTAAAGCGCCCCTCATAGCCGCTGCCGTCCGGGTACTCGATGAAGTCCATATTCCACGAATAGGGGTTCCGGTCAGCGGCTTTCAGAGTGGCAGTGGCCTTCATTCCGGCAATATCCTTGGACGTGAACTTCGACTTGCCACTTTGGCGGCAGAACCATTTCATCAGCAGCGTCATCTGAGCTTTCTCATAGTAGTCAGTAAGGCTTTCCACATCGGGACGGCGTGGCATGGAGAGGACAAACGCCCCCAGCATGGCGCAGCCAATGATGTTCATGCTGAACCGATCACCTTTTTCAAATTCGGGCAGCTTTGCGATGATCTCACGGTACTTCGGCTTGGCCTTTTCCGTGATCTTACGTGCGATGTCCGGGTCGTAGCCCAGCACCGCCGTCAGCTGCGCTTGAAAGGACTTCGCAAAGACTGCCCACATGGCCATGGGCATTCCCATCCAACGCATCTCACTTCGCTCCTTTCCATTCTGCCAGAGTCCGGTTCATCCGCTTCTCAATGTCTTTTCGGGTTTGGCTGCACTCCTTGGAATATTTTTTTGCCGCCTGAAACGCCAGCTTTACAAACAGGCCGGAGCCAACCGGCAGCATAATTTTCAGCATTCCCTCAGGGAAAACGAAAGGCTCTGTTAGACCAAGGTTGACATAAAAACGATGTCACCGCGAGGCGGTA
>JAHYYJ010000002.1 GCA_019425015.1 Collinsella sp.
GGTCATGCCGCCGAAGTTGAAAGGCAGATTGCCGCTCTGGCGGGTTTGCAGCGTCAACCGGTTACGCGGTTTGGTAAAACCGCGTAACTAAACCAACTTAAAGCCCTTGCGCTTGCCCACGGAGAGGGTGTCGCCCAGCTTGAGGGCGCTCGGATCGATGTTGTAGCTCTTGGGAGCCACAGCCTTGCCGTTGATCTTGACGCCGCCGCCGTCGATGTCGCGGCGGGCCTGACCGGCGCTGGCCGAAAGGCCCAGGTCCTTGAGCAGGCCAGCGAGGTAAATCTGGCCCTCGTCGTTGACGGTCAGCTCAACGTGCTTCTCGGGGAAGTCGGCAAGCTGGCCCTCCTTGAACACACGGTCGAACTCGGCCTGAGCCTCGTCGCCGGCGCCAGCACCGTGGTAGGTGTCGCACAGGTCGCGGCCTAGAGCGCGCTTGAGCTCGTAGGGGTCGGCGGAGCCATCGGCCAGGGCGGCATCGATCTTGTCGACCTCGGCCGGGGTGAGCGAACTGGCCAGACGATAGTACTTGCCAATCATCTCGTCGGGGATGGACATGGTCTTGCCGAACATATCCTTGGGAGCATCGGTCAGGCCGATGTAGTTACCGTAGGACTTGGACATCTTACGGACGCCGTCGGTGCCCTCGAGCAGCGGCATGGTGAGCGCGATCTGCGGTTCCATGCCCATCTTCTCCATGAGCTCACGGCCGGCGAGCAGGTTAAAGAGCTGGTCGGTGCCGCCCATCTCGACGTCGGCCTTGATCTGCACGGAGTCGAAGGCCTGCATCACGGGGTACAGAAACTCGTGCAGGGCAATCGGCGTCTGGGACTGGTAGCGCTTGGTAAAGTCGTCGCGCTCGAGGATGCGGGCGACGGTGAACTTGGAGCACACCTGCAAAAGACCGGCCAGGTCCATCGAAAGGATCCAGTCGCCGTTGTGCACGATGGTGGTCTTCTCGGGGTCCAGGATCTTCATGGCCTGGCTCACGTAGGTCTCGGCGTTGGCCTCGATCTGCTCCTGCGAAAGCTGCGGACGGGTGGAATTCTTGCCCGAGGGGTCGCCGATCAGCGCGGTACCGTTGCCAATGATAAGGGTGACGTTATGGCCCAGGTCCTGGAACTGGCGCATCTTGCGCAGGGGCACGGCGTGGCCCAGGTGCAGGTCGGGGCTGGTGGGGTCGACGCCGAGCTTGATGTTGAGGGGCTCGCCCTTCTCAAGCTTCTTGCGAAGGTCGGCCTCGGGGACGATCTTCGCGGCGCCCGAGGTGATGATACGCATTTGCTCGTCAACAGACAGCATTGGGTATCCTCCTTTTGCCATAGCACCCTCACCGGATACGGCGGTGCTGGAAGTTCATAAACTCTCTTATGATAACCAAAACGGCGCGGCCGAACACCTACGACAGGAAAATCCTCGTCCTGCCGCACGCATCAACGGCGACCGGCAGGCGCATGCCGTCGCGCTCGACCAAATATCGTGTTTGCTGACGGCGCGAGCAGTCACGGCAACGGATCTGCCCCGTTGCATCCGTGGCGCAGGCGCCCTCGGCAGTCAGCAAGCAGTGCTCGCACACCATGAGCTCGGGACGGTCGGCATCGACAGGCCCCAAGACACCGGGACAAGCGGCAAGCTCGGCAATACGCTCCGCATCATTGCCGAGCAACTCGGCCGGCAAGTACACCCGCCCCGCACCGAGTCCGCGCAGCCAGGTAAGCGTGGCCCGATTCGCGCAGAACACCGGCGCCGCCACGTCAAACGTCACGCCCAGCTCGCGAGCAATCACCACCTGTCCCAGGTTGCGGCAGACGACGCGCCCGGCACGCTGCATCAGCGAGCGGGTCCGGTCAGCGTCACCCGTGCGGCACACCTCGTCAAGCACCACAACGGTGTCGGACAAATCGAGTTCTCTGCGCGGGTCGGTATCCATCAGCTGCCAAGCAAAAACCATGCGAGCGGGAACCGCGCACTCCACCAACTCCGGCGACGCACCGCTATCCACCGCAACGTCCTCAAAGGGCAGCACCTCAACGGCACGCGCAACGGGCGCAATCGCATCCGCCTCGGCCCGCATGCGCTCCAACACCGCCGCCGTCTGATCCAACACGCCGGCGCTACGAATCAGGTATACCTCGCAGCCCGCGTCCACCTTACGCTTGCAATGCACGACGACGCGCTTCCCCGCTGCGGCATCCACCGGGCAGGGCACCTGCGGCCAGCGCTTGGGCACATCGGGACGCGCGTCGACACCCGGATAGAACCGAATCTCGAGCGTGTCACCCGCCGCCACGGCGGCATCGAGCTCAACGGTCACCTCTTCGTGGCCCACAGCGACCAAGCGCCCCACGCGCACGCCCTGGTTAATTGCACGCTCAAAGCTCATCAGCTCGGCACCCGAACGCCCTCGCAGGTACGCATCGGTAAACCCACGGTTAAACGACCTTCCCAGCTCGCGCTCAAGCTCTTCCACGGCACCGGGGTCCCACGCGCCGTCGCGCAGCATATCGAGCGCCCGGCGCCAAACCCGCACCACGTTGAATACGTAATCGGGGTTCTTCATGCGTCCCTCGATCTTGAGCGACGCAACGCCAGCATCTACAAGCTCGGGCAGATGCGCAATACCCAGATAGTCATGCGGACACAGCAGACGATCCCCCTCAACGGCGACAACGCTCTGCCCCGCCTCGTCCACTAGGTCGTACGCCAGACGGCACGGCTGCGTGCAGTCGCCGCGCATCGCCGAGCGCCCACGCCGCAAGGCCGAGAACTCGCACGCCCCCGAATAGCCGATGCAAATCGCACCGTGGCAGAATACCTCGATGGGCACGCCCGTGGCACATAGCGCCGAAATCTCGTCGACCGTCAGCTCGCGTGCCGTCGTCACGCGCTCGACCCCCAGCTCATCGGCGGCAAGCCGCACGGCACCCTCGCTATGAGCGCCCGCCTGCGTGGACAGGTGAATCTCGACCCCGGGAATCGCCGCGCGCAGCGCGCAGGCCAACCCGGCATCGGCGACAATCAGAGCATCGGCGCCCAGCTCCAGTGCATGAGCTCCCAACGCCACCGCGTCGGACAACTCATCGTCAAACACGAACACGTTGAGCGTTACGTACACACGCACGCCATGGGCATGCGCCACGGCGCAGCCGCGCGCAAACTCGTTATCCGTAAAGCCATGGGCGCTCACACGGGCGTTAAAGCCGCCCAACCCCGCATAGATGGCATCGGCACCCGCGGCGATGGCCGCAAGCATCTGGTCGAGTCCGCCCGCCGGCGCCAGCAGCTCGGGCAGCGCCGCACCGGCAGCATCCAATCCAGTCTCGTATTGTCCGCTCGGCCCCATCGTCCGAATCGCCATCGACAAACTCCTTACCAAGGTATGCATTCACTCTGAAAAATGCCGTCTTCCAGCATACACGAGGCCTCGCGCGCCCCGTTTGGTTTATCGTGTAATAACTTATGTCCATCCTGCCCCGACGGCACATCCACCGTCCGGCACGACATACCTGGAGGTCAATATATGGGTCCTCGCCAACGACAGGGACGCAGCCGTTCAAAGACGCATGCTCTGCCCATAATCCTGCTCTCGTTTTTGGGCTTTCTGCTGATTGCGGGCGTGGCATTTGGCATCGGCATGGTCGGCAACGTCAACCGCTGGCTGTCCGATCTGCCCGACTACACCGACGCCAACGCGTATCTGGTGAGCGAGCCCACCGAGATCGTCGACTGCAACGGCAACAAGATCGCGAGCTTCTACACGCAAAACCGCAAGTCTATCACCAAGGACGAGGTCTCCCCCTACGTGCTGCAGGGCACCGTTGACGTCGAGGACGAGCGCTTCTACGAGCACGGCGGTATCGACCTGTGGGGTATCGCGCGTGCTGCGGTGGCAACCCTCGGTGGCGGGCACGAAGGCGCCTCGACTATCACCCAGCAGCTTGTGCGCAACACCATCCTGCAGGAGGAGCAGTTCGACTCGACCATTGAGCGTAAGGTGCGCGAGGCCTACATCGCCATCAAGATGGAGGACATGTACTCCAAAGACGAGATCCTCATGATGTACCTCAACACCATCTATTACGGCCACGGCGCCTACGGCATCGAGGCCGCAGCCGAGACCTATCTGTCCAAGAGCGCCGCCGACCTCACCCTCAGCGAGGCCGCGCTGCTCATCGGCCTTCCCAACTCGCCTTCGCAGTACGACCCCACGGTCAACCCCGATCTGGCACTGTCTCGCCGCAACAAGGTTCTCGACAACATGCTGCGCCTGGGCCACATCACCCAGGAGGAGCACGATGCCGCACAGGCCGAGCCCATCACCCTCAACGTGACCGAAATCTCGGGCAGCGGCGTCGACGTATACTCGCAGCCCTACTTTGTCTCCTACGTCAAGCAGCTACTGGAGCAGGAGTTCTCGACCGACGTGCTCTTTAAGGGCGGCCTGACCGTCAAGACCACCATCGACCCCACGATGCAGCAGGTGGCAGAGAATGCCGTCCGCGAGCAGCTCGACACGCTCTCGCTTGACGGCCTGGACATGGGCATGGTCGTCGTCGACCCCAAGACCGGCTACATCAAGTGCATGGTGGGCGGCTACGACTACAACGCCGACGAGAACCACGTAAACCATGCCACGGCCAAGCGTCCCGTCGGCTCCACCTTTAAGGCCTTTACGCTGGCAACTGCCATCCAAAACGGCATGAACCCCAACGTCACCCTCAACTGCAACTCGCCGCTCAAGGCCAAGGGCACCACAACCGAGGTACAAAACTACGCCAACCAGAGCTACGGCAGCATCACGCTTAAGCAGGCGACGGCATACTCCTCCAACACCGGCTACATCCAGGTGGCGGAAGCCGTCGGCAACAGCAAGATCATCTCGCTCGTCAAAAAGCTCGGCATCGACCCCGCCAAGGACAACATCGAGGACGTTCCCGTCATGACGCTCGGCACCGGCTCGATCTCGCCACTCGAGATGGCCGCCGCCTACGCGACGTTTGCCAACGGCGGCTACTATCGCCAGCCGATCGCCATCACCGAGATTGATTCTCGTACCGGTTCGGTGCTGTACCAGCACACCGACAATCCCTCACAGGTGCTTACCGAGGGCGAGGCCGCCGCGGTCACCGATGTTCTGTCCGGCGTCATGAAGGGCAGCGGTACGGGTGCTGCCGGCGCCCTGAGTGTCAACCAGCCCTATGCCGGCAAGACGGGCACCACCGACAACACCACCAACCTGTGGTTCTGCGGCTATACCCCGCAGCTGGCGTGCGCCCTGTGGACCGGCTATTCCGCGGGCGAGATCCCCATCCAAAAGTACGGCACGGACCTGCTGGGCGACAGCACCAACCTGCCTGTCTTTAAGCGGTTTATGAACACCGTTCTGACCGGTACCGAGCGCGAGGAGTTTGCGACCGGAACGGCGCCCACCTACAAGAACAACAGCGTCTGGAAGTTCTACGGCACCAATAACACCAAGAAGTCGGAGAACGACGACAAGGACAAGGACGAAGAGGAAGAGGAAACCACCACAACGACTACCACGACGACCACGACCACCGAGACCACGGGCGGCGACACCACCGGCGGCACCGGTACGACCGGTGGCTCGACGGGCGGCTCCACTGGTGGTTCGACCGGCGGCGATGGCGGCACGCCTACGCCTACGCCCACTCCCACTCCCGACCCCTCGCCCACGCCTGACGATACGGTCGGCTAAGAAGTACGCGACTAAAGCCAACAAGGCCCCGAGCAGCTTATTGAACTGCTCGGGGCCTTTTAGTTTGAAGCGACTGGGCGGTCGCTATACCAGCAAACAAAAAAAGGGGATACCGACCAACGTCGACACCCCTTACAAGCCACTATGTAAGCGCACGCAGTGCCGAGCGCACGACCCGCACGCCTACTTGCGAGAATTGCTCAGCTTATTGATCAGCGCCTCGAGACGCTCGCCGTCCTCGGCCGTCTGGGCAATAACCAAAATCGTATCGTTGCCGGCAAGCGAGCCAAGCACATCGGGCAACTCTGCCGCATCAACGGCGGCGGCGATGCCGGAAGCCGTGCCAGGCTGAGCCTTGATCATAACCAGATTATCGGTACGCAGAACGCCCGTTACGAGCTCGGAAACCATGCGCTGCAGGTGCAGGTCCTCTGCCAGAACATAGATGCCCTCAGGGAGCTTACGCAGCCCCATATCGGCAATATCGCGAGAGACAGTCGCCTGCGTGCAATCAAAGCCCATAGCACGGAGCTCATCGACCAGCACACGCTGCGTGCGGACGTCCTTATTGCGCACAATATCTCTAATGGCATCCTGGCGCCCATTGCGTTTTTTAGCCATACAAACCCTCACTCCAAAAGATGGCGGAGACAATCAATCAGTGATTGAATAGTTTAACGCTATTTGAAGGCTTTTGTGTATAAGAACGCATTTCGAAACAATTCTATGCAAGTTTGTTTCGTAATGAGCCGTTTAGGCGGTTTTTGCGCCCGTCCGGTTAAGAAAAGCTGCCAGATGCGTACACATCACGCAACGCGCGGGCTTGGCGCTAGCGATCGGCCCAAACAACAGACCGAGCCCCCGATGGTTATCCTTGAGCGCGGCGACCATCTGACGGGTTCGAGGCGCCTCGAGCATATCACGCATGCGGGCGGAACGCTCGATTGACGACACCCCATGCGGGCTCAGACACAAATTCTCGATGCAGGCGACCAGTCCGGCAAAGTAGAACTTTTGGCTTGCCAGCTTGAGCCGGCCACCGCTATCTGCTTCCGAGAGTGAGTCCGCAAGCTCGTCGAGCGCTCGAGTGTCATCGGATACCCTGGCATACATGGTGGGATCAAAGGCATCTGTAAGCTTAGGCGCCACCGCGTGGAAACAAGCGTCGCCGCATCCGGAGACGCGCTGCGCCTGCGAGAGCGCGCATGCCATAAACCCAACTGTGCGAAACGCCTTGTCGCACAAAAGGCATGCCTCAAACAGCGGACGGCTATACATCACGCCAGAGACTTGAGCAACCAAGCCGCCTAAAATCAACTGAGGCAGCCCGGCCACCATCGAAGACTTGTCTTCAATGACAATAGAGGCAGCATCCAAGACACGCGAATGGCGCTCTCGATGTGCATCATAGCGGTCGAGCGACACCGTGGGGAACACTATGTCTGCCGCAGTATCGCACGCGATATCGACCATCTTGGAAAGGGATTGCGGAGCAAACCACTCATCGGCGTTCATGGCGATGATTTGAGAGCCGCGCGAGGCAGCAAAACCGGCACGAAGACACGCGCCGCGCGTCGCGTCCTCGACGTCAATCAAATCAATATGGATGTCCCTGTCGGCAGCAACTTGAAGCGAATGGCGCACACCGGGCGCAGTATCGCGACAGACAACGACAATCTGCAAATCGTAGAGGTCTTGGTTCTGGATACTCTCGAGCGCACGCATCGCATAGCTGGGCGAACCTTCTACCACAAGGATCACCGAAAGTCGCGGATGCGAGCCACGTCGAACCAAATTATCCGTCCTCTCGACAGTAATGAATCAAACCGTGGTTCATGGTACACCCCGGCAATAAAAGCAATGAGACACCGGTTGCATTGCACGCCAAGAACAGATGTTGCACACGCGCAGCCCACAGATGACAGGTGTCGACGCACGACACGTCGAGCCCTCCCCTAGTCGAGCACGACAAGCTCGGCGGGATCGTAATCCACGCCCATAAACGTAAGGCCGCAGGCAGGAGCCGTGGGGCCCGCAGCGGTACGGTCGCAAGCATCGATAACCTCGCGCATCCACTCGGGTTCACGGCGATGCATGCCAATCTCGACAAGCGTGCCCACGATCGTACGGACCATCGAATGCAGAAACGCATTGCCCTCGATGGTGAACGTCAGGATGTCCTCGCCAAACGCAACCTCATGGCCAAATTCGGCACGCATCACGCAGCGATGCGTGGGCTTGCCAACGGCCGAGGCAACCTTGCAAAAGCTCTTAAAGTCCTGCTCGCCCAAAAGCGCAGGGCAGGCGGCCGCCATCGCATCGACGTCGAGGGGATAGCGATGCCACCACACCGCACCGCGCGAGAGCACGGGGCGCGCATCGCGATCGGCAATACGGTACGTATACGTACGGGACCGCGCGTCAAAGCGGGCAGAAAAGCCCCTACGGGCCTTGTAGACCTCGTTTATGGCAATATCTTTGGGCAGGAGGGCATCCATAGCCCTCAGCCACCTACGGCGCGTCAGAGCAAGCTCAGCGTCCGTTACGGGCACGCTAATGTACTGGGCCACCGCATGCACGCCGGCATCGGTACGACCCGCACACGTCAGATCGATCGGGCGGCGCAGCAGCGTCTCGATAGCGCGGCGTAACTCGCCCGCAACGGTCGTCTGGCCCGGCTGCTCGGCAAATCCGCTATAGGACGAGCCATCATAGGCAACACGGAATACAAGCGTGGCATCGAGCTCAGGAATCGAATTGAAATCAGACGGCGCGGTCATGGGCGCTCCCAACAAACAATCAACGGTATCGCGACAAAAAAAGAGGGGTACGCGAACGTACCCCTCGAATATAGCCTATGCAGACGGATTGTCTACTCAGCGGTCTCCTCAGCAGGAGCCTCCTCGACGGCCTCGACCTTCTTGGGAGCAGCGGCCTTCTTGGGGGCCGGAGCAGCCTTCTTGGCCTTAGGCGTGCAAGGCTCGGTGACGAGCTCCATGATAACGATAGGAGCGTTGTCGCCCTTACGGTTGCCGAGCTTCATGATGCGGGTGTAACCGCCGTTGCGGTCCTGCCACATGCCCTGGGCAGCCTTGTCGAAGATCTCGGCAACGAGCTGCTTATCGCCGAGCTTGGCGATGGCCAGACGACGAGAGTGCAGGTCGCCCTTCTTGGCCCAGGTGATGATCGGATCGACGACCGAACGCAGCGCCTTAGCGCGGGTCTCGGTGGTCTTGATGCGGTCGTTCTCGAAGAGGGCCTTGGCCAGGCTCTTCTTCATGGCCTTGGTGTGGCTCGCATCGGTGCCGAGCTTCAGGCCCTTCTTAACGTTGTGACGCATGGTCTAGTTTCTCCTCAAATATGCGAAGCATTAAGCCTTCAGGCTCAGGCCCATGGACTCAAGCTTGTCCTTCACTTCCTCGATCGACTTAACACCGAAGTTACGGATGTTGAGCAGATCGTTCTCCGAGAACTCAACGAGCTGACGGACCGAGTGAATGCTGGCGCGCTTAAGGCAGTTGTAGGAACGGACGGAAAGGTCCAGATCCTCGATCTGCTTGTCCAGCTCGGCGTTGTCGTTGGTGACCTCGGGAGCGAAGATCGAAGCCTCCTCCTCGACCTCGGGGGTCTCGGCAAGGTTCATAAAGGCAGCCATATGCTGGTTGATGATATTGGCAGCCTGGACCACGGCGTCGCGCGGGGCGATGGAACCGTTGGTCTCGATCTCGAGGACAAGGCGGTCGTAGTCGGTATGCTGACCGACACGGCAAGCCTCAACGAGCTTGGCGCAACGAGACACCGGCGAGTACAGCGAGTCGACGTGGATCACACCGATGGGATCGTTGTCACGCTTGTTAGCCTCGCCAGAGACATAGCCGCGACCATAGCCGATGCGCATGCTCATGGTGAGATGGCCACCCTCGGTGAGCGTAGCAATGTGCTGCTCGGGGTTGACCAGCTCAAACTCGGACGGAATAAAGAAGTCCGCACCGGTGACCTCGCAGGGGCCGTCAACCGAGATGGTGGCGGTCGCCTCGTCGGTCGTGCCGAGAGCCCTGAAGACAAGACCCTTGACATTCAGGACGATGTCGGTGACATCCTCGACCATGTTAGGGATGGTCATGAACTCGTGCTGCGCACCATCGATCTGAATGGCCTCGACGGCGGCACCCTCGAGCGAGGACAGAAGAACACGACGAAGCGAGTTACCCAGCGTATCGCCGTAGCCACGCTCGAGCGGCTCGACGGAGACACGAGCAGAGGTCTCGTTGATCTCTTCGACCTGAACCTGAGGCCTAATGAATTCTGACATGTATTACCTCCAGCCTCAGCAGCCCGGATGGACTACTTAGAGTAGAGCTCGACGATGAGCTGCTCGTTGATATCACCGCTGATCTGCTCACGCGTCGGCAGAGCGAGCACGTTACCAGACAGCTTCTCGATATCGACCTCGAGCCAGCCAGGGACCTCAAAGCGCTCGGAGGAAATCAGGGCCTCCTTGATGGGGAGGAGGTCACGGAACTTCTCGCCGACAGCGACGACGTCGCCGGCCTTGACGCGGTAGGACGGGATGTCCACGCGCTTGCCGTTCACGGTGAAGTGACCGTGACGGACGGACTGACGAGCCTCTTTGCGGGTGCGGGCGAAGCCAAGACGGAAGACGACGTTGTCGAGGCGAGACTCAAGGATGATCATGAGGTTCTCACCGGTGACGCCGTTCATCTTACGGGCCTTGTTGAAGTAGCCGTGGAACTGCTTCTCCAGAACGCCATAGATGAACTTGACCTTCTGCTTCTCACGCAGCTGCATGCCGTACTCAGATTCCTTGCGACGGCGCTTGGGCTGACGGATAGATTCCTTCTTGCTGCTGTAACCGAGCTCAGCGGGATCGATCCCGAGCTGACGGCAGCGCTTAAGAACAGGAGTCCTGTCGATTGCCATATTGATACGATCCTTTCAGTTACACGCGGCGACGCTTCTTGGGGCGGCAGCCGTTGTGCGGAATGGGGGTCTTGTCCTGGATGCTCGAGACCTCGAGGCCAGCAGCCTGGAGGGAGCGGATGGCGGTCTCACGACCGGAGCCGGGGCCCTTGACGAAGACGGAAACCTTCTTCATGCCGTGCTCCATGGCCTGCTTGGCAGCAGCCTCGGCAGCCATCTGGGCAGCGAACGGCGTGGACTTACGGGAGCCCTTGAAGCCCACCTGGCCAGCCGACTTCCAGGAAATGACGTTGCCCTGGGGATCGGTGATCGAAACGATCGTGTTGTTGAACGTAGAACGAATGTGAGCCTGGCCCACGGAAATGTTCTTACGGTCCGCGCGCTTCAGACGGGCAGCGCGAACGTTCTTCTTAGCAGTAGCCATCTATCTAGCGCTCCTTATTTCTTCTTCTTAGCACCGATCTGACGCTTCGGGCCCTTGCGGGTACGAGCGTTAGTGTGGGTGCGCTGGCCGCGGACCGGGAGGCCCTTGCGGTGACGAAGGCCGCGGTTGCAGCCGATGTCCATAAGGCGCTTGACGTTCTGGTTGCGCTCACGGCGGAGGTCGCCCTCAACCATGATCTGATTCTTATCGATATAATCGCGGATGGCGTTAACCTCATCCTCGGTGAGGTCCTTAACGCGCGTGTCCACGTTAACGTTGCACTCGACGCAAATCTTCGTCGCAGTGGTGCGGCCGATGCCGTAAATGTAGGTCAGACCGATCTCAACGCGCTTCTCACGCGGGAGGTCGACACCATTAATACGGGCCAACGTAGTCTCCTCTCTTAACCCTGACGCTGCTTATGACGGGGGTTCTCGCAAATGACGAGGACCTTGCCATGGCGCCTAATGATTTTGCACTTATCGCACATCTTCTTGACCGAAGGACGTACCTTCATCGTTCTTCCTTTCGGTAGCGCTCAAACTACTTCCCTACTATCTACTCGCCCAGCCGCAGGCGTTTAAAACTATGGCTGGTCTTCACACGCAAACCGACCGTAGGTTGAGCTAAGCCTGCAGTCGGAAAAGAGCGTGTATGCGTGTCGCTATTTATAGCGATAGGTGATGCGACCGCGGGTCAGGTCGTACGGGGAAAGCTCCACGACAACCCTGTCACCGGGGAGAATACGGATGTAATTCATTCGGATCTTGCCAGAAATGTTGCACAGAACCGAATGACCGTTCTCGAGCTCGACCTTAAACATGGCGTTGGGCAGCGGCTCCTTTACCGTACCCTCGAGCTCAATTGCGTCTTCCTTCTTCACAAGCAATCATCTTTCTCTAGAAAACGACAGCGATTGAGTATTCTACAATACGCATGCACGTATCGTAATATCTTCGTAATGGCTCCACATCTAAGTGGAACTTGTTACATTTGAAATGTAAATGCCGACGAATTTGAACGCGGCCTCTACATCTCGCCTCCTTGCAAGGAACACCAAGCGCCCTGTGCATCCGTGGTGAGAATCACCGGACCGTCATTGGTAATGGCGACGGTGTTCTCGTAGTGCGCGGCGGGCAGGTGGTCGTTGGTCGTAACAATCCAACCGTCGGAGCCCGTGCTCACATGGTTGGAACCCATCGTAACCATCGGCTCGATGGCAATGACCATGCCGGCCTGGAGGCGAACGCCCCTCCCCTTCTTTCCATAGTTAGGAACGTTGGGGTCCTCGTGCATCACGCGGCCAATGCCATGGCCAACATAGTCACGAAGAACGCCATAGCCGTGAGACTCGGCGAGAGACTGAACGGCATAACCAACATCCCCGATATGGTTACCGGGGACAGCCTGCTCGATGGCAGCCTTAAGGCAATCGCGCGTAACCTCGCACAGGGCCTTGGCCTCGGGCGTTGGGGTGCCAACGAAAAACGTCCAAGCGTTATCGCCGACCCAACCGTCGACAACGGCTCCCGTATCGATGGAAATGATATCGCCATCGCGCAGGATCATGTCGGGGTTGGGAATACCGTGGACCACGGCATCGTTGATCGATGCGCAAATGGTTCCCGGGAACCCGCCGTAACCCTTAAAGGCCGGGGTGCCGCCATGCATGCGGATAATCTGCTCCGCGAGCTGATCGAGCTCAAAAGTCGAAACGCCGGGGCGCACCATGGCTCCAACGTGGCGGAGCGCCATCTTAGATAGCGCTCCTGCCTTCTTCATCTGCTCGATTTGCGTTGCAGACTTAATCTTGATCATAGACCGAGAGCCTCTTTGACATCCCCGTACACGGTCTCGCGAGCCTGGTCACCGTTGACCGACTTGAGCAGACCCTGGCCACGATAGTAGTCGACGAGCGGGCTCGTGGACTTCTCGTAGACGTCGAGACGGTTCTTGATGGTCTCGGGCTTGTCGTCGTCGCGCTGATACATCTCGCCGGCGCACTTGGGGCAGGTAGCATCGGCAGCGGTGCCGGTGTAACCGCAGGCGCGGCAGGTGCGACGCGAAGACAGACGATCGATGATGACCTCGGGGGCAACGTCGACCAGAAGGGCGCAGTCGATCTCGCGACCCATGGCGGAGAGCTCGGAATCGAGCGTCACAGCCTGGGCGGTGTTGCGCGGGAAGCCGTCGAGGATGAAGCCCTGCTGGGCGTCATCGGCGGCAAGGCGCTCCTTGACAAGGTCGATCACGAGCTGGTCGGGAACGAGCTCGCCAGCGTCCATGTACTTCTTAGCCTGAATACCAAGCTCGGTGCCACCCTTGACGGCAGCACGCAGCAGGTCGCCCGTGGAAATGTGAGCGACGCCAAACTCGGCGACGAGCTCCTGTGCGACGGTGCCCTTACCGGCACCCGGAGCTCCGAGCAATACGAGGTTCATGAGCAATCCTCCTCTAGCCTATTTAAAGAATCCATCGTAATCATACATCTTGATCTGGCCTTCGAGCTTATCGACCGTGTCGAGCACGACGCCGACCATGATGAGGATGGACGTTCCGCCAAAAGCCTGGATCAGATGGTTACCCGTGAAGGAGAAGATGATCGAAGGCACGATGGCGATGAGCGCCAAAAAGACAGCGCTGGGAAGCGTAATCTTGTTGAGCGCGTTCTTGATGTAGGCCGCGGTAGCCCTACCCGGACGCACGCCCGGAATAAAGCCGCCCTGCTTCTTAAGGTTGTCGGCCGTGTCATCGGGATTGAACACCATGGAGGTGTAGAAGTACGCGAAGAACACGATGAGGACAACGTTAAGCACCCAGTTGAGCCAACCGGTCGAAAGCGCGGAGGCAACTGCCTGAATCCAGCCGATGCCGGGGAAGAACACGGCAATCTGAGCCGGGAAGTACAGCAGCGCCGAAGCGAAGATGATCGGCACGACGCCCGCGGTGTTGACCTTGATGGGCAGGTAGGTGGTCTGTCCACCCATCATGCGACGGCCCACGACGCGCTTGGCGTAGGAGACCGGAATGCGGCGCTGGCCGCGCTCAAGGAAAACGATCAGCGGGATAACCAGCAGGATGATGGCGCAGATGATCACCATGGTGATGATGCCACCGGCATTGCCCTCGGTGCTGGAGAAGATCGCCTGCGGCAGACCGGCCATGATGTTCGCAAAGATGATCAGCGACATGCCATTGCCGATACCGCGCTGGGTGATGAGCTCACCAATCCACATGATCAGCATGGCGCCCGCGGTGAGCGTGCCGACGATCATGAGGTCGAAGATGATCTCGGGAGCGCCGGCGCCATTGAAGCTGATGCCGAAGCTCTTAAAGAGGAAGAGGTAACCCACGGAGTTGAGGATTGCCAGAGCCAGGGTGAGGTAACGCGAATACTGCGTAATCTTGGTCTGACCGACCTCGCCCTCGCGGGCAAGCTCATGCAGGGAAGGCACAACGGCCTGGAGCATCTGGAGGATGATCGAGCTGGTGATGTAAGGCATGATGCCCAGCGAAAACACCGACACATAGCTCAACGCGCCGCCAGAGAAAAGATTCAGGAGGGCCATAGCACCTGCGGCGACCGAATTGTTATCGGTCGAGAAAAGGCCCAGCATCCCCTGGAAGGGAATGCCGGGCACAGGAACGTGCGCACCAATGCGGTACACGACGAGCATAGCTATGGTAAAAAGAATCTTTTCGCGCAATTCTTTGATGCGGAAAGCAT
Source organism: Collinsella sp. (assembly GCA_019425015.1). Classification (GTDB taxonomy): domain Bacteria; phylum Actinomycetota; class Coriobacteriia; order Coriobacteriales; family Coriobacteriaceae; genus Collinsella. Next base: position 14,809 of record JAHYYJ010000002.1, read on the forward strand.
TCTTAAGACCATTTAGCACGGCAGCTCGACCTTTCCGCCGGCGGCCTCGATCTTGGCCTGCGCAGAAGCGCTGACCTTGTCGACCTTGACCGTGAACTTCTTGGTGAGCTCACCATTGCCGAGCACCTTGACGGGCTCGAACTCGCTCTTGGTGATGCGAGCGGCCTTAAGAGCGGCACCGTCGATCACAGCGCCATCCTCGAACTTACGCTCGAGACGCTCAACGTTAACAGCGGTGTACTCGATACGGCGGGGATTGCGGAAGCCCGGAAGCTTGGGCAGGCGCATAGCCAGCGGAGTCTGGCCACCCTCGAAGCCGGCACCCTTGGTGCCACCAGAGCGAGAGCCCTGGCCCTTCTGACCGCGGCCAGAAGTGGTGCCGTGACCCGAAGAATTGCCACGGCCGACGCGCTTGCGGTTCTTGGTGGAACCGGGCGCGGGAGTAAGATCGTGAAGCTGCATTTGCTACTCCTCTACAATCTCGACAAGGTGCTTGACCTTGAAGATCATGCCGCGGACGGACTCGTTGTCAGCAATCTCGCGAACCTCGCGGATCCTGTGGAGACCGAGGGCACGGACAGTACGGACCTGGTCCTGCTTGCAACCGTTGGTGCTGCGGACCTGCTTGATCTTGATGGTGTCAGCCATGCTTAGTTCTCCTTACCGACGAACATCTCGGAGACCGTCAGGCCACGGCGAGCCGCGACGTCCTCAGGGCTGGAGAGCTCCTTGAGGCCCTCGACGGCAGCCTTGATGATGTTGAGGCCGTTGTCGGTACCGAGGGACTTGGACAGGACGTTCTTGATGCCAGCAAGCTCAAAGAGGGGACGCACGGCGCCGCCGGCGATAACGCCGGTACCCTCGACAGCGGGCTTGATGATGATGCGGCCGGCACCAAAGTGGCCGAGAACCTCGTGCGGGATGGTGCCCTGCTCGGTCACCGGCACGTGGAACATGTTCTTCTTGGCATCGAGAGACGCCTTGGAGATGGCCAGGGGCACCTCAGCGGACTTGCCCATGCCAACGCCGACGTTACCCTTGCCGTCGCCAACGACGACGAGAGCGACGAGGCTCATGCGACGACCACCCTTGACGGTCTTCGATACGCGGTTGATGTAAACGACGCGCTCCTCGAACTCGGAGGCCTCGCGCTGCTGCTTCTGATTACGAGCCATGTGCTACATACCTCCTAGAACTCGAGACCGGCGGCACGAGCACCGTCGGCGAGGGCCTTGACGCGGCCATGGTAGATACGGCCACCGCGATCGAAGGCGACCTTGGTGATGCCGGCCTCGATGGCGCGCTTGCCAACGAGCTGACCGACCTTCTCCGCAGCCTCCTTGTTCGAGGTGTGGGTGCCCTTGAACTCGGCCTCGAGGGTCGAGGCGGAGACGAGCGTCAGGCTGGAGCCCTTGCTGTCGTCGATGATCTGGGCATAGATGTTGGCGTTAGTACGGGTCACGCGAAGACGCGGACGCTCGGAGGTACCCGAGACCTTGCCGCGAACACGACGCTGACGACGCTTGAGGCCTTCCAGCTTCGCCTTATGCTTGTTCATACGTAAACTCCTAAAAAGGTTGATCTTGCCAGCACCTGACGGGGTGCTGGTCTTATGCGAGTGAGTCGGTTACGACTACTTGGCGGCCTTACCCAGCTTGCGGCGGATGTGCTCGCCAACGTAGTGGATACCCTTGCCCTTGTAAGGCTCGGGAGGACGATGGCCGCGGATCTCAGCGGCGATCTGACCGACCTGCTGCTTGTTGATACCCTTGACGTTCACGTGGGTGTTGTCGGGAACCTCGAAGGTAATGCCCTCGGGAGCCTCGACGATCACGGGGTGCGAGAAGCCCAGGGAGAACTCGAGGTTCTTGCCCTTCTGCTGCACGCGGTAACCGACGCCGGCGAGCTCGAGCTTCTTCTCGAAGCCCTCGGAAACGCCAACCACCATGTTGTGGATGAGGGCGCGGGTGAGGCCGTGGCGGGCACGGGTCTCACGCTCGTCGTCGGGACGGGAAACGGTGAGGACGTTGTCCTCGACGTTGATAGCGAGCTTCTCAAAGACATCGAGCTCGAGCTGGCCCTTGGGGCCCTTGACGACAACGTTGTTGCCGTTGACTGCCACTTCGACTCCGGCGGGAATCTGGACAGGCTTATTACCGATACGAGACACGGTGATCTCCTTTCCTTCTACCTACCGAGCGAATTACCAGACGTAAGCGATGATCTCGCCGCCGACGTTGTGCTTGCGAGCATCGCGGTCGGTCATGACGCCATGGCTGGTGGAAATAATGGCGGTACCAAGGCCACCGCGGACGCGGGGCATGTCGGCAACGCCGGTGTACTTACGCAGGCCCGGCTTGGAAATGCGGCGGATGCCGTTGATGACCTTAGCCTTCTTGGGACCATACTTAAGCGTGATGTGCAGAGTCTTCTGGGGAACGGTGTCCTCGACATCGTAGCCCTCGATGTAGCCCTCCTCGTGCAGAACACGAGCGATCTCGACGAGCTTCTTGCTGCTCGGCATGGAGACCGTGGCCTTGTTCACAGAGTTAGCGTTACGGATGCGCGTAAGCATATCTGCGATCGGGTCTGTAAGGTTCATACAGATTCTCCTTCGTTCTTGATGAACACGTGCTCTTGGTTCTTCGCCGCCCTTAACGGCAAAGCCTAACTAGCGCGTTTTCCCTGTTCCAAACGGATGCTTGAAACGCTGGTAGTGACTTACCAGCTGGCCTTCTTAACGCCGGGAAGCTCGCCCTTGAGTGCAAGCTCGCGGAAGCAGACACGGCACAGGCCGAACTTGCGGTACACAGAGTGCGGACGGCCGCAGCGCTGGCAGCGCGTGTACTCACGAGTAGAGAACTTCTGCTTGCGATTGCACTTGACGATCATCGATGTCTTAGCCACTTATATCCTCCTCACATAGAGTATTGTTCGCCCCAAGCGCCGCCCCCTTCTGGGAACGGCGCTCATAGGGCAGGTGAACCTATTTCTTGAACGGGAAACCGAAGGCGTCCAGAAGGGCCTTGGCCTCCTCATCGGTATTGGCGGTGGTCACGAAAGTGATGTCCATACCACGCTGGTGATCGACGGAGTCGAAGTCGATCTCGGGGAAGATGAGCTGCTCGGTGACGCCCATGGAGAAGTTACCACGGCCGTCGAAGCTCTTGGCGGAGATGCCGCGGAAGTCGCGGATACGGGGAATCGCGACGGAGGTCAGACGATCGAAGAACTCCCACATACGGTCGCCACGCAGGGTAACCTTGCAGCCGATCGGCATACCAGCGCGCAGGCGGAAGGTAGCGATGGACTTGCGGGCACGGGTGATCATCGGCTGCTGGCCGGTGATGGCGCGCAGGTCGCGCACGGCACCGTCGATGGCCTTGGAATCGGTAGCGGCCTCGCCGACACCCATGTTCACGACGATCTTCTCAAACTTGGGGATCATCATGACGTTCTCGTACTGGAACTTGTCCTGAAGCTGCTGCTTGACCTCGTTGTTGTACTTGGTCTTCAGACGCGGCACATACTTCTCTTCTGCCATTGTTCACTCCTTCTTGGGGTTTTAAGCACGGGGCGTGGCCACGATGGGTTGTCCTCGTGCCTCCTGGCTGCATCCGCGCCGCTCATGGCATTTCGCGGTTTGGACTCGACGCAGCAGGAGCCGACAAAACAATCGGTACTATACGCGCATTGGGTGCGTATTTCCAGAAAAACCTCGTCTGCCTGCACAACTCCACAACTCCCCCGCACAAATTGATCCCTAGGGCACGGAGGAAAACAGCAGTTGCGGTGAGATAGGGACTGTTTGATGGCTTAAAAGGCTTAAACAGTCCCTATTCCACCGCAACTCATATATGGGGCGTTATTTTTGGCGCGGGAGAACCAGGTTGAGGATCACAGCAACGAGCGCGGCGACGGCAATGGAGGATCCGCCAAAAACGGTGCCGACCCATGCGGGGAATCCAGCGCCGGCAAGCGCGCCGGCCGTGCGCTCAATGCCCGTGCCAAAGGCGATAGAGAGACCCATGAGCGTGGTATCGCGCTGAGACAGGCCGTGGCGGGCAAACATGACCACACCGTTCATACCGATGGTCGCGAACACGCCAATCGTGGCGCCACCGATGACCGGCTGCGGAATAGACGTGAGCACCGCCGCACACTTGGGCAGCAGGCCCGCGATGAGCAGGATGGCAGCCGCAAGCGTAAAGACCATGCGGTTGACGACCTTGTTCTCGGCGATAATGCCCACATTCTGGCCAAAGGTTGCCGTGGGGACGCCGCCAAAAAAGCCTGACAGCATACCGACCAGGCCGTTGGCGATCAGGCCACCCGAGATCTGGCTATCGGTCGCAGGGGTATCGAGCGCAGCGGACGACACGGCGGCAAACTCGCCCATGACCTGTACTGCGTTGACAATGGCGACAACGCCCACAACGGCGCACGCGGCCGGGTCGAACACCAGGCGATGGGCGCCCAGGGCCGGCGGGGCGAACCAGCTGGCGGTCGCGATGGCCGAGAAATCGACCATGCCCAACACCGCAGCCAAAACAAAGCCCGCGCAGATACCAGCCAGGATGCTGCCCAGCCTAAGCGCGCCCTTGCCGTAGTTGCCAGCCATAAAGGTGACGACGAACGTCACAAGTGCGACGGCCCAGTTGGTGACACTGCCAAAATCGGCCGCGCCCTCCCCGCCCGCCATGGAGGCAACTGCCACTGGGCATAGCGACAGGCCAATGACAAAGATGACGGTGCCAAGCACCGGGGCCGGAAACAGAAAACTCACGCGCCTAAACAGTAGGCCGAAGAGCGCGACGAGCGCGCCGCCGATTACCTGGGCGCCCAGTACGGCCTCAAAACCAAGCTCAAGACCGACTGCCTTGAGCGCCGGCACGAAGGTAAAGCTCGCACCCATCACAATGGGCAGGCCCGAACCGACGACACCTTTTATGGGAAACTGTTGAAGGAAAATGTCAATCGCCGAGAGGACGAGCGACGCCTGGATGACAGCGGCTTCCTCTTGAGGGGTAAAGCCACAGACCGACGCGATAATGATGGCGGGCGTGACGATACCCGCGAATGCCGCCAGCACATGCTGCAGTGCATGGGGTAATACCTGCACAAACGATACTTTTCCCGTACGCTCGAACAGGGCATCCCCTGCTGCCGACTCTGCCATTTGCGCCTCCCATACCCTAGGCAGCGGCCCCATGCCGCTCAACGGTCGGACATTATAGGGCATATGGCACAGGTAGCATTTTGACCCGCATGCGGCAGAGGGCTGGGGCAGCTCATTTGGGATGCGACTAGCGCTTGCGGGGGACGAGTTTGGTGCGACGCAGGTGGATCATCTCGGCGGCGATGGAGATGGCGATCTCCTCGGGGTCCTCGGCCTCGATGGCGACACCGATCGGCAGGTGCAGCTCGTCGATCTGGCCCTGCGTGAAGCCCTCCTGCTCCAGGCGGGCGCGCACAAAGGCGGTCTTGCGGCGCGAGCCCAGGCAGCCCAGATAGGCGGGTTTAGCGCGCATGGCCTGAATCACCACGTCGATATCGGACTTGTGACCCGCCGTGGCGACGACCACCAAGTCGCGCGGGCCGATGGGGCACAGCTCGCTCAGGTTCTTATAATCGACCAGACGACGGTCGTAGACGCCGGGCACCCATTCGGGGGTCAGCGTGCCGGGGCGGTCGTCGCAAGCCACGACGGCAAAGCCCGCCGCCGTGAGCACCCGCGCCGTCGCAGCGCCCACGTGGCCGCAGCCAAAGATATAGGTCAGGCCCTCGGGGCAGAGCGTCTCGATGTGCGCCGGGGGAATCTCGGAGGCGGCGTTGGTGTAGGTGACCTTACTCCCCTCCTCCACCAGCGAAAGCTCGGGGCAGCCGGCAATGGTATGGCGCGATGTCTCGCCATGGTACTCAACCACATCGCCCTCGAGCGCGCTCGCGATAAACGGCTCAAAGTCGATGACGAAGTCGCCGATGCGCCGATAGGCCAAGACGTCGGCAACCGACTGGAACAACGGTGCCTGGGTCGAGTCCAGATGCAGGTAGCACAGGCAGATGGCCCCGCCGCAGATCATGCCGGTATCGGAGTTCTCGCCGCCCATGGTGTAGCGGACCAGACGCGATTGCCCTGCGGCCAGCAGCTCGCGCGCCTCGTCCAGCGCAAAAAGCTCAATCTTGCCGCCGCCGATGGTGCCCGCTTGGCTGCCATCGGCAAAGACGGCCATCCAGGCGCCCACGCCGCGTGGTGATGACCCCGCCGTACCGGCCACGACCACGAGCTCGCACGTCTCGCCAGCACGCAGGGCGGCAAGCGCCGCATTCACAACATCGAGCTTTTCCATTGCCGCCTTCTATCCTCTAAAGACATCGGTGAGCATAGCGAGTGCCTCGAGCACGCCGCCGCCGACCGATGTCGCCTTGTCCGAAATATAGTTGATGTAGCTGGCGTCGCCGCGCGGATCGACATCGGCGCATTTAAAGCCCTCAGTCACCTGCACGCCGTTCGCCAAAAGCCCGCGCAGACAGCCATCGATCTGCGTGCACATGGGCGTATCGCCCGCGTAGCCAATCACGTCTCCGGCGCTCACGATGTCGCCGATTGCGCGGTCGGACCGAAACACGCCGGCGGCGGGGCTGTGGATAACACGTTCCTTGCCATAGCCGGCGATAATGCCCGGCACGCCCGTGTTAGGCTGGGGCGAACCTTGGGTAATGACACGGCCGAGAAAATGCCCGCGCATGGTCTCGACCACGGCGTCGCAGTCAACCGGCGCGGTAAAGCCCGGCCCCACGGCGATGACGGCGGGCGCCATGTCGCGCGTGGTGCCCAAGTTGCGCTTAGCCAAAATCGCGTCGACCACAGCCGCGGGTTTCAGCTCGCCGATCATCTTGGCCTGGGGGTCTACCACAACGGCGACGTCTCCAGCCTCGGCAATCGCAAGCGCCTCAGCCGGCGTCTGTGCCAAGCGAGCGCGAATGCCCTCGACCTGGACCTCGCCCAGGCGAATGGCCTCGCAAAAACTGATTGTGCGGCGGATGCACGTGGGAACCGCGATATCGGCCATGACAACCGACACGCCGGCGCGCACCAAACGGGCAGCGACACCCGTGGCGATATCGCCGGCGCCGCGAACATAAACGAGCATTCCCGGGGCACCTCCCTGTGCTACGGTTTGAGCAGAGCAAAAGCGGTTCGACCGCTACTCTGATGATTATTTATTATCACAGTATTATACGGCGGTGAACAGATGGAAACGGTTAGCGGCAATCTTGCCTCGGCGCTCAGGATCGAGCCGGGCATTACCGCGATTATCGGCAGCGGCGGCAAGTCGACCTTGCTCAAGACGCTGGGTCTTGAGCTCATGCGCGCTGGCGGCCGCGTGCTCCTCTGTACCACCACGTATATGCTTCCCGTTGCCGGCGTGCCATGGGACGGGTCGAATCGTCGCCTGGACGCCGCACCTTGGAAGCCAGGTGCCTTACACGCCCCCGGCTGCACCTGCGAGGCCTGCGCGGGCCTTGTGCGCGGAAGCATCTGCCAGGCAGGCGTCTTGGACCCGGAGACAGGCAAGCTCTCCGCCCCCGCTGAGCCGCTCGACCAGCTGGCGCAGCGCTTTGACTATGTGTTGGCCGAGGCAGATGGCAGCAAGCGACTCCCGCTCAAGGCGCATGCCGCCTGGGAGCCGGTAATTCCCGCCGCCACGGCAAACGTTGTCTGGGTCGTCGGCGCCTCAGGGCTGGGCAAGCCCGTCGCCAAGGTTGTCCACCGCCCCGAGCTCTTCTGCGAGCGCTGCGGCTGCGAGCCCACCGACGCTGCCACCCCAGAGCGCGTCGCCATGGTGCTCAATGCCGAGCTGCAGATGCTGAACCTCGACAATGCCCGCATCATGCTCAACCAAGTCGACACGCTTGCCGATCCAACGATGGCAGATTGCTTCGAGGCAGCCCTCGGCCGCCCCCTCATCGCCACCAGCCTCCAGGGGTAGCAAATTTGGGACGGGGCTCTTTTTACTACCCCGTCCCAAAAAATCATCTCCCAAATTAGCTACCCCGGCGGTCTTCCCGTTAGCGGGGCACGTAGCGGCCGGGTTGGGCTCCGGTGGGCTCGCCGTCGCGCGCAGCCAGCACGCCGTTCACAAACACGGCCTTGGCGCGGCCGTGCGCCTCAAAGCCCTCGAGCGGCGTGTAGTCCACGGCCTGATGCTGCGTCGCGGCGCTAATCGTCCAGCGCGCCTTGGGATCCCACACGCACACGTCGGCATCGGCGCCCTCGGCAAGACAGCCCTTGCGCGGATACATGCCAAAAACGCGCGCCGGGTTCTCGCTCATCAAGCGGCACAGATCCTCGGGGCCCAGCTGTCCCTCAAAGCTCGTAGCGATCGCGACGGGACGATGCTCCACGCCGGGCCCGCCGTTGGGAATCGCGCGGAAATCATCGCGTCCTCGGTCCTTTTGCCCGTGCAGGTTAAAGCTGCAATGATCGGTCGCAATAGTATCGATCTCGCCAGCCACAAGCGCCTCGCGCAGCGCGGCACGGTCACCGGCATGGCGCAGCGGCGGGCTCATCACGTACTTGGCGCCCGCAAAGCCGTCCTCGCCCTGCTCCAGATAGCAGGTGTCGTCGAGCATCAGATACTGAGGGCATGTCTCGACATAGATGTTCTTCTGCCCGCGCGCTTTGGCAGCGCGAATGGCCTCGAGCCCCAGCTTGGTCGAAAGGTGCACCACGTTGACCGGAGCGTCCCCGGCCAAGTGCGCCAGATACAGCAGGCGGCTCACGGCCTCGGCCTCACACACGTCCGGACGGCTGAGCGCATGGCCCTCGGGCCCGTGGATACCCTGCTCAAACACGCGCTTCTGCAGCGCGTTGACCAACGTGCCGTTCTCGCAATGCACGCACAGGATACCGCCCACGCGCTTGAGCTCCTCCAGCACCTCGAGCGTCTCGGCATCGTCCAGGCGCAGATGGTCGTAGGCAAAGTAGGTCTTAAACGACGACACGCCCGCCTCGCGCATGGCCGAAAGATCGGCGCGGTTGCGCTCATTCCACTCGGCAAGCGCCATATGGAAGGCATAGTTGGCGGTGCAGGTGCCGTCGGCGCGATGATGCCACTCGACCAAGGCATCGGGCATGGTCACGCCGCGATCGGCCGTCGCGTAGTCCACAATGGTCGTCGTGCCGCCGCAGGCAGCCGCGCGCGTGCCGGTCTCAAAGCTATCGGCTGTCCAATCCATGCCGGTCCAGCACTGCATGTGCGTGTGCCCATCGATAAAGCCCGGGAACACCCAGCAGCCCGCAGCATCCTCGACGGTATCGCCCTCGGCCGGCTCAATCGCCGCGGCAATCCGCACGATCTTATCGCCATCCATGGCAAGATCGGCGCGGCGAAGCCCCTGGGGCGTCACGAGTGCGCCGTTTTTGATGATGATCATAATTGCTCCTTATTGATTGATGCAGTTGGCCACGCGATCAAAATACGAGCAGGCGGCGATATGCTCCGTTATGCGTCGCTGTCCCTTGACGGTATCGACGTCCCACAGCTCGTAGGCACGCGCCTCGACCAGCACCACGTCGGTACGGTCCTTGAGGATCGAACCGCCGCCGTCCTTACCCTCAAGACACATAAGTGCATCGAACAGTTCCGCCGGAAAGAGCACCGGGCTCGAAGGCTCACCGTTGCACGCAAGACGCACCGGATGCTTGCGGCCACGCTCGTCAAATGCACGAACCATAGCCTCAAAAGAATCCGCGCTCACAAGCGGCTGGTCGCCCGGCAAAAAGAGGCAGCCTTTCCAGTTGCGTTCGACTCCCCACGAAAGGCCCGCACGGACGCTTTCACTGCGCAGCGCGGCATCGTGCAGCACGCACGGGCAATGCTTGTCCTCGCAAATCTGAGCGACCTCGGGCCAACGCGTCGAAACCACGACGTCAAAGCCCTGGGGAACCGAATCGATGGTCCGGGCAATCAGCGGCTCGCCATAGATATCGGCAAGCATCTTGTTAGAGCCAAACCGCTTGCCCTCGCCCGAAGCCATAATGACGCAACCAAGTTTCATGGCGATACCTCCCCTGAAACCATCGTACCCATAACTCGCGTCGCGGGGCATCTACATCGAAAGCGCTTATCCCGCACGCCCACGATGCAAAAAAGGGGGCACCCCGCCGGTTGGCAGAGCGCCCCCTTTACATGGCTTACCTCAGCCCAGCTTTAGGCCTGGAACCAACGGGCGGTGTTGCGCTCGTCGAGGGCCTTGAGGGTAGCGGCGGGATCGGCAACCTTCTGCAGGAACATCATAGCTGCGATGGCGTACGGCTTGTAGCTGGCCTCCTTGTACATGCCCACACGGTGCATGTCGAAGACGTCGGCGTTGACCTCGCCGTGCTCGCAGGAGACACCGGAGATGTCGGCGGGCAGCGGGTGCATAAAGATGGTGTCCTGGCCGTTGGCGGTCTTCTCCATGAGCTCGGTCGTGGAGCACCAATCCTGATGCGTAGCGTTCTGAGCGAGCAGCTCCTTCTCGAGCGCGGCGATGCCGGCGTCGTCGCCCTCGGCGTACAGATTGGTACGCTTCTCCATAGCGGCAAACGGAGCCCAGCTCTTGGGGATCACGATGTCGGCGCCCTCGAAGGCCTCGGCCATGGTGTTGACCTGCTTAAAGGTGGTGCCGGACTCGGCGGCGTAGCTCTTGGCGCGCTCGACGACCTCGGGCATGAGGTCGTAGCCCTCGGGGTGGGCCAGGGTGACGTCCATGCCAAAACGGGGCAGCAGGCTGATCAGCGACTGCGGGCAGGACAGCGGCTTTCCGTAAGAGGGCGAATAGGCCCAGGTAACGGCGACCTTCTTGCCCTTGAGGTTCTCAAGACCGCCAAACTCGTTGATGAGGTAGAGCATGTCGGCAGAGGACTGCGTGGGGTGGTCGGAGTCGGACTGCAGGGAGATGAGCGTGGGACGGTGGTCCAGAACGCCATCCTCGTAGGCCTGCTGGACAGACTCGGAGACCTCGGCCATGTAGGCGTCGCCCTTGCCGATGTACATGTCGTCGCGGATGCCGATGACGTCGGCCATGAAGGAGATCATGGTAGCGGTCTCGCGGACGGTCTCGCCGTGGGCGATCTGGGACTTCTTCTCGTCCAGGTCCTGCAGCTCAAGGCCGAGCAGGTTGGCGGCCTTAGAGAAGGAGAAGCGCGTGCGGGTGGAGTTGTCGCGGAACAGGGAGACGGCCAGACCCGAGTCAAAGATCTTGGACGAAACGTTGTTCTCGCGCAGCTCGCGCAGGGCGTCGGCGACGATGTAGAGCGCCTTGAGCTCATCGGTGGTCTTATCCCAGGTGTGCAGGAAGTCGCTGCCGTACATGCCCTTAAAATCGAGGCCGTTCAGCTGCTCGACGAGCTCGGTAAACTTGGCGTCCATGTAAATGTCCTTTCTAAAGGTGAAACGATCGCAATGAGTAGATGCGCCCCGGCATGCGCGTGTGGCTAGAACATGCAGAGCACTATGACGAGGACCCGCTACCGTTGAGGAAGCATGGGAGATAACGACCGCGGGCCCCAAGTCAACAGGGGGTGCCGGGGACACGAGCGGCCCCCGGCTCAACAAGATCGAGGAATGGGACTAGTCGATCTTGTTGTTGGTCAGACCGGCGCGGAACACGGTGGCATCGCCATCGGCCTGGCTCGGATCGTAGAGGTTCAGGGCAGCCACATACATGGCGGCAGCGGTGACCAGGTCGTCCTTGTAGGTGACCTCGTTGGGAGCGTGAGCCTGAGACTCGGCACCCGGGCCAAAGCCGACGCAGGGGATGCCATAGCGGCCCTGGATGGAAACGCAGTTCGTGGAGAAGGTCCACTTGTCGCACAGCGGACGACCGGTGCGCTTGTCCATGCTGGGCTCGCAGCCGATGCGCTCGTCACCGAACATGGCCTTGTGGGCGTCGACGAGGGCCTTGACGTGCGGAGCGGTCTCCTTGTTGATCCACGTGGGGAAGTAAGCCTCGGTCTCGTAGACCTCGCCGGTCCAGGACGGACGGTCGTACATGTACATGGAGACCTTCACGTCGTCGCCGTACTTCTTGGCGGCCGGAAGGTTGCGGATCTCGTCCAGGCAGGACTCCCAGGTCTCACCGGCGGTCATGCGACGGTCGATGGAGATGGCGCAGGAGTCAGCGACAGCGCAGCGGCTGGGGCTGGTGTAGAAGATCTGGCTGACGGTGCAGGTGCCGCGGCCCAGGAAGCGGGCGTCCTCGAAGTGCTCGGGGTTGTACTTGGGGTCGAGCATCTTGACGAGGCCCTTGATGTCGGTCGACTCGTCACAGCCGTTGTTGTTGAGGGCGCGGACGTCGGCGATGATGTCGGCCATCTTGTAGATGGCGTTGTCGCCGCGGTCGGGAGCGGAGCCGTGGCAGGAGGTGCCGTGAACGTCGACGCGGATCTCCATGCGGCCGCGGTGACCGCGATAGATGCCGCCGTCGGTGGGCTCGGTGGAAATGACGAACTCGGGCTTAATGCCGTCCTTGTTGTAGATGTACTGCCAGCACATGCCGTCGCAGTCCTCTTCCTGGACGGTGCCGACGACCATGATCTTGTAGCCCTCGGGGATGAGGCCCATGTCCTTCATCATCTTGGCAGCATAGGTAGCAGAAGCCATGCCGCCCTCCTGGTCGGAGCCGCCGCGGCCGTAGATGATCTCGTCGGTTTCGTAGCCCTCATAGGGATCGGCATCCCAGTTCTCGATGTTGCCGATGCCGACGGTGTCGATGTGGGAGTCGATGGCGATGATCTTGTCGCCCTCGCCCATAAAGCCCATAACGTTGCCCAGGCCGTCGACCTTGACCTCGTCATAGCCAAGGCTCTCCATCTCGGCCTTGATGCAAGCGACAACCTCACCCTCCTCGCAGGACTCAGAGGGATGGGAGATCATAGCGCGCAGGAAGCGAGTCATATCAGCACGATGAGACTCAGCCGCAGCCTTAATGGCATCAAAATCGAGTTCTTTAGTCATAACAGTCAACCTTTCTACAAGGGTTTACCTACAGGTAGATATTTCAGATAGATCACTTGTGCCAAGCGGCGTGAGGTTGAGCACCCCACAAGCAAGTAACCATAGGAGGCGGACGGAGGACTTTGCTCCGTCGCGAGTTCCGCACGAGCCGGAGAGCACTTAATGTGCTCTCCGTGCGAGCAGGACTGTCCGAGCAGGGAGTAAAGTCCTCCGGCTGCCTCCGGACAGGTCAGTCTGCTAGCAGGTCGGATACTCGCCCTCCCAGACGATGCGACGGTACTGATCCGGATCGGTGTCGCCCTCGGTGGAGAAGCAGAGCACGGAGCTCGTCTTGTCCAGGCCGATGAGCTCCTTGAGCTCGGCGTACTCGGGATCGAGCATGAGAGTCTCGACCAGGCCGGTGGTCACAGCGCCGGACTCGCCGGAGATGACGCGCGGGTCGCCCTTCTCGGGAGCGCCCAGGGTGCGCATGCCGCGAGCGGTGACCCAGTCGGGGCAGGACACGAAGGCAGTGGTGTGGTTGCGCAGGATATCCCAGCCCAGGATGTTGGGCTCGCCGCAGCACAGGCCGGCCATGATGGAGGGCATGTCGCCGTCCACGATGCGCGGATCGCCGTCGCCGGCGGCAGCGCCCTTGTACAGGCAGGCGGCAGGCGCGCACTCAACCACGACGAAGGTGGGCGGGTTATCGGGATACAGGTTGGTGAAGTAGCCCACCACGGCGCCGGCGAGCGAGCCCACGCCAGCCTGGACAAACACGTGCGTCGGGCGGTTGATGGCCATCTCGCGCAGCTGCTCGGCAGCCTCGGAGGCCATGGTGCCGTAGCCCTCCATGATCCAAGACGGAATCTTCTCGTAGCCCTCCCAGGCGGTGTCCTGAACGATGACGCCGCGCTCGCAGGCATCGGCCTCGGCGGCGGCCATGCGCACGCACTCGTCGTAGTTGACCTCTTCGATCGTCACCGTGGCACCCTCGGCGGCGATGTTATCGAAGCGGGGCTTGGTGGAACCCTTGGGCATGTGCACGACGGCCTTCTGGCCCAGCTTGTTGGCAGCCCATGCCACGCCGCGGCCATGGTTGCCGTCGGTGGCGGTAAAGAAGGTAGCCTGGCCAAAATCCTTGGCAAGCTGATCGGAGGTCAGGTAATCGAAGGTGCACTCGGCAACGTCCTTGCCGGTCTCGTCGGCAATGTAGTTGGCCATGGCAAACGAACCGCCCAGAACCTTAAAGGCGTTGAGGCCAAAGCGATAGCTCTCGTCCTTAACGCACAGGTTGGACAGGCCCAGGCGCGCGGCCTGGCCGTCCAGGCGGGCAAGCGGAGTGACGGTGTACTGGGGGAACGACTGGTGGAAGGCGCGGGCCTTCTTCACGTGGTCGAGGCTCATGATTCCCAAGTGCTTGTCATCGCTCTTGGGCATCGTGTTGCCCGCCCACTGGATCTTATCGGCCATACGGTGAACTCCTTAAGTTCTCTCTTGCCGGCCCCCGCATACGCGTTTCAGCCCATTCCCATTCATGCGGCTGAACTTTTATGTGGATGCCAAACAAAAAGTTTGTTAGCACTGTTCTATCACACTTTTTGAATGGAAAACCTAACAAATTGTTTGTTGCCGTAATCGGTACCTTTTCGCCGCCGAACGGTCGCATAACGCAGCGATGCTTTCGTTATTTGCGAACAGGTGTGGTTTATGGCACAGTGAGCCCAAACTAATTTTTAGGAAGGCACCTATGACCCCCGCACAGATTGAGTTTTACAAGCGTCTTGCGCGCAGCCTGGCGCTACAGTTTGGCCCCAACTGCGAAATCGTCGTCCACGATCTGGAGACCGAGGACGTGGACCGCTCCATCGTAGTGATCGAAAACGGCCACGTCAGCGGGCGCAAACTGGGTGACGGCCCCAGCCATATTGTGCTTGAATCCATGCACGAGGGCACCGCCGACGTGCACGACCGCGAGCCGTACCTCACCAAAACCGCCGATGGCAAGCTGCTCAAGTCCTCGACCATCTTTATCCGCAACGATGAGGGCAAGCCCGTCGGCATTTTGGGCATCAACTTTGACATTACGCTTATGAAGGCTTTTGAGCGTTCGCTCGACGCCTTTACCGGCACCGGCGGCACGGGCTACACCGAGCCCGAGCCCATTACCAAGAACATCGGCGACCTGCTCGAGGACCTGCTGCACGAGTGCGAACAGTTTGTGGGCAAGCCCGCGGCACTCATGACCAAAGACGAGCGCATTCGTGCCATTGGCTACCTCGACCGTCGCGGCGCCTTCCTCATTTCCAAGTCGAGCGAGCGCGCCTGCGAGTTCTTTGGCATCTCCAAGTACAGCTTCTATAGCTACCTCAATGAGGCCAAGGCGGCAACAGGCGACAAGTAGGCACTCGCCTGGATTGCCCCTCCCCTTTTGGGCGCGAGTTCTGGAAAGCATGAATCCAAGACCGAGCCGCTTGGAAAGTTCCATATAATCGATGTCATTAGTATTTCGAAAGGGTGGAACAGAATGGCGTTGAGCAAGGCATCATGCACCGGTCGCGGATTGATTCCGGCAATTGGTGGACATGTGCACCGCATGTTCGATGAGGGTGAAGACGACCTGTTTTCGCTGAGCCTTGACGACGTGATGGATGATCGCCCGTGGACCGCCGACGAACTCATGGGCGGTGGGGCTCGCCCGTCAAGCCCCAATCCCGCACTTGCGCCTAAGCCCGCATCTGCGCCGGCTCCTGCGCAGTCGCCTGTTTCGACGCCCGCGTCTGCGCCCACACCCACTCCCCGCCCCGCAAGCGACCCGTCCGAGACGGCGGCATTTCTCGCTGCAGCGACGCAGGGCAAATCGGCCGACAGCACCGTTATGTACAGCGCCCAGCAGTTGCCTGTTCCTGCGGCACGCAAGCCTCCGGTCACAAGGCTCGATGAGCCCGTTGCCCATCAGGTTGCCTACGATTCCTGGGCTGCAGCCGATCTGGATGAGACCTCTACCGGCATGCCGGCGCTCGACGTTCCAGTTAACCCGCTTTTTGCCGCCAACACGAGCGCCGCGGGCTATGAGGGCGGTGCGGCATATTCCGATTATTCCGATGGCCATGCTGACGCCGGTCGCATCGAGACCGAGGATTATGGCACCACATCGAGCGATTATCTCAACGATCCGTACGCTGCCACGCCTGCACCGGAATATGACCCGGAGGCCGCGTCCGCACCGGCGTATACCAAAAGCACGGGCGAAGAGCGCTTCGCCGATTATTACGCCGAGGAAAAGGCGCTGCGTTTCTCGGAATTTCCGCAGGCAGTCAAGGTTGCCTTTATCGCCATTGTCATTGTCCTGCTCGGCGTCATTGCGTTTGAGGGATTCCAGCTGTTCTCCGGCCCCACCCAAGCGGAGTCGGAGACCCAGCAAAAAGAGGACGATGACGAGTATCTGGACATCAACACCCTCAAGGGCGACCCCAACGACGGAGACGATGAGTAGCGAGAGCTGAAGGCGGCCGCAGGATCCCGCATCCAGCACCGGCTTCTAAGTGCTGTTTTGTCAT
Organism: Collinsella sp.; assembly: GCA_019425015.1. Lineage (GTDB taxonomy): Bacteria > Actinomycetota > Coriobacteriia > Coriobacteriales > Coriobacteriaceae > Collinsella. The sequence continues at coordinate 31,355 of JAHYYJ010000002.1, forward strand.
CCAGCTACACTTTTCCGAAGTTTTAAGGTGCCTATTTCGACACTTTTCCGTACTTTTACACGGCTGATTTCGACACTTTTCCGGATGAAAGCCGAATAATCACTTGGGAAACCAACGCCGTTCACGCGTCATTTCGCAGGCGGCGCTTGATTTCTGTCCGTACACGTTGATAGACTTCCTCTTGCCCGCAAGGAGCGGGCGCATTTTATCCAGAGTCGGGGTAGAGAGTTGGCTCCACGATCCCGACGCCAACCGGCCAAGAGGCACGGTGGCCCTGCCAACATCGATGAAAGGAGTCCGTATGGACAATTTCTCCGTGCGCAGCGAGCGTAACTTCCACAACCTGATCGTCAAACCGAATCACATGCATCTTCTGGATAAGCCAAATGGCTACGCCTCGGCCATGATCAAGAGCAGCCTCTCCCACCAGATGCGCTTTACGGTGCAGGTGCTCGAGGAAGAACTCTGCGCCGCCGGCAGCCCGCACGTGCTGCAGATCAAGCTGCTTGGAGACGACTCTCGCGAGCCGTCTAGCTGGAAGCTCTTTGCTGACGGCGTATGCGTTGCGGACGGATCCGGCGCCTTTGTCCGAGAGTGCTTCTGCGAGGGAGCCGAGGCATTCCTGGACCTGTGTCGCGACGCCGTACGCACGGCCGAGCTGTACTAGTGGAGCCAGAGGGAGTATGAGCTGTTGAGTGCGGCCCGCGGGATTGCGGGGGCGTAGGTGGGCACACCTACCACGCGCTCCCGCGATAACGCCGTTGGTCAGGTTGTCCCTACCTGGCTCTTTGATTCCATGCCTGGCCATATTGCCGTTCGCCCGTTCGCCTCAACAGTCGCCAACAATGCAACGCTATAATATTTTCAAACGCATTTGTATTGCATTTCGAGCGATGGGAGCACAGATGCCCGATAGCTACAAACAGCTCATCAAGAGCAACCCTGACGAGACCGAGATCAGGAGCTTCCTGGTGAACGGCGACCAGGTTTCCGTGACCCTGCGCATCCCCGACACCCTGCGCGATGCGGCGAAGGAGGAGGCGGCCCTGCGGGGCATGAGCTTCTCCGCCTTCGTGCGCACCTGCATGATCGAAGAGCTCGCGAAGAAGGGGGCATAGAGGCGTGAAGTCGCTAAACAACGTCGGCGCCGAGCGCCTGGGAGACGCCCTCGGCGAATCCATTGACGACGGCGCGAAGCTGTCGATAATCAGCTCGTATTTCACCGTGTTCGCCTACGGGGAGCTCAAGGAGGAGCTCTCCAAGGTCGACGAGGTGCGTTTCCTGTTCAGCGAGCCCACCTTCATCAAGCGCATGGCCGACTCGAAGGAGCCGCGCGAGTTCGAGGTCGCCCGCCGCGCGCGCGAGGTCGGCGTCGGCGGCTCGGGGCTCGAGCTCACGCTGCGCAACAACCTCAACCAGCGCGCGCTCGCCCGCGAATGCGCCGAGTGGATCCGCGAGAGGGGCGTCTTCAAGTCCGCCAAGACGTCCGGCGCCATCCAGCCGGGCGGCACCTACGTGGTGGAGAACCCCTCCGGCGACGACCACGCCTTCATGGGCGCCGCCGCGAACTTCACGCAGGAGGGCCTCGGCTACGAGCGCCGCCCGGGAACCGTCACCTGCGTGAGCCACTTCGAGAATGCAACGGAGGCCATCGGCCTCAAGATGATGTTCGAGTCGGTCTGGGACAACCCCGCCATGGTCGAGGAGGTCACCGCGCAGGTGGCCGCCCAGGTCGAAACGCTCTACCGCGAGAACCCGCCCGAGTTCGTGTACTTCCTAACGCTCTACCACCTGTTTCGCGATTTCATGGAGGACGACGAGGACAACGGAATCCGCCCCGGCCTCAAGTTCGAGGAGTCCGTGGTCTGGAACAAGCTCTACGACTTCCAGAAGGACGCCGTCGTGGGCGCCATCCGCAAACTGGAAAAGTACAAGGGCTGCATCATCGCCGACTCGGTGGGTCTGGGCAAGACCTACGAGGCGCTCGCCGTCATGAAGTACTACCAGGAGCGCAACGACCGCATCCTCGTGCTGTGCCCAAAGCGCTTGCGGGACAACTGGACCCTGTGGACCCAGGACAACGACAATCGCAACCCGCTTGCCGACGACCGCTTCAGCTACACGGTGCTCAACCACACCGACCTATCGCGCTACCACGGCATGAGCGGCGAGGTGGACCTCGAGCACCTGCGGTGGGGCCACTTCGACCTCCTCGTCATCGACGAGAGCCACAACTTCAGGAACAAGAGCACCGACGCGGACAAGACCGACCGCTACACGCGCCTCATCGAGGACGTCATCAAGTCGGGCCAACGCACGAAGGTGCTCATGCTCTCTGCCACCCCGGTGAATAACCGCCTGCTCGACCTGCGAAACCAGATCGAGCTCATCACCGAGGGAGACGACGCGTACCTCGCCGATACCGACGGCATCCCGTCGATCACCCACGTGACGCGCGTCGCCCAGCAGAGGTTCAACGAGTGGAGCAAGCTCTCCGACTCCGAGCGCACGACCGAGAGCTTCGTGAACGCGGTGAACGCCGACTACTTCAAGCTGCTCGACGTGCTGACCATCGCACGCAGTCGCAAGCACATCACGAAGTACTACGGCGCCGCGAGCGGGACCTTCCCGGCGCGCCGGCCGCCCCTTTCGTTCCAGACGCCCATCGACCTGGAAGGCGAGCTGCCGCCGATCGCCGAGCTCAACGACATGATCGCCCAGCTCACGTTCGCCCAGTACCAGGTGCTCTCCTACGTGCGCGCCGACCAGCGCCGCAAGTACGAGGACCGCTACGGGGACACATGGGGCAAGGACTTCGAAAGCCAGGTCCACCGCACGACGGCGGTGGCCAACCTCATGCGCATCAACGTCCTCAAGCGCATGGAGTCCTCCGTGAACAGCTTCCGCATCACGCTGCGCCGCATCCTCGACGGCTGCGTCGACCTGCGCTCAAGGCTCGACGCCGACGCTTCGGGGGTCGCCTACGGCACCGAGGGCCTTGAGGACGGATTCGACGACGACGATGCCGAGGAGTTCGAGGCCGGCGGCAAGGTGCGAGTCGACCTGCGAGACGTAGACACCCTGCGCCTGGGCCAGGACCTCGACTTCGACATACAGGTGCTCCGGGCCCTGCTAGCCTACGCCGACGCGGTGACGCCCGAGCGCGACGCCAAGCTCGTGGAGCTGCGCGACTTCATCGCGGGCAAGGTCAGCGAGCCGTACAACCCCGGCAACCGCAAGGTGCTGGTGTTCAGCGCGTTCGCCGACACGACGGCGTACCTCTTCGAGCAGCTGGCGCCCTGGCTTAAGCGCGAGCTCGGCATCGAGTGCGCCGAGGTGGCGGGCAGCTCCAACCGGACCTACTCGCTGAAGCTCCCCAGGACCACCTTCGAGAACATCCTCGCGAGGTTCTCTCCCGTCTCCAAGGAGCTGCCGGAGAGCCAGAGGGCGCTCGGCGAGATCGACATCGTCTTCGCGACGGACTGCATCTCCGAGGGCCAGAACCTGCAGGACTGCGACTGCCTGGTGAACTACGACATCCACTGGAACCCCGTGCGCATAATCCAGCGCTTCGGCCGCATCGACCGCCTGGGCTCGAAGAACGCGCAGATCCAGCTGGTCAACTTCTGGCCGGACATCGCGCTCGACGAGTACATCCAGCTGGAGGGCCGCGTGAAGGGGCGCATGGCGCTGCTCGACGCGTCGGCCACCGGCGAGGAGAACGTGCTGGAGGCCAAGGGCAACGGCGAGATGAATGACCTCAAGTACCGCCGCCAGCAGCTCCAGCAGCTCAAGAGCGAGGTACTCGACCTCGAGGACATCTCGGGCGGCATCTCGATCACGGACTTCGCCTTCGACGACTTCCGCGTGGAGCTCCAGCGCTACGCCAAGGAACATCCCGGCGCGCTGGAGAACTCACCGGCGGGCCTCCATGCCGTGGCCCCCATCCCCGTCGAACTCCGCGGAGACGTGAGGCCGGGGGTGGTCTTCTGCCTCAAGCAGAACGACGAGGGCAACGACCCCAGGGACACGAACCCCGTCTTCCCGTACTACGTGGTGTACGTGTCGGCCGACGGCGATGTCATGACGAAGCACACCCAGCCCAAGCCGGCGCTCGACATCATGCGCGCCGTCTGCTCTGGGCATCCAGAGCCCATCGCCGAGCTGTGCCGCGAGTTCAACCGCGAGACCCGCGACGGGACGAGGATGGACGCCTACACCGACCTGCTCGACGACGTGGTGGCGGCCATCACCGGAACTCAGCAGGACAAGGGGATCGAGAGCCTGTTCAGCTTGGGCGAGGTCGGCAGCGGTACCGTCATGGGCTTCAACGACTACTCGCTGGTATGTTTCGTGGTGCTGCGATGAGCGGCATCGACTGGAACGGAATCTTGCGCCTGCCCGAAGCGGCGCTCGCGGGATGCCGCCGCATCCCCAAGACGGTGCTCGTCAAGCAGGCCATGCTCACCAAGACCGAGCAGAAAAGGCTCGACAAGGCCGCGCGTCTCGAGCACTTCGCCACGGTCCAGAAGTCCACGACGCGCATCCCGCCGTACGAGGACGACGAGCGCAACGTGCAGAGCATCGTCTTCCTACGCTGCGAGATGGCAGTCGGGACCATGGCGGTAACGGAGGTAGCGGAGCTTGTGCACAAGTGTTTCCCGAACCCAACGGTGCTTCTAATTGAGGCGGGCGGTTGCGCATGCGTGTCGGTCGCCCTCACGCGGAAGAGCCAGGCCGAGCAGGGCGCGACGGTCGTCGCCCGGATCGAGTCGACGGGCGCCTTCGACCCAGGCCGCCCGGAATATGCGGACTTCCTGGGCGCGCTAGCCTTCGGGCGGCTCCCGCAGGGCGACCTCTGGGAGTACCTGCTCGACCTGTCGCGCGCCGTGACGCTGTCCCGCGCGATTGATGGCCTGGGGTTCTACCCCAGCTGCCCCGCCCAAGATCGGGAGAAGCTGATTGTCCTCACGTCGCGCTACGATGAGCTGGAAACCTCCGTCAAGCGGCTGAAGGAACAGCGACGGTCGAGGGACGTGTCGCTCAACGAGTCCGCGAAGCTGAGGATGGAAATGAAGGAAGAAGAGCGCCGCCTGAAGGCGATCGCCGATGAGATAAAGGAGATTTGCAATGGCTGACATCGAAAAGGTGGACCTCGAATCGGAAAACCTGGTTGACGACCGTCTGACCAAGCTCAAGGAGCTAATGCCCGAGGTATTCACCGAAAGCGGAATCGACTTTGACAAACTGCGGCTCGAGCTTGGCGACGAGGTCGATGAGGGCCAGGAACGCTACGCTTTCACGTGGCCCGGCAAGACCGATGCCATCCGCCAGTCGCAGACCGTGAGCACTGCCACGCTGCGCCCGTGCGTGGAGAAGAGTCGTAGCCGCGACGGCGAGGATGGTTCCTTCGACTCGGACAACATCTACATCGAGGGCGATAATCTCGAGGTGCTGAAGCTCCTGCAGCGCGGTTATCACGGCAAGGTCAAGATGATCTATATCGACCCGCCCTATAACACAGGCCACGACTTTGTCTACAAGGACAAGTTTGGCGACACCATCGAGAACTACAAGCAGCAGGCGGGCCTCACAGGCCAGTCCAACGCCGATACGAGTGGTCGCTTCCACAGCGATTGGTGCTCTATGATGTATCCCCGGCTTAAACTAGCAAGGGAACTGCTGAGCAATGACGGGGTTATTTTCATCAGCATTGATGATAATGAAGCGAGAAATCTGAACTTACTTTGCGATGAAATATTCGGAGAGGATAATTTCGTAGCCCTATTGCCCCGTGTGACAAAAAAATCCGGCAAAGACCACAGCGCTACAATCGCTCATAATCATGACTATGTGTTTATTTATTCGCGCGACGCAACTTCTCTGCGGTTAAATGGATTTGAGGTTGAAGATTCTTCCTACAGCAATACTGACGAATTTGTTAAAGATAGGGGTCCATACAAGGTCAACCAAACTCTTGATTATGATTCACTTTGGTATAACCCAACGATGGACTTTCCCATTGATGTTGAAGGCGAGGTATATTACCCCGGCGGATCAAAACAAGGCCATGACGAGCGGCATGCGGGAAACCACACTCCTAAAGACTGGGTTTGGCGATGGAGCTTGGCAAAGTTTGAGTTTGGCTATAAACACGGTTTCGTGGAAATAAAAAATGGGCGCGATAGGTCACGCATCTATACGAAAACCTATCGAAATGCAACGATAGGCAAGGATTCGGCCGGCAACTACTGCGTCAGTAGGGTTGATCGCTCAACAAAAATGAGCTCTCTCGAACTAGTTGAAAACAGTTTCTCTAATGACAATGCAAAAAAAAGACCTTGACAAGCTGGGGCTTGGTTCAGATTTCGATTTCCCAAAACCGGAAGCACTTCTCTTCAAGTGTCTAGAGTTGGTCAATCTGTCCGATGAAGATATTGTCATGGATTTCTTCAGCGGCTCAGCAACTTTAGCGGCTGCCGCCCTCAAATACTCCCATGTCAAGGCATTAAGACTTAAAACGTTACTTATTCAACTTCCTGAGCCTAATGAAACCTTCGGAAGTCTTTGCTCAATCGGCGAGGAGCGCATCCGCCGTGCGGGCGACAAGATCAAGGCCGATCTCGAGGAATCCAACCGTCAGCTTAAGTTTGGCGAGGCGCCCAAGCAACTGCCCGACATTGGCTTCCGCGTTTTCATGCTCGATGACTCCGGCATCGAGAAGCCCGATCCCGGCCAACTCCTACTCGACGTCGTGAACCCCGACCGCTCCGAACTTGATATCGTTTTTGAGATGATGCTCAAATGGGGGCTTGAGCTCACGTTGCCCGTCGAAAAGTCCAAAGCTGCGGACTATCCGGTCTGGTCCGTCGCTTGCGACGAGCTCGTCTGCTGCGTTTCCCGAGGTCTCACCATTGAGGCGCTCGAGGCCATCGCTGGCATGGAACCGCGTCGCGTGCTTATCCTCGACTCCGTCCTCGACGACACCCTCAAACTCAACGCCGTGCAGATCTTCAAGCACGCCGCCGAGCGCACGGGCTGCGAAATCGAACTGAGGACGGTCTAGCATGGCATCGCTCGAGTTCAAATTCTCATCCGACCAGCAGCACCAGCTGGATGCCATAGAGGCTACTTGTAACCTGTTCCGCGGCCAGCAGTTTGCCGCCAGCTCCTTTGCCGTCGATTCGGGACGAAAGGGGCAGACATCCATGGCTGCTATCGGCCGTGGTAATGAGCTTCATGTGGCGCCGGGACAGTTATTCGATAACCTCCATTCTGTGCAGGAGGAAAACTGTCTTCCCGCCACAAACGTTCTTACTGGCGGACGCTTGCGCGATTTTACAATCGAGATGGAGACTGGTACTGGTAAAACCTACGTCTATATTCGTACCATTTATGAGCTTAACCTTCGCTATGGTATTACTAAGTTTGTCATTGTAGTGCCAGGTACTGCCATACGTGAGGGTGTTCTTAAGAGCTTTACGACTATGCAAAGGCATTTCGATGAGCTTTACGATCATACGCCGCTTGATTACTTCGTTTACGATTCTGACGATATGGGGCCAGTGAGCAATTTTGCCACAGCGAACTCCATTCAGGTCATGATTATCAATATCGAGCGTTTCAATAGAGGTCTTAAAAAAGACGGTACGTTCAAAGAAAGCAATCGCTTTCATCGTCCAAGCGAACGACTAACGGGTGGTTTTAGTCCGCGTGAACTCGTGGCGGCCTGTAAGCCCGTTGTGATCATTGATGAGCCGCAGAGTGTTGACAATACTGAAACGGCTAAGGCTGCCATTCGCAGTATTAACCCTCTTTTCGTGCTGCGCTATTCCGCTACGCATAAGCAGAGATACAATGAGATTTATCGCCTGACACCAGTGGATGCCTTCGAGCAGCACCTGGTGAAGGGCATTTGCGTGGACTCGGTTAAGGCCGAGGCGAACCTCAATGGCGCCTACGTGAAGTTTAATTCTGTGAAGTCCGACCCGTTTTCGGCGAAGCTCACTATCGACGTGCGTCAGGTCGACGGCACGCAGAAGCGCAAAACCGTTACTGTCAGGACTGGTGCAGACCTCTACCAGAAGAGTGGCGAGAACAGCGACTACGAGAGCGGCTGGGTAGTCAACAACATCGGCGCCGCAGAGGGCGACGAGTTCATAGAGTTCCAGAACGGCGAGGTGCTCGAGCTGGGCGAGGCCCTGGGCGACGTCAACGAGGAGGTTGTAAAGCGCGCGCAGATCCGCCGCACCATCGAGGACCACCTGGCGCGCCAGTTCGAGCTGTGGCCGCGCGGCGTGAAGGTGCTTTCGCTCTTCTTCATCGACCGCGTCGACCGCTACCGTGTCTACGAGCCCGAGGTCCACGGCGGCTTGTATGCCCAGATGTTCGAGGAGGAGTACGCAGGTGTCCTGAACTCGAAGGCGCCTCGTCGCATCGCAAAGGCGGCGGGAATCGGCAAGGGTACATGGCTCGAGTGCTACGAGGCCGTCGGCGCCCCGCTTGTGCGCGACCCCCACGCCGTGCACCAGGGCTATTTCGCCAAGGACAAGAAGGGCAAGTTCAAGGACTCCAAGGGAGCCGCCGGCACCGCCGACGACGCCGGGGCCTTCGAGCTCATCATGCAGAAGAAGGAGACGCTCATCTCCTTCCCAGACGGCAAGGATGCGGACAAGGATGTCTCGTTCGTTTTCAGCCACTCCGCGCTCAAAGAGGGCTGGGACAACCCCAACGTGTTCCAGATCTGCACGCTCGTCGAGACAAAGGACAACCTGACCAAGCGCCAGAAGATCGGCCGCGGCCTGCGCCTGTGCGTGAACCAGGATGGCGAGCGCCTGTACGACCCCGAGGCGAACGTGCTCACCGTCATCGCCAACGAGAGCTACGACGACTTCGCCAACGGGCTGCAGAAGGAGCTCGAGGCCGAGGACTTCAAGTTCGGCGTCATCACCCCGGAGAGCTTCACGAAGGTCACGGTCAAAAGCGCCGAGGGCGTCGAGGAGCGCCTGGGTTACGAGAAGTCGAAGCAGGTCTTCGACCATCTTGTCGCGACCGGCATGGTCGACGGCAAGGGCGCGGTGACGCCCGAGCTGAAGGCCGCGGCCGAGGAGGGCAAGGTCGAGCTTCCCGTCGAGCTCGAGCCCGCGAAGGAGCAGGTCGAGGCGATCATCATCCATAAGTCCCAGAGGGTCCAGATTCGCGACAAGGCCAAGGAGGTTTCGGTTGAGCTGCAGAAGGACGTCACGCTCGACCCGGCGTTCCAGGCCCTGTGGGATCGCATCCGCCAGCGCACGCGCTTTCAGGTGGAGGTCGACTCCGACAAGCTCATTGAGCGCGCCATCGAGGCAGTCGACGGCATGCTCGCTGTGCGTCCGCCCCAGGTGACGAGCGAGCGCGCTTCGCTGGGCATCGACGACGCGGGCGTGAGCGCCGAGGGCACGGGCACCTCCGTGGTTTCCGTTGCCGGCAAAGTGAAATATGACCTTCCCGACCCGATCGCCGAGCTGCAGGACGCCGTCGGGCTCACCCGCCGCACCATCAAGGCGATCCTCGAAGGCTGCAGCCGCTTCGACGAGTTCGAGATCGACCCCGCGACCTTCCTCGCGCAGGTCGGCGACAAGATCAACCGCGTGAAGAACGACCTCATCGCCCAGGGCATCAAGTACGTGCGCCTTCCCGAGGATGAGTGGTACACCATGCGCGACCTCGAGCTCGACGACTACACGGCCTACCTTGGGCAGAACGCGTGGAAGCCGGACATGACGAGTAAGAGCCTGTACAACTACGTGGTCTACGACTCGGCGGGGGTCGAGCGTTCCTTTGCCGAAGCTCTCGACAAGCAGGAGGAGGTGCTCGTGTTCGCGAAGCTCCCTTCGGCGTTCAAAATCGACACACCACTCGGCAGCTACAACCCCGACTGGGCGTATGTCGAGGAGGCCGACGGCGAGCGCCGCGTGTACTTCGTGACCGAGACCAAGGGCGGCAAGAACGGCGAGCCCGCCCTGCGCGATGTGGAAAAGCTTAAGATCGGCTGCGCCAAGAAGCACTTTGAGGCGTTGGACCTTGGAAACAACTTCCACTACAACGTGCGCACAACGTACCAATATGAGGCGGTGAAGGCTTAGGATGTCGAAGCAGTCTGGGAAGATGACGCGAAAGCAGCACTGGGTGCCGCAATTCTACCTGCGTCATTTCGCGGATTCCTCCGGACGGCTTTATGCTTACAGCAAAAGTAGCGGTGATTTTTACCGAACAAAGGTTGAAAACGTATGCAGCAAACGCGATCTGTACGAAGTCCGATACTCCGATATAGAGGCCGATAGTGGCGACAAGTACTATGCGCAGAACCTTATCGAGACAAAGTTGTCTGAGAATGAAAGCCAGATCTCCGTTCCCTACTCACGTCTTTTGCAATGTTGCAAGGACACGATACTTGAAGGCGATGCCTTTCGACAGGGGCAGCAGGCAGTCTGCAAATTGGCCTCAAACCTCATAGTGCGCCATCCTGCAGCGATGTTTGCTAATAGGAACAGAGCGCGAGAAGATTCCTCCATGCTTCTGAAAGATGTCATTTTGACAGAAGAAGAGAGAGTGTTGCTCGAATGGTCTGGCTGGAACGGTGACCATAAGGCTCTCGCCGAGCTTTCAGTCGCCTCAGCCATGCTCTTTTCTGAGGACGACTCTGCCCCGGCCAACCGCATCCACGAAGCATTTCTCGAGAAGCATTTCTGTATTCTCGAAGCGTCTATCGGCTCGGATTACGTCACGACCTCGATGCCCATGTTCATAATCGGGCCAGAAGACGACTCCTATGATTTTGACTTCGCGTACATGCCGTTGAGCAGCAAGCATGCAGCGTTCTTCACCACCGACGCTTCACTCGAGCCATTTTATCGACTCGATTTTCCACACGTCGAGCTCATGAATCGCCTTCTCCTGTTGAACTGCAAGCGCTGGGACGTTGCGTTGTCAAGGGGAGAGGGCCCGCTTAAGCGCGCAGTTCGTGACTGGATCAAAACGGCAAGCAATTAATCGGAAGGAATCAACTTGGTTATACGAAAGTTGAAGATCGCTAATTTTCGAGGCATTGAGCAGCTCGAGTGGGTAATTCCTGCCGACAAAAAACTCATCTGCATCATAGGCGCGGGTGATTCAGGAAAGACGACCATATTGGACGCTCTCGATTGGCTACTTGGCGACAGGTGGAACCTTCCAATTTCATTTGCTGACTTCAAAGACGAGTCGAAACCGATTGTCATTACCGCTACCTTATCTCAAATTCCAAACGAATTATTATCCGTTGACTCCTGCGGACTTTGTTTGCGGGGCATATCGGAAGCTGGCGAAATCGCTTCCGAGCCATTTGATGGATTTGAGCAATGCCTCGTTGTCGAACTGTCTATAGACATTGACTTTGAACCGACATGGTCAATCATCCGTCCCGACGGATCGTCCACACCGCTCAGAGCGTCCATAAGAAGAAAACTCGGCGTTTCCAAGCTCGATGAAAGGGTCGACACTCACCTTCGTTGGTCGCGCAATTCTGCACTGGGTAAGGTATCGCGAGGTACCAACGGAGCGGAAGCGGCATTACGTGACGCCACTCAGGCCGCCCGTAATGCCCTGAATGAGCTCTCGGTACCTGCGGATTTTACCTCCGTGCTGGACGAGATTAAGGCAGGCGCCCGGGCCTTAGGCGCTGCCGACTACTCAGATATGGCTCCAGGACTCGATGTTTCAAGAGGCGACGGCTACGGTTCACTCGCGCTTTATTCAGAAAACGTTCCCATTCATCGCTACGGACTCGGCACGCGTCGTCTTACAAGCCTCGCGATACAAAAGCTCGGCGCCACCGATAAATCCACGCTCTTGATCGACGAGGCGGAAAGCGGTCTTGAACCACACCGCGTTATCGGCCTTATAGAGGCCTTGAGATCCGATGAGGAGATCTCGCAAGCACTCCTTACCACCCATTCAAGCAACGCCGTCGAGAGCTGCTCTGCTGCAGAAATTGCAATATTGGCAAATCGAAACGGAATAGCTCGGTGTTCTTTCGTGCCTGAAGAGCTCGAGGGCCTTCATCGCTCGAACCCTTCTCCTTTTCTGGCACGGTCAATTATCGTTGTTGAGGGGCAAACGGAAGAGGGCCTTTATAGGGCTTTTGCGGAATACCATGATAAAAAAGCTCGAGCTGAAGGCAAACCGACATTGGCAGCGCGAGGGGTCTGCATCTGTCAGGGCAATGGAGGTGCGAATGCCGTCTCGAAAGCGATAGGATTCGCATCTCTAGGATACAAAGTTACCCTTCTTGTGGATGCTGACGATTCTGATACTAATGACAAATTGGAAAGTGCCACGCAGTCTGGTGTGTACATCTTTTCATGGCCTATTGGTTGGTCTACGGAAAGCGCCATATTCGATGCGTTGGAAAAGGAGCAGATATCCCAACTTCTCGCGTTTATCGTAGATGAGGGAATTGTTTCACCCGAACGTGTTAACTCTGACTTCTCCAACAATGAATTGGGCACATTCGATCCCTCGTCGCCGGGAGCATGTTGGCTCAGCATGCCCGAGGAAGCCATAAGGAAAATACTTGTCACTTCAGCTTCAAAACGTAAAGGCTGGTTTAAAAGCGTTCCCGCAAGTATCGAACTTGGAAAATGGCTTATCGACACAGCTGCTCAAAGCGATCGATTCATGCAATCGAATTTACACAAAACATACTATGCACTGCTAAACGCCTTTCCTACGGAGGATTAATGGGGGCGCCAGATAATGAGAACAGAGCGATCGCTGCCGAAGTCCTCTCAGCAGTCCCCTGCTCCGTCGAGCTTCCTGCGGGGACAGGAAAAACGCAGCTGATTGCCTCGATAACGGAACTCGCTGGGAATCTCGAGAAAAAGACCCTGATCCTCACCCATACCAATGCCGGAGTCTTCGTTATTAAAAGTCGCCTCCGTCGTTTTGGGGTCGATTCGTCCAAATACTCTGTATTCACCATCTGCGCGTGGGCCGAAAGGGTTTCGCATGCATATCCACTGCTCTCGGAGGTAAACGCTGAAGCAACTCACTCTGATCCCAACTATTACACCCAGTGCGTCTTAGGGGCTGTCAAGCTATGCTCGTCCGATGTGTTTGGGTCTGTCATATCAGCCAGCTATTCCCTGATTCTTATAGACGAATACCAGGACTGCGATATGGCGCAACATTGCCTTGCGATTACCCTACGGGACATAATCGGGTCCGTCGCTGTTTTCGGCGACAGGCTTCAGCGAATTATCGATTTCAAGGGTCAGCAATTCCCTGATTGGGCATTAGACGTTGAGGATTCCTTCGCCCCGTTGGGGTCACTCGATCCCAAGCCTCACCGCTGGTCAAAAACAAACCCTGAACTTGGGAGATGGTTACTGGAATACGTCAGGCCAGAACTAATGGCAGGTAAGCAACTGAACTTCGAAACAATTGGAATCCCCAATGTGAAACACATTTTGTCGAGTCCGTCCCAGGAGGAACTAATTGAAAGTGCATACGCAATGCGGCGCGGAAGCAAAAGCGCTGCGGTGCTGTGTCCCAATCTTCCCCTAGTCTTTTCCGAAAGACTATCAAAAAGACTGGCAGGGTCATATGAGCTTGTAGAAGAAATGGAGGGTAAATTCGCAAGAGAACGACTGGCATCGTTCCCTTCTCAAGGGAATTCCGGGGAGAAGACAAGATGGCTTGCGGAGCTTGCCCTTGAATGCCATTCGCGCCTTTCGAAAGTTCTCGATAATTCGGTTCTTCGCGCATTGCAAGAAGGCAAATCTCTAGATCGATACCTGTCCGCAAAAGCTCGCAAGAACCACGCCGACGTACTCATCAATCTTGGACTGGCTTCTCAAGAATTCAATAAGGCTACTTTTAAGAAAGTATGCAGCTCCATTTCCAACCACTGGGGGTCTTATCTAGTTAGGCGAGAAGCCTGGAATGATGCTCTGTTCGCCATCGATACGTTTCTCGATACGGGAGAGGATCTTGTTTCTGTATTTGAACGCATAAAGGCAAACGATTGGCACCAGCGGCATAAATCGACTTCGTTTAAGGTCTCGCGCGTTCTTTTAGTCAAGGGACTTGAATTCGATAGCGTCGCCGTCGTCAAAGCTTCGGACCAGAAAGCCTATTCAAAAGAGAATCTCTACGTTGCCCTGACAAGACCCACGCGCCAACTTGTGCTATTTGATTAACACTATTGTATGTGCAATATCAAGTGTCCCGCGCTCAGCCTCGACAAGTAGCATCGCAGGCGGGAACGCCAGCATAGGTTTGCATTAAAAACAAGCTGAGCCCCGATGACTTGAATCAGAGACCATTCCCGGGGCCATCGACCTATAGCTTATCCGCATACGGAAGTTTTATCAAATGGGCTTCAGTTGCGACAGCTGAGAGCCCCTACCTCCCCTCCGCCTTCAGCTTCAGCAGCAGATCGCTCAGCTCGGGGCACTTGCTAGAGAGGCGCGTCTGAGCTCGCTCGCCCATCCCCCACCGCTGGCGGATTTCCTGGGCGCACGGGCTCACGTGGTAGTCCCCGTCCATCACCTGCTTGAGCAGCTTGGCGGTTACGCGCGCATCGGCCAGAGCGCTGTGGGCGTGACCCGTCGACTCGTCGAACTCGATGCCAAACCACGTCGCCGCGTCACTCAAAGAGACGCACCCGTGGCTGCCCACATCCATAATTGAGGTGTAAAACGCCTGCAGGTCGGCCCAGTCCGTAGGAAAGGCGGAAAGGTCAATACGCTTTGCCTGGCACTCGGTCAAAAGCTGTCGACGGTCCGCCCCGCTCCAACAGACCACCTGGGCGGAGTAGCGACCAATCCAATCGCTGAGCCTTTTGATCACCATGTAGAGCGGGTCGGCCATCGCGGTGTCCACGGCCGATATCCCCGTGAGCTCGCGGACGGGGAACGCAACGCCTTCGGTAAATTCCGTCTGCACAAACTGCGAGAACTCGCCCATAACGTTGCCGTGGTAATCGAGCTTGACGGCGCCGACCTCAATAATCTCGTTGCGCAGCCCACGGCGCTGGCGCTGCTTTGGCACCGGCGCAAACTCAAAGTCCAGCACGATCTGGCGCGCAAAGTTCGTCGTATCGATAGCCGAGATACCCGGCGTCTTTTTGTCTGGCACGGTGAGGGCCTTTCTCCGTCAACTGCTGCCTGTTTCACAGGCAGCTACATTGCCGTAAGGATAAGTGTCCGTGCGGGCATGAAATCGCACAGTGCAGCTTTCCGGCATCCTTGCGTAAAGCTGCGCTGTGAGATGGTCACGTCGCTGTTATTATCGAACATATATTCGTATTTATGGCTGCAGTTTGATAGACTGGTTATTGTTGACGGCAGTTCCATGTGCCGGGCAGCGCCCTCCATGCGACGGGAGGTGATGCCCATGACCGATCTGACTGATTTTGTGAAGCTCCTGACCGCTTTGGTCTCGCTCCTCACGGCGCTTATCGGACTTACCGAGGCACTCAAGCAGCGTACGAAGCATAAAAAGAGGGGTCGACGCCGCTAAGGCGATGACCCCTTAATCCAAGCAACGGCGCTGCCCAGCTCTTCACTACTTGGGCTGCCGTCGACCTTATTTTACCCACGGGCGCCGGGTTTACCAAATGGATTTTCGGTAAAGGAAGCACGGCACGCCCGCAAAAACACTACGCCCCAAGTGCCGCCATGGGGATCACCGCCACGCCGTCGTCGCGTGTGTAGGCAATGCTCCCCTTTCCAACCACGACCGCCAAAAACGCCGGCGCGGCATTCTGGACGGCAGGATTGGAGAGCACTTTCCTCTCCAGCGCCTTGAGATTTCTCGCTCCATCGTCTGTTTTCGCATCACTCAGCTTGACCTCGATGGCTCCCCAGCGCCCGTCGTGCTCAACGATCAGATCGACCTCAAGGCCCTTCTCATCTCGGAAATAATGGACACTGTTGTCGACACCGCCGTAGGTGGAAAGGAACACGCGCACGTCGCGCAGAACGAGGTTCTCAAAGAGCATCCCTAGCGTTTGCATATCGCCAAGCAGCCGCTCAGGGGTAGCCCCCAGCAACGCCGCCGCAAGTGACGGGTCACAGAAGTAGCGCTTGGGGCGCACGCGAACGCGGGCCTTCGAGCGCATGGGCGGCTCCCATCCGCACAGGTCCTCGGTCAGCTTGAGCCTGTTGAAGAGGTCCAAGTACGCAGCGATGGTCCTCTCGTCGGGGCCCGCCTCACCGTACGAGGCGTCCTTTATGAGCGTCTTGTACGTGACAGCCTGGCTCTCGTTCATGGCAAGAGCTCGCAAAAGGCCGTGTGCAAGCTCGGGCGACATGCGATATACGAAATTACGCCATTCTCAATGCTGTTTTTACGCTACTTTCAATGTAGTTTTTACGCCATGACAGATGCAGTTTTTACGCTATTTTCATTGAAGGTTTTACGCTTGGCATCCTTAGCGCAACGCTCGCTCAACCCCTGACCACCGGATTGCCCGAATTCCGGGATGCTGCCTCCGCTCCAAACAAAAGGCCCAGCTCGCGATGAGCTGCCTCCCATTTCTTGAACATTAGAAATGGGAGACTTTCCACCCCATGCCTCTATCGGAAACGGAATCCCGTCCTGAACATCGAATCCGGGACGTAGTTTCCGCATGCGGCCTCGTTAGGAAAGCATGTCCCACTCTGAGCGCTCATTCCGGGGTGCAATTTCCGCCAGAAACGCCGCCGGGAAAGCACATCACGATTTGGAGCCGAAATCTGGGATGTAGTTTCCACTTGAAGGGCGATCCGGAAAGCACGTCCCATTCCGAGTGGCAATTCCGGGTCACAGTTTCCGCCGACACAGACGACGATTCGCCACCCTTATCACAGGCCTTCAAACATGCGATCCAGAAACGCAAAACAGCAGATAGAATACTCTTTTTCAAAAAAGTACACGTCCCGAAACTTACCCAGTCTTCATAACTCGCTACCGTTCAAGGTCGCCGATTACCGCCCACCGATTCGGATGTAAAAATGTCGCCGAAAACAGGCCATCTACCTGCATGGTTAGATTTTGGTCAGCTTTTGGTCAGCTGAGCGGCAAGTTCCAGCTGATACGTTTTTGCTACCCAAAAGGAGGCGGTAGCTCATGACCCATTGCAATGACCAGCTCATCGACCAACTGCTCACTCAAGCCGAACAAGAGGGGCGCTGTCTGATTCCCCCGAGCACGGCGATCCGCAAAGCGCTCCTTCGGCGCACCGGCGGCACGGTTGTCTCGCCCATGCCGGGGTTGTTTGCGCGAAAAACGCGCTGGGATGAACTCAACCGAGCGCAACGCCATTGCGAGATTATTCGCGCCCTTGCGATCATCCGTCCCGATTGGACGTTCTGCTCGTTTTCGGCAGCTTGCCTGCTGGGGCTCGAGGTCTCGTGGCGACACCTGAACGTCGTGCATGTTTGCAGCTCGACAAAGCCGTCGGCTCGTCCGGGCGCACATATTCAGCGACACCAGATTGAGCCGGCCGGAGCAATACGCAGAGCCGGCGTATCGGTAACACCGCCCATCCAAACGGCCACAGATTGCCTGCTGCAAACTGGTTTTGCCGACGGCATGCCCATTGCCGATTCGGCGATCTCAAAGCTCGGCCTTGCGCCGGAACAGCTGATGGAGGCCGTTGAGCAACGAGCGACTGTCCGCAATGGTCTCGCGATTCGCACCGCCCTCACAACGCTTCGATATGCCGACGCTCGCGCCGAGAGCGGCGGGGAATCGGTCGCCCGAGCCGTCATGATCGAAACGGGCTTTGCACCCGATGGGCTTCAATACGAGCTAACGGACCCCTTCGATTCGGCCAAGCCCATACGAACGGACTTTGCCTGGGAGCGCCAGGCGCGGGAGCTCACGCTGGGCGAACTCGACGGGCTCATCAAATATACCGACCAGACCATGCTGGCCGGACGCACCACCGCCGAGGCGCTCGTTGCCGAACGACAGCGCGAGGCGCATCTATCGCTCTACGGTCACCCTCTGCTGCGCTTTACCATGAACGAGCTCCGCTCGGCAGGAATGCTCGCCAAAAAGCTGCAGACGGCAGGCATCCGGCAGACCGCGCTACCGACATGGCTCAACGACGTGGAGCTGTAGGAGCCGCTAGGCCTCGCATCGCCGAATCGCATCCCCCTATCTGGGCCGCGTTTTCCCAACGGCCACGCCAACGGAAAGCGCGTCCCAGTCTGGACGCTCAAAACGAGACACGCTTTCCGGATGGCGGGCCAGCGGAAAGCGTGTCCCGGAATCAAGCCTCAGAACGGGACGCAGCTTCCGCTTGAGAGCTGTTCCGGAAAACGTGTCCCACTCTGGAGCCGAATTCCGGGATGCAGTTTCCGTCAGAGGCTCAGGAGGAAAATGCATCCCATTCTGAGCAGCGATTCCGGGACGCAGTTTCCGCTTGAAGGCCGATCCGGAAAGTACGTCCCACTCTGGGGCTCGATTCTGGGGCACAGCTTCCGCTTGAGGCCTCCGCCGGAAAGCGTGTCCCGTTCTGAGGCCTGATTCCGGGATGCAATTTCCGCTTGAGAGCCGTTCCGGAAAGTACGTCCCATTCTGGAGCCGAAATCTGGGACGCAGCTTCCGCATGCGGAGGCGCTCCAAACAAAAGGCCCCGGCTCGCGATGGAGCCGGGGCCAAAGGCACAGCATATGCAGTTGATGGTGAGCGCGAACAGCCCGTCAGAAATGCCATCCGCGCTCTACCCTACCCGCGGTGACGGGCGCGGCTGTACGGCGTATCCACCATGGGCAGATCCGGACGCAGCTTGCCGTCAAACGCGCGGTAGGCATTCTGCACGGCGGGCGCCGTGGGGATCGTTGCGATCTCGCCGATGCCCTTGCCGCCGTATGCCACGGGCAGCAGTTCGTCCTTCTCCACGTAGATGGCGTGGATATCCGGAATCTCGGGCGCACGGAACAGCCCGAGCGTGCCGTACCTTGCCTGGGGTACGCAGTCCTTAAGCGGCCAGTCCTCGGTGAGCGCATAGCCCATACCCATGAGCACGCCGCCTTCAATCTGACCTTGGATCGAGATGGGGTTGACCACCTTGCCGGAATCGTGCGCGGCATAGACCTCGCTCACGCGGCCGTCATCGTCCAGAATGACCACGTGCGTGGCAAAGCCGTAGCAGATGTGGCTCTTGGGATTGGGGACGTCGGCGCCCAGTTTGTCGGTCGGCTCCAGATACACGTAGCCAAACTCGCATCCCTCGAGCGCCTTGATGGCGGCCGCGGGATCCTGAGGATGCATGCCCTGGCCGGCGACGAGTTCCTGTGTGCGTAGCTGATAGGCGCGACCGTCGTCGTACTCGATCTTGACGCCGTCACCATGGGCGCTCACCGGGGCGGTAGGCGCAGGCTTGCCGGCCTCGATGCCAACCATGGCATCGCGCAGCAGGAAGGCGGCACCGCGCACGGCCTCGCCGGTCACGACCGTCTGACGCGAGCCAGACGTGGTGCCGGAGTCGGGAGCGTTCTCGGTGGAGCACTCGCCGTTGGCAATGCAGCTCAGCGGCAGGCCGCATGCCTCGGCAACGTCCTGCAAAAAGACGGTGTTACAGCCCTGGCCGATGTCGGACGTGGCGGCATAGACCACGGCCACGCCGTTCTCGACACGAATCTTGCAGCGGCCGGCATCGGGCAGGCCCACGCCCACGCCGGCGTTCTTCATGGCGCAGGCGATACCGGCGTGTCCGGGATGCGCATAGTAGGCATCTTTGACCTCGAGCAGCGTCTCCTTAAGCGCCGTGGAGCAGTCGGCAATCTGGCCGTTGGGCAAAACCTCGCCCGGCTCGATGGCGTTTCTATAACGAATCTCCCACGGGTCCAGACCGACCTTCTCGGCCAGCAGGTCGATCAGGCTCTCGAGCGCAAACTCGGACTGGCACACGCCAAAGCCGCGGTACGCGCCGGCGGGCGGGTTGTTGGTGTAGTAGCCAAAGCCGCGGATGTCGGTGTTCTGGTACTTGTAGGGGCCGACGGCATGCGTGCAGGCGCGCTCGAGCACCGGGCCGCACAGCGACGCGTAGGCGCCGGTGTCAAAGTTGATCTCGCAGTCCAGACCGGTAAAGTTGCCTTCGGCGTCGCAACCCAGCGTAAAGGTGCCGTCCATGGCATGGCGCTTGGGATGGAACGCGAGCGACTCGGCACGCGTGAGCTTGCACTTCACAGGACGCTGGAGCTTATAGGCAGCAAGCGCGGCCAGGTGCTGGATCGAAACGTCCTCCTTACCGCCAAAGCCGCCGCCCACGAGCATGGTCTCGACGACCACGCGCTCGGGCTCGTTGTCCCAGCCAAACATGTGGGCACACTCTTTGCGCGTGTCGTAGGCACCCTGGTCGGTCGACTGCACCTTGACGCCGTTCTTGTACGGGAAGGCAACGGCGCACTCGGGCTCCAAGAAGGCATGCTCGGTAAAAGGCGTGGTAAAGCGCTGTGTCACGGTGAACGCGCTCTCTGCCAGCGCCTTGGCGGCGTCGCCGCGCGTCACATGGCGGCTCTGGCACACGTTGTCCTTGAGCTCCACCGTGTTGCCAAAGGCAAAGAAGCTGTCGTGCAGGCGCGGGGCGTCGGCAGCCCTGGCCTCGACAATGTTACGCACGGGCTCCAGCGGCTCGTAATCGATCTTTACGAGCTTCTTGGCCTTCTCGAGCGTCGCTTCGTCCTCGGCGACCACCAGCACGATGGCGTCACCCACGCAGCGGGTGATATCGCCCTGGGCGATCATGACATCCCAGTCCTGGATAAGGTGGCCGACCTGGTTGACCGGCACGTCCTCGGCGCGCAAGATGCCCACCACACCGGGCAGGGCCTCGGCCTTGGAGGTATCGATGGAGAGCACGCGGGCGCGCGGATACTTGGAGCGCACGGCGCTGGCGTAGGTCAGACCCGGCTGATCGAGCTCGTCGATGTCATCGGGATACTTGCCCTCGCCGAGCACCTTCTTGCGCACGTCGATACGGAAGGCGCGCTTGCCCACGCCGTAGTCGTCGCCGCGCTCCAAGTCCTCGTCGATCTGCTTTTCGCCGCGGAGCACCGCAGCGGCCAGCGAAATGCCCTCGATAATCTTCTTGTAGCCGGTGCAGCGGCAGACGTTGCCGCGGATGGCGTACTTAATCTGCTCCTCGGTGGGCTCGGGGTCCTCGGCGATCAGCGCCGCACCCGCCATGACCATGCCGGGGATGCAAAAACCGCACTGCACGGCGCCCACGGCGCCAAAGGCGTACACAAAGGCCTCGCGCACGTCCTGAGGCAGGCCCTCGACGGTCACGATGTTGCGACCGGCGGCAAGGGCGGTGGTCAGCACGCACGCCTTGACGGCCGCACCGTCCACATGGATGGTGCAGGTACCGCACGCGCCCTCGGAGCAGCCGTCCTTGGCGGAATGGATGTGCAGGTCGTCGCGCAGGTAGCGCAGCAGCGGTTTGTTTTGGGTCGTCGTGCGCTCGACACCGTTAACGGTAAAAGTGAATTCCTGTGCCATGGTGATTCCCTTCTACACGCCGGCGGCGATGCCGGTGCGGTCGTGGATGGCGCCATGCGGGCAAACGACGGCGCACATGCCGCACGACAGGCAGTCCGCGCCGTCGATATGGGCACAGTTGTCCTCGATGCGGATAGCGCCGGCAGGGCACTTTTTGGCGCACATGCCGCAACCGATGCAGCTCGTGTCGCAGACCTTGCGCGCAATGGCGCCCTTATCGGTGTTGTTGCAGCGCACCAGAATGTTCTGGTAGCCGGGGACGAAGGCAATCACGCGCTGCGGGCATGCCATGCCGCACAGGCCACAACCCGTGCACCTGGAGCGGTCCACGCGGGCGATGCCATCAACCAGCGCAATGGCGCCGTGGGGGCAGGCCGTGACGCAGGCGCCACAGCCAATGCAGCCTTCGTTGCAGCGGGCGTCGCCGCCTGCGGAGGCACAGCCGCTTCCGCAGGCAACGTAGGCCACGTTATGTTGAATGGATTTGGCCATAAGAGACTCGCCTATTTCTTAAGAAGGTACGAATAGTTGTCGCGCACGGCCCTGATGGTCAGGCGGACGGCCTCGGGAAGACCGGTGTTGACGGCATCGACCGAGACGGTGCGGACCGTGCCGGCGACGCGGACTTTAAAGTGGTCCTCGTCCACAGCCAGGAAGCCCTCGTTCTCGGAGTTCTCCATGTCCTGCTCGCTCCAGAACAGGGTGAGCTTGTCCTTATAGGGACGACCCTCCTGGTAGGGGCAGAACACGGCGCAGTTGCCGCACTCGTTGCACATGCCGTCGACATGTACCACCTGATGCTTGGCCAGGCCCGGCACCTTAATTGCCACGTTGGCGCGGTTGGGGCACACGTCGCAGCAGACCTCGCACACCGAGCCGCAGCCCAGGCAGCGGGTCTTGGTGCAGTTGCGCTTGTCGCGGCACAGCGACCCCTTGCGCTCGTAGCAGGTGTCCTCGCGACCGGCCTGCTCGTTGCAGTCGGCGTACTTGTTAAAGTCCACGCCGGCAATGGCACGGGCGACCTCGGCGGCGTCGGCGATAGCCTCGACCACGGTGGCCGGACCGCGACGGCAGTCACCTGCAGCCCAGACGCCCTCGACGCCGGTGGAGGTGGCGGCAAGGCGGCCGCGACGGTCGTGCTCGACGCCCGCGGCGTCGTACAGGCTGGCATCGATGCCCTCGCCCACGGCGCAGATCACCGTGGTGGCGGAAAGCTCGACGGTCTCGCCCGTGGCGACGGGGCTGCGACGGCCGCTTGCATCCGGCTCGCCAAGCTCCATAACGTCGCAGGTCAGCACGGCGCCGTTGAGCGCCTTGGGCGCCAGCAGCTCGCAGAACTCAACGCCGTCGGCAAGAGCAAGATCGAGCTCTTCCTCGTCGGCGGGCACCTGCTTCTTGGTGCGGCGATACACCAGGCGCACGTTCTTCACACCAGCAAGGCGCTTGGCCACGCGGGCCGCGTCCATGGCGGTGTTGCCGGCGCCGATGACCACGACGTCCTCGCCCAGCTCGAGCTTCTCGCCCTTCTTGGCGGCCTCGAGGAACTCCAGCACGTCGAGCTCGGCACTCTCGCCCAGGCCCGCAGAGCCGGGCATCCAGGCACCAGTGGCCACGACTACGTCGGTAAAGCCCTGGGCCTTGAGCTCGTCAATGGACTCCACGCGGGCGTTGAGCTGCACCTTGGCGCCAAAGGCCAGACAGAGCTCGGCATCGTGGGAGATATCGTCGCTCGCGATACGGAACTCGGGGATCACGTGACGGACCACGCCGCCGAGAGAGTCGCGGGCCTCGAAGATAGTGACGGGCACGCCGGCGCGCGTCAGGAAGAACGCCGTCGCCAGACCGGCCGGGCCGCCGCCGATAACGGCAACGTTGCGCTCGGCGTCGTTGGCAATGGCCTGGGCGCGCAGCTTGGGCAGCACGGCGGCCATGGCCTCGCGGGCGGCCTTGAGCTTGCTAGCGCGAATCTGGGCGCCCTCGGGCTCGTAGAACGCACGCTCGCAGGCACGGCCGCAGGGATGCGGGCAGATGGTGCCGGTAATGAACGGCAGGGCGTTGCGCTCGATGATGATGTTGAGCGCGTCCTCGAAGCGACCCTCGTCAACAGCCGCCAGGTAGGCGGGAATATCCTGCTGGATGGGGCAGCTCGTACGGCACGGCGTGGTAAAGCAGTCGGAAAGCGGGCTCTTGCCGGCGACCTTGCGGTCGGGCAGCGGGCGCAGCGGCTTCTTGTAGAGCGGGTTGGTGAGTGAGTCGGTCTGGATCGCGGTCACGGCCTCGAGAGAGACGCCCGCGAACGGCTTGCCGTCCAGATCGGTAAACTCGCCGGCCATCTGGCTAAAGCGCTCGTAGCCGCCGGGCTTGAGCACGTCGGTCGCCAGGGTAACGGGCCAAATACCGGCATCATACAGGGCACGGATGTTGTAGACCGTGGCACCGCCGGAGTAGCTGATGCGCAGCTTGCCATCGAACTGCTCGGTAATGCGACGAGCGGCCTCGATGGTCAGCGAGAACAGCGAACGGCCCGACATGTACATCTCGGTGGAGGGCAGCTCGTTCCTCGTCACGTCGACGGGGAACGTGTTGGTCAGCTTGACGCCAAACTCCAGGCCGCGCTCGGCGCACAGGGCAATCAGGCGCTCGAACATGGGCACGGCATCGGCCCACTGCAGATCCTCGCGGAAGTGCGTGTCATCGAAGACGATGTAGTCAAAGCCCAGCTCGTTGAGGCGCTGACGGGCAAACTCATAGCCCAGCAGCGTGGGGTTGCACTTGATGTAGGTATTGAGGCCCTTCTCGGTGATGAGGTAGGTCGCGATGCGCTCGATCTCCGCCGGCGGGCAGCCGTGCAGGGTAGACTCGGTGATGGAGTTGGAGACGCGCGCCGGGATGGACTCGACAAACGCAGCGTCGACATGCTCAAACTTGTCCAGGTTAGCGAGCGCCCACGTGCGGCACTCGTCCCAAACCTCGGAGCCGCTGGCGTCCTTCATGCCCTCGATGTAGGCGTCGACCTTGGGGCTCTTGATGCCCTCG
The DNA here is from genome assembly GCA_019425015.1 of Collinsella sp. GTDB lineage: Bacteria > Actinomycetota > Coriobacteriia > Coriobacteriales > Coriobacteriaceae > Collinsella. The sequence continues at coordinate 55,910 of JAHYYJ010000002.1, forward strand.
AGGTCATAGCCCACCGACATGTTGAAGACAAAGCCGTCCGGGCTGCCCAGGCCGTATTCGCGGGCAATCAGGTGGCAGGCAAACCATGCCTTCACGTACTCGGCAAAGGCCTGCGGAACCTCGAGCTCGGTCGACCACTCGCAGTTGTAGCACTCGTCCTGCGCCACGATGCAGGGCTTGTTGACGCACTTGGAGAGCTCCTCGCCGTCCATAACCTGGACGGTCTTGAGCTCAAAGAAGCGGGAACCAGCCACATAGGATGCCACGATGTTCTGGGCAAGCTGCGTATTGGGACCGGCGGCCGGGCCAAACGGAGTCTCGATGCGCTCGTCAAAAATGGGAAGCGCACCCTCCTGGTTGGTCGTGACCATCTTGCGCACGCCAAAGATGGCGTCCTGGGTCTTGTGCTCCTCGATGATCCAGTTCATCAGCTGCGAAAACGGGATCGGCCTCATGATGTCGCTCATAGTGAGCTCCTCTCTGTAACGCCCGGCGAGACCGCGCGGCGGGCGCAAATACGGTGTAGCGCTAGCACAGCGCCGGCGACCCCGCGGAGGTCGCCTATACGCGCGTCGGATGCGGCGAAACATCCGACGCGCGCGAATCTACTTGTAATTAGTAGGTGCGATCGTTGAGCGTGCTCCAGAGCTTCTTGGACTCGGCCATGGTCCACGCGTTGATCTTGTCCTCATCAATGCCAACGAACTCGCGATCCTTGTACAGGACGCGGCCGTTGATGATGGTAGTGCGGCAGTTTTTGCCCATCATGCCAAAGAGCATGTGGCCGTCGATATTCTCCTCGCTCAGCGGCGTAAAGGGCTTGTAGTCCATGACGATGACGTCGGCGGCAGCGCCGGCCTCGAGCACGCCGAGCTTGCGATCGAAGTACTTGCTCGCCATCTTGGCGTTGTTCTCGAACAGCATGGTCATGGCCTCGCACCAGCCCACGTTGGGCATGGCGGCGTTGTGGCGCTGAATGATCAGGAAGACCTTGAGGCTCTCGAGCATATCGTGGGTGTAGGCGTCGGTGCCCATGCACACGGGGATGCCGCGGCGGAAGAACTCGAGCACGGGAGCGCAGCCCACGGCGTTGCCCATATTGGATTCGGGGTTGTTGACCAGCCAGGTGCCGGACTCCTTGACGATATCCATCTCGGCGGGCGTCACGTGGATGCAGTGGCCGAGCATGGTGTCGGGACCCAGCAGGTTGTGCTGCAGCAGGCGCTCGACGGGGCTGATGCCACCGCGGTTGAGGCGGGAGTCCCACACGTCGTTCATGCCCTCGCACACATGGATGTGGAAGCCGGTCAGGCCGTTGTTGGCCTCGGCCATCTTATCCATGGTCTCGTCCGACAGCGTAAAGGTGGCGTGACCGCCAAACATGGCGGCGATCATGTGGTTGTCGTTATCGCGACGCTCCTTGGCGGCCCACTGGGCAAACTCGGCGTTCTCGGCAATGGCCTGGTCGCATTTTTCCTGGCCACGGCGGTCGGAGACCTCGTAGCACAGGCACGACCGCATGCCCAGCTCCTGAGCGGCGTCCTTAATGGTAAAGAGGCTTCCCGGGATCTCGCAGAAGCTCGCGTGGTGATCGAAGATCGTGGTGACGCCATCGCGGATGGAGTCAAGAATCGTGGCATAGGCGCTGGCCTTGGTGCCGTCGAGCGTCAGGTTGTCGTCGATCTTCCACCACTGCTGCTCAAGATTCTCCAGGAAGTTGGTGGGGTTGCAGCCCTTAATGGCAAGGCCGCGGGCCAGACCCGAGTAGATGTGGGTGTGGCAGTTGATGAGTCCGGGCATGATGAGGTTGCCCTGGGCGTCGACGTACTCGGCATCCGGGTACTTGGCCTTGAGCTCGCACTCGGGGCCTACTTCGACGATCGTATCTCCGTCAATGGCGACCGCGCCGTTGGGAATGAACGGGGTCTGAGCGTTGCGGGTAAAAACGGAACCGTTAGCGACCAGAAGCATGAATGCTCCCTTCAACATCAGGGGCGGGGTTTGACACCTCTGACATGGCGGAGTGCGAAGCGCCGGCCTACACCGGAAACGGGCCCTCTCCCGTCAACGCTTCACCAAAGGGACAAACCCTTTGAAGTGCGGCTTGGCGCCGCATGACGTCGGCGGACGAGGCGATGCGCCCGCCGACGAATAGCACCGAATTGGTTACTTCTTGCTCTCGGGCAAGACCAGATCCACGGCAGCGTCCTTGGCAGCATCGATGTGCTGAGCCACGACCGGCGTCTGCGGAAGGATCAGGTTAAGGACAATGGCCATAATGGCGGTGGGGGTTACGGCATTGGAGCCGATGACGGTGGATACCCAGGCGGGCATACCCTCGCCGGCAAGGCAACCGCTGGCCATCCAGATACCCAGGCCAAAGACGACGGAGGTACCGACGATGGTGGTAGTGCGCTGCGTGAGGCCCTCGCGGGTGAACATGCGCACGCCGTTCATGGTGATGGTGCCAAAGACGCCGACGGTCGCGCCGCCGATGACGGGCTGCGGGATAGCGGAAAGGACGGCAGAGAGCTGCGGGAACAGACCGGCGATGGCAAAGACGGCCGCGATGATCACAAAGACCCACTTGTTGACGACCTTGTTGGAGCAGATGATGCCCACGTTCTGGCCAAGGGCGCTGGTGGGAAGACCGCCCAGCAGGCCGCCGACCATAGAGGTGAGGCCCTGGGACACGATAGCGCCGGAGAGCTCGCGCTCGGTGGGCATACGGTCGATGGAGCCCAGGCAGGCGGCGGAGACGTCGCCGATAACCTGAATGGCAACCATGGGGAACACGACGGCGAGGGTAATGCAGACCTCGGGATCAAACTCGAGCGCATAGGGCATGAGCTTGGGAAGGGCGAAGACCTGAGCGGTGGCGACGCTTGAGAAGTCGATCATGCCAAAGGGGATGGAGACGATCATGCCAACGATCATGCCAAAGAACACGGATCCCAGCTTGAGCGTGCCCTTGCCAAAGTTGGCGAGCGCAAAGACCACGGCGAAGGTGATAAGAGCGACGCACCAGGCCTGCGGGGTGCCCCACAGCGGCGTGCCCATGCCGCCGGCCATGTACTTGACGGCCGTGGGATAGAGAGAGACGCCAATGGAGAAGATGACCGTACCGGTCACGACGGGCGGGAACAGCCACTTAATCTTGCTGTAGGCCAGACCAAAGAGGACCGCGACGGCACCGCCGACAATCTCGCCGCCCAGCAGTGCACCAAAGCTAAAGCCCGAGGCACCCATAGCCTGCAGGGCCGGCAGGAACGCGAACGAAACGCCCATGACGATGGGCAGGCCGCCGCCGATGCGACGGAAGGGAGCGAAGGCCTGAAGGGCCGTATCGATCGCCGAAAGAATGAGCGCGACCTGGATGATGTCGGTGCTCTGCTGGCTATTAAAGCCGTAGACGCCGGCCATGATGACCGCCGGGGTAATGATGCCGGCAAACGATGCCAGTACGTGCTGAAGGGCACACGGGATCATTTCCTTAACGGGAGGCATGCCTTCGCGAGTGAACAGGGCTTCAGTGCCGTTCGTAACCGTCTCCTGGGTCATTTGACCACCAATCCTCGAAGTAGTTGTTTTCGCATCTAACGCTCTATTGTGACGCAGTGCGGGGTTGAGGTTGTGCCTTCGTTGCATATCGTATTAAAGATGATTCTCATTCTCAATAATAATTTTTTGTTATCAGACTATTCTTAAGCTGAGACAATGCATTTCCGCAGGTCAGGAAAGTGTCCGGTCAAAATAACATCTAACTTTTCTTTTGGTCAACCGTTTACCGCCAAAATCCTACCGCTCGTCTGTATTACGCAATGTACCTGCGAATATGCGAGTCAATAGACACCGTGTTACCATGAGAAAAAATTGTTATGAACATTTCCGATTTCACCCAAAGGAGTTGCCCGTGAACGAGACCGTACGCCGCTTTTTGCCGATGGTCGATTTCCTGGAGCAGATACTCGGTAAGAACAGCGAGATCGTGCTGCACGATTTCTCGGATCCCGACCACGCCATCGTCGATATTCGCAACGGCATTGTGAGCGGCCGTAAGGTCGGCGGTCCCGCCACCGATCTGGCGCTCAAGATCATGCACGACCCCAAGTATCGCGACCTGCCGTTTATTACGGGCTACGAGGGCCGCGGCGCCGGAGGCAAGACGCTGGAGTCCGCGACGTTCTTTATCCGCGAGGATGACGAGATCGTCGGTATGCTCTGCGTCAACACCGACCTCTCGACCGTACGCTCCATAAACGCCATGGCGCAGCAGCTCATGGCGTGCTTCGACGCAGCGCCGACGCGCACGGAGCCCGCCCCTATCGAGGTCGAAAGCCTTTCGGAGTCCACCCAGGAGCTCATCGACCGCAGCATTGCCGAGTTGCTGAGCGCGCGCGGGCTGGATGTAGCGTCGCTTGGTCAGAGCGACCGCGTGGACGTCATTCGCCACCTCAACGGCAACGGGGTGTTCATGCTCAAGGGCGCCGTGGCCTGCGCTGCCACCGCGTTGGGCATCTCGGAGCCCAGCGTGTACCGCTACCTGCAAAAAGTCCGCAAGGAGGGCTAAACGTGATCCCTTGGGGACGAAGGGAAACGGATCATTTTTGTCGCATCGCTTGACAAAAGACCCTGCAGCTCGCACGCGCTGCAGGGTCTTTTTGCATGTCATGTTTAGTTGTTACCAACACCTTAGAGAGCGGCGACAACCTCGATCTCGACCAGACCGCCAGCCGGAAGGGCGGCAACCTGGAAAGCGCTGCGCGCGGGGAACGGAGCCTCGAACTTGGAGGCGTAAATCTCGTTCACGGCGGCAAAGTCGGCGATGTCGGCCAGGTAGACCGTGGTCTTGACGACATCGGCAAACGTGGCGCCGGCAGCGGTCAGCAGGGCCTCGACGTTAGCAAGGGACTGCTTGGCCTGGGCCTCGACGCCCTCGGGCATCTTACCGGTTGCGGGGTCGATGCCCAGCTGGCCGGACAGGAACACCATGTTGCCAGTCTGGATACCGGGGGAATACGGGCCGATGGCTGCGGGTGCGTTATCGGAAGACACGACGGTCTTGCTCATGTTTTTCTCCTTACAAGTAAAAGGGAACGGGAGCGCGGCGTTCACACCGGGAGGCACAGTTCGGTCTGAACACCGCGCTTGATTGGGATAGTACTCAAGGTTTCCGCGCGATGCAAGATTATTATCACGTTGCGAGAATATTTTATCGTCCAACGGTTTCCCCGGACCGCTGAACGGTTCTCATGTGAAGCAGCCAGTCCAAGCTGCTGAAGACTTTATCCCGCTTAGAGCACGGGCATCGCCTGCCGCGACGGCACCACTATACTTTTGAGTATCTGAGCATTTTGAAAGGCAGGATATGACCGCAACCGCCAGTCGAACCACCAACCGCAGACCCGAGCTTTTGGCGCCCGCCGGAGGCCCGGAGCCCTTTGCCGCCGCGCTCGCCGCCGGGGCAGACGCCATCTACTGCGGCATGGGCAGCTTCAACGCCCGCCGCAAGGCCACCAACTTTACCGACGAGGCCTTTGAGCAGGCCTGCCGCGCCGCGCATCTGGCCGGCTCGCGCGTCTACGTCACGGTCAACATCGTCATCAAGCAGTCCGAGATGAGCGATGCGCTGCAGCTCATCCATCGCTGCTCCACGCTGGGCGCCGACGCCTTCATCATCCAGGACTGGGGCCTGTTCTTTGAGGTCAAGCGCACGATGCCCAGCATCGAGACGCATATCTCGACCCAGGCAAACATCCACGACGACCGCGGAACCCTTTGGTGCCGCGAGCAGGGCGCCGACCGCGTGACCCTCTCGCGCGAGCTTTCCATCGACGAGATTGCCGCCATTCACGATGCCGCGCCCGATGTGGACCTTGAGGTCTTTAGCCATGGCGCCATCTGCTTTTGCTACTCTGGCCTGTGTCTGCTTTCGAGCTTTGCCATGGCGGGCCGCTCGGCCAACCGCGGCATGTGCGCTCAACCCTGTCGCCTGCCTTACGAGCTGATCGACGAGAACGGCCGCTCGCTCTCCCCTGCCGGTCGCGAGCGCGCGCTGTGCCCGCGCGACACCAACACTTCGCAGCTTGTTCGCCGTCTGTATGACGCCGGCGCCGCATCGCTCAAGCTCGAGGGCCGCATGAAGGCTCCCGATTACGTGTATTCCATCGTCGACGTGTATCGTCATCAGATTGACGATATGCTGGCCGATGTTTCGACCTCTAAGGACGAGGAAGCCGCCCGTCAGCGCCAGCTCAAGCGCTGCTTTAACCGTGACTTTACGCACGCCTACCAAGACGGCACCTCGGGTGACGAGATGATGAGTTACGAGCGCTCCAACAACCGCGGCCAGATCGTGGGCACGGTGCTCGGCAGCCGCCTGGCCAACCGCGATGTGCGCGGACTCAAGCCCGACGACCGCCGTCGCCGCGCCGCCATCGCCCGCATTGAGTTGTTTGAGCCCGTGGGCAAGGGCGACCTGCTGGAGCTTCGCCACGACGATGAGTTCGACCAGTTCCTGACCACCATCGCCGCCGATGATGCCGCTGCCGGCGATGTTATCGAGTGTCGCGTGCCCCGTAGCATGCCCGAGGGCTGCCGCGTGCGCGTGATTCGAAGCCAGCGCGCTATTGACGCTGCCAGCGCCGCGCTCAAGCGCGATGTGCTGCGCCGCCGAGCTGTTGATGTATCCGTCGTGGCGCGCCTGGGCGAGCCGTTTGCCGTCACACTCACCTGCTGCGACGACCCTTCGCTTACGGCCACGGCCACGGGCTTTATTGTCGAAGCCGCCAAGACCCGTGCGGTCGAGGCGTCCGATCTGGTTGAGCACGTCGGCCGCATGGGTTCCTCTCCCTTTGAGGCTGCGAGCTTTGAGGTGGCGCTCGATGAGGGCTGTGGCATGGGTTTCTCCGCCGTACATAAGGTGCGCGCCGCCGCTTGCAAGGCACTGGAAGAGGCCATTCTGGCGCCGTACGCGGAGCGCGCGAAAACGCTCGAGCTGCCGGCGATTGTCACCAGTGATTCCCGCCCCGCGCCCGAGCACTACCGCGACGAGCCGCAGATCTGCGCCACCGTCACCTCGCTCGAGGCCGCCGAGGCAGCGCGGGCGGAGGGTGCAACGCGCATCTACATGACCACCGACGCGCTCGATGCGGCCAAGCTCTCCCCCGCCGATACGTTTGAGCAGGGCATCGTACCCGTGCTCGATGAGGTCTGCCGCGCCGTTGGCCACGTCCGCGTTGACCCATGGGTTGTTGCTGGCGCCACGGTCGCTATTGGCAACATCTCTGAGCTTGCCCTGGCCGCCCAGGTTGGCGCCACGGCCGAGATTCGCTCTTGCCTGCCGGTGCACAACACGCCCTGCATGGAGGCACTCGCCGAACGCGGAGCCGGCGCGTTTTGGCTCTCGCCCGAGATCACGCTCGACGAGATTGTCTCGCTCGGCGCCGCCGCGCCCGCGGCTCTGGGCATCACCGTCTTTGGCCGCCCGCGCGTCATGACAAGCGAGCATTGCATTCTGCAGGTTGCCAACGGTTGCATCCACGATTGTGCCAGCTGCCGCCTGCGTGCCCGTAAGCTCTCGCTCAAGAATATCGACGGAAAGGTCATGCCCGTCCGCACCGACATCCACGGCCGCTCTCGCCTGTACGACGCCTACCCCATCGACCTCACACCGCAGGTTCCACAGCTGCTCGACGCCGGCGTGCGCCGTCTCATGGTGGACGGAACGCTGCTCGAGACGGATGAGGTGGGCCGTGCCGTCGCCCGCGTCCGTCGCGCCGTTGAGGCCGCGCAGGCCGGTCGCAAGCCCGCCGCCCGCCTACGCGGGGCGACCTCGGGCTGCATGTTTGTGGGAATTAGCTAACCGAAAGGCTTACACGTGAACGAAGAACCTCAAGTCCTCTACTGCGACGCCTGGCTCATGGCCATCGACAAGCCTGCCGGCATAATCGTCCACGGCGATGGCACCGGCGAGCGCACGCTCACCGACTACGCCAGCGACCTGCTGCTGGCGATGGGCGACGGCTTTGCCGCGACCGACATGCAGCCGCTCAACCGCTTGGACCGTGACACCACCGGCGTGGTGCTGTTCTCACTCGACAAGCAGACGCAGCCCGCCTTTGATCAGATGATCATCGACCACGCGTTCGAAAAGCACTACCTGGCGCTGGCCGAGGGCAAGATCGACTGGAACGAAAAGCTCATCGACAAGCCCATCGCCCGCGACCGTCACGACAGTCGAAAGATGCGCGTCGGCGCCAGCGGCAAGCCGTCTCAAACACGCGTAAAGGTGCTCAAGCGTCTTAAGAGCCGTCGAGGCCTGCCCACGCGCTCGTATATTGATGTCGAGCTGCTCACCGGCCGCAAGCATCAGATTCGCGTGCACCTGGCAAGCGAGCATCATCCCCTGGTTGGCGACGACCTGTACGGAACGCCGCGCCCCTGCGGCCTCATGCTCCATGCCCACAGCGTGTCCTTTACGCATCCCGTAACCGGCGAGCACATCCACATCGAAGCCCCCTGCCCCTGGGAGCCCTAAACCACCACAAAGGGGACAAGCACCTTTATGGTGGTTTTGCCGCAATGGCTCAGCCGCGGTCCCAAAACGTCTCGATCTGTAACAGTTAGAACCCATTTTCCGGTCTATCTGTTACAGATCGAGACATTCGAATCCCCTCAAGGGAATAATCTCAATCTGTAACAGTAACTCGGCAAAATCAGTCCCAGATGTTACAGATTGAGACAAAGGGGCGGCGCGGTTCGTAAGTATCTCGATCTGTAACACCTAGCCCACTTTTAACGGTCCAGTTGTTACAGACTTAGACAAACCGGCAGACAACGAAAGCGGCAACGCCCGTAATGGACGTTGCCGCTTTTCTATTGAGAAAACTAAATGGTTTTGACCTTGCCCCGCCGCTAGACCGCGACGACGTTGTCCATTGCCCGGTACTTGGCGGGCACCTCGCCCGCGGTGATGATCGTTGCATCGCGGAAGTCCGCGAACTTGACGGGCGCCACCATGCCAAATTTACTGGCGTCCGAGATTACGAAGCGCTTGGCCGTATGGCGCATCGAGATACGCTTTACTTGCGCCTCCTCGATATCGGGCGCCGTGAAGCCCTGCTCGGCGGCAATGCCGTTAGAGCCCCAAAAGCCACAGTTGAAGTTGTAGCGGTCTAAGGTTGCCAAGGCATCGGGGCCAACGAGCGCCTCGGTCTCGGGTTTGAGCTCGCCACCCAGCACCACGGTACGCATGCCGCGCAAAGCAAGGCGTTGAGCATGGAGCACGGAATCGGTCACATAGGTGACATCTTCAAGGTGTGGAAGATGCTCGATGAGCCTGAGCGTCGTCGAACCCGAGTCGATGTATACAAAGCTCTCGGGCTCCACAAGTGCCGCCGCACGGGCGCAGATACGCTCCTTGTCGTCGTTATGGAGGTCGCTGCGCTCATTAAGCGTTAGGTCGCGCGTCACGTGCGCGCGCTCCAGACTTGTCGCGCCTCCGTGCACCTTGGCGATACGGTGTGCTCGGTCGAGCGTCTGCAGGTCGCGCCGAATGGTAGACGCCGTCACGCCCAGGGCTTCGGCAAGCTCCGGCACGGTAACCGAGCCGGTCTGCTGAACCATCGACACGATCGCGTTGAGCCTATCTTCCGCTAGCATCGCTTACTCCTCCTCGGGGTACACGACTCCCCAGTCGGCGCGTAGCTTGGTCATCAGCTCCATAACATCAGAAGCATAGCCCAGAAGCTCACGCTTAGAGTCGTCGCCGGCAACGGCCTTCTCAAGATCGGCCATCTCATAGCAAAGGGCGTAAGCCTCGGTGCCGGCGTGGACCTCCTCGCGGTGGCCGTCCGCAGTCCACACGATAGTCGCGTGATCGGCGCGCGGATACTCGTTGACCTCGATATAGCACTTATCGAAGCTAATAATCGAGCGCTTGGGTTGCTTGGAGTGGAGCGTGAGGCCCACAACACCCAGCTGCTGCTCGGCATTACGGCAGACGATGCCGCCCGCAACGTCAACACCGGTCTCACAGGTGTTGCCCAACGAAACGACCTCAATGGGCTGGCTTGCCATAAAGAGACGCATGACGGACAGGGCATACACGCCAATGTCGAGCATGGCACCGCCAGCAAGGTTGCGGTTGTAGAAGCGATTGGTCAGATCGCCGTACTCCTTGTAGCTACCAAAGTTGAGCTGGGCGAGGTTCATGCGACCAAACTCGCCGGCATCCATGCGACGGCGCAGCTCTTGATACAAGGGCATATGAAGCACCGTGGTAGCGTCCATAAGGACCACGTTGTGCTCGTCGGCGATGGCACGCGCCTCGTCGAGCTCAGCGGAATTGAGGGTAATGGCTTTCTCGCAGAGCACGTGCTTGCCGGCGGCCAGCGCGTCACGCAGATAGGTGATATGCGTGTTGTGCGGCGTGGTGATATAGACGGCGTCGATGCCCGGATCGGCGTAGAGGTCCTCAACCGATTCATAGACCTTCTCGATGCCATACTGCTCTGCAAAAGCCTGAGCCTTGGACAGCGTACGGTTGGCGACGCCCGCAAGCTTGCGGCCGGCAAGAGCGAGAGACTGGGCCATCTGGTTAGCGATAACGCCGCACCCGATCACAGCCCAACGAAGCTCGGGAGCCGTAAAGATATCATCGGGGAATGGCTTGTCCTGGACCGAAGCGAACGCTGCTTTTGCGGCTGCCGCGGAGTCGAGTGGAGCCTGCTTGGAATCTACCATATGTGCCTCCTGTGTCATAGAACGTCTTGCATTTCGGATAGCTCTATATTCGCACAAACACGCGCGTCTGTGCGTGTTTGTGCGTATCTCACCGCTAAACGGTCATTTTTGTCCCGTAAACGGCGCATCTATACGCATATTCACGCAATCCCACGCACGCAAATACGCACAAATGCGAACCGGTCATTGCTCAGAGACAGGGGCTTATGCTTAGAACTCAAAAGACAGGATGATCCGCTTCGCCTTCGCTCATGGCGCGCTGCAGCTCTAAGGACCGTCCCAAACTGCCGACAGAAAAGGAACGTTCCAAACTGCAGACAGAAAAAGAACGTCCCCAGGCGCCGGCATTTCAAGAGCACTCATTTAAGTCTGTCCCCAATGAGTGGGAGTAATCAGAGACCCTTTGCGAGGGAGGCCGGACGTGGCCTTCCTCGTTTTTATTCATGGACTTTAGTCCGTGCCGCGCGGCACGCGCGGCATAGAAAGCCACCCGCTCAGCGGGTGGAGGCCAATTTCCGCTACGCGACAAAAACCTTCCCCCTAGCATGAGGATTGTTCAGGTCATCATACTAGGGGGAAGGTGATTGCTGTGGCCCAGAAAGCCAACAGCCTCGCGCACACGAAATGGCTGTGCAAGTACCGCATCGCACCGAGGTCAAGCTCATCGCCGCCATCGTCGAGAAGCACCCCAAGGTGCGCTTTGCCGCGAGCCGCACCTCGGCCCACGCCGACCTCTACGACCGCATGGAGCAGGCCCTGTGCGAGCGCGTGGCCAACGCGGTGGAGGTCGTCCGCTCCGACATCAGCCCCGCGCTTCTTGTCCACACCGGTCCAAACCTCGTGGGTGTGGCGGTCCAGGGACTCTAGCGGAGGCGGGGCGTCCTGCCCCAAAAACAAATGCAAAAGACGAGCACTTCTTGCCGCTCAATTGGCAAGAAGCGCTCGTCTTTTCTTAACGCGTTGTATGGCGGAGAGAGCGCAAGTTACGCGAGCGCCCTTCTTGCCAGCTCGGCCGCGCCGAGGATTCCTTGGTCGCCGCCGCAGCCCGGGGCGCAGATGTAGCTCTCCATGTCCTTAAGCTCGGCGGTCTGGATGTAGCCACCCAGATATTCGAGGGTCTTCTTGCGGACGATGCCGTAGAGCTGCTCCTGGTGCATCACGCCGCCGCCGAGGACGATGCGGCGAGGCGAGTACATGAGCACGAGGTTCGCGCACATCTGCCCCAGATAATCCCCCTCGAGCGCCCACACCTCATCGTTGTCCGCGAGCTCGGCCGCGGGCTTTCCCCAGCGCGCGGCGATGGCGGGGCCGGAGGCGAGCCCCTCGAGACAGCTCGCGTGGCTCGGGCAGACGCAGCGTCCCTCCTCGGTGGGACGGGTCCTTACCAGCATGTGACCGGCCTCGGGGTGCAGCATGCCGTGAAGGAGTCTGCCCGCGCACATGACGCCCGCGCCCACGCCGGTGCCGATGGTCACGTAGACGGCGTCCTCGAGCCCCTTGCAGCAGCCGAAGACCACTTCGCCGAGGCAGGCAACGTTCACGTCCGTGTCGTAGGCCACCGGAATCCCGAGGGCGTCGGCGAACGCGGCGCGAAGACCATGGCCTCGCCACGCGAGCTTGGGCGTCTGGAGGATGGAGCCGTAGCGCTCGTCGTTGGGGTCGACGCAGGTCGGGCCGAAGGCGCCGATGCCCAACGCGTCCACATCGCGGGCGGTGAACCACTCGATCATCTGCGGGACGGTCTTGGCGGGCGTAAGCGTCGGGGTCTCCATACGGTCGAGGACCTCGCCGTCGCCGGACACCACGGCACAGACCATCTTGGTCCCGCCGGCTTCGAGGGCGCCGAGCCTCATTTGCTTTTCGCTCATGTGATCCTCCTTACAAAGGGACGCCCGCAGTCATGGTCAACCGCGGGCGCCCATAACGTTGGCTTGTTTCGAGGCGACCCTACCTGGGCACGCGGTCCTGCCTTGCGGCAAACGGGGCGAGCACGGCATGCGGCTCGCTTTGGTACCAGTAGGCGACGGTGGAGATGTCGTCCTCGCGCTCGTAGAGCTTGATGTCGTCGTTGCCGAGGTCCTGGAACGTCACGCGCAGGTCCTCCTTGAACGAGATCGGGTCGGGAAGGTGCCACCTGTAGAGGCCGTGCCTGGGCAGCGCGTCGTCGTTAGTCGCGAGCATCGGATTCGGGTTCGGCTTGCCCGCGCTGAAGCGGTCGCGCGTGGCGTCGCGCGTCGAGCGGTACGGGTAGCCGGCGAACAGCGTGTTGAAGCACTGCGCCTCGGGCAGCGCGTGGGGCGGCCTGTCGAGGAAGGCCCAGGCACCGCCGAAGTAGTCCTCGGCTCCCGTCGAGGTGACCGTGGGGAACTCCTCGTCGCCGTCGAGGAAGAACTTCATCTCGCCCTCGCCCCACCAATAGCGCTCCAGGGCGCACAGGGCCATGTAGGTGCCGACGTAGTAGCCCTTGCCGCGCACGCCGTCGAGCACGGTGTAGTCGACGCCCCTGCGGGTGCTGCGCTCGCGGTTAAAGCGGGCGTGGAAGTACATGGCGTCGTCCGGCACGTCGGTGAGCGCGTAGTTGAACGTGTAGAAGATGTACTTAATGAACCCGGGGTGCTCGCTCGTAAGCGTGACCTTGGCGTGCTTCCTGAAGGGCATCTCGAAGTAGCAGTTCATGCCGCCCGTCGGGTTCACGCAGATGGGCATCGAGTTGACGATGGCGCGCTCACCGAAGCCGTTGCAGAAGAAGTCGCCGACAGGGCACTCGACCGAGGGGGTCTCCTCGTCGTCCCAGTAGAAGCGCAGCACGAGGTCACGCATGACGAAGCTGCCGGCGGCGGTCTTGTCGGGGACGGTCATCCAGATGTGGCGGATGATGCCGGGGCCCTCGATGTCCGCGAGCGTGATGGTCTCGCCGGACTCAAGGGGCACGCAGCACGAGCCCTTGCGGCCGACGCCGAGGTGGCTGGCCGACATGGCGGCGCGGCCCTTCTCGCCCGTGATGTTCTCGGGGGTGATGGCGCGGCTTTCCTCACCGCCGTGCATCCACACGTCCTTAAGGAACTCTCTCATCGTCGACCTCCTCTATTCGTCGTCGTCGCACTCGGCGGAACTGGCACCGTTCACGTAGATGATCTGCTGGCGCGCCTCGTTGACGAGGGCGTCGAAGTCGAGTTTCTCGTCGGGGCGCGCGAGCGCGACCGTCATGGCGAGCGGGAGGTTGACACCCGCGATCACGTGGATCCGGTCGGAGGCGAAGCGGGAAAAGCGCTGGTTCACGCTGCCGCCGTACGCGTCGGTGAGGACGACGACCTCGTCAGTGCCCGAAAGAGCCGCCTCGACCGCCGCGTCGAGCCCCTCGCCGTTGTCGTTCACGTAGGCGCACACGGCGTTGACGGCGTCGCCCTTACCCGTAAGGAACTCGAGGGTGTCCTTGAAGCCCTGGGCGAGAAGGGAATGGCTCGCCACAACTATCTTTCTCATTGATTCACCAATCTCTTGGGTCGAAGCTAGGCGAGGATGCCGGCGGCGGAGGCGACCATCGCGAGGACGATCACCACGAGGATGAGGGCCGTCATGCTCGCGTTCTTCTTGGTAAGAAGGTAATACGCGCTTCCCGTGATGGCGGCGGGGATCATGGCAGGCAGGATCTTGTCGAGCAGCGGCTGAATCTCCATCGCGACGTCGCCGAAGCTGAAGCTAATCGGGCAGGTGACGCCGATGACCGAGGCGATGAGGCAGCCGACCACGGTGAGGCCGAGCACGGAGGCGGCGGCAGTGAGGTTGGGAAGCTTCTCGCTGAAGTCGGTGACGAGCTTCACGCCCTGCTTGTAGCCGAACTCGAGGGCGTGCATGCGGACCCAGAAGATGGCCAGGATGAGCGCGAACCAGATGCCGGCTCCCACGGGGTTGCCCTCGATGGCCATGTAGGCGGCGATGGAGCCCATGATGGTCGGGATCATGGTCATGAGCAGGGAGTCGCCGACGCCGGCGAGCGGTCCCATGGTGCCGATCTTCAGGTCTTGGACGGCGTCCGCCGCCGCTAGGCCGTCGCGCTCCTCCATGGCCACGCAGGCGCCAAGGATGATGGCGGCGAGCCAAGGCTGGGTGTTGTAGTAGCGGAAGTGGTTGTTGAGCGCTTGCTTATAGTCCTCGTCGTTCGTGTAGATCTTCCTCAGGACCGGCGAGAGGGCGTAGGCGACTGAGGCGCCCTGCTGGGTCTGGTAGTTGAAGGTGCACACGCTCATGAGCCAGCGCCAGTTCGCGTTGCGCAGGTCCTTCTTGGTGACCTTGTAGCCGGAGGGCTTGCCCTCGGCGACGGCGGTGATGTTCTCGTTTTCCATGGTTACTCATCCTCTCCGATGAAGGCGTCTGCGGAAGCGTGGGCGGCGAGCTCGGTGTCCCTCTCGGCACGCTGGTAGAACGCAATCGCGAGGGCAACGCCGACGATGGCGGCGCCGATGATGGGCACGTTCAGGAAGGCCGAGAGGAAGAAGCCGGCGAGCAGGTACTGGAAGTACTTGGCGGTTGGCATGTAGCGGAGCAGCATGGCGATACCGACGGCCGGGAGCATCTTGCCGGCGAGGGTGAGGCCGGAGAGGAACCACTGGGGCATGACCTCGAGGAGCCAGTTGACGGCGGGCTGGCCGAGCGTCACGGAGACAAAGACGGGCAGGGCGGCGCACAGGCCGAAGAGCGCGGGGCAGACCCACAGGATGGCGTTCATCTGATTGAACTTACCCTCGTTGCAGAACTTCTGGGACTTCTCGACGACAAAGCCGTTGAGGATCTTGGCGACGACGTCGAGCTGGATGCCGAGCATGCCGACCGGCAGGCCGATGGCGAGGCCCGTGTCGGAGCCCAGGGTCACGCCGTAGGCGGTGGCGATGATGGCCATCGTGCCGTAGTCGGGAATGGAGGAGCCGCCGAAGCCCGCGACGCCGAGCTGCATGAGCTGAATGGTGCCGCCGATGACAAGGCCGGTCTTCCAGTCGCCCATGACGACTCCGGTGATGAGGCCCCAGAAAACGGCGTAATTGACGAAGATCATCGGGATGCCGTAGTAGTCCACGTGCTTGATGAAGGCCAGCAGGGTCAAAAGGACGACCTGCAGGATAGTGAAGTTGACCATATTTCCCCCTTAGATGAGGTCTGCGACGGAGACGGGCTTGTCGGCGGGCACGAACTGGGCCGTCACCTTGACGCCACGGGCGATGAGCGCCTTGTAGCTCTGGACGTTCTCGGCGGAGGCGTAGGCGCGCTGGGTGAGCTGGATGCCGTCCTCCTTGACGAGCGAGCCGCCGACGACCAGCGACGGGAGCTCGACGCCCGACTCGACCAGGCGAAGCATCGTCTCGGGCTCCTTGGCGATGACGAAGACCTTCTCGCGGTCGTACTTGCCCGCGGCGAAGTTCTTGAGCGCGGTCTGCTCGGAGATGATCGAAACGGCCATGCCCGCGGGGCGCGCCATCCTCATGGTGGACTTCAGGACCTCGTCGCCGGCGACCTTGTCGTCGATGACCATGACTCGGGTCGCGCCCGACACCGGGGCCCACTGCGTCACGATGATGCCGTGAAGCAGGCGATTGTCGATTCGTGCCATAACAACACTCATGTTTGCTCCTATCAAATGAAGTTTTACGTTCGGTACTGCCTCGGCGCTATCCGGATTCGCGCCGGGCAAGGGGTTATCGGATTATTGAGGACGCGCGGTCAGCTTGCGGCGGCGCGGGGAAGGTCACTCGTCGAGCAGGAGGTCCGAGGAGCCGAGGCGCCCTTCTCGCGCCGGGGCGGCGCTCATGCTTATGTAGTCGAAGACATATGCGATCTCGCTTACGGGAACCTCTACGCGATAGCGCGTCGAGATGCTCGAGAAGCTCTGCCTGAAGGACTCGATGAAATCGGCGCGTTCCTCCTCGAAGCGGTCCTGGCCAACGTAGGTCTCAATGGGGTTTCTGGTAACAAGGCGCTCGACGAGACAGCAGAGGTGAACGTAGAGCCCAATGATGGCGTTGCTGCCGATCTTCTCGCCTGTCCTGCGCTGAAGCTCGTGCACGGCGCTCTCGATCTCATGGAATAGCCGCTCCGGGTCGAGGATGGTGATGGAGCGGATGACGTTCTGCAGCGTCATGTTCGAGAGCAGCTTCTCGTGGAAAGAAGAGAGCTCGGAAGCGTCAAGCCACCTGCCGAACACGGCATCAACCTTAGAGGCGGACGCCGTCGACATGATGTCCTCGAGGGCGACGAAGGGGACGGAGGCGACCCCGGGGTCTCCCGTGCCGATGACGGCGCAGACGCGGTGCTCGGAGAAAACGGCGTCGTTCGACCCGTTCGCGACGAGCTGCTTGAAGGGCCTCGTGAGCAGGCGCGCGCCTATGGTGCGCGGGAGGCTCTGCGAGACGAGCTGGCGTATCCTCTCCGCGGCGTCGACCCCGGACTCGGAGCAGAAGACGATGGCGTCCTCACGGTTGACGCGCTCGATCACCTTGCAGTGCGTCACGCACGCGGCGGTCGCATCGCCAAGAACCTCGGCGATGGACTTGCCGCCGAGCAGCCCGACCCCGATCTCGAGCGCAAGACCGGTAGAGACGTTGTTCACCACGCCGATAGTGGAGTCGGTAACGTTCTCGAGGGCCTTATAGGCCTCCTCCAAGGAGCCCATGTCGACGAGGAACACGACCCCGGTGCAGTAGGAATGGCGGTCGACGAGGCGCTGGAGCGGACCGACGATGTCCTTCAGCTGCTGGTCGTAGGGCATGTCGACAGCCTCGTACACATGCATGCCGAGCATACGGTTCGCCGCGTCGGCGATGCTCGTCGCCGTTGAGTAGCCGTGGGACAAGATGACGCAGAGCGTCCGAAGGGCCTTCGCATCGCGAGACTCCGATGCGACGCACAGCGTCAGAAGCGTCTTCGTGAAGTGATCGAGCGAGATTCCCAGCGCCCCTTCCACGTCTGCGGCGACCTGATCGGAGACACTCGAGGCAAACGGTAATTCGGAGGTCACGGCACCGAGGAGATGGGAGATTTGCTCCGCACAGGCAGACTTTCGCTTAGCCAGGCCGATACCCGGCCACAACTGCAGGCAAATCTCCTGGGCCAGTAGAAAAGCGACCTTCCTCGAAAGCTCGATGCCATAAGAAGAGCCTGCGTCGGCAAGGACCGCGCCCACGACGCGCTCGAAGGCGCGCGACCTCGAGGAGGCGACGCCGTGGTCGAAGATCAAGTGATCCTCAACGCCGCGCACAGCGGAGACAGCTTGCGAGACAAGCTCGGAGACAGAGAGCTCCCCGGCGCAGAATCGCTCATCGAGGGAGCACAGGGCATCGAGCGCCTGCTCGACCGGCCCTGTGCTCTCGGCGGCATCCAGAGACGCGTCGATCAGAACGCCATCGTCGGGCTGTTGATCGATCTGCGCGGAGGAGAGGAGCCCGCTGGGAAGAAGATACGGGCGAACGACGACGTAGTCGCCCTCGCGATTGAGGAACGCTTTGGCGCAGCAGTTCGTCACGCAGGCGCGCAAGCCGGCGATGTTATCGGAAAAGTCCGCGTTCACGAGGCAACGGTATGCGCCGCGGCTGATCTTCACATCAGAACCGATTCGGCACCCCTCGCTGCGCAGGAAGCTCAAGATGAGATCCTCGCGCTCCTCGGGGGTCCGCTCCTTGAGTGAGGGGACGCGGGCACAGATGGGCATTTTGCTGTAGGCCGAGGAAACCTTCAGGTCATCGGCGGAAAGCGTCGTCGAAAGAACGAGGCGAGCGCGCGGCGCATCCTGGGAGGCATCGAGCCCGAGGGCCGTCGCAAGGCAGTGCTCCATCGCAGAGGGAGAGAGTGCCTCGATGCCGTTGACAAAGACCACACCCCCGCGCGCTTTCGCGATCGACTCGTCAAGAAGCCCGTTGAACGAGGCGGCGTCCGGGACCCCGGCGCAGTCGATGCGCACATAGGAGGAGTCGCGGGACAGCAAGCCCTGGTTCTTGCCGTACTCGTACACAAGGCGAGAAAGGAAAGACTTACCGACACCCACGCCGCCGCTCAAGAGGATGGGCAGGCCAAACGGAGGGTACTGAACCGCAGCCTTGCACTGCTCGACAACGGAGCTGAGGCTCATGTCGAAGCCCACGGCACGCGCGAAGTCGCGGTGATCGGCGATTCCCGTCGCCTGGATGAGGTCGGCGAGCGAGGCGTACTCGCTTGCAGAGAGCTTTACCTGAAAACGCTTCTGGAACGCGCGGCGATGAAAATAACGGACAGGCCTGCCCGCCACCTTAACCACAAGACCGGCGCGAACAAGGTCGTTGAGGTACTGGCTCGCCAGGCTCCTGGAGATGATGAGTGTCTCGGCGATGTCGGAGGTGGACAGACGGGCAAGGTCGTCGAGCGAGACGGCAGAGGTGAGGGCCTCGAGATGCTCGAGAATCCTGTCCCTCATGTCGACGGGTTTCTTTGCCAAGCTGTCCTGTGTGGTCTTGTCCATGACTTCTTACCTCCTCGTACAAGGAGTATAAGGGGAGAACAGAGAACGGAAGGGGGCGCGTGGGGGAATCAACAGCTCCGAGGAAAAGTCCACCACTTGAGGGGCAGAAAACAACGGCCATTGAACATTCAGGGCCGACGCTCAACACTTCGGCTCGACACTTCGCTTTGGAAAGGGCCCCGGCGCGCCGGGGTCCCAACATAAAGAAGGGCCCCGGCGCGCAGGGCCTAAAGCTTAACCATGCGCGCGGCGATGCGGGCGCAGTCGCAGGCGGCCTTCTTCTCGAAAGAGTTGTAGTCACGACCCGGCCCTCGGCGCAGGGCTTGTCGCTGATGGCGCGCACGACGACGAGGGGCACGCCGTTGAGATAAGCGGCCTGCGCGATGGTGCAGCCCTCCATCTCGCAGCACAGGTCGCCGAAGGTCGCGAGGATTCGCTCCTTCTGTTCCGCGGGCGAGACGAACTGGTCGCCGGAGACGACGCGGCCCTTGAGGACCTTAATGTCGGGGGCGACGGCGGCCGCGGCGGCGCACGCCGCCAGCAAGGGCCGGAACGGATCGCGCAAGATCAAGGCGTCGCCCGGGAGGTCGGGCGTTACCGTCAGCCGGCGCCGCGTCTGCCGCATCATGAGGGAGAACGGCCTGGCCGGCGCATACGGCAGGAAGAGGTTCAAGGTGCACCCCGGGGCGGTCAACGAGGCCGACGTGTCGAACGTCGTCGCGCGCGGCTTCGGCGGCAGGGCGCCGTGCACCCATATATGCAGCGACTTGGTCTGCGTGCGCGTCGGGGCGTCGTGGAACTACGTCTGCCTGCTCGTCGACCTCTGCAACGGGGAGATCGTCGGCCACTCCGAAGGACCGAGGAGGGACGCGCGAGCTCCGAGCCAAGCTCTTGGATTACGTGCACTGGTACAACAACTTCAGGATCCACTCGACGCTGGGCTACATGTCGCCGGTCGAGTTCAGGGAGGCGGGGCCGTCCCTCCCGGAATCGTCCAAATAAGTGTTGCCAATCCATAGCCAATCCAGCCATCATCTTCGCGAAGGCGGACGTCAGGAAAAGCTCGGCTTGAGCTCGGTCGGACGCGGTCTGTGGGGCATCATTCAGGCTCAGGGGGTCTCCTTGTCTTCTTCGGTCGCAACCTGAATGATAGGGACGGCCCCTTCTCTCTTTCCCCTTCGTTTTCGACGCGTCACCCTCTCGGCGGGCTTAAGGCCCGCGCTCGCGGGTGCAGGGGCTACGCCCAAACCCCAAAAACGTAACGCCGTGCTCGAAGCGTTTCCGGACGTCAGCGTAATCTCAAATCCCGTTCGTCAACTCATGGGCAAGCCACCTGAGACTACTCATTTCTCCTACTGGCAATGAAGACCTGCGACCTGCAGTTTTGCAAACTGCTTGAAAGCCACCTGCGTTGATTCACTTCCTATTGCAGCTGGCGGCTTGCACGCGAAAAGGCATTTAAGTTTCAAAACGGGCGTTTTCGGCGCTATCGAGCCTCCAAAGGCATCCCGCCGCGCCCTTTGGGACAAAAACAAAAACTCAAA
Source organism: Collinsella sp. (assembly GCA_019425015.1). Classification (GTDB taxonomy): domain Bacteria; phylum Actinomycetota; class Coriobacteriia; order Coriobacteriales; family Coriobacteriaceae; genus Collinsella. Next base: position 76,679 of record JAHYYJ010000002.1, read on the forward strand.
GCCCTGAGTTCGAAAATAGTTTTTGGAGTTGTCCCGACTTTTGTCCCCGAAGCCGACGAAACGCGACAGGGTGTCACCTGGCGGCACTCGATTCGAGACGGCACCGAAAACTGGATGCAACCGGAATGACAGGACGGCAGAACCGAAGCCATCGAGTAGGGATAGAAAAAGGCCCGGGTGCCATGGCATCCGGGCCTTTGCTAGCAACTTGATGTTGCGGGCAGCTTAGAACTTGTGGCCGCACTTCTTGCAGACGCGCAGCTTGTTCTTGCCGTCCTTCTCGTGACCGACGCGGGTAACCTTACCGCACTCGGGGCAAACGAGATTGACGTTGGAGGCGTCGATGGGAGCCTCCTGCGAAACGATGCCGCCCTGCTGGTTGGCAGCGTTGGGCTTGACGGCCTTCTTGACGACCGAAACGCCCTCGACAACGACCTTGTTCTCGGCGGGGAGAGCACGCAGGATAACGCCCTGCTTGCCGCGATCCTTACCAGAGAGAACCTGGACCTTATCGCCCTTCTTGATATACATATATCTCCCCTAACTACAGGGTCTCGGGAGCGAGCGAGACGATCTTCATGTACTTCTTGTCACGAAGCTCGCGAGCGACGGGCCCGAAGATACGGGTGCCGACGGGCGAACCATCGTTGTTGATGACAACGCAGGCGTTCTCATCAAAGCGAATGTAGGAGCCATCCTTGCGGCGGATCTCCTTAACGGTGCGAACGACGACGCAACGGACAACGTCCTTCTTCTTGACGTTGGCGCCAGGGGTAGCCTCCTGGACAGCACCGATGAACACATCGCCGATGCCTGCATAACGACGCTTGGAACCGCCAAGCACCTTGATGCAGCGAATCTTGCGAGCGCCGGAGTTGTCGGCGACGTTCAGCATGGTTTGCATCTGAATCATGGTAGATGTTCCTCCGAACTAAGAACCGAAGAGAGGTGCGCAGCCTTTAGGCGGCCTGTGGTATGCAAACCAGGCATACGCACATCTTCGGAAACGTACAAGTCGTAAGAGCGACTGCTTATTTAGCGCGCTCGACGACCTCGATGAGGCGCCAACGCTTCATCTTGGACATAGGACGGGTCTCCATAACGCGGACGGTATCGCCCACGCCAGCCGTGCACTCCTCGTCGTGAGCGTGCAGCTTCTTGGAGCTGGTCATCATCTTGCCGTACTTGGGGTGACGCTTGCGCTCGGTGATGGTGACGACAATGGTCTTGGCACCGGAGACGGAGGTAACGACACCCGTACGGACCTTACGCGAGTTACGCGAATCAGTCATGTTCTCTCCTTAGGTCCTACTCGGCGACAGCGGACTTCTCCGCTGCGATCTCGCGGGCGCGCTGCTCCGTGAGGACGCGAGCGATGTCCTTCTTCACGGTGTTGACGCGAGCGGTGTTGTCCAGCTGGCTGGTGGCCATCTGGAAACGAAGGTTAAAGAGCTCGGCGCGCATTTCCTTCAGCTTCTCAACGAGCTGAGCGTCCGAGAGCTCACGAATCTCTGCGGGCTTCATTAGTTCTCCTCCTTGGCGGCGGCGGCGTCCTCAGCAGCCCACTTGGCCTCGAGAGCGGCCTCCTCAGCCATCTCCTTCTCGATGCGCTGCTCAGCGTTCTTAGCAGCAACAATCTTGGTCTTGATGGGAAGCTTGTGCTGTGCAAGACGCAGAGCCTCGCGAGCGACCTCCTCGGGCACGCCCTTGACCTCGAACATGATGCGGCCGGGCTTGACGACGGCCACCCACTCCTCGGGGTTACCCTTACCAGAACCCATGCGAGTCTCGGCAGGCTTCTTGGTGATGGGCTTATCGGGGAAGATCGTGATGTAGACACGACCGCCACGCTTCATGTAGCGGGTCATGGCAATACGAGCGGCCTCGATCTGACGGTTGGTGATCCAATGGGCCTCGAGAGCCTGGATACCAAACTCGCCGAAATGCAGCTCGGTATTACCCTTGGCCTGGCCCTTCATGGAGCCACGCTGCACCTTGCGGTGAAGAATACGCTTAGGGGCAAGCACTACTGACCCCTCCTCTCGGAGTTACGACGACGAGGACGGGAAGAGCCCTCGAGTGCAGGGTTGGGAACGGGCTGGCCCGGGAGCTTCTCGCCCAGGTAGATCCAGACCTTCACGCCGCAAGCGCCCATGGTGGTGCTGGCGACAGCCGTGCCGTAGTCGATCTTGGCACGGAGGGTGTGCAGAGGCACGCGACCCTCACGGTACCACTCACGACGGCCCATCTCGGCACCGCCGAGACGACCGGAGCACTGGATACGGATGCCCTTGGCGCCGGCCTTGCGGGCGGACTGGACAGCCTTGCGCATAGCGCGACGGAAGGCAACGCGGCCCTCGAGCTGCTCGGCGATGGACTGAGCAACGAGGTTGGCGTCGAGCTCGGGGCGCTTGATCTCGACAACGTCGACGGAGAGCTGGCCCTTGGAGACGCCAGCGACCTTCTCGAGCTCAGTGCGAAGGGTATCGATCTCGGCACCCTTCTTACCGATGACAACGCCGGGGCGAGCGGTGAGGATGATGACCTTCACCTTGTCGCCAGCGCGCTCGATCTCGACGCGGGAGACAGCTGCGCGGGAAAGACGCTTCTCGAGGTACTTGCGGATCTCGAGATCGTTACCGAGGGTCTTAGCGTAATCCTTCTCTGCGAACCAGCGGGAGCGCCAGTTCTCGGTAATGCCAAGACGGAAGCCGGTGGGGTAGACTTTCTGACCCATACAGCTTTACGCCTCCTTTCGAGGAGCAACGACGACGGTGATGTGGGAAGTACGCTTCAGAATGCGAGAAGCGGAACCCTTGGCGCGGGGACGGATGCGCTTAAGCGTCGGACCCTCGTCAACATAGGCAGCGGCGACAACCAGGTTGTCGGCACGCAGACCGTTGTTGTTCTCGGCGTTCGCAACGGCGGAACGGAGAACCTTCTCGACATCCACGGCGACGGCTCGGTCGCAGAAGTGGAGGATGTCGAAGGCCTGAGCGACAGGCTTGCGGCGGATCAGATCGACCACCAGGCGGGCCTTGCTGGGGGAAACACGCACGTACTTAGCGACGGCGCGAACCTCGGTGGCCTCAGTTTCAATAGACTTAGTTGCCATTTACGGTTAACCCCCTATTTGGCCTTGTGGCCACGGAACGTACGAGTCGGCGCGAACTCGCCGAGCTTGTGACCAACCATGGACTCGGTAACATACACGGGCACATGCTTGCGGCCGTCGTGGACGGCGATGGTGTGACCAACCATCTCGGGGAAGATGGTGGACGCGCGGGACCAGGTCTTCACGACGTCCTTCTTGCCAGCCTCGTTCATCGCGGTGATACGCGAGAGAAGGCGAGTCTCCACGAACGGGCCCTTTTTGAGACTTCTGCTCATAAGTGCTTTCTCCTAAAACTCGGTATCCGAAATTACTTCTTACGGCGACGAATGATGTGCTGGTTCGAGACCTTCTTCTTCTTGCGCGTACGAAGGCCCTTCGTCGGCTTACCCCAGGGGGTAACGGAGGGACGACCAGAGGTGTGGTTCTTGCCCTCGCCACCGCCGTGCGGGTGGTCGACAGGGTTCATGACGGTACCGCGGACGGTCGGGCGCACGTTCATGTGACGCTTACGGCCGGCCTTGCCGATGACGATGTTGGCGTGATCGGCGTTGCCGACCTCACCGACGGTGGCGCGGCAGGTAACGAGGATGCGGCGCATCTCGGAGGAAGGCATACGGACGATAGCGTACTTGCCCTCCTTACCCATCAGCTGGCAGGAGTTACCGGCGGAACGGGCGATAGCGGCGCCCTTGCCCGGCTGGAACTCGACGGCGTGGATGAGCGTACCGACGGGGATGTCGGCGAGGGGCAGAGCGTTGCCCGGCTTGATGTCGGCGTCAGAACCGGACATGATGGTCTGACCGACCTCGAGGCCCTTGGGGGCCAGGATGTAGCGCTTCTCACCGTCTGCGTAGTGCAGCAGAGCAATGCGAGCGGAACGGTTCGGATCGTACTCGATCGTGGCAACCTTGGCGGGCACGCCGTCCTTGTTGCGCTTGAAGTCGATCACGCGGTAACGACGCTTCACGCCGCCGCCCTGGTGGCGGGTGGTGATGCGGCCGTTGTTGTTACGACCGGCCTTCTTGGGCAGGGGCTCGAGAAGAGACTTCTCGGGCTTGGTGCAGGTGATCTCGGAGAAATCGGAGATCGTCTGCCAACGCCTACCAGCGGAGGTCGGCTTAAGGTGCTTTACAGCCATTACAATCCCTTTCAATAGGAATCCGTTAGCCATCACAGACAGGGATTCGAGGTTCTGCCTCGGGTGCGATGACACCGGACGTATACACGGTTCCGGGCGTGTCCATTTTATACGCCCAAAACCTTGAGCTCCCGCCTCCCCTATTTGGGAGGCATGAGCTCACTCAACAGCAGCGAGTCTTAGGCCTGGTTGCCAAAGACCTCGATGGTGTCGCCCTCGGCCAGCGTGACGATGGCCTTCTTCCAAGAACGGGTCTTGCCGGCGACATAGCGCACGCGCTTGGTCTTGGGCTTGACCGTCAAGGTGTTCACGCGAACGACCTTGACGCCGAAGATCTCCTCGACAGCGTCCTTGATCTGATACTTGTTAGCATCCTTGGCGACCTCGAACGTGTACTTGTTCTGCTCCATGCCGGAGAAGGAACGCTCGGACACGATCGGACGGATGATGATCTCGTGGGCGGTCATTTATGCAAGCACCTCCCCGAAGTGAGCGGCGATGTCGGCGGGCATCAGCACAGCGTTGTTGTTGACGAGATCGTAGGTGTTGGCCTCGTCAGCGGTGATGATGAACGTCTTGGGAATGTTGCGGAACGACAGGTAGGCGTTGACGTCCTCATCGCGAACGATGATGGTCAGACGCTTGCCCTCAAGGCCGAGAGCCTTGAGCATGGCGACGGCAGCCTTGGTGGAAGGCTTCTCGAAGCCGTAGTCGTCGACGAGCACGAGCTCGCCATCGGCCAGCTTGGCGGACAGCGCGGAGCGCATAGCCAGCTTGACCTCCTTGTTGTTCATACGCTTAGCGTAGGAACGGGGCTTGGGGGCGAAGACGACGCCACCGTGACGCCACTGGGCAGCACGGATGGAACCCTGGCGGGCACGGCCGGTGCCCTTCTGACGCCAAGGCTTCTTGCCGCCACCGGAAACCTCAGAGCGACCCTTAGCAGACTGGGTGCCCTGACGCCAAGAGGCCATCTGGCACTTGACGATGTGGTGCATAACGTGGATGTTCGGCTCGATGCCGTACACCTCAGCGGCGAGCTCGGCCTCGGCGACCTTCTTGCCCTCGCTGTTCTTTACTTCAAACTTTGCCATTTAAGTGTTCTCCTTGGTATGACGCTGGGCTAAATGGGCTGGGCCCTTAGGCCATACGGATGGCGACGAGACCATTCTTGGCACCCGGGACAGCGCCCTTGACCAAGATGAGGTTCTGCTCGGCATCGATGCGGACAACGGAAAGGTTCTTGACGGTAACGCGCTCGTTACCCATGTGACCGGCCATCTTGACGCCCTTGAGGACGCGCGCAGGATAGGCGCACTGACCGATAGAACCGGGGTGACGCTGGAAGTGAGAACCATGCGTCATAGGACCGCGGCGCTGACCCCAGCGCTTGATGCGACCCTGGAAGCCCTTACCCTTGGAGGTACCGATGACGTCGACCTTCTCGACATCAGCGAAATCAGCGACGGTGACGACCTCGCCGACCTTGTGCTCCTCGCCGTTCTCGACGCGGACCTCACGAAGGAAGCGGACAGGCTCGACGCCAGCCTTGGCGAAGTGACCAGCCATGGGCTTGTTCACGTTCTTGGCCTTGATGTCGCCGAAACCGATCTGGACGGCGTCATAGCCGTCGGTTGCCTGAGTTTTAACCTGCGAGACAGCGCAGGGGCCAGCCTGGATGACCGTGACGGGAACGACGTTGTCGTCCTCGTCCCAAACCTGGGTCATGCCAATCTTGCGGCCGAGAATCATGCTGATCAAGATATGATCCCAACTCTCGCGTGGTCTTGGGACAATGCGTACACCACCGAGCGTACGCCCCTAGAGGACCACTACTTACACGACGTGCTCCCCAGCCTTGTATTGCGCCCAGACTACCTGACAACCCTATTAAGCAGGCATTTTGTCCAGCCAGAATACTCCCCTGGTTACACACAGCTGTTTAGTATACACGGCTGCGGGCGTATCCATCGAGATTCATATTTCACTCACATTGTTTACGCAGGTAAAGTGCGTGGCACGTTCCCAGTGTGCGGCGGAGGGGGCGGGCCTGAGACATATTAAGGTTGCTGCTCTACAGTCCTGCTCACGACGGAGAGCACATTAAGTGCTCTCCTGTTCGTGCGGAACTCGCGACAACCTTAATATGTCTCAGGCCCGCCCCCTCCGCCGCACACTGGGAACGCCACGTCGATGTCTGCTAAACCTTGCTCGCTCAGGCTAATGACTTTGCTGGGGATCCACAATTTGCTGCAAGGTGAACTTACATTGGAGCGTATCGTCCTCTTCTCGCGCATCGTCAAAATCGAAAATCATGATGGCGCAGTTGGGGAGTTTTGTTGGGAGCTCGAAGCCCTCTGGGGCTGCAGCCTTGATGAATTGGCGGCTGGCGCTGCCGTGGCTTACTGCTAGGAGGGTTTCGATGCCCTCGGAGCCCATGAGATTGGTGAGGGTGCCTACCATGCGTTCTTGCAGTGCGCGACTTCCTTCTCCTCCGAAGGGGACCAGGTCCTCGCCCGGGTCCCAGACGTCGGTGGGCAGGGCGTCGTGGGGGCCTTCTTCGAAGGTGCCGTAGCTGCGTTCGATGATGCCTTCGCAGGGCTCGACGGCAGCGTCCGGGCCGAGGAGTTCGGTTGCGGCGAGCTGAGCTGTGTCCATGGCTCGGCCTAAGGGCGAAGAGACCACTTTGTCGGGGACGACGCCGTGGGCTTTGAGCCATGCGGCTGCCATTCCCGCTTGCTTGCGGCCCAGATCGGTCAACGGAGAATCGCAGCGGCCCTGGACCAGCTTTTTGACGTTGAACTCCGTCTGACCGTGGCGGAGTAGATACAGCTTCTTCATGCTCTCCCCTTCTGCATAACCTGCTTTGCCGGCACAGCCTTACTCGTGAGTATGCCCTACGTAGTCTTCGTCGATCGTGATCTTGGCAATCGACTTGGGATATTCCGATTCGACCCGTTGTGCCAGCGCGTGCTTTAAGTCTTCGGCACTCATCTGCAGATCCGAGGGACGCACGCAGTCAAAGATCACGTTGGTGTGCGTGGGGCCCGGAACACAGCGTAGGTCGTGGATCGAGAGGCGGCTATCAATCTCTTGAGCCATAGCGTTGACGCGCAGACGCATGCTCGCCACCTTTGGATCGTCGGTCACGATGGGGTCGTAATGGAGCGTGACAATCATGCCGTCTTCGTTCCTAAATGCCTGTTCAATGTTGTCGAGCGTGTCGTGACTTTCCAGCGGGCTGGCCTCAGCCGCCATCTCGGCGTGGGCACTTGCGAACTTTCTGCCTGGGCCGTAGTCGTGAACCATCAAATCGTGAACGCCCAAAACGCCGGGGTAGCTCATGATTTTGTCTCGAATGTGCTTGACCAGCTTAGGATCGGGCGCCTGGCCCAAAAGCGGGCTCACCGTATCCTGGATGAGTTCAAAGCCGCTCCAGCCAATATAGGCGCCAACGGCAAGGCCGACCCATGCATCTAGATTGATATGCGTCACCTGCGAAACAATCGCGCACGCCAACACGGCGCCCGTGGCTAGAACATCGTTCTTGGAATCCTGCGCGGTCGCATGCAGCGTCTCGGACTCAATGCGATCGCCGAGTTTTTGGTTGAGGGCCGCCATCCAAAGCTTTACGACCATCGAAAGCGCAAGGACTGCCACCAGGGCAAGCGAGAACTCGACAGGTTCGGGGTGGATGACGCGCTCAACCGAGGACTTGATAAGCTCAAGGCCGATCAGCAGCACGAGCGCCGCCACGACCAGACCCGAGAGATACTCGTAGCGGCCATGGCCGTAAGGATGCTCGGGGTCTGCCGGCTTGCCCGCCAGCTTAAAGCCAAGCACGCTCACGATGTTCGAGCTGGCATCAGACAGGTTGTTCATAGCGTCCGCCACGATTGAAACCGATCCCGACAGCACGCCAATTGCACCCTTCGCAGCGCATAGTGCCACATTGGCGAGAATACACACCATACCCGTCAACGTTCCCACGCGTGCACGGTCGCCCTGCGCACGACGAACAATCCACTCGACCATCTGCATCCGCCCCCACGGTACTACCTATATATCTATTGCTCAAACGGATTGTAGTGTAGCCACTTTGTCTCCCAGATACAAAAAGGCCGCAACCCACACGGGCCACGGCCTTGGAATGCGACATGCGGGACCGTCCCTTTGTCGCACAGGTTTATGCGCTTGCCTCGGCCACGCTCTTCGAGGTTTCGGGCAAATCGGCTCCGTCCCCCGTCACCTGCCCCTTCGCCGGCACCACGCCAAAACAGCAGCTCAGCGCCGCAGACACCGCAAATGCTGCGCCGCCGGCAGCGCAGCACCACAGCAGATTCGAGATGCCGCCCGTGGCAAAGCCAATGACCATAAGAACATTCGTCATACCGATGGTATAAGCCGTAACGTGGCCTACGGCCGCAACAAGTCCTCCGACGGCGCCGCCAACGGCCATGCACGTCAGACACCTGCCATATTTAAAGCCGCATCCGTACAGCGCTGGCTCGCTTACGCCGCCAAGAATACCCGAGATTGAATAGCCCAGCATGAGCGCCTTCTCGTCCTTATCCGCAACGCGGAGCGACGCGCCAAAAGGCATGCCCCAAACGGCGAACGTTGCCATCGTCGCGGCGATCAGGATGCACGAATCCGTTCCCACACTCATAAACTGCGCATAGGCGAGCGATAGGACAACGTTGCTGACGCCCGCGATCTTTAGGAACTCCCAGCCCGCGGCAAGCCCCATGAGCGTGAGCAGCGACACGATGCCGCCGGAATTGCCAAGCATAAACATAAGCTGGCCCAACAGCATGCCCAAATAGCTGCCCGCCGGCGCCGCGATACACAGCGAAACCGGAACCATGACGAGCATGGTCGCAAACGGAACGAACGAAAACGCCACGGCCTTAGGGATAACGCGCTGGAAGAAACACTCCGCTCGCCATAGCACGGGTACCGAGATGAGAACCGGAATAACAGTCGTTGTGTAATCGTTGACCGGCGCGGGAAGCAGACCATACACGAAAGTCATCGCTGCCCCCGTCGTCGATGCGGCATCGACGAGCTTAAGCAGATCGGGCGCAATCAATACGCCGCCCAGCATCATGCCCAGCTGCTCCGAGCAACCAAGCTGGCGGGCGGCCGCCCAACCAAGATAAATGGGCAAAAAGTAGTAGCCGGCGTTATAGAGCCAACTGTAGAACAGGCGATAGATTTCGGAATCGGCAGACCACAGGCCCAGCATGCCTTCGCCCATAATGACGGCGGCGGTGCGGAACAACGCCGCGCAAACAATAAACGGCAGCGCCGACATCATGCTTTTGGACAGATAGTCCACCACGGCCATGGCGTTTGATGAAACCGTCGTTGTAAACGAGGTGTTAGAAACTTGTGACATGGAACGCCTTTCCCAATGTGACATGCGGGCTGTCCCTTTGTCACATCGTGCGGTACTGACCGATTGCGCGGTACTTTTCGTAGCGGAGGTTTGTGAGGGTCGCGTCGTCGAGCTGCCCAAGCGTATCGAAGGCATCAAATGCCGAGGACATGACGGCACCGGCGATCTCCTCATGCGACAGGCCCCTATCGTCAACAATGCCGTCGATGATGCCGAGCGCCAACAGATCGGGGGCCGTGAGCTTAAGCGCCTCGGCGGCCTCATTCGCGCGCTCGGTATCCTTCCACAGGATCGACGCACAGGCCTCGGGGCTCACGACCGAATAGGCCGAGCTCGAGAGCATCAGGATGCGGTCGGCCACGGACAGCGCCAGCGCGCCACCAGAGCCACCCTCGCCTGTCACCACCGAGACAATCGGCGTCTTAAGGCCGCTCATCTCCATGAGATTCTGGGCAATCGCCTCGCCCTGGCCGCGCTCCTCGGCACCGATGCCGCAAAACGCGCCCGAAGTATCGACCAGGCACAGAACCGGTCGACCAAACTTTTCGGCCTGGCGCATAAGGCGACGCGCTTTGCGGTAGCCCTCGGGATGCGCCATGCCAAAGTTGCGGCGCATGCGCTCTTTGGTCGTGGTGCCGCGCTCGATAGCGATAACCGTCACGGGACGTCCGTCTTTCCAGCCAATGCCACCCACCACGGCGGCGTCGTCACCAAAGTAACGGTCGCCGTGCAGCTCCACAAATCCATCCAGGCCCAGCGAGATCATCTCGCCTGCCGTGGCGCGATCTGCCGAGCGGGTCTGCTTGACAATCTCGAGCGCGCTTTTTGGTGCGGCCGAGCGCTTAAACAAGTGTCCCAGCTTTTTGTCGCGACGACCCGTATGCACGATCTCGTGCGGAGCCCCCAGACCAGGCGCGCGCCCTTCGTGCAGCGCCAGCAGCTCGCCTACCGTGAGCGCAATCTCGCCACGCGGAACAACGGCATCGCAAAAGCCGTGCTCCAGCAAAAACTCGGAGCGCTGGAATCCCTTGGGCAGGCGCTTGTGCATGTTCTGCTCGATCACGCGCGGGCCGGCAAATGCCGTCAGGGCATCGGGCTCGGCCAGGATAATGTCGCCCTCCATGGCAAAGCTCGCGGTTACACCTCCGGTCGTGGGATCGGTGAGCACCGTGATATACAGGCCGCCCGCCTCGCTGTGGCGCCTAACCGCCGCAGAAATCTTGGCCATCTGCATGAGCGAGGTCACGCCCTCCTGCATGCGGGCGCCGCCCGATACGGTAAAGCCAACGACCGGCAGCCCCAACTCGGCCGCGCGCTCAAAGACACGACAGATCTTCTCGCCCACCACGGAGCCCATTGAGCCCATCATAAAGTTGGCATCCATAAAGAAGAGCGCGGTATCGCAGCCGCAGATTTTGCCCCTGCCGCACACAACGGCATCGCGCTCGCCCGAACGCTCGCTCACGCTCTTAAGCTTGTCGGCATAACCGGGAAACGAGAGGAAGTCCTTCGACGCCAGATTGGCATCCCATTCCTCAAAGGTACCCGCGTCGACCGTCATGCGCATGCGCGCGCGACCGCTCACGCGAAAGTGCTTGCCGCAACGAGGGCAGACCTCGAGGTTGTCGTGCAGGCGCGCCTCATCGATCACACGGCGGCACTCCGGGCATTTGACAAACACGTGGCGCGCGGGGAACTCGGCGCACGACTCGGTTATCGGCCCCTCAAGGACATTGACCGTCTTCGCTTTTCTATTCATCAGCATAGAGATGCCCCATCAGATCGGTGTGATACATGCCCGACAAGAACTCGTCGTTTGCCAGCACGTCGAGCTGAAGCTCGCTGTTTTCGCTCACGCCCTCAATCACGAGCTCGCCTAGGGCCGAGCGCATCTTGCGAATGGCGCCGTCACGCGTGGGCGCACACACGATGAGCTTGCCGAGCATGGAGTCGTAGTACGGCGGAACTTTCGCACCGGTAAACATGGCGGAATCCCAGCGCACGCGCGGGCCACCCGGCACACGCAACGCGGTGACCGTTCCGCACGACGGCAGAAAGTCCGGCGTTTCGGCATTGATGCGGCACTCCATGGCGTGGTTGCGCACCGGCATGTCCTCCTGCTCAAAGGGCAGAGGCTGGCCGGCAGCCACGCGCAGCTGCCACTTAACCAGGTCGGTATCGGTCACAAACTCCGTAACCGGATGCTCCACCTGCAAGCGCGTGTTCATTTCCATAAAGTAGAAATTGCCGTCATCTGAGTACAAAAACTCGATGGTGCCAGCGCCCTCATAGCCAACGGCACGAGCCAGGTCGCGCGCGGCCTTGTGCATGCGCGCGCGAATATCATCGCGTCCGTCGAGGCACGGCGCGGGGCTCTCCTCGATCAGCTTTTGGTTGCGGCGCTGCACCGAGCACTCGCGCTCGCCGAGCGAAAACACATGGCCCTGCTTATCGGCCATAATCTGTACCTCAACGTGATGCGCCGGCGCAACGAACTTCTCCATGTAGCACTCGCCGTCGCCAAAAACGGCCTCACCCTCGGCACGCGCCTCGATGAACGCCTTTGCCGCATCTTCCACGCGCTCGACCTTGCGAATACCGCGACCGCCGCCGCCCGCGCGCGCCTTAATAAGCACGGGGCAGCCGATGCGCTCGGCCTCGGCCGTTGCTTCCTCGGGGCTTTTGAGCAAATCGCAGCCCGGCACGATGGGCACGCCCGCAGCAGCGGCCGTTCGGCGTGCGGCGTCCTTGTCGCCCATGCTGTCGATCACCTTGGCCGAAGGACCGACAAACGCCAGACCGAACTTGTCGCAGTCGCGCACGAAGCTCGCCTTCTCGGAAAAGAAGCCATAGCCGGGATGAATTGCCTTAGCTCCCGACTTTACGGCACAGGTGAGCACGGCATCGTCGTTGAGGTAGCTCTCGGCAAGACGCGGGCCGCCGATGCAATACGCCTCGTCGGCAAGCTGCACGTGTAGCGCGTCCGCATCGGCCGTGGAATAAACGGCGACGGTCTTGATGCCCATATCGCGGCACGCGCGGATAACACGGACCGCGACTTCGCCGCGGTTGGCGATGAGCACTTTGTCGAACATGGAGCCTTCCTTAACTTTCGTGCATGAGTGCAAAAGACATATCGGCGCGGCAGCAAACCTCACCGTTGACGCTCGCAGTACCCGTCGCAAAGCGGAACGGCCCGCGCGCACGCGTGATGGAGCACACCAGATCCACCGTGTCGCCCGGGCGCACCGGACGCTTAAAGCGCACCTTGTCCAGACTCGTGTAGAACGGCGTCGCGCCGCGCGCCTCCTCATCGCCCATCAGCAGCACGCAGCAGTTCTGGGCGAGCATCTCGCACTGAATCACGCCGGGAACGACCGGGTTTCCCGGAAAATGTCCCTGCAAAAAGTACTCGTCGCCTGTAATCGTGATCTTGCCGTGGGCCTCGTCGCCCACCAGCTCGGCTTCGTCGAGCAAAAGCATCGGCTCGCGATGCGGTAACAGCTTCTTGAGCTCTTCTTTGTTCATGGATATCACCTATCCGATCCTCATGAGGCAGCTGCCAAACTCCACGAGGTCGCCGTCGGCCACGCAGATCTCGAGCACCTCACCGTCTGCCTCGGCCGTCACCTCGTTGAGAACCTTCATGGCCTCGATGATGCAGAGGGTCTCGCCGGCCTTGACCTTGGAGCCCACGCGCACAAACGGCTCGTCGCCCGGCGCAGGGGCAGCATAGAAGACGCCCACCATGGGAGCAGTCACCTCGGTGCCCTTGGGCTCCGGCGCGGCGGCAGGTGTCTGCGTGGCGGGTTCCGGTGCGGCAGGCGCGACTGTGGGAGCTGCAACTTGAGCGGCCATGGCGCTCGGCATAGGCATGGGCACGGCAACCGGCTGCGCCACACTCGCGCGCTCGAGTTCGACCGCGGTGCCATCGGGCTCCTCAACGCGTACGCGCGTGAGGCCGCGGTCCTCCATCACATCGGCTATCTCGGCAAGTCTTTTGGAATCCATGCTCTAGCTCCTCGTATATCTACGCAGCGCGATGGCGGCGTTGTGCCCGCCAAAGCCCAGGTTGGTCGAAAGCGCCCAGGTAAGGTCGGCGCGAACCGCGCGATTGGGCGTGTAATCAAGATCGCAGGCGGGATCGGGCGTGTGGTAGTTAATGGTCGGCGGCACCACGCCCTGCTCGAGTGCCATGGCGCAGGCCATGACCTCAATGGCCCCCGTGGCACCGATCATGTGCCCCGTCATCGACTTGGTCGACGAGACATGTGCGGCGCGCGCCGCGTCCTCGCCGAGCGCCCGCTTAATGCCTGTCGTCTCGGACGAATCGTTGAGCTTGGTCGAGGTGCCGTGGGCGTTGATGTAGAGACCCTCGGAAGGCTTGACGTCGCCCTCGGCTACCGCCAGCGATATCGCGCGGGCAATGCCGGCAGCCTCGGGATCGGGACTCGTGATGTGATAGGCATCATCGGTGTTGCCGTAGCCCACGACCTCGGCATAAATGTGCGCACCGCGCGCCTGCGCATGTTCCATGCTCTCGAGTACCAGCACGCAAGCGCCCTCGCCCATCACAAAGCCGTCGCGGTCTGCATCGAACGGGCGGCAAGCCGTCGCAGGATCGGGGTTGGTGGTCAATGCGCGGCAGGACGTAAAGCCTGCAACGGCATCGGGGATAATGGCCGCCTCGGCGCCGCCCGCGAGGATCGCGTCGGCATAGCCGTGCTTGATGGCGCGGAACGCCTCGCCCACCGCATGGGCCGAGGTCGCGCAAGCAGTCACGACTGGCAGGGTCGGTCCCTTTGCCTTGTGGCGGATCGCGATATTGCCCGAAGCCATGTTGGGGATCATCATCGCAATCATATAGGGCGATGCGCGGCGAGGTCCACGATCGGCGATCGTGTGGACGTTGTCGACGAGCGTCTGCATGCCGCCCACGCCCGAGCCCACGTAGACGCCCAGGCGCTCACGATCGATGGCGCCTTCGACATCAAAGCCCGCATCGTGCATTGCCTCGTCCGAAGCCACCAGCGCAAACTGAACGCAGGGGTCCAGATGCTTGGCGTCGCGCTTGCCAAAGTACTCGTTGCCGTCAAAGCCCTTGACTTCGGCCGCCACCTTGACGGTAAACGCATCGGTATCAAAGTGCGTGATCGGGCCGATGCCACAGGTCCCGGCGCACATGGCCGCCCAGGTGGCAAGCGCGGTGTTGCCGAGCGGCGATACGGCACCGATGCCGGTGATTGCAACTCTCTGTTCCATCATGGTCTCCTCATCCAAGCCGTTCTTCGGCCCTGGTTTCTACATCGCCATTCCGCCGTCGACGCGCACGACCTCGCCCGTAATGTAAGCAGCCGCATCGCTCGCTAAAAAGCGCACCACGCCGGCCACTTCCTCGGGACGTGCCATGCGCTTAAGGGGAATCTGTTCCTCGGTTGCCGCACGCACCTTCTCCGAGAGCTTTGCCGTCATATCTGTCTCGACAAACCCGGGAGCGACCGCGTTCGCTCGTACGCCACGAGGCGCAAGCTCGCGCGCCACCGCCTTGGTAAGCCCTATCACGCCCGCCTTGGAAGCAGCGTAGTTGGCTTGCCCGGCATTGCCCATCAGGCCCACGACCGAGCTCATGTTGACGACGCAACCGCCGCGCTGGCGCATAAAGGTCTTGGTGAGCGCGCGCGTCATATTGAATGTTCCCTTGAGATTGACATCGAGCACGCGATCGAATGCGTCATCGCCCATGCGCATGAGCAGGCCATCGCGGGTGATGCCGGCGTTGTTGACGAGCGCCCAAATGGAACCAAAGTCGTTGAGGACCGCTTCCACGCACGCGTTGACAGCAGCGGGATCGGCCACGTCGCATTGATATGCGCGTGCCGTGGCGCCAACCGCCTCACAGGCTTCGCACGTCTTGCGCGCCGCATCGACGCTGCCGGCATAGACGACGGCGATATCAAAGCCGTCCTCCGCCAGACCGACAGCGCAGGCGCGGCCGATACCCCGCGAGCCGCCCGTGACCAGTGCCACGCGACGTGAGTCGTTGCGCTCGAGCGCGCCGTTGTTCAAGTTGCCCATGTCATTCCTTTCCGGGTTACAGCCCTGTGGACTATGCGAGCTCGTCGGCAATAGCTGCGACCTGCTCGGCCGTTTCGCACGAATACACGCGAACGTCGCTCAGCGTACGCTTGACCAGGCCCGACAGCGTTTTGCCAGGGCCGACCTCAATAAACGTGTCGATGCCCTGATTCTGCAGAGTATGCAGCGTGTCGACCCAACGAACGGCATGACTCACCTGATTGGCCAAGACATCCGATGCCGCTCGCGGGTCCGCCGGATAGGGCGCCGCCGTCATGTTTGCCATGACCGGAATCAGCAGCGGTGACGGCGCGTGGCCGGCTTGGATATACGTCGCCAGCCCCTCAGTCGCCTCGGCCATATAGGGGCTATGAAATGCGCCCGACACCGCGACTTTCATAGCGCGGCCGCCAGCCTCTTTTACTAGGACGTCGAGCTCCTGCAGCGCCTCGGGCGCTCCGGCAACAACCGTCTGCTGCGGACTGTTGTAGTTGACCGGCCAGCAGTCCTCGCCGGCCTGTTTTGCCAGGTTCTCGACTTGCGCCGCATCGAGCTTGATGACGGCGCGCATGCCGCCCGGATGGCGCTCGGCAGCCGCGGCCATCAGCGCCGCGCGCTCGCACACGAGCTCAAAGCCCGCTCGCGTATCGAACGCCCCCGCAAAGGTGAGCGCGGCGACCTCGCCAAGCGAAAAACCCGCACAGGCGGCAGGTACCACGCCGCGCTCACGCAGGGCGGCAGCCGCTGCCAGATCGTGAACGAACACGCACGGCTGCGTGTTCTCGGTCTGCGAGAGTTCCTCCTTGGAGGCGCTTCGGCACTGCTCACTGGTCCCCGGGCGCACCTCGTCGACAATGGCGAACACCTCGGCGGCGGCCGGCGATGCCTCGATCAGGTCGACGCCCATCGCGGGGTGCTGGGCGCCCTGGCCGGCAAACAGAAACGCTACGCCACCCATGCGCACGCACCCTTCAGGACGTGCTCGGCGCCATCGACTAGGTCGTCAACGATTTCACGTGCACTTTGGCGCTCGTTGACCATGCCGGCAATCTGTCCACACAAAAACGAGCCCTCTTCGTAATTGCCGTCCTTGGCGGCCTTGCGAAGGGCGCCCGTGCCCATGGCCCCGAGCTCCTCGACGCTTACGCCCGCCGCCTCGCTCTTGGCGTAGGCGTTAGTGAAGGGGCTCTTGAGGGCACGCACCGGGTGTCCCGTCGAGCGGCCGGTCGCACGCGTCGAGGTGTCGTTGGCCTTCAGGACCATCTCCTTGTACTGCTCCGATACGGTGCACTCATCTGCGATCAGAAAGCGCGTACCCACCTGCACGCCGGCGGCGCCCAGCATAAAGGCGGCCGCCACGCCGCGGCCATCGGCGATACCGCCAGCCGCAACCACGGGAATATCGACCGCATCGACAACCTGTGGCACCAGTGCCATCGTCGAGGTCTCGCCAATATGGCCGCCTGATTCGGTACCCTCGGCAACCACGGCAGTGGCTCCACGACGCGCCACGAGACGCGCCAGCGCCACCGAGGCAACGACCGGGATGACCTTGATGCCCGCCTCGTTCCACGCCTTCATGTACTTGGTGGGATTGCCGGCACCCGTCACGACGACCGGCACCCGCTCGTCAATCACGACCCGCGCGACCTCGTCGGCAAACGGGCTCATGAGCATGACGTTGACGCCAAAGGGCTTATCCGTCCTGGCGCGCAGCTCATGAATCTGGTCGCGCAGCCAGTTGGCGTCGGCGTTCATGGCCGCGATAATCCCTAAGCCGCCCGCCTCGGACACTGCGGACGCCAGCGAGGCGTCGGCGATCCAGGCCATACCGCCCTGGAACACGGGCTTTTCGATGCCGAGCAGATCGCAGAGAGGAGTCTTGAGCATCTCTACTTCTCCAATGCCGCCTCGACCGTATCGGCGAACTCGCCGACCGTCTTGGGGTTCTCCTCGGTATCGAGCTGGATGCCAAACTCGTCCTCAACGGCGACGAGGATCTCGACGGTGCCCAGACTGTCGAGACCAATCTCCTCGAGCGTGGACTCGGGCTTCATCTCGACGTCGTCAAGACCGGCGGTCTCGCGGATAACATCGCAAACGCGCTCGAAGGTCTTCTGATCTGCCATGGTAGTTCTCCTTTGTTTGTGCCCTAGGGGCGTTTTTATTTCCTATGTGCGACTACTTCCAACGAAGTAGATAGCCACCTATATCCAGACCGGCGCCAAATCCAACGAGGGCGATGGTGTCGCCCGTGTGAAGTGCACCGGCGTTTGCCAGCCGGTCGAGGGCAAGCGGAATGCATGCGCTCGAAATGTTGCCGGTCTCGCGCAGCGTTCGAACCACGCGCTTGTCTGGCACACCGAGGCGCTTGACCGCCTGACTCAGGATTCGTTCGTTAGCCTGATGGAATACAAAATGGTCGATGTCCTCGACCGAAATGCCCGCATCGCTCGCAAGCTTATGGACCGTGTCGCAAATCGCGTTGACGCCGAACTTGAACACGCGGCGGCCATTCATGGACAGCACGCTCTCGCTATCTGCGGAGGCCTTAAACGGCGAGGTGCCGACCAGACCGGGAACGCACAACGTCTCGACGTCGGGCGCCGTCGAAAGCTCAACGGCAAGGGGGCTGTCTCCCCCAGCCTCAATCACCGCGGCGCCTGCCCCATCGCCAAAGAGCACACAGGTGGCGCGGTCGGTCCAGTCGAGCGCGCGCGTCATCTGCTCGGCGGCAACGACAAGCACATGCTTGGCTCGTCCTCGGGCGATATAGCCCTCGGCAACATCGAGCGCAAATACGAAGCCGGCGCAGGCAGCCGAGACATCGAAGGCAGGGCACGTCGCGCCCAGTCGCTCAGCAACGGCACACGCCTCGGCGGGAACAAGGTGGTCACCCGTCGTCGTCGAGCAGACGATCAGATCCAACTGGCTCGCGTCGATTCCGGACACCTGAAGTGCCCGCTCGCTCGCCGCTACGGCAAGGTCGTCAAGTGACTCGGTGGTGCAGACGTGGCGACTCTTAATACCTGTGCGGGTAAAAATCCACTCATCCGAGGTATCGAGGAACTCGGACAGCTCGTCATTGGAAACACTGCGCTTAGGAAGCGCCGAGCCTGTTCCAAGAATCGTGAAACCCATCACTAACCTCCTTTGAGTTGTTGACGTGTTTACATCGACCAAGAGAGGATAGCGCATTTCAGTCGTTGTTAACGTGTTAACATTAAATTGTCCAAATGCGACAAAGGCTTCACATTGTGTCTCTCTCGACACCATTGCGTTATTCACTTATTCATTAAGGAGGTAGCAGCCATAATGGATGCCAAATTAACGATAGTCGACGTAACCGGATCGACCAACGATGACCTGCTCGAAGCAGGAAAACAGGGAGCGCCGCACGGCACAGGACTTGCCGCCCGGGCTCAGACAGCAGGACGCGGCCGGCGCGGCCACAAGTGGGATTCAACCGCCGGCAACCTATTGCTTTCGATTGTCCTGCGTCCATGCGTTAATCCTGCGAAGTACTCTGGTCTTGCTGCCGTCAGCGGCCTAGCGGTGCTCGAGGCGCTCGAAAAACAGGGTCTTGCAAACGAGATTGGCCTCAAATGGCCCAACGACCTGGTCGCGCGTGGACGCAAACTCGGCGGCATTCTGGTCGAGGCCGCACGCGATAACGAAGGCAAACCTTTCGCCGTCTGTGGCATTGGTGTCAATGTGAACTATGCGCCCCAAGAGGTGCCCGATGGCGGCCTGCCGGCAATCGGTCTCTCGGACCTTAACGAGAACGTTCCAGCTGTCGACATGCTCCTCGATGAGGTCTATCACGCAGTTATAGACGCTATAGATGCCTGGGCAGAACGCCTCAACGCCATGGAAGAAAACACCGGACCGCTCGCGCCCGTCCACGGCGAATATGTCGCTCACCTCAATTGGATTGGAAAGCACGTTATCGCCCGCTCCCCTGCCGGTGACGAGCTGGCGCGAGGCATCTTTAAAACGGTCGATGGCTTTGGTCGTGCGTGCATCGAAACAGAAGACGGCTTGCGATCCTTCCATTTTGAGGAAGCGTCATTGCGCCCCTTGAGTGAGTAGGTCGCCACAGCCAGCCGCTCGGCAGCCTTACCCGGCGATCCAAACCCATCATGCAAAACAAAAGGGCCCCGCTACCGTAGCGGCAGCGGGGCCCTTTAAGCTATGAGCGATATCGCTTAGAGCTTGATGTCGATGTCGACGCCAGCGGGGAGGTCGAGACGCATAAGCGAATCAACGGTGCCCGAGGTGGGGTCGAGGATGTCGATGAGGCGCTTGTGGGTGCGCATCTCGAACTGCTCACGGGAGTCCTTGTTCACGTGCGGCGAGCGGATAACCGTGTACAGGTTGCGCTCGGTGGGCAGGGGGACAGGACCGGAAACGCGAGCGCCGGTCTTCTGAGCGGTCTCGACGATGAGCTTCGCGGACTGATCGACGACCTCGTGATCATAGCCCTTGAGGCGAATGCGGATCTTCTGGGTAGCCAACTTAAACCTCCAAAGAGTGCGAGAGATGCTCTCGCGGATTACGTAACAGGGAGCTCGAACTTAGGCGTTCTTGCTCATGACCTCGTCCACGATGGACTTGGGCGCGGGCTCATAAGAGTCGAACTGCATCGTGTAGGATGCACGGCCCTGGGTCTGGGAGCGAAGGTCGGTAGCGTAACCGAACATCTCGCCCAGCGGCACCTTGGCACGGATGAGCTTGCTGTTCTTGCGATCCTCCATGCCCTCGATCTTGCCGCGGCGACCGGAGAGGTTGCCCATAACGTCGCCCATGTACTGCTCGGGGGTCTCGACCTCGACAGCCATGATCGGCTCGAGCAGCTGCGGGTCGGACTTCTTGAGGGCGTCCTTGATAGCCATGGAACCGGCGATCTTAAAGGCGGCCTCGGAGGAGTCGACCTCGTGGTAAGAACCGTCGAACAGGGTGACCTTAACGTCGAGGACCGGGAAGCCGGCGATAACACCGGTGTTCAGGGCCTCCTGGATGCCCTTGTCGATGGACGGGATGTACTCCTTGGGCACGACGCCGCCGACGATAGCGTTGACGAACTCGTAGCCGAAGCCCTCCTCCATCTTCTCGAGCTTGATGACGGCGTGGCCGTACTGACCGCGACCACCGGACTGACGGACGAACTTGCCCTCAGCCTTCTCGACGTCGTGACCAGCGGTCTCGCGGTAGGCAACCTGGGGCTTACCAACGTTAGCGTCAACCTTGAACTCGCGGAGCAGACGGTCGACGATGATCTCGAGGTGCAGCTCGCCCATGCCGGCGATGATGGTCTGGCCGGTCTCGTGGTTGGTGGACACCTGGAAGGTCGGGTCCTCCTCGGCGAGCTTGGTCAGAGCCAGGGACATCTTGTCCTGCTCGGCCTTGGTCTTGGGCTCGATGGCAACGTCGATAACGGGCTTAGCGAACTCGATCTTCTCGAGGACGATCTCCTTGCCCTCGGCGCACAGGGTGTCACCGGTGGTGGAGTTCTTGAATCCGACGCAAGCGACGATGTCGCCGGCGGCAGCGTCGTCACGGTCGATACGCTCGGCGGCGTTCATCTCGAGGATGCGGCCGAGGCGCTCGCGCTGACCGTTGGAAGCGTTGACAACGTAGGAGCCGGACTCGGCGCGGCCGGAGTAAACGCGGACGTAGGTGAGCTTACCGACGAACGGGTCGGTCATGATCTTGAAGACCAGGCCGGAGAAGGGCTCGTCGAAGGAAGGATGACGCTGGATCTCCTCGCCGGTGTCCGGATCGGTACCGGTGACGGCCTCAACGTCGAGCGGGCTGGGCAGGTAGTCGACGACAGCGTCGAGCAGCTCCTGGACGCCCTTGTTCTTGTAGGCGGAGCCCACGAAGACGAGGTTGAGCTCGTTGGCCAGAACGCCCTTACGCAGAGCAGCCTTGAGCTCCTCGACGGTGAAGTCCTCCTCCATGAGGATCTTCTCCATGAGCTCGTCGTCAAAGCTGGCAGCAGCGTCGAGGAGCTCCTCGCGCTTGGTGGCAGCGATGTCGGCGAACTCAGCCGGGATCTCGTCCATCGGCTCGGGGTAGGTCATGCCCTTCTCGTCGGCCTTGAAGTCCCATGCAGTCATGGTGACCAGGTCGATGACGCCCCAGAAGTTGTCCTCGGCGCCCATCGGGACCTGAGCGGCCACGGCGTTAGCGTCGAGACGATCCTTCATGGTCTCGATAGCGTTGAAGAAGTCAGCGCCCACGCGGTCATACTTGTTGATGAAGGCGATGCGGGGAACGTTGAAGGTAGAAGCCTGACGCCAAACGGTCTCAGACTGGGGCTGAACGCCGGCAACGGCGTCGAAGACGGCAACAGCGCCATCGAGGACGCGCAGGCAGCGCTCGACCTCGGCGGTGAAGTCAACGTGGCCCGGGGTGTCGATGATCTGGATGCGGTAGTCCTTGCCGTCCTTGTTCCAGAAGCAGGTGGTAGCAGCGGAGGTAATGGTTACGCCGCGCTCCTGCTCCTGAACCATCCAGTCCATGGTGGCAGCGCCCTCATGGACCTCACCGATCTTGTGGGTCTTACCGGTGTAGTAAAGAATACGCTCGGTCGTGGTGGTCTTACCGGCATCGATGTGGGCCATGATGCCGATGTTACGGGTATCGGAAAGCTTGTACTTAGGCTTAGCCATGTTAGTTCCTTACCTTAACTTACCAACGATAGTGAGAGAACGCGCGGTTGGCCTCGGCCATCTTGAAGACGTCCTCACGCTTCTTGACGGAAGCGCCCAGGCCGTTGGAGGCGTCGAGGATCTCGTTGGCGAGACGCTCGGCCATGGTCTTCTCCTTGCGAGCGCGGGAGAAGTTGACGATCCAGCGGATACCCAGAGCGGTGGAACGACGGGAGTTGACCTCCATCGGGACCTGATAGGTAGCGCCACCGACACGCTTGGGCTTAACCTCGAGCGTGGGCTTGACGTTGTCCATAGCCTTCTTGAAGGTAGCGAGAGCGTCGCCACCCTCGGACTTCTCGGCAACGATCTCGAAAGCGGTGTAAACGATGCGCTCAGCGGTGGCCTTCTTGCCGTCAAGAAGGACCTTGTTGATGAGCTGAGTCACCAGGCGGTTGTTGTAAACGGCGTCAGGCTGAACCTCACGACGATTAGCTGCTGCACGACGCGGCATGTGAAATCTCCTTAAGTGTCTACCGTGCGGCGCTCAAGGCGGCACACGGCGAAAGTATCAAAACGTTATCTGGCTTATTTAGCCTTGGGGCGCTTAGCACCGTACTTGGAACGGGCCTGCATACGGTTCTGGACCGGAGCAGCGTCGTAGGCGCCACGGATGACGTGATAACGGACACCAGGGAGGTCACGGACACGACCGCCGCGGACGAGCACGATGGAGTGCTCCTGCAGGTTGTGGCCCTCACCCGGGATGTAAGCAGTAACTTCGATGCCGTTGACAAGGCGAACACGGGCAACCTTACGAAGAGCCGAGTTCGGCTTCTTGGGGCTCGTGGTGAAGACGCGGGTGCACACGCCGCGCTTCTGGGAGTTGTGCTGCAGAGCAGCGTTCTTGGACTTCTTGGGCACGGAACGACGGCCCTGGCGAACCAGCTGGTTAATAGTAGGCAAAGCGTACTCCTTCTCGAATGATTCCAGCTTTCTGTAAAGTGCAACGGCTTGAATCGAGGGGTCAGCATCCCCCTACGAAACACGCAGTTCGATAGGATACGTGGCGTTAGCTGTGCCGTCAACAGACCACGCCGCCGGGCGTATCCCAAAATAGCTATATTTCCGCAAAGCCTCCATAAAAGGAATCCCCGCCTGTGCGCAAGTGCCCATTCCAGCCGTCCATGTAACGCAAAATAGGCCGCTTCCCCTCTTGGGAAGCGGCCTAGACCTTACGAATAGACGATGGTAAAGGGTACTTTCGTTTCGGTCTCCCCCGTTGATGTGTACCTCGCGCCCTCGAGGGTTACCGAGACCACTTGGTCGACATCAATCAACTTCGTTGGCACCCAAATGTTCTCTCCGCTATTGCGTCCCATCGAAACATAGAAATTGTACGCCCCTGCGTCGTCATCTTCGATAATCTGCTCTGACCCATCCTTGTAGGTGACGGTCAGTTTATGATCAACTGCTTCATAGCCCAGATCATCGATGTGCGTCTGGATGGAAAACGGACCGATCTCGAGAGGCGAGTCATCGGAGCGGAGTTCTTTTGTATCGACGTGCGCTCCGACGTTAAACTCTGGCGTCGATACCTCGATCACCTTCGCATCCTCACCTTTGCCCTCCGTCCAACTGATATTCCAGGTGACCGCATGTCGTAAATCTCGATCGCGATTCCAAGATGCAAAGTACATCGTGCCGTTAATGACCGTGTCGCTTGATGTGTCTTTATCAATGGTGCAGCGTGTATCAGCCCATTCCTCGCCGAAGTTCATGCTGGGTGTACTGACGCCCCCTTCTTCTTCACCATAGAGAACAAGTTCGCCAAGCTCTGCCGCCGGCTTGTAGTAGTTAACGCCATTCGGATTGGACAATGTAAACGTCACAGCACCGCAACCGTTCTCGTCGATTGCCATCTCATGAATGTCGAGCGTATAGCCGTTGCCCTCGACGGACAGATTGACCTTCTGGACTGCACCCTCCAGGCTTTGGGGCGCGATACCATCACCAAACTCTCTGGTGTAGGTATATTTCGTCCCCGACGAGCCGCCATTTGTCCAGGTAACGGACTCTCCGTTGCCATGGTTTCCCCAGGCAGAGGCAAAATAACTGGAATTGACAACAGCGTAGGCGACCCCTCCGGTCGCCAGCACTCCGGCAAGACATCCGATTACGGCAACATACAGAGGCTTCGCGTGACCCTTTCGGCGAAGCGGCTCGCCAGCAGCGGCATAAAGAACACGGTCAGCAAGATCGCTATCGGCTTGGACGGACTCGAAGGCCTGCTTGATCTGGTTGGATTTCACGGTCGCCCTCCTCTAGGATGAACTTGAGCTTCGATCTGCCGCGAGCTAAACGCGTTCGAACGGTCGCGGCTGGCACATGCAGTAACTCGGCAATTTCTGAAGTCGAGAAGCCCAGATAGTAATAGAGCACGATAGGAATACGGAATCGCTCCGGAAGTCGCATAACGTCTGACAGGACCGCCTTGGTCTCCTCCTGCGCCGTCGAAAGCGAATCGGCCAGATTCTCAATATCCTCCACGCGCCTCCACGGCTTTCGAAAGAGAGATTTACATTCATTGATCGTGACCCGGATAAGCCATCGACGAAGATGCTCCCAGTTTTCAAATTGCGCGTCGCTTTTGAGCAACTTAAGAAAGACGTCTTGAGCGACATCGTCGGCGTCAGCGCGATCACGCAGATACGTCAATGCGATCCGAAACACGACATCCCGGTGGTCTTCGACCGCCTGTCTAAAAGCTTGTTCTTCCATAATCACCTCCCGGTGACATTAATGGTTCTCGATGAGGCCCTCACCATAGATACGCTCTTGTCGGGCGAAATGTTTCAAATTCAAGCATGAAAAACCGACCAAAATAAACCTGTCCCTTTTTGGCAAGGGATCAACGGAACGCAACAGGTTGAGCATACGCAAGCGAGCGGCCCCCAGAGCGTACAAGGTGGCATGAAAAAGGCAGGGCATTGACCTTTTGGTCATGCCCTGCCTTTTGAATGACAGATTGTAGCTCTGGGGGCCGCGCAGCGACGGAGGTCGCCGCCGTTCGTTAGAACGGCGGAACTAATTACTCCTCGTCGTTGTCCTTGGCCTCTTCGGCGTCGTCGGTGTCCACGAGCTGGTTGAGCAGCTCGTCGAGGGAAGCCATGTCCTCGTTGATCGCGCCGTTGGCGGGAGCCTTCTTGTCGTCGATCGGGGCGCCCAGGAGCTCCTCGTCGGCGTCGGCGTGATGCGTCGGAGCGGAGGTACCCAGCAGGATGTCGTCCGGACCGTCGGGGCTAAAGACCATCTGCAGCAGCTGCGAGAGGTCTTCCTCGTCGGCAACGTCGTCGTTGTTCTCGAGGATGTAGAGCAGGTCGTGGGCCTCAAGGCCGTCACGGAGCTCCTCGATCGCCTTGGCACCGATGCCATCGATGCGCAGCAGATCCTCCTCGGACTTGCCGACCAGGTCGCCGACCGTCTCGATGCCGACCTCGCTGAACTTGTTGGTCCAGCGCTGCGACACGCCCAGGTCGTCGAACAGGTACAGGCGAGCCTTCTCGGCGGAGATGGTGTGGCCGTTGCGGGTGAACGAACCGTCAGCACCACCGAACTCGTCGTAGCCGGCCCAGTCGAGCTGCTGCGGGAGCTGCTCGTCCAGGTCCTTGAGCTCCACAGGAGCCCACTCGGGCAGCGACTTGGCGTTGGGCGAAGCCGGGCCGTCGATGTCCACGTAGCCGTCGGCCGTGCGATACGTCAGCTTGGCGTTGGCGTACGGCTTGAGGCCGGTACCAGCCGGGATCTTCTTACCGACGATGACGTTGGACTTAAGGTCGAGCAGGTGGTCGACCTTGCCCTCGATGGCAGCCTCGGTAAGGACGCCAGCGGTACGGATGAACGAAGCGCTCGACAGCCAGGAGTCGATGTTGGACGCGACCTTGAGCGTACCCAGGATGACGGGCTCGGCCACGGGAGCCTGACCGCCCAGACGGGCAACGCGCTCGACCTCGTCGGCAAACTCGTAGCGGTCGACGTACTGACCAAGCAGGTACTTGGAGTCGCCGGGGTTGGTGATCTGAACGCGACGCAGCATCTGACGTGCGAGCACCTCGATGTGCTTGTCGTTCAGGTCGACGCCCTGGCTGGTGTAGACGTCCTTGACGCTCTCGACGAAGGTGTGCATCGTCGACTCGATGTCGGTCAGCTTGCGCAGGTTGCGGAAGTTGACGAAGCCCTTGGTGATCTGGTCGCCGGCGCGAACCTCGCAGCCGTCCTCGATCTCGGGCATAAAGCGCACCGATGCGGGGACGCGACGCTCGTCGAGGACGCGGGTGTGATCCTCGGAGTCGGTGAGCGTCAGCACGTACTCGGACTTCTCGGGCTTAATCGAGAGGTGGCCGGAGTACGGAGCCAGCTCGGCCTCGCGACCCAGGATCTTCTCGTTGACGTTGCCGACGATATCGAACATACGGCTGACCGTAGGCAGACCCTGCGTAATATCGTCGACGCCAGCGACGCCGCCGGAGTGAATGGTACGCATCGTAAGCTGCGTACCGGGCTCGCCGATGGACTGGGCGGCAATAATGCCGACCGCGGTACCGATGGCGACCGGACGACGGGTGGAAAGATCCCAGCCGTAGCACTTCTGGCACACGCCGTACTTGGAACGGCAGGTGAGCAGCGCGCGAAGCTTGACCTTCTTGAGGCCGGCATCGACCATCTTCTGGATGTCAGCGACCTTCTCGATGTAGCCGTCCTGCTCAAAGAGCACGGTGCCATCGGGAGCCACGACGTCCTCAATGAAGCAACGGCCGACGAGGTCGGTGTTGAGGTCGGTGGTGCCGGGGATGATGAGGTTGTAGGTGACGCCCTCGTGCGTACCGCAGTCCTCCTCGCGGACGATGACGTCCTGGGCCACGTCGACCAGACGACGGGTCAGGTAACCAGAGTCCGAGGTGTGGGATGCGGTATCGACCAGGCCCTTACGGGCGCCGTAGGTCGAAATGAAGTACTCGAGCGGCAGCAGGCCCTCGCGGAAGTTCGCCTTAATGGGAAGGTCGATCGTCTCGCCGGACATGTCTGCCATCAGGCCACGCATGCCGCCGAGCTGACGCAGCTGGGTCTTAGAACCACGGGCGCCGGAGTCGGCCATCATGTAGAGCGGGTTCTCCTCGTCGAACAAGTCGAGCATGAGCGCTGCAACCTTATCGGTACAAGCGGTCCACTCATTAACGACTTCGATGTGGCGCTCCGTCTCGTTGATGAAGCCCTCCTCGAAGTACTCGTTGATCTGGTCGACGTTGGCCTGGGCACGATCGAGCAGCTCCTGCTTCTCGGCAGGGATGAGAGCGTCCCACACCGAGATGGTGAGGCCAGCGCGGGTAGCGTAGTGGAAGCCGGAGTACTTGATGGCGTCGAGGATCGGGCCGACCTTGGCCTCGGGATAGCGATCGCAGCAGTCCGCAACCAGCTTGGCCACGTCGCCCTTGACCATCTTGTAGTTCATGAACTCGTAGTCTTCGGGCAGGCACTGGCGGTTGAAGATGATGCGGCCGATAGAGGTCTCGAAGCGCGCGGTCTTGTTGCCGGTGACGTCGTAGTCGACAAACTCGTTCTTGCCGTTCTTGACGCGGAAGATACGGGTGCCGTCCTCGTTGATGACATTGGCGTCGGCAGCGGACACGCGGACCTGAATCTTGGCCTGCATGTCGACCTCGGAGCGGCAGTCATAGGCGTGCAGCGCGTCGTCGAAGCTGGCGAACACGTGGTTCTCGCCCGGCAGACCGTCGCGGACCTGGGTCAGGTAGTACACACCGATGATCATGTCCTGCGAGGGGATGTTGACCGGCTTGCCGGATGCCGGCGAGCGCAGGTTGTTCGCAGAGAGCATAAGCACGCGAGCCTCGGCCTGAGCCTGGCTGGACAGCGGCACGTGGACAGACATCTGGTCGCCGTCGAAGTCGGCGTTGAAGGGCGAGCAGACCAGCGGGTGCAGGTGGATAGCCTTGCCCTCGACCAGAACCGGCTCAAAGGCCTGGATGGACAGACGGTGCAGGGTCGGTGCGCGGTTGAGCAGCACGACGCGACCGTCGATGACCTCTTCGAGGATATCCCACACAAAGGTGGCACCGCGGTCGATAGCGCGCTTGGCACCCTTGATGTTCTCGACCTTGCCAAGCTCGACCAGGCGCTTCATGACAAAGGGCTTGAAGAGCTCCAGCGCCATGGTCTTGGGCAGACCGCACTGGTGCAGCAGCAGCTTGGGGTCGGTAACGATAACCGAACGGCCGGAGTAGTCGACACGCTTACCCAGCAGGTTCTGACGGAAACGGCCCTGCTTGCCCTTGAGGGCCTCAGCGAGCGACTTGAGCGGGCGACCGCCACGGCCAGAGACCGGGCGACCACGACGGCCGTTGTCGAACAGGGCGTCCACGGACTCCTGGAGCATGCGCTTCTCGTTGTTCACGATGATCGCAGGGGCGTCCAGGTCGAGCAGGCGCTTGAGTCGGTTGTTACGGTTGATCACGCGACGATACAGGTCGTTGAGGTCGGACGCGGCGAAGCGGCCGCCGTCGAGCTGGACCATCGGGCGCAGATCGGGCGGAATGACCGGGATGACGTCCAGGATCATGTTCGCGGGGCTGTTGCCGCCCTTCAGGAAGGCGTCAACGACCTCAAGGCGCTTGACGGCCTTCTCGCGCTTCTGCTTCTGGGAATCCTCGTCGGCGATGATGGCCTTGAGCTTCTCGGCCTCGGAGGGGAGGTCGATGGCAGCGAGCAGGTCGCGGACGGCCTCGGCACCCATGCCACCCTTGAAGTACATGGAGTAGTAACGGGTCATCTCGCGGAACAGCGGCTCATCGGAGATGAGGTCGCGCTCGGTGAGCTTCATGAAGGCGTTGAAGGCGTCCGTGCGGAGCTGCTTCTCGTCCTTGCACTCTTCCTCGATGTCGACGATGCCAGAGGCGATCTCCTCGGGGGTCAGCGGCTCCTCGTCGGAGAACTCGTCAAAGTTCTCGGGGTCGCCCTGCTCCTTGAGGGACTCGATCTGGCGGGCGCACTCGGCATCGATCTCTTCCAGATCGGCGGCGAGCTCCTCGCGCAGGTCGTCGGCGTCGGCCTCGCGAGCCTCGTAGTCAACCTCGGTGATGATGTAGCTGGCGAAGTACAGAACCTTCTCGAGGTCCTTGGACTTGATGTCGAGCATACGGCTCATCGGGAAGCTCGTGGGGCTCTTGAAGTACCAGATGTGGGACACGGGAGCGGCGAGCTCGATGTGACCCATGCGGTCGCGACGCACCTTGGCCGAGGTGACCTCGACGCCGCAGCGCTCGCAGACGATGCCCTTAAAGCGGATGCCCTTGTACTTGCCGCAGGAGCACTCCCAGTCCTTGGCGGGACCGAAGATCTTCTCGCAGAACAGGCCGTCCTTCTCGGGCTTGAGGGTACGGTAATTGATGGTCTCCGGCTTCTTGACCTCACCGTGCGACCAGGAACGGATCTGGTCGGCGGAGGCAAGGGAGATCTTTACCGAGTCAAAATCAGTAGCTTCGAAATCTGCCACAGTCAACTACTCCTTATCAGTGGTCGTGGCGGCGACAGCCTCGGGTGCCTCGGCGGTCTCGGCATCCTCGGCCTCGACGTCGGTGTCAACGCCGGCGAGCGCAGCCAGGTCGTCGAGAGCAGAGGTCTCCTCGGCGGTCACAGGGGCGGAGGCGTCCTCGTCGGCATCGTGCATGGGCTCGATGTCCAGCGCGAGGGAGCGGATCTCCTTGACGAGAACCTTGAAGGACTCGGGGATACCCGGGACAGGAACGTTCTCGCCCTTGACGATGGACTCGTAGGTCTTGACGCGGCCCACGGTATCGTCGGACTTGACGGTCAGAATCTCCTGCAGGACGTTGGACGCACCGTATGCGTACAGTGCCCAAACTTCCATCTCGCCGAAGCGCTGGCCGCCGAACTGGGCCTTGCCGCCCAGAGGCTGCTGGGTAACCAGGCTGTAAGGGCCGGTCGAACGGGCGTGGATCTTGTCGTCGACCATGTGGCCGAGCTTGAGGATGTAGGACGTACCCACGGTAATGGGCTCGCGGAACTCCTCGCCGGTACGGCCGTCGAACAGACGGGTCTTGCCGCGCTCGTCAAGCTGGGTGACGAACTCGGGGCGCATGTGATCGCCAAAGGCAGCGGTGGCCTTGTTGAGCATGTTCTTGTTGGCACGACGAATGACCTCGGCGATCTCGTCCTCCTTGGCGCCGTCGAAGACGGGCGTGGCGGTGAAGAACGGACCGGGGACGTACTTGTCGGAGTCGGCCTGCTCGGTATCCCAACCGCAGGCAGCAGCCCAGCCAAGGTGGCACTCGAGCAGCTGGCCGACGTTCATACGCGAGGGAACGCCCAGCGGGTTGAGGATAACGTCGATCGGGGTACCGTCAGCCATGTAGGGCATGTCCTCGACCGGCAGAACGTTACAGATAACACCCTTGTTGCCGTGGCGGCCGGCGATCTTATCGCCCTGCTGGATCTTACGACGCTGGGCGACGTAGACGCGCACCTGCTCGTTGACGCCGGGGGCCAGGTCGTCGCCGTTCTCGCGGCTAAAGCGGACGACGTCGATGACGCGGCCGTAAGCGCCGTGAGGCATCTTAAGGGAGGTATCGCGGACGTCGTGGGCCTTGGCACCGAAGATGGCGCGCAGCAGGCGCTCCTCGGCGGTCAGAGCGCTCTCGCCCTTAGGCGTGACCTTGCCGACCAGGATGTCGCCAGGGCCGACCTCGGCGCCGATGCGGATGATGCCGTCCTCGTCGAGGTTGGCAAGCATGTCCTCGGAGAGGTTCGGGATCTCGCGGGTGATCTCCTCGGGGCCGAGCTTGGTGTCGCGGGCGTCGATCTCGTGACGGGTGATGTTGATGGTCGTCAGCAGGTCCTCGGCCACCAGGCGCTCGGACACGACGATACCGTCCTCGTAGTTAAAGCCTTCCCACGGCATGTAGGCCACGGTGAGGTTCTGGCCCAGTGCGAGCTCGCCGTGATCGGTCGAAGGACCGTCGGCCAGAGGCTCGCCCTGCTCAACGGTGTCACCGACGCGCACGAGCGGACGGTGGTTGATGCAGGTGGACTGGTTGGAGCGCTGGTACTTGGCCAGGTGATACTCGTCCATGCCGCCGGCATGCTTGACGATAATCTTGGCGGCGTCGGCAAAGATGACCTCGCCGGCATTCTTGGCCAGGGTGACCTCGCCGGAGTCCAGAGCGGCGCGACGCTCCATGCCGGTACCGACATAGGGAGCGGCGGGGTGAACCAGCGGCACGGCCTGACGCTGCATGTTAGCGCCCATCAGCGTACGCTTGGCGTCGTCGTGCTCAAGGAACGGAATCAGCGTGGCTGCGACGGAGAGCATCTGACGCGGCGAGACGTCCATGTAGTCGACGTCCTCGACGGGCACGTCGGCGGGAGCGCCGAAGGAGCCGTCGAAGTCGCGGGTACGGGCGATCACGGTGTGCGGGCGGACAAGCTTGCCCTCGGCATCGGTCGTGATGAACTCGTTGGTCTTGGGATCGAGCGGCGTGTTGGCCGGCGCGATGACGTGCTTCTCTTCCTCGTCAGCGGTCATCCAGTCGATCTGGTCGGTGGCAACGCCGTTCTCGACGCGACGGAACGGGGCCTCGATGAAGCCGTACTCGTTGACGCGGGCGTAGAGGGCGAGCGAGCCGATCAGGCCGATGTTGGGGCCTTCGGGGGTCTCGATCGGGCACATGCGGCTGTAGTGCGAGTTGTGAACGTCGCGGACGGCCGTCGGCACGTTGGTGCGGCGGCTGGAGCCGGACTTGTGGCCGGCAAGACCACCAGGGCCGAGTGCGGACAGACGGCGCTTGTGGGTCAGACCGGTCAGGGGGTTCGCCTGGTCCATGAACTGCGAGAGCTGCGAGGAACCGAAGAACTCCTTGATGGAGGCCACGATCGGGCGGATGTTGATGAGCGACTGCGGGGTGATCTCGTCGATGTCCTGGGAGCTCATGCGCTCACGGACGACGCGCTCCATACGGCTCATGCCGATACGGAACTGGTTGGCGACGAGCTCGCCAACGGTGCGGATACGGCGGTTGCCAAAGTGGTCGATGTCGTCGACCTTGAAGCCCTGCTCGCCGGCAGCGAGGGACAGCAGGTAGCGCAGCGTTGCGACGATATCCTCGTCGGTGAGCACCGTGACCTCTTCCTCGGTGGTGAGGTTGAGCTTCTTGTTGACCTTGTAACGACCGACGCGGGCCAGATCGTAGCGCTGCGGGTTAAAGAGCAGGCCCTCGAGCAGGCTGCGGGAAGCGTCCACGGTGGGAGGCTCGCCCGGGCGCAGGCGACGGTAGATCTCGATGAGGGCGTCCTCGCGGGTGAGGGCGGTGTCGCGCTCCAGGGTGCGCTTGATCACATCGGAGTTGCCGAGCAGCTCGATGATGTCGTCGTTGGTGACGGCGATGCCAAGGGCGCGCAGGAACATCGTGGCGCTCTGCTTGCGCTTACGGTCGATGGAGACCATGAGCTGGTCGCGCTTGTCGACCTCAAACTCAAGCCAGGCACCGCGGGACGGGATGATCTGGGCCTTGTAGATCTGCTTGCCCGAATCCATCTCGGAGCTGTAGTACACGCCCGGGGAGCGGACGAGCTGCGAGACGACGATACGCTCGGTACCGTTGATGATGAAGGTGCCCTGATCGGTCATCATGGGGAAGTCGCCCATGAAGACGAGCTGCTCCTTGATCTCGCCGGTCTCCTTGTTGGTGAGACGAACGTCGGTCAGAAGCGGAGCCTGATAGGTCATATCCTTCTCGCGGCACTCCTCGACGGTGTGCGCGGGGTCGCCGAACTGATGCTCGCCGAAGGTAACCTCGAGAACATGGTTCTGGCTCTGGATGGGGCTGGATTCCTTGAACGCCTCACGAAGGCCCTCGTCCTTAAAACGCTCAAAGGATTCCCTTTGAACAGAGATAAGGTTGGGGAGCTCCATGGCCTCCGGGATTTTCCCGAAGCTGACGCGCTTGCGCTCAGTGGCAGTGTATGCGTAGGTCACCAGGTTTTTCCTCCTTCACGGAAATGCTCGGTGGGTTGGCGAGGCATAGCTTCGCCAGTTATCGCAACCTAATAGTTTATCAGGTACCGACCGTTGGGCAAGAAAAGCCTTGACGCGATTGAGTTTTTGGAGTAGTAAAGTTTTTCGGCAGAAAATGTGCAGGTAGATACGTATATATCGAACACCTGTTCATATATTTTATGTGAACGAGACCGCTGGTGCGGGCCTCTGAACGGCAGAATGGCGGCGAGGGTTGGCCGGACGGAAATTACATCCCGTTTTGAGGCCTCAAACTGGGTCGCAGTTTCCGGTTGAGCCCTGTTTGGGAAAGCATATCCCGTTCTGAGCCGAAATTCCGGGTCGCAGTTTCCGCTAGGGGCTCCAACCGGAAAGCGCGTCCCAGAATTCGACCAAATTGTGGGTCGCACTTTCCGGGGCTAAGCTGTAGCTCGCATAAAAAACGGGTGCAGACCGAAGTCCGCACCCGTAAATGTCGATGACCGAAGGCTTACTTGCGCATCAAGCCGCCGCGCTCGTCGATAGCGTCCCAGAAGGCGCTGGCAAAGCGAGGATCGCTTGCGGCCATGAGGGCGTTGGTGGCCATCCAGCCAGACGGGGTACCGGTGTCGTAGCCCGAGAGCGGGTCGATGACGACAGCGTACATGGCCTCGCGGTCGAGCGAGCGGGCCATGGCGTCGGTAAGCTGGATCTCGCCGCCCTTACCGGCCTGCTGATCGGCGAGCAGGTCCATGACCAGCGGGCTCAGCAGGTAACGACCGACGATGTACAGGTTGGACGGAGCCGCCTCGGGAGCGGGCTTCTCGACCAGACCGCCGATACGCCAGACAGCGCCCGGCTCGGCATCGGCAACGCCCTCGGCGCCCTCGAGCGAACCCACGCGCTCGCCGGCGATAACGCCGTAGCGGCTGACTTCCTCGGGCGAGCAAGCAGCGACGGCGATAACCGAAGCGCCACCGTGCTCTTTGGAAACGGCGAGCATCTTGTCGCAGATGTCGCGGTTAGGCACAACATAGTCGCCCAGAAGAACCAGGAAGTTCTCCCCTGCCACGGCGTCGGCAGCAGAGCGGATAGCATGGCCGAGGCCCTTGGGCTCGTACTGATAACGGAAGTCGACCGGCATACCGCCAGCGTGGGCGACGGCATCGGCATAGACGTTCTTGCCGCGCTCGCGCAGCAGGTTCTCGAGCGAGCGGTCGGGCTGGAAATAGCTCAGCAGCTCGGGCTTACCGGGCGAGGTAACGATGATGGCATCGTCGACCTCCTCGGGGTCGAGTGCCTCCTCAACGACATACTGAATGACCGGCTTGTCGAGCACCGGCAGCATCTCTTTGGGCGTGCACTTGGTGCCAGGCAGAAAACGCGTGCCAAGACCGGCGGCGGGGATGATTGCCTTCATGTTATTCAAGGATCCTTTCGCAGGCGCAGAATGCGCCCTGTGCGTGCGGCACGGCGGCCGCAGACCAAATTGCGATACCGGTTTATCTTACCGCCGTTAATTAACGTTAATGCAGGCAAGCACCATTCTTCAGCAGGTCAACGCAAATTATTGCTCGAATGGTGCAATTTTACGCCCCAGCGGTAACGAGATTGGCACGGCGAAGACAACGGTGTTCTGCGTGCCGAGCAATGGGAATGAGGGGTCATAATCAGAACCACCCTTAAAAAGGGTGGTTTGCTCTTAGGGTATAACCCACGGGCCCCGGGCTCGCGTCTAAAGGCGCGGGCCCGGACTTCGTCCAGGCCTAGTGCATCTTGACCCGTGGCGCGCCGGTCGAACCGGCGGCATCACCCCCTCTTGAAGGGGTCCTCGTACTCCTTCACGCTCAGCTTGTCCAGTGCGATGTCGTGGGGCTCCTGCTCCCTGATGTACTTGGCGATCGTCGCCTCATTCAGGCCGACGGTGGACACGTAGTAGTCCTCCGCCCAGAACTTCCTGTTGCCGAACTTGTACTTGAGGTTGGCGTGCCTGTCGAATATCATCAGCGAGCTCTTCCCCTTCAGGTAGCCCATGACGCTCGCGACGCTGTACTTCGGCGGGATCGCCAGCAGCACGTGCACGTGGTCGGGCATCAGGTGCCCCTCGATTATCTCGATCCCCTTGTACTCGCACAGCTTCCTGAGGATCTCCCCTATGTCGCTCCTGATTTGGTTGTAGATCACTTTGCGCCTATACTTCGGCGTGAACACGATGTGGTACTTGCACATCCACTTCGTGTGGGAAAGGCTGTAGGCCTTCTGGGCCATGGCGACCACCCCTTCGACTCGAATTCTTGACGGCCTGAACAATCGTCAATATCGGTCGGAGGGGTGGCTTTGTAAAGCCGTTTGTCTCCACCCGCGTAGCGGGTGGTTTAAAGCTGGCCGCTGCGCGGCCAGCAGGCTAAAGTCTTGAACAAAAAAGACGGGGCTCGCAATGCGAACCCCGTCTGCAAAGAAATCTGGCGAGAAAGCCTGATTACTTGAGGGTGACAGCAGCGCCAGCAGCCTCGAGCTTCTCCTTGGCAGCCTCGGCGTCCTCCTTCTTGGCACCCTCGAGAACAGCCTTGGGAGCGCCCTCGACGACCTCCTTGGCCTCCTTCAGGCCAAGGTTGGTGAGCTCACGGACGGCCTTGATGACCTGGATCTTGTTGTCGCCGAAGCCCTCGAGCACGACGTCAAACTCGGTCTTCTCCTCGGCCTCAGCAGCGCCAGCAGCAGGAGCGGCGACAACAGCGGCAGGAGCAGCGGCGGAAACGCCGAAGGTGTCCTCGATAGCCTTGACGAGCTCGGAAGCCTCGAGAAGGGTCATTTCCTTAAGAGCATCGATGATCTCATCGGTGGTAAGCTTAGCCATTTCTAAGTCCTTTCGGTTTCCGTGTCTGTGCACGGAGATCAGTTAAAACACGGCGCGAATGCGCCAGGGGTGCGGCGTCGCCGCCGCGGCTGAAAGCAGCGACTAGGCTGCCTTCTGCTCGGAGACCTGCTGGATCGAACGAGCGAGACCAGAGGAAACGCCGTTGACGCAGACAGCGATGTCGCGAGCGAAACCGGAGATGAGACCGGCGATCTGGCCGAGAAGCTGATCCTTGGTGGGCAGCTCGGCGATAGCCTTAACATCATCAGCGGAAACGGCCTTGCCGTCGGAGATACCGCCCCTGATCTCAAGGACGCCCTTGGACTTAGCAGAGAAGTCCTTAAGGGCCTTAGCGGCCTCGACCGGCTCGGTCTCGTAGAACACATAAGCGACGGGGCCGGCGAGGATCTCGTCGAGCTCGGGCTGCTCCTGGTTCTTGAGAGCGATCTTGACCAGGTTGTTCTTGTAGACCTTCATCTCGGCGCCGCACTCGCGAAGCTGATGACGCAGCTCCTGAGCCTGCTTAACCGTCAGACCGTTGTAGTTGACGACGAACAGACCGGCGTTCTCGGCGATACGGGACTCGATCTCTGCAACCTTGTCGATTTTGTACTGCTGGGGCATGAATTACACCTCCTCGAATTCTTTCCGGGCACGGTCCGCCACAAGGACGTGACGGGGGCATGTCCAAAAAGAAAGCCCCCGCGCTGCATGAGCGACGGGGGCGAGAAGACATATCTACTCGACCACCTCGGCTGGCGGGATGTCCCATTAAGCTTGCGGGCGAAGCCCGTTTGCACCGGCTGTCTCTGGCAGCGGATTCGTGCGTGAACCGAAAGTATTATGGCGGGGACCCTGGCGTCGGTCAACGGGCGCGAGGATTCGTCCACAAACCCTGCATACGCTCCGGCCCGAGGGGACGGGTCGAGATTTTCGCTCGGTCAAGTCCTGGCTCGCACGAAGGCCACATTAAGTGGCCTTCGGCTCGTGCGGAATCTACGAAAATCTCGACCCGTCCCCTCGGGCCGGAGCTGCGGTAACTTTGCGGCGAATCCTCGTGTCCGTTGAACGACGCGCCCCACTCACAATCCTTAAGTCGGTGGGCTGATGTTTTTGTCCCCGGCGACTACAAGGTTGAAACGAAGGTTGACAGGCGGTGGAGGCCTTCGTCTAGATCTTGGTCGGAGACGCAGTAGCTTAGGCGGATGTGGCCTTCGGTGCCGAAGCAGTCGCCCGGGACTAGGGCTACGTTGGCCTCTTTGATGGCTTTGATGCAGAAGTCTTCGCTTGTCAGGCCGTACTGTTTAATGCTGGGGAAGGCGTAGAAGGCGCCGGCTGGTTCCACTACGTCGAGATCCATGGCGTATAAGGCTGCGAGTACGCGTTCGCGGCGGGCTCGGTAGACTTTGAGCATGGGGGTTGGGTCGACGGTCAGGGCTCGAGCTGCGGCGTCCATCTCGAAGGAGACGGCGCTCGATACTAGGTATTGGTGAGCTTTTGCGATCTCGGCGATGACGGGTGCCGCTGCTGCGAGCCAGCCCAGGCGCCAGCCGGTCATGGCCCAGGGCTTGGAGAAGCTCTCGATGATCACCGTCTGCTCGCGCAGCTCCGGGTGTCGCTGGGCAAAACGCTCGTAACCATCCACATAGACCAAACGGTTGTACACGTCGTCGCAGACCACGTAGATGCCCGACTGCTCCGCTACGCGCGCCACGGCGTCGAGCGATGCCGCGTTGAGAATGCAGCCCGTGGGATTGTTGGGCGAGCAGATAACGATGGCCTTGGTCGCCGGGGTCACACAGGCGCGAAGCGCATCCTCGTCAATCTGAAATTGCGCAGGCTCCGTATCCAAAAAGACCGCTTTGGCGTGATTGGCCACGACGATGCTCTCGTACAGGCCAAAGGCCGGCGTGGGAATAATGACCTCGTCGCCGGGGTTGAGCATAGCCATGAATGTTGCCGACAGGGCCTCGGTCGCGCCGTCGGTCAGGATGACCTCGTCGGCCGAAAACATAAGGCCCGCGTCCCCCATGTAGGCAGATAACGCCTCACGCAGGGCGGGGCGACCGTTGTTGGGCGGATAGTGCGTGTCGCCGCGGTCCAACGAAGCAGTCACCTCGGCGCTAATCACATCGGGCGTGGGAAAATCGGGCTCACCGAGCGCGAGCGCGATGCACCCCGGATGCTGGGCGGCGAGCGCGTTGATCCGGCGGATACCGGAGGGCTTAAGCGTGGCAAGCGAGGTGTTCATGGGCAGACGCATGACGTTCCTTTCGTAAGGGTTGCACTAGGATAGCGCGGCGGGACGCCGCCGGACGGTGTAACCTAAACGGAAACCAACCGGAAAGGAGGCGGCATGGAGACGACCGCACGCGGCGATGTACCAAAAACGCTGCAAACCATTGCGTATATCAGTATTCCCAAGAGCGCCGATCTTGAGTTTTTGCTCTGGGACCTGCAGGATGCCATCGCCGCCTATGCACAGATTTCCGGCACTGTGCTCCCCCACCCGGTCGATTTGGAGGCGGATGATGCCGGCAGCGTTGCCGGTACCGCCGATGGCATTGTGTTCGCCGTTGAAGATGCACCCAATGATGAAGCGATGGCGCCCATTGAGCAGGTGCTCGACCGCTTTGGCGGCGCAGGGACGCGTGCCTACGTTGTTGTCCAGGCCGACATCGGCGGCCTGGAGCGAGCACACGGGCTCGTCGTGCGTCTGCGAGCGGCGTGCGACCTTCGTGGGCTGTCATGGTGCGGCGGCGTTGTCGCCTGTACCGGCAGCGGCTTCGCGGCGCTTCGTCACTCACCGCGCATGGGACTCTTGCGGCGACCGTTTTCGGAAGCGATGGACAAGCTCGTAGGCGCCGTTCGTATGGGCTGTTCGGTTGAGCATGCGCAGCGACTTGGTGGTGGTAATGCCGAGGACGTCGACGCCGACGGCATGGCTTGCGCCGAGCCAGCCGTGCCCGTGCCGATCTGGCGAGGCGTTCTGAAACACCTCGGCGCCCGCACTCAATCAATAATCTAAATTAATGAGCTGCCCAGTCAACGGCTTCACTCCAACGCTCGACAAGCCGCTCCAAACGCCACGCCGCGTTGGCAGGACTCGTCGACGGCAGCACGATGGCGGGTAGCCCCGTCCGCTCTTGTAGATAGCGTTTGTAGAGCCGTCCGGCCGTGCCGCCGTTGCAAACAACGATCTCGATCGGCGTGGCATCCACAATGCGTTCAATATGTGCCGGCACAACGTTTTTGATGCTAGCGTCACTCGAGCCCTTAATGTCGCAGCTCTCGATCACGTCCCACAGGGCCACACCGCCGTTGAGCAGCATAGCCCGCTTGGCAGCAATCGAGGCGGCGAGCGTCGCGGGCTCGCCGCTCGCCAAAGAGTCTCCCTCGTTGGGCGGCACGGGCGCACCAAGGCACGCGGCCATCACACGCCAAAAGCGGTTCTGCGGATTGCCATAGTAGAAGGCATTGGCACGCGAGAGCACCGAGGGAAACGACCCCAGCACCAAAACGCGCGAGTGCCGGTCGAACACGGGCTCAAACCCATGCTCAATATGCTGATAGCCCTCGTCAGACACAGGCATGGGCTAGGCCCTCAGCAGATAGCGCACCTCGTAGGGCGCAAGCTCAAGGGAGCCCGCCAGCTCGACCGTGGGCACGCCGTCGGCCAGCAGGTCGACAAAGGACCCATTGAGCTCGCCGGCGCCAAAGGTGTAAGGCTCGCCCACGGCATTGACCGCCACGAGCACCGTCGCGTCGTCGCAGGCGCGCTCGAACAGCAGCTGCTTGTTCTGAATCACCACGTTGCGATAGGCACCATAGTTGAGGGCACGGGCCGCCGCGTCGTCTGCCGAGCGCAGGTGCGCGAGCTGCTTGATGAAGGCCGTCAGCTCGTTGGGCGCAGGCTCATCGAGCGCAGGTCGCAGCGCCCAGTCACCATCGGGGCCGCCCTTTTCGCCAGGAATCCCCCACTCGCTGCCATAGTAGACGCACGGAATGCCCGGCATGCCAAAGAGCATGCCATAAGCGGGGCGCAGACAGGACTTGTCGGTAAGGATGCTCGCCAGGCGCGGCACATCGTGGTTGTCGACAAACGACAGCAGATGCTTGCCGCGATAAATGCACCACGGGTCACCGCCAAACTGGCGGTGCAGCGAGTGCGCGATCTCGAACATATTGACCGAGTTAAAGCTGGAGTACAGGCCCTTGTAGCACTCGTAGTTGGTGCAGGAGTCGAGCATCTCGTCGTTGACGATCTGGTTGTAGTCGCCGTGGAGCGTCTCGCCGATCAGCACAAAGTCGGGCTTGAGCTCACGGGCAAAGGCGTGCAGGCGGCGCATAAAGTCGCGGTCGAGCATATAGGCAACGTCCAGGCGCAGGCCGTCGACGCCAAAGACGTCGGCCCAACGGCGCACGGACTCGAGCAGGTAATCGACCACGGCGGGGTTTTGCAGGTTGAGCTTCACGAGCTCAAAATGGCCTTCCCAGCCCTCGTACCAAAAGCCATCGCCATAGCAGGAGTCGCCGTCAAAGCTGATGTGGAACCAATCCTTGTAGGGCGAGTCCCACTTGCGCTCCTGCACATCGCGGAAGGCCCAAAAGCCACGGCCCACATGGTTGAAGACCGCATCGAGCACCACGCGGATGCCATGGGCGCGCAGCGTCTCGCACACGGCGGCAAAATCGGCATCCCCACCCAGGCGACGGTCGATATGGCGCAGGCTGCGCGTGTCGTAGCCATGGCTGTCGGATTCGAGCGGCGGGTTAATGAGCACAGCACCGATGCCGAGCTCTTGCAGGTAGTCGGCCCATTGGGCGATCTTCATGATGGGCGCATCGGGGTTGGGCGCAGCGTTGGCAGCCTGGGCGAGCTCATCCTCGGCAACGGGCGCGGCGTTTTCGCGCGGAGCTCCACAAAAGCCCAGCGGATAGATCTGGTAGAACGTCGTCTCGTATGCCCACATAGCAACCTCCCGGTAAGCTCAACACAACGACATCCATTGTATGCCGGCTTGTATCCTCTCCCCCAAAATAAGCTGCGGTGGAATAGGAACTGTTGGGGCCAATAAACCGGGCAAACAGTCCGTATTTCACCGCAACTGATGAGGGAACGTGATTAGGCGACGGGCTTGGCGCGGCGTATGGCCGGGAACAGTACGGTGATGGCGAGGATGACGCCCACGACGGTAATCGCCCCGCCCGCGAAGCCAATCCAGGAGATACCGGGACCCGAAACCACGGCGCCGCCGATCGCGGTGCCCGTGCCGATGCCGAGGTTAAACAGGCCCGAGAAGATCGACATGGCGACGGCC
Organism: Collinsella sp.; assembly: GCA_019425015.1. Classification (GTDB taxonomy): domain Bacteria; phylum Actinomycetota; class Coriobacteriia; order Coriobacteriales; family Coriobacteriaceae; genus Collinsella. The sequence goes on from JAHYYJ010000002.1 coordinate 118,304, forward strand.
GACGAATCCGCCGGCGTGTACTTGATGAGCTCGGCCTGAAACGCCACGTTAAAGGCCGTGGAGCAGCAGCCCCATAGCGCGCAAACAGCGAGAACGGCGACGAGCGACGGTGCAACCGGACCCATGAGCAGCAGAGCCACAGGCACGCCGGAGAGTGTGATAGCCAAGAACGGAAAGCGATGGCCATCGAACAGTCGGCCGAACAGCCAGCTTCCGAGCAGACCGGAGCAGCCAAACGCCGTCAGCGTCATGGTGATGGCGCTTGCGTCGACATGGGCGACCTGCGCCAGGAAGGGCTCGATATAGCTGTAACCCGCGTAGTAGCCGGTCGCCATAAAGACCGTGACCGCATAAAGCGCGATGAGGAACGGATTCTTGAGCAGCTCGGGCAGCTGCTTAACGGTAAAGCGCTCGCCCACCGGCATGGCCGGGAACACCGCGGCCTGGTAGACGACCGCGACGGCAGAAAAAGCTCCGACCACGGCAAACGTCATACGCCAGCCCACGGCCAGCCCGATGGCGCGGCCGATCGGCAGGCCAAAGATCTGCGCGATGGACGAGCCCGTGGCGATCATGCTAATGGCGAGCGCCCCGTGGCGACTGTCAACCAGGCGCGAGGCCATGATTGAGGCGACCGACCAGAACACGGCATGCGCGCAGGCGACCACCAGACGCGCGCAAACCAAAATAGGATAGGTAGGCGCCACGGCGGACAGGAACTGACCCAGCGAGAACACGGCAAGCACGCCGAGCAGCATACGCTTGAACTCGAAGCGCGAGGCAAACACCATAAGCGGCAACGACAGCAACATGACGCCCCAGGCGTAGACCGAGATCATGATGCCTGCCTGGGCCTCGGTGAGCGAGAACGACGCGGCGATATCGGTCAGAAGGCCGATGGGCATGAACTCCGACGTGTTGAACACGAATGCGCAGCAGGCGAGCCCGATAAGCGGGAGCCACTGCCTGAGTGAGATGCCATCTTGTCTTGCCTGACTCATATATAACGTCTCCAATCATTTTGAGCGGAGGCGATTATATAGCAACGGTCCCGCATCCGTCAGCAACAGATGCGGGGCCGTAATCAACTCAATACACAGAGGTTGCGCCATCAATAAATAACTAAGCCAGCCCCAGCAATATGCCCGCCGAATGCACGACAAACGCCACGATCCAGGCGACCGTCACCTGAAACGCGAACACGGCCACGGCATAGCGCGCGCCCAACTCGCTCTTGACGGCGCCGATTGCCGCTACGCAGGGCGGGTACAGCAGCGTAAAGACCAGGAACACGTAGGCGGTAAACGGCGAAAACATGGTCGACAGCGCCGCGGGCGACGTTGCGCCCAAAAGCACCGTGAGCGTCGAGATGACGCTCTCCTTGGCAATGAGTCCGGTGACGAGCGCCGTCGACGCACGCCAGTCGCCAAAACCGAGTGGGGCCAACACCGGCGCGATGATGCTACCCAGACCGGCAAGCAGACTCTGCGACTGATCGGCGACCACATTAAAGCGGATATCGAACGTCTGGAGGAACCAGATGACCACGGTGGCGGCAAAGATAATGGTAAAGGCCTTGGTAATAAAGTCCTTGGCCTTATCCCATGCCAGCATCACCGTCGTCTTGACGCTCGGCAGGCGGTAATTGGGAAGCTCCATGATAAACGGCACCGGGTCGCCCTTAAATGCCGTGCGGTTGAGCACCAGGGCGGCAATGCAGCCGACCACGATACCAATCAGATAGAGCGAGACCATGGCGGGAACTGTCGCCTGCGGGAAGAATGCCCCGCACAGCAGACCGTAGACCGGCAACTTGGCCGAACAGCTCATGAACGGCGTGAGCATGACCGTCATCTTGCGGTCGTGCTCGGATGGGAGCGTACGGGTCGACATGATAGCCGGCACGGTGCAGCCAAAACCGACGAGCATAGGCACGAAGCTGCGGCCCGACAGGCCAAAGCGACGCAGCACTTTATCCATGACAAAGGCCACGCGCGCCATGTAGCCGGAGTCTTCCAGAATGGAGAGGAACAAAAAGAGCACGACGATAATCGGCAGGAAGGTCAGCACGCTGCCCACGCCCGTAAGCACGCCGTCGACAGCCAGCGAGCGCACCACGTCGTTGGTGCCGAACGCCTTGAGGCCCGCATCGGCCGAGGCGATGATGGCAGCGATGCCGTCCTCCATAAGTCCCTGCAGCGCCGCGCCGATCACGCCAAACGTCAGCCAAAAGACGAGACCCATGATCACCAGGAACGCTGGAATGGCCGTGTAGCGACCCGTCAGGATGCGGTCGATCTTGACGGAACGCACGTGCTCGCGGCTCTCGTGCGGCTTGACGACGCAGCGCCCACACACGTCGCCGATAAAGCCGAAGCGCATGTCAGCCAGTGCAGATAGACGGTCGGTACCGGCCTCACCCTCCATCTGGGCAATGATGTGCTCGATGGCGTCAAGTTCGTTACGGTCCAGATGAAGCGCCTCGGTCACCAGCTCGTCGCCCTCAACCAGCTTGGTCGCCGCAAAACGCACCGGGATATGCGCCGTCGCGGCATGGTCCTCGATAAGGTTGGCGATGCCGTGAATGCAGCGATGCAGCGCGCCGCCGTCTGGACCATCGGGCGCGCAGAAGTCCAGGCGGCCGGGGCGCTCGCGGAACCGTGCCACGTGCAAGGCATGATCCACCAGCTCGCCGATACCCTCGTTGCGGGCAGCGCTAATGGGGACAACAGGCACGCCCAACAGGCTCTCGAGCAGGTTGACGTCTACGGCGCCACCGTTGGCGGTCACCTCGTCCATCATGTTGAGCGCGATGACCATGGGGCGATCGAGCTCCATAAGCTGCAGCGTCAGGTACAGATTGCGCTCGATGTTGGTGGCGTCGATGATATCGATGATGGCATCGGGATGCTCGTCAAGGATAAACTGGCGGCTCACAATCTCCTCGCCCGTGTACGGCGACAGGGAGTAAATGCCGGGCAGGTCGGTAACGCTCGCCTCGGGGTGGTTACGGATAGTGCCGTCCTTGCGGTCGACCGTCACGCCGGGAAAGTTACCGACGTGCTGGTTGGAGCCCGTCAGCTGGTTGAACAGCGTGGTCTTACCGCAGTTTTGGTTGCCGGCGAGGGCAAAGTGCAGCGGTGCGTCCTCGGGCACGGCCGTTTTTGCCGCACGGGGCGAATACGTCCCCTCGCCGAGTGCCGGATGCTCCGTCGTGCCGATTGCAGCGTTAGCGCGCGGACCCATATCGGTATCGTGAATGCCCACGAGCTCAATGCGGGCGGCATCGTCCTTGCGCAGTGTCAACTCGTAGCCACGCAGGCGAATCTCGAGCGGGTCGCCCATAGGAGCGTACTTCATCATGGTGACTTCGGTGCCCGGCGTTAGGCCCATGTCCAAAATATGCTGTCGGAGTGTCTGATCGTCCGATGCCACCGATGCGACAACGGCGTCCTTTCCAATCTCGAGTGTATCGAGCTTCACGTCCGTGTTCCTCCCCCGGCGCCCACAGGGCGTTGTATTTATGTTCACCATGGCTAACCGTTTGCCATGGCTAACCAATTTAACCATGCATGATAGCGCGAACGCACGGCGACGTTCAATCAACAGATTGGTGCAGGGGGGACGGATTACTTTGCACCAAGCCCTTGACAACTAGGACGATGTCGATGCCTTGGAACCGACAGCGAAAGCCCGTCAGAGCGAGCAAGGTGCCTTGAAACGAGACGGCATTGACCTTCTGGTCATGCCGCCGAAGTTGAAAGGCAGATTGCCGCTCTGGCGGGCTTGCAGCGTCAAGTGGTTACGGCGTTTGGTAAAACGCCGTAACTAAAACCCGTGGCGCTCCAGGAAGCGGAAGGCCAGGCGGATCCAAGGACGGACTGCCACTTGCTTGTCCTCGTTGTCGACCGCGGTATTGGCGTTGCCGAGCGAAAGGCCGTGGCCACCCTGGTCAAAGACGTGCATCTCGCATGCGACCCCTTCCTCGGCCATGCGCTGCGCAAACGGATAGACCTGCGCAATCGGCGCCGTCTTGTCGTCCGAAACGCCCCACACAAAGGTCGGAGGCATCTGGCGCGAAACGTGCGTGGTAGGGCAAATGTCGGCCAGGTGCTCATCGGTCGCCTCGCCGCCCGTCACCATCGACAGATAGTCGTTGAGCAAATCGCGCCCCGTCTTGCCACCCGTCTTGGGCACGCGCAGGTCGATGCGCGGGTCGCGCGTCTGCATATCGCGCACATAGGCAAGGTCGAGCAACGGATAGCCCAGCACCACGGCGTCGGGACGAATATCCTCCGGACGAGCCCCGGCAAGGCCCGCGAAAGGTCCGGTCTTCCACTGCGTTGCCAACGAGGCGCAGATCATGCCGCCCGCCGAGAAACCCACGATGCACACGCGCTTGGGATCGACATGCCACTCGTCGGCGTTGGCGCGAACCGTGGCGACCATCTTGGCAAGGTCTGCCTGCGGGTGAGGAAAGCTCACGTCGCCCGTGCCACTTGTCACATAGTTGAGCACAAAGGCCTGGTAGCCGCGGTCCAAAAACGCAAACGCCACGGGATCCTGCTCATGCGGAGCGATATGCGTAAACGCACCTCCGCCGCAGATAATCACGGCAGGGCGGCGGCCATTCGGCTTATCGGGCAGCGGCTCGGCACCCAAATACGTAAACGTCGCCGGATACTCCTCGGTCGGCTCCTCGCCCCACAGCGCATGGTTCTCGACAATCATATGTGCTCCCTTCGCGCAGATTATGCGCCCTTGTTTTTCGCGTCTAAGCGTACCCCACTTGAGCCCGTGGCGAAGAAACACTCCAGCAATAAGTTTCCCTTCAACTGATATATCACATAATCCCAGTTCAGAGGTATCGTTGAGCAGCGTAAAATAGGGGCGTTGACCAAGCCGCGAAACACATATGAAACGTTTCCGGCAAACCAAGCGCGCGATATGCGCCTATTTAAGTTGGAGGCAACTATGGGTCTGCTCGATTCGCTTAAGTCCACCTTCACCTCGACGGGCGAGGCATCCGTTCCGCCCGCAGCAAGCTTCGCCACCCGCGAAGGCGTCATCTACGCCCCCGTCAACGGCGTGCTCGTCAACCTCGATGAGGTTCCCGATGAGACCATCGCCTCGGGTATGCTCGGTCAGGGCTACGGCATCGAGCCCATTACCGGCACCATCTATGCGCCCGCCAACGGCCGCATCGGCGCCACCACCGTCACCAACCACTCCATCGGCATGATCACCGAGGACGGTCTTCGCGTGTTCATCCATGTTGGCCTGGGCACCGTGGAAATGAACGGCAAAGGTTTTGCCCGCTTTGTCGAGATGGGTGACACGGTCAAGGCAGGCCAGCCGCTCATCAGTTTCGACCGCGAGGCCATCAAGGCCGCCGGTCACGAGGACATCGTGACCGTCATCGTCTCCGAGCTCGATCGTCTTAAGAGCATCGACCATGTCGGCGAGTCCGGCACGCTTATCGGCGGCAACCCGCTCGTCAAGCTGGGCGACCCGCTGCTGGTAGCCAAGACCAAGTAGCCAGGCCCCGCGCCACACAGCCAAAAGGCAACACGAAAAGCGCCCACGAGCATTTGCCGTGGGCGCTTTTCGTTTGAAAAACCATCCCGCCAATGCCTTATCCGTATAGCCCAAATGAGCCGAGCTGCTAAAATATCGAACTGTATGGATAACTATCATTCAACCGTTATGGGAGGATACGTGAACCGCACCAAAATCGCGCAGCTTTACGCCGATGCCGAGTCGCTTGGCGGCCAGACCGTCACCGTCGCCGGCTGGGTCAAGTCCATCCGCGACATGAAGAACTTTGGCTTTGTTACGCTCAACGACGGCAGCTGCTTCCGCGACCTGCAGGTCGTCATGAACCGCGAGGCACTCGACAACTACGACGAGATCGCCCATCAAAACGTCTCGGCCGCACTCATTTGCACCGGCACCGTCAAGCTGACCCCCGATGCGCCCCAGCCTTTCGAGCTTTCTGCCACCTCCATTGAGGTCGAGGGCGTCAGCGCCCCGGATTACCCGCTGCAGAAGAAGCGCGCAACCGTCGAGTTCCTGCGCACCCAGCAGCACCTGCGCCCGCGCACCAACCTGTTCCGCGCCGTGTTCCGCATCCGTTCTGTCGCGGCTGCCGCCATCCACCGCTTCTTCCAGGAGCAGGGCTTTGTCTACGTCAACACCCCCATCATCACCACGAGTGACTGCGAGGGCGCCGGCGAGATGTTCCGCGTGACCACGCTCGACCCCAAAAATCCGCCCCTCACCGAGTCCGGCGAGGTCGACTGGAGCCAGGACTTCTTTGGCAAGCACGCGAGCCTTACCGTGTCCGGCCAGCTCAATGCCGAGAACTTTGCCATGGCCTTTGGCGACGTGTACACCTTTGGCCCCACCTTCCGCGCCGAAAACTCCAACACCACGCGCCACGCCGCCGAGTTTTGGATGATCGAGCCCGAGATGGCCTTTGCCGACCTTAACGACTACATGGATAACGCCGAGGCCATGCTCAAGTACGTCCTTAAGGACGTTATGGCCACCTGCCCCGACGAGCTCAATATGCTCAACAAGTTTGTGGACAAGGGTCTGCTCGAGCGTCTGGACCACGTGGCAAACTCCGACTTTGCCCGCGTCACCTATACCGAGGCCGTCGAAATCCTGGAGCAGGCCGTCGCCGCCGGTCACAAGTTTGACTATCCCGTGAGCTGGGGCATCGACCTGCAAACCGAGCACGAGCGTTTCCTGACCGAGGAGCACTTTAAGCGCCCGACCTTCGTAACCGACTACCCGGCCGAGATCAAGGCGTTCTACATGCGCATGAACGAGGACGGCAAGACCGTCGCCGCCGCCGACTGCCTGGTGCCGGGTATCGGCGAGATTATCGGCGGCTCCCAGCGCGAGGAGCGCCTGGATCTGCTCGAGGCCCGCATCAAGGACCTGGGCATGAATCCCGAGCAGTACAAGTACTACCTTGACCTGCGCCGCTACGGTTCCTGCAAGCACGCCGGCTACGGTCTGGGCTTCGAGCGCTTGGTCATGTATCTGACCGGCGTGGGCAACATCCGCGACGTCCTGCCGCACCCGCGCACCGTGGGCAACGCCGACTTCTAATCGTCGGACGCTAGCTCGCGTCGCCACACGCCAACGCTCATCGCACAAGCGTCTCTCGACATCGGTCGAGAGACGCTTTTTTCAACAGCATCCGTCAATCTTTTGGCAAGTTTTTGGTCAGTTGGGCAGGGCTGTTGAAAACTCGACCCGCCGCTTGCCGACGGCTACCGACCGCCCAGGGCGTCCTGCACCCCTGGGAAAGCCCCGCGTCCTAGGCTCCATACCGTCGCCACCCAAAACGGAAAGGACGTGGGCGCCATGACCGAAACCGCTGTTGAAACTTACGAGACCACGACGAGGGGCGCCGCCTCGATGGCAGCCTATCGCGCCGTTCGCATCCTGCAACTATTAAGCGAAAACACCGGCGAGGACAAGGCCATGCTTTCCGATGAGTTGATCCGGCGCCTCGCCCATCCCGACGACCCCGCCCGCATGCCCATCTCGGCGGCGCGGCGCAGCATCTACACCGCCATCTCCGCACTTCGCCATGCCGGATACGAAATTGAGTACAAGCGCGGCGTGGGCTATCGACTCTTGACCCGTCCGCTCACCGACGAAGAGATCATCCGGCTCCACGGCATGGTCATGCGCAACCGCTCCACGCCCATCGCCATTCGAAAGAGCATGGCGCAGCACCTGGTCGCCATGGCGAGTGCCGACGTTCGCGGCTACCTCGATGCACCCGAGCCTGCTCCAAGCGCAGGCGACAAATCCACCAAGGCCACACGCACGCCCGTCAAGCGCATCGATGCCTGCGAGCTCATCGAGCAGGCCATCGACCACGGAACCACGGTGAGTTTTGATATTTCGAGTGTCACGGCACGCGGAGAGGTCGAAGTGGCACGGATGACACTCCGGCCCTTTGCCATCAAGCAACGAGACGGCATCTCGTATTTGCTGGGAACGGTCTATGACGCGCGAGGCGCCGATGACACGTTGCGTACCGTAGAGATCGGCCGAATGAGAAACGTCACCACACGTCTCCTCGACGGCAAGAAGCTCTTCGCCGCCCTGGACGAGGACGATGCCTCCTCCGCCGCATAAGACCCTCCGCCGCCCATTCGACTACCCGTACCGCCCATCCGATTCTGTATTAAAAAACCCGCCAGGCTGTTGTAAAAATGGACATCAGCGCTACTATAGTCCCACTTGCACTTTGTCCCAGTGCAGTGTTTCCAGCCATTTTTATACTGGGGGTAATGATATGAAGGACATCACCATCAGCCGCAGGAGCCTTCTGGTCTCCGCTGGCCTGCTCGCGCTCGCCCCGCTCGCCGGATGCGGCGGCAACTCTGGTTCCGGCTCTGCTGCCGCCGGTTCCGACTACACCATCGGCGTTCTGCAGCTCACCGAGCACTCCGCACTCGACGCCGCCAACGATGGCTTTGTCAAGGCCATCAAGGAGAGCGGCCTTAAGGTCAAGATCGACCAGAAGAACGCCCAGAACGACCAGTCCACGTGTAAGTCCATTGCCGACAAGTTTGTGGGCGACAACGTCAGCCTGATTTATGCCATCGCCACGCCCGCCGCGCAGGCTGCCGCCGGCGCCACGGCCGATATCCCCATCGTTGGCTGCGCCATCACCGACTACGCCGCTTCCGGCCTGGTCCAGGACAACGACAAACCCGGCACCAACGTCACCGGCGCCTCCGACCTCACCCCGGTCGCCGAGCAGCTCGAGATGATGCAGAAGGTCCTGCCCGACGTTAAAAAGGTCGGCCTGCTCTACTGCACCGCCGAGTCCAACTCCGACGTCCAGATCAAGGCCGCCAAGAAGGAGCTCGACAAGCTGGGGCTCGAGTACACTGACTTCACCGTCTCGAGCTCCAACGAGATTCAGTCCGTCGTCGAGTCTGCCGTGGGCAAGGTCGACGCGCTGTACTCCCCCACTGACAACACCATCGCCGCGGGCGCTTCGCAGGTCGGCCAGATCTGCAAGGAGAATAAGCTCCCCTTCGTGACCGGCGAGGAGGGTATGTGCATGGCCGGCGGCCTGTTCACCCTCTCCATCAACTATAAGGACCTGGGCTACGCCGCGGGCGAGATGGCCGTTAAGATCCTGAAGGGCGAGGCCAAGCCCGAGGATATGCCGATCAAGCACCTCTCGAGCAAGGACCTGGTCGTCGTCAAGAACGACGAGATGGCCGAGGCCCTAGGCATCGACCTTTCCGCTCTGGACGAGTAGCGCCATGCGCGGTAACGCGTCTAGGGCCCGCACGCGCGCCACAGCCGCGTTATTCAATATCTGAGTCCTTGGGGCGAACGCTAAAGACCGGCGTTCGCCCTGCTTGTTTCGGATGAGACAAAACATCCGTCCGCAGCTCTTTTATGCATTGGTACCGCTATTATGGAAAATCACGTGTCCACCCTATCCTAGGAGGTATGAAGCATGCTCATTGCATTGCAGGGCGCCGTTTCGCAGGGCGTCCTCTGGGGCATTATGGTGCTTGGCGTGTTTATCACGTTCCGCCTGCTCGACATCCCCGATATGACCTGCGACGGCAGCTTTGCCCTCGGCGGCTGTGTCTGCGCCGTACTCATCGTCAACAATAACGTCGACCCCTTGCTCGCCGTGCTGGCCGGCATGTGCGCCGGCGCCATCGCGGGCGCCGTCACGGGCATCTTGACCACCGTCTTTGAGATTCCCGCAATCCTCGCCGGAATCCTTACGCAGATCAGTCTGTGGTCCATCAACCTGCGCATCATGGGCAAGTCCAACACGCCCATCCTTGCCAAGGGCACTATCTTCTCATCCGTCAGCAACATGACGGGCCTGCCGCAGTCCACTGTTGCCATTATCCTAGGCATCGTGCTGGCCGTGGCCATCGTCGCCATCCTGTACTGGTTCTTTGGCACCGAGATCGGCTCGGCACTGCGTGCCACCGGCAACAACGAGTACATGATCCGCGCCCTGGGCGTTAACACCAACACCACCAAAATGATCGCCCTCGTGCTCTCCAACGCCCTCATTGGCCTTTCGGGTGCGCTCATCTGCCAGAGCCAGAAGTATGCCGACATTGGCATGGGCACCGGCGCCATCGTTATCGGTCTTGCCGCCATCGTCATCGGCGAGGTGCTCGGCCGCCTGCTGCCCGGCGGTCTCACGCAGTTCTCCGTCCGTCTGGCCTCCGCCGTCTTTGGCTCCGTGGTGTACTTCCTCATCCGCGCCATCGTGCTGCAGCTGGGCATGGACGCCAACGACATGAAACTGCTCTCTGCTGTGATTGTCGCCGTGGCCCTGTGCGTGCCCGTGGTTTGGGAGCGCTATAAGCTCCGCAGCTCCTACACGAAGGGAGATGAGGCAGATGCTTAAGCTCTCGCACGTCAAGAAGACCTTTAACAAGGGCACCGTCACCGAGAAGCGCGCGCTCACCGGCGTCGACCTTACCCTCAACGACGGCGACTTTGTAACTGTGATCGGCGGCAACGGCGCCGGCAAATCCACGCTGCTCAACATGATTGCCGGCGTATATCCGCTCGATTCGGGCGTTATCGAGCTCGACGGCACCGACATCTCGCGCCTGAGCGAGTCGCAGCGCGCCAAGTACCTGGGCCGCGTGTTCCAGGATCCCATGCGCGGCACCGCAGCCGACATGCAGATTGCCGAGAACTTGGCCCTCGCCAAGCGTCGCGGCCAGCGTCGCGGCCTTTCGTGGGGCGTCACCAAGGCCGAGAAGGACGAGTACGTTGAGTTGCTCAAGCGCCTGGACCTTGGCCTGGACACGCGCCTCAACGCCAAGGTCGGCCTGCTTTCGGGTGGCCAGCGCCAGGCACTCACGCTGCTCATGGCCACGCTCACCAAGCCGCGCTTGCTGCTGCTCGACGAGCACACCGCGGCACTCGACCCCAAGACCGCCTCTAAGGTGCTCAATCTGACCGAGGAGATTGTCGACGAGAACCACCTGACCACGCTCATGGTCACGCACAACATGAATGACGCCATCCGTCTGGGCAATCGCCTGATCATGATGCACGAGGGCCACGTTATCTACGACGTGGCGGGCGACGAGAAGAAGTCGCTCACCGTCGCCGACCTGCTGCAGAAGTTCGAGGAGGTCTCGGGCGGCGAGCTCGCCAACGACCGCATGCTGCTGAGCTAAAACCTGCCAAAAAGGGACATGCCAAAAAGGGACAGGTTTATTTTGGCAGGTTTTATCTGCGCAAACATCAAAACCGCCGCAAAGGGACAGACGCCCTTGCGGCGGTTTTCGCTAACCCCCATATCGAGCACAGAAGCCCGTACGATGTGATCGGACTGGCTTCTTGATGGGTATCATGGTTGGACGATCATTAGGAGGTTTCTCTACATGGAATTGTTTGAGCCGATTCTTCATTTCTTTGCACAACGATGGGTCCACAACATCATCTGGGCAGGTATCTTGGCCATCGGCACCGCCGTTGCCGCCAAGGTCGCGTCCAAGACCCTGTACCACCTGCTCAACCGCGACGATAACCCACTCCCTTCATCAAGCATCTTCATCAACATCGCGCGCGCCGTCATTTGGATGATCGGCGGCAGCTTTATCCTCGACAACTGCTTTGGCATTAACGCAAACGCCCTCGTCGCCGCTCTTGGCGTCGGCGGCATCGCCATCTCGCTCGGCTTTCAGGACACGCTGTCAAACCTTATCGGTGGCATGCAGGTGACCTTTATGGGCATCATCAAACCCGGCGACAATATCGAGGTCGGCGGCGTGACGGGCGTGGTCCAAGATATCACCTGGCGCCATACGACCATCGAGGACGCCTGCGGGCAGACCATCATCGTCCCCAACTCAAATATCTCCAAGAACACGCTCGTGCACCTCATGCCCTTTGGGCGCGTTGCCGTGCCCGTTGCCGTAAAGGACACGTCCAAGTGGGCCTCGTTGGACGCGCTGGCAGATGAGCTTACCGACGCCACCAAGGCCGCGGTGCTTCCCATCTCTGGCTTTGACAAGGAGCCGTACGTGCTCTTTAGCGAGATCGGCGACTTTGGCGTCAAGGGCAAAATCATCTTTATCGTCAGCGACGACAGCACCACTTTCACGGCAGCCGACGCTTGCATCCGCGCCATCGCCCCCATCATCGCCTAAAACCACCGCAAAGGGGACAGGCACCATTGTGGTGGTTTCGCATCGTGGTACCATGGTTCATATCGTTGTTTAAACGACTAAGGGAGTAGACACCATGGAAGAGGCCTATCGTCAAGCACGCAAGCGCGGCGAGCAGGGACGCCGTCGCGCCATCAGCCAAAGCGAGCACCCGTACCTTACGGACCTCGATAGCCTCGTTGCCCAGCTCCCCTTAGGTCAGCGAGAGAGCGTCGGCCTAAGGGACATTCCGCTCGAAATGGTCGTCGGCACGGTTACCAAGGGCCGTCAGTCTGCCTTTTCGTGCAACTTTATGCCCCTGTTGCCATTTAGCACCGAGTTCGCCCGCAAGTGGTCCAACCTCTATGACATCCAGGTGACCGAGGGCTATCGCGACCCCATCATCGCCACCGAGTTCATGCATCGGTTCTACGTCCAGGAGGGCAACAAGCGCGTCAGCGTCCTCAAATTCCTGGACGCCCCGACGGTTTCGGCCAAGGTCACCCGCCTCTACCCCGGCACATGGGATTCCGTCGAAAGTCGCCTGTACGGCGAGTTCTGCGCGTTTTGGCGCGTCTGCCCCCTATACGAGATCGAGTTCTCGCGCGAGGGAAGCTATGAGACGCTCGCCAAGATGCTCGGCCAGGACCTTGTCGAAAAGTGGCCACAGAAAAAGGTCGACTACCTGCGCCATACCTTCCTACTCTTTAAACGCGCCTACCTGCGCGCCGGCGGCGACCATCTGGACATTACGCCCGCCGACGCCATGCTCGTCTACCTCAATGTGTACAACCAAGACCCTCTACTGGATACGCCGACGGACATCGTCGTAAACCGCCTGTGCAAGATTTGGCGCGAGCTGGTCATTGCCGGCAAAAATGACGAGGACAAGGTCGATCTTGTCGAAGCGCCGAGCGTCGATGAGGAAGAGGCGCCCGCCAAGTCCACCTCCGGCGTGCTCAACTTCTTTATGGGCAAGACCGTCTACTCGGCGGCCAACCCCCTACGCATCGCCTTTATCCATGAGTTCCCCTGTTCGACGTCGAGCTGGGACAGCCTGCACGATCAAGGGCGCCAGTATCTCGATGAGCACTTTGGCGGTATCGTGCGCACCGAGGCGTTTGAGGACCGCCACGATCCGGACGTGTTCTACGCCGCCGTGGAAACGGCTGTCAAACACGGAGACAACGTCATCTTCTCGACCTCGCATCGCCTGATGGAATACACGCTCAGGGCGGCCGTTGAGTATCCCCAGGTTCGGTTCCTCAACTGCTCCATCGGCCTTCCCCACCAAAGCGTGCGCTCGTATTTTGGAAAGATGTACGAGGCAAAGTTTCTGCTGGGCGCCCTTGCGGCCAGCATGGCGGACAACCATCGCATTGGCTACCACGCGTCGGTCTTTGCGTCGGGCGCGCTTAGCGAGATCAACGCCTTTGCCATCGGCGCCTCGCTGCTCGACCCCCGCGCGCAAATTATCCTGACCTGGGGCGATGTGCCCGCCGGAGGCCTTTCCGAGGCCATGTGCCGCGAGGGCGTGAGCGTCATGACCGGCGCTGACATGTCAAAGTCGCTCGAAGACCCCACGGCCTACGGACTCCACCGCCTGGTCGATGGCAAGGTCACCGGCATCGCCATGCCGGTATGGAACTGGGGCCGATACTACGAGCTTATCGTGCGAAGTCTGCTGCACGGCACCTGGGATGAGACCAGTGACGACAGCCAGATTCGTGCCGTCAACTACTGGTATGGTATGAGCTCGGGCGTCATCGACATTCGCTACGCTCCGGGCCTGCCCTATCAGACGCGTAAGCTTGTTCAGCTGCTCCGCAATGGCATCGTCGAGGGCTCCATCAATCCATTTGGCGGCGAGCTCCATAGCCAAGACGGCGTGGTGCAGATCGAGGGCTTTCCCCCGCTGCCGAGCACGCAAATCGTCGAGATGGACTGGCTGGCCGACAACGTGGTGGGCACCATTCCGCAACTCGACGATGAGCCGAAGGTCCGCGCCCTATGAAAATCCTTGCCATAGCCGATACCGAAGAACGATGCCTATGGGAGTGCTTTCGCAAGGAGCGCTTTGAGGGTATCGACCTGATTCTGTCTGCTGGCGATCTGGACCCGGATTATCTTGAGTTTTTGGTCACGGTCATCAACAAACCGCTCATCTACGTACGCGGCAATCACGATGACCGCTATGCACGTCATGCACCGGGCGGCTGCATTTGTGTCGAAGACACCGTGTACGTGTATCGCGGCGTCCGCATTGCGGGGCTTGGCGGCTCCATGCGCTACCGAGACGGTGCCAACATGTATTCCGAGCGCGAGATGACCAAGCGTGTGCGCAAGCTGTCCCGCAAAGTGAGGATGGTCGGCGGCTGCGACATTCTGCTGAGCCATGCACCCGCCGCCGGCGTGGGCGATCTGGATGATCTGCCGCATCGAGGATTCGAATGCTTTAACACAGCACTCGAATCCTGGAATCCCGACTACATGGTGCACGGGCATGTGCACCAATGCTATGGTCGCGACTTTCAACGCGAACATCAGCACGCATGCGGGGCAACGATCATCAACGCCTGCGGCTATACGCAGTTTGAGCTGGACGAAGCGCGCTACCCCATCCGTGGCTGGCAGGCAGCCTGGCTCAATTCGCAAACCATGCGCCGCGAGCTCAAGCGCCACGAGGCAATCGAGTCCTCTACCGCCAGAACACCCTGGTAACCGCCACAAAGGGGACAGGCACCTTTGTGGCGGTTTTGGCCCGAGATAGCAAGAAACCCGGTCCTGCACGAGGCAGAACCGGGTTTCTTTAGCAATGCTTGCTTTGCTCAGGCAGTAACTAAAAGTTACTCAGCCAGGAAGTCGCGCTGGACAGCGGGATCGACCTTGACGCCAGGGCCCATGGTGGAAGACACGGAGATGGACTTGACGTACTTGCCCTTAGCAGAAGAGGGCTTGACGCGCAGGATCTCGGTGTACAGGGCGGCGTAGTTCTCAACAAGCTGCTGCTCAGAGAAGGACTTCTTGCCCAGGGGCACGTGGCAGATGCCGTAACGGTCGGCGCGGTACTCAACGCGGCCAGCCTTGAGCTCGGAGACCATCTTGGCGACGTCCATGGTCACGGTGCCGAGCTTGGGGTTCGGCATGAGGCCACGGGGACCGAGGATCTTACCAATGCGGCCAACCTTGGCCATCATGTTCGGCGTAGCGATAGCAGCGTCGAAGTTGATCTCGCCCTTCTGGATCTGGGCGACGAGCTCGTCGGAACCGATGATGTCGGCGCCGGCAGCCTCAGCCTCGCGGGCCTTCTCGCCCTCGGCGAAGACGGCAACACGAACGGTCTTGCCGGTGCCGTGGGGCAGGGAGATGGAACCACGGATGTTCTGGTCAGCCTTACGAGTATCGATGCCCAGACGGAAGTGGGCCTCGACGGTCTCGTCGAACTTGGCGGTGTCGAGCTCCTTAATGAGCTTGGCAGCCTGAAGGGGGGTGTAGAGCGTGGCGCGATCGATCTTCTCGGCAGCGGCGTTATAGCTCTTACCATGCTTAGCCATGTGCATTACCTCCTGTGGTTAAACGGGCGTGAGCCCTCCCACATCGTATCGTGTGCCCTATTGCACACATTTAACGGGCGCCCAGGTCGGAGCACCCGTCGTTACCATAAGAAATCGCTACTCAGCGATGGTGACGCCCATGGAACGGGCGGTACCGGCGATGATCTTCTTGGCGGCGTCAATGTCGTTGGCATTGAGGTCCGGCATCTTGATCTCGGCGATCTTGGTGAGCTGCTCCTGGGAGAGCTGACCAACCTTGTCGGCCTGGGGCTTAGCGGAACCAGACTTGAGGTTCAGCTCCTTCTTGATGAGGTGAGCCGCCGGCGGGGTCTTGGTGATGAAGGAGAAGGACTTATCCTCGTAGACAGAGATCTCAACGGGGATGATGTCGCCCTTCTTGTCCTGCGTCTCGGCGTTAAAGGCCTGGCAGAACTGCATGATGTTCACGCCAGCAGCGCCCAGAGCGGGGCCGACGGGAGGAGCGGGGTTAGCTGCACCAGCAGGAATCTGGAGCTTAATGACGTTGGCAACCTTCTTCTCAGCCATGGTCATTCCTTTCGAATCACGAGTGTGAAGTACTTGCTATATCGTAAGCACGCACGTGTTAGAAGCACTCCTGAGATGAGCAGTCACAGAAGAAGCACGCTCGCGCGAACGGACGAAAACTTAAGCGATGACAGCGACCTGGTTAAAGTCGAGCTCGACCGGCGTCTCGCGGCCAAAGATCATCAGCGTGACCTTGAGCTTGCCAGCCTCGGTGTTAACCTCGGAGACCTTGCCATCAAAGTCGGTAAGCGGGCCATCGGTGACGCGGACGGACGTGCCGACCTGAATATCAACCGAGGTGCGCTTGGGCGAATCGCCCTTACCGGGACGACGAGTCATCTTGTTGTACTCGTCGCGGGAAAGCGGAGCGGGCTTGCCGTTGCCGCCCAGGAAACCGGTGACGCCAGGCGTGTTACGAACGCACGTCCAAGCATCGTCATCCATCTCCATGCGGACCAGGACATAACCCGGGAAGATCTTGGAATCCTTGGTCTCACGCTTGCCACCCTCTTTAATCTCGGTGACGCGCTCCATAGGAATCTCGATATCAAAGATACGGTCCTGCATGCCCATAGTCTCGATGCGATGCTCGAGATCGGACTTAACGCGGTTCTCGTATCCAGAGTAAGTGTGAACGACGTACCAACGCTTAGACATGGTTTAGCCCCTCAATCCAGAGAACAGAGCAAGAGCCTCGCCAAAGCCAGCATCGAGCAGAGCGATGACGACGCCGACGACGATCAGAGAAGCGCAAACGACGACCGAGTAGTTCACGAGCTCCTTCTTATCGGGCCACGTGACACGCTTCATCTCGGACTTCACCGAAGCGAAATACTTCTTGGTGCGGGCGAAGAAACCAGGCTTCTCGTTCTTCTTAGACTTCGCAGCCTTCTCGCTCTTCTTGGCAACGGCCTTCTTGGCCTCAACCTTGGAGTTGGCGGCAGCGTTGTTGGCAGGCGCCTGCTGCTGTGCCTTCTTCTTGTTCTTCTTGTTGGCCATTTGGGTTACCTCCGCGCAATGCGCTTATACATGAGTAAACCGTAAGCCCCCAAGTGGGAGCTTACGGAATAATGACTGGCACGCCAGGAAGGACTCGAACCCTCAACACTCGGTTTTGGAGACCGATGCTCTACCAATTGAACTACTGGCGTATATGACTAGAGACTAGCGAGTCTCTTTGTGCAGCGTGTGGTGACGGCACCAGGGGCAATACTTCTTGATCTCCATACGATCAGGCATGGTCGACTTGTTCTTGGTGGTCGTATAGTTGCGGCGCTTGCACTCAGTGCACGCAAGAGTAACTAGAGTACGCATGTATCCTGAACCTTTCATTTCCGCCCCGTACGGGCACGAGTTGTTACTTTATCAGCTCCACGTAAGTGCTGTCAATGAAAACCTCGAGTCAATTGGTTCTCGGTGGATCCATTCATATTTGGAACACATCAATGAAGCCATCGAGATCTAATCGACGGTGCATCCAGGACCATTATCGATCCTCTCGACACCAGCAACGGCTCAATATCCATTGCAGAAAAGAACCCGGCACCCAAATAAGTGCCGGGTTCTCTAAGTCAGCTATATCAAAGAGCTTATTTACTCAATGATCGTGGAGACGATGCCCGAACCGACGGTGTGGCCACCCTCGCGGATAGCGAAGCGCAGGCCCTCCTCCATGGCGATCGGGTGAATGAGGTCGCCCTCGATGGTGATGTGGTCACCAGGCATAGCCATCTCGGTGCCCTCGGGGAGCTTGACCGTACCGGTAACGTCGGTGGTACGGAAGTAGAACTGAGGACGATAACCATCGAAGAACGGGGTGTGACGGCCGCCCTCCTCCTTGGTCAGAACGTAAATCTCACCGGTGAACTTGGTGTGCGGGGTAACCGAACCGGGCTTGCAGAGAACCTGGCCGCGCTCGATGTCCTCGCGCTTGATGCCGCGGAGCAGCAGACCGACGTTGTCGCCAGCCTCGCAGAAGTCCATGGACTTACGGAACATCTCGATACCGGTAACGACGGTGTTCTGGGTATCCTTGATGCCGACGATCTCGACGGGCTCGTTGAGCTTGAGCTCACCGCGCTCGACACGGCCGGTAGCAACGGTACCACGGCCGGAGATGGTCATAACGTCCTCAACGGCCATCAGGAACGGGAGGTCGTTGTTACGAGCAGGCGTCGGGATGTACTCGTCGACGGCGTTCATGAGCTCGCGGATAGCGTCCATCCACTTAGCGTCGCCCTCGAGAGCGCCCAGAGCGGAACCACGGATGACGGGGATGTCGTCGCCGGGGAAATCGTACTCGGAGAGGAGCTCACGGGTCTCCATCTCGACGAGGTCGATAAGCTCGTCATCGTCGACCATGTCGCACTTGTTCAGGAAGACGACGATGTAGGGAACGCCGACCTGACGGGCGAGCAGGATGTGCTCGCGAGTCTGAGCCATGGGGCCGTCGGTAGCAGCGATGACCAGGATAGCGCCGTCCATCTGAGCAGCGCCGGAGATCATGTTCTTGACGTAGTCAGCGTGGCCCGGGCAGTCAACGTGAGCGTAGTGACGGGAAGCGGTCTCGTACTCAACGTGGGAGACGGAGATCGTAATGCCGCGCTCGCGCTCCTCGGGAGCCTTGTCGATGTTCTCGAACGCAGTGAAGTCAGCCTTGCAGCCCTCGGTCTCGGAGAGAACCTTGGTGATGGCAGCGGTCAGCGTGGTCTTGCCGTGGTCGACGTGACCAATGGTGCCGATGTTAACATGCGGCTTAGTGCGCTCAAACTTCTCTTTGGCCATAAAGCCCTCCTCTAAACAGGTCGTCCCCGGACGGGACTTTGCCTTTATACCATAGTGGCCTCTCAACATACTATTGAGAAGCCACCGTGTTACCTATGGTAGCGGTGACTGGATTCGAACCAGTGACGCCACGGGTATGAACCGTGTGCTCTAACCAACTGAGCTACACCGCCGGATGGAGCCTGCAACCAGACTTGAACTGGTGACCTCTTCGTTACCAACGAAGTGCTCTACCGACTGAGCTATACAGGCACTTGACGGGTGGGAGCTATAGGATTCGAACCTATGTAGGCAGAGCCAACGGGTTTACAGCCCGTCCCCATTAACCACTCGGGCAAACTCCCAATCGTTCAAGTATCCGCAGGTTCTTTGGTCTTTTGGACCGCCGCCCCCGCGAACGAAAAAGATAATACGATGCAACCTTGGGGGCTGTCAACGAAAACCTCTAGATACACGGTTCCGGGCGTATCTATATGCTTTCGACCTGCGGTTTTGTTGAGTTTGGATATGAAGGACGGTGGATTTGGCTGCGCTGGTGACATTTCCCGAGCGAATACTTTGGTGTAGTGGAGTACACCTTCAGGATCGAACTTCGATAACGGCTTATTTACACCTATATATAGGTCGAGATCGGGCTTCCGCGGCAAATTCGAGCGTGGATTATCTCCCGTTTGAAATCGAGCGTGGATAATCTCCCACTTTTGACGTGCCACTGGGCCCAAAGTGGGAGATTATCCACGTTCATTCTCTAGGCGGAAGATTTTCCACTCTCGTGTGTCCGAAAATCCTCGCTCGATGCCGATGACTAACCTCGCCCCAGTTTCAGTCTCGATCTGTAACAGTAAGAGGGTTATTCCTCCCCTATCTGTTACAGATCAAGATGTTTCCCTGGCGGCCTGTCTGTTTATCTAAATCTATAACAGCAAGAACGGCTTTCAGCCTCTTCGTGTTACAGATCGAGATGTTATCGACCATCCCTTGGCATTGTCTCGATCTGTAACTATAAGGAGGGTTTTCAGCCTCTTCGTATTACAGATCGAGACAAACCTGAAGCTTGGTTGGCGCCAAACACGCCGACTTATCGACATAAATAGAAACGGGCCCTGTCCCTCAGGGGGACAGAGCCCGAAACTTTCATGGAGCCAGTGACAGGAATCGAACCTGCAACCCACTGATTACAAATCAGTTGCGCTACCGTTGCGCCACACTGGCACACTTGGCGCTTTCGCGCGAAGCCAATTAAGAATAAAGGAATTGCTGACAAGGCGCAACAGACCCTTTGACCGACCACATCTCAAAACTATTCGTCAGAACGAATAGTTTTATCCGTTCGCCAAAACAAAAAACTATTCGTTTTGGCGACGGCAACCCACAGTCCATTGATTACAAATCAACGGGCCGGCCAATTGGAAAACGGGTCTCTATGGATAATCCCCTACCGTCCGCGCAGGGCCTTGAGCTTGGCCAGGGCATCGGGACTCAGGCGGCTGCCCAGAGTCATCTTGATCTGCGGAGCTTCCTCTGCCTCGTGAACGTCGTTGTCGATCTGTTTGATCTCGTCCACCAGCATACGGCTCGAGATGCGCGTGACGCCCTTGCCCATGACGACGGCCTGTATTGTGCCGTCACTCGATACCACGGAGCACGCGCGGCCTTCCTCGCGTGCCTCGATGCAGAGCTTCTGCACCACGGTATCGGCAGAGACGCCCGTCGGCGAGAACTCGATGCGCACGCCGCGGGCCGGTAGGTTGGGGCGCTCGTTGGAGATGTTGCCCGCGCCGTCGAACACGATCACGGCCTCGTAGCGGCCCTGGGCAAACGCGGCAACATCGTTGATGAGTGCCGTGCGCGCCATATCGTGAACGTCGCTGGAATACGGATCATCGGAATGGTCGTAGACGAGCTTTTCGTAGCGCGGCGTGCAGTGGATCACGTTGTAGCCGTCGACCACCAGCAGCTCGGGCTTATTGGAGTGCACCGTCGAGACCGGGTCGGCGATGGCCTGCGCAAACGCATTGCCGCCCACGCCATAGGTCGCGGCCGAAACAATCGGCTTGGCCGAGCCTTCGCCAAAGCGCTTGGCCTTGGACTTGGCGCGGTTCTTCTTGGACATGCGCTACTCCTCCCCCATGAGCTCGCCGGCATTGTGGCGCAGCCACTCAAAGCACAGCGCGGTGGTCGCCTGGGCCACGTTGAGACTCTCGGTCATGCCGCGCTGGGGAAGCTTGGTCAAAAAGTCACATTTCTCGAGCACCAGACGCGAGATGCCGTCGCCCTCGGAGCCCATGACGAGCGCCACGCGGCCCTCGAAGGGAGCATCCCAGCAGCTGCCCTCGGCATGCTCGGAAGCGCCACCCACCCAAAAGCCGGCGGCCTTGAGGTCATCGAGCGCACGAGCGATATTGGGCACCTGCGCGATAGGCAGATGCATGACGGCGCCGGCGGAGGTCTTGTAGCTGCCCACGGTCACGCCGGCGGCACGCTTGTTGGCGATGATGACGCCCGCTGCGCCCACAACCTCGGCAGAGCGCACGATGGCGCCAAAGTTACCGTCGTCGGTCACATGGTCGAGCACCACGACAAGCGCCGGGCCCTCGCCTGCGCGGTCGAGGATGTCGGCGACATCGGCGTAAGGGAAGTTGCCCACCTCGAGCGCAATGCCCTGGTGAGCGCCATGGCTCGACAGCGCATCGAGCTGCGCGCGCGGCACATACTTAATGCGGACACCCGTGGCGTTGAGGTCATCGACCAGGCGCGACAGAGCGGCATCGCGCTCCCCGCCCTCGGCGATGAGCGCGCACTTGATGGGAAAACCGGTGCGCAGCGCCTCGGCGGCAGCACGACGACCTTCGATAAACTCGCCCTTGGGAACCTGGATAGCGTCGCGGTTACGATCACGTTGCGGACGTGCGGCCTGGGCGCGATCGCGCTGGCCCTTGGGAGCGGCAGCGCGGTCGTTGCGGCGAATCGGACGCGAGCCAGAAGCAGTCTGCTTGCCGCCACGAGGCGCACGCTTGCGATTGTCGGCCATAAAACGGCCTCCTTAAATAGATAACGAACAAGAATCGACCGTCCGAGCCATGGCACCTTGCCTTTCAATCGTCGGGCATGACCACCAGGTCTATGCCCTCCTCTTTCAAGGCAATCTGCCGCACCTCGAACGGTCGACAAATACTAGAGACTCTTAATACGAGTGCCCGCGGCAGTATCCTCAATGGTGAGGCCCAGGTCCTTGAGCTGATCGCGGATGGCATCTGCCAGATCCCAGTTCTTGGCGGCACGGGCCTCGGCGCGGGCCTCGAGAATCTTGGCAGCAGCCTCGTCCACGTCGTCGCCCGTATAGGCAACCAGACCGGCGGCAACGCCCAGCAGGCCCAGCGGCAGCTCGACCTTGGGCTCAGGAAGCTCAACACCAAACGTATCGAGCAGCTCGACCAGCGTATCGGCGGCAGCCAAGGCTGCGGCCTTGTCGGCAGCGTCGCCCGCCTGCTCCAGATACTGGTTGCACTCGGTGACAAAGCCAAAGACGGCGCCCATGGCACCGGCGGTGTTAAAGTCGTCGTCCATGCACTCCTTAAAAGCGGCACGGGTCTCGGCGGCCTTGGCGGCAAACGCCTCGGATGCTGCCTCATCGGCATCGGCCGTCGCATGGTTCGCAGCCCAACGCAGGTTCTCGACCGTACCGGCGATACGCGCGAGCGAGTTCTCGGCACCCTCCAGGCGCTCCCACGAAAAGTCGAGCGGCGAGCGATAGCTCGTCTGCAGCATCAGCAGGCGCAGGGCGGCAGCGGAGTGCTGCTCGAGGACCTCGGCCAGCGTAAAGAAGTTGCCGAGCGACTTGGACATCTTCTCGCCGTCGACCAGCAGCATGCCCGTGTGCATCCAGGTGTTGGAGAAGCCCTGGTGCCAGGCGCAGGTAGCCTGGGCGCACTCGTTCTCGTGATGCGGGAAGGCAAGGTCGGAGCCACCGCCGTGGATGTCGATCGGGGTGCCCAGGTAGCGGTGCACCATGGCGGCGCACTCGGTGTGCCAACCGGGACGGCCCTCGCCCCAGGGGCTCGGCCAGCTGGGCTCGCCGGGCTTGGCGGCCTTCCACAGGGCAAAGTCGAGCGGGTCGTTCTTGTCCTCGTTCTCCTCGATGCGCGCGCCAACCATCAGATCGTCGATGTTGCGGCCCGAAACCTGACCATAGTTGGGATCGCTGCGCACGGCAAAGTACACGTCGCCGTTATCGGCGGCGTAGGCATGGCCCTGCTCGATAAGCGTCTTGATCATAGCGATCATGGGGCCGATCTCCTTGGTGGCGCGGGGGCGCACATCGGGGTCGAGCACGTTGGCGGCACGCATGACGCCGATGAACTTGTCGGAGAACTCCGTCGCGACCTCGGCGGCCGTGCGGCCCTGCTCGTTGGCGCGCTTGATGATCTTGTCATCGACATCGGTGAGGTTCTGGGCGAACGTGACCTCGTAGCCGCTCGCGATGAGCCAGCGACGAATCACGTCAAAGCTGATGAACGTGCGGGCATTGCCGATGTGGATGTTGTCGTAGACCGTGGGGCCACACACGTACATGCGGACCTTGCCGGACTCGATGGGCTGGAACTCTTCCTTTTTATGGGTAGCGCTGTTGTAGATACGCATTCGTTACTCCTTAACGGTTTTCTGTAGCAGGCAGACGGCCCAGGCGCCAATTCCCTCGCCTTGGCCTTCCCAACCGAGCTTTTCGGTCGTGGTGGCGGCGACGCCCACGTTTTCCACGTCGACGCCCAGGGCATGGGCAAGGTTGGCGCGCATGGCATCGCGGTGCGGAGTGATCTTGGGTTGCTGACAGGCAATGGTGCAATCGGCATCGACAAACTCAAAGCCCAGCTCGCGTGCATAGTCCATCACGCGGGCAAGTAGCACCATCGAGTCGGCACCCTCGTAGGCGGGATCGGTGTCGGGGAACAGCTTGCCGATGTCTCCCCCGCGGCAGGCGCCCAGAATGGCGTCGGCCAAAGCGTGCGCGAGCACATCGGCATCCGAGTGGCCCAGCAGGCCGCGCTCGTAGGGAATGTCGACCCCGCCGATGATACATCGACGCCCCTCCACCAGACGGTGAACGTCGTAGCCATGGCCAATGCGCAGGTTACTGAACATGGGGAAGGTCCTCTCCCTCGGCCATGCGACCGAGCAGAATCGCGGTTACGGGACGCAGGTCCTCGGGCACCGTCACCTTAAGGTTATCGCGCGGGCTCTGGACGCAGCGGACGCGCCCACCCATGCGCTCGACCAGTGACGAATCGTCCGTGCCGATAAAGCCCTCAGCAATCGCCGTGGCATGGGCACGCTTCATAGCATCGACGCTAAAGATCTGCGGCGTCTGCGCGGCCCAATAGAGCTCACGCGGCGGCGTCTCGACGATATTATCGCCATCGACGATCTTGAGCGTGTCGATCGCGGGCTGGCCGCACACGACGCCGTCGAGCGAGCGGTCACCCACAAGCACGTCGACCGCATGATCGATGGCCTCGGTCGTGATGAGCGGACGGGCGCCGTCGTGGATGGCGACATATTCGAAACCCGCCGGTACCGCATGCACGCCGGCACGGGTGGAGTCCTGGCGGGTGTCGCCGGCATCGGCAAAACTGATGGGCGTGTCATAGTCAAACGGGTCGATGGCCAGGCGGCGCATCTCGGCACGGCGCTCGGCAGGGCACACCACCACGATGTGGCCGACCTTGTTGCTACGATCGAACGCGCGGATGGACCAGCTCATGAGCGGACGGCCCGCCACGTTAACGAGCTGCTTGCCGCCGGGATTTCCAAAGCGCTGGCCGCTGCCGCCGGCAACGACCACGGCGCATACGGGCGCCATTATGCGTTCCCCTGTTTGGTGCCCTTCATGCGGTACAGGGAGTCCGCAAGAATGGCAGGGTTGTTGACGCCAAAGTCGCCCAGGCGCTCCGGATCTTCGCTGATGTCGTCCATGAGCTCCTGCAGCGATCCATACTCGTCGACGATCTTCTCGGCCACGCCGTCGCGCACGACGGACACGCGCGAAAGCGTGCGCAGGCCCAGCGGTGTCATGACGGAGTCCTCGTCCAGGTCGTCGTAACCCAGAACCGCCGCCACATGCTGCGGGTCGGACAAGTCCTTGGGCGTCATACGGCTCAGGTTGGCGCGGATCTTTTCGGCATTGGCCTCGGAGGAATCGCTCGCATAGTCGCGAATCATCAGGTCGTACTCGGTATCCATGCTGGAGCCGGCGAGCTGCTCAAGCTGCATCTGCACGAGCTTGCCCTGGTTGCCCAGCTTGACAATGCAATCCTTAAGTTCGGTCTTTGCCTGCTGCATGATCTCGAAGCTCGAGAAAATCCCGGTAATGTCGGCGAGCGTAACGTAGTCGTCGAGCTCGAGGGCTGTCAGACGCAGCAGGGAGCGGTCGAGCGACTGACGGGTGGTCTGGAGCGTGGCGACGAGCTGGTTGACCGAGCTCATGATGGTGGTGACAGGCTGGATCTCGTAGCTCTTACCGTGGACGTACACGTTGACGACGGCACGACGAGCCGAAACCGAGATCACGATGGCGTCGGTGAGCACCGACATGCGAGCGGCAGTACGGTGACGCATGCCCGTTTCACTCGTGGCGAGCGAGGGATCGGGATTGAGGTGGAAGTTGGCGCGCAGGATCTGGGTGAGGTCGCCATCGATGACGATGGCACCGTCCATCTTGGAAAGCTCGAACAGGCGGTTCGAGGTAAACGAAATGTTGAGCGGGAAGCCGTCGTTACCGGCAGCGAGTACGTTTTCGGTGTCGCCGACGCAGATAAGGGCACCCAGGTGACCAGCAATGATCATGTCGAGGGCGGTGCGGATCGGCTGGCCGGGGGCAGTCAGGCGAATAGCCTGTTCCATACGCTTTTGCAGCTCGTTCTTATCCAAGGCATCGCTCCCATCGTATACGCTCCATAAACGCTAAATAGTTTCTCACGGTTTGTCCCCGCAGCGCTTGCGAAATCCGATGCTTACAGAATGAGCGAACACCGCTGGGGTAGTCAAAAGAGCCCCAACCCAAATGAGCTGCTTATGTGGTAGCATCGGGGTTCACATGAATGAGGGAGTAGTCGCGTGACCGGGTTCGCCTCCGGTGGCGCGGTAAGTCAACACACTGGCCGATGCGGCCTGGCTTGCCTTAATGAACGAGACTCGTGGCTGTGCGCGCAACGCGTACGCCACGGGTCTTTTTTGTTACTCCCCCAAGAGGTACACGCGGGCCCGCCCGCAGAGAGAGAGCCAGACTATGGGACTCGCAGAGCTCGTGCTGCTCGCCGTTGGCCTTTCGATGGACGCCTTTGCCGTATCCATCTGCAAGGGCCTTGGCATGAAGAAGATCAACCTTAAAGTCGCCGCGGTGCTCGGCCTGTTCTTTGGCGGCTTTCAGGCCGGCATGCCCGTAATCGGATGGGCGCTTGGCAGTCAATTCATGGGCATCATCGGACCCATCGACCACTGGATCGCCTTTATTCTGCTCGCCTTCATCGGCGGCAAAATGCTGTGGGAGGCCTTTACCGAGGACGAGGACGAAGGCGACAACAAGAATGCCGAGAGGATTGACCTGGGCGAGTACCTAATCCTTGCCATCGCCACCTCGATTGATGCCCTAGCCGTAGGCATCTCGTTTGCGGCACTCTCGGTCGACATCGTTCCCGCCGTATCGCTTATCGGCGTCACAACGTTTATCTTCTCTGTCGCCGGCGTGGCGATTGGCCACACCTTTGGCGCACGCTACGAAAAACCCGCCACCATCGTGGGCGGCATCGTGCTCACCCTCATCGGACTTAAGATCTTGCTTGAGCATCTGGGGATTTTGGCGCTGTAACGCCAAACGCAATCGCTCAAAACTCAACGCCAGTACAAGGCCTCATGCAAAGTTTTGCATGAGGCCTTTTCGTGCAGACTTTTGCATGTCATACTGATATGCAAAAGTCTGCATGTTGGAGATCGCCATGGATACCATTCCCATCACCACACCACGCCAAGCTGGCATCTACGTGCGCCAGGCACGCGAGGCTCAGGGTCTCACCCGTGCCGCCCTCGCCAAAACGGCCAGTGTTTCGGAGCGCCTGCTCGCATCGCTCGAGCTAGGAGACGCCACCGGCATTCGACTCGACAAGTTGCTGTCCGTCTTTAACGCACTCGGCATAGGTCTCTTTGCGCAAAGCGATAACGACTCCATCGCATCGCCCTCCGAACATCCGACGACGAAAGCGGACCTCCCTATCGCGAACTCGAATGCCCTGCCAAAGCCAAGCGTAGGCAGACGACCCGCTCGACAGGGAACGCCATCTTCCTATGGTGCCTTGCTGGCCCAAATCGCAGCCGAGCAAGGCCTTTCCGACACTTCAGACCTCTCCTTTGGCTGTAAGGTTGTGAAATAAATGGCAGAGATGGAGCTTGCGACCCTCATTTGTGGCGAAATCGCAGGCACTCTCCGGCAAGACGAGCATGGACTCTGCAGCTTTGTATACGCCCCAACCTATCGCGGAGCACCACTATCGCTTACAATGCCGCTTTCCAATCGCACGTATGGCCATAACATCGTCCGCCCGTTCCTATTTGGCCTTTTGCCCGACAGCCAAGAGCAGCGCCGCGCTATTGCCGCCGAGCATGACGTTGCATCCAACAACCCCGTCGCCCTCTTGTGCCATATCGGTCTTGACTGCGCAGGGGCCGTTCAGTTTTGTCGAACCGATCAATTAGGCGCCGCCCGCGGCAGGGTCTCGGCATACCGCCCGCTTACCAATTCTCAAATCGCTCACAAGCTCAAAGCAATTCGCGATGACGAAAGAGAGACATGGATGGGCTCCAACGAAAGCTGGTCCCTGGGCGGCAACCAAGGCAAATTTGCACTAGCTTGGCATGATGGCCAATGGTGCGAATGTCTAGGGTCATCCCCCACTACCCATATCTTCAAAAATGGTGTCGTTGGGTTCAAACATCAGGCCTTAAACGAATTCGTCTGCATGAAAACGGCTCGGCGTGTTGGCATTCCAACTGCCAACGTCTCCTATTGCACATTTGAAGACGAAGCCGCGCTCGTCGTTGAACGGTACGACAGAATGGTCAATAGCAGCGGAAATATCGAAAGGCTGCATCAGGAGGACTTTTGCCAGGCGCTCGGTGTATTGCCAAGCCAGAAATACACCGCCGACGGAGGACCAACCACACGAGACATCCAAGAACGACTGATTAACACAGTCCCCCACCACATGAATCTTGTGCTTTTTACCTATATGTTGTTCTATAACGCCATTATCGGAGCGCCTGACGCACACGCTAAAAACTACTCGCTCATCCTAGGTAAAGGCACAAACGCAGCGCTCGCACCCATGTACGATGTCGCATCGGGCTTGGCGTACGAGCGTATGCGCCGCCGGGCGCGCCTTGCCATGAGCGTTGGCGGCGAAAATCGTGTGGGGCGCATCGGTCCAGGCGCTATCCGCCGATACCACGGTATGGGCGACCCCGCGCTGGAGGCGGCGCTTACCGATGCCGGGCTATCCGAGAAGTTTTGCTTTGCGACCATGATGGACCTCGCCTACGAGGTACCCATGTGCATGGAAGAGATCATGGACGAATACGCCGACCTGCCCGGCATGGCGGACCTGCGCGAGCATATGCTCGGACCCGTCCGCGAAAACTGCCAGCGCACCCTCGATCTCATCAGGGCAGAAATGGACTAGGTGGCTGTAATTTCGCAATTATCAAACAAAAGAGAGGGGGGGGGCACCCGTCGCAAAAGCTCGGATGCCCCCCTCATAATGTCATTTGCAATCCGCTAGCACGTGGCTCGAACTGCTGCTAGCGCGACCCTTACGCGGCAAGGCGCTTGAGGACGTCGATGAGCAGCTCGTAGAAGCGCTCGGCAGAAGCGAGCTCCATGCTCTCGTCCGGGGTGTGGACATCGGAGAGCGTCGGGCCCACGGCGATGGCGTCCAGGCCGTGCAGGGCCTCAGCAAACAGGCCGCACTCAAGGCCGGCGTGAATGGACTCGATGCGCAGCTCGGAGCCAAAGAGCTCGCGATAGCTCTCGACAAAAACGTCGCGGACCGGCGAATGCTCGGCATAGCTCCAGCCGGGATACTCGAACTCGAACTTGGCGTCGAAGCCCAAGACATCGGCCAGCGTCTGCAGGCGGTCCTTGAACTCGTTCTGCAGCGAGGTGATCGAGGAGCGCGGGGACAGCATGATCTTGACCTGGTCGTCGGAAGTAGCGACCACGCCGATGTTGGAGGAAACCTCGACGGAGCCGTCGGTGGCGACGTTGCGGCGAATCACGCCGTTAGGGGCAAGACGCAGGGCGCGGATGAGGGCAAGCGCGGACTTCTGATCCATGGCCTCGACCTCGGCGTCATCGGCAATCTCGACGGTGCAGGTAAAGCCGGGGTCGAAGACCTCGAGCTCGGCAGTGACGTCGGCGATGATGCCCTTTGCGATCTGGGCCGCGGCCTCGGCGGCAGCGTGGTCGGCGTAAACCAGCTCGGCCTTGCACTCACGGTTGATGGCGTTGTCCTTAGTGCCGCCGTTAAAGCTAACGATGGCGGGCTCGCCGGCGACCATCAGGCGGTCGATGATGCGGGCCATGATGAGGTTGCCGTTGCCGCGCTCCAGGTTGATATCGTTGCCGGAATGACCACCCAGTAGGCCGGAGATGTCGAGCGTGAGGGTGCTGCCGGTCTTGTGCTCGCGCACGATGGGGCAGGTGTAGGTAACAACGACGCCGCCGGCGCAGCTGACGGTGGCAACGCCCTCTTCCTCGGAGTCAAGGTTAATCATGGTGCGGGCGCTAATCTGGGACTTGTCGAGCGTCTCGGCGCCGACCAGGCCAGTCTCCTCGTCGGTGGTGAATACGCACTCGAGGGCGGGGTGAAC
This sequence comes from Collinsella sp., assembly GCA_019425015.1. Taxonomy (GTDB): domain Bacteria; phylum Actinomycetota; class Coriobacteriia; order Coriobacteriales; family Coriobacteriaceae; genus Collinsella. The sequence continues at coordinate 148,296 of JAHYYJ010000002.1, forward strand.
GATCGAATCGTCATCGAGAACAGTGAGCATCAGAGCGACGGCGATACCGTTGTCGGCGCCCAGGGTGGTGCCGTTAGCGGTGAGGACGCCGTCCTTCACGACCAGGTCGATACCGTCGGTCGTAAAGTCGTGCTCAACAGAGCCCAACTTGTCGCACACCATATCGATGTGGCCCTGCAGCATCACGGTCGGGGCATTCTCGGCGCCGGCAGAAGCGGGCTTGCGAATGATGACGTTGTAGACCTCGTCCTGGTACACATCGAGGCCGCGCTCCTTGGCAAACGCAACCAGGAAATCGCTGATGCCCTTCTCGTTGCCAGACCCACGGGGGATCGCGCTGACCTCCTCAAAGAAATGGAACAGCTGGGCGGGCTCGTAGCCGGTAATCTTGTAGTCCATGGTGCCTCCTTGGCGCAACTGGTTAGACAGTAAGATATGCGACTTGTATATTCCCAGACTTTGCGTGCATAAACCAGTCGAAAACGCCGAGCGCCCTTGCATCATCGGCTAACGGTGAGGAAACGCCACTTTATCAAGGTAAAGCAAGCTAGACGGGCCGTGCAGAGGGAACGTTGGACCCCCCAACCAACCTCAACGCCTGTTGAACATTAATGCATACACCATTGGTATGTTTAATAAGATTCTTGTCCTCCGTCACGACGTAATCGGCATCAATGCGATTGGCGACGCCCAGCATCAGGTCGTCCTCAAAGTCATTGTGGTGGTACTTGAACACAAAGGAGTCGAAGACCTCGTCTGCACCGACCGGGGCGATGAGGGCTAGCTCGCGCATCTGTCGAACGCATGCCCAGGCCGTTTCGTCTGCCGCCGCAATGGCGTTATCGCTCAGTGAGCCAGTCTTTCTTCGGCACTCCTGCTTGATTGCCGCCGAGACAAGATATGAAACGTCTTTGACCGAAAGCGACGAGGCAAACAGGGCAATCCGCTCCGAGGCGTCGGCAATCTCGATCAGATGGACGACATTTGCCGTACGGACGGACCTGCCAGAAAAATAATCCATCCATACGTTGGTATCGATTAACAGCTTGAGGACGCCTTCTGTGCTCATAGTTCCACCCACTCGGGATAGCGCTCCGCCATGGCCTCCTCATAGAGGTCGTCATAGTCTCCCGAGAACTCAGGGATGGGGATGCCGTATTTGAGGCACGAATCGCGAACGATATGGCTGCCTTGCGCGGCCCTTGACTCCATGCGCCGGGGCTCCACTCCGTCAGAAACCGGAGCCGCCGCGTCTCCCTTCGAGGGCATGCGTCCGTTAACGACCAGATACTCCCAAAGTGTCCGAACGGCTTGTGACGGCGTCATGCCAATATGAGTCAGGACGGCGTCTCCCGCCTCTTTGAGCTGGCGATCTATACGCACGTTCATCTGAACTGGCCGCGTGTCGAGTATTGACGTAGGCATATCAGCTCCTTTGCTATACTATATCTCGATTTTAGTATAGCACGGCAGATTGAAGCGCATTTCAATAGAAATGAGGGCGCTTCCTTATCGGAAACGCCCCCGTTATACAAGGTATGTTCAATCCCTACAGCGCACCAGAGCCGGCTTGCATCATGCCACCGGGGCCCGAGGTCACGCCGCCGCTCACGGGCGCGGCGTTGCCGGTGTGCGGTGCCGCCGGGGCGGTATCGCCACCGAGCGTACCTGCCGGACGCCGCGCCGGAATCTCGCCCGTGCCGTGGCTAAAGACGAACTTGCCATCGGCCACGTCGCACAGGACGGTATCGCCCTCGCCCCACTCACCGGCCAGAAGCTCCTCGGACAGCGGGTCCTCGATGAGCTTTTGAATAGCACGGCGCAGCGGACGCGCACCGTTGGTGAGGTCGGTGCCCTCGGCCACGATCTTGTCATAGGCCGCATCGGTGAGCTTGATGTTCATGCCGTTGGCAATCAGACGCTGGCGCAGGTCGTCCACCAGCAGGTGCGCGATCTTGGTGAGATTCTCGCCCGAGAGCTTCTGGAACACCACGATGTCGTCGATGCGGTTGAGCAGCTCGGGGCGGAACAGGCGCTTAAGCTCGCCCATCGCGCGGCCGCGGATCTCACTCGAGGTGAGGCCCTGCTCGCCGGTGGTGCCAAAGCCAACGCTTGCATCCTGCGCAATCTCGCGGGCGCCCACGTTGGATGTCATGATGATCACGGTGTTGCGGAAGTCGACCGTCTTGCCCTGGCTATCGGTCAGACGACCCTCCTCCAGCACCTGCAGCAGGATGTTGAAGATATCGGGGTGCGCCTTCTCGATCTCGTCGAACAGCACGACCGAGTACGGGTGGCGACGAACGGCCTTGGTGAGCTGGCCGCCCTCGTCGTGACCGACGTAACCCGGAGGGCTACCGATGAGCTTGGAGACCTCGAACTCGCTACCGAACTCGGACATGTCGAAGCTGATGAGTGCGTCCTTGCTGCCAAAGAGGTACTCGGCGAGCGTCTTGGCGAGCTCGGTCTTGCCCGTGCCGGTGGGACCCAGGAAGATAAAGCTGCCGCCGGGGCGACGCGGATCCTTGAGCGGCGAGCGGCTGCGGCGCACGGCCTTGGCAACTGCCTCGACAGCCTCATCCTGACCGATGATACGTGTCTTGAGCACGCTTTCGACCTGCAGCAGGCGCCGGCTCTCGCTCTCGGTAAGCGAGGACACCGGCACGCCCGAGGTCACGGACACGATATCGGCGATCTGGGAGACATCGATGGTGAGCGGGCTGGCGTCGAGCTCGGCGGTCCAGGCAGCCTTGGCCTCGGCGAGTTCAATCTCAGCAGCCTTCTGCTGCTCGGTGATCTCGGCGGCCTTGTTCATGTCGTCGCTCTCGGTGGCCTCCTGCGCGGCGGCCCTGAGCTCCTCGATGCGATGCTCGGCCTCGCGCACCGGCTCGGGCGCGCGATTCGCGGCGATGCGAGCGCGGGCACCGGCCTCGTCGATGAGGTCGATTGCCTTATCGGGCAGGAAACGATCCTGGATGTAGCGGTTGGAGAGGTTCGCGGCGGCCTCGATGGCACCCTGCGTGTAACGCACGTGGTGGTGCTCCTCGTAGCGCGGCTTGAGCGCAGTCAGAATCTTGACGGTGTCCTCGACACTCGGCTCCTCGACATCGATGGTCTGGAAGCGACGCTCGAAAGCCGGGTCCTTGGTGAGATACTTGCGGAACTCCTCGGCCGTGGTGGCGCCGATAATCTGGAAGGCACCGCGCGCGAGCACGGGCTTGAGCATGGAGCTCGCGTCGATGGAGCCCTCGGCAGAACCGGCACCGATGATGGTGTGCATCTCGTCGATAAACAGGATGACGTCGTCGGCTTCGGTCGCCTCCTGGATCACGTTCTTAAGGCGCTCCTCAAACTCACCACGATACTTGGCGCCCGCGACAAGACCCGGCAGATCGAGCGTCCAGATGTTCTGGTTCATAAGATTCTCGGGCACGTTGCCGGCAGCGATCTGCTGCGCCAGGCCCTCGACGATGGCCGTCTTGCCCACACCGGGGTCACCCAAGATAAGCGGGTTGTTCTTGGTGCGGCGCGAAAGGATCTCCATCATGCGCTGGACTTCCCTTTCGCGACCGATCACGGGGTCGAGCTCGCCGTCGCGCGCCTTTTGCGTGAGGTTGGTGGCGAACTGCTTGAGCGTATCGGCACCGCTCCCCTTTTGCTGCGAGGCGTCCGAACCGCTAAAGAACGGCAGGCCCGCACCGGGACGCCCGGCACCGGCGCCGGCGAGCGGACGCTTCTTGTCCTGATCCTTGGCGGTAAGCTTCTCGATGGCTTTTTTAATGGAAGCGGACGACACACCTAGGCGCATGAGGATGTCCATGGCCATGCCGTTGCCCTCTTCGACGATACCGATGAGCAGGTGCTCGGTCGACACATAGGTCTGGTTGTTCTCGCGCGCCACGCGGAAGGAGCGCTCCATCACGCTTATGACGAGCGGTGTAAAGGCGAGCTTTGCGGCCTCGGTCTCCTCGCTGGGCTCGGGAACGGTAGTCTGGACCTCTTTGAGTGTGTCCATGATGTCGTCGTAGGAGATATCGAGCGAGCGCAGCGCCTCGGCGGCAATGCCCTCGTCCTCCTTGGCGAGCGCGAGCAGCAGGTGCTCGGTGCCCACCTTATTTGAGTGAAGATCGAGCGCCTCTTGCTTGGCCATGGACATGACCTTGCGCGCGCGATCGGTAAAACGGTCTAACATGCTAGTTCCTCTTAGACGAGCTAGTTTTTCAAACGCAAAGCGCCGCCCCGCGGCAGCGCTTTGGTCTCTTTACCCATATGGAGTATATGTTAACCGTTGGGACCTTTCCTGCCCGTAGCCGCTCGACAACGTCTACAAAAAAGGAATTGCCAGGTGCGTCTGCATCGGCCCAACGAGCGTGGATTTTCGGACACCCATTCCACGAGCGTGGATAATCTCCCGTTTTGAGCCCGTAAACAGGCCAAAAACGGGAGATTATCCACGTTCATGTTTTGCGGATCAGTTTCATTTGCACCAATTAGCTGGTGTGGCGCCAGCGAGAGTCGGTGAGGGTTCTCGCCACGCCCAGGCCAACGGGCAGAAACGCCACAATGAGCACTGCACGCACAAACCAGCCGAGCATATTGACCGTGTCGAAGGTGCACATGTAATACATCGAGCGATACAGATACAAGCCCGGCACCATAATGACAATCGATGGCACCGTGAGGGCGATACGTGGGTAGGTGAGCTTGATTTCGGCTAAGCTCGCGAGCAGCCCCGATACCAGCGCGCCGATAAACGCTGCCGCCTCGGGAGGCATACCTACGCTCAGGCCCAGAAAGGGAAACAGCGTCGGCGCATCGACGAGCGTAAGGCGCAAGGTATTGGACACGGCGCCGATCAGCCCAGCTGCCGCGGCCATCTTTACCGGGCTGTTGAACATCACCGAGAAGCCGAATACGCCAACAAAGCTCATCACCACGCGCAGGAGCGTAAGGGCAAGCGGCGAAAGGCCGAGCGGGGCAAAATCATCCGGTGCCAGCCCCACACACTCGGCAACCATCCAGCCCACAAGGGTCGCCATCACAATAATCGACACGGCATACGAAAGACGCTCAATGCCGCTTCGCATATCGAGCTTAGCGATGTCGAGGCCTGCCGTAATGAGGGGAAAGCCGGGAATCACAAAGAGCATGGCGCCGATATAGCCTTCTTGGTGCGACATTGCCCCCGGTACGACCTGGCCAAGGCCGAGCAATGCCAGCAGATACGAAACGCAAGCGAGCGCAACGCCAATCGTCAGCGCGCTAAACTGGCCAAGACCCTGCTTGAGAATATGAGAGCGAGCAAAGTTGCCAACACCAGCGCCTACGAATGCGCAGGCCATCTCGATAGGGCCGCCGCCGAGCAAAAAGACGAAGGCGCCGCAAGCACAAGCTGCCGCAAGGCCCTGTTGCCAGGGAGAGTAATCGGGTTTTGAACTCTCAACGGTCTTGAGCATCTCGTGGTATTCGTGCACGGTAAACCGGCGCCCATACGTCTCGATTTCCTTTAGGAAGCTCTCCATCATCCAAATGCGATGGGTATTGACTCCCGTTGTGGGCAGGCTGACAACCTCGTTAAAGCAGTGGCCATCTTCGATGCAGGTGCACTCAAACGACAGAAGACTTAAGTCAACGTGGACGGTGACATCGAGTACGGCGGCAACGCGATTCATGGTATCGCGTACACGCCAAGCACCCGTTCCGCTCGCGAGCATAAGCATACCGGTGCGGCAGATGATGGATGACTTATCGGTGAGCGGCGCATCGACGGCAAGCTCATCGCCTGCCGTCACGATCTGGTGCCAGTCTGTTTTCATATGGAGTGCGCCGGCACGAACACCGTGGTGCATGGGGGCTCTCGAAAGCAGCGAGTCAAGGCGCGAAGACTGTGGGGGCTCCGTTGATTCGTCCTCAACCTCATCAGTCTCTTCATCGACCAGATCAAATGAGTCAAGCGATGCCGGCTCGCGACGATCGATTAGCTCCTCATCCTCATCGTCAAAGTAATTGAACTGATCGAGCATGTCCTCTTCGATTGCACGCTCGCTCGCGTCGTCCATATAGACGCTCCCTTCCTACCGACTAACCCCCATCCTAGGCAGCAACGGCTAAAGGAAACATAAAAGAGACGGCTGCCATGCGAGCCATGTGCTCAATAGCCGTTGGGTAGTCGTTTAAGAACGTCCCCAATGACTATTGACGGCCAAGGCAACGCCGATGTTTTGGCAACGACAGCGAGCGGGTCGCATTTGAGACAAGGTGACGTGAAACGAAAGGGCGCTGACCTTCTGGTCGCGCCCTTGAAGTTGAACGTCAGATTGTCCAAATGCGGCCCGCGCAGCGTCGAGCCGTTACGCGGTTCGTAGAACCGCGTAACCCCCTAGTACATCTTTGCGCCGGCGGGGATGGAGGCGTCGAGCTGGATCAGGTTGAGACGCTCCTCACCATCCTCCTCGTGGATAGCGCTGATGAGCATGCCGCAGCTGGGAATGCCCATCATCTTGCGCGGAGGCAGGTTGGTGATGGCGAGCAAGGTCTTGCCGACCAGGTCCTCGGGCTCATAATAACCGTGAATGCCGGAGAGGATGGTGCGGTCGGTGCCGGTGCCGTCGTCGAGCGTAAAGTTCAGCAGCTTCTTGGACTTCTTGACGGCCTCGCACGCCTTGACCTTCACAGCGCGGAAATCGCTCTTGGAGAAGGTATCAAAGTCGACGAACTCCTCAAACAGCGGCTCGACGGCGATCTTGGAGTAATCGAGCGTGGGCTTAAGCGACTTAACGAACGGGCTCGCGGCGTTGCCGGCCTCGGCAGCCTTGGCGGCAGCGGCACCGGACTGGAAACCCTTCTCGGGCTTCATGTGCGGGAACAGCAGCACGTCGCGGATGGAAGCCTGGTTGGTGAGCAGCATGACCACGCGGTCGATACCGATGCCGATGCCGCCCGCGGGAGGCATACCGTACTCGAGGGCGCGCACGTAGTCCTCGTCGTACTCCATGGCCTCATCGTCGCCACCAGCCTTCTCGGCCATCTGGGCGGCAAAGCGCTCGGCCTGGTCGACCGGGTCGTTGAGCTCGGAGAACGCATTGGCGTACTCGTGACCGGCGATAACCAACTCAAAGCGGTGCGTCAGGCGCGGGTCGTCCTCAAAGCGCTTGGCAAGCGGACTGACCTCGATGGGGTAATCGCACACGAACGTGGGGTTGACGATGGTGTCCTCGCCCAGCTCATCGTAGATCTCGGCGATAATCTTGCCGGCGGTCCACTCGGGCTTAATCTCCAGGCCCTTCTCGCGCGCGGCAGCAGCAAGCTCCTCGACCGGCGTATCGATGGTGACCTGTTTGCCGAGCACGTCGGAGACGATGTCGGTCATGGGACGGCTGGCCCACTCACCAGAAAGGTCGATGGTCTGGCCCTGGTACTCGATGACCTCGGGGTTGCCGATGGCCTTGTTAGCCGCCTTAATGACACCTTGGGCGAGCGCCTTCATGCCCTCGAGGTCGGAGAAGGCACGATAGGCCTCCATCGTGGTGAACTCGGGGTTGTGGGTAAGGTCCATGCCCTCGTTACGGAAGATACGGCCGATCTCGAACACGCGCTCAAAACCGCCGACGATGCAGCGCTTGAGGTGCAACTCGGTAGCAATGCGCAGGTAGCACTCCTGATCGAGCGCGTTGAAGTGCGTGATGAACGGCTTGGCAGTAGCGCCGCCCTGGATGGTCTGCAGGATGGGGGTCTCGACCTCCATGTAGCCGTCGGACTCCATAAAGCGACGGAAGGTGGAGAGAATCTGCGAACGCTTACGGAAGGTCTCGCGAACGTCGTCGTTGGCGATCAGGTCAACATAGCGCTGGCGATAGCGGGTCTCCTTGTCGGAAAGACCGTGGAACTTCTCGGGCAGCGGACGAACGGCCTTGGCAAGCAGGGTCGCGCTCTTAGGGGCAACGGAAAGCTGGCCGCGCTGGGTGCGCACAACCACGCCGGTCACGCCCAGGATGTCGCCCAGGTCGAGGGACTTGAGCGTATTCCAGGCGGCCTCGTCCATGTCGTTGATGCGGCAGAACAGCTGAATCTCGGCAGTCGCATCGCGTACGACGATGAACATGATCTTGCCCTGACCGCGCTTGGCGACCACACGGCCGGCGATCTTCACGACGTCCTCGGTGTCCTCGCCATCGGCAAGCTCGGCGTACTTAGCCTCGATATCGGCAACGTAGTCCTCAAGCTCAGAGTGCTCGGGATAGGGGTTCTGGCCCGCCTCGAACAGGGCGGCGCGCTTGGCCAGGCGGGTGGCGCGCTCGTCGTTGAGCGTCGATGCCTGATCTGCGGCGTTCTGGTTCTCTGCCATAAGTTAGCTCCTCAAACTAAAACGCTCCCCAGGATTCGGTCCCAGGGAGCGAAAACAAACCTTTACGCGGGACCGTGGTCTAGCGTGCAATCTTGGCGATGGTGTAGACGCGAGTCTTGCCGGAAGGCGTAACGACCTCGACGGAGTCGCCCTCGCCGTGACCGATGATGGCGTGACCGACCGGAGACTCGTTGGAAATCTTGTGCTCGAGCGAGTTGGTCTCGGTGGTACCGACGAGCGTGACTTCCATGACCTCGCCGTTGGGATCAATCAGCGAAACGGTGGAACCGATGGAGACGGTCAGATCACCTGTGGTGGCAGCAACCTGAGCGTTGGCGAGGATGGCCTGGATCTCGGCAATACGAGCGGCGTTCTGGGCCTGCTTGTCCTTGGCGGCGTCGTACTCGGAGTTCTCCGAAAGGTCGCCGAACGCGCGGGCTTCCTTGATGTCCTCGACGATCTCCTTGGCGTAATCGCCCTCACGCCAAGCGAGCTCCTCGACGAGCTTCTGGCGGCCCTCAGCGGTCAGTACGATCTGGCTTGCGTCCATACGGATATCTCCCCAACTCTGATCAAACAATCAACTGTCAACAAAACGAAAAAGACCGGCTAGCCTGCGGGCAAGCCGGTCAGGTGCTCACCCCAAAGGGATGGGACTACTCTGCGTCCGCGTCGCTGTCCTCTGCCTGCTTCTTCTTGGCAGCAGCGAGCTTGGCCTCGAGCTCAGCGATCTCCTTGTCCTCCTCGGACTGCTCGACCACGACCTCCTCGGCCTGCTTGGTCTCGGCCTTATCGTCGCCCTCCATACCCTCACGGATATTCTTGACGGTAGAGCCGAGGGACTTGCCGAGCTTCGGCAGGTTCTTGGGCCCGAAGATAATCAGGACAACGACGAGAATAATGATGAGCTCAGGAGCCCTCAGTCCAAACATTTAGACCTCCACAATACAGCGAGACAAGCTCGAATGAGTATACCGCGGGTATCGCGGTATCACAACAATAGCTAAAAAAAGGGACCGCAAGAAGCGGTCCCTCCTCATGCTCTGGTCGGGTTGACTGGATTTGAACCAGCGACCCCTGCGTCCCGAACGCAGTGCTCTACCAAACTGAGCCACAACCCGTTAGCTCGACTATAGTAACAAAGATTTTCGCCGCGTGCTAGAGAAAATTTTATTTCTTTGGCGCGTCGATTTGAACCGTGTTGGGAATGAGCTCCGTCGCGCAGGACCACCAGCCGTTTTGCTGGGCAGCGTCGGCAAGCCTTTCGGCCGTGGCGGCGGTGTCGCAAATGGCAAATGAGCAGGCACCCGATCCGCACACATCTACAGCAACGGTGCCGTCCTGTTTACGCAGCCAATCGAGAACCATTTGAATCTGCGGCTCCATCTGTGCGGAAATGGCACCCAGGTTGTTATGGATGAGCGCATATGCCGTCTCGGCATCACCAGCACGCAAGGCAGAAGCTATCGCGCCGGGCTTGTCCGCAGGCACCGGGGCCTCGTCAAAACGTCGATAGGCTTCAATTGTCGAAACACTTGCCTCGCGCGGCTTGACCAACACGACGGGCGTTGCGGGCAGCGCGGGGTACTCAGTTGCCAGCACGTCTCCCCCACCTACGTAGAACGCAGGGCTCGCGTGCAAAAAGAACGGGACGTCAGCACCAATGCCCCGCGCAATGTCGTCGAGCGCGGGGTCGGAGCGATCAATTCCCCAGAGCTCCGCCAAGGCGACAATGACCGCGGCCGCATCCGTCGAGGGACCGCCCAAGCCGGCGCACAATGGAATGCGCTTCTCAATCGTCACGCAGATGTTTGCCTCGCGACCATAATGCTCGGCCATAGCAACCGCAGCCCGATACGCCGTATTCTTTTGCATGGGAAAATCTGATGCCGGAACCGTTTGGACGGTCAGCGCCTGCGCCGGCGTGACCGTCACGGCATCGGAAAGACCGACGGCTACCATCAGGGAATCGACCCTGTGGTAGCCGCGGTCATCGCGCTCGGTATGAACCCCCAGGTAGAGGTTAATCTTTGCCGGCGCGGAAAGAGTCAGGGACCGATCGGTCACCGTTAATGCTCCTCGAGCTGATTGCCGAGCGGGGTAAAGATATGCTCGCCGCTCTCGGGATCGAACAGCTCGACCTGACCGGTGAGGACATCGATATACTGGTAGGACTGACGCGACTTGCGCCCGCGGCGCTCGTCGACCTCGACGATAAAGACGGCGGGGTGGACGCTCTTGATGGTGCCCATGCGCTCGACGACGCGGGTGCGGCCCATGTTGGCCTTCACCTTGACGCGATCGCCCACCATATCGGTCAGCTTCTCGTGGATGTCGTCGACGTGATTGACTTCCATCTCTTCCATGAACAGGGCCTCCAGAAGGTGCAATTCAAAAAGGGGATAATACCCCTAAGATAGACAAAACTCTAATACTATAGCACCCTGTTACAAACACGCGCAAGTAGCTAATTTGGCTACTTACAGATTGTCGGTATCGAGGACGATGGTGAATGGGCCGTCGTTGACGAGGTCGACCTTCATGTCTGCGCCGAAGATGCCATGCGCTACGTGCTCGACGTCCTCGCGCACAAGCGTCAGGAAGTACTCGTAGAGCTCGTTGGCGACATCGGGGGCGCCGGCATCCGTAAAGGACGGACGGCGACCATGACGGCAATCGGCAAACAGCGTGAACTGCGACACCACGAGCACCTCACCGTCGACGTCGGCAAGCGCCAGGTTGGTCTTGCCGTTCTCGTCCTCGTTGATGCGCAAGCCGCGGAGCTTGCCCCACAGCTTATCAGCCTCGGCGCGCGTATCGCCGTGGCCCACGCCAAGCAACACCAGGTAGCCGCGTCCAATGCGGCCCACGCACTCGCCGTCGACCGTCACGCCGGCGTTGAGTACGCGCTGCACCACCGCACGCACGGCCTACTCCTCGCCCGTCAGCTTGGCGGACAGATGCTCGAGCGCATGGAATCGATGGCTGATGGCGTTCTTCTCGTCCGCCGTCAGCTCGGCCATGGTCTTGCCCGGCGTGTCGACCGGCAGGAACAGCGGGTCGTAGCCAAAGCCGTGATCGCCGCGGCCCTCGTGTGCGATAGTGCCCTCGCAGGCGCCCTCACCATAGGTGACCAAACCGTCCGTGTCGATGAGCGCGACGACGCTCATAAAGCGCGCAGTGCGGTCCTCGTCGGCCACGCCCTCCAGATTCACGAGAAGCTTGGCGTTGTTGGCGGCATCGTCTCCGTGCACGCCCGCATAGCGCGCGCTATACACGCCAGGCTCGCCGTCCAGGGCATCAACGACCAGGCCAGAATCGTCGGCAATGGCCATAAGGCCCGTCTCCTCGACCGCAGCCTGCGCCTTGATGATGGCGTTCTCCAAAAACGTCGTGCCGTTTTCCTCGGGGTCCTCAAAATCGCCCAGCTGGCCGAGCGCCACAAAGCGAACCTCGGGCATGACCTTGCCTAAAATGGCCTCGATCTCGGTGAGCTTATGGGCGTTGCCCGTTGCCACGACAATGGTCGCCGCCGGGTCGAGGGTGTCGATGTCGATCTTCTCAAGTGCCATGAGTGGTCTCCTTGTCTCTATAGCAATGCCGCGCCGAGGGCGACGAGGGCCTCCGCCTCTCCCCTCTCAATCAACGGCAGTCTTATACTTCGACGTTTTCCCAGATAAAACCTGCCAAAATAAACCTGTCACTTTTTGGTAGGTTAGGCGAGGGCCTGGCGCTGGAGCTCGATGAGCTCGGCGATACCCTTGTCGCCCAGGTCGAGCAGGGCGTTGAGGCGTTTGCGGTCGAAGGGCGCCTGCTCGCCGGTGCCCTGGAGCTCGATCATCTCACCGGTGTCGGTGGCGACGAGGTTCATGTCGACCTCGGCGTGGCTGTCCTCGGAATAATCGAGGTCAAGCAGCGTATTGCCGTCGACAACGCCCATAGAGATGGCAGCAACCTGGCCCGTGAGCGGGATGCGCTCGATCTTGCCGGCCTCGACCCACATAGCAAGGGCGTCGTGCAGCGCCACCCAGGCACCGGTAATGCTCGCCGTACGCGTGCCGCCATCCGCCTGGATCACATCGCAGTCGACGGTAACGGTGTACTCGCCGAGCGCCTTCATGTTGACGACGGTACGCAGGCTGCGGCCGATGAGGCGCTCGATCTCCATGGAGCGGCCCTTACGCTTGGCGTACTCGCGCTTGCAACGCTTACCGGTCGATGCCGGCAGCATGGCATACTCTGCGGTTACCCAACCGGCCTTGGCACCCTTGCGCCAGCCCGGCACGCCCTCCTCGATGGTGGCGGCACAAAGCACGCGCGTGTCGCCGAACTCAGCCAGGCACGAGCCGTGGGCATGTTTCATAACACCACGGGTGAGCTTGACGGGGCGCAGCTCATTGGCGGCACGGCCGTTGGCACGGTTGACCTGCATGTACTCCATAGAAATATCCTTTCGGCAGAAGAAGAGGGCAAGTCTTTGGACGGTAACCCTACATCTATTTCAGTTCGTCGATATCGACATGCTCGATGCTTTTGAGCGGCTGGCCAAAGATAAAGCTACCCGCCACCGCAAACTCGGCAATGTTGTCAGACGTAGTGGCAAAGCGATGCTGCGGCTCGGCAGCGTCGCCCGCCAGTTGCTCACGGCGCGTGAGGATATCGGTCAGCTCGCGCGTAGTCTCCTCGGCAGAACTCACGACGCGCACCCCAGGCCCCAGCGCATGGCGGATAGGTCCCACCAACAGCGGAAAGTGCGTGCAGCCGAGCACCACGGTATCGATTCCGCGATCGCGCAGCGGCTCAACCGTGGCGCCGACCAGCGCTCGCACGGCCGGCGTATCGAAGATGTCCTCGTTCTCGAGCCACTGCTCCTGCAGATGCGCACCCGAGGCGAGCTCGTGCTCGACAACCTCGACAAAACTCGAAGCCGGGCAGCCGTATACGTCGACGCCGGCATCCAGGTCCTGAATGGCACGCGTGTAAGCGCCTGAGCGAATGGTGAGGTTGGTGGCGAGCACGCCCACCCGGCGCGTGCGGGTGCTGTTGATTGCCGCGCGTGCGCCCGGCGCAATCACACCGATGACGGGGACGTCGAGCACCTGCTGGGCCAAACGCAAGGCCGCAGCGGTCGCCGTATTGCAGGCGATGACCATGATCTTGACATCGTGCTTCGACAGCCAACGGCCCGCCTGCAGCGCAAACGAGCGCACCTCGTCCTCGGTGCGAGTGCCATAAGGGCAGCGCTTGGTGTCGCCAAAGTAGTAGACGGACTCGTGCGGCAACGCCGTCGCAATCGCGCGCGCAACCGTCAGACCGCCCAGACCCGAGTCGAATACGCCAATGGGGCGCGTGTCCCCGGCCAGATTCTCGATATCGGACATTACCTCACCAGTCTCTCTCGAAAAGACATGTCCAAGTGCGGCGACGCCGCGCTACGAACGCGCCGCGACCAGCAGCTCTGCCGTCGCCGCCCAACCGTCGACAATTTTGCCGCGCGTAACGAAAGCGTTCTCGCAAGCAGCCAGGAACTCGGGCGCGCCGGCGCTCGTCAGGCCATTCTCGACCAGGCAGAACGTGCCCACGTGATCGGCCATGTAGAAGTCGGACTCGGAATCGCCGAGCGCGAGCGTCTCCTCGCGCTCAATCCCCAGGTGCTCGCAGAAGCGCGCGATGGCAACGCCCTTGTTGAGGCCGGCGGGATTGATGTTAAACGCGCGACCGTCCTCGACGCGATCGAGCTCGAGCGTCGTCGGCTTGGACAGATGCGTCAGGTGACCGTTACAGGCCCACACCAGGCCGCAGCCGGCCTCGTCGAGGATGGCCTGCGCCTCGTCATCGGGGATGTCGCCGCGCATGCCGACGGTAACCTCGCGGTACTTGTAACCGGTCGACATGTCGTTGTGATACTCGATCTTGTGCGGCCAGCGGGCGAGGATCTTCTCGCACACGCCAGTCTGCTCGATCACCTGGTGCGGCGTGAGACCGCAAGATGGGTCGTAGGGCATATCGCCGGTCAGATACTCCCAATCGTTGGCCTTGAGATCGTACATGACCAGGCCACCCATCTCACCAATGTAAGAGTTGAGGCCGAGCACGCGCGCGTCCTCGTGGATCATGGTACGGTTGCGGCCCGAGGTGGGAACCACTTGGATGCCGGCGCGGGCAAGTGCCACGACAGCCTCGACGAGCTTGGTCGAGGGGTTGCCGTCGTTGTCGCGCAGCACGCACGAGCCGGGTGCGAGCATCGTAGCATCCAGGTCGGTAAAGACGTACTTAACCTTGGCCAAGCGCTCGCGCATCTCGCCCGAAAGCTCGGCGACGGTCGGCAGGGTGTTGTGGGACATGGTTACTCCGTTTACGTAGAAGGGTTTGGGCTTGGACGGCATGTTTTGATTGAGGGAACACGTTTATGGCGACAGCGCACTCAGGGCGCCTTCGCCATCATAGTTCATTAGTCAAACTGGGTAACATCGATCAGGCGATTGGCCAACGAAAGGTCGCTCTCGATGGGCACGAACTCGTCGCCCACGTGCATGAGCTCCTCGTCACCCTTTGCCAGCAGCAAGACAATGGTGGGAGCATTGGGGTTGACGTACTCCTCGCGCGCCGCCTTGAACGCCGCATGCACAGCGGCTTCACGGTCGAGGATGATCTCGTTCGGCGTATCGTCGGGAACATGCTCGGCAAGCTCGCGACAGACCTTCATCGGGTCCTCGTGAGCCGGGTCCTCGTTGGCAAAGATCATCAGGTCGGAATATGGTGCGGCCTCGCGCGGAAGCTGCTCGCGGCGCTCCTGCGCCTTGCCGCCGGCAGCGCCAAACACTGCAATGACTGGACTAGTGGGAAACGCGCGCTTGACCGACGAGAAAAGCGAACGGAACGAAAGCTGGTTGTGCGCATAGTCAACGACGCAGATCACGCGGCCGTCCTTCGACTCCACGACCTCCATACGGCCCGGCACACGAAGCTTGGAGAGGCCCTTCTTGATGGCATCGATACCGATGCCGATCTCGTGCGCAGCGGCGATAGCGACCAGCGCGTTCTCCACGTTAAAGTCGCCCGCGATGCCCAGCAGGACCTTCTCCCCCGCCTCGGACTCGTCGGCACACAGGCCATGCAGGTTAAACTCGATGTTAAAGCCGACCACGCGGACATCGCTTGCCCACAGGCTTGCCTCGGGATGCTCGACGCCAACGGTCACCAAGCGCTCGGCCGTCGACGCTGCCTCCAGCACACGGTCAACCTCTTCGGTGCCCAGATTCACCACGGCGGTCTTTGCCTGGTCAAAGATCCTGAGTTTGCTCTCAAAATAATCCTCAAACGTGGGGTGTTCGATCGGCGAGATGTGGTCACGCCCGATGTTGAGGAAGCACGCCACGTCAAACGGCAGATTCTCGACGCGTTGGTACTTGAGCGCCTGGCTCGAGACCTCCATGACCATGGACTGGCGACCGGACTCACGGCAGTTGGCGATATGGCGCCAGACCTCGGGGGCCTCGGGCGTAGTATTGGTGCTCTCGTAGCACTCGATGCCATCGTCGGTACTCACCGAGCCGATCATGCCGCAGGATTCGCCCGCTGCCTTGATGATGGACTGAAGCATAAAAGCGGCCGTGGTCTTTCCCTTGGTACCGGTGATGCCCACGATCTTGACGTCGTGGTCGGGACGGTCGTAGACCTCCGGCGGCAACAGGGCCATGACCGTGCGAACGCTATCAACAACCAGCATCGCAGCACCGCTCTCCTGCGCCAGCGGCTCCAGAGACTCGACCAGCGACTCTTCGCACACAAATGCGACGGCACCCGCATCGAGCGCCATGCTCAAAAACGCGGGCTTAAAGGCAGCACCTTTGCAAAAGAACACGTCACCTGCCGAGACCGCGCGCGAATCAAACGAGCAGCCGGTCACGGCACGCTCGTCAACCTGCTCTGATGCGCGCAGCTCGCCGCACACGTCGAGAAGCTTGGCAAGCGTATCGACCGTGGTCACGGTCGCGGAATCCGAATGGTGCATCTTTCACCTTTCTCAGCCACTTGGCAGGGACGGTTTTTATAGTAACTGAAACGCGCCCACGCAAAAACGGCTCCCGGAGGAGCCGTTACGCGCAGGCGTTCGTTAGCCGAGGCTAGGCAGCCTGAACAGCGGGCTGGTCCTCGTCGATAAAGAAGCGCTTGTACCACACCAGGAACACGAGCGGCGTATAGATCTTGCGCTGGAAATCGCCCTTGCCCGCAAAGTGCAGATCGAGCAGGTGCATGAGCTCGTCGGTATCGAAGAACTCGCTTGCCCACGGCGCGGTGAAGTACTCCTTGACATAGTCGTACCACTTTTGCTCGCGCAGCCAGTAGACAATCGGCACCGGGAAGCCCACCTTGGGACGGGTGGCCCACTCATCGGGCAGCGACTTGTTGGCAGCGTGGCGGAGTACCTGTTTGTTGCCGTTCTCGTTGATGCGGTAGCGGTCGGGAATGTGCTCGGCGAACTCCATGACTTTGCGGTCCAGGAAGGGCACGCGCAGCTCCAGCGAGTGCGCCATGCACATCTTGTCGGCCTTGAGCAGAATGTCGCCCGGGAGCCACATGTTCATGTCCAGGTACTGCTTCTTGACTAGCTCGGGCTGACCCTTCACGCGCGCATAGATGGGAGCGGCAAGCTCGAAGGCGCCATCGCCGGTGTTGTACTCGGGCTTGAGCACGCCGTCGACCTCGCGCTCCGGCCATACCAGAGCCTGTCCCAGGAACGACTTCTCGGGGATCTCGGCACCCTTGACCAGGAAGTTATGTCCCTTGAAGTACGGCATATGCAACGCCAGGTTACCGAGCGCGCGACGGATGGGCAGCGGCACCATCTTTTTGTACTTGCGGACTGGGACCGTGTCCTCGTAGTAGGCGTAGCCGCCAAAGAGCTCGTCGGCGCCTTCGCCCGAAAGCACGACGGTGACGTCCTTGCGGGCCATCTCGGCCAAGAACCACAGCGGCACGGAAGACAGGTTGGACTGCGGCTCGTCCATGTGATACTGGATGTCCTCAAGCGCACCGAAGAACTCGTCGGCGGTAATCATCTTGCGGACATTCTCGACGCCGAGCTTGTCAGAAAGTTCCTTGGCGTAGTTAGTCTCGTTGAAATTCTTGTAATCGAAGCCCACCGAGAAGGTCTTGTCGGGCATGAGGCAAGCGGCGATGTAGCTGGAGTCGACGCCACCGGAGAGGAACGACGCGACCTTGACGTCGGCGATGCGATGGGCCTCGACGCTCTCGTGCACGACCTCATCCAGCTCGTCGACGTACTCCTCGAACGGCTTCTCGACGGCAGAGTAATCGCAATCCCAGTAGCGCTCGATGTTCATCTTGCCGGTCGGGATGTCTACGGTAAAGTAATGCGCCGGCGGCAGCTTGTAGACACCCTCGAAGAAGGTCTCCTCGGTTGCCGAATACTGCAGCGTCATGTACGGACGCAGGGCCTTTTTGTTGACCGCCTTGTGGAAGTGCGGGTAGTCCAGGAAGCTCTTGATCTCGGAACCAAAGAGCACGCCCGGAGCGCCGTCACCCGCATCGGCCATGGGATAGTAGTAGAGCGGCTTGATACCAAAGATATCACGGGCGCCAAAAAGCTTGTTCTTCTTCTTGTCCCAGATGACGAAGGCGTACATACCGCGCAAGCGATCGAGTACTGCCTCGCCCCACTCCTCGTAGCCGTGCAGAAGGCTCTCGGTGTCGGCGCCGCAGTGGAACTTGTAGCCCTTGGCCTCGAGCTCGGAACGGAGTTCTTGGAAGTTGTAGATCTCGCCGTTGAAGACAATGACGACGCTACCGTCCTCGTTGGCCATAGGTTGGGCGCCAGCCTCGGTCAGGTCGAGGATCGACAGGCGGCGGAAGCCGAGGGCAACGCGGCCGTCGATAAACTGGCCGCCCATGTCGGGACCACGATGGACGATGCGGTCCATCATCTTGGTGAGCACCTCGGATTGGTTATCCGTCCCACCGACAAAACCGACAAAACCGCACATATACTATCCCCTCTGCTGTTGCTGGGCATCAAATCGAATCAGTAGCTTTTGAGTATACCCGAGGGTGTAAAGAGGGACGGAATGTTCAGGCAATCTCAACTGAATCAGCTCCGCGCCGACACGCGCCGGTTACCTTTAATGGATATGAGGTGAATGGGGCGATTGTTTTGCTATACTCTCTCCGCACGGGCGATTGGCGCAACGGTTAGCGCAGGTGCTTTACACGCACAAGGCTGGGGGTTCGAATCCCTCATCGCCCACCATTGAATTGGAAACGGTCCTCGCAAGGGGACCGTTTTTGTTTGGGCCCAGCGCATGGGATTCGAACCCGACAGGGTGCGGAGCTGAGGAAACGCGAAGCGTTTTCCAGCGCAGCACGCGAGGGCCGCAGGCCCGAAGCGAGAGCGGGCGGCGCCAGCCGCACGCGACATCCCTCATCGCCCACCACTGAATTGTTAGGCCTCCAGCGATGGAGGCCTTTCTTTTTTTCAGGCCCAGCGCATGGGATTCGAACCCGCCAGCACGTCTGTCACAAAGGCCGTGGCCAGAAAATGGCAAAAATGAGTACTGCTACCTTGCTTACAACATATCAAAAGATAGTATTTGCTTAAGTTACGCAACATATGTCCATTATAAGGACTAACAATTAGATCAAAATCGTGCATTCATCGCCATTTCGACTTGCCATCTGGTCTTATTAGTCCAAAATTGCTGCGACCAAATCGGTAACAGTACTCATATTTAATGTTTTTTGACCAGCAGGTCTCCCCGCCTTAGCAAATCTAAGGCAAAACGGGCTCCAGACCGCTGAATCATGCCACATAGGGCACGTCCGCAGTCCGGAACCCGGTCCAAATTGAGTTATTGTGCCGCGTTAGCCCAAGACACCCGCCAGGATCTCGATCAGACTGTCCACGTCGGATTCCTCGCAGACGAGCGGCGGCAGGAAACGCAGCGTATGGGCACCCGTAGCGTTAATCACGGCACCAGCCCCCAATGCACGGGCCACAACGTCGTGTGCATCACCCGCAGTATCGTCCAGATCGCAGCCGAGCATCAAGCCGCGGCCACGCACCTCGGTCACGTTCGGCAGCTTGGCGAGCTTTGCCTCCATATAGGCGCCTACCTTGGCAGCGTGGTCGGCATAATCGCCGCGCACGAGTGCGGAGAGCGTCGCGGCACACGCCGCGATGGCCAAGCAGCTACCGCCAAACGTCGAGCCGTGGTCGCCCGGCTTAAACACGTCGGCAATCTCCTTCTTTGCTACGACGGCACCCATGGGCACGCCATCAGCAATGCCCTTGGCAAGGCTCATGATGTCGGGTTCCACGCCATAGGTTTGGAATGCAAACGGCTTGCCGGAGCGGAAGATGCCGCACTGGACCTCGTCGGCGATAAGCACGGCGCCCACTTCGTGTGCCAGGTCGCGCGCTGCCGCCATAAACTCCTCGGTCATGGGGTGCACACCGCTCTCGCCCTGGATCGGCTCGAGCATCACGGCACAAATTTCGCTCCCCAGCTGCTTAAAGATCGCACGCAGTTCATCGATATCGTTGGGCGTGCAGGCCACAAAGCCACCCGGCAGCGGGCGGAAACTATCCTGCAGCCAATCCTGCATGGTGGCGGCAATGGTCTCGAGCGTACGGCCGTGGAAGCCGCCGCGCATGCACACGATAGTGTTGCCGCCGTTATCGGCACGCTTGGCGTACAGGCGCGCGAGCTTCATCGAGCCCTCGTTGGCCTCGGCGCCGGAGTTGGCAAAGAAGGTCTCCCAAACCTGCTCATCCGCAGCCGGGGCACCAAGAGCAGCTGCCGTGGTCTCATCGCCGGCGGCAATGGCATCGGCAAGCACGCGTGCACCATCTAAGTCGTCGTTGGCAAGCTTGGACAGCAGCGCCGCGACCTGTCCACGCTGCTCGATGTAGAAGTAATTGGAGACATGCATGAGCTTTTTGGTCTGTGCCTCGAGCGCCGAGAGCACAGCCGGGTCGCCATGACCTAGGCTGCACACGCCGATGCCGGCAAGAAAGTCGAGGTACTCACGACCATCGTCGCCGGTGAGCTTCATGCCGTGACCCTCGACAAACTCGACCGGAGAGCGGCCAAAGGTATGCATAACGTAATGGGATTCAAGCGATTGCTGAGCTGCAAGTGACATGGGATGCCTTTCGTTGAGCGCCGGACGGCGCAGGCCTATGGGTGCAGAAATGGGGCGGCTGCGGATCAGTTAGACCGTCTGAAGCTTCTCGACCTCGTCGAGGTTCTCGGTCAGACGCGCAGCAAACGTCGAAAGCGGATGCGGATGCGTATCGAACTCGTAAGCCGTCTCGGTGGAATGGATCACGGTGCCGACGCCGGCATCGGTCAGCAGCTCCAGCAGCAGCGAGTGCGGCGTAGTACCATTAATGATGTGGGCACGAAATACGCCGGCGGTAAGCGCATCGACAGCGGCGCGTAGCTTGGGAATCATGCCTTTGTCGACCTCGCCCCCATAGAGCATCTCATTAACCTCGTCGAGCGTCAGGTTGGAGATGAGCGAATCCTTGTCGCTAAAGTCCTTATACAGGCCATCGACATCGGTCAAAAAGATCGCCTTGTGCGCGTGGAGCGCCGCGGCAACAGCACCGGCAGCGGTGTCGGCGTTGATGTTGAAGAAACCGCCGTCCTCCCCCGCCGCGACGGTAGCGATGACGGGGATGTACTCACTATCGAGTAAGCGCTCGATATAGTCGGTGTTGACGTGCGTCACTTTGCCCACACGACCGAGTTCGGGGTCGAGCGGCTCGGCGATGAGCGTACCGGCATCGCTGCCCGACACGCCCACGGCCAGGTTTCCGTGGTGGTTGAGCGCCGCGACCAGCTCCTGGTTGACCTTACCGCCCAGCACCTCGCGCACGATATCCATGGTGGCAGGCGTGGTCACACGCTGGCCGTTCTTAAACTCGACGGGAATATCGTAATGGCTCAGCGCCTCGTTGATAGCCTTGCCGCCGCCGTGCACGATGACGGGGCGCATACCGATGATCTTGAGCAAAACGATGTCGCTCATCACGTCGCGGCGCAGTTGCTCGTCGACCATGGCGGCACCACCGTACTTGATAACGACCGTCTTACCGGTCAGGTTCTTAATCCACGGCAGCGCCTCGAACAGCAGCTGCGCGGTAACTTCGTTGGATTCGCTCGAGCGACAATCGCGTGCGAACTTCATAGTCTGCCTCGTCTTTCGTGTAGCTATTGCGCCGTACCTCGTTGCCCGCGATTGCAGCGGGACGCGCGGCACATCGGGAGCCTAGGAACGGTAGTCACCGTTAATGGAGATGTACTCGTGCGTGAGGTCGCAGGTCCACACGGTGGTCGCCGTGTCCCCTGCGCCCAGGTCGGCCGAGATCACAATCTCGGGCGCCTCAAAACGTCGCAGGGCCTCGTCCTCGTCAAAGGGAACAGTCAGGCCGTCGCGACAGACAGGCATGCCCATCATGTCAATGGAAACGTCTTCCTGATTAAACTTCACGCCGCACTTGCCGAGCGCCATGGCAACGCGGCCCCAGTTACAGTCGTGGCCGGCGATGCAGGTCTTGACGAGCGGTGAGTTGGCGACGGCACGGGCGGCGATATCGGCCTCCTCGTCGTTCACGGCGCCGGTGACGTTAACCGTCACGAGCTTGGACGCGCCCTCGCCATCTGCGGCGATGTTGCGCGCCAGGCTCTCGCACACCTCATGCACGGCAAAGGCCAGCTCGTCGAAGGCGTCAGAGCCCTCGACAATAGGCTCGGCATCTGCGGCAGCGGCGCCGGATGCAAGCATGATGCAGGTGTCGTTAGTCGAGGTGTCGGAATCGACCGTTACCTTGTTGAAGGTCTGCTTGACGGTGGAGAGCAACAGGGCGTGGAGCGCCGCAGGCTCGACGGGGGCATCGGTGGTGATGACTGCGATCATGGTGGCCATGTTGGGCATGATCATGCCCGAACCTTTGCACATACCGCCCACCGTATAGACATTGCCTGCGTGCCCCACGGCCTCGCTGCGGTAACACACGGCATACTCCTTGGAGTGCGTGTCGGTCGTCATGATAGCGCGGGCGGCGTCGGCGCCACCGTGGGCGGAGAGCGCCTCGTAGGCGGCAGGAACGGCAGTCTCAAACGTGTCGATCGGCAGAATCTGGCCAATCACGCCCGTGGAGGCGACCAGAATCTGCTGGGGCTCGCAGCCGATGACCTGCGAGGCGATGTTGCAGGTCTCGCGCGCGCAGGCAAGACCGGTCTCACCCGTGGCGGCGTTGGCATTGCCAGAGTTGACCGAAACGCCGGCGATGATACCGTAGCCCTTGTCGGCACCGCCCAGATGGGCACGGCTCACCTGCACGGGCGCCGCGCAAAAGCGATTGGTGGTAAACACGCCGGCACCGGGACAGGGTTTATCGGGCACGACGAGCGCGTAATCCAGGCGCTCGGGATTCTTGCGGAACCCAGCGTGGATGCCTGCAGCTTTAAAACCAGCCGCAGCCGTAACGCCACCCTCGACGGCGCGAATCTTGATATCAAACAGCTCTGTATTCATCGTCCTTACGACTCCTTATATCAAACAAAAAAACGGGCATCAGATGGCACGCCACACCAGCCGCAATCACTAGACCAGCTTAAAAGTGGCGCCCCACTCGATGCCCGACTGCCAAATCGTCAACAATCGAATGTGCTACACCGGGCACGCCACTGTGGGCAAGCCTCGTCGCTCGTCAAAACCAAAGACGATGTTGGCGCACTGGACCGCCTGACCGGCAGCACCCTTGCACAGATTGTCGATCGCTCCCGTCGCCACCAGCACGCCCGCGCGCTTGTTGAGTGCAAGGCCGATCTGGGCAGCATTGGTGCCGACGACCGAGGCCGTCTTGGGCTGCTGGCCGGCATCGAGCACGCGCACAAAGGTGCGACCGGCGTAGAACTGCTTGTAATGGTCGACGACATCCTCAAGGGTCAAGGTATCGATAGCCTGCGGCGTAAGCGGCATCGTCGCCGTAGAGAGCAGACCGCGCTTGAGCGGTGCCAGGTGCGGGGTAAAGACGACGCGATCGGTTAGACCCAAGATCTGCTCGATTTCGGGCGTGTGACGATGCTTGCCCACGCCATAGGCCTCCAGGTTTTCGTCCGCGCTGCAAAAATGCGTACGGGCGTTGCAGGACTTACCGGCACCCGTTACACCGCTGATAGCGTCAACGATCACGGGGCCGCTCTGGGCAACCCAGCCGGCGCGCACGGCAGGAGCGGCAGCAAGGCTCGTTGCGGTGGGATAGCAGCCGGCGCAGGCGACCAAAACGGGCTTTCCGGCGGCATGACTGGAAGCAGCGGTCTCTAAGTCCTGGCAGAACAGCTCGGGCAGGCCGAAGGCACGTGTCTTGAGCAGCTCGGGGCTCGTGTGCTCGGCGGCATACCATGCCTCAAAGACGGACGGGTCGCTCAGACGGTAATCGGCCGAAAGATCAAAGCAGGAAACGCCCGCGGCAAGCAGGGCGGGCACCTGTGCCATGGCAGCCGTGTGCGGCACGGCAAGAAAAACCGCATCGCAGCTCTTGAGCTCGGGGGCGTCATGCGTGGTGAAAACCAGATCGCTCACGCCAGTAAAACTCGGATACACCGCGGACAGCGGCTGGCCGGCATCGGCGTTGGACGTAATGGCAACAAGTTCAAACTCGGGATGACCGAGCACGAGGCGAATGAGCTCGGCTCCGGCATATCCAGCCGCGCCGACGATTTCAACCTTCAAAGACATATCAGACTCCTTGCCTGCGATTTATGCACCGATGCGCATTTCGCAGCGGTCGTTATGAAGTGGGTTGAAACTATAGCACCAAAAGATGCATGAATACGTAAATAGCTTGCATATTCATGCATTGAAACAGTCACGACACATTCACTCAAAGGAATTGACAAATAAACACGGGCCCCATATTGCCGAGTGCACCTTACGGTGACGTTGCAATGTGGGGCCCGCTACATGCGAGAATTTGAATTGCCGAAGCTTGCTGAGAGACTCGTTTAGAACTCGACCGGCACCCATTCGTCATGGTTGCAGATAAAGGCCTCGGGTTCCTCCACGCTAAAGAAGACGAGCGTGGGATCGTCTGCGCCCTCGTAGTGCTCGCCTAGGCGCTCCAGGTGCTTCCAGCCTGCCTCGCGCATTTCGCTCGAAGCCCGGTCTTCCAGCCCCGCACGCCCGCGCAGAATCAACCAACCATGGCCCGGCCACCAACTCGTGGCCTCAAAGCGCTGGTTTTGCAGAAGCTCCTGCCACACATCTTTGGTGCGCGCTGTCACAAACCACAGCTTGCCGTCCTGAATCTGCGCAAACGAGAACGGACGCACATGCGGCTGCCCGTCCACGCTCGTCGCCAGATACCACGCAGGCACCGACGTCAGATACTCCAGCACCGTATTCAATCCGTCCACGTTTCCTCCTGTCGCCTGACCAGTCTTTTTGCAATGGGTAGTCAATTTGGGAAATCAGAGCTCGAGGCGCTCTTCGCTGCCGTCGATATCGCAGAACCGTGCGGCGATGTTGCGGACCGAGAAGAATGCAAGGCGGCCGTCGTTGGCGCTATCGTGTTGCTCGCCAATGCCCACCATGTGCCTAAAGCCCGCCTGACGCACTTTGTCGCTCACGACTGCATCGTCCTCGAGCGCGGCCTCGCCGGTCAGCACAATCCAACACTCCCCCGGTTTCCAACCCGAAACCTCAAACTTGGGGTTCGCGCTGAGCTCGGCCCACACGTCCTTATCGCGCGAGGTGCAAAACCACAGCTTGCCATCATCGACCACGGCAAACGAGAACGGCCTCACGCGCGGCTGATGTCCGTCCGTCACGTCGATCGTGGCGAGATACCACGCCGGAATACGCCTAAGATACGAACAGGCGCGCTCGAGCTGCGCCGTGCGGTCGTTGTCGGTCATAGGGACCCCTTTCCTGCGCTCGAATCGCGCCTAAACAAGTTGAAGATTGATGACGATGACGCAGATGAGCAGCAACGCCGTCACCACCGCCGCCAACGCATCGCCACGGCCAAATGCAAGCGCATGCAGACGCGTGCGGCCCTGCTCGCCATGATAGCAACGGGAATCCATGGCGGCAGACAACGTCTCGGCATGACGGAACACACCCGTGAACAGCGGAATCGCCACACTGCCAAGCATACGCACGCCGCCGAGCGGGCCTCCCGTCACGCGCGCGCCGCGGCTCGCCTGTGCATCGGCCGTCTGCTTCATCTCGGTGGCAAACTGCGGCATAAAGCGCAGCGCGATACCCATAATCATGCCGAGCTCGTGCGCGGGAAGTCCCACACGCGCAAACGGCGCGAGCAGGCGCTCAAAGCCCGCGGTGAGGTCGAGCGTCGGTGTGGTGAGCGTAATGGCGCTCATGCCGGCCATCATCAAGGTCAGGCGGCACGCCATAAAGGCGGCGGAATGCAGCGAGCCCTCGCTTATCTGCAAAAAGCCGAGCTGCCACAGAATGCGCCCGCTCTGGTCGGAAAACAGGTTGAGCACTGCGACCACCGCGACGATTGCCAGCAGCGGCGCCATCGATGACAGGACGCGACGAGCCGGCACCCGGGACACGGTATAGATCAGGACAACGAAGATTGCGACCGGGGCCAGCCCGCGGAAGCTGCCGACCGTGAGCGTCGTGATCAGAAACACAAAGCCCAAGAGCAACTTAGTTCGCGGGTCCAGGCGGTGGATTGCACTATCGCCGGGATAGTAGCTGCCAAACGAAAACGCCTCCATTAGCAGCCCTCCTCTCGCGCGACCGTCTTGGATTTAGCAATGTCCGTGACGTTAGAAGAACCGTCTGAGCGACCGATCAGCAAATCTGCCAACTCGTCGGCCAACGACTCAACCGTATAGAGCCCGCCGCAACGCAGCGGCACGCCCGCTTCCGCAAGCGCCAGCGCCATGCGCTGGGCAGCGGGAACACCCAAGCCGATTGATTTAAGCTCATCCGCACGCGCAAAAACCTGAGCGGGCGTGCCCTCGGCAAACACCGCGCCCTCATTCATCACGACAATACGGTCGCAGCAATTGGCAAGGTCATCCATACTGTGTGAGACCATGACGACGGTCAGGCCCCCATGGTGAAGTCGATCGATAAGCTCAAGGAAATCCCTGCGCGCCGCCGGATCGAGCCCCGCCATGGGCTCATCGAGCACCAGGACTTCGGGCTCCATGGCGAGCACGCCGGCGAATGCCACACGCCGTTGCTGACCGCCCGAAAGCTCAAAGGGGCTCTTGTCGCCGACCGTGGAAAGATCGAGGCCCACGCGCAAGAGTGATGACTCGACACGACGGTCGACTTCATCTTGCGGCAAGGCAAGGTTGTGCGGACCAAACGCCACGTCCTGCGCTACGGTTTCGGCAAACAGCTGACGCTCTGGATACTGAAACACCACGCCGACCTTTGCCTTAACCGCGGCAGCATCTTTCTTGTTTACCAGGTCGAGCCCCAACGCGTAAACGGAACCCTCCTGAGGACGAATCAGGCCGTTGAGATGCTGAACCAGCGTCGACTTACCCGAACCGGTATGGCCCGCAAGGCCCAGGAACTCGCCACGACGCACCGTCAGCGATACATCACGCAGTGCCCACGGACTGCTGGGGTCGTTGCCCCAGAGGGCCTGTTTGTTCGATGCGCCCTCGATGGCTGAGCGCTTGTGCCAACGGCGACGATCTCGGGCGCTCAGCGAATAGCTGTACGAAACATGGGATAGCTCGATGACGGGCTCCGACGCGTTGTCCTCGTTGTCTGCCGGAACAGCGCCGTCAGCGATTTCCAACTGGGATGCGAAAGGCCGCCCGGTGATGCCTGTCCAACTCCGCTCGGCATAAGCCTGCGCTATATCGGCGACCATATCCGCCTCGCGCACCTGTGCGCAAATGGGCACGCCCTTCGCGCGAAGCGCCCTGCCAAGACAGCACGATGCCGGCATATCCAGGTTGAGCTGCGCAAGTTCGTCCGCCCGCGTCAGAATCTCCTCGGGCGTACCGAGCATGGCAACGCGCCCCGCCTGAAACACCGCGACGCGATCGGCCTCGGCTGCCTCTTCCATAAAGTGCGTAATCATCACGATGGTCATGCCGCGTTCGTGCAGCGCGTGACAGGCCTTCATAAGGCCCTTGCGCCCGCGCGGATCGAGCATCGAGGACGCCTCGTCCAAAATGAGCACGCGCGGTTCCATGGCGAGCACGCCGGCAAGCGCCACGCGCTGCTTTTGTCCGCCCGAAAGTGCATGGGTCTCGTGGCGCTCGAAGCCCACCAAACCCACGCCCTTCAGTGCCTCGCGTACGCGCCGCGCGATCTGGGCCGATTCCACCCCAAGGTTTTCGGGACCAAAGGCAACATCGTCTTCGACAAGCGTCGCCACCAGCTGATCATCCGGGTTCTGGAATACCATGCCCGCGGTCGAGCGAATGTCGTAGACCAGCTCGGGATCGGACGCGTCCATGCCGTTGACGCGCACCGTTCCCGTATCGGGCTGCAGCAGCGCGTTCAAATGCTTGGCGAACGTCGACTTGCCCGACCCGTTGCCGCCGAGGATGCAGAAAAACTCGCCATCCTCGATGTTCAGATCGATGCCGTCGAGTGCCGGTGTGGCACCGTCATAGCTAAAGGAAACGCCCCGACACTCAATCATGCGCGGCCTTTGACCTGGTCCTTCTTGGGCGTGATGAGATTAGAGACCGCCTTGTACACCGCAAGTGTCAGCACCGAGTTGAGCACGGTCTTGATGAGGTTGAACGGCAGCACGGCAGGAATCATGAGCGGGGCGATCACATCGACCGAGCCATACCAGAACCAAACGCCGATGGTCAGATTCGCAACCATGGACAGCGCCGTAGCGGCAATAACGCCCAGCACCAGGCCAATCACGGCACCCTTATAGGTATGCATCTTTTGGTAGACGATAGCCGCAGGCAGAATATAGCCCAGCGTGGCAACCAAGTTCATAAGCGCACCGACCCAATCGCCCGTGGTAAGCGCATGGATAACGATCGCCATGGCGGCAACGGCAGTACCGGCACCAGGACCGTACGCAAACCCGCACACCATCGCCGGCACCAGCGACGGGTCATACGTCAAAAACGGCGCCGAGGGAAGGATGGGCAGCTGCACATACATAAACAGTGCTCCCAAGGCGCACATCAACGCCATAGTAACGAGCTGTTTGGTGCTCCACCTATTCGTGTTCTCAAAATGGATATGCTGCGACTGTTCAGACATAAGATCACCTGCCTCTTTCATCCGGACTCTAACCGTTGGTACTGGGATCTCACCAGTTCAGCCGGCATGCGAACCAACGCACACACGGGTCGCGGACTCATCGGCTCGGTCGCAGGCACTTTACCTGCGCCACGGCGCCCCTTTGACACCGCCCGATTTACCGCCAGTGGGGAATTTCACCCCGCCCTGAAACAGCAATTGCAAGTGTAGCACGAGCAATCGTTCGCGCAAGTATGCCAAGGGTAATTTGTGGCGGGGACCAGTTGCCGCAACAACCACGTCCTCCGCCCACGCCGACCTCAAGGCCGTAAACGCAGGGGATCCGGGGGCGTGACGGGGCTTCTCTCCGGAACATTCCGCAGGACGCAAAGAGGCTCCGCAGCGCGAAGCGCGAAGCGGAGCCTCTTTGCATGTCCGAGGACGTTCCGGAGAGAAGCCCCGTCACGCCCCCGGATCCCCGGTGGGAGTTCTAGACCTTGTCGGCCTTAGTACATACCGCCGCCCTGCTGACCAGCGGTGGCAGCAGCGATAGCGTCCTCAAGCTGAGTGTTTTTGGGCACATCGGAGACGGTAGCCTCGGTGATGAGAATCAGGCTTGCGACAGAAGCAGCGTTCTGCAGGGTGACGCGGCTGACCTTGACGGGGTCGAGGACGCCCATCTCAATCATGTCGCCCCACTCACCATTGGCAGAGTTGAGACCCTGGCCGGCGGGCAGCTCGGCAACCTTGTCGACCACGACAGCGCCCTCAAAGCCAGCGTTCTTGGCAATGGTAGCGACCGGAGCGGTCAGAGCCTTCTTGACGATGTCGACGCCGATCTTCTCCTCGGGGTCGTCGATCTCGACAGCGTCGAGTGCAGGAGCAGCATCCATGAAGGCGACGCCGCCGCCGGCGACAATGCCCTCCTCGACAGCAGCGCGGGTTGCCTGCAGGGCGTCCTCGACGCGATGCTTGATCTCCTTGAGCTCGGACTCGGTAGCAGCGCCGACCTTGATGACGGCAACGCCACCGGAGAGCTTGGCCAGGCGCTCCTGGAGCTTCTCACGGTCGAAGTCAGAGGTGGTGTTCTCCATCTCACCCTTGATCTGAGCGATACGAGCGTCGATGGCCTCCTTGGAGCCAGCGCCGCCGACGACGACGGTGTTGTCCTTGGAGATGGTGACGGACTTAGCGGTACCGAGCATATCGGCGGTGATGTCAGCGACCTTCACGCCCAGCTCGTCCAGGGCAGCCTGGCCGCCGGTGAGGACGGCGATGTCCTCGAGGATGCGCTTGCGGCGATCGCCGTAGCCCGGAGCCTTGACGGCGCAGACGTTGAGGGCGCCACGAATCTTGTTGAGAACCAGGGTAGGCAGAGCCTCGCCGTCGATGTCCTCAGCGATGATGAGCAGGCCACGGCCAGCGCGCTGGACAGCCTCGAGAACAGGCATGATGTCCTGAACGCTGGAGATCTTCTGGTCGGTGATGAGGATGTACGGATCCTTCATCACGGCCTCCATGCGGTCGTTATCCGTGACGAAGTAAGCGGAGACATAGCCCTTGTCGAACTGCATGCCCTCGACGGTGTCGATGGTGATGTCGAACGTCTGGGAATCCTCGACGGTGATGACGCCGTCCTTGCCCACGACCTCCATGGCCTCGGCGATCTTCTCGCCGACCTCGGGGTCACCGGCGGAGATGGTACCGACGGAAGCAATCTGCTCCTTGGTCTCGACCGGCTTGGCCTGCTTCTTCATCTCGGCGACGGCGGCGTTGACGGCCTTGTCGATGCCGCGACGGATGGCCAGCGGGTTGGCGCCAGCGGCGACGTTGCGCAGACCGTCGTTGACGATGGCTTGAGCGAGCAGGGTTGCGGTGGTGGTGCCGTCACCCACGGTGTCGTTGGTCTTGGTGGCGACCTCCTTCACCAGCTGGGCACCCATGTTCTCGATGTTGTCCTCGAGCTCAATCTCCTTGGCGACGGAAACGCCGTCGTTGGTGATGGTCGGGGCACCAAACGTGCGCTGCAGAGCGACGTAACGGCCCTTGGGGCCCATGGTGACGGTAACGGCGTCGGCCAGAGTGTTGACACCCTTGGCGAGCTTAGCGCGGGCATCGGTGTTGAACGTAATGTTCTTTGCCATGGTAGGTAATCCTCCAAAAGAAACGTGACTCGCGTCGCCGCTTCCGAGTCCTATGCGGCGGGCGCGTTCAAAGACGAATCAGAGATTCTGACGAGACTAGGCCTCGACGACAGCGTAGATGTCGTCGGCGCGCATCAGCAGATACTTCTCGCCGTCGACCTTGACCTCGTTGCCACCGAACTTACCGTAGATGACAACGTCACCGACCTTGACGTCCATGGGGATGCGCTCACCCTTGTCGTTGACCTTGCCGGCACCAACGGCAACGATGGTGCCGCGCTGCGGCTTCTCCTGGGCGTTGCTGGCGATATACAGACCAGAAGCGGTCTTCTGCTCGGCCTCGTCGGGCTTGACCAGAACACGATCTGCAAGCGGCTTCAAAGACGACATGCTTGTCTCCTCCTTTTTGGGCCGCGCGGTTATGCCACGCGAATTAACCCTTTTTGTTTGCGTACGCGTTGAATGGTACCCACGAATGGCGGGTTATACAACACGGAGTCAAAAAATCTTATTTTTTGGCACTTAGATTTTCTGAATGTCGGAGGATAACTTATGCGCAGCCCCAAGGCGGACCGGAAAGCATGAAGTTTTAGCGCGGCAACTTTGTGAATCAGCTTCTCAAGACTACAATCCTCCAGATGAAATATGCCCAGATGAGAGGAAGAGAGGGCAGATGACCGATGAGCTGAGCACCTCGACATGGCGAGATATAGCACCGAATCGCGATGCACGCGACTCCATGCCGCCCGTTCGCACTCGCCTGCTCGCCCTGGCTCTCGTCTTCTCCCTTCTCGCGGTAACCATCCTCTCCCCCATCGCAACCGCCCATGAGTTGCATCATGACTGCACCGGCGCGGGCTGCACCATCTGCGCCGAGCTCGCCGGCAATCTGTCGATCGCCCGTGGCGGTGACACCGTCCCCGTGGGCGCGACATCGTTCATCACCCTCTTGCTGATCTCCGCCCTAGCCGTCATCGGCACCGAGCGATCTTCATATGCCCCGGTCACCCTATTATCCCTCAGGGTCCGTCTGGACGATTAACGGCTCCCAATTGAATCAAATAGCTACCGCGTGCCACGGCGGCATCGCCTTCGGCCGTCGGCACCCCGACGCAGCCGTTTTCAATTCAGGAGCAATCTATGGACAACCGAATCTACCGTCGCCATCCCAAGCGGCGTCCTATTCGTCACCGTGGCCCCATGGCGGCGGCATATATGCCCCTTTTAAGTGCGGTCTTTGCTCTCGCCGCTTCTGACGACAATGCGTCCAGCTCGACCCCGTCGAGGGGCTCACTGACAAACAGCTTAAAGCCGGCGAGGATTACCCACCCATCATGAACGACAACCTGGAGAAGCTCGTGAAGACGCTGAACTAGGAGTAAGGAACAGAGACGATGAAGATGAGCATGAAGGATCTGAAAAGCTGGATGACCGACCATCCCTACCCCCGTACGCTGGCAACGATCGGCGGCGCATCGATATGCTCGATGCTCGCCCTCGAGCTGCCCTCCAACCATGAACTATGGAAGATGCAGGCCGGACCGGCACTTTTGGAGCTTTTGCTCATCTTCTGCTTCTTGTGCCTGTTGTTCTATCTGCCGCACCGCCGTAAGACCTCCGCAATCGTTGGCATCGTTGCGCTCGCCAGCATCGGTATCGCCGAGTACTTCGTAATCACGTTCAAATCGATGCCCATCCAACCCGGAGACCTGTTCGCCCTCTCGACCGCTGCGACGGTCGCCGGCAGCTACACCTATGAGCTCAGCACTTTCTGCTTCATGGGGCTTGCTGCCGCGGCCTTGGGAATCGCGCTTATCGTCCTCATTCCGCGTGATGCATGTGGGCGACCGCCGCGCCGCTCATCGGAAACGTCCCCCGAGTCCATCGACCATGCGATGTCTGCGTCCTTGAAATCGAAGGACTCAAAGGCGTCTCCGGCAACCGAGGGGACATCGACAGCGCCGAGGGAGCATCCAGTCGCAACCAAATCCAAACTCCCCCTCTCCGTCGACCGTCGTACCGCACTTGTTGCCGGAGCCGCACTGGGGGCGCAGGCCTTCATCAGCTATTACGACACCTTGGGCATCAAGCTTCATACCTGGAAGCCCCTCGAAAGCTATTACAGTCAGGGGTTTCTCCCCACCTTTATTTCGAGCGCGCAAAAAATGGTGCCGCCTAAACCCAAGCACTACAAGAGCGGTGAGGCCTCGGCGATCATCAAGCGCCTTGCCGCGCGCTGGAACGCGGGCACGAACGGCATCGCCGACCCCTCCCGTGCCGCTGCCGTCGAACAGTTTGACCAGCTCAAGCCCTCAGTCATCTGCATCATGAACGAGTCCTTCGCCGACCTTTCAATCTTTAACGAACTGGGCTGTGGCTATAAGGGGCCCGAGCGCTTCAAAGCCATCGATAACGCGCTTCTGCAGGGAGTGAGCTACATGAGCGCCTTCGGTGCCGGCACCTGTAACAGCGAGTTCGAGTTCTTAACCGGACACTCCATGGCATTCCTGGGCGCTGGCGTCTACCCGTTCATGAGCTACAACCTGGCCCCGAGCGAGAACCTCGCCCGTCAGTTCAAGAGACTCGGCTATCGCACCGTGGCCATGCACCCCAACCACGCCACCAACTGGAATCGCGAGAACGTCTTCGCGGACATGGGATTCGACGAGTTCCTCTCGATCGAGGACTTCGCCGGCGCACCCGAGCTCTGCCGCAAGGTCACCGACGCCGCCACCTACGACAAGTGCCTCGAGGTACTAAAGCAGAGCGACCAGCCGATCTTCATCCACGACGTGACGATGCAAAACCACTCCGCCTATGACACGGGCTTGGTGCCCACCGACCAGCAACTGCACCTTGCCGTCGAAGGTGTGTCCGACAAAGTTATCACCTGGACCAATGAATACTGCTCGCTCATGGAAGCGTCCGATGCCGCCTTCGCCGCCTTCCTGGAAAAGCTGCGTGATCTCGACCGCCCCGTCGTCGTGGTGATGTACGGCGACCACCAGCCGTTCTTCACCGACCGCTACAACGACCTCTACTTTACCGATGAGGACGATGCCACCCATACCGAGCGCATCTGGCAGACACGCTATGTGGTCTGGGCGAACTACGATGTCGCCGGCAACGCACAAACGAGTGGGGAACTCAACACAAGCATCAATAACGTCGGCGCACTCGCACTCAATGCCATCGGTGCCCCGCTCACCGCCTACCAACGCGCACGCTTGCAAAACCGAGCGCACATGCCGGCGATAAACGTGGTGGGGGCGCAGGATGCGCACGGCGTTTGGTATACAGCCGAGGCCAAGAACGTTCCCGCCAAGACCGCTAATGCGCGCGATCGCCTGGACCGCATGCAATATCGTAAGCTCTTCGACCACGAAGGCTCGGTCTTTGCCACCCATAAGCAGGCGGCCGCCAACGAAACCGACCCCAACGCAGCTCCGGGAGCCTAGGGTTGACCAATCTCGGGCCCGGTATTCAGAAAAGTCAGTGCAGCAAAATGGCGATGCGGACAGCGACTTGGGCATGGTTTTCGCCGCTCGCACGGGTCCCCTGGGAAGCAGCGTGCATTTTTGGGAGTTTTCAGCAGGCCAGGACGTCTGCATACGCGCCGGACACACCATATTGGTCCCAAGAACGCCTTTGACCGGCGATTTGGGTCGGCGGGCAAACCCCATCAGGACAAAAAGGCGTGCCTCGCGCCGCACCGGACCCCAAAATGACGTCGATCTCCGCAATGCCACCCGACTGCAGCGGCACCGGCAGAGCTCACGGTGCTGAATACTCCATTTTTTGCACGGCCCAGGCGGGGGTACATCAGGACCGGAAAGAACATCTCAACTTTTTATGCAATCTGCAATGGGAAGTATTCAAAACACCAAGAGACAGCATTACTGACGTCCAAATTGAGCGCGGGGCAGCGGCGCCTCCGCCCCGCGCCCAAATCAAGCAGAGCGGGAGCGCTCCTAACGGACCCCATAGGCAAACAAACGCGGCTCGAGCGCCATCCCAAAATAGGCTGCCCGAGCCGCGTTTAACGGTACGGCATGAATATTAGCGCTCGTAGATTAAGTTGCCTGCCAGATAGGTTGCCTGAACCTTGGTAGCCTGGAGCTCTTGGGGGTCGATGGTGAGCGGGTTTTGGTCCAGGACTACCAGGTCGGCGTATTTGCCGGGTTCCAGGCTGCCGAGGTTTCGCTCGTCGCCTGCCGCGTAGGCGCTGCCCAGGGTGTAGTTGCGCAGAGCTGTAGCCGCGTCGATGCGCTCGCTGGGGAGCCAGCCGCCCTCGGGCCAGTGGCTGCGGGGATCTTGGCGCGTGATAGCCGTGTAGAGCACGTTCATGCTGGTAACGGCCGTGATGGGGCTGTCGGTACCGAAAGCTTGACGGATACCGCGCTGCTGATAAGTTGCGAACGGCCACATGATGCGGCTGCGTTCCAGGCCCAGGTCGCGCTCCGGGCCACCCGGGTCGAGCGTGATGTGGCAAGGCTGGCTCGAGGCAATGACGTTGAGCTTGCGCAGACGATCGATGTCCTCGGGCAGCAGATTCTCCAAATGCTCAAGCGTATTATGGCCGTGCGGGGGCAAACCGTAGAGCTCTGCCGCCTCCTCAAAGATATCGAGTGCGGCATGGATGGCGCCGTCGCCGATAACGTGGATGCGCACGGTGTGGCCGCGCTCGGCTGCCGCCAGAACCAACTTGCGCATGCGCTCGACAGGAACCGTCAGACGGCCCTGGTCGCCCGGGAAGCGCGGGTTGGTATAGGGCTCAGTGAGGTATGCAGTATGCTCGCTCGACACGCCGTCGAAGAACTGTTTAAAGCCTGGCGCCGAGAGCAGCGCATTGTTCGCGTAGCGGGTCTGGAGCTCTTCCAAGCGCGATTGGTCATCCAACAGCGTGGGAAACAAATGGGCGCGGATTCCCAGCTTGCCGGAGGCCTGCAGCTTGTCGTAAACATCGTCGCGAATAAAGTCACAGCCCGGCATGGGCATGAGCGACATATCGCAGATTGAGGTGATGCCTTGCTCGGCCATACGCTTCATCTGGTCGGCATACGAGCTCGCGATGCGGTCCTCGCCCAGCCACTCAAGACAGCGCGGCAGCAGCTGCATGGCCGCAGCCTCGTGAGCGATACCCGTAAGCTCCCCATTTGCATCTTTGTCGTAACTGCCACCCGCCGGAGGCTCGCTGTCGCGCGTAACGCCGAGCGCCTCGAGTGCGCGGCTGTTGAGCCACAGCGTGTGCCCGTCGCCCGAGTACATAACGCAGGGACGATCAGGAAATGCCGCATCGAGGGAGGCCTTGGTAGGGTGCTCGGGCGGATCCCAGCGGTAATCGCGCCAGCCCTGCGTCACGACCCAGGCGTCGTCGGGCAGGTCCTGGGAAAACTTGAGCGCGTCCTGCACCAGCGCCGCCTCGGACGTGCCCATATCCATGAGCATATACGGTGAGGAGCCAACCGAGGTATGGAAGAAATGCAGGTGCGCATCGTGGAAACCGGGGCAGACAAACTGCTCGCCGTAATCGACCACCGGCGTGGCAGCAGGTGCGGCGTCAATCACGTCATCGGGCGCACCGACTGCGACGATGCGATCGCCCGCAATGGCAATCGCCAGCTCGCGGGCGGTATCGATACCGTCTTGGGCGGTAAAAACGTTCTTGGAGCGGATAATCCGATCGATATGTTGCATGGGCATCCCCATCTCTGGCAGGAAATTCAACACCCCCGAGTGTACTCCCCCGCCCTTGCAACAAAACTCCAAGCGGCAAACGGCAACTTTACCAGCCCTAGCGGCAGGTGGCATACTGGAGAGAGCCTGTACGATTTTGCGATCAACCCAGCAAGGAGCAAATCGACCATGACGAAAACCAAGGCACAGCAGATTATGGCAGCAACCGAGGTTCGCGCGGCAGACGACGTCACCGCGGCCATCCAAGATATCGCCGCCGAGTTTGAGCCCTATATCATCAAGCAGCGCCGGCACTTCCATAAGCACCCGGAGCTGAGCCTTGCCGAGGAGCGCACGACCTCCGACATCGCCAACCAGCTCGACGCCATGAATATCCCCTACGAGCGTCCACTCAAGACGGGCCTGGTGGCGACGCTTCGCGGTACCGCGCCGGATGCCTACCGCGAGGACGGCACGCCGCGCCGCCGCATCCTGCTGCGCGCCGATATCGACGCCCTGCCCGTCACCGAGCAGACCGGCGAGGAGTTCGCCAGCGTCAACGAGGGCTGCATGCATGCCTGCGGCCACGACTGCCATATCGCCATGATGCTCGGCACGTTGCAGATTCTGCGCCACATGACCGATGACATTCACGGCGAGGTCCGCATCGTGTTCCAGCCCAGCGAGGAAAACGGCCAGGGTGCCAAGCTCATGATCGGCACGGGCGTGCTCGACGGCGTCGATGGCGCCTACGCCGCGCACATCTGGAGTGAGGTCGACGCCGGCACCGTGAGCTGCGAGCCCGGACCGCGCATGGCCAATACCGACTGGTTCCGCATCGACGTCCGCGGCACCTCGTGCCACGGTGCCATGCCCCAGCGCGGTCACGACGCCGTTATGGTTGCCGCCGAGATCGTCAACGCTCTGCAGACCATCGTTTCGCGCGAGATCAGTCCCTACGAGCCGGCCGTCATTACCGTCGGCGAGCTGCACGGCGGAACCGCGCGCAACGTTATCGCCGGCACGGCCTACCTCGCCGGCACGGTGCGCACCTACGGCGATTCGACCCACGAGGAAATGCCGGAGCTCATGCGCCGCATCGTGGAGCATACCGCGGCCGCCTTGGGCGCCGAGGCAAAGCTCACCGACTACACCATCGCCAACTACAAGGTCGAAAACGATGCCGCCTCGAGCGAGCGCTGCCGCCAGGCAGTAATCAAATGCTTGGGCCCCACCGGCCAAGGCCATTACCGCGGCACGCTTTCGGGCGAGGATTTTTCGGAGTACCTGCGCCGCGTACCGGGCGTGCTCGCCTTTGTAGGTACGCGCAACCCCAAGATTGGCGCCACGTACGCCCAACATTCCTGCTTCTACAAGATCGACGAGACTGTGCTGGCAAAGGGCTCCATGGTGGCCGCCCAGTATGCCATCGACTTTTTGGCCGAGCCCACCCAAGAGGAGCTCGACGGCCCCGCGATCACCGCGGTCGCCGAAACCAACCCCGACTTGGCCGCCAAGTTGCGCTCTGCCAAGGCCACGTCCGCCGAAGCTCGCGATGCTATCCATGATGCCCGCACGGCTCGTCATGCCGCGATCAAGGGCATCCACGATGCACGTGCCGCCGCTCGCCGCGAGGAGAAACACGACGAGTAGTCGATCCACGACCATCTCGCAGTCATAGCCGCATCGCGATATCAAAGCGGGGGCGGACGCTTCGGCACGTCCGTCCCCGCTTATTTGTCAAGCGCTATTTCTACCGTTTCTACCCCGTCCCCAAATGGCAGGTGGCAGGGTTACTCGTCCTGCGGGTCCTCGTCGGAGCTTGGCGCAGGCTCGGGCTCAGGCGCAGGCTCGGGCTCCGGTTCCGGCATGGGCGCGGGCTCGGGCTCAGGCACGGGCGCGGGCTCAGGCTCAGGCTCAGGCTCGGGCTCGGGCTCGGGCGCAGGCGCCGGCGCCGCAGCGGAATCGGATACGGGCGCTGCGTCGGCGCTAAAACCAGCCGGAGCAGACTTCTTCTCAAACGGCAGCACAAAAGTCAGGACGTCGTCCTTGTCCTCGTCGGCCCACTCGCTTGCGTAGCGCGCAACCCAATAGCCAACGGCACGGTGATTGAGCATCTTGCCAAAGACCGTGAGGAATACCGTGACAAACGCCGTCAGCACCAAGAACAATACGAGCGTGATGCCACCGCCGGTAACAAGCGCCTCAATAGCCGTAGGACGGTAGTAGTAGCTATACATACCGACAGAGGCAATGGTGCCAAAGACGAACGTCAGGATCCAGGTGACAACGTTGGCGACCAGGCCCGTCAAAAACTCGGGAAGGAACGAAGCGCAGAACAGTTTGGTCTTGTTGTGCTTAAAGGCCGCCCAGACCTTATCGAGCGAAAACGCGCTCTCGACACGACCGGTCACCGCAAAGTGCATCACGGCAATGTCGGCGAACATCTTAAAGAAGACCCCCAAGACCGCCGTGGCAATCATAGCCAGGACAAGCAGGCCAAGCGAGCCGAACAGCGCTGCCTCGAGTGCATAAGAGCCGTAATACGAATACGAGCCCGCGGCGCCAATTACCACGCTCTCCACCAGCGAAAGCACTACACCGATAACGGGAATGGCAGCGATAACCTCGAGCACGACCGAGATAACGCTCGAAAAGACTCCGAGGCCAAACGACGTGGAACGCATGAGTGGACGATCCATACCGTCATCAACCTTGAGCGACAGATCGCGACCCCACTCAATACCAAAGCCGGAACCACACACGCTCGCAATGCAAGCTGCCAAAAAGCCGATGGCAGCCGCGATACCGCCGATAACGGGAATGAACAGCACGAGCACCGACACAACACAAATCAGCGCCGGCAAAAAGGCGATCTGGCACACGCGCTGCAGCACGCCCGGCGTCTTGGTCATGTCCTCAAACGCCTGAGCCACACAGCCCTTGGACGCATTCGCCACGGGCGGTTGCGGAACAAACTGCTGGGGCTGACCCTGAGGGGCAGAGGCTGCGGCACCGGCATTGGGGGCACCACACGCACCACAGAACTTATCGTTGTCGCCCATGGGGGCACCACACTGCGAACAGAACATCGAGATCATCCCTTCGTATCTTGAGCGAATCATCTGGATCGCAAACGATGTCTTTGGCATCATTATCACCCAATGTGGGGACAAATACTCCAACATGACGCATTTGCAATGCGCAGGGCGCTATTCGATTGTTTGATAAGCTCGACCGCGTTAGTTCGTTCCGCGGAAACCCTTGCCGACGATCTCGGAGCTGTCGACAATCGTGATAAAGGCACCCGGATCGATCTCGCGCGCGTAGCGACGCAGTTGCACGGCCTCGCGACGGCTTAGCACGCTCATGATCACCGTCACGCACTTGCCCGAGAAAGCACCGTAGCCGCGGCTGATAGTCGCCGTACGGTTGAGATGCTTGACGATAAACTCCTCGACCTTAAGGGGCTCGGAACAAATGACTGTGCAGACTTTGCGCAGGTGAATGCTCTCGATGGCCTTGTCGACCACGAGCGTCTTGGCAAACAGGCCGAGCACGCAGTACAGACCGACGCGCGGGCCGTACAAGAAGGCCGCGATGGTCACGATGCCGATGTCGACCAGTAGCAGGGCGCGGCCAATCTCGAGCGTCGTGCGACGTTTGAGGATCATGGCGAGAATGTCCGTGCCGCCCGTCGAGGCACCAATATCAAAGACGATAGCGCTGCCGAGCGCCGGCAGAATCACGGCAAAGCACAGGTCGAGCCACATATCGCCCGTCATCGAGACATCGGTCGGAATAAAGAGCTCAAACAGCGAAACATAGGCGGACAGCGCAAACGAGGCAAAGACACTCCACAGGATTGCCTTGCGCTCCAAAAAGATAAAGCCCAGGATGACGAGCACCGCATTGATAATCCACATAAAGACGCCGACGGGCAGGGTCGGGAACAGCGTGGACAGAATGACCGACACGCCCGAGGTGCCGCCAAAAGCAAAGTGATTAGGTGTTTTAAACGCAACGATGGCAAAGGCCGTGAGGATCAGGCCCAAATTGAGCTCGGCAAAAAAGCGCGGAAAGCCCGGCTCCTGGCTGCGCTTGCGACCAGCGCGCTCGCCCCGCTCGATAACATCGCGATCGACCACGCGCTCCATCGGCACTACGGGAGGACGATGCACCTCCTCGGCAGCACGCGACGCCGCCTCTGCCGCAGCGGCCTCAATTGCCCATGCCTTGCTTTCTGTTTCGTGCTCGTCGGCCATTACGGCAACCCCTCGTTAACAATTTGGAAACAATGTGCCCATTAGAGTAACGCGGAACGTGGGGATTGCAACCCTTAGTTAGACGAGCGGTATGACTATATCGGGAGCGTACAAAAACGGCCGGCCACACTTTTGCTTGCGCGGTCGGCCGTTTAATGTTTTCGCAGATAAAACCTGCCAAAACAAACCTGTCCCTTTTTGGAAGGTTATTCGTGCTGGCTGGTGCGGTGCTCGTACTCCTCGGGGGTGATGACATCCTCGATGCGCAGGTTGACGCCCGCCACCTCAAGGCCGGTCATCGCGGCAAGGCGCTCGGTGACACGTGCCTTAACATCGTCGAAGATCGCGGGCGCATAGGCGCCGTACTCGATGATGACGGAGATGTTGACGACCACGCGATTATCGTCGGTGACCTCGACCGTCACGCCCTTGGTCAGATTCTCGGCACCAAACTGCTCCTGCACAAAGTGCATGAGGTTACCCTTCATGCCCAGAACGTGCGGAACCTCGCGGGTGGCCATGGCAACGATCTTCTCGATCACGCCGTTGGAATAGGTCAGCGAATCCTCGGACTCATCCGCTTCCTCGTCGTCCTCATCCGTATCGGACTCGGCCTCGACGAGAGCCTCATCCTCGAGCGTCACATCCTCTGCTTCGACGACGACCGCCTCGTTCTCCTCGAGCTCGGTATCGGCTACATCGACCTTCGTATTAAAAGCCATGGTTCCTCCTTATGCCTGCCGCGGATGCGACAGTCGAATACATATTAGCGGCCGCTAAACAGACGGCCGAAGAAGTTGACGATCCCGTTCTCGCCGTCGCGAATTTGGCCGATCACAGCGCCGATCAGCACGAAGAATGCAATGACGAGCGTGTCCCACAGGCCCAACGTGAGCACCAACACGGCGAGGATAAAGCCGGCGACGGCGCCGAGCGTGGTGTTGGGATGACGCACAGCATAGCTCCAGATGGCAGCGCCCGTACCCTTGATGAGACCCATAGCCTCGTCAAAATCCGCGGCTGCCGCGTCTTGCAACTCGGTTGCCTCTGCTTTGGAATCAACAGGTTCGCTCGCCGACGTGGCGCTCTGGTCAATCGTCAGGCGCGGCGTACGAGCGGTCTTATCTTGATTGGTATCACTCACCGGAAACCTCCACGGTCTGGACGGTAGTCTTGGACGGCAAAAAACGGACACGCGCGGTCGTACCCGGCGTGCCGAGCATGGTGTCGCAGGCCTTCTCGATGCGCTGCTGCATCGAGGTGGCAAGAGCGGCAACGTCCTTATCATCGAGCGCGATGGCCTCGACCTTAAAACGGACGTGCGAGTCGTCGGAGCCTTGGACGCGGGCCTCGATATGCTCAACCATCACGCGGTCGTCGCGCTCGGCAGCAGCCCTGGCGCACGAAGAAAGCGCCGCAAGGGTAACCTCGATATTGCGCTCCCCCGCCGGATGCACGCAGGACGGCTCGCGACGGGCGAACATCAGGCGGAAAAAGCTCAGCAGTACGCCAAGCGCCACGACGCCGGCGCACACCGTCACGACGATGCGCGGCATGGGGTCGCGCATCAGCAGCATAAAGCGATACGTATACGGCCCCCAAAACTGGCAGACAAGCGTACCCAGCGCCACGATGGTGGCGGCAAGATACACGATCGCTAGGGCTCGTTTAAGTACGCGCACGCGGCGCTCCCTTCAAATCTCGGCTCTCGAAATGCAAAACGGTTCGCATCATTATAAAAGAGCCGGGTCCGGTGCTCTACGCACGCGGATCCGGCTCATCTATTCCACGAGGCTTGCATGCTCGCTTCATTATGCCCAGATATGCACGGCTTAACCCGTGCGGGCGCTACTCCTCCTCGAGGGCAGCGATGACCTCGTCGGTCATGTCCATGGTGCTGTAAACATCCTGGACGTCGTCGAGCTCCTCAAGACGGTCGATGAGGCGCTGAACCTTCTTGGCGTCGGCGCCGGAGACCTCGGTCGGGGTGGTCGGGACCATGGTGGTCTCGGAGCCCTTGACCTGGACGCCCTGCTCCTCGAGCGCCTTGGAGACAGCCATGACCTCGTTGGCAGTGGTCCAGACGATCCACTCCTCGCCGGCGTCCTCGTAGTCTTCGCCACCGGCCTCGGCGATGGC
The DNA here is from genome assembly GCA_019425015.1 of Collinsella sp. Taxonomy (GTDB): domain Bacteria; phylum Actinomycetota; class Coriobacteriia; order Coriobacteriales; family Coriobacteriaceae; genus Collinsella. The sequence goes on from JAHYYJ010000002.1 coordinate 191,114, forward strand.
CATCATGAACTCATCCTCGTCACCGGCAGCACCGTTGGCGATCATGGTCTCCTTCTTGGCGTTCTCGTCCAGGATCTCCTTGGCGACGACGATCTGGCCCTTGCGCTCAAACTGGAAGGCGACGGAGCCGGAGGTGCCCAGGTTGCCACCAGCGTGAGAGAAGGCGGAACGGACATCAGCGGCAGTACGGTTGCGGTTGTCGGTCAGGCAGTCGACGTAGACGGCGACACCGGCGGGACCGTAGCCCTCGTACACGATGTTCTCGTAGACGGCGGCGTCGGCACCCGAACCAAAAGCCTTGTCGATAGCGGACTTGATCTTGTCCTTAGGCATGGACTGAGCCTTGGCCTTGGCAACGGCAGCGGCGAGGCTGGCGTTGTTCTCGGGCAGCGGGTCACCGCCGAGACGGGCAGCAACGGTGATGTTGCGGCTGAGCTTGGAGAAGAGGGCGGAACGCTTGGCGTCCTGCGCGCCCTTACGATGCTTGGTTGTGGCCCACTTAGAGTGTCCGGACATACGTGTCTCCTATCGGTTTCGACCTAAAGCCCAGCGCAGATGCTCGGGCAATATAAACAAACGTCGTTATGATATACCTACTGGCCTGCGAGATAAACCCCAAAATGAAGGCGTCGTGATGATGCCACCCTTTGGTGCAAAGCAACCTGTCCCCTTTGCACCAAATTAGGACCAGAGGAGGTCGCTGCGGGTGATGGTGGCGCCGATGGCAAAGGGCATGCAGGCGATGACCGGATACAGGTAGCGCATGTAGGTCGAGCCGTTGCACGGACCAATCAGGCACACGGCGAGCACGCCCAACAGCGGCACCCAGATCGCCAGCGCACGCCATGAATGACGACGCAGCAGGTAGACCACCACGGCAATCATGATCCACACATAGGTGGCCGAGCTCATGGTGAGCGAAATAAACGGGATGCGCTGCACCGCCACACGGTACAGATTGATCAGGTGGTCGCACCAGCGCACCACGTTGCTGTCAACCGGATGGAAATCGAAGTACTTGAGGTTGTCGGGACGCGCCATGATCTCGGCACTACGCGCCGTGCTGTAGACCCAGGCATCGCGCGCGCTCGGATAAAAGTAGCCGTAATAGTTATTGATGAGCGCCGAGATATAGCACTCGGGATCCTTTTTGAACATCTGCGCCCAGACCTCAAAATAGGCCTTGATGTCCTCCTGCGAGGCGTACTCGTTAAAGCAGTTCTTGACGGCATCCGACTTATCCGGGTTGTAACGGCGGCCCAGATTCTCGTACTTGAGCACCCGGTCGATCACGGCGCGCTCCTCATCGGTCACCAAGCCGTCGCAAGGAGCCTCCACGATGGCGCCGTCCTCCTTTACCGTGGGGTTGACGCCCGAGTTGAGGCCGTCGTGCTTTTGGACGAAACGAGCCGTCTGTTGGAACGGAATCGAGAGGATTTCGCGCTTGGAACCAGGCGTGATGTCGTGCGCCGGCATAAAGACCTTGGTGAAGTACATATTAGAGGCAAGGCAGAGTGCGAGCACCGCGAGGACGCCAACCCAGCGGAAGCGCGGCGTGGCGCATGAGACCGCGGTGCCCGTCTGCTTAGCCGCACGACGGGCGACATGTACATCCCATGCGCAAAACGCCGCCGCAATCACGCAGGCCGCCAACGGAAAGACCAGACCGCCATTGCGCAAAAACGTGGAACCCATGGCAGCCAGCGCAAGCAACAGCCAGTCGTGGCGCGCAAAGAGCACGGGCCTCTGTTCGCCCGCACGCTCGGCATTGGCATCACGACGGGGCAAGCCACATGCCACGAGCTTGACGGTCTGTACCAGCAGCACCAAAAACGCGTCGGCAAAGAGCACGTCTTTGGTGAGCAACGCCGCGTAGTTAGAGAACATCGGCATAAACGCAAAGAACAGCAGGATCGCACCGCGAATCGGCAGGCTCACGCCCAGTTTGCGCAGCGACGAAATGGAATAGGCCATGCAGGCAGCCGTGATGACAAATTGAGCGCAGGTATAGATGATGAGGCCCGCGTTAGCGCTGTTGAACAGCGAAAGCCCCAGTTGAACGCACGAGCCGATAATGGCCGTGTGCACTACGGGATGATGCCCGTTGAGCAGCACGTTGGGGTTGAGTAGGCGCAGGTAGTCGCTCGTGCCGTTGGGATAGTTGAACCACTGGCGAATCTGCGCACCCGTATCTCCCATAAAAAGGCCGGGCAGCGAAGCGATGAGCGTGGGCGCCCAGGCGATCATAAGCACCAGGAAGGGCCCGGCAAAGGGATGGACCGAGAGCACGGCGTGAGCCACACGCCATATGCGGCCAAAGTGCGCCTCGGAAAACGGGATGCGTCGGGAGCTCAGCCAATCCAGACACTCAAAAGCCAGATAGAAGGCCACGATCGCTAGGAGCATCCAGCCCGCGCCGCCAATCCAGGCGCAGATGATGCGGGCCTTGTCGCCAAGAACAATCTCGGCCGAGTCGGTGAGGTCGTAGCTGCGGCCGAACACCATGCAGATGGCGAAAAACAGCGACGGCAGAATGATCGATGGACGCCAGGTGTCGCCACGGCCAAAGAACACGTAGCGAAACGGCAGCGTGAGCAGGCAGGCAAGCGCAAGCAGCATGACCGCGTCGGTATGGCCGGCAAACGAGAGGAGCACCTCGTAGCACACGTACAGCATGCCCGAGGCTTTGGGGTCAATCGCCAAGACTGCGTTGCTCGACACCGGGGCGGGATCGATGGAAAACGCCGTGGTCGCCAACAGCGCGAGCAGAAATGCGATGAGCGTCTGCTTGGCGGGGTAGCGCTTAAACCAGACGATGCGGGCCGCGTCGCGCGCAGCCGTTGTGGAGAGATCGGAATCCTTCACAGTCCAAAGAGCCTTTCTAGAAACCTGCCAAAAAGGGACAGGTTTATTTTGGCAGGTTTTATCTGGGGAAACGTTACGGTTCTGTCATCGTTGCCCAGCGAACCACCACAAAGGTGCCTGTCCCCTTTGTGGTGGCTAGGCGTCCAGGTAGACGCGCTGGGGTTGGTTGCGGCGACGAGCAAAGATGATGAGCGCCAGGCCCGCGATTACGAGCGGCAGGCTCAGCAGCTGGCCCATGGTGATGACGCCGCCCAGCAGATAGCCCAGCTGGGCATCGGGCACGCGCACAAACTCAATGAGGAAGCGGACGATGCCGTAACCCATCACAAACACGCCCATAAACGTGCCTTGGGGCAGTAGCGGCTTTTTGCGGCTGAGCACCTGCAGAATGCAAAAGAGCACGATGCCCTCAAGAAATGCCTCGTAGAGCTGGGAGGGGTGACGCGGCATCTCGCCCGCAGTCCCGCCAAAGACCACGCCCCAGGGCAGATCGGTCGGCTTGCCCCACAGCTCACCATTGACAAAGTTGGCACAACGGCCCAGGCACAAGGCCAGCGGCGCGCCTATGACGGCAAGGTCTGCCAAAGTCCAGGCATCGAGCTTATACATGCGGCACACGAGCACGCCGCCGATGATGCCGCCCACCAGGCCGCCATGGAAACTCATGCCGCCCTCGTTGGTGGCAAAGATCTCGAGCGGATGCGTCCAGTAGTAGCCATCACCGTAAAAGACGACGTAGAACAGGCGAGCGCCAATGATAAGGCCAAAGACCACGCCGACCACGACGCTCGTCAGGTCGTCGACCGTAATGTCAAAACCCCAACGGCGCTGCGTACGATACATGACGACCGCCGTGAGCAGAGCTCCGACCACATAGGCCAGACCATACCAGTAAATCGTGATGGGCCCCGCCGAAATCGCGACGGGATCAAGCATATGGTAGAAGTCGTTGAGCATGTCGACCCTCCTACTCCCTACATACAAATGCGGCCGCGGGCCTTGCGCTCGCAGCCGCATATTTGGGCGTAACGTCTATGCGGAGTATGCCGTCCGCAGCTTTCGCATCTTAGAACGGCGCGTACTCGTCGTACAGGTCGTCGGTCTCGCCGGAGGCATTGACCTGCTCAACGCGGGTAACGCCGGGCACATGCTCCTTCAGGATGCGCTCAATACCCATGGACAGGGTCAGCGAGCTCATGGGGCAGCCGGCGCAAGCGCCCTGCAGCTCCAGTTTGACGACGCCCTCGTCGTCAACGCCCACATACTCCATATCGCCGCCGTCGGCCTGCAGGTTGGGGCGGATCTCTTCAAGAACCTTCTTAAGCAGCTCTTCGTTAACAGCCACAGGGGCTCCTTTCTCACAATAACGCGGGCACGCCCGCGGACAGAAGCTATGTTACTACAGCCATGTACCCGCTCACGAGCCGTCCATGCGCGCAGACGCGACTTTCACGAGTAGTCAATTTGGGACGGGGCTCTTTTAGCTGTTTTTGTTGCCGAGCAGTGCCGGCGCACATCGTTGCTACCGCTGAGCCTGTCCCCCGGTGCCAATCTGGACATCGACGATAACCTGGCGATAGCTAATGCCGCAGGAGTCGAGGATGCGGCGGCTGATGCGGCCATCATCGGTGTCGGCATACTTATTGTCCAGGTAGACAACCTCGCCCACGCCCACCTGCGCCAAAATCTTGGCGCAGTCGTGGCACGGGAACAGCGTGACGTAGACCGTGGAACCCTCGAGGTCCTTGAGCGAGCCACGGTAGTTGAGCACGGCGTTGGCCTCGGCATGGACCACGTAGTTGTGCTTGTCCTGCAGCGGGTCGTCGCTCGTACCCCACGGGAAAAAGTCGTCGTTGAGCGCCGAGGGTGTACCGTTGTAGCCCACCGAAAGGATGCGGTGGTTGGTGCTGGCGATGCACGCACCCACCTGTGTGTTGGGGTCCTTGCTGCGGCGCTGCGCGGCGATGGCCACGCTCATAAAGAACTCGTCCCAGCTAATGACGTCCAGGCGCTTGCCTGACGAAGTTTGATGAAGATCGTCCGACATGGCAGACACCTCCGTAATCGCAATAGTTTGACCCATTGTAGCAGGTGAAAGGTGGAGGCGTTTGTCCCACCGGCGCCCTCACTTTTACACGCGGCGGGGCTTTTGGTTGATGCGGTAGAGCTCGGCGAGACCCCGCAGCGTCAGCGCGTCATCGACCGTCAGGCTATGGCCGACCAGCGCCGCAAGTGCCTCGGCATCGTCGCCGGTAATGACGATGGGTACATTGCCCTCCCCCGCGGCCTTGGTCGCGCGCATCTCGGCAAGCACCATGTCGAGCATGCCGTCGATGCGTGCCACCTCGCCCAGAACCACGCCCGAACGCATGGCCTCGCGCGTGTTGCGGCCGATTACATGTGTGGGTGCCGAGGGCTCGACCTGCGGCAGGCGCGCCGCAGCAGCCGAAAGCGAGCGGGCGCCGAGCGCCAGACCCGGCGCGATGACGCCGCCGACAAAGGTTCCGCGCGCATCGATAACCTCGATATTGGTTGTGGTACCCAGGTCGATTACGATGCACGGAGAGCCATAGACGGCGCGGGCCGCCACGGCATCGGCGATGCGGTCAGGACCGATCTCGGCCGGGTCATCGTAGTGCACGGGCATGCCGGTTTTGAGGCCCGGCCCCACGGTGAGCACGCGCCCCGTGCAGGTGCGGGAAAGCGCCGCCTTCCACGGACGCTCGAGCGCCGGGACTACACAGCTCAGCACGGCCGCGGCGGGTGCAAGCACCCCGGGCACACCTGCATCGGCCGCCAGTGCAGCCATGACCTGCACAAGTCGCATGCGCGCTTCGTCGGCCGTAATGCTCGACGGCGTGGTGATCTCGCACGTCGCGAGCGGGCGCTCCTGTGCCGCGGCTGAATCCTCGGCAAACAGGCCAAAGCGAATGAACGTGTTGCCCACGTCGACCGTCAATATATATGCACACCCATTAAGCATCGTCGGCGCTCCTTTCGTCTGCCCAGCAGTATATCGCCTACCTAAACCAGCCGTCCCAAAATGACTACCTTGCGGTTATACTGGTGCGCGGTCGTTTGCGAGCTCACGCGGCGGCCCTTGGTAACCCGACTTCCCGCGCCGTATCCGTAACGGCGCTCCCGGGGGAAGCGGATATACGCAAAGGAGTTTTATATGAGCAATCCCTCGAACCGCGCCTCGATGCGCGGGCAACTCACGCTGCGCGGCGTCGTCATCGGCGTCCTTGGCTGCGTGATCATCACGGCAAGCTCGGCCTACACCGCCCTCAAGATGGGCGCACTCCCCTGGCCGATCGTCTTTGCTGCCGTCATCTCGCTGTTCTTCCTCAAACTCATGGGCAACGCCAGCCTCAACGAGGCAAACGTCACCCACACCATCATGTCCGCAGGCGCCATGGTCGCCGGCGGTCTGGCGTTTACCATCCCGGGCGCCTGGATGCTGGGCTATGCCGACCAGATTAGCTGGCTCGACATGTTTATCGTGGCACTCGCCGGCACTATCCTGGGTCTGCTGGCCACCGCGCTCATCCACCGTCACTTTATCGTGGACGCCGCGCTTGAGTTCCCCACCGGCAACGCCGCAGCTCAGACCTTGCGCGCAACCGAGGCTGGCGGCAAAACCGGCAAGCAGCTCTTTGGTTCCATGGCCATCGCCGGCATCTATAGCGTGCTGCGCGACGCCCTGGGCGTGGTGCCCGGCATGCTCTGCACGCTCAATATTCCCGGCGTGACCTTTGGCATCTACAACTCGCCCATGCTGCTCTCCGTCGGCTTCCTCGTGGGCTTCGCCCCGGTCGCCTTCTGGTTTGCCGGTGCCCTGCTAGGCAACTTTGGCATCATTGTGGGCGGCACCGCTGCCGGTCTGTTCGACGTTGTGACCGCGCAGGGCATCGTCAAGTCCTTGGGTATGGGCCTCATGATGGGCTTTGGCGTCGCCGTCGTCCTCAAGGACATCCTGCCGCAGGTCGCCGGTATCGTCCGCGGCCTCGCCGCCGACAGCTCCACCGACACCGACGGGCAGTCGCTCATCTCGGGCTCCCTCAAGCTCGACGCCGGTATCATCGGCCTGGGCGCTGCCGCCATCGCCGTGATCATCGCCATCGTGCTTGACCTTGGCCCCGTTCCGGCCGTCATCGTCACGCTGTTCACCTTTGTCACCACCATCATGAGCGCGCAGAGCTGCGGCCAGACGGGCATCGACCCCATGGAGATCTTCGGCCTCATCGTCATGCTCATCGTGGCAGCCTTCGCACAGATCGCTCAGGTCAAACTGTTCTTTATCGCCGGCATCGTGGCCGTGGCGTGCGGCCTTGCGGGCGACGTCATGAACGACTTTAAAGCCGGCGCCGTGCTGGGCACCAACCCGCGTGCACAGTGGATCGGCCAGGCCATCGGCGGCATCGTGGGCGCCCTGGTCGCCGCAGCCGTCATGGTCGCGCTCGTCACCGCCTATGGCCCGGACGCCTTTGGCCCCGACAAGAGCTTTGTTGCCGCGCAGGCAAGCGTTGTCGCCACCATGGTCTCGGGCATCCCGAGCGTGCCGTGGTTCGTTAGCGGCTTTATCGCCGGCATCGTCATGTACTGGCTCGGCATTCCGGCCATGATGATCGGCCTGGGCGTGTACCTGCCGTTCTACATGTCACTCACGGCATTCCTGGGCTCCTGCGTCAAGCTCGCCTACGACAAGTGGTCCGCCCACCGCGACGCCACCGCTGGTCTTTCTGACGAGGAGAGGGCTGCCAAGGACGCCGCCTTCCAGGAACAGGGCCTGGTTGTCGCCAGCGGCCTGCTCGGCGGCGAGTCCATCGTCGGCGTTATCCTGGCGTTTGTCTCCGTGGGCTTGAGCCTGCTGGGATAAGCTGAGCAGCTGCTCGACAGCAACCATATTGCCTACGATTTGCCCGGTCGGTAGCTTTCGCGGCTACCGACCGGGCTTTTTGATACCAACGCAAAGAAAAGCCGGCGCGCTGCGTTTGACAGCGCGCCGGCCTTATCGTTTGGCTATCGAGACGGTCCCGCTATGAATTGAAGTTCCTTGCAGAGCCGACGCCCGAATCGCTACATGTGCTTGCGACGACGATCGCCCAGCGTCACGCCTGCGGCCACGAGCGTTATGCCGCCGATGACGAAGACCTCACCCGCAAGTGCGGAGTCATCACCGGTCTGGGCGAGCGCGGCAGGCGCGGCCTGTTTCTTGGCGACAGGAGCCTTTGCAGCAGCCTGCGCAACCTGAGCCTTGGCCTGCGGCTCAGCCTTGGGATGATACTTGTCGTACTCGGCCTGCGCGGCAGCCAGGGCATCCTTGGCATCGCCAAGCTCGGCAAGCGCGGCGGCATAGGCGTCGTTGGCATCGGACAGCTTGGCATCGGCATCGCTCAGGGCAGCCTTGAGACCAGCGGCGGCATCGACGGCAGCCTTATAGCGAGCGTAGGCAGCGTTCAGCTTGACCAGCTTCTCGTTGCCCGTCGTGCCCGCGGCAAGGGATGCCTTGTGGTCGACAGCCTCAAGATCGGCCTTGAGCGCCTCGTCGTTGGCAAGCTCGGCCTTGGCCTTGAAGATCTCGAGGTTCGCATCGACGACGGCTTCGTTGGCGGCCTCGAGCTGCTTCTGGGCATCGGCGACACCGGCGACGGCAGCGTCATAGGCGGCCTTGGCGTCGTCGACCGCCTTCTGGGCGCCGACGAAGCGCTCGAAGGCCTTGTTTGCGGTGGCCAGCTCGCCCTCGGCGGCCTTGGCCTTCGCCTGTGCGTCGGACAGGGCCTGCGTCTTGGCGGCAACTGCCTGCTTGGCGTCCGAAAGAGCGGTCGCGGCATGCGCGTCTGCGGCCTGAGCCTTGTCAACGCCAGCTTGGGCAGCACCGTCGGCCTTCTTGGCCTCGTCTAGCGTGCCCTGCTTGTTCGCAAGGTCCGTATTGGCGGCATCGCGCTTGGCGGTAAGGTCCTTGACCGAAGCAGTGGCGTTGTCATACGCCTCATTGGCATGATCGGACCTTGCCTTGGCGGCATCGCGGGCGCTGCGAGCCTTCGCCTTGTGAGCAGCGGCCTCGGCTGCCTTCGTCTTGCTGTCAGCAAGCGTGGCGTTTGCCTTATCGAGAGCTGCCTGGGCAGTAGCGGCCTCGCCCTTGGCGGCGTCGAGCTTGGTCTTGGGCGTCTTGACGTCGATACCCTTGAGTTTGGCTTCGGCGGCGTCGTATGCCGTCTTTGCGGCGGCGGTGCCGGACTTGGCCTTCTCGTACTCGCCCTTGGCGGTGTTCACGTTCGTGTCGGCCGCGGTATAGGCGTCTTGTGCGTCTTTCTGATTATTGAGAGCAGCGAGATATGCCGTATCGGCCGTGCCCAGCGTCTTCTGCGCCTCGGCGAGCTTGCTCTGGAGCTCCTTGAGTTGCGCCTTCTGCGCCTGCGTGCCGCCAGCGTTATAGGCAGAATCGATGTAGTCGTTGACGAGCTTCTTGAACTCGGAGACAGTGAAATCAGCCTGAGTGTCATCATCGCTGTAATCGAATGCGGTTACCTCGGAATCGGTGTTCTTACCGCTACCGGTTGCGATACCGATAGCCACCGTAGCGGAATCGATAACGTTGAGATAGTGCCCGCAGCCGTCTCCTCTTTCCTTACCGTTTTCATCTTTTGTGCCGGAATACACATCGCGATAGTTTTGGTAGATATAGTACGAATCATAGCGATGAGCCATGAGAGCTTTGCCAGCCTCGCTATCCGCACCGTACTTTTTAATCCAATTCTCGTAATTAACCTTCTCCTGAGTGTAGAGACCAGTATAGGGCCAACCGAGTGTATCCTCAGTCTCGCCGCCGGTATATGCGCCGCCGCCGCCAGCAAGATTTTCACCGTTATCCCAGTAGCAACCCGAGTGTCCCCAGATGTTCGATGAATATGATACATTAAGGGCGGCTGCCGCAGTCATGCGGAGGCTGACGCTGAGCGCCGACTGACCGTTCGCCTTGCGGAGGTTGTTCTGGGTGTCAAGATATGTCAAGGCGTTGCGCATCTGCTCCAAGGAAAGCGGGTTGGTGTCGCGAGACATGTCCTGATCGACGTAATTGTCATACCATTCGGCCTTGTCATCAGCACCGGTCAGCATCGATACGGCATCCTGGGCGTTCTTTTTCTGCGTGGCTGTGAACTGGCTGCCGCCGATGATATAGTTCATGAAGCCGAACATGCCCTGGCTGATAACATTCTGGTCTACGGTCATGTTTGACTTGAGGTCGGCAATCTGCTGGTTAAGCTTCTCGACCTCGGCGTTTGCGGCGTCGTATGCATTATGCGCGTCGGTTACTTCAGCACGAGCCTGATCGAACTCGTTGCTCTTCTGCTGACGAACCTCGACGAGTCGGTCGTACTCCGCCTTCTTGTCGGCTTCGGTCTGCTGGGCCTGCTCGTATGCCGACTTCGCGGCGTCGCGCTTGCTGACGGCGGCGTTGTACTCCTTGCTTACCGCATCATATGCAGACTGGGCAGATGCCACAGCGGCGTTGGCGGCGTTGACCTTCTCCTGCGCGGCAGCGACGGCAGCCTGGGCGGCCTGCAGATTTGTCTGTGCGGTGGCGTCTGCAGTCGTCGCGGCTTCGAGCGCGTCCTGCGCGGTCGCGAGCTCGCTGGCGGCAGTGTTCTTGGCGGCCTCAAGCGCACTCAGGTCAACACCCGTACCCGAGACGGCAGCATCGAGCGCGGCCTGCGCCTGGTTGAACTTCTGCTGGGCGTTATCGCGCGCGGTGGTTGCGGCTGCGAGAGCAGCAGCAGTCTCCTGCTTCTTGGCCTGGGCAGTCGTCAAAGCTGCCTCGGTATTCTGCTTTTCCTGCTGGGCGCTGGCCTCGGCAGCCTTGGCCTGGTCCAGATTGTCCTGTGCAGTAGTAACGGCCTTATTGGCGTCATCGAGCTTTGCCTGCGCGTCCTCGACGGCCTTCTTGGCGGCCTCGTACTCGTCCATACCCATGGCCTCGAGCTTAGCCTGGGCATCGTCGAGGGCCTTCTTGGCCTCATCCTGCTTTGCCTTGGCGTCCTTGAGCGCCTGGGTCTTATCCTCGACACTCTTGTTGGCCTGTTCGAGCCGATCGTTCAGGTCGCCCAGCTTCTTCTGCTGCTGCTCGGTCTTTTCGACGGCGGCTTTGAGCTCGTCAATCTTCTCCTGGAGCGCGGCGACTTCTGCTGCGTTCTGCTCGATTTCGTTGTCGCTCACAGCCTGCGAGGCCTGATTCTTTTGCTGTTGTGCCTGCTTTTGAGACTGGCCCGCCGCGTCGGCCTTCTTCTGAGCCGCATCGTAGGCGGCCTGAGCGTCCTTGAGCTGCTTTGCCGACTCCTCTGCCAGCTGGGCAGCCGTCTTTACGACCGCTTGGTTACCGGCGGCAACGGTGTTCTCTACAGAACTACCCCCCCCCCTGAACAGAATCGCCGTTATCTGCCGTCGGTGCGGCGATTGCCGCCAGCGGCGACATGAGCGGCTGAGCGATGAGGCCCGCCGTCAAAACGGTTGCGACGGCGCGGTTGGCAACGCCCTTGACGTTGACGGCCTTAGCCCGAGGCTCAAAGTGTTGTGGACTGTAGTTTGCCATGGCTTTCTCCCTTTGACACGGATGTATCCATACGCTTCAAACTGTAGGTGCCGATTTTTGAATTCTGTTGCGCAACATTGGTCACCAGCGGATTATTTGAAATTCGCGCTCTCGTGCTTCACAATTCCGTCACATATGTAGGAGCTGGTGCATCATATTCTTGCGGGATCGAATTGAGCCTGTGATTTGTATTTGCTCCCGCGTCATCCGCCCTATCGGATTCCGCATCCAACAGACACCCCGCCCGCCACGGTGTAGAGTTAAGACAACGGGCGCGTTGCGCGGACCGCGCTGGAACGAGGTGGACATGGAACTCGACAAACAACAGATCAAGCGACTGCGCGAACGCCATCACCGGCGCCACGGCATCCGCCCTGCTCATAGCGAAGCCATGGAAAACGTCACCCGCTTCCTCAAGCGCGCATTCAACATTCGCGAGGGACGCGCGCCCTATCACGTAATCCGTAAGCGCTTTGTAAACGGGGCGCGCCTGACCGGCTCACATCTGTGCATCCTCATCATCGCCATGCTCATCGCGAGCATCGGCCTCGATATCGACTCGGACATCGCCATCGTGGGTGCCATGCTCATCTGCCCGCTCATGGGATCGGTCCTTGCCATGGCATATGGCATCGCCACGCTCGACCGTGAGATTACCGTCGAAGCCATCGCCAGCCTTGCGCTGCAGATGGCCTTTTGCCTGGTCACGTCCACGTTGTACTTTAAGCTCTCGCCCCTTGGCACCACCACAGCTGCCATCATCGACAATTCGACGCCGACTGTGTGGGACCTTGCCGTCGCGCTCGCGGGCGGCTTTGCGGGCGGGCTGGGCAACTCGCGCGATCAGGAGCCTTCGACGCTCATTGCCGGCGTAGCCGTGGCGACCGCGCTCATGCCGCCCCTGTGCGCGGCGGGCTATGGCATCGCCATCGCAAGCGGGTCGCTGTTTCTCTCGGCGCTCTACGAGTTTGGCATCAACGTGGTCTTTATCGCGCTGGCTGCCGAAGCCGTGCTGCTTCTTTTGCGCGTGCCGCTCAAGCGCGACCTTAACGGCGACGGCATTGTGACCGCCGAGGAAAATGCCGAGGTCGACGAGCTGTCGCGCAAAGTGCGCCGCCGCATCATCGTGGGTACGGTGATCTTTGCCATCCCCTGCATCGTTATGACCGCGGGATCCATTGGCTCGGCGCAGGCCGGCGTGCAGGACGGCTATGGCGTCACCGAAACTACGCGCGAGCTTGCCGCGGTACTGCCGGGCTTTAAGGATTACACCGTCGCCGTCGAGACCTCGGCCACCGAAGGCGAGGAGGAGGGCCTCGTCGAGCGCGAGATTGTCGCCCATGTGACAACAAGCGAGGGGCTCGGGGAGCACGACCGCCGCGTTGCCCGCAAGCTCATCGATCTCAATGTGCCCGAACTCGATCGCGTGGAGTTCGATGTGAAGTGATGCCGGCGCGGGATGAATGCTCGCACGGACGCAAGTTATGACGAGGCGCAGACGCGATACGGACACGAGCAAATAGCAGGGTGCAGTTCACACCCGCGGCCCGCGCGCCGTTTTATTGCCGTGAATCAACTGGCCGGATCGACATCGCCAGACTCCACCGTAAACGCAGGTTTGGTGCTCACCAGATAAAATCGGGTCACTTTGCTATCTCTAGATAGATAGAGCTGGCCCTGCTCGCGTCGGCGTGACAAGTACGCCACGTGGACCGTACCGAATTCTTCACCGTTTTCCTTCTTTAATATCAGGATGTTGGGGTCATCCGTACGCTTAAACTGCCCGTCTGTGCAGATTCCGTCTTGGTCGACCAGCTGCCATCGACAGTTGTCCTCCTCAAGAAAAGCCAGGGTTTCCCGACTCGTTTTGTCATCCCGATAGTAACCATCAATGGCAAAGCCTTCGGAAGCACATTCCTGCATATAGGATGTTTCTCGACTTATAGCAAACAGCCCCGTAGCGCCCAAGAGCACAGCCAGGCAGACCACTGCAAGGGTTATCGAAATAGCACGGCGACCCATGTTAGCCCAACCGATAGTTATTTAACGGAGCGCGAAACATACCTGGAACCTCCGATATCAGGGGGAACGTCACCTATGGCCTGCCGGCAATCATATGTTTCCAACATCAAACCATATGGTTACAACTCGTTGGAGATAGGCTCCATGAACGGACGATAATTTGCGGCGAACGGCTACATATGTTCATTATCTCAGGGTTCTGGAGGCAATTTTTGGTGCCACCGAGACGTTGTTTTCGGAAGTATGCGGCAAATTCCGGAGCCCTCGAGCACACCCCGGTTTTTCACCAATAAAACCGCAGGTACAAAGCTTGGGCATATCCAGTGTGCTCGGCCTATTCAAATTTTGCCGCATACTTCCGAAATCCGAGTCCGCTGAAGGCGCCTGCAACGCTATTTACGCAACATATGTGCAATAAAAACGAGTGGCAGCCGGTACGGCTACCACCCGTTTGTCTCATATCCAGCACAAAGCAGGCCAGTTACTTCTTAATGCCACGCCCCAGGCGCTCAGCGACCGACGCCACGGCACTCTCGTCGGCCGAGCCACAGCTCACGCAGCCATCATGGGCACGCATCTGACCGGTGACCTCGTCCATCGCGAGCGGCGCCACCTTCTCGAGCTTAAAGCCCTTACCGGCGCGCATGTTCTCCTTGGCCACGCTGATCATGAGCTTGATGCGGTTGAGCTGGTTGACCTCGGATGCACCGGGGTCATAGTCCACTGCGACGATGTTGCTCTCGGGGTGCTGGCGGCGCAACTCCTTGATCACGGCCTTGCCCACCACGTGGTTGGGCAGGCACGCGAAGGGCTGCGTGCAGATGATGTTGGGCGCACCATGGTCGATCAGGTCGAGCATCTCGGCCGTAAGTAACCAGCCCTCGCCCATGTTGTTACACACCGAAAGCACCGTACGGGCCTTGTCGGCCATGGTGCCGATGCGCTCGGGCGCCTCAAAGCGGCGGGACTTTTCGAGCATCTCCTCCACCGGCGTGCGCATCCAGTCCACAAGCTTGATGAGCGCCTGCATACCAGCGCGCGTGGTAGCAGAGCTTCCCAACTCGTCCTTCTGCAGCTCGGCGTTGCTCATAGAGTACAGGAAGAAGTCGAGCAGACCCGGCACCACTGCCTCGCAGCCCTCGCGCTCGATAACGTCGACCACGTGGTTGTTGGCCGTAGGGTGGAACTTGACCAGGATCTCGCCGACCACGCCCACGCGCGGCTTGGTGTCCTCGCCCACGAGCGGCATGGTATCGAACGCGCGGATGGCCTCGCGGCACAGCTTGGTGTAGTTGTGGCGGTTGAACTTGGGCGCCAGCTTGCGGGCTCGTGCCATGTACTCCTCGTAGAGCGCGTTGGCGGCACCGGGCGTTGCCTCGTACGGGCGGCAACGATAGAGCATCTGCATCATCACGTCGCCAAAGAGCACCGCGTAGACTGCCTGTTTAAGCAGCGCCGGCGTGATCTTAAAGCCGGGGTTGTCCTCGCCGAGCGCCACTGCCGAAAGCGAGATCACCGGAATCTCGGGGTGGCCGCTCTCGCGCAGTGCCTTGCGAATGAGCGCGATGTAGTTGGTGGCACGGCAGCCGCCGCCGGTCTGGCTGATAACCACGGCCGTCTTGGACAGGTCGTACCGACCGCTCTCGATGGCCTCCATAATCTGGCCGGTCACCAGGATCGACGGATAGCAGATGTCGTTGTTCACGTAGCGCAGGCCGGCCTCGACGGCATCGTGATCGGTCGAGGGCAGCAGCTCCAGGTTGTAGCCGGCACCGCGAAACACCTCTTTGACCAGGTCAAAGTGGATCGGCGCCATCTGCGGACACAGGATGGTGTAGCCCTCATCGCGCATCTGCTCGGTAAAGGGCACCTTGGGCCATGCGGTCGTGGCGCTCTCACGCTGTGCCTCAAACGTGTACTTGCGGCTCGCGAACGCGGGGGCATCCGTGGAGGGCGCCACCGGCGCGGCATCGCCCTGCTCGTAGGCCTCGCCCGCGGCCGTGGCCTCGGCCAAGCGCTCGGCCTCCTGGTCCTTAAGCGCGGCCATGAGCGAACGGATGCGGATGCGCGCGGCACCCAGGTTGGACACCTCGTCGATCTTGAGCACGGTGTAGATCTTGCCGCTGGCTTCCAGAATCTCCTGCACCTGGTCGGTGGTCAGGGCATCGAGACCGCAGCCAAAGGAGTTGAGCTGGATCAGGTCCAGGTCGTTGCGCATCGTCACAAAACGGGCGACGGCGTACAGGCGGCTGTGGTACATCCACTGATCGACGACGCGGATCGGGCGCTCGGGCTTTACCAGATGCGCGAGCGAATCCTCGGTAAAGACCGCAAAGCCAAAGCTCGAGATAAGCTCGGGCAGGGCATGGTTGATCTCGGGGTCGTTATGGTAGGGACGACCGGCGAGCACAATGCCGTGGCCACCGTGGTCCTCGACCCACTTAAGAGCCTCCTCGCCCATGGTCTGGATATCCTCGTGGAAGCGCGCGTCCGCCTCGTAGGCGGCGTTGACGGCAGCATCGACCTCGGAGCGCGTGATTTTAGGACCACGCACGCGACCGCGACCGGCTTGCGCATCGGCCACACGGTCGACGGCGAGCACCTGATACAGGCGGCGCTTGAGCTCGGTCTTGTCGTGATAGGGCACAAACGGATACAGGAACTCGATATTCTGCTCGCGGATCTCGTCGATGTTGAGTGCCAACGCCGTGGGGTAGCTCATGACGATGGGGCAGTTGTAGCAGTTGCCAGCGGTCGGATCCTCCTTGCGCTCCCAGCGCACGCACGGCATCCAAATGAAGTCGACATCGCGGTCGATAAGGTTCATCACGTGGCCGTGGCTCATCTTTGCCGGGTAGCACACACTCTCGGACGGCATGGACTCGATGCCCGCCTGGTAGGTCTTTTTGCTCGACTGGTCGGACAGCTGCACGCTAAAGCCCAGGCGCGTAAAGAACGCGTGCCAGAAGGGGTAGTTCTCGTACATGTTGAGTGCGCGCGGGATACCCACGGTGCCGCGCGGGGCCTCGTCGGGGCTCAGCACCTCGCGGTTAAAGAGCAACTCGTTTTTCTTTTTGAAGAGGTTGGGGGCCTCGGTCTTTTGCTTTTTGTGGCCGGCGCCCTTCTCGCAGCGGTTGCCGGTAATGAAGCGCCTGCCGCCGCCAAAAGCGTTGACGGTAAGCTGGCAGTTGTTGGAGCAACGTCCGCAGCGGACGTGCTTTTGCGTCACGGTGAGGTGCGCGATGTCCTCGGCCGAAAGGATGGTCGAGGTGCCGTCGGCGCCGGCGCGATCGCGGGCGAGCAGGGCCGCACCGTAGGCGCCCATACAGCCGGCGATGTCGGGGCGCACGGCGTGAACACCGGTGAGCTGCTCAAACGCACGCAGCGTGGCGTCGGACATAAAGGTGCCGCCTTGGACGATCACCTGACTGCCGATCTCCTTGGGGTCGCGCAGCTTAATGACCTTGAACAGGGAATTCTTGATGACGGAATAAGACAGGCCGGCCGCAATGTCGCCCACCGTGGCGCCTTCCTTTTGCGCCTGCTTGACGCGCGAGTTCATAAAGACCGTGCAGCGGCTGCCCAGGTCGACGGGGGCCTTGGCATGGATGGCGGCATCGGCAAACGCGCGCACGTCCATGTTCATAGACACGGCGAAACTCTCGATAAAGCTGCCGCAGCCCGACGAGCAGGCCTCGTTGAGCATGATGTGCTCGATGACGCCGTCCTTCACACGCAGGCACTTCATGTCCTGGCCGCCAATGTCCAGGATGAACTCGACGCCGGGCAGGAAAGCCTTGGCGCCGCGCAGGTGCGCGACGGTCTCGATCTCGCCGGAATCGGCCTTGAGGGCCTCGATGAGCAGCGCCTCGCCGTAGCCCGTGGTGGTCACGTGGCCGATGGTACAGCCCGCAGGGATGTGGTTGTAGAAATCGGCCATGATGACCTTGGCCGTGCCCAGGATGTCGCCGTTGTTGTTGCCGTACCAGGTGTGCAGCAGCTGGCCGTCCTCGCCCACGAGCGCGGCCTTCATGGTGGTGGAACCGGCGTCGATGCCGATGAACACACGGCCGGTGTAGCCGTCGAGCTTGCCCTTGGGGACGACCTCGGTGTCGTGGCGACCCTTGAACTCGGCAAAGTCCTCGTCGGTGGCAAAGAGCGGGTCCAGGCGCTCGACCTCAGCACCCTGCGTGTCGCCCAAGCTGTCGATAGCCTCAATGAGCTGCGGGAACGTGCTGAGCTTGTTGGACTCGTGCGCCATGGCGGCGCCGCTCGCCACAAACAGGTGGGCGTTTTGGGGCACAATGCGGTGCTCCTCGTCCAGGTTGAGCGTGAGATAGAAGCGGTGGCGCAGCTCGGAGAGATACTGCAGCGGGCCGCCCAAGAAGGCGACGTTGCCGCGAATGGGACGGCCGCACGCCAGACCCGAGATGGTCTGGGTCACGACGGCCTGGAAGATGGAGGCGGCCACGTCCTCGGGACGGGCGCCCTCGTTGAGCAGCGGCTGGACGTCGGTCTTGGCAAAGACGCCGCAGCGGCTGGCGATGGGATAGATGGTGGTGGCGTTGGCCGCGAGCTCGTTGAGGCCGCTCGCGTCGGTGTGCAGCAGGGTTGCCATCTGGTCGATGAACGCGCCCGTACCGCCGGCGCAGGTACCGTTCATGCGCTGCTCGATGCCGTTATCGAAGTAGATGATCTTGGCGTCCTCGCCGCCCAGCTCGATGGCGACGTCGGTGGCCGGGATGAGGGTCTCGACGGCGCGTTTGCTGGCGATGACCTCCTGGACAAACTCCAGCTCGAGCCACTGGGACAGCAGCAAACCGCCCGAGCCGGTAATGGCGCAGGTCATTTGGGCCGTCGGCAGCACGGTCGCAGCACCCTCGAACAGGTCACGGGCGCAAGCGCGGACATCGGTGTGATGGCGCTGGTACTTGGCGTACACGATCTGGTTGTCGTCGTTGAGCACGGCGAGCTTGACGGTGGTGGAGCCCACGTCGATGCCCAGGTGCAGGTTGCCACGAGCGTTCTCGGGGTTGAAGATTGCACCTTCGGGGGCGTGGGCGGCGGCTACGGGCTCAGCGGCGGTAGCGGGCTCGGCGGCGACGGACGTCTCCCCTGCCGCGTTCTTGGCATCGGCAACTGCCTCGGCAACTTTCTCGGCTGCCGCGGTCGCGGCCTTCTGGGCCGCGTCCACCACGGCGGGCGCGGCCTCGCGTGCGGCAGCGACCACACGATCCTTGATGCCCTCGACGAGTTTGCTCATTGTCTCTCCTCTTAGTTGTTGGACTCGACGGTTGCAGCGGTGTCGGCCGCGTCCTCGAGCTGCAAGTTCAATAGCTTCATGCCGTATTCCGGCACGTTGATATCGATGGGTTGGCCATACAGGTCGCCGGGGCGCACAAAAGCGAGCACCGTCATAATGCGCGCCATGGCCTCGGGCGATTCGGTGAGCCCACGCTCAAACCAGCGCTGAATCATGCCGACCTCGGCACTCACGACGTAGGTGACGTAGTAGTCAAAGAACGTGCCCAGCGCCAGACCCAGAATGCCCGTCTGCGCACGCGGCACCACAGCCTCACGCGCGGTGTCGATGATCCTTTTAATGAAGGCCTGGTCGCCGCCCGGACCCAGCAGCACACCGATTAAGTCGCGGTTGGCCGCAAGATAACGCAGCAGCTCAACCGAACCGGGCGCCGGCTCGAGCTCATCGATGTTGTGATAGAGATCAGGCAGATGAGCTGCGGTGATGAGCTCAATGCGCTCACGGATCTCGGCCAGCAAGCCGTCCTCGATTTGATTGATAAAGTCGGGGATATCGCGGTAGTGCGAATAGAACGTGCGGCGCGTAAGGCCAGCACGCTCGGTGAGCGACGCGACATTAATGCGCGAAAGGTCGCCGCTTTCGGCAAGCTCGCTGGCAAGTGCCTGGCGAAGGGCACGCTGCGAGCGAAGGGACCGGCGATCGCATTTCTCGAGCTGGGACAAGCGTCCTCCTTGTTACTCAGCCTGTGCGCTATTGCACAGTGCGAGTATTATTGCACACCGTGTGTATCAACACGTAAAGGCAATATTTGGAATGTGGCAGAGGGATTATCCCTTTGTCGCATCCAGTGACCGCCTAGGTTGTGCCGGTTGTGCCTGGCTTTTGGAGCGGTATTACCGATTGTTCAAAATGGCATTCGTGGGTAGAATAGTGTCGACGGCAGCCCAAGTTGTGGTTAGCTGGGCAGCGCCGTTGCTTGGTTTAAGGGGTCAACGCCTTAGCGGCGGCGACCCCTTTTACGTTGCTTCGAACGTTGCTTAAGTGCCTCGGAAAGTCCGATGAGCGTCGTGAGGAGCGAGACCAAGGCGGTCAGGAGCCTCACAAAATCAATCAGATCGGTCATGGGCATCACCTCCCATCAGATGGAGGGCGCTGCCCGGCACATGGAACTGCCGTCAACGATACCGATTCTACCAGAGCCTAGTTATATATACGAATATATGTTCGTATTCCAAGCACACAGGCCCCTGTGACAAAGGGGCTGTCCCTTTGTCACATTATTCGATGACGGTGCGGGAGTTTTGCTTGCGCATGGTGGCGAGCATGTGTTTGGGAACGGCGTGGACCATGCAACTGCCGATAGTTGCGCTCGCGGCGGCCTTAGCTGCATTGCTGCCGTTTTTGGTCGCGTAGCTGTGGCGGAAACGCTTGAGCATGGCAATGTCGTTGCCGCCGTCGCCGTAGACAGCGACCTCGTCCTCGGCAATACCGTAGTAGCCCGCCAGCCAGGCCACACCCTCGCCCTTGTTGCACGCCACGTCCGTGATCTCGAACATCACCGGATCGAACGGCGCGTTGACCACGCGGTCCGATCGCTCGGCAAGATACGACTTAAGGTCACGCTCCAGCTCGGGCGAGGTCACGCGACAATTGATCTTGCATACATCGTGACGCAAGATATCGCCGATCGACTGGTCGAAATACTGTTCCTCGTGATAGCCGCCACGCGCACGCATGCCGCGCATCACAATACGCTTGATGGGGCTGTCCTTTTTAAAGCCCGCCTGATGCATCTCGAACGATCCACTCGAAAACATGCCATCGGGCGTGGAGCAGTCAAAGCAAATGTCCGGGAACGCCTTGAGCAGCTCCTCGGTAACCTGCGGGTCGATGGTCCAGGTCTTGAGCACCTCGCCATGCCTGTCGCGCACGATGGACCCATTGGAGCAGCAGGCGTCAAGCGCCAGGCCCGTAAAGCCATGCTCGCCGATCGGCAACGTCGAGCGTCCAGTCGCGGGAACCACATGCAGGCCAGCCTCAGTCAGCTCGCGAATGGCGCGGCGGATAGTCCTATCTGCCTCGTGCAGGGCGTTAAGCAGCGTTCCGTCTAAGTCACTCGCGAACATCTTGATCATGGGCATGCCTCTCCTTCGCCTGCACGTTATTTTAGACGAAAGAGAGGCATGCCCATGCAAGAGTGTTCCAACGCGCCAGGACATTCGCTTCCGCAAAGCAACGGTGCCCCAGCGCGTTAAGACAATCGCCACATGCGACTTTTCAGCCGATAAAACAGCGCCGTCGTCAACGTCAGCACCGCCAACATGCCTGCGAATACAATCGCCGGTGTCCATCGATCATATGCGAGCCCGTAAACCAATTGGCCAATAGGCGTTGCACAGGAAAGGACCATGTAAACGACCGAAAGCACTTTTCCGCAGAGCTCAGTCGGCGCTGCCCGCTGAACAAACGCGGTAATTTCAACCGACGCAATGCTTGCCCACACCATGACCCATGCCGAACCAACCGCAAACACGGTGAACACGCATACATCTACGCCGAACAGCAGCGTAACAATAATCGGCGCGACTCCAAAACAGATCATCGCAACATATCGACATATGCCATTGAAAGAAAAACGATGCGGCCAAATGCCGACCAAGCCACTGCCGGCAAGACCACCCAAGCCCATAGCCACCTCAACTATCCCAACGCAGGACGATTGCATGCCGAGATGCTTTGTAACAATAATGGGAGCGCCAATCGTTAGCCCAACCAACGCAAAGTTCAAAACAGCCGCAAGCAAAATCACAGCGACCAATGATGCATTTTGCAACAGATACCGAATCGACTCCCAAAAATCGTTTCGGCATGTCGTACGAGTCGCGCCGTCTCCCATCGTTTCAGATGAGGCATTTTGTTTGAGTGCGACCCCAAACAAGAGAGCTGAAATCGCAAACGACACCGACGCGGTTGCGCAAAGAGCATCGATGCCAAAGCACCCATAGACTGCCGTCCCGACCACAGGGCCCAAGATATTGCTCACCATGGTCATCTGCGAAACCAATGCAGTGGCCCGCTCAACCTTCTCTTCACCCGCCATGCGCACTGTCTCAATTTGGAGCATTGGCTTTAGCAGCGATTGAACGCCATATTGAACACAAAGTATCGCTACTACGACGACCGCAAGAGGCAATGAGTGCTTCATGGGGATAGACAGCAGTGATGCAGTCATCAGAGCAATGCCGAGGGCCATGAGGACCTCGCGATGTCTTCCCCTATCCGCCAAGATTCCGCCAGCCGGAGTCGCGAGCACACCTGGTATGAACGCCGTCGCCACGACAGTGCCATATAACGTTGACGATCCGCTGCAATCGAACAAATATAGCGGATACGCAAAGCACAGCGCCGACAGCATCGAATACGTGCACAGCTGCGCAACAAGAAAGCCAAAAATCCTGATAGATCGCACTGTTTTTGCGTCAACGAGACGCTACTCCTCCGCATTCCAGCCATAAGCCCACCCCCTATACATACCACTAGTATGTATTTAATGACTTGAAAAGGGCAGCCGTGGCTACCCTCACAAATCAATTACATACCGTTGGTATCTATATTACCACCCGGCGCGGTCCCATACGTCCCAAATCTGCGCCGTTGTCTGAAGCACTTCTTCCCCCAAATCGAGTCCCACCGCGGCAGCCATCTGCGCCAAACATTGAGCGCGAGCGAGCATTCGATCCTTGGGCTCAAGCGGACGGAACAGCGGCAGCAGCCAAAGATTCGCCAACAACGATACGGCCTCCGCCGCTTCACGCGGACATTCGCACGCAATGGATCCGTCGGCGATGCCCTCCTCGATCACCGGCAAGAGATAGCCATCGGCAGACTCGTTAAACGAGCCCTGGTACTGCATCGCCAGAAGACGCGAGCTTTTTAGCGGATCTGCTGCAGGACGCATACGTGCCCATAGCTCAATTTGCGGAACAACGGACTCGGGAGCGTAAAGCCTTTTTAGCTTTTGGGCGCCGGTCATATTACCGACGCCAAGCATCGAGCGGCGGTGCTCAACAATCGGAGTCATCGCCCGATCAAACGCGGCGTTGAAAATCTCTTCTTTACTCTTGAAGTGATGATAAACAGCACCCTTGGTCATGCCATCGAGACGGTCAACGATATCTTGAATGCTCGTCCCCTCATAACCCTGTGCACAGAATAGCTCCTGTGCCGCGTCGAGAATCTTCGCGACCGTCTCCTCGGGATATTTATTGCGACCCATAATCCGTCCATCCGCAACGCAAGCCTTATGCCTCATTGCAGTATTTTAACGTTGCGGATGGCAGACGGTCGATTCTACACCGCGGCCGGGCCGTGTTCGCCGGTGCGGATGCGGATGACTTCCTCGACCGGCTCGACCCAAATCTTGCCGTCGCCGACGGCACCGGTGCGAGCTGCGTTGCAGATGATCTCAACGATACCGTCGACATGCTCGTCGGCGCAGATGAGGGTGAACTGCACCTTAGGAATCGTGTTGACGAGTAGCTCGTTACCGCGCACGTATTCTTTCCAGCCATGTTGAGCGCCGCAGCCCTGTACCTGGTTGATAGTCATGCCACGAACATCGGCAGCAAACAGCGCATCTTTAAGAACCTCAAGCTTCTCGGCACGAACGATCGCCGTGATCTTCTTCATAGTGAATTCCTCTCAATAATCAACGTATCCCTTTACATGAGACGCGGGTTTCCCAGGTGCCGTAAACCAACCTCAGAGATCAAAAAAGTTCAACTGACTGGTCTTAGCAGGTTTCCCAAGTGCCGCAGATTGCCGTGAAAGAGGAGCGAAGCGTACTTAAGTACGTGAGCGACGATTGAACGGCAAGGTGCGGTGCTTGGGGAAGCTGCTAATCGAGTCCGGAGAATGAGGGGTATGCGCTCTCGCCGTGCTGACTCGTATCCAGGCCCAGCGCCTCGTCTGCCTCGTCCACGCGCAGGCTGCCGTGGAACAGCGCCTTGACCACCGCGGCGATCACCAAGTCGAGCACCAGTACAATAGCGATCGCCACCACAATGCCCAAAATTTGCGAGATGAGCAGCGACACGTCGCCCGTGTAGAACAGGCCGCCCTTGCCGGTCCACGAGAGCTCCGGCACGCAGAACAGGCCCGTGACCACGCCGCCCAAGATACCGCCGATACCGTGGCAACCGAACGCGTCGAGCGCATCGTCGTAGCCAAACTTGGTCTTGAGATGACTGATAGCCAAGTAGCAGACGGGCGAGACGATCAGGCCCATGACCAGCGCCGCCCACGGCTCGACAAAGCCCGCGCCCGGCGTGACCACCACGAGGCCCGCAACCAGACCGGTGCTGGCGCCCACCAGCGTGGGGCGACCGGTGCGCACGCGCTCGACGACAAGCCACGAGACCATACCCGCCGCGCTGGCCGTCACGGTGTTAAGGATGGCAAGCGCCGCCACGGCGTCGGCCTTAAACTCACTGCCGCCGTTAAAGCCAAACCAGCCAAACCAAAGCAGGCCGGCGCCCAGCGCCACAAACGGCACGTTATGCGGACGGTAGCTCACCATGCCAAAGCCGCGACGACGGCCGAGCATCAGGCAGAGAATCAGGCCCGTGAGACCGGACGAAATGTGCACCACGTCGCCGCCGGCAAAGTCGAGCGCGCCGATGATGTCACCGATAAAGGAGCCCTCGCCGCCCCAGACCATGTGGGCGAGCGGCGCATAGACCACGAGCAACCATATGCCCAGAAAGGCCGTCATGGCACCAAACTTAACGCGGCCTGCCAGGCTGCCCGTGACGATGGCGGCGGTGATCATGGCAAACGCCATCTGGAAGGCGATGTTGATGATCTGGGGGTAGACGGCGCCGTCCGCGGCGTTGCCCTCGGCCGCCTGCAGCACCTGGTTGAGCACCGGCAGGCACAGAAGCTGGTCAAGGCCTCCAGTAAACGGACTCGAGCCGTCACCGCCGTAGGCCAGCGACCAGCCGGCAACAATCCACAGCACACCGACCAGGCCAATGGCGCCAAAGCACATGAGCATGGTGTTGATGACATTTTTGCGCCTGGACAGGCCACCATAGAAAAACGCCAGACCCGGTGTCATTAAAAACACGAGCATGGTGCAGATGAGCATAAACGTTGTCGATCCCGTATCGTACATTCGCTCCCCCTTGGTCGCATGGACGTTGTCGGCGCCCATAATGCGGCCGAGGGGCAACTGGTGTAGACCAGATACGGCGTTGTTAAACGCTGCGTTGTCGAATGGAAACGGTGCCGCAATCTTGGAAACGGCGCGGCAACGGGCGCGAAACGAACGGGAAATACGCAAGCAAGGGAGCCGTGAGCGCGCCCGTCCCAGCTAGCGCCGGAACAGCTCGCGGGCTCGGTCGCGAAGGTCGGTGGCTCGGATGACGCCCTCGTAGCGGTTGATGCGCAAGCGCGGGAAGGCATTAAAGAAGCGCAGGTCGCGACGGCTGAGCGACACGCTCGGCACCGGACGGCTCATGCGCTTGCCGGCAAGGCGACGACTGAGTGACGGACGCGGCATGCTCGGCGCGGCATCGGCCACGCGGCGGGCAGCGAGTGCCAGGCCGCGAGCACCATCCGCGATAAACGTCGGCATCGAAGCCTTCTCGCGCAGGGCATCGAGCGCGGCGTCACCCAGCTCGGCCAGCCACGCGTTAACGGCACGGCTGCGGATGTGCGTCTGTGTCACCGAGTCAATCGTCGATTCGGGAATGCGCTCGAGCATTGAGTCCGAGGCATCGGCAAGCGACTCGTTGATGCGGTCGGCAAAGTCGGCGCGCACGCGCTCCAGCTGATCGGACAGACGCCGCCAGCTCGCCAACGAGCACACCGCGTCAACCATCATCGCGACCGCGACGATAAAGGCGGACAACCGCACAATCAGCACCGGCAGATGGCCAAGCAACCCCAGCAATGCCGGCTCCACTAAACGGCAAATGCACAACGCGCCCAAGCCAAACGCGCAGGCCCAGTACAGGCAGATGCGTCCGTGCAGGTTAAACGGCAGGTGCGAGTAATCCCAAAAGCGCGCACCTGTTGTTTTTTCCAACAAAACGCCTACGCCGTACTCAATCACGCTGCATACGAGCGCCGCGGCAACAAACTGGCTCGAGGCATCCGGAATCCCGCGCAGCAAAAGCCAGCAGGCTATGCCGCCCACACCATAGATAGGGCAACACGGCCCCAGCAAAAAGCCACTGTTGGCAAATCGTCCGTGATTGAGCATGGCGCAAACCGTCGACTCCCACGCCCAGCCGCAAAACCCGTAAAAGGCAAACGAGAGCACCAGTGCCGAGAGTGGACAGGCGGCAAGCGTCGCGCCGTCAAATGCCATGTCGATCGCGGTTCCCACCGTCTACCCTCTCCTCTTTTCGCTCGAATCTTTGCTCGAACCGTCACTCGTGCCCTCGGTCAAATCGTTCGCGCCGCCTTTGCGCGGCAGACGACCGGCGACCGTCTCGCACAGAGCGCACCATTTATCGGCCAGGCACACAATCCATGCCTCGCGACACGTCGGTGGAACCGGTACCAGCGGAAACATATGGCGCACGATGATATTCCGCTCGCGCGGCGTCAGCTCAAAATCTTCTTCCGCACGCGCCAGGGCAAAAAACGGGTGACGAAAGCCATGCAGTCGATGGCTCGGGTCGGGGTCGTGCCAATCGTAGAGAAAGTAGTCGTGTAACAGGGCCCCGCGCAGCAGCGAGGCGCGGTCGACCGAAATACCAACACGGTCAAGACGCTCGGCAAAGGACAGGCTCGTCCGCGCCACCGAGGTCACATGTGCATAGACCGTCACGTCGCCATGCTGGATAAACTCGCGCGTCAGGTCCAAGCGGCCCGCCCGGGCAAGCTGACGGGCGGCATGGTCGACCTCGCGCGCGATGCTCTCGGCACGAACGGCATCGGACATGCGGCCTCCTTCCAGCGGCACCCGGCGGCAAGCCACGGCCTGCACGCAATGAATATAATCACCATCGAATCTACCAGTATGGCATCGGACAAAACGTTTTGCCCCACCAGTTGGCGAATTACCGCGCCGCCGTCACATATCAAACGCCAAAATGTGCGAGACTGTCTTGTGCAATTGTGCCGGCCGAGGGAGTGCCGGCGCACGATTCGCATGGAGTAACCCACAACGATGCTGCTTACGCAAACGACAACGCCCGAGGACGTCAAGGCTCTCGACCGCGCCGAGCTTCCGCTGCTCTGCGGCGAGATCCGCCAGGCAATCCTCGAAAGCTCCGCCGCCGTCGGCGGGCACGTTGCCCCCAACCTGGGCGTCGTTGAGCTCACGGTTGCGCTCCATCGCGTGTTTAACTCCCCCATCGACAAGATTGTCTTTGATGTTTCGCACCAGACCTACGCCCACAAGGCGCTGACGGGGCGCGCGTACACTTATATCGATCCGGAGCGTTATGGTGAGGCTTCTGGCTTTGCCAATCCTGACGAGTCCGAGCACGACCTGTTCGCCATGGGTCACACCTCCACGTCGGTGAGCCTGGGCTGCGGCCTGGCGCACGCTCGTGACCTGGCGGGGGATACATACAACGTCATCACCATCATTGGCGACGGCTCGCTTTCGGGCGGCCTGGCGTTTGAGGGCTTTAACAATGCCGCCGAACTCGATAGCAACCTGATCATCATCGTCAACGATAACGACCAGTCCATTGCCGAAAACCACGGCGGCCTGTATCGCAATCTGGCCGAGCTGCGCGCCAGCAACGGCACCTGTGAGCGCAACGTTTTCCGCGCGATGGGGCTCGACTACCGCTATCTGGACGCCGGCAACGATGTGTTGGCCCTGGTCGACACGCTGCAGGAGCTGCGCGATATCGACCACCCCATCGTGTTGCACGTCTCAACCGCCAAGGGCAAGGGTTTTGAGCCAGCCCAGAACGACCCCGAGCGCTGGCATCACGTGGGTCCGTTTGACATGGCAACTGGACGCAAGCTCTGCCCGGGCCATCCGAGCGAGCCTGCGCCGCGCACCTATGCCGACATTACGGGCGAGGCGCTCAGCGCCGCCATCGAGTGCGATCCGCAGGTCGTTGGCATCACGGCCGCCACGCCCTACATCATGGGCTTTACACCCGAGCTTCGCGCTGCCGCCGGCAAACAGTTCGTCGATGTGGGCATTGCCGAGGAGCATGCCGTGACCTTTGCCACCGCGCTTGCGCGCTCGGGCGCCAAGCCAGTCTTTGGTGTGTACGGCACGTTTTTGCAGCGCGCCTACGACGAACTGTGGCACGACCTGTGCCTCAACGACGCCCCCGCAACCATCCTGGTATTTGGCGCGTCGATCTTTGGCACCACGTCCGAGACGCACCTCTCGTTCTTCGATATTTCCATGCTGGGCGGACTTCCCAACATGCACTACCTTGCACCTGCCTGCATGGAGGAATATCTGTCCATGCTGAGCTGGTCGCTCGACCACCGCGAGCATCCCGTAGCGATCCGTGTGCCGGGCATTGGCCTGGTAAGCCGCCCCGACTTGGCGCCTGCCGAGGGCGACGATTACGGCGTCGCGCGCTACAACGTCGTGCGCCAGGGCCGCGACGTTGCCGTGCTCGCGCTTGGCGATTTCTTTGAGCTGGGCGAGCGCGTGGCAAACCGTCTGACTGCCGAGTACGGCATCGAGGCCACGCTCGTCAACCCGCGCTTTGCAACCGAGCTCGACCGCGAGTTCCTCGACAGCCTTGCCGCCGAGCATCGCGTTGTCGTCACCCTCGAGGACGGTATCTTGGACGGCGGCTGGGGCGAGCGCGTGGCATGTTATCTGGCATGCACGCCGTTGCGCACGCGCACCTTCGGCATCGCCAAGGGCTTCCCCGACCGCTACGACCCCAACGAGCTGCTCGCTCAGAACGGCATGACGGCCGCAAACATGGCCGCCGAAGCCGTAAGGCTACTCAACGAGTAAGAAAACCTCCGCAAGGGAAGCATCCCTGCGGAGGTTTTTATTTTCGCGGCGCGATTATCTCAATCTGTAACATCTAGGGCCCGAATTCCCGTCTAACTGTTACAGATCTAGATAAGACGTCTTTGCCCCTGACCTTTGTCTCAATCTGTAACAGATAGAGACCTTTTGTCCGTCTAACTGTTACAGATCGAGACATAACAGCAAGGCATGCCGCTGCATCTGCAAGAACCACCACAAAGGTGCCTGTCCCTTTATGGTAGGTAGAATAACCCATAAGGTAAGTATGTTTCTGAGTTATTTCGTGTTGACCCATTTGAGCGCGATAGGGTATAACTCTACTCAACCGCTAGGGATTTTATTGAGAAAGGTGTTCTACCATGAGCAAGAACCTCTCCCAGCAGGTCGTTCTCGACCGCCGCGGCTTCGTTGCCGCCACCTTCGCAACCGTCGCCGGCCTTGGTCTTGCCGGCTGCTCCGACACCAGCGCCGAGGCCGACAAGGGTTCCGCCGCCGGCTCTTCCAAGAGCTCCAATGATACCGAGGCTTCCACCACACTCGACGCTAAGGCATTCGACAAGCTCGTCAACGACGGCCCCAAGGCCGATGACGATGTCATCGCCGCCAGCACCTGGGCCACGGCCGTCAAGAACGCCGGCGTCTTTAAGATCGGTGGCGTTCAGACCTCCACGCTCTTCTCCCTCCTCAACGAGAAAGACGGTCAGACCCGCGGCTTCGACGCCGGTATCGCACAGCTTCTGTCCAACTACATTCTGGGCGAGAACAAGGTCGAGATCACCCAGGTGACCTCGGACACGCGTGAGTCCGTCCTGCAGAACGGCCAGGTCGACGCTGTCTTTGCCACCTACACCATCACCGACGAGCGCAAGAAGCTCATCTCCTTTGCCGGTCCCTACTACTACACCCAGCAGGCCATCCTGGTGCTCGCCGACAACGACGACATCAAGAGCGTCGATGACCTGGCCGACAAGAACGTCGCCGTCCAGTCCGGCTCCAACGGCCCTGCCATCCTGGAGGAGCTCGCTCCCAAGGCCAGCCAGCAGGAGTTCAAGACCGACGAGGAGGCCCGCCAGGCACTCCAGCAGGGCCGCGTTGACGCCTACGTCATCGATAACAACATGCAGCAGAGCGCCCTGGTCCGCGAGCCCGGTAAGTACAAGATCGCCGGCAAGCCCTTCGGCAACAAGGAGCCCTACGGCATCGGCCTGCCGCTCGATTCCGACGGCGTCGCCTTTGTCAACGACTTTCTTAAGAAGATCGAGGACGACGGCACCTGGACCGAGCTGTGGCAGATCTGCATTGGCGACCGTACGGGCGACACCAATGTTCCCGAGCTGCCCGAGATCGGCGCCTAGGCAGCAAGCCTAGTAACGGCCGCTACGAAACCATACGGAAACGCACGATGCGCTTTATTGCGCTAAACTGTTTCCTCACTGAGTTGTCGGGGCTTCCGTACACACGGGAGCCCCTTTCCTTACCGGCGGGAGGTCCGCATGAGTCTCTCCGAGCTCTGGTCGCTCTATGGCCAGAACTATATCGACGCGCTGCTAGCAACCTGGGGCATGACGCTTGAGTCGTTTGCCATCGCCATGGTGCTGGCCGTCGCCGTCACCGTGATGCGCGTGTCGCCGCTCAAGCCGCTGCGCGTCTTTGGCGACCTGTATGTCCAGGTCTTCCGTAACATCCCCGGCATCGCGCTGCTCATTATCGTCGTCTACGCGCTGCCGCCGCTCAAGGTCGTCCTGCCCTACCGCACCTGCGTCATCGTCGCCACAGTGCTCTTGGGTTCTGCCTTTGGCTCCGAGAACTTTATGAGCGGCATCAACACCGTCGGTGTCGGCCAGGTGGAAGCCGCCCGCTCGCTGGGCATGAGCTTCAGCCGTGTCCTCGCCAAGATCGTGATTCCGCAGGCGCTGCGCTCGAGCGTGCTGCCCATGACCAACCTCTTTATCGCCGTCATGCTCACCACCGCGCTCGGCAGTCAGGTGCCGCTTAAACCGCAGGAGCTCACCGGCGTGGTGAGCTACATCAACACGCGCTCGCTCGGCGGCGTCGCCGCGTTCTTTATCTCGGCGCTCGGCTACCTGGGCACGGCCTTTGTGGTGAGCCACATTGGCAACTATATCGATAAGAAGGTGAGGATCCTCCGATGAGCAAGCACTCCACCTCCGCGCTCACCATGCGCGATGCGCTCTACGAGGCTCCCGGCCCCAAGATGCGCGCCAAGATTCGCGTCGGCACCGCCATCTCACTTGTTGCCGTGGCCGCGCTCATCGCTCTGGTACTGCAGCGCTTTTATGTGACCGGCCAGCTTTCGGTCCATTACTGGTACTTCTTTACGCACCTCACCACCTGGAAGTTCCTGCTTGCCGGTTTTGAGGGCACGGTAAAGGTCGCGCTCACCGCCGGCGCCATCGCGCTGGTACTGGGCTTAGCCCTCATGCTCGGCCGTACCAGCGACATCAAGCCGCTGCAGCTGGTCTGCCGCGTGCTCACCGATTTCTTCCGTGGCGTGCCGAGCCTGCTGTTCATCTACTTCTTCTTTTTGGTGCTGCCTCAGTACAAGATTTCACTGCCGTCGTTTTGGATGCTCACGCTTCCCGTCGCGCTCGCTGCAGCCGGCGTACTTGCCGAGATCTTCCGCGCAGGCGTCAACGCCGTGCCGCGTGGTCAGGTCGAGGCAGCCCAGGCGCTCGGTCTCTCCAAGGCCAAAATCACCTTTAAAATCGTATTGCCCCAGGCGATTCGGTTTATCATTCCGTCGTTGATTTCGCAGCTCGTGGTCGTAGTCAAAGACACCACCGTCGCCTATGTGGTGAGCTACCCCGACCTCATGCAAAATGCCCGCGTGCTCATCACCAACTACGACGCGCTCGTATCGGTCTATCTGGTGATCGCGGTCATCTACATCCTCATCAACGTCGCGATCAACAAGGCCGCTGTCTACGTTTCGCACAAGACCGGCGCGACCATCATCCGCTAACGCTTTACCATTTCGAGTCATAAGGAGCCGAGCACCATGGCACAGAGCACCTCTTCCACCGGCAATCAGCCGCTGATCGAGCTCAGGCACGTCGATAAGCACTACGGCGACCTGCACGTTCTCAACGACATCAATCTCTCGGTCGACCGCGGCGAAGTCGTCGTGGTGATCGGCCCCTCGGGCTCGGGCAAGTCGACCATGTGCCGCACCATCAATCGCCTGGAAACCATCGACTCGGGCGAGATCCTCATCGAGGGCGAGCCCTTGCCGCAGGAAGGCAAAGACCTTGCCCGCATGCGTGCCGAGCTGGGCATGGTGTTCCAACAGTTCAACCTGTTTGCACATATGACGGTACTGCAGAACGTCATGCTGGGACCGGTCGATGTGCTGGGCGTGTCCAAGGAGGAGGCTCGTGAGCGCGCCATGGACCTGCTGAGCCGCGTGGGCGTGGCCGAGCAGGCCGACAAGGTACCCGCACAGCTTTCGGGCGGCCAGCAGCAGCGCGTGGCCATCGCCCGTTCTCTTGCCATGCAGCCCAAGGCCATGCTCTTCGATGAGCCCACGAGTGCCCTTGACCCCGAGATGATCAATGAGGTGCTCGAGGTCATGGTGCGCTTGGCGCAGCAGGGCATGACGATGATCGTGATTACGCACGAGATGAACTTTGCCCGCCGCGTGGCCGACCGTGTCGTGTTTATGGCCGATGGCCAGATTGTGGAAACCGGCACGCCCGACGGGTTCTTCGACCACCCCCAGACCAAGCGCGCCCAGGACTTCCTCAACTCCATTAAGGGCCACTAGCCAGCCACCCCGTGGGACAAATCCATTGAAAGTGTTGTCCTACGTCTCTCATGCGCCCTGTCACCTTTAGATTCGAAAGCAACACCTATGATCGGAACTCGCACTTCATCGTCCTACGCCCCACATGTCGACGTCGCCCCCACCGACCGCCCACTCATCCTCGTCGCGCCGCGTTGGGAAGAGGCAAAGCCGTTTTTAAGCGAGACGCTCTCCCCCAACGAGGAAATCGCAAGTGTCTTTGTCGATGCCATCCTTGCCGCCGGCGGCCTGCCGCTGCAGATGTCCATCACCGAGGACATTGAGGTCATCCGTCATTACGTCGATATCGCCGACGGCATCGCCATTCCCGGCGGCCCCGATGTCAATCCCAAACGTTGGGGCGATGATCGACCCTACGACCCCACCCTCTGCTGTGAGATCCGCGATAGCTTTGAGTTTAAGCTGGTCGGCGAGGTGCTCCGCGCCAAAAAGCCGCTCTTTACCACCTGCCGCGGCACGCAGTTGCTCAATGTCGCCACTGGCGGCACTCTGTGCATGGACGTGCCGAGCCTGGGCGCTCGCGAGGGCCGCACACAGTGGCGCCATACCCACGTGCTCAACGATCCCGTGCACCCTGTCGAAGTCATGCCGGGCTCGCTGCTGGAGCGCGCGCTTGGCGGCCACAGACTGATCCAGACCAACTCAGCACATCACTGCTGCGTCGATCGTCTGGGTAAAAGCACGCGCTTGGTCGCCAAGGCAACCGACGGTATTCCCGAGTGCATCGAGGTCGAAGGCCAACCATTCTGTCTAGGCGTGCAATGGCATCCCGAGTACACGTGGAAGACGCTCGAAACCGACTTTAACCTGTGGAAGTCGTTTGTCGAGGCGGCGGCAAAGGTAAAGCAGGCCCGCTAGCTCGCGAACCACTCAGGTTAAAGCCTCCTAAGCCGGGGGGGGGGCGGACACCAGCTACGGTGCCCGCCCCCCCTGTATTTGATATGCTCGGTATGATTATCCCTCACAAACAATCAGAGAAATCTCGACCGCAATCGGTCGACAGTAAAGCAAATGATAAAAACGCTTGCTACGTTTATGAGGCAGTCAATTAAAATCGAGATGCATTGACCATTCCCCAACGGGGTCACGCCGCAAATCCACATGAGCATCGAGGCTGGAAGCGGAAGCATGGAATGGGCCCCGATCTGTATGTAGATCGCTACGACGTTGACAAGCAACAGCATGCCAATCGGACCGAAGCCGGACCCAAAATAGGAAACAACGATTACGCAAGAAACCACGTATGCAAGGCAGGCAGCGGCAGCAAGAATAAGTCGATAGCAAAATACATGCAGGTTGAAATACTGCTGAGCATCCGAAACGATTGCGCAGTTAAGACAGTACAAAACGACACTCGACAGGACAAACGCGCCCAAAAGGGCAAAAGAAGATAGCACCACTCGCGCAACGATAGCGCACACACGCTTCCCTCCCCGAGCCTCCGACAACCCCCACGGTTCCTCGACAAAGCCCGAACTGACAAAGCACGGCACAATGCAAGCCGCGATGAACGGAAAGAACAATGCATGGGCCAACGGGGCTACGTTGAACAGCAGACCGCGAAAAACCTCTGCATTGCCAAATAGAAGGACATCCTCCGCCGATAGCCGAAGCGTCGGGTCTGGGAAAAAACCCAAGAAACTGTTCTCACGGAGGCTACAGAACCACATCGGGAAAGAATTAAGCTGCAATATCACCATGTACGCATAAATTACCAGGATTAAGGCGTACGCCCATTTGCTCACATGCTTCAATTCTGACTGGAGAAGTCTTTTAATCTGACGAGCCATTGAGCACACCCCCCAGCGCGAAAGCTCAAGAGAGCGTAAATCAATACCGATAGACAGCTGGCTGCCACGCCATATCCCAGAAGCGTCAGCTGCCCCATATCGCTATACCCAAGGGCACATCCGACTCCAAGGTACGGCCCCGGAAGGAAGAAGATCCATCGCAAGGATGGTATAGGTGCCTGAAGGAAGGCTCCGTAGAGCGTCAAGCTCATGACAAATCCAACTATCACCACGGCCCCGCTCAATACAGCGCTGCCCGTTATCCGATAGATGGTCACCGTCTCCAGCGCAACCGATATCACCAATACGGCGTTGACTACCATTGCAGGCAAAAATACAGTTAGTATGTTGTGCGAGTAGTTATGCCCTCCACGTATTATGGCTATTGCAAAAAGAAGAAGGCAAAGCGCGCTATACGCTGCGCCAATTATTAAAGCAGACGAAAATGCATGGGCTAGAGCCCCATAAAAGCGGTTGAGACCTCTTGCCGAAGAAATTCGGTGCCCCTCTTTATAGCCATGCTCCTGTAAAAGCACCAAACAAACGATGAGTGGAACGAACAGGGATGTACCGGCAAAAGCGCTGCGCGCAAGGGACTCATCAGGCGCAGAAGGATCGATTGCATTCCAGAGGAAACCAATATCCTCCCCACAAACGCCATAGCCAAAGACGAGCAACGTTGTTCCGTTTTTTAGAACGACACCGAAGAGAAGGCCGAACGCCAACATAAGCGCAAGACCAAACTTCGCCGGAAATATCCTGTGCAAACGCATCATATCTGCCTTTATGGGATGGATCGCCCGCTTCATAGCGAGACCGCCTTCATCAAGCGCCTGTAATACTCTTTTAGGGATGGCGCCTCATCCCTTATGACGTCCATCGATTCCTTTTTTAGCAGTTCACCGTCATGAAGAAACAGGCAGCTTGTTGCAACCGATGCCAGCTCATCCAAGTCGTGGCTAGAGATAAGCATGGTTTTGCCCTGCTCCCGATTCAATCGACCGATAAGGGCCCATATACTCTCGATGCCCAACGGATCCAATCCATTTGCCGGCTCATCGAAAATTAGTACGTCGGTGTCGCCCAATAAAGCCGTAGCTATATCCAGTCGCCGTTTCATTCCCAGAGAAAAACTGCTCACGCTCTTTTTCTCATCGACGTCCAGCCCGACCAGGCCCAAGACGCGAGGAATCTCACGTTTCTCATCGAGCCCCCATTCCGCACATCGGATCCGAAGATTCTCAGCCGCACTGAGAGATTGGTATGCTCCGCAAGAATCTGGCACATAGCCGACACGCGTCCGCATCAGGCTCAGCTCTTTTTTCGACTTGCCTCCAAAGAGCTCCACGCTCCCCGACGATGGCTCACAGAGGCCCAGCACTATTTTAATAAGCGTGCTTTTGCCCGCCCCGTTTGCACCAACAAGGGCGCAAAGCTCAGACTGATCCACCTCGAAGGAAACGTCATGCAATACACGCCGTATTCCATAGCGCTTTGACACCTTTGATAGCTTTATCGTTGATGCGCTCATTGGCCTCCCGTTCCGCTTGATAACAAAACCGCTGCTGCCAGACTGTCGCCTGGCAGCAGCCGCAACTGCTAGAGATTAACTAAACAGAAGTTTTTGCTGCAGTTATTGACGCAAGTGCGTGCTCCACAGAATGCCTTGCAGTAACCGTTGCACCCACCACCGGGGTCCACATGACTCGGCTTTACAATCCAGCTCATATCGTTCCTCCTTTCTCTTATCGTTCGTTCTTGGTATTATTCTTTGCCGATAACTTATATTTGTCAAGATAATTAATAAACAAAGAACCCGTGTTAGACACGGGTTCCGTTACACTGATATTTCGTTATAGTTGTTCGCTTTATGCTACTCGTCGCTCAAATCGACAGCGAAGACCGATGTCGGAAGCGACGCCTCATTGCCTCTGCCATCCCGCATCTGCCTCACGGCATTCTTCGCGCGCTCGACAATAAGTTCCTCGAGCTCTTTCTCGCTCACGCGCTGAATAATATCTCCCGGTTGACAATCAAGCTCATCACAGATTTCGAGAAGCGTCTTTAGGCGAATAGCTTTTATCTTTCCGTTTCTAAGCTTTGAAATATTAGCCGGAGTATGCCCCGTCGCCCGAATCAGATCAGCGCTGGTCTTTCCGGTCTTAAGCAGCTGCGTCTCAAGCTCGATGATGAGATAGCTCATGTTTCCTCCTACACAAGCTCGTCAGACTGCTCTTGGAGCAGCGAGGCATAACTCCAGATCGCCGAGATAAACAAGCAGACAACTGCGCCGATAAACGACCCCGCATCAAAGGTAGCGCCCTGGCAAATCTCAATAACGAAGGAATGAGGCACGATGTAAAGCTCCAGTCCGCCAATGGTGAGATTGACCGATCCATAGGCACCAACAAGCGAAACCGCGGCGTTAACAGCAAAGGCAAGCGCAAGAACACGGATAAGCCGCACATGCGCCCTGGTAAAGGGCGATACGCCCCGCGAAATGTCACGGCTGATCCCGCACAAAACGACAAGCGAAATACCCACGACGAGCGCCAGGCACAGTCCGCTTGGGATAACGATGCACCCGCCATCGAGAAGCGTCACGACACCGAAAGAATCGACAGAAGCAACGTTTGTAACCGCATACCAGATCACGTAAACAACCAACGCGGCAAAAGCGACGAGCATTCCCGCAGAAACGACCGTCATGCAAAAACCGAGCTTCCTGATATTTTCGCTCGCCTTGGCCATACGCTGAACGCTGTTAGACATACACTCACCCTCGTCGACTCTATCGTTATTCGAATATTTTATCGAACAACGATATGGATTGCATGCACAAAGCCCAGCCAGTGAGCATAGGCCATTCACTATTCAGAAGGGGTGAGCGTGGATTTTC
Organism: Collinsella sp.; assembly: GCA_019425015.1. GTDB lineage: Bacteria > Actinomycetota > Coriobacteriia > Coriobacteriales > Coriobacteriaceae > Collinsella. The sequence continues at coordinate 228,348 of JAHYYJ010000002.1, forward strand.
GGACACTTACCGAACGAGAGTGGATAATCTCCCACTTTGAGGCCGCCACGGGGCCTAAAACGGGAGATTATCCACGCTCATAGTCATCAAAGCTCGGAAGCTCTTATTCAGCCGCCTCGCGTAAGGCCGACATCGTGGCCGCATATTGCTGCTGCAGCGCATGCATTCCCTCGCGAGCGCCGTCAACGGCATCGGCACCGCGCAGCGCTTCGGTCACCACGACCGCCGGCTCGTACAGATTATCGAATCCCAGGTTCTGGCTTACGCCCTTGAGCGTGTGCGCCGCCATAAACGCTTCCTTGGCGTCTCCTGCCGCCATGGCAGCCTCCAGCTTGTCCATGCTCTCGTCATCCAAAAACTTGAGGGCAAAGCGGGCAAGCATCTCCTCGCCCATCAGCCGAGTGCAAGCGTCATCATAATTGGCGCCGATCTTCTCATACGCTTCACGCATGGAAATCATGGATTTAAACTCCTTTGGTCAAACTAAATCGTAGGAAGCGCAACGACCTCGGCGGGACGCGCCAGTGTTTCGGCAATACGGTCTTGCACCTCGAGCAGACAGTCGAGCAGCAGCGGGTTAAAGGTGCCGCACTTACCGTCCAGGATCATCTGAATCGCCTCCTCGTGCGGGATGGCATCCTTGTACACGCGGACGCTCGTCAGCGCATCGTACACGTCGGCCACCGAAACTACCTGCGCGGCGATGGGGATATCGTCGCCCTTAAGGCCGTCGGGATAACCCTTGCCGTCCCAGCGCTCGTGGTGCCAACGCGCAATCTGGTACGCATATTCCATAAGCGCATTGCCGGCGTGATGGCTACCCAGCTCAAGCAGCATATCGGCGCCGATCGTGGTATGCGTCTTCATGATCTCGAACTCCTCGGGCGTAAGGCGTCCGGGCTTGTTGAGAATCGCATCGTCAATCGACATCTTGCCGATATCGTGCAGCGCCGAAGCCAGGGCGATCGTGGAGCGTTCCTCATTGTCGAGGAAGATCGTGCCGCTACGCTGGACCAGACAGCCAAGCAGCAGCTCGGTCAGCTTCTCGATGTTCGTAACGTGCCTGCCGCTCTCGCCGTTGCGAAGCTCCATGACGCCAGCCATGATGTCGATGAGCATGCGACTGTTCTTGACGCGCTCGTTGTACTGCTGGGACAGCAGGCTCGTCAGGCGGCGCTGTTTGGCGTACAGGCGGATGGTGTTGTTTACGCGGCGGCGCACGATACGGGAGTCAAACGGGCGGTTGATATAGTCTGAGGCGCCCAGCTCGTACGCGCGCAGAACCATATCATCGGAATCTTCACTCGAAATCATCATGACAGGCAGATTGTCGATGCCCGATCGGCGCGACAGATCGGCCAGCACCTCAAAGCCGCTTATGCCCGGCATGACAATATCCAGCAGCACGAGCGACAACTCATCGCCATAGCGGTCGACCATGTCAAGTGCCGTACGACCGTTGTCGGCCTCGAGGATGCAATACTCGTCCTTGAGCATCTCGTTGAGAATGACTCGGTTCATCTCGGAGTCATCGACAATAAGCACCAAAGGCTTTTCGCTTTGGAAAGCCTCGATGGAATCGGCATCGGTCACGACCGTACCGGCTTTTGCCTTAGCGCGGCTCAGTAACTGGGCAGCGCGGCCAACGCCCTCATCGACCGTCTCGCCATGAATGCGAACGCCACCAACACATGCCGTCAAGCTCACGTACTCATGGCCCGGAATAATCGTGGAACGAACGGCATCGGACACCTGATGCAGGCGACGGGTGAAGTCATCGGAGGGAATATTGGGCATGACAACCACAAACTTGTCGCAGCCATAGCGCACAAGCTCGTCAGTCGAACGGATTCCGCTGCGCATGGCTGTCGCCACAGCACCGAGCGCAAGGTCGCCGGCATGACGGCCACACGTATCGTTGAAGACCCTAAAATCATCAAGGTCGATCACCGCAACGCCGGCATTCACGCGGGTGCTACGGAGCTTTTCCTCGTAATATCGGCGATTGCGCACATTCGTCAGCACGTCGGTGTAGACAAGGTCCTCTTCTGCGGCCTCTTGCTCATCGATCGGACGCACCATCAGCAAGACGTGAGGCTCGCCCTCGACCTTCAAAGGGCGTAGACGGGCGCGGTACTCAGTGCCATCATTGAGCAGTTGCTCCGACACCTCATCGGAGTCTGCCAAAGCCTCAAGACTTGACTGACGCAGACAAGGACACCGATCACCGGCGAGCAGGCAGTTAGGCTCACTCTTAATCTGATCGGCCGACAGCAAACGCACCACGGGGTAGGTCTTCGCGACACGGGCGACCTCGGCGGCAGCCTCCTCGTCGGTTAGATTGACCTCGTGATTATTGAGCATATGGGGCCCTTTCGATAGTTTCGCATGGTAGCGGTGGGTTCCAAATGTTACAAGGGTAACACCTTGCCGATGCAGGTAAGCACGTGAATGCTGTTACATTTTTATGAGTTGGCAGGCGGCGCGATTGAAGCCGCAGACGTGAGGTTTTGAGCACATTTGTTAACACGGCCGAAACGTTTGCGAGTGAAGACTGTTTTGATTTTTACGGCTGCTAGAGCTCCAGGATGCTACGGACAGTCTGGGCAGCCGCTGCCGGGCGATCGCGCAGGCCGTTGTGCGCGCCCGGGATTGTCACGAGGGGGCAATCGAGATATTCGGCAGCCGCTCGCGTACCAGCCTCGCGGGATGTGCCAATCGAGAGCTCGCCCAGGAGCACGGCGGCCACCGTTTTTGACGCGCGAACGCTATCCCAATCGGGAACGCAGGTCATAGCAATCCCGTATTCGTTTGCCATGAAACTGCGGCCGTTGCGCAGGGCATGTTTGGCTTCCGCTTCGGTCGTTCCAGGAGCCTCGGGGTCCAAGTCGCCGAGGGCTCCCAAGAAAAGCCGGAGCGCCCTTGAAACCTTTCCCGCCGCAATCATATCGAGCAAAACCGGAGCTGCGCCCATACCGACGCCTTTGTCCGACACAGCCGGCTCATGCAGAATCGCACGGGCAACGAGATGGGGTTCGGTGCGAAGAAGCTCCAGCGCCACCAACGTACCGGCGCTATGCGCAAGCACATTTGCCGGAGCGCCAACGTGTTCGATCACGGCTTGCAGGTCGGCGGCCTGAGCGGCAAGATCATAGCTGCCGTCTGCCGCATCGCTGCTGCCACCGCAGCCGCGGCGGTCGTAGGCAATTACGCGGTAGTTGCGGCTGAGCTCACAAGCGATACCGTCAAAAAATGTGCCGTCGACACAAGCGCCGTGCACGCACACCAAGGCAGGAGCATCAGGCGACACATCCGGGCCGACATATTCGCGACAGGCGATCGTGGTGCCCGCATTCTCGACCGTAAAATCCATGTTGTGCCCCCGTCATCAATGCTCATCCAGTTGCACGTCAGTGCGGTTGGATAGACCCGCATTGCCTTACACCTTGTTAACAGATTAACTTTACCCGACCCGAGGCTTTTCATGGCACGGCATCATGAGCGACGTGAAAAAACGAAACTTGTAAAGCAAGAGCCCACACCTTGCTTTGGAGCCGATGCTATGCTTAGGCACAATTGTCTTGAGGAGCATATGCCTATGTCTACGTTTTTGAATGCCAGCCCCATCTTTGGGCCCGTTCGCAGCCGTCGCCTTGGTCTCTCGCTCGGCGTCAACATGATGCCGGCCAGCGGCAAAATCTGCACGTTCGACTGCATCTACTGCGAGAACGGCCTCAACGCCGAGCGCCCCTGCCATGAGCCGTATAACACGGCTGCCGTGGTACTCGAAGCGCTCGAGGCAAAGCTGCGCGAGATGGCAGCCGAGGGCGAGCTCCCCGATGTAATCACCTTCGCAGGCAACGGCGAGCCCACCGCCGCACCGGAGTTTCCACGGGCCATCGCCGGCGCCGTCGCACTGCGCGACGAGCTTGCCCCAAACTCCAAGATCGCCGTGCTCTCCAACGGCACACGCGCCGACCGCCCCGAGGTGCACGACGCGCTCATGATGGTCGACGACAACATTCTTAAGCTCGATACCGTCGACCCGGCGTTTATCCAGCTGCTCGACCAGCCTGTTGGCCCCTACAACGTCGAACACCAGATCGAGACGTTCGCAAGCTTTGACGGTCACGTTATTATCCAGACGATCTTTTTGACCGGCGAGTATCAGGGCAAGCTCATCGACAATACCGGCGAGGAGTATGTTGCCCCCTGGCTCGCGGCGCTTGAGCGCATTCGTCCGCAGGAGGCGACCATCTACACGGTCGCGCGCGAGACACCAGTCGCCGGCCTTGCCAAAGCAGCGCCCGAGGTGCTCGACGCCATTGCCGCGCGCGTGCGCGCCCTCGGTATTCCCTGCCAGGTGAGCTACTAGCAAAACCACGCAGCAGCTAGTGCCCGCCATCCCGCCCCATCAGTTGCGGTGATATAGTTCCTATTTGTGCTGTTAAACCGCTTAAATCGGAACTATATCACCGCAACTTTTATGGCCGCGTGGGTGGGCTATACTAGCTGCGAATGAAAGGAAGTTAGCCATGTATGACAAAGGACCCGTGCCCGGCCGCAACGACGCTTGCTGGTGCGGCAGCGGCAAGAAATACAAGAAATGCCATAGCGCCTTTGATGAGCGCCTCGAGCGCTTGTGGGAAGAAGGCTGGGAGGTTCTGCCTCGCACGCTCTACAAGACTCCCGCCGATATCGAGGGCATCAAGCGCTCGGCAGCCATCAACGTGGGCGTGCTCGATTATGTGGGCGAGCATATCGCCGCAGGCATGACCACCAACCAGATCGACCAGATGATCTACGACTACACCGTCGAGCACGGTGGCACGCCGGCCGACCTCAACTATGAGGGCTACCCCAAGAGCGTTTGCACCTCGATCAACGACGTGGTCTGTCACGGTATCCCCTGCGATACGGACGTGCTGCACGAGGGCGACATCATCAACGTCGACTGCTCCACGATCTTGGACGGCTACTTTAGCGATTCGAGCCGCATGTTCTGCATCGGCGAGGTCTCGGCCGAGCGCCGGCGCCTGGTCGATGTCACCCGCGCCAGCGTGGAGGCGGGCTTGGCAGCCGTCAAGCCATGGCTGCCGCTGTCCGTTATGGCCGAGGCCGTGCAAAAGACGGTCGAGGACGCCGGCTTTAGCGTGGTGCGCGAGTACGGCGGACACGGCATCGGTAAGGAGTTCCACGAGGACCCGTTTGTGGGCTTTACCACCGGGGCACCCGATGTGGACACCATCATGGCTCCGGGCATGGTCTTTACCATCGAGCCCATGGTCAATGCCGGAGCGCCCGACATCAAGATTAGCAAGGGCGACGGTTGGTGCGTGCGCACCAAGGACGGCAGCGATTCGGCCCAGTGCGAGGTACAGCTCGTGGTGACCGAGGACGGCTACGAGCTGCTGAGCTGGTAGCCGCGGATGCGCCGGATGCTGACGGGCACGCTCGTCTTGCACCCGGCGTTTTATTTGAACGTTTTGCCTGATACAACCTGCCAAAACAACCTGTCCCTTTTTGGCAGGTCGAGCGGAAAGGACTGCTTGTGAACATCCTGGTTTTGCTGCCCGTCAACGACCGCCATCGCGCAATTCTTGAGTCGAGCGCTCCGGGCGAGGACTTTATCTACACGAGCTCCGACGCCGCCACGCGCGAGCAGGTCGCCGATGCCGACGTGATCCTGGGCAACATCGACCCTGACATGCTCACGGCATGCGAGCATCTCCAGCTGTTGCAATTGCAGACCGCCGGCTATGACGACTACCTTGCCGCCGGCACCGTGCCGGCCGACGCCAAGCTGTCTTGCTCGATCGGCGCCTACGGTCAGGCCGTAAGCGAGCACATGTTTGCCATGGTGCTGTCAATGATGAAGCACCTGCCCGGCTACCAGGACCTGCAGCGCGAACATCGCTGGGAGGATTTAGGTCCGGTCACCTCGCTCAAAAATGCCAACGTGCTGGTGCTGGGCGCGGGCGATATCGGCGGCCACTTTGCCACGCTCTGCCGCAGCATGGGCGCACATGTCCGCGGCATCAAGCGCCATCCACTCGTCTACCCCATTGTGTTTGAGGACATGGACGGCATGGATGCCCTGCCCGAGCGCCTGGCCGAGGCTGACATCGTCGCATCCTTTATGCCCAGCACACCCGAGACCCGCGGCCTGGCGAACGCCGAGTTCTTCGCCGCGATGAAGCCGGGCGCCTTCTTTGCCAACGGCGGCCGCGGCGACCTTGTGGTCGCCGACGACTTGGTTGCCGCCCTGGAGTCGGGCCATCTCGCCGGCGCCGCGGTCGACGTCACCGACCCCGAGCCGCTGTCTGAGACAAGCCCACTGTGGGATGCACCCAACATGCTCATCACGCCGCACGTCTCAGGTTGGTTCCACCTGGCAGCCACGCTCAACAATGTGGTCGACATCGCCGCGGAGAACCTGCGTCACCTGCAGGCCGGCGAAACTTTACGTTGTTGGATCGAGCACTGATTTGTTCCGGCGTTTTACCAAACGCCGGAACCCCTCGACGCTGCGCTCTTAGGTTCCGCCGTTCTAACGAACGGCGGACCACTCGACGCTGCGAGCCCGCCGTTTGGCCAATCTGCCGTTCAATTTCAAAGGCGCGACCAGAAGGTCAGCGCCTTTTCATTTCACGGCACCTTGGCTCAAACGGCGGGCTCTCGCTGGCGTGCGCTCTACCTGCGGCGTTTCGCTGGCGTCGGCTTCATCTGCAAGCCTTAGCAGTTCCGTCTTGCCGTTGGCGTTGTGGCATTTGCCCAGATAAAACCTGCCAAAATAAACCTGTCCCTTTTTGGTAGGTTTGGCGCAATGGGGTCAGGTTGGCTTGCGCCATACCGGTAGTTCTGTCTGCGACACTCTCGCCAAAGTGATATCAAACATACATCTAGCGTTTTCGACACTTCGCTTATTAGAGCCAGTCCGTCTCCTCGTCATAGCGGTCCGAATAGGCGTTACGCTTGAGTTCTTCAGCACTCGTTGGTCGCGCCTTGGACACGTCGACCCCTGACTCATGGCAAGCGGCGACGAACAGTTGTAAACCCCGATCAATAAGCTGAGCCCCACGCTCGGCCTTCATTTCTTCGGCTCGCATTTAGAGTTCCACGCTTTCGGCGCCGTTGATGGTTAGGTTGCGCTCGTAGAAGGCGGTGAGGGCGCGGATGGCGTACATCACGTCGCGCACGCCGCCGGTCTCGTAGCTCGAGTGCATGGCAAGCTGCGGCAGGCCCACGTCCACGGCATGCATGCTCGCCTGCATGTTCGACAGGTTGCCGAGCGTGGAGCCACCCGCCATATCGCTCTTGTTTGCGAAGGCCTGCGTGGGTACGTCAGTGTCATCGCAGATGGCCTGGAACACCGCGCGACTAAAGGCATCGGTGCAGTAGTGCTGGTTGGCGGCCTCCTTGATGACGATGCCGCCGTTGAGCACAACCTGGTTGCGGGCGTCGCACTTCTCGGCGTGGTTGGGGTGCACGGCATGCGCGTTGTCGCAGCTCACGAGCATCGAAGCGGCAAGCGCACGGTGGTACGACTCGTCGTCAAAGCCCAGCGAGCCGTTAATGCGGCGCAGTGCATCGGCCAAGAACGTCGACATGGCGCCCTGCTTGGTCTCGGAGCCAACCTCCTCATTATCAAAGCAGCAGAAGACCGAAACGTCGTGCGCGTTCTCGGCACCCAAAAATGCCTGTAGCGAGGTGTAGGCGCAGGCCAGGTCGTCGAGCTTGGGCGTCGAGATAAACTCGTCGGCCCAGCCCCAAATGCGCGCATCCTGACGATTGACCAGGAACAGATCGCGGCCCAAAATTTGCTCGGGCTCAACGTCCAGTTCGTCGGCGATCAGGGCGTCAAAATCTCCCTGCTTAAGGTCACCGGCGCTGATGAGCGGGCACAGGTCGACGGCGCGATTGGGAGCAAAGCCCTCGTTAACGCCGCGGTTCATATGGATAGCAAGGCTCGGGATAATAGCGACCTCGCGCTCGGTGGCAAGCAGACGACTCTCGATACGGTCGCCCTCGCGTACCAACACGCGGCCCGCGAGTGCCAGCGGACGATCGAACCAGGTGTAGTCGATCATGCCGCCGTAGGCCTCGGTGTTCAGGCGCAGCGTCTCGCCCGCGCCGTCAAGCTCAGGCACGGCCTTGACCTTAAACGTCGGCGAATCGCTGTGCGACGCCGTGAGCTGAAAATGATAGTCGCCGGCAACGCCGTCCTCGCCCCACGTAGCAGCCAGGTTCTCGCCCACCTTAAAGGCAACAACGCTCGAGGTATTGCGCTGCGTGTAATAACGCCCGCCTGGTTCGATGTCCCACGCCGCATTCTCGGGCAGGTAGGTAAAGCCCGCCTCGTCGAGCTCGGCCATAATGGTCGCCGCCGTATGGAACATGCTGGGGCATGCCTCGATAAAGTCGATAAGGTCGTTGGCGGCCTCGATATCATCGGCCGTCACATGCGCGCGCTCGGGCGTTTCCTGATCCGTCATGCTCTCCCCTTTCGCTGGGTTGATGGTCCCCTCCAGCATACCCCGCCGCGCCAGTGCCGTGCCTTTCATTCCATGTTTAATCCCGCGCCGCTCGCCAAGTTGAGCCATCATGCCCGCACTCCTTTTGCGACAATTACGCTAACAGGACGAAAGGAGCCGTCATGAAGCCACGTAACATTGCCATCGCCTGCGGTGTCGCGGGAGTCGCCGTCGGCCTTGCCGCTGCCACCGGCACCGTTTATCACAAACAAATCAAGTCCGCCGCGTCACTCAAACGCTTGACCGGCTACACGGATGGCTATGACCTGTACGCAATCGACATCGCCTACGACTACGATCTTGATCGCATCATCGCCGCTGGCGTGCGCGATGACCAGGCCTACATCGATGCCGTGGTGGCGCAGGTGCTGCCCGGTGTGCCGGCACATGTCCAGGCGCCCCAGTTTGCCTGCAGCGCTTTTGTCGCCGTAGATGCCGAAGGCCGCGTGCGTACCGGTCGCAATTACGACTTTAAGGACGACACCTCGGCGCTGCTGGTGCGCAATCACCCACGCGGCGGCTATGCCTCCATCGGGTTTGCCGCCCTTAACAACCTGGGCGATAACACTCCGCTTGACTCCGTCGCCGGACGCGCCGCCGCACTCATGGGCCCGTTTGCCCAGCTCGACGGCGTCAACGAATGTGGCGTGTCCATTGCCGTGCTCACCCTGGATTCCAAACCCTGTGACCAGGACACGCAGCGCCCCGTCATCAATACCTCGCTCGCCATCCGTCTGGTGCTCGACCGTGCCGCCACCACGCAAGAAGCTGTCGACCTGCTTTCCGCCTACGACATGCACGCCATGGCAGGACGCGATTACCACTTCTTTATCAACGACGCCACCGGTGACGCGCGCGTAGTAGAGTGGGATCCGCGCGATCCGGACCGCGCTTTCAAAGCGACTCCTGTACGCCAGGTTACAAACTTCTACGCCTGCTATGGCGACGAAGTGCTGCCCAACCAAAAGAATGGCGAGCTGGGCCATGGTAAAGAGCGCGCCGTCGCAATCGCCGATGTCCTCGACGCCCATGCCGGCGCCCAAGACGAGGCAGTCGCTTGGAAGGCCCTTCGCGCTGCGGCGCAAGAGCCCAATCCGGAAGACATCACCAGCAATACGCAATGGTCGGTCGTCTTTGACAATACCGAGCCCGCTGCCGCCATCACGCTGCGCCGCCACTGGGGCAACGTCGATGCCTTCGCACTGTAAGGAGCCAGGCCCGTCGACCTTACGTTCCCTGGCGTTGCTTACATTTCCATACGCTTGAGCTAACACGTTTTACCCCCGTATCAACAGTGTGCGGGGGTAAACTTATGCGCATGTTATAACTTGCCCGGAAGGATTCATCATGCTTAGGATCGGTCTTCTTACCAGTGGCGGCGACTGCCAAGCGCTCAACGCCACCATGCGCGGCATCGTCAAAACGCTTATAACCAATAGCGAAGAGCCTATCGAGATCTATGGTTTTGAGGACGGCTACCAGGGCCTTATCTACAGCAGGTTCCGTGTCATGACGCCCGCCGATTTTAGCGGCATCCTCACCCGTGGCGGCACCATCCTGGGCACGAGCCGCACGCCGTTCAAGCGCCTCGACATCCCCGAGGCCGACGGCGTCGAGAAGGTGCCCGCAATGGTCCACACCTATCACAAGCTGCAGCTCGACTGCCTGTTTATGCTGGGCGGCAACGGATCCACCAAGACCGCCAACCGCCTGCGCGAAGAAGGCCTCAACGTTATCGCCCTGCCCAAGACCATCGATAACGACACCTGGGGCACCGAGCTGACGTTTGGCTTTACGAGCGCCATCGACGTCGCCACCAAGTGCATCGACGACATCCACACCACTGCCTCGAGTCACGGCCGCGTGTTTGTCATCGAGATCATGGGCCACAAGGTCGGTTGGATTCCGCTGTATGCCGGCGTCGCGGGCGGCGCGGACGTCATCTTGATTCCCGAGATCCCCTACGACATGGACAACGTCATCAAGACCATCGAGCATCGCATGGAGACCGGCAGCCGCTTTACCATCGTAGCCGTCGCCGAGGGCGCTATCTCCAAGGAGGACGCGGCGCTGCCCAAGAAGGAGTACAAGAAAAAGCTCGCCGAGCGCACGAGTCCGTCGATCGTCTACGACATCGCCAAGGAGATCGAGGCCAAGACTGGTCGCGAGACCCGCGTCGCCATCCCCGGCCACACGCAGCGCGGCGGCCAACCCGACGCCCAGGACCGCATCTTTGCGACCCAGTGCGGCGTCGAGGCGGCGCTCGGCTGCCTACGCGGCGAGTTTGGCTACATGATTGCCCTGCGTGACGGCAAGATGTGCCACATGCCGCTCGAGGAGGTCGCCGGCAAGCTCAAATATGTCGACCCCCAGAGCGATCTGGTGCGCGAGGCCAAGGCGTTGGGCATCAGCTTCGGCGACGAATAGCCTCGGCTGGAACCACCCCCCCCATCGGAGGCCCCAGGGCTTACCTCCCAAATCGTCCTCGGACATGTCAAGACCCCGCCGTGCGCTTCGCGCGGCGGGGTCCTTCCGTCCTGCGGAAAGATTTGGGAGGTAAGCCCTGAGGCCTCCTGCGGTAACTAGGGAGGCCGAGGCTATTCGTCTTCTTGCTGCAAGTGCGTGGGCTGAGATTTTGGGATGTTGCAGGCTCTTAGCTGAGAGTAGCACTGACATTTGTCCTGAAATGGCTGGTCGTTAGGGGTTGCTACCGGTAGTTGCGGTAGGGTTGGGGCAGATTCTAACTAGAAATGGTGGTCGCTACCGGTTGTTCTCGGCATACTCGGCTCATTCGATTCGACCATCAAACGAAAGGAACCACCATGGATCTTGCGATGGCACAGCGCCTCGTCGATCGCCGCAAGGCTGCCGGGCTTTCTCAGGAGGTGCTTGCCGCCCAGCTGGGTGTGAGTCGTCAGGCTGTCAGTAAATGGGAGCGCAGCGAATCCTCGCCCGATACCGATAACCTTATTGCGCTCGCCGCGCTGTATGGCGTGTCGCTGGATGAGCTGCTGTATGGGGAGGCGGTGGCTAGCGCTGATGACTCACAGGCTGATGATGAGGCACAGAACAGCAACGCCGGCACCAAAGCTTCAGATAAGGCTGAAGAGGCTGAGGCTTCTACTGAGCACGCTGATTGCAGCGATAAGCCACTTGTCGATATTTCCCTCGCGCGCGGTATCCACGTCATTGATCCCAATAAAGGCGAGGAAGTCCATGTTGGTTGGAGCGGCATCCATGTGACCAACGAGCGCAAGGGCGAAGAGGTGCATGTGGGGCCGGACGGCGTGCATATCGATACGCTTGAGGACGATGGACATAGCGTGCGCACCAATGACGACGACACCGTCACCATCGACGGCGAGACGTTTTCCAGCTGGAAAGAAGCACACGACAAGCTCGACCATCATGGCAAGCATTTCCACACCAAGGTCGGACGTGCATGGAACAAATTCCCCTTCCCCGCACTTGTCACTCTCGCCTATCTGGTGCTCGGCATTGTCTACGGCACATGGGGCATGGGGCTTTTCCTCGTCTTTCTGGTTCCCGTCTACTACGCGCTTGGCGACTTTATCGACCAACGCCACTTATCTAAGCTGATCGATGTCGTCTATTCAGCCAGTGCCGAGGCATGGTTCCTCTACATGTGGCTCTGCCTGGGGCAGCCCCATCCCGCCTGGGTAATCCTCATCACCGTCCCGGTCGTAAAAGCACTCATGCGTTGGTGCCGTAAACAATGGAAGCATCGCAAGCAATAGATGCGGCGTTTGCCCAGATAAAACCTGCCAAAATAAACCTGTCCCTTTTTGGCAGGCTACTCGGCGCTCTTGAGGGCGCCGACCATGTCGATCTTATTGAGGGTGCGATTGGTAGCGAGGTTGACGATGATCGTAAAGCCGAAGGAAAGCACCACGGCGAGCACATAGCTCAGCGGCTCGACCTCAACATCAAAATACAGCGACGGCATCTGCAAAATGTACGTAAAACTCTCGGCCAGCAAGCCGCCCAGCGGCACGCCCAGCGCAGCGCCGATCGCCGTGAGGATCAACGTCTCCTTGTTGACGTAGTGGTGCACCTCGCCACGGCGGAAGCCCAGCACCTTGATGGTCGCCAGCTCGCGTTCGCGCTCGGAGATATTCGTGTTGGACAGCGTAAACACCACCACAAACGACAGGCACGCCGCCATAAAGGTCACGAGCACCACGACCGAATTGATAATCGTAAAGTTCGCCTCATAGTTTTCCCAATGCTCGGCCGTACTCGAAATCGTAAGCCAACCGTCACCCTTAAGATTCTTGCTAAACGCAATCTGGTCGGCCGACGAACCCTTAAGCAGCACAAAGACGCCGTTAAGGCGTGCACTTCGACCGAACGCGCGCTCATAGGTGCCCTGCGTCATGTAAAGCGTGTTGCCCAGATAGTTGAGCGAGATGTCGCTGACTTTGACCTTGGCAACATTGAGCGACGAATCCTGGACGTGTGCCGTATCGCCCGGCTTGATCCCCAGCACCAGCTGAGAGCTCTTGCTCAAATACACATCCCCGTCACGCAGGGCGAGCGGTTCTTTGGACTCGTCCTCTAGGCGCACGTAGTCATCCAGGTCGTTCGTGCGGTCATCGGGCACCACGATCAGCTGCACGGTCTCGCTCTTTCCGCCAAACGTAAAGGTGACGTTGTCGGTCATAATCGGCAGCGTCGAAGTCACAGTCACGTTGGAATCATTGGCTGCACTGCGCTCATCCAGTGCCGCGCACGTCTGCGAAAAATCATCGGGATTGGCAACCGCCAGCAGGTCATAGCGCGTGATATGCCCGTACTGCTTGGGCGACAACGCGACCGACGTATCACGGATGCCCATACCGCAAATCACAAGCGCCGTGCAGCCCGCAATGCCAAAGATGGTCATGAAGGCGCGCTTTTTGTAGCGGAATAAGTTGCGTGCAGCGACCTTGTTCAAAAAGCCCATGCGGCGCCAGATAAAGCCGATGCGCTCGAGCAAGATGCGCGAGCCGGCGCGCGGAGCCTTGGGGCGCATGAGCGAGGCTGGGGTCTCGGCCATCTCGTGGCGGCAGGCGATAATCGTGGCGCCCACCACGCCCACGGCAAACAGCGCCACCGAAACGATTGAGGACACGATGTCGTACGAAAGCAGCATCTGGGGCAGCGAGTACATGTCGTCGAACACCGTAAACAAGAACAGCGGCAGACCCACAAATCCGATGATATTGCCGAGCACGCCACCGATCAGACACGCCCACAGCGAGTAGTCCACATATTTGGACAGGATACGCCCGCGTGAATAGCCGAGCGCCTTGTACAGGCCAATAAGCGTGCGCTCCTCCTCGACCATGCGGGTGGCGGTGGTGAGACTGATAAGCACGGCGACGATAAAGAAGATGAACGGGAACACCGTGGCGATGGCCTCGATCGAAGAACTATCGCTCTCGACGCTCGAGTAGCTTGCGATATTGCCGCGGTCCTGGATGTACCAGGTGCATTCGCCCAGGTCGGAGAGCTCGGCGCGGGCATCGGCGAATTGCTGGTTGGCGGCGGCACGGCGCTGGTCCAGGTCGACCTGAGCCTGCGCACGCTCCTCGCTGCCCTCGGCCATGCGATTGATGTTGTCCTGCTCGATCCCAAAGACCATATTCGCCTGACGCTCAGCCGCGTCCAAGCTCGCCGGTGTGTCGACCGTCAGCTCCTGGGCGCGCGCCTTCTCACGCTCCTCGCGGATCTTCTCGATATTGCCCTTGACCTCATTGATCTTTGCCGAGTAGGCATCCGAATAGGAGTTGAGGCTCTTGGCTCCCTCGACGACCACGTGGACAGCGGAGTAGGAAGAAGATGTCGCGGCATCCTCGCTCACGTAGAACTTGTAGTCCGCAGTCGAAGCAGCGCGAAAGGCGTTGACCGTCGAGTCGGAGCTCACATCAGTGGGATCGAGAACCTCGGCCGTGATGGTGTAGTCCCCATCGGCAAACTGGTCCTTGGCGCTTTGGTTCGACGAGCTCGCATCGTTGGCGGCAAAGCTCACCGTATCGCCGATTTTCTTGCCCGAAGCCTTCAAAAAACGTGAGGTCACTGCCACTTCGCCCGAAGTCTCGGGCAGCTCGCCGCGTACTAGCACCGGTTGGTCAATATTCTCTTTGGAGAGGCTCTGTACGACGACACGCTCGCGCGTCGTACCCACGGCGGTATAGGCGGTCTCGGTATAGATGCCCTCGGCCGTCTCGACGCCATCGACCTCTTGGATCGCGGCAAGATCGTCATCGGTCAGACCATAGGTCGACTGCACGTTGATGTCATAGACATTCTGCTGGTCAAAATAGGCGTCGACCGAATCACACAGGTCCTCGCAGCCCGCCTTAAGGCCGCACATCACGCTCACGCCAAGCGCGGTGATCACAACGATAGACAAGAAGCGTTTGAGGCTGCCGCGAATCGTGCGGTAGATGCCACGGCGAAAAACCGTCGGCACCATATCGTTTGAGCTTTGGGCGGTACGGTAGGTCGTAAAATCCTGCTCGCGCTCCGTGTTCTGCGCGTCGCGGCGTTGACTGTTTTGGCGGTCCTGATTCATGGGCGCTACCACTCGATCGTCTCGATAGGCACAGGATTTTGCTGGACCGTCTCGCTCTCCACGCGGCCGCTCTTAAAGCGGATCAGGCGATCGGCCATGGGCGCCAGCGCAGAGTTGTGGGTGATGATGATGACCGTAATGCCTTGCTTGCGGCAAGTGTCCTGTAGCAGCTGCAAGATCTGCTTGCCGGTTTTGTAGTCGAGTGCACCCGTAGGCTCGTCGCACAAAAGCAGCTTGGGGTTCTTAGCCAGCGCGCGGGCGATGGATACGCGCTGCTGCTCGCCGCCCGAAAGCTGCGCCGGAAAGTTAGCGAGGCGGTCGCCCAGGCCAACCTGGCGAAGCGTTTGCTCGGCGTCGAGCGAATCGGGGCAGATCTGCGCCGCGAGTTCGACGTTCTCAAGCGCCGTCAGGTTAGGGACCAGATTGTAGAACTGAAAGACAAAGCCGACGTCAGCGCGACGGTATTCCACAAGCTGAGCCTCGTTGGCAGAGCTCACGTCACGCCCGTCCACCGTCACGGTGCCAGAAGTTGCCGTGTCCATGCCGCCCAGAATGTTGAGGGCCGTGGTCTTGCCGGCACCCGAAGCACCCAAAATGATGGCGAGCTCGCCGCGCTCGACCGTAAAGCTCGCGCCGTCGAGCGCGTGGATGCGGGCATCGCCCTCGCCGTATGCCTTGATGACGTCTTTGAATTCGATATAGGCCATCGATTAATTCCCATCTGGTCGGATAACTCTTTAGTATTACCCATTTCCCACCTACCAAAAAGGGACAGGTTTATTTTGGCAGGTTTTATATGGGGAAACGAGGGCGCGGGCGGGCGCCAAGACTGTCCCAAGGCAACCATTTGACCCAAACCGCGCCCGCCGCTATGATGCCGCTGCGGAATGATTGTCTCCGTTGGGTGCGTCAGTAAAACTGTCGCGTCGCCCTAAACCGCCTTGTTGCTGATGACTTCTGCTGTTGCGTGATATCCCTTGGGCATCACGCCGCGGCAGGAGTCTTTTTTGTTTTGGAGGAGAAGTGTCGGAAAGCAGCACATCGAGCAGAATTAAACGCCTGGTCAACACCTATAGTTGCCTCGTGCTCATGGGCGCCGTCGGAATCCCTATCGGCGTTATCGTTGGCGCCATCTGTGCCCTTTTTGGTCGTGTGCTCCTGGCAATTGGCGCCTTCCGTGACGAGCACGTCGCGTTGCTGCTCCCCTTTCTCACTCTTGCGGGCCTTGCCATCGTGTTTGCCTACCGCACCTGGGGCAAGGGCACCGACCGCGGCATGAGTCTGGTGTTCGACGTAGGCCACGGACGCGAGGACGCCATCTCCCCACGTTTGGTGCCGCTCATTATGCTGAGCACGTGGGCCACGCATCTCTTTGGCGGCAGCGCGGGACGAGAAGGCGTAGCCGTGCAGATCGGCGCAACCGTCTCGCATTGGATCGGCCGACGTCTACCTTTCCGAGACCCCGGCAACACGTTTTTGCTTATCGGCATGGCCGCCGGCTTTGCCGGACTCTTCCGAACGCCCCTCGCCGCCGCGATCTTTGCGATCGAAGTACTGGTCGCAGGACGCATGGAATACCGCGCGCTGTTTCCCGCGCTTACAGCCTCGCTCGCCGCAAGCATGACCTCCGGCGCTCTGGGGCTCGAGAAGTTTGAGGTCGCCGTTACCGCCTCGTATGCGCTCGACCTCCCCGGTCTTGGACGGCTGGCGTTGTTGGGTATCGCGTTTGGTATGGTAGGTGGAGCTTTTGCCTGGTGCCTTGCCCATGCCAAGACCTTTGCAGTGCGGCTGCTCCCCAGCCCTTACATACGCGTTGCCGTTATGGGCCTTGCGCTGTCGGCGATTCTGTTCGTGCTGTGGCAGGGGCGATACTGCGGCCTTGGAACAAACCTGATATCCGCGGCGCTCAACGGTGACGGCAAGGTCACCATCATGCCTTGGGACTGGGTACTCAAATTCGCACTCACCATCACCACACTTGCCGCAGGATATCAGGGTGGCGAGGTCACGCCGCTGTTCTCCATCGGAGCCAGCCTGGGTGTCGTACTCGCCGGGATTCTCGGCATGCCCGTCGAGCTCTGCGCCGCGCTGGGCTACGCCGCCGTCTTTGGCAGCGCCACCAACACGCTACTCGCGCCGATCCTCATTGGCTGCGAGGTCTTCGGCTTTGGCAACTTGCCGATGTTCTTTATTGTCTGCGTCGTGGCTTACCTGTTCAACATGGATAAGTCAATCTACGCCCTGCAGGAGCGGGCGTAGAAAGATGTCCAAGCAGGTGGTCTCAACCGGAAACGGCGTCCCACTCTGAGGCTGTATTCCGGGATGTGGTTTCCGCCCGAGCCTCCATTCGGAAAGCGCGTCCCATTCTTTCATGGCGTCTTGGCTATGCAAAGTGCCTTGGCGTTACTCCTCGTACGCGCCCTCAAGCCGAAGCAGCCACTCCTTGCGATTGAGCCCACCGGCATATCCGTTGAGCGATCCGTCGGCCGCGACCACGCGATGGCACGGCACGATAATCGAAATAGGGTTGCGAGCGACCGCAGCCCCCACCGCGCGAGGAGATACAACGGGCGCTTCATTTCCCGGTACACGATGTCGAGCGGCAACACGCTGGGCGATCTCGCCATACGTAGCGACCTCGCCACGCGGGATCGAAAGCAGCTCAAACCAAACCTCACGCTGAAACGCCGTGCCGATCATATGCAACGGCGGCGTAAACCGAGGTTCCTGCCCTGCAAAATAAGCATTCAGCCAAGCCCAGGAACGCTCAAGCACCGAAGAGGCCGCACCATTTGCCGGACTCACCGACGACATGCCACCAATACCGGAAACCGCGTCGGCGCCTTCAACATGTTCGGAGTCTTCCCGGAGAAGCGTGGAGCCAAAATGCTCCTGTCCCTCAAACCAAAGCCCCGTCAGACCGCGGCCATCAGCGGCAAGCAAGATTTCGCCCAAAGGCGAGGCAAACGTCGTCGTGACCACCAGCGGCTCCTTTCAAAACTTCGCAACATAATACCGCGAATTGTGCAGACAACCTCAATCGACCCCAAAGTCACCCAAGGCAGCAGGCGCGACAGCGCCGCAGCTGCCGGCCGCGCTCCGCAGTCCCCAAAGGCGGCAGGCGCAAAGCGCCGAGGCCGCCGCCGGGACCAGGGCCCGCAACAACCACGTGCCCCCACATCAGCCCAGCGGCCCCAACCAACAACGACCCCATCGCAGGCCACTCGCAGCAGCGTCACCGCAGGCGGGGGCCGGGCTTAGTTTTCAGAACACTCCGCAGACCAGTGTGGCGCCTTGTCCGCGGCTCCGAAGGAGCAGGACAAGGCGCCACACATGGTCGAGGACGTTCTGAAAACTAAGCCCGGCCCCCGCCGGACAGGTCCACCGCTACTCGCAGAGCAGCTTAGCGATCTGGACGGCGTTGGTTGCCGCGCCCTTACGGATTTGGTCGCCGCAGCACCAGAAGGTGATGCCACGCGCGGCCTCGGGGTTCGAGATGTCGCGACGCACACGACCGACCCAGATCAGGTCCTGGTCGGACGTATCCATCGGCATGGGGAAGCGATCGTGCGCATCCTCGGCGCTCATGTCGTCAACCAGCTTGACGCCGGGAGCGGCAGCCAGCGCAGCACGAGCCTCCTCAACCGTGATGTCACGCTCGAACTCGAGCGTAATGCTCTCGGAGTGCGAGCGCAGCACCGGCACGCGCACGCAGGTGCAATTCACGCGCAGCTCGGGCAGGTGCATGATCTTGCGGCCTTCGTTTTGCAACTTCATCTCTTCGGAAGTAAAGCCCTCCTCCTTGACGCCGCCAATCTGCGGAATCAGGTTGCTCGCCAGCTGGGCGGCAAAAGCGCGCGGCTCGGGAATCTCCTCGCCACGACCTAGGGCGGCCAGCTGGGCCTCAAGCTCGGCCATACCGGGAGCACCAGCGCCCGAAGCCGCCTGGTACGTCGAAACGATCATGCGCTTCACGCCGGCGAGCTGATGCAGCGGCCAGGTGGGAACCAAGCCGATGATGGTCGCGCAGTTGGGGTTGGCGATAAGGCCGTGATGCCACTTGATGTCGTCGGCGTTGATCTCGGGCACGACCAGCGGCACCTCGGGATCCAGACGGAAGGCGTGGCTGTTGTCGACCACGACGGCGCCGCGCTTGACGGCCTCGGGCAGCAGTTCCTTGGCGATATCGTCGCCGGCGGCGCCGAGCACGATGTCGCAGCCCTCAAAGGCCTCGGGGCAAGCCTCCTCAATCACAACCTGCTCGCCGCGGAACTCGACGGTCTTGCCCGCAGAGCGCGCGCTCGCTAGCAGCTTGAGCTTGCCGACCGGAAACTCCTGCTCGTTGAGGCACTCGAGCATCTGGGTGCCCACGGCTCCCGTCGCGCCCAAAATAGCAACCGTGTACTGTTTCATGCTTCCCCCTTTAAAGGCTGTGGCTTTTGCCCGCACGCCGAGCAGGCCGATTATTGTTGCCAGTGTATACAAGAACAGGGCGGGCACGAAACCCGCCCCGTCGAAACGAAACCGAAACGAAACGCCCCACGGTAGATTTTTGAGACATGACCCAAAAACCTACCGAGCAGTCACTACTTTTTGAGCGCGGCCAGAGCGGGATCAACCGGCGCGGAAGCCTCCAGGTCGGAGACCTTCACAATGCCATTTTCGTCGGAGAAGGCACGGTAAATGGTCCGAATCGCCAGGTCAAAGTCCTTCTCCTCGACACCGATAATGATGTTGATCTCGTCGCAGCTCTGCGAAATCATACGCACGCTCACGCCGGCCTGGCCGAGCATGCCAAACAGATGGCCCGAGATACCTGCACGACCGCGCAGGTTGCGGCCGACGGTAGCGATGAGCGCCAAGCCCTCGACAACCTCGATCTCGAGCGGCTCGACCTCCTGCTGAATGTCGCCCACGAGCGAGTACAGCGAGTCGTGCACATCCTGCTCCTGCACCACGGCGCCAAAGCGGTCGACACCGGTGGGCATGTGCTCGACGGAAACGTCATAGCGCTCGAAGACCGAAAGCGCACGGCGCATAAAGCCAACGCGGGGCTTGGTGCGGTCGCGGGCCACGTTGATAGCGACAAAACCGCGCTTGCCGGTCACACCGGTAATGATGGGCTCTGCCTCGCCTTCATCAGCCGTCTCGCTAATGATGGTGCCGGGGTCCTGCGGCGCATTGGTGTTCTTGATGACCAGCGGAATACCCGCCTCGCGCACGGGGAACACGGCCTCCTCGTGCAGGACACTTGCGCCCATGTACGAAAGCTCACGCAGCTCCTCGTAGGTAACGCGCGCAATGGGCTGAGCCTCGGGAACAATACGCGGATCGGCAGAATAGAAGCCCGAAACGTCGGTCCAGTTCTCGTACAGATCGGCGCCCAGGCACTTGGCCAGAATCGAGCCGGAAATATCGCCGCCGCCACGATCGAGCAGCTTAATCTGGCCCTCTCGCGTCGCGCCGTAGAAACCGGGCATAACAAAGCCGCCCTGCTGGCCGTACTCCTGCACCAGCTCGGCTGTGCGGTTCATGCTGAGCGTACCGTCATGATGGAACGCAACAACCGTCGCGGCATCCAGGAACGGCAGACCCAGGTACTCGGCCATCAGACGGGCGGTAAAGTACTCGCCGCGGCTCACGAGTTCCTCGGTAGAGTAGCCACCCGAGCGAGCGCGCTCGGCAAAGGCCGCAAACTCTTCGCGGATGGAATAGGTGAGCTCCAGCTCGTCAGCGATATCAAAATAGCGCTGCCCAATGTCCTCGAGCAGCTCCTCGCACGACACGTGGTACTTAACGTGTGCGTTAACCAAGTAGAGCAGGTCGGTCACCTTGGTATCGCCCTTAAAGCGGCGACCGCAGGCAGAAACCACCACAAAACGGCGGGCCGGGTCGGCATCGACAATGGCCTTGATCTTCTTAAAGTGTTCGGCGTCGGCGACCGACGAGCCGCCAAACTTGGCAATCTTAATCATGGGCTTGAGGTTACCTTTCTAAAAGCCTCTGCAAACCTGTTTTGCGCGCTCTGATACCATGGTTTCACCGATTGGGACCAAGGCATCCGAGGAGCAGTGTTATATGGGAACTTATCATAGTACACGAGGACGCACTTTATCGTGCTCAAGTAAGGTGGCAATCCGTACCGGCATCGCTCCCGACGGGGGTTTGTTTGTCTCGGACGAGCTGGGCACCCAGCAGGTCGATATCAGCTCGCTTGCTGATAAATCGTACTTTGAAATCGCTCAAAATGTGTTGGGAATGTTACTGAACGATTACACGGACGAAGAAATTTCGGCGTGTGTCGACGAGGCATACCGCGGCACGTTCGTGAGCGAAGAGGTTACGCCGCTCGTCAAACTCGACGCCGCACCGGGCGCCGACGCCCCGCAAACCTATGTGATGGAGCTCTTTGGCGGCCCCACAAGCGCCTTCAAGGACGTCGCCCTGCAGATGCTCCCCCGTCTGATGGCCCGCACCTCCGCCCAGGACGGCGGCGCCGAGCGCATCATGATCGTCACCGCCACGTCGGGCGACACGGGCAAGGCAGCACTCGCCGGCTTTGCGGACGCCCCGGGCACGGGCATCACCGTCTTTTATCCCGAAGGCAAGGTCAGCCGCGTGCAGAATCTGCAGATGTCCACGCAGGAGGGCGATAACGTCGCCGTCTGCGGCATCCGCGGCAACTTCGACGATGCCCAGAGTGCCGTCAAGCGCATCTTTGCCGATAAGGAGCTTGCCGAGCGCCTGGAGGCCGCTGGCACGGTGCTTTCGAGTGCCAACTCCATCAACGTCGGCCGCCTGGTGCCGCAGGTTGTCTACTACTTTGCCGCCTATGCGCAGCTGCTGCGCGCCGGCGCCATTGTGGCCGGCGACGCCGTGGAGTTCTGCGTACCGACCGGCAACTTTGGCGACATCCTGGCCGGCTACTATGCCAAGCGCATGGGTCTGCCCGTCGCCAAACTCGTCGTGGCCAGCGACAAGAACAACGTGCTCGCCGACTTCCTGACCACCGGCGTCTACGACCGCAACCGTCCGTTCTTCACGACCATCTCGCCGTCGATGGACATCCTCATCAGCTCTAACCTGGAGCGCATGCTGTACTTCCTGTCCGATGGCGACTGCGAGCTTGTTGCCGGCCTTATGGAGCAGCTGGCACAGACTGGTCGCTACGAGGTTCCCGCCGACCTGCTGGCAAAGATTCAGAGCGTCTTTGGCTGCGGTTGGGCCAGCGAGGACGAGGTCCGCGCTGCCATCAAGAGCTGCTGGGACGCAAACGGCTACGTGATTGACCCGCACACCGCCTGCGGCTATCACGTCTTTGAGCAGGTCGCCCCCGCCGAGGGCGCTAAGGCCCGCGTGTTGCTTTCGACCGCCAGCCCCTACAAGTTCCCGCGCGCCTGCTGCGACGCCCTGGGGCTCGACGTTCCCGAGGACGATTTTGAGGCTATGCGTGTGCTCGAGCAGGCCACCAACACGGTCGCCCCGGCCCAGCTCGCCGAACTCGAGTCCAAACCCGTCCGCTTCGAAGACGTCTGCGACGTCGATGAGATGGCCAGCTACGTCGAGTCCGCAGCAAAAAAGATGGCTACCAACTAAACCCCTCATTAAGCGCCGGCGAAAGCCGGCGCACCTTCTTTCATCAGATAACCCCCGGGATGATGACGAACGCGCACAGCGTGCCTGGCTGTTTAGTTCGTCGCGAGTTCCGCACGCAAAGGAAAGCACTTAATGTGCTTTCCGTCTTGCGCAGGACTGCCCGAGCAGCGAACTAAACAGGCAGACCGCCCAGGAGATTCCCATGATCAAGATCACCGTCCCCGCCACCAGCGCAAACCTAGGCATCGGCTACGACACCCTCGGCATGGCCGTCAGCCTCTACTCGCACTTCACCTTTGAGCGCGCCGACAAGCTCACCATCACGGGTTGCCCCGAGGAGTTCCAAAACGAGAACAACCTAGTCTACGTGAGCTTTGTGGATGCGCTGGCCGCATGGGGCGAGCCGGCTTTTCCCGTTGCCATCGACATTCAGACCGATGTACCCGTCGCCCGCGGCCTGGGTTCCAGCTCCACCTGCGTCGTCGCGGGCATCATGGCAGCCGCCGCGCTGACGGGCCACACCGTCGACCGCGCCGAGCTCGTCCGCATCGCCACCGAGGTCGAGGGCCATCCCGACAACGTCGCCCCCGCTATCCTGGGCGGCGCCGTCTGTTCCTTTACGCCGACCGATTCGCTCCCCCAGTGCCTGCGCTACGAGGTGAGCGATCGCCTGCGTTTTATTACCGTGATTCCGCCCTACGAGGTACACACGAGTGAGGCGCGCAAGGTCGTGCCGCAGGAGATTCCACTCTCCACCGCCGTATGGCAAATGGGCCGCATCGCCGGCATGACGCGCGGCCTGGAGACCGGCGACCTGGATCTGATTGCCGCCGCCAATGACGACCGCATCCAAGAGCCGTATCGCCGTCGCCTGATTCCCGACTACAACGCCGTGCGCGACACCTGCCTTAACGGCGGCGCCAAGACCATCTGGATCAGTGGCTCCGGCTCGACCCTCATGGCCGTGACTGACGACACCATCGTGGCAAAGTTCTTGCAGGTTAAGCTGCGCGAGCAGTTCCCCAAGTGTGATACGCATATTCTGACGTGCGACACGGAAGGCGCTCAAATCGAGTACCTGTAGACATCCTCCTCATATACCTGTCCGGGACGGTCGGGATGTTCCCTCAAAATCGTCCTCGCGCATGAAGGCCCCTTGTCCTGCTCCTACGGAGCGACGGACAAGGGGCCTTCGCGCTGCGGAATGATTTTGAGGGAACATCCCGACCGTCCCTGCGCCTACCTTGCTGAGGATGTCTACAGGGACCCACGCTTTGAAGGGGCGCCGGGCTGATAGTTTGACTTTTTATTGGTAGGGGCTCTTGCTAGACTGAAGCACTTATTAGAGGCACGCCTCGGCAATGCGGCGCTTGAGCTCGTCGATGCCCACACCGGTTTGGGAGCTTGTGATGATTACGTTTTCGGCCGGGACGTTGAGCTGCTTTTTGATGGCTGCTGCCTGGCGGGCCTGCTGGGTGCGGCTGAGCTTGTCGGCCTTGGTGAGGCAGACGATAAAGTTGAACTCGTTGCCCTGCAGATAGTCGATCATGTCGTGATCGAGCTTGCTGGGGTCGTGACGAATATCCACCAGCGAGACGACCAAGTTAAAGCTGCGCTCGGAGTCAAAGAAGTCGCCGATGAGCTCGGCCCAACGGTCGCGCTCGGCCTTGGAACGGCGGGCGAAACCGTAACCCGGCAGGTCGACAAAGTGCACGTCGTCGGCCTCAAAGAAGTTGATGTTGCTCGTCTTGCCCGGCGTGCTGGAAACCTTGACCAGGTTCTTGCGGCCAAAGAGCTTGTTCATAATCGACGACTTGCCCACGTTGGAGCGGCCGACAAAGCTCACCTCGGGGCAGGTGGACTCGGGAATCTGCGAAACCTTGCCGTAGCTGGCGACGAACTTGGCAAGCTGGTAGTTAATGGAATCGGCCATGGACACTCCTTGGTCGTAGGTTCTTACAAACAGACGCGCTATTGCGCAGCGGCAATGCGGCGGACGATATCGAGCGTGATGTCACTTGCGACACGCGCGTACTCGAACAGATCGAACTCGCGCTCGCAAATTGCATCGTACGCCTCGTCACAATTATCGCTGATAGCGCGCAACACCAGGCAATCGACACCATTTTTGGTTGCGACATGGGCAATTGCCGCGCCCTCCATGCCGACACAATCGGCATGCGTCGCCTCGATAGCGTCGTTGCGCATGACGGCGCCCGTCACAAAGCGGTTACCCGTGGCAATCGTGCCGACCAGGAACTGCTTGGTGCCCTCGTTCGAAGCGACTGCATTTGTCGAAGCGTCAACAAACCCACGCTCAGCAAGCACATCGGCGGCAATATCGACCAGCGCAGGCGTCGAGCCAAACTCCTCGAGCCCCGGTGCGGACTCGGCGATAAGCGCGGTATCGGTATCCAAATAGCGCAGGCGTTTACCAATGACCACGTCGTCGATATGGAGCTTGGGGTTCAAACCGCCCGCAATGCCCGAAAACACAACAGCCTGCGGAGCATACTTGCTAATGAGGTGCTGTGTTGCAGCGGCGGCGTTCACCGTGCCCATGCCCGCCGTTGTGGCGACAACTGTCAGGCCGTCGAGCTCGCCGCTTACAACGGTCAAGCCTGCCTCCCGTGCCTCGCAAACGTCGCTCAGCTCTTCCTTAATCTGCATGATCTCTTTTTCGAGCGCACCGATAATCGCGATGGTAGCCATACCATTCCCCAAACCTATACGAAATTCTCAACCACGGTATGGTACCAGCATTTTGTTTGACCTCGCCAAACGAACACGCTAAGCCAGCGCAGCTCGCATATCAAACAGAGCCTTTGCAATCGCAGCCGTAACCTCGCTCGAGCGGTCGCTCCATGGCATCGATGTCATGACGCTCATGACATAGGTACGGCCATCGATGTCGATAGCAGGCATTTCTTTCCAAAGATATTCAGTCGCGTTTGAGGTGTCTCTAAACAATAAACAGGCGTTTCTATGCAAAAGCACCGATTCCGTTGCGCATCTTTGCCCAAAACGCAGTTGCGGTGAAATAGTTCCTGTTTGGGCGGCATAAGCCGAAAAACAAGAACTATTCCACCGCAACTTGACGGGGCTCCTTAGCAATCAACTAGGTGCCCGGGGGCACTCATTTAAGTCTGTCCCCAATGAGTGCCGCTAGCCGATGGCGTTTTTGAGTTCGGCACGGCGCTTTTTCATGCCGGCCATAACGGCATTGCGCAGCTCGGGCATGCGCACGGTATCCATCTGAGGTACGCCCTCCAGCTTATAGGGAATGCCCAGTTGCTCGTACTTGACGACACCCATCGTGTGATACGGCAGCATTTCCAGACCCACCACGTTGTGCCATGGAGCGATGAGGCGACCGAGCTTCTCGCACTCCTCCACCGTGTCGGTAATGCCCGGCACCACCACGTGGCGGATAACGACTTTAATCTTGCGACGCGCGAGTTCATCACCAAACGCCAGAATGCGTGCGGGGTCGCAACCGGTCAGCTTTTTATGCTCGACGGGATCGGCATGTTTAATATCGAGCAGCACCATGTCGGTCTCGTTGAGCACAGCATCGAACTTCTCGGGATGGTTGGGGTCAAACGCATATCCGCAGCTGTCAAGGCAGGTATGCACGCGGCCATCGGGGTTGTTGTGCATTGCACAGAACAGGTCGGCCAAAAACTCGGGCTGCAGGAGCGGCTCGCCGCCGGACACCGTAATACCACCACTGCGGTAAAACTCATGGTTACTCTGGAACTCGTCCATCAGGTGCTCGACGGTCACCATGGTGCCGCCGTTAACCGACCAGGTATCGGGGTTGTGGCAATACGCACAACGCATGGGGCAGCCCTGAACAAACACCACAAAGCGGATGCCGGGTCCGTCGACCGTTCCCATCGTTTCAATCGAATGTACGCGGCCCAGGGTAAACGCAGAGTCCTCGGGACGAGCATCCACACCCTCAAGCGTCATCTCAGCCATTCCCGCAACCTTGCCTCTCTTTGGTTATTGCCAATTAAAATGCCAGAGCCATTCTAGCCCATACGCATGATGGTGAAACGGTTTGGCGGCCAATTGGGTTGTCCTATTTGGCCCCACGCAAGAGCGGCGGAAAGGTTATCGCAACCCGCCCGCCGCCGAGGCAATAGATATCGATAGACGCCAGGCCTTACGCCTTAAGCGTAAGCACCGCACCAAAGGCAGTCGGGCCGCAATGGCTCGAGATGACGCCGCCGACCTGAGTCCAGGTGACGTCCTTAAAGCCCAGGTCGTGCGCATAGACTTCCATGTCGTCGCGCAGCTCCTCGGAAAGGCCTACCGAATACGCCAGGCCAATGTGCGAGTAATCAATATCGCCCTTGGAAACCATGTGATCAATAAAGGCACGGGCGCACTTGAGCATAGAGCCGCGGAACTTCTTAGTCGCCACGAACTTGCCGCCCGTCACCTCAATGCAGGGCTTAATCTTGAGCAGATGGGCACCGAGGAATGCGACGTTGGACAAGCGACCGCCTGCCTTAAGGAAGGCAAGATCGGTAGGAACAAAGCCCAGCAGCACGCGGTCCATGACGGAATTGGTGAATGCGAATATCTCGTCGACGGTGGCATCGGGGTGAGCCTCGATATATTTGGCGGTCTCGACGGCAATAAGCGACTGGCCCACCGAGACAAAGCGCGTATCCATGGAGAAGACGTAATCGCGGCCCTTTGCCGCAATCTTCGACGACTGATGCGAGCAGGTCGTAACCTCGGAATACGCAAGGTGCAAAATGGTCGCGTCGGGCTGCTCAGCATGAATGCGATCATACACGCGAGAAAAATCTGCCGGCGCGCAGCCGCTCGTCTTGGGCATGACGCCAAACTCGTTGCAGCGCGAATAAATCTCGAGCGGATCGATGGAACCGTCATCGACGGTCTCGTCACCAATCGTGACATGCATGGGCACGCGCACGATGCCATAGCGCTCGCAGAGCTCCGGCGTCACATCCGACCCAGACTCAACCACGATTACGTACTTGCCCATTATCATCACGACCCATCTCGACGTTGACTTTTCAATACATGGCACGCGCCGCCGCACCGTTGCACAACGGCTCCAAGCGCCAAAGAGACGCCGCCCCTTGCACACAACAAAGGACAGCGTCTCCCTGGAAAACTCCGTGCTTATCTGAGATTCTACACGGTTTATTAAGGAGTGTTACTTATTCCGCAAACGGTAGCTATACGCGATAAACGGTAGCAAGCAAGAATCCAGAACGCTCAACCCATTAGGAGAGTTCCGCCTAAAGGGTGACTACACAGGACCCCAGCCGGGCCGCTTTGGGTTACTTTCCAAAACATTCCGCAGGACGCAAAGGGCTCCGCCGCGCGAAGCGCACAGCGGAGCCCCTTGCATGTCCGAGGACACCAATTTAATTTAGCGTGGTTCCCTAAAGGGCGACAACGCAGGAGACCCGGCAAGGCCGGGAGCACTTTGTCTCGCAAACATTCCGCAGCCGCGAAGCGGCGAGGACGTTTGAGAGGAAAAGTGCGTAGGCCTTACCGGGTCTCCGGTGGGAGTTGAGTCCCTTTAGAACTTGTTGTGGAAGGTACGCGAAATGACCTCGTCCTGCTGCTCCTTGGTGAGCGTGTGGAAGTTCACGGCATAGCCGGAAACACGGATGGTCAGTTGCGGGTACTTCTCGGGGTGAGCCTGAGCGTCGAGCAGCGTCTCACGGTTGAAGACGTTGATGTTCAGGTGGTGGCCACCCTTCTCGGCGTAAGCGTCGAGCATGTGGACCAGGTTATCGGCCTGAGTCTCGGAAACTTCAGAAACCTTCATAATGTGTCTCCTTCGATCGATAGGCGCCGGCCGAAACCGGCGCGCTAATCAGTAATCGTTATTGTTAGTATAGCACTAACAATAGTTACTCGCCCAGCTGATCAAGGTCGATATCGCCAAAGAACACCTGGTCCTCCTTGCCGAGCGCACCCGGGATGATGGAGAAGGTGTTGGAGATGCCGTCCTGAGCATCGCGGAACGGGAGCTTGGAAACCGAAGACAGCGAAGCGATGGCGCCGTGGCTATCACGCTTGTGCATGGGGTTAGCACCCGGGGCGAACGGCTGGCCAGCCTTGCGGCCGTCGGGCGTGGAGCCGGTCTTCTTACCGTACACGACGTTGGAGGTAATGGTCAGAACCGAGGTCGTGGGCACGGAGTTGCGGTAGGTGTCGTTCATGCGGATGTACTCCATGAACTGGTGCACAACGTCGTGAGCGATCTGGTCGACGCGGTCGTCGTCGTTACCGTACTTGGGGAACTCGCCCTCGGTCTCGAAGTCGACGATGATGCCGTTCTCATCACGGACGGGGTGGACCTTAGCGTACTTGATGGCGGACAGGGAGTCAGCCACGACGGAAAGGCCAGCGATGCCCGTAGCGAACCAGCGGTGCACGTGCTTGTCGTGCAGAGCCATCTGGATGCGCTCGTAGCAATACTTGTCGTGCATGTAGTGAATGATGTTCAGCGAGTTGACGTACACGCCAGCGAGCCACTTCATCATGTCGTTGTACTTGGCCACAACGTCGTCGTAATCGAGCGTATCGCCCTCGACGGCGCGATACTTGGGGCCGACCTGCTTCTTGGAGACCTCGTCAACACCGCCGTTGAGTGCGTACAGCAGGCACTTGGCCAGGTTGGCGCGGGCGCCGAAGAACTGCATCTCCTTGCCAATGCGCATGGAGGACACGCAGCAGGCAATGCCATAGTCGTCGCCGTGGTAAACGCGCATGAGGTCGTCGTTCTCGTACTGGATCGAGGAGCTGGCGACAGAAGTCTTGGCGCAGAACTTCTTGAAGTTCTCGGGCAGACGGGTCGACCACAGAACGGTCATGTTGGGCTCGGGGCTGGTGCCCATGTTCTCGAGCGTGTGCAGGTAGCGGTAGCTCATCTTGGTAACGAGCGTACGGCCGTCAACACCCATGCCGCCGATGGACTCGGTGACCCACTGCGGATCGCCGGTGAACAGGGCCTGGTACTCGGGGGTACGGGCAAACTTGACCATGCGGAGCTTCATGATGAAGTGATCCACGAACTCCTGGATCTGCTCCTCGGTGAAGGTACCGTTGGCAAGGTCGCGCTCAGCGTAGATGTCGATGAACGTGGAGGTACGGCCGATGGACATAGCGGCGCCGTTCTGCTCCTTAACGGCAGCGAGGTAGGCGAAGTACATCCACTGGATGGCCTCCTGCGTGTTGGTAGCAGGGTTGGAAATGTCGAAACCATAGGTCTCGGCCATCATCTTGAGCTCGCCGAGGGCGCGGATCTGCTCCTGCAGCTCCTCGCGATCACGGATGTTGTCGGCGGTCATGACCGTCGGGGTGGAAGCCTTCTGGGCCTCCTTGTCCTTGATCAGGTAGTCGACACCGTACAGGGCGACACGACGGTAGTCGCCGATGATGCGGCCGCGGCCATAGCCATCGGGCAGACCGGTGATGATGTGAGCCGAGCGGCAAGCACGCATCTCGGGGGTGTAGACATCGAAGACGCCGGCGTTGTGGGTCTTGCGCTCGAAGGTGTAGCGCTCGACAACGTTCTCGTCGATCTTGTAGCCGTGCTGGCTGGCAGCCTGGCAAGCGATGCGGATACCACCGTTGACGTGCAGCGCACGCTTGAGCGGCTTGTCGGTCTGGAGGCCGACGATGGTCTCCTTGTCGCGATGGGCGTTATCGATGTAGCCAGCGGGGTGGCTCACGATACCCGTGACGGTCTTGGTGTCCATATCGAGGACGCCGCCCTGCTCGCGCTCCTTGAGCAGCAGGTCGAGAACCTCGCCCCACAGCTCCTTGGTACGCTCGGTCGGGCCGGCGAGGAACGACTCGTCGCCCTCGTAGGGGGTGTAGTTCTTCTGGATGAAGTCTCGGACGTCAACCTCTCCCGTCCAGATGCCTTCCTTGAAGCCTTCCCATGCCTCCTGCATTGTGTAACCACGCTCCTAGTTACGTGTAATGCGGCGCTCTCTCACACCGCTGCTTATTGAATTCTTGAATTATCGGCTTGCACTACCGGCTTCTTCCGTTCTTCACCACACGTTGGTGCAGGGAAAACGTTTGTCCACCTTGGAACTGCAACCCAAAACCCAAGATTTCACCCGTTTGAGAAGGATAACATAGCCACCCCCTTCATCAGGGCTGTTATATGTTTCTTTTTTTATACCATTAGAGCGTTTTTAACAAATCCGCAGGAAATGCGAGCGCGAACAACTACCGTTCACCGATTTCTTTGGTATTTTTCCTTGCCTTTGTACGACGTTCACTCTAGCTGTTATGTCAGCTTTATCAGAGTAAAGTACCCCAGAGACCCTTCAGAAACTGAAGGGCGGCCACGGGATTTCCCCCGGGGCCGCCCTATGGCGTGGCTAGTTATTTAGCTTTGATTGCCGCTTGGCATTAGGCGGCTGCGGCGGCCTTGTCGGTTGCTGCCTTGCCGTTGCCCTGGCCCTCAAAATGCTTGTAGCACCAACTGGTGACCAGCGGGGTCAAAATAGCCGTCACGATTGCGCAGGCAGCAACCTGTGCCGTAGCCGTCGCGAGCACAGCGCCACCGTACATGGCCCCGTTGACGCTTGCCATGGCAGCAGGCGTGGCCACATTGGCTCCGGCGCAGCTCGAAATGGCCGCACCTGCGACACCCGTGCCGCCCGTGAGCTTATCGACCGCGATGACGGGAATTGCAAAGACCACCGAGCAGATCACGCCGAGCAGGATGCCGGGAAGACCGCCATTAATGAGCTGGCCAAAGGTCATGGTCGAGCCCATGGCAAAGAAGACGAGCACAATGATGGCGGAAAGTGCCGGTGCCATCATCTTCTTAAAGCTCGGGAAGAGGTTACCCAGAATAATGCCGACGACGATCGGCAGGATGGCGCCCACGAGCGACCAGCCAATCGGAGCCTGGCCGGCAGCGCCGAGCACGATCATCGTGACCGGAGGGCCGACAACGAGCGTGGTGATTGCGACAGCGCCGCGCTCGGCCTCATTGCCCATGGTGCCCATCAGACCAGCGTACATAGCGTTGTTGGCGCCGGTGCAAGCCGCCAGCATCACCATGGCAGAGATGCCAAACAGGTTGTCGTTGAACACATAAAGGATGAGCAGCGACACGGCAACGACCACGATTTGCTTGACGGCGATGATGATGGCACCGCGGGCAGCGGCGGCAGGAGCACTCTTAAACGAAATCGTCGTACCGACGATAAGCAAAAAAGCGCCCACGAGCGGGCCTGCACCCTGCTGGGTCATGCCAAGCGTAAAGCTGCCGAGCGTTTTGAATAGGTCGGGGAATAGCGTGTTGAGCAGGCAGCCCAGCAAAAGCGGCACCAAAATATTGGCACCCGGGATGGAGGACATCTTAAAGAACGGCTCCTTTGCCGCCGGCGCCTCCACCGCAGTCGATTCACTCATATATATCTCCTTTGGATGCATGCGAATCGTAGCCGCACGCGCCTATATCAGAAAGAAGGCGACGGTCCCGAGTCGCAGGAGCCGTCGCCGAATAATCGTCGTGGGGTATTACCCGTCCAGGACGATGCCGCCGTCGCAGTCGCCGATCTCGCCGTTCACGAAGCTGGCGAGGTCGGAAGCGAAGAACAGCACCATCTGCGCAGGCTCGCTGGCCTGGGCGGCGCGGCCCAGAGGGATACCGTTGATGATGCGCTGAGAGTTCTCGTCAGAGAGAATCGAGGTCATATCGGTCAACGTAAGTGACGGGCACACGGCGTTGCAGCGGACGCCGAACTTGCCGCCCTCCTTGGCGACTGCCTTGGTTAGACCGTTAACACCGGCCTTGGAGCTGGCGTAGGCAGCGGTGCCGAGCAGGCCACCACCGATCTTGCCAGCAACAGAGCTCACGTTGACGATAGTGCCGGCATGGGCCGCCTTAAAGTGCGGGTACACGGCGTTCATCATAGTGAAGGTACCGTTGAGGTTGATGTCGATGGTGCGACGCCACTCGGTGTCATCGATCTCGTCGAACTTCTTGGTGCTGATGACACCAGCGCAGTTGATCAGGATATTGGTTTGCGGCAGGTCCGTAAAAATCTGCTCGACGGTCTCGCGCGCCTTGGGTGCATCGGCGACATCGAGCTGATAGAACTTGTTGCCCTCGCCAAGCTCGGCCACCGCGGCCTCGCCCTTGGCAGCGTTCCTTGCGATGAGCGCGACGTGTCCGCCGCCCGCGACGATGCCCTTGGCAATCTCGAGGCCAATGCCCTGAGTGCCGCCGGTAACGATCGCGGTTTTGCCCGTGAAGTCAAATGCCATGACTCCAACCCCCTTGATTCAGGTGTCTCCTTGCGGGAAGTTGGAGCATCGCACGTGGCGATTATATGAGTCCTAGTCGTCATGGTGGTGACAACCCCTCGCCTAACCGCGTGCATAATAGTTCTTTGAAACGCTTCAGCAATTGATTGATTTTAAGTCTTTATGCGCTCTTTATATTGTCTAGCGGCCAAGTAGTTTTTTGGGACATGTCCCAAAATCTACCGCATAGGGTACGCGTGCAAGGGTATCATCTTTCACCGAAAATAGTTTCTAGTGTTAGGGGTTTTCGGTGGAAGATACCGATTTCCATGAGCTTGGGCGTCAGCTCTTTACCGAGTTTGGCAGCATTCACCAGCGCATTACGCGCTTTGCCGACCAAGCCCTGAGTGGCGAGATGGCCGTCATGCGCGCCCTCATGCTCGCCGGCGGCTCGCTCACGCCGAGCGAACTCGCCGATCGCGCCTGGGTCTCGAGCGCCCGCATCGCCAACATCCTGCGCGCCCTCGAAACCAAGGGCTGGGTCGAGCGCGAGCACTCAAAGACCGACCGTCGTCGCGTACACGTCACGGTGACCGACAAAGGCCGACAAGATATCGAAATCAAGCGTCGCGAATTCGAGGACCGCACCGCGGCCTTCCTCGAACAGCTCGGCGAAACAGATACCCAAGAGATGGTGCGCCTTCTAAGGCGTGCGAACGAAATTATCGACCACAATCAAGAAAGGAGAGATGCCAAGTGAGGATTCTCAAGCTCTTTAAAAAGCATGTCCTGGCACTGTTCGCTGCTATCGTACTTATCGTAATCAGCTGCAACGCCGATCTGGCACTGCCCACCTACATGAGCGACATCGTCGACGTGGGTGTGCAGCAAGGCGGCATCGCCTCGCCCGTGCCCGACACCATCCGCGCCGAATCGCTCGACGACCTCGAACTCTTTATGAGCGCCAAGGACGCCAAGGCAGTGGAGGCCGTGTTTAGCAAGGCTGACAAAAACGGCATTCGAACGTACAAGGGCACCGAGGAAGAGCGTGCCGATGGAGGCAAGATTGCCGACATTATGAGCCTGCCCGAGACTGTCGTTCTTTCGCTCAACCAGGGCATTGACGCCAACTCCATGGGCGACATGATGGGCTCGTCCAGCGAGAAAGACAGTAACGCTGCCCAGGCCATGCCCACCCCCGAGCAAATGGCAGCGATGACGCCCGAGCAGCTCGCCGAGATGCAGCAGAAGGCCGCAGCGGCGCAGAACATGCAAAAGCAGATTGATGCCGACGGCGGTAAGATCACCATGAAGAGTCTGCGCCTAGGTGTCGAGGGCGGTCTGGTAGACCAAAGCAAGCTCGTCGAGGGCGCCAACCAAATGGCGGACAAAATGGGCTCCATGTCGGGCTCCATCGTGACCCAGCGCGCCGTGAGCTATGTGCAAGACGAGTACAAGGCGCAGGGTATCGACCCCGCCGACGTGCAGAACGCCTACCTGGGCCGCATGGCGACCACGATGTTTGGTCTGTGCCTGATCTCACTGGTCGCCACCATCCTAACCGGCGCCGTGGCCTCGCGCACCGCCTGTTCCATCGCACGCGACCTGCGCCGCGAGACCTTCAACAAGGTCATGCACTTCTCGCCAGCCGAGGTGGGCAAGTTTAGCCAGGCCTCGCTCATCACTCGCTGCACCAACGACATTCAGCAGATTCAGATGGCCGCAACCCTGTTTATCCGCATGTGCCTCATGGCGCCCGTCATGGGCATCGTCGCCGTCATGCGCGTCCTGGCCAACCACACCGGCCTGGAGTGGACCATCGCCGTGGCCATCATCGCGGTCTCGGCCGTCGTCGGCGTGCTTATGGGCCTCACCATGCCCAAGTTCAAAAAGATGCAGAGCTTTGTGGACCGCGTGAACCTTACCGCCCGCGAGCTGCTCGACGGCCTTATGCCCATCCGCTCGTTTAACCGCGAGGAGCATGAGCTCGAGCGCTTTGACCAGGCGTCCCTCGACCTGATGACCACGCAGCTCTACACCAACCGCGCCATGAGCTTTATGATGCCGCTCATGATGCTCGTCATGAACTGCATCACCGTGCTTATCGTCTGGTTTGGCGCGCAGGGCGTGTCTGACGGCGTGATGCAGGTCGGCAACATGATGGCGTTCATCTCCTACACCATGCAGATCGTCATGGCGTTTATGATCCTCACCATGGTTTCGGTCATCCTGCCCCGCGCCGAGGTCGCAGCCGAGCGCGTGGAAGAGGTCATCACCTGCCCCACCAGCATCAACGACCCTGCCTCGCCCAAACTGCCCGCGGCCAGCGCGCCGCGCGGTGAGCTCACCTTCCGCGACGTGAGCTTCCAGTATCCCGATGCCCGCGCCGATGTCATCAGCGGCGTGAACTTCACCACGCATGCCGGTCAGATGCTCGGCATCATTGGCTCCACGGGCTCGGGCAAGTCCACGCTCGTGCAGCTGATTCCGCGCTTATACGACGTCACGGGCGGCAGCATTTCGCTCGACGGCATCGACGTGCGCGACATGACCCTTTCCGAGCTGCGCCGCCGCATTGGTTACATCCCGCAGCAGGGTCGCCTGTTCTCGGGCACCGTCGAGAGCAACCTCAAATTTGCCGGCGACATGGTGAGCGATGATGACATGCGCCAGGCGGCACGCATCGCACAGGCCGAGGACTTTATCGCCGAGCGCGAGGGCGGCTACGACTCCCCCATCAGCCAGGGCGGCTCCAATGTCTCGGGCGGTCAGCGCCAGCGCCTGGCCATCGCCCGCGCGTTGGCCAAAAAGCCCGAGGTCGTGGTGTTCGATGACTCGTTTAGCGCCCTCGACTACAAGACCGACGCGCGCCTGCGCGAGGAGCTTGCCAAAAACGTTACCGACGCCGCGCTCGTGGTCGTGGCCCAGCGCATCGCGACCATCATGCACGCCGATCAGATCATCGTGCTCGACGACGGCCACGTAGTGGGCACCGGCACGCACGAGGAACTGCTGCACAACTGCCCGGCATACCTGGAGATCGCACAGTCGCAGCTTTCCGCCGAGGAGTTGGGGCTTACCCAAGAAGAGATTGAAGCCGTCATGGAAGGAGGCGAGCGCTAATGGCAGACGAGACCAAGACTCAGATTCCCAAGCCCACCCGCCGGCGCGGTCCCATGGGCCGCATGGGTGGTATGGGCCGCGGCGAAAAGGCCAAGGACTTTAAGGGCACCATGAGGCAGCTGCTCGGCTATATCGGCCAGCACAAGATTGCCGTGTTTGCCGCCGTCGCCTTTGCCGTATGCTCGGTCATCTTTAACATTGTGGGGCCCAAGGTGCTCGGCCAGGTTACGACCAAGTTGTTCGAGGGCCTGGTTGCCAAGGTCAACGGTACCGGCGACGTTGACTTTGCCTGGATCGCCAAGACGCTCGGCTTTTTGCTCTGCCTGTATCTGGCAAGCTCTGTCTGCGGCCTCATCCAGGGCTGGCTCATGACCGGCGTCACGCAAAAGATTTGCTACCGCATGCGCAAGGAGATCGCCGCCAAGATCGCTGTCGTGCCGATGAGCTACTTCAACGGCCACAGCAAGGGCGACGTGCTCAGCCGCATCACCAACGATGTCGACACGCTGGGTCAGTCACTCAACCAGAGCGTGACACAACTCATCACATCGGTGACGCAGATTATCGGCGTGCTCGTCATGATGCTGTCGATCAGTCTGCCGCTCACCGGCGTCACCGTGCTCACGCTGCCGGCTGCCGCGATTATCCTGACCGTGATGATTCACTTCTCGCAGCCGTACTTCCGCGAGCAACAGCAAGTCCTGGGCGCCGTCAACGGCATTATCGAGGAGGACTTTGCCGGCCAGAACGTTATTCAGGTGTTCGACCGCGCCGAGGCCTCAATCGAGGAGTTCGACCGTCAAAACGACCGTCTCTTTATTAGTGGCTGGCGCTCGCAGTTCCTATCGGGCCTGATGATGCCGCTTATGAGCTTGGTGGGCAACATGGGCTACGTGGGCGTTGTCGTGGTGGGCGCACAGCTCGCGCTGACCGGCAATGCCACGCCCGGCGACATCCAGAGCTTTATCCAGTACGTGCGCAACTTTACGCAGCCGGTGCAGCAGCTGGGCAACGTGAGCAACACGATGCAGTCGATGGCCGCTGCCACCGAGCGCGTCTTTGAGTTCCTCGCCGCGCCCGAGGAGGAGCAGAAGGCCGACGCCCAGATTCCCGAGAAGCGCCCCGGCCACGTTGAGTTTGACCATGTCAAGTTTGGCTACACGCCCGACAAGACCATCATCCACGACTTTAGCTGCGAGGCGCAGCCCGGTCAGACCA
Organism: Collinsella sp.; assembly: GCA_019425015.1. Taxonomy (GTDB): domain Bacteria; phylum Actinomycetota; class Coriobacteriia; order Coriobacteriales; family Coriobacteriaceae; genus Collinsella. Next base: position 265,680 of record JAHYYJ010000002.1, read on the forward strand.
TCGCCATCGTCGGCCCCACCGGCGCCGGCAAGACCACGCTCATTAAGCTGCTGCAGCGTTTCTACGACGTGGACGGCGGTTCGCTGCGCGTCGAGGGCGTCGACGTGCGCGACTGGGACCGCGCGGCACTGCGCGGCGAGTTTGCCATGGTGCTGCAGGATACCTGGCTGTTTAACGGCACCATCCGCGAGAACATCCGCTACGGACGTCCCGATGCGACTGACGCCGAGGTCGAGGCCGCCGCGCGCGCCGCACGCTGCGACCACTTTATCCATACGCTCGCCGGCGGTTACGACTTTATGATCAATGAGGAGGGCACCAACCTCTCACAGGGCCAGCGCCAACTCGTGACCATCGCCCGCGCCATTTTGGCCGACCGTCCGGCGCTGATTTTGGACGAGGCGACCTCCAACGTCGATACCCGCACCGAGGAGCTTATTCAGCGCGCCATGGATGCGCTGATGCAGGGCCGCACGAGCTTTGTCATCGCGCACCGCCTGTCCACAATCCGCAACGCCGACGTAATCTTGGTGATTCGCGACGGCGACATCGTCGAGAAGGGCACACACGACGAACTGCTCGCCCAGGGCGGCTTCTACGCCGACCTGTACAACTCGCAGTTCGACGAGGCGGCGTAAAACCGGCGGCAAACAACCGCAATACCCAAAGAATGGGGGCGCAGGACAACCAGCGCCCCCATTTTTCGTTCTGCGGCCCTTGGGCCGCATCCCCTGGAGCCGAATTGACGGTCCTTTCCAGCCCCTGTGGGCAAAAAATGGCAAATATGAGTACTGTTACCTTTTTAGTAACAGCCAAAACAGCCCCAAACGACCTCATTGCGGCCTAGATATGCCTTCAAATTGATCAAAATGCCCGGTAGCATGCTTCTGTGTGCCAACGTTAATGAGCATATTTACTGTTGTGTCTATTATCTTGTAAGATCGATATGATACTACGCTAGCAACAGTACTCATATTTGCCATTTTTTGCCCACAGGACTTAGAGAACGCCAAAAAATCTAGCAATGCCAGCGAGCAAACCGCGTCAGCCGATGCAAGGAGTGTCCCCAAGTGCCGGCAGATAAGGAACGTCCATTACAGTCGAAATTGTCAGCCCGGGACCGTCTCGGGCTACGATTGAGGCGCGCCCAGAACGGGCCGCCGACCGGGCGCCCGCGCACGGCCGAACGTCCCTGCCCCCGAGAGGGCCCGTTGGGTGCTGCCGGCGCGGGACGCGCCGCCCCCGACGGCTGATAGGAAAGTGCCGGGCAGGTGCCGCGGCTGGTAATGTGAGTGCCGAGGGGGAGGCCATCCGGTCGAACGACTACCGGAAGGATACCACCGTGAAAGCGCCATCCACCAGGCCCGCGGCCGTGCTCGGCCTGGACGTCGGCAAGTCATCGCACTGGGCCTGCCTGGTCGACCGCGACGGGGAGGTGCTGGCCAGCGCCCCCGTCCGCAACAGGGAGGCCGAGCTCGACGCGCTGTTCGCCTCCGCGCCCGCCGGCACGCTCGTCGTCGTCGACCAGTTCCGCAACATAGGGTCCCTCGCCGTGAGGCGGGCCCGCGCCGCGGGGCTCGGGGTCGCCCACCTGCCCGGGCTCGCCGCCAGCCGCGCCGCGGGCCTGTTCGCCGGCGAGGCCAAGACCGACGAGCGCGACGCCGCGGTGATCGCGCGGACCGCCCTGGGCGTGCCGGACTCCCTGTCGGGGGTCCCGGGCCGCGGCGAGGCCCTCGAGGCCGCCCGCGCCCTCTCGTCGCAGCGCGACCACGTCGTCGCCTGCGCGACCAGGGACAAGAACCGCCTGCGCGCGGTGCTGCTCGAGTCCTGCCCGGCCCTCGAGGCCGCGGTCGACCTGTCGGACCGGCGGTGGCTGGAGCTGCTCGCCGGGTTCGGCGGGGCGTGGGGGATCGCCCGCTCCGGGGCCGGGGGCCCGCGGGCCGAGGCCGCCGGGGAGGCCGCGGCCGCCTCCACCGCGCCCCCGCCGGCGCTCGTCGAGGCCGAGAACAGGCAGGTCATGTTCCTGGCCGCCCGGATATCGGAGGCCCTCGACGAGGCCGGGGCCCTCGAGGCCGAGACGGCGGCGCTGCTCGAGGGCGACGAGACCTACGCGTGCCTGCTCACCGTGCCCGGCATCGGCCCGAGGACCGCGGCGCAGCTCGCGGTGTCGGTCGACATCGGGAGGTTCCCGGACCACGACCACCTGGCCTCGTACTGCGGCATAGCCCCGAGGGTGAGGAGCTCCGGCACGTCGGTGAGGTCGGTCAGGGCGTCCAGGCGCGGCGACGCGAGGCTCAAGTCCCTGCTGATCTTCTCGTGCAACAGCCTGGTGAGGTCCTCGGGGCGCTACGGCGAGTACTACCGGGCCTGCAGGGCGCGGGGCATGGGGCACGGGCGGGCGCTCAAGGCCGTCGCGAGGAAGCGGCTCAGGGCGATATACGCCGTGATGCGCGACCGGGTGCCCTACCGGGAGTAGCCCCGACGGTTGACAAAACTATAGGAACACCTAACTGCCAGGTTTGAAAGGTAGTCATTGGGGACGTTCTTAAACGACTAGTCAAACAAGAACGTCCCCAACGACTACTCATTTAAGTACGTCCCCAATGAGTGCCCCTGGAGCAAGACAACGCCGCAGGTAGAGGGCGGACAGCGAGCGCCGTTACGCGGGTTGGTAAACCCGCGTAACTAAATACGTTCCGCGATCTCGTGAATGAGGTAGTCGGTCTTTTCCCAGCCCAGGCACGGATCGGTGATCGACTTGCCAAAGACGCCGCCGTCGACCGGCTGGTTGCCGTCCTCAAGGTAGGACTCGATCATAAAGCCCTTGACCAGCCTGGAGATGGCTTCGTTGCGGCGGCAGCTGTCGAGCACCTCCTTGCAAATGCGATACTGCTCCAGCGGACGCTTGCCCGAGTTGTCATGGTTGCAGTCGATGACCGCCGCTGGGTTGGCATAACCGGCGTGCTCGGTGTAGCGCTCGGCAAGACGCTCCAGATGCTCGTAGTGGTAGTTAGGGTAGGTGCGGCCGTCGAGACCAATGTAGCCGCGCATGACGGCGTGCGCGAGCGGATTGCCGTCGCACTCGACCTCCCAGTTGCGGAAGATAAAACTCTGGTGCGCCTGGGCGGCGTAGATGGAGTTGAGCATGACGGTGGTGGAGCCGGCAGTGGGGTTCTTCATGCCCACGGGTACCGAAATGCCGCTCGACACCAGGCGATGCTCCTGGTTCTCGACCGAGCGCGCGCCCACGGCAACGTAGCTCAGCAAGTCGACGAGGTACTGGTAGTTGGACGGGTAGAGCATCTCGTCAGCGGTGAAGAAGCCCGTCTCCTCGATGACGCGCAGGTGCATGTGGCGGATGGCCTTGACGCCCTCGAGCAGGTCGTCGGGAGCCTCGGGGTTGGGGTTGTGCAGCAGACCCTTGTAGCCGGTGCCCTTGGTGCGCGGCTTGTTGGTATAGACGCGCGGAATGATGATGAGCTTGTCCTTGACCTCCTCGGCGGTCTTGGCCAGTCGGTTCATGTACTCAAGCACCGAGTCCTCGCGGTCGGCAGAGCACGGACCGATGATAAGCACCTTGCGTGCGTCCTCGCCGGTAAAGACTTTGGCGACCTCGGCGTCAAATGCCTGCTTTTTGGCGGTAAGCTCGGCAGAAAGTGGCATTTCCTCGCGGATCTCCATGGGGATCGGCAACTTGCGTTTGAATTCCATGGCCATAGGGGCCTCCTCAATCTATAGAAAGAGCAATAAGCGTATTGTCGAGTGCTCGGCATTATCCGCTGTCGCACGCTAAAGTGCAAGCACAGCCTACTAAAAAGGGAATGAATCGACACAAGAGCCCGCTCACCACGAGAGTGGATAATCTCCCGTTTTTGGCCCATGTTCGCGCTCAAAGTGGGAGATTATCCACTCTCGTCGGGCAAGCGTCCAAAAACCCACACCGACCAAAAAGGGACGGGTTTATTTTGGCAGGTTTTATCTGGGCAAACGTCAACAGCCGTAGGAGAGCTGCTTTCCCTCGCGGCGATCTTCTAACAGAAAAAACTGAGTGAGTAGGCTTTTTGCAGGAGGCGAAGCACGACCAAATGCGCCACAGTTCTGACCTGCGGTTTTGTTGGGCGCTACCCGCAATGTGCTCGACAGATCCAAAAAAAGTCTACTCACTTGGCCTTGAGACTCATCAGTCAGACAAAAAACGCCGCGAAGGGAGCTGGACTCCCTTCGCGGCGGTTATTTGCTCTGATTTTGCGACGATTTTGCCCGCTTGTTACTCGCTGTAGCGGGTGGCGATGGCAGCTTGTACCATGCCGGCGCTCATGAGGTACGTTACCAGGAAGTAGCCACCATAGGCCGCCAGGAAAATCGCGCAGGTGAGGCCCACGGTGCCGGCGATGCTCATATCGCCGAATACGCTCACCAGCTCGATGATCACCTTGAGCGCCACAAAGGAGTGCGCCAAGCCCACTGCCAGCGGGAACAGGAAGAACACCGCTTGCTGCGCCATCACCGAATGCCGGATCTGGCGGTCGTCACAGCCGATCTGTGCCAGCACACGATAGCTGCGGCTGCCGTCGGCCACATTGGAGAGCTGCTGGATCGATAGGATTGCCGCGCACGCAACGACCAGTACAAAGCCAATGTAGATGGCCAGATAGCTAATCATGCCGTTCATCTGCGCTGCTTGCGTGTACATCTCGGAACGCGTGATGAAGACTCCCCACGACCCCGGCTCCTTGCCGTCAACGAGCAGATTATCGAGCAAGGTGTATTTAATGCTCTCGTCTGCCTCGGTCGTATCCATACCCTGTTTGTAATTAACGAGCAGATTACTGGAATACGGTTGCAGATTAAGCTGGGACAGCAGCTCATCGGCTACGACCACGGTACCGGGATTGCTGCCCATCGCCGAGTTGGCGATGGCCGCCGTGTCCTCGTCCGACTTATCGGTTGCGGGCTTGAGCGTATGCCCGCCCAAGGTAAGGGCATGGCCGCCAGCCATATACTTGGTGTACAGGTCGCCCAGCTCACCGCCCATATCACACGTGAGCAGATACTGGTCGCGGCCAATGCTCACCGGCTCCTCGCCCATCATCTGGCGCAGTTTGTTGTACTGGCTCGCCGGCGTCACATACAGACCCATCGCATCGGCGTTGCTTCCCTCGAGCGCCTTGGGAAGCTTTTCGCCCATGGCCTTGCACATCTCACCCGCCACCACCGAGGGGCCCGAGCCGCCAAGCGGGTAACTCAGATACGAATCGATCTGCACATGCTCACCGGCAACATCGGCGATATTGACCTTCTTGCCGGTCTCGTCGTTGTTGTCCGCCGACTTGCCCTTAATACCGTCTGCAACGTTATCGGGATCTTTACGATCGCCATGCCATGCAGCGTACAAATCGACCGTTGCATCGGCCAGCACCATGCGATCGGCCTCAGACGGATTGACATACTCCTTGTAGTAGTCGAGCGTTTCGGGCGTGTAATAGACATACGTCTGAGACACGTCAACAGGGTTATAGCGCTCCAGATTCTCGTTCATCACATTGGCAATCGACATACCGCAGGTCACCGAGGTAATGGCCAAAAACAGAATCATCGCGATGACGCCCATCGAAAAGCACACCGTATTGACCTTGGCCGAAAGCTGACGCACGGTAAACATATTGAGGCCGCGCCAATACACGCTGCGCAGGCTCTGCAACAGCTTGATAAGCATGCCCGAGAGTCCCCAGAACAGGGCAAAGGTGCCCACTGTAACCATAGCGGTCGTAATGCCGAACTGACTCATGGCCTCTTGCAGCTTGCTGTCCGTCGCGGTTAGCGGGAGCCCATCACGTAGCAGACGGTAATAGGCCACGCCCACAAGCGCCACGCCCACGGCAAAGATGGCAATCGCGATCCAGGGGTTGCGTGTCTTGATGCTCTCGTTGCGACGCTCGGCACCCATAAGCTCGATGAGCTTAGTGCGACGAACGGCGCGCAGGTTCAGCAGTAACGTGAGTACGAACATCACGAGCATGCAGGCAAGGGTCAGGTTGAACGCATGCACTGAGAAGAAGAAGTGAAAATTGGCGATCTGTGTCTTAAAGAGCGAGGCCGTAAAGAATGTCACGAGCTGGGAGAGTCCCACACCCAGCACAATGCCGGCGACAAAGGCCACGACCGAGACGATCACCGTCTCGAGCGCCATGATCGTGGCGACGCGCCCGCGGCCCATGCCGAGCACCTGGTACAGGCCAAACTCCTTTTTGCGGCGTTTCATGATGAAGTTATTGGCGTACACCATCAAAAAGGCCATGACACCGGCCAAAAAGTACGTCAGGTAGCCGAGCATGCTGCCCATAACCTGCGCCAAGCCCTCTTCATCGATGCCGGCGATGTCGACCTGCATCGAAATGGTGTTAAAGGCATAGAAGACCGTGACGCCCAGGGTGAGCGTCAAAAGGTAGACGAGGTAGTCGCGGCCGGCGCGGCGGACGTTGCCCCAAGCGAGTTTACAGAGCATCGGAGCCCTCACCGCCCATCATGGCAACGACCTCCATAATGCGGTCGAAGAACTCTCGGCGGTCGGTGTCGCCGCGGCGCAGCTCGGTGAAGATCTTGCCGTCACGAATAAACAGCACACGGCTCGTATAGCTGGCGGCAAAGCTGTCGTGCGTGACCATGAGCACCGTGGCGCGCAGGCGGCGATTCAGGGCCTCCAAGCTCTCGAGCAGCAGGCGGGCGCTCTTGGAATCGAGGGCGCCGGTGGGCTCGTCGGCCATGATCATGGTGGGGTCGGTGACGAGCGCGCGAGCCGCGGCAACGCGCTGCTGCTGGCCTCCGGACATCTGGTAGGGGTACTTGTCGAGCACCTGGCTAATAGACAGGCGCGCGGCCACGTCCTGCACGCGGGTCGAGATCTCTGCCGAGTTTGTGCGGGCAATGGTGAGCGGCAGGGCGATGTTCTCGCGTGCCGTGAGCGTATCGAGCAGGTTGGAATCCTGGAAGATAAAGCCCAGCTCCTCGCGGCGGAACTGCAAAAGCTTGGCCTGCTTCATGCGCGTCACATCCTGGCCGTTGATGCGGATGGCGCCACTCGTGGCGGCATCGATGGTCGACACGCAGTTGAGCAACGTCGACTTGCCCGAGCCCGAGGCTCCCATGATGCCGACGAATTCGCCGCGGTTGACGGTAAAGTTGACGTCGTTGAGCGCGCGGGTCACGTTGCCCAGCGCTCCATATACCTTTTCGAGATGCGCGACCTCCAGTACCGGGGTCGCCATTTGGGTGGTTTGCATACCGAGTCCTTTCTTGCGATTAGTCTACGGCATCTATAGTCGCAAGGAGCCGAGTCGGCTACCATCGATATGGCTTACGCTTGCCTTACCGTTGTGTAAGGTAAGGGTAGCCTGCCATGTGTTGATGTGGAGAGAGGACTCCTGTTGAAGACTGTTCATGTTGCCGCTGGGATCATTCGCAAGGATGGATCTGACGAGCTGCTTGCCGTGCAGCGCGGCTACGGCGACATGCAGGGACTGTGGGAGTTCCCAGGTGGCAAGCTCATGCGCGGCGAAACACCCGAAGACGCTGTGCGCCGCGAGCTTATGGAAGAGCTGCAGGTAAAAGTCACAAACCTGCGCGATTTTTACACCGTTGAGTACGACTACCCCGATTTTCATCTCTCCATGGAGTGCTACTACTGCTCGCTGGCCGATGAATCCGATGAGCCCCAGAAGCGCGACCGCCAGCTCGATATCCGCTGGATTCCACGCACCTCACTTGCCACGGTGGAATGGATGCCCGCTGACAAGGGGCTCATTGATGCCCTGATTGAGCTGAAGGAAGATCGGCTTGAGACAAGCTCTGCCGATGACGCCGCGCTCAACACAGCCGACAAACCCAAGCGTGCACCTAAGCGCCGCAGCAAAAAGCGTCCGAAGCCCGGCCTGCTGAACGGCATCGATACCTCGGACCTCTCCGCTGACGAGCGCGAACTGGTCCGCCGTCGCGCCGCTATCAAAAAGTCCATGAAGGGCAACAAGCGCGCCAATACCAAGCCCGAGCTGCTCGTTCGCCAGCGCCTGCGGGCAGCAGGCCTTACGGGTTATCGCTTGGAATGGAAGGTGCCCGGAAAGCCCGACATCGCCTTTCCCGGGCGCAAGATCGCCATCTTCGTCAACGGCTGCTTTTGGCACCGCTGCCCCAAGTGCAACCCAAGCCAGCCCAAGCGCAACGTTGAGTTTTGGGAGGCAAAGTTCCGTCGCAACGTCGAGCGCGACCGTGCTGCTGTGGCAGCGCTCACTCAAATGGGCTGGACGCCCATAACCATCTGGGAATGCGAACTCAAAAAAGACCGCATCGACGCCACGATGGAAAAGGTCATCGAGCAGGTGCGCGCCACAGAGCCGCAGCGCTAACAGCGAGCATTCACACGCTCCGCACGTCCGCGCCACATCCACGTCACAAACCTTAGAAAGCCCTTAAGCTCAAAGCCTTTCAAGAGTGTTACTCGATACCTCTGACCTGCAGTTTCATCGTAACACTAAACCAGGTTAAGCCTTTCTTTAGCGCTTCTTTGCGGCAGCCGCGGCATAATACTGCCAACGCACGGGACCTAGCAGCAAACCTCGCGCGCAATCTTTTGGTGGACATCGAGGAGGCCGCATAAGCATGCATTCTTCCAATGACGCAGCACAGCAGCCATCCCTAAAACATGCAAACCTTTTCTCCTTCCCCCCGACACAGAGAAACGGCCTCCCCGACTCCCCCACCACAAAAGCCAAACGCTCAACCGACCAGAGCCACAACTTGCGAGCATCCTTCGATAAGCTCCAAGCATCCCTAGACAAGGCGTTCCCCGAACAGGCAAGAGCAATCTAAGCCCATCGCGCTTTATACTGATGCCATGCGAAACATGGATCACATAGAATTGCACCGCGGAGGACGCGAGGAAGCGTTTCCCGAGACCGCCGAAGACTGGCCCTATATTGCCGAACGCGCAGAATTCGCTCGCTATCCGGGCAATTCCGTCCCCTGGCACTGGCATTCCGAAGTTGAGCTTTTCTACATGGAGCAGGGAGCGATCGACTATCGAACGCACGCGGCTCATGAGCACGTACGCTTTGAGGAAGGGTCCGCCGGCTTTATCAACGGCGGCGTTTTGCACAGCACGCTGCAATCAACCAATTCGGCGCCAGCCATTCAAATGCTGCATATCTTTCAGCCGTCGATGCTCGGCGATCCCGCGGGGCGTCTCCAAAAGCGCTACATCAACCCATTGCTTCAATGTCGAGGCGTCGATGTGCTCAAATGGTCGCCCACCAATCCCGACGATATGCCCTTTATCGATTTGCTAAAGAGCTCCTTTAGCCACGACCTTCAACGGCCGCAGAACGAGATGGCGCTTCGAAATAGTTTGTCAGAGCTCTGGATTCAGATTAACGCCAAGACCGAACCGCTCTTTTCTTCCGACGGCGCCTCTTGGATGACCAGCCGCGACGTACAGTTCAAGGCAATCCTGGACTTTATCCGCGCAAACTATGCAGCCGCTATAGATGTGCCCCAGATGGCATCTGCAGCCGGCGTAAGCGAAAGAGAGTGTTACCGCATTATCGAAACTTGTGCAGGAACGACCCCGGCGGCATATCTACGCGCATACCGCATAAACCGTGCTTGCGAACTTTTGGCACACACCACGCGAACGGTACAGACAGTCGCGCGCCAATGCGGATTTATAACAGCAAGCCATCTTGGCCAGGTATTTAAAGAACAAATGGGGTGCACTCCTTCGAGCTATCGAGCAGCGAGGCAGAATCTCGATAGCACCAGGCAGAAATCCCGCTAGCCCTTCTTCTGTCACTGCATCAAACTTGCAGGCAAACAACAGAGAGGAGCAATCATATGAAGCACTTTGACCATATCGTATTTGACGTTGATGGGACATTGGCAGATACAGAAGAAAGCGTTCTGTCATCGCTTGTCCAGATTGTCCAAGAAGAGACCAGCAAAACGCTTCCCCGACACGAGCTTGACTTTGCCCTCGGCATACCCGGCAAGGATGCCCTTGAGAAACTTGGGATCTACTCGCAGGCAACGTTGGATCGCTGGTGCCAAGTTGCCGCCAGCTTTAAAAGCACCATCAGCGTGTTTCCAGGTTTGCTTGAAGTCATCGCAACGCTCGCCGATAGCGGCTGCAAACTTGGCATCGTCTCCTCACGTGCGCGTGACGAATACGCAAAAGAAATGGCTCTGTTAGACCAAATTTGACACGATCGGCTGTTCGTCGAACCGGAAAATAA
>JAHYYJ010000020.1 GCA_019425015.1 Collinsella sp.
TTCCGGTTCGACGAACAGCCGATCGTGTCAAATTTGGTCTAACAGAGCCAAAGAATAACCGGGCGCGACGGGGGCCTTGAGCAGCTTGTCCTCGGCGGTGGGCTCGAGACCGGCCGAGCCGTGGGACATACAGGAGCTCATAAGCACAAAGACCAGACAGATGAGGATAGAGCACAGTGCGAGGCAAAGCCGACGAGCCGGCAGGGCGGGGGCATTCACGTACGATGTCGAGCGGTAGGGCTTGCCGTCGCGTCCGCCTTGGGGATGCGAAAAGAAGCGGTTGATATGGATGCCGGGCTGACGTGCGCCGTTGCGGCGCAGTTGCGGAACCTCGGCTTGGCGCTGTCGAGTGCGCGCGCCCAAGCGGCTATCTTGCTGTGCGCTTGTGCCCGTGCTCGGACGGCCGCTCTGCCGTGTTCTGTTTGTCTGCTGCCGAGACGAAGGCCCGGGTTGCTCTTGAGGGCGTTGCGGATTGCTGCTCGTGGCACTTCTGGGCATCGGCGTGGTGCGGCCAGCAAGGCGAACGCTTTGTCGCCGTTGATCACCGTCGTTGTATCCGTATGCCATTCGTACCGCCTTGTCTCATGTATAACCTGTCTATCCTACAAAAAGGATGTGCAACAAATGGGTCCGAGCGTCAAAAGCTCGGTAAACGGTACGAAAGGCGCAAAACACACGGCCTCAAAAACAATTCTATATGCGTCCAATGAGCGTACGCCCGTCGGACGGGCGACAACAATGAGCGGCAAACCGTGCCGTTCGTCCCAAAAACGGCGCCACTCATATGCGAGTTCTGCCTTCGGTCGAGCCATAAGCGGTAGCGCGACGCCGAGGCCGTATCTTAAAGCCACGAAATAAAAGTGCGCGGCAAAACAGACCGCGCAAGGGGTGACGCCAAAGAGGCGTCAATAAGGAAAGGAGGGGAACAATGGCGGACAAGAACGCAGAAGTTGCAGTCGAAGGTAACGGTGGCATGAAGAAAACGCTTTCGCTCTGGAACTTCTTCACCATCGGTTTCGGTGCCATCATCGGTACCGGCTGGGTTCTGCAGGTCGGCGACTGGATGGTCGTGGGCGGCGGTCCCGTTCCCGCTATGATCGCATTCCTCTTGGGCGCGATCTTCCTCGTGCCCGTCGGAGCTGTTTTCGGTGAGCTCACGGCTGCTATCCCCATTTCGGGCGGCATCGTCGAGTATGTCGATCGTAGCTTTGGCCGTACGATGAGCTACATCACTGGCTGGCTCCTGGCCCTGGGCAACGGCATCCTGTGCCCGTGGGAGGCCATCGCCATCTCGACCCTCGTGTCCGAGATGTTCGGCAGCCTGCCCGGCCTTGAGTGGCTGCGCGCCGTCAAGCTCTACACCATCCTGGGCGCCGACGTTTACCTGTTCCCGACGTTGATCGCGCTCGGCTTTGCAGCCTACGTCATCTTCCTCAACTTCCGCGGTGCCAGCTCGGCCGCCAAGCTCCAGGCCTTCCTGACCAAGGCCCTGCTCTGCGGCATGCTGCTTGCCATGGGCGTCTCGCTGTTCACCGGTTCGCCGGAACACGCCATGCCCGTGTTCTCCCAGGTCACCGGTGCTGGCGGCGGCAAGCCCGCTACCGAGGGCACCAGCCTGTTCGCCGGCATCGTGTCGGTCCTGGTTTTGACCCCGTTCTTCTACGCCGGCTTCGATACCATTCCTCAGCAGGCTGAGGAAGCAGCCGAGGGCCTCAACTGGAACAAGTTCGGCAAGATCATCTCCCTGGCCCTGCTGGCCGCCGGCGGCTTCTACATGGTCTGCATCTACTCGTTCGGCACCATCCTCGACTGGCATGAGTTTGTTAAGAGCCCGGTTCCCGCGCTTGCCTGCCTCAAGGGCATCAACATGCTCCTGTACCTGGCCATGCTCGTCATCGCCACGCTTGGACCCATGGGCCCGATGAACTCCTTCTACGGCGCTACGAGCCGCATCATGCTCGCCATGGGCCGCAAGGGCCAGCTGCCCGAGAAGTTCGCCGAGGTCGATCCCAAGTCCGGCGCTCCCAAGCTCGCCTGCGCCGTTCTGGGCGTCATCACCGTCATCGGTCCGTTCCTGGGCAAGAACATGCTCATCCCTCTGACCAACGTGTCGGCTCTCGCCTTCATCTTCTCCTGCGGCATGGTCGCCCTCGCTTGCCTGCGCATGCGCTTCACCGAGCCCGACCTGCCTCGTCCCTACGAGGTGCCCGGCGGCAAGTTTGGCATCAGCCTCGCTGTCGCTGCCTGCGCCGTCATCATTGGCCTGCTCGTGGTCCCGTTCTCTCCCGCCTCCCTCAACATGGTGGAGTGGAGCATCGTGATCGGCTGGCTGGCCGTTGGCCTGGCCCTCATGGCCTTCACCAATTCCCGCAAAAAATAACGCCTAGCCGGGGCGGATCGGGTGCGCGGACCCCTCTCTTCCGCGCACCGAACCCGGCACCACTTGGGTAGCTTTGTGAGGCCATAACCCAACATGGCCTCGCCCACTATATGGATCCATAAGGAGGAACCATGTCCACTAAGTACGCAATCGTTGGCGGCAAGCTCATCGACGGTACCGGTGCCGAGCCGGTCGAGAACTCCCTCGTTCTCGTCGACGACAACGGCAAGATCGAGTATGCCGGTACTATGCAGGACCTTCCCGAGGGCGTTGAGGTTATCGACGCCGCCGGCAAGACCGTCCTTCCCGGCCTGATCGACACCCACCTGCACTTCTCGGGCAACCTGACCGACGATGACACCGACTGGGTCATGCAGCCGCTCCTCGAGAAGCAGGCCGTCGCCGTCAAGCAGGCCTACGACTGCCTCACCCACGGCCTCACCACCGTCTGCGAGATCGGCCGCTTTGGTATCCAGATTCGCGACTGCATCGACAAGGGCGTCTTCAAGGGCCCGCGCGTTCTGGCCACTGGTCTTGGCTTCTGCCGCGTTGCCGGCCACGGTGACTCCCACCACTGCACCCAGGAGCTCAACAAGGAATCCCATCCCTGGGGCGACCAGGTCGATGGTCCTTGGGATCTGCGCAAGGCCGTCCGTCGTCGCCTGCGCGAGAACCCCGATGCCATCAAGATCTGGGCTACCGGTGGCGGCATCTGGCGTTGGGATTCCGGTCGCGACCAGCACTATTGCTCCGAGGAGATCCAGGCCGTGGTCGAAGAGGCAAAGATGGTCGGCATCCCCGTGTGGAGTCACTGCTACAACAACCACGCCGCCGCCTACGACTCCGTTCGCTTTGGCTGCGAGCAGCTGATTCACGGCTTCGATATCGATGAGCGCACCATGGACCTCATGGCCGAGCAGGGCACCTTCTTCACCCCGACGATCGCCTTCCTGCCCACCTGGTACGCCACCTATCCGCCCGTCTACGTCCCCGAGCTGCACGACAAGTACGAGGGCACCCTGGTCGAGAAGGAGCTGCAGCGCAACTACGACTGCCTGCGCGAGGCCAAGAAGCGCGGCGTCGTCATGACGATCGGCTCCGACTCCTTCTCCTTCGTCACCCCGTACGGCACCTGCTCCATCGAGGAGATGTACGAGTTCGTCGACAAGATCGGCTTCACTCCGGTCGAGACCATCACCTGCGCCACCCTCAACGGTGCCAAGATGTGCCACATCGAGGACGAGACCGGTTCCATCGAGGCCGGCAAGTGCGCCGACCTGCTGGTTGTCAACGGTGACGTCGCCGCCGACATCCACGTGCTCAACACCGACAACATGGACGTCATCATGAAGGACGGCTGGATCGTCGAGGCTGGCACTTTTGGTGAGGCTAACAAATACAGCGCCTAAGATACCGTTTGTCGATGGCTTGATGTAAAACACAGTTTTTGATTGCATAATGCAATGGAGAGGGTCGCTTGCGGCCCTCTTTATTGCTATGGGTGCTAAGGACAAGAGGGGATGACGGTGGATTTAAACAGGCTGATTCTGGGCAAGAGCTACAACTCTACCAAGGTCTTTCGTACGGCCCAGCATGTGGTTCAGGCCATCCTGCTCGGTATTGTCGTTCCGGCGCTTATCCTGCTGCTTATCTGGGATTTAACCGATAATCCCAATCCCGTTCCGGGCGTTGTCGTTATTGCCGGCCTGGTCATGCTGTGCTTCTTTTTCTCGTATGTCTTTGTGGTCCCCGACGACCTCACATCGAGCGCAACCGACCGTACGCTCGCCATCGCATCAAAAATATTCGCCTACACGTCGCGCGGCCTTACGCCCGAAGCGGCCCTGGGCGCCTCTAAAATTATCCTGTCCGAGACCATCGCCTCTGCCATCTGCTTTACCGATGGCAAACAGGTGTTGGCAAGCTGGGGCGAGGACTCGGCAAAGTGCCCTGCCGGCACCCCGGTTGTGCTCAAGACCACGCTCAACGTGATCAACAGCGGTGAGCAAAGCGTGTTTTCGCGCGATGCCTCGTACGAGACGGGCGGCTATTTTCCCCGCCTGCGCGCCGGCATTGTCGCGCCGCTTACCGTGCGCGGGCATTGCGTGGGTACGCTCGAGCTGTACTATCCCCGCCTGAGCAGCATCGATATGCGCCAGACGGCGTTGGCCTCGGGCTTTGCCGATCTCATTTCCACGCAGCTCGCCAGCTTTGAGCTCGAGCGCCAGGACGAGCTTACGGCCCGCGTGGAGCTGCGCGCCCTGCAGTCGCAGGTCGACCCGCATTTTCTGTTCAATACCATCAGCACGATCGTGTCGCTCGTGCGAACCGAGCCCGACAAGGCGCGATCGCTGCTGATCGACTTTTCCAATTACTATCGTCAGACGCTTTCTGACTCCGATACGCTCACCACGCTCGAGCACGAGGTGGAACAGGGCACTCGTTATATCAATCTTATGCAGGCCCGGTATGGCGACGGCCGTCTGCGCGTTTCGGTCGACATCGACTTTGAGGTGCGCGACAGCATGGTGCCGCCGTTTATCTTGCAGCCGCTGCTCGAAAACTGCATCAAGCATGCCCAGCGCGAGACCGAGCCGCTTTCTATTCGTGTTGGGGCTTTTGAGACCGATGACGGCTTGGAGATCATCGTCGAAGATGACGGCATCGGTATGAGCGAAGAAGTCTGCGCGCATCTGTTTGAGCAGCATCGCCGAGAAGAGCCCGAGAGCATTACCGCCGACGGATCCATCAAGCGAGGTTGCGGCCTGGCGCTCTTCAACGTGCTTCAGCGCATCCATTTCTTTTACGGAGAAGATTCCGGCATGCGCGTGAAGTCCCAGGAAGGCGTGGGAACACAGGTCATCGTTGAGCTGAACGGCGAGCCGCATGAGCCGGCGCCGCTGACGGTGTAGCACGCGGTTGGATTGAGAGAAAAAGAGGGGAAGCACATATGTCCGAAGGCTGGAACATCTTGGTGGTTGATGACGAGCCCCCAATTAGGGCTGAGCTACGCTATCTATTGGAAAAGGATACGCGTGTGGGTCAGATTGCCGAGGCGGGCAATGTCACCGAAGCCGTGGAGTCGATTCTGTCGAACAAGCCCGACGTGTTGTTTTTAGACATTACCATGCCCGGTCGCTCGGGAATTGAGCTTGCCGAGACGCTGCAGAACCTAAAGACGCCGCCGGTCGTGGTGTTTGTGACGGCATTTGCCGAGTATGCGGCTGATGCCTATAACCTCGATGCCGTCGATTATGTCGTCAAGCCGGTTGAGGACGCACGCCTGTCAAAGGCACTCGACAAGATCGAGGCGGCCTTGGGTGTCCGTCGTGTTATCCACGCTCCGCGCCAGCCTTTGCGTCTGACGGTGGACCGCGGGGGCAAAAAGGTGTTCATTCCCGTCGCAGACGTCTGCTACTTTGAGGCGCGCGCCGATTTTTGCAACGCCATCTGCGCCGAGGGAACGTACCTGATCAATGAGTCGATCTCTTCGCTCGAGCGTCGCTTGGACTCCGAGGGCTTTATTCGCGTTCATCGCAGCTACCTGGTCAATTTGGAAGACGTGCACAATGTTGAGATTGGCTCCACGGGGTTGATGGAGCTCAGGCTCGACCGCGTGAACTCGACGGTACCGGTGTCCCGTCGTCGTGCCGCCGAGGTCAAGTCGCACCTGGGGCTTGCGTAAGAGGCTTGCGTGCTGTCGTTTACCATCGCAGGTTTGGCATGGGCGCGCGGTGGGCATAATGGGTGGCATCGAATGAAATCGAAAGGATCATTATGCCCGCGCTTATCACCCATCATCTGTTTGGCGAGGAAAGCATCGACCGTCTTCCGCAGGGCGTCATCACGTCCGATGAAGAGCGCATTGCCTTTATCTTGGGCAACCAAGGCCCCGACCCGTTTTTCTTTCACATTCTGACACCGCGTGTTTCCGACTGCACGCTGCTGGCGCAGGTCATGCATCGGTCGCGCATGTCTCGCCAGTTCGCGTGCCTGCGCGACGGCGTGTCGCATCTGCTGCCGCGCGATGCCAGCTTGGGTCGTGCCTTTGCGCTGGGCCTGCTGTCTCATTACGTGCTCGACCGCAACGCTCACCCCTTTGTCTATGAGCAGCAGTTTGGCATCGTGGAGTCCGATTCAGAGCTTGAGGATTCGAGCAGTCAGGTCCATGCCGTGATCGAGAGCGACCTGGATGTACTGATGCTGCAGCTTAAACGCGATGGCGCTACGGTCGACGATTACCCGCCGGCGGGCGAGATCGTCACCACCGATCGCATCAATCGCGTGGCCGGCGTGCTGATGAGCTATGTTGCCGGACGCGTGTACGGCATTGACATTCCGGCGGGGGAGTACGGTGCTGCCGTTGCCAATATGCAGCGACTTTACCGCGCGATTGAGCCGGCCGGCTCCGCAAAGACGCGCGCGATCTCGCTGGTTGAGGGCTTGGTGCACGACTACTCGCTGCTCGACGGCCTTGCGCACCGCGTGACGACCGAGCTGCCCGAGCGTACCGGCAACCTGGGCCACTTGGCATGGAAGAACCCCTTTACCGATGAAGTCTCGACCGAGAGCTTCCCCGAGGTCTTTGACCGCGCGCTGCTCGATTACGAGTGCACGGTTGCCCGCTTTATCGAGACCGGCGATATGGAAGCCGTGACCAACCATGTCAATTACAGCGGTCGCGTGCTCAATGCCGATGAGGAGTTCGACCGCGAGGAATAGGGCTCATGCGTGCCCCTTTGCCGAATCCTTGCCGGTGCTTCTGGACAATTGGGGTACGATGAACTAACTGCATATCGGGCAAATACGAAGGGTCCCTGTCCATGAAATACACCAAGCTCGAGCGTAACTGGGTTATGTACGATGTGGGCAATTCGGCCCTCGTGCTGCTCAATACCTCGGTGGTGCCCATTTACTTTAACGCCATCAATACCGGCGCTTCCTCGGCCGGCCTGGTGGTCGCTTGGGGCAATGCGCAGACGATCGCCTCGCTGGTCATCGCCATGCTCATGCCCATTCTGGGCGCACTTGCCGACTACGCCGGCAACAAGATCAAGTTCTTCTTGGGCTTCTTCCTCACGGGCCTGGTGCTTTGCCTGGCGCAGGCTATCCCAATGTCCGCCATGGCATTTTTGACCGTGTACGTGCTGTGCACCATCGGCCTTAACTCTTCTATGACGTTCTACGACGCCATGCTGCCTGACATTACCACCGACGAGCGCATGGACGCCGTGTCCAGCTCGGGTTATGCCTGGGGCTACATCGGTTCCACCGTGCCGTTCGTCATCTGCCTGGCGCTCATCATGGGTGGCCCCGCTCTTGGCATCCCCACCATGCTGGCAACGCGTCTGTCGTTTATCATCACTGGTGCCTGGTGGCTCATCTTTACCCTGCCGCTCATTCGCACCTATAAGCAAAAGTACGGTCGCGAGCGCGGTCCCGAGGACACCATCGGCCACATCGTGGGCGGTGTGTTCTCCGAGGTCGGACACACCATGCGCGAGATTGCCCACAATAAGACCGTGCTGGTCTACATGATCGCGTTCTTCTTCTATATCGACGGTGTGCACACGGTCATTTCCATGGCCACCAGTTACGGATCGGCCTTGGGCATCGATTCGACGCAGCTGGTGCTGGCGCTGCTCGTTACGCAGTTCGTGGCCTTTCCGTCCGCCATCATCTACGGCAAGCTCGCCGGACGCGTGGGCACGCTCAACATGATCCTGGTGGCGGTCGCCGCCTACATGGGGATTGTGCTGTTCGCCGCGTTCTTCCTAAAGACCGCCTTTGAATTCTGGGTGCTTGCCATTATGGTCGGCCTGTTCCAGGGCGGTGTGCAGGCGCTCAGCCGTAGCTACTTTGGCCGCATTATCCCCAAGGAAAAGTCCAACGAGTACTACGGCTTCTTTGACATCTTTGGTCGTTATGCAAGCGTTATGGGCACCTTCCTGGTGTCGGTCGTCACCTCGCTGACCGGCAACCCGTCGCTGGGCGTCCTTTCCATTGGCGTGCTGCTGGTCGTTGGCTTTATGCTACTGGTCCGCCTGTCCCGCATGACTCGGGCGGCAGAGCATGCCGCATAGGAGCGAGCGGCTATTGTGCCTGTCCACGGTACTCTTTTGGGGTTATCCGCAATAAACATTGCGACTTGCGAGCAATGATTTGCCCAAGTGGGTATGATGGAATCAGCTAGGTCGCGGGGCGTCGCCTGTGTTTGGCGGCGTCCCGTTTTTGTGTTGCAGGGAGGGTAAGGCATGAACGCCACGGTCGTGATTCCAACGTATTGGGCGGGCGATGACGCTTGCGCAAACGCCCCTGGCACCTATGACCATTCGACGCGACTCAACGCCGACAATCCCGAACTCGACCGCTGCCTGGCCTCGCTTGAGCAGGTGTGCGACATCCCGCGCATCATCCTTTTGGTGGTCTGTCCTGTTTCTGCCACAGCCGATGTGTCGCTGCGCGTGCACGAGATTGTCGACGCGCATCCCACGCTCAAGGTCACCGTTGTCACCAACACCCAGGCCTCGCGCATCGCAGACCGGGTTGCTCAGATCGCGCCCAAGGGTTCGGGCGAGTGCGTGAGCCTGCGAGGCTACGGTGCCATCCGCAACATGGGGCTAGCCTGTGCCGCTGTGCTGGGGCATGACGCGGTTATCTTTTTGGATGACGATGAGACTGTCATCGATGCCGACTTTATGAAGCGCGCGACCTACGCGCTGGGTCAGCAGACGCGCCAGGGCCTGCCGATCTTGGTCAAGAGCGGCTATTTCTACGATCGCGACGGCTCGCCGCTGGCTCCCACGGACAAGGCGGGCATCTGCCATCGTTGGTGGACCAAGCGCATCGAGTTCAACCGTTGGATGAAAAAGGCGCTCTCGGGCACCCGCATCTCGCGCTCCAACTACGTGTGCGGCGGCCTGATGGCCCTGCACGCCCGCGCCTTTACGCGTGTGGCCTTTGACCCGTTTATCACCCGCGGCGAGGACTTGGATTACCTCTTTAACATGCGTATGTTTGGCTACGACGTGTGGTTTGATAACGAGTGGACCGTGCGCCATCTGCCTCCGGAGTCCGAAAAGCGCTCACCGCGCTTTATGCAGGATGTATACCGTTGGTACTACGAACGGGCCAAGTTGACGTTCGCCGCGCATCAAAAGGAGCTCATCCCCGTTACGGCGGCATCGCTCATGCCCTACCCGGGCCCGTGGATTTCGCGCGAGCTCGACGACCGCGTGCGCAAGACCGCTATGGTCCGCAGCGTGTTTACCCGCGAGCATGAGGGCTACCTGCGCATCTGGCGCCATGGTATCGACGAGGCAAAGGCCTATGCGCGCCAAAACGCTGCAAGCTATCTGCGTTTCCAGAGCTTTTGGCCCAAGATCATGGACGGGCTTTGGCGTGACGCACAACTGATCAGTATTCTGGAGGGGGCCGAATGATCGACCGCCGCGCCCAGCGCGATAGTTCAATATCAATCTTTCGCATCATTGCCGTCGCCTGCGCCATTTGCGTGCTGGTGTACTTTATTTTCGCCTTGGTGACCGGTATCGAGCCGATCGCCACGGTGATTGCCTGCGCGCTGCTGTGCATCTTTCTGTGCATCTTTATCTTTTTGACGCTCAATCCCGATTCGGTGCGCTCCCAGTACACCGAGGAGACGCTCTCGGTGGCCTCGGCCATGCTCGAGGACATTAAGGGCGGTCTGACGCAGGAGTCGGCGCGTTTGGTGTGCCGGCGCATTTTGCCCGAGACGCGCGCCATGACGGTGGCCATCACCGACGAGGACAACGTGCTTGCCTGCGCGGGCGAGTTTGAGGAAAAACTGCTGCCCGATACTCCCATCCACACGCTTGCCACACGCTACGTTATCGAACATGGCATCGTGCAGTCGTTCAACCGTATGGTGGATGTCGTGGGCTCGGACGGCTCGCACAACCAAGTCCCCGCCGGCATTATCGCCCCCATCAAGGTGGGCGATCGTACCGTCGGTACGCTCAAGTTCTACTACAAGACCCCGCGCGCCGTCGACCGTACCCAGTACGCGCTTGCCTCGGGCTTTGCCGAGATCTTGTCCACACAGCTCGCCATCCACGAGCTCGAGGTGCAAAAGGAGCTCACGGCGCGCGCCGAGGTGCGTGCGCTGCAGGCGCAGATTAACCCGCACTTCCTGTTCAACACGCTGAACACCATTGCATCGTTTACGCGCACCGACCCGCTGCGGGCCCGCGAACTGCTTCGTGAGTTCTCATCGTTCTATCGTGCCACGCTCGACAACTCGGGATCGCTTATTCCGGTCTCGCGCGAGGTCGCACAGACCAAGCGCTACCTTACCTTTGAGAAGGCCCGCTTTGGCGAGGACCGCGTGCTTGCGACGTTCGATGTGTCCGAGGACGTGGAAGATACGCTGGTGCCGGCGTTCGTGATCCAGCCGATTGTCGAGAACGCCGTACGTCATGGTATGGGCGATGACGACGCCCTGAGGATCGACGTGACCGTTCACCAAGACGGCGAGGATGCAATCTTGATTGCCGTGGCCGATAATGGCGTGGGCATGGATGAGGGTACCGCCGCCAGACTGTTTGACGAGCGCTCTGCCCGTCCCGACGCCAGCTCTCCCCAGGGTGGCGGCGCCGGTGTGGCCATGCACAATATTTCGGAGCGCATCCATCGCTTTTATGGGCCGCACTCCTATACGCGTGTCGAATCGGCGCCGGGCAAGGGCACCAAAGTGCTCCTTCATCTTGATTTGTCAGAGAGCATCTTTGACATTCAAGAGTAAAATAAAAGGCTACGGGCTCAACGTCATGCGACGGATGCCCGGCGTAGTTAGTTGACGAAAGGTTTTATCCCTATGCTGCGTGCGATGATTGTGGATGATGAGGCGCCGGCTCGCTCGGAGCTTCGCTTCCTGCTCGAGCAAACGGGCAAGATCGGCACGATCACGGAGGCGTCGAGCGTCCGCTCCGCCATCGAGATGCTTATGGAAAGTCGCGTGGATGTCGTGTTTCTCGATATCTCGATGCCCGGTGCCTCGGGCCTGCAACTTGCCGAGGCGCTGCATAAGCTCAAAAATCCGCCGGCGATTGTGTTTGTGACCGCGTATAGCGATCATGCCGTCGAGGCGTTCGACGTAGATGCTGTCGATTACCTAATGAAACCGGTTGAGGAGGCACGCCTGGATCGCGCGATCGAGAAGGCCATGCAGCGCGCCAAGCCCGTCACGGACAGCAAGGCCACCATCGAGCGCATTCCGGTGGAAAAGGGCGGCCGCAAGGTGCTCATTCCCGTGGACGACATCCGCTTTATCATGGCCAAGGACGATTACTCCTGCATCTATACCGTCGATGATCGCTTTTTGTCGACGACCTCGCTGGCGCAGTTTGAGGCCAAGCTCTGCGACTTTGGCTTCTTCCGTGTTCACCGCCGCTATATCGTCAACCTAGCGTGCGTCACGGACGTTGAGACGGTGCCCTCGGGCGCCATCCAGCTGGGCATTACGGGCGTCGACGAACGCGTGCCGGTTTCTCGCCGCCGCGTCGTGCCGCTCAAGAAGGCTCTGAGTCTCTAGCACACTGGCCCCGCAGCCCTGTAGACCCATCGTCTGCGGGGCCGTGGGGCCTTTTTTGTATGTATCTGCCGAATCGTTTTTTGCGGAAGGGATCCCATGAACAGCGCAAGCGCCAAGCGCATCGACATCATCTCGGACACCCACGGCTATTTATCGCCTGCGCTCTTGGATGAGCTTGAGGGCGCAGACCTGATCATCCACGCCGGCGACCTTACGTCAGAGATGGACTACGAGCACCTATGCACCATCGCCCCCGTGCGGGCCGTATTGGGCAACAACGATTACTACCGCGACTACGGCCCCGATGTAGACCGTCTTGCGCTCTTTACTTACGAAGGCCTCAAATTCGCCGTAGCCCACTACCGTGAAGACCTTCCGGTGGGATCCGTGGACGTAGCCATCAACGGCCACACCCACGTAACCAAAGAAGCCCAAGTGGGCCGTTGCTTAGTCCTCAACCCGGGCAGCGCCAGCTACCCCAGAGGCACCCGAGGCCCCACCATGGCCAGAATGCTCGTCAAAGACGGCAAGATCCTAAGCACCAAGTTTATTGACTTGGACTAACCGTAACAAAAACGGGGGATGCAGATGCGTCCCCCGTTTCCATTTGAGCCAAAGGCAGAGCTTCAACAAAAACAATCAGACCAACCCCGCCGAGGAGCACGCGGGCTAGCCGCGCAGCGGCGCACGCCCGCAAAACTGGTTGAATAATGTGACGGCAGGGAGGGCTTCCGGGGCTGAGGGCGGGGGTTAAGTTTGTCGCGAGTTCCGCACGCAAAGGAAAGCACTTAATGTGCTTTCCGTCTTGCGCAGGACTGTAGAGCAGCAAACTTAACCCCCGCCCTCAGCCCCGGAAGCCCTCCCGGATGGCCCCAAAAAATTTGGCTCTGTTAGACCAAGGTTGACATAAAAACGATGTCACCGCGAGGCGGTAC
>JAHYYJ010000021.1 GCA_019425015.1 Collinsella sp.
TACCGCCTCGCGGTGACATCGTTTTTATGTCAACCTTGGTCTAACAGAGCCAAAGTTTTTGCATGGGAGATACCCCTCGGGAGCCGCGGGAGCCGGGCGGCGCATATGAACTTTCCTGCTCTACAGTCCTGCGCAAGACGAAGGCCACTTAATGTGGCCTTCGTCTTGCGCAGGACTGTAGAGCAGGAAACCTTATATCCGGCCCCTCCGTCCGGGGACCGCGCCGTACCAGCTACAGCGTCATGTTTGGATCGGCGTCGACGTCGAACGGCGAGATTTCTCCTCGGTCGAATTTACGGCGGGCAACCTCTGCGATCATGGCGGCGTTGTCGGTGCACGCCGAAAGCGGTGGCACCGTTACGCGGATCCCCTGACGCCCAAGCTTCTTGATCATCATCTCGCGCAGATGCGGATTAGCCGAGACGCCGCCGCCGATGCAGTATTCCTTGCATCCGGTGGCATGCAGGGCGTTTTTGGCCTTCTTGTACTGAACGTCAAAGACGGCTGCCTCAAACGAAGCCGCCAGATCGGGCAGGTGAATCGTGCGCCCGGCCTTGGTCTCCTGCTCGATGTAGAGCGTCACGGCCGTTTTAAGACCCGAAAGCGAGAAACGATAGTCTCCCCTGCTGTTAAGCGCGCGAGGAAAATCGATCGCGCGGGGGTTGCCCGTCTCGGCCAGCTTGGAGATGATGGGGCCACCGGGATAGCCCAGACCCAACGCCTTGGCTACCTTGTCGAAGGCCTCGCCCACAGCATCGTCGAGTGTCTCACCAAGTACCTCGTAGTCGCCCCATGCCTTCACGTGCACGAGCATGGTATGACCGCCCGAGACGAGCGTGAAGATAAACGGCGGCCTGAGATCGGGCTGCGCCAGCAGGTTGGCGAACAGATGGCCCTCCAGATGGTTGACGCACACGAGCGGCTTGCCGGCGGCATAGGCAAAGCCCTTGGCGAAGGCGACGCCCACTACCAGAGCACCCACCAGGCCCGGACCCTGCGTCACGCCAACAGCGGCGAGTTCGCTCGGCGCGATGGCTCCACCCTCAAGACCAAGCGATGCTGCGGCATCCTCGAGCGCCGCATCCACGACACTCACAATCACCTCAACGTGTTTGCGCGAGGCGATCTCGGGCACCACGCCGCCAAAGCGGGCGTGAAAATCAATCTGTGTCGACACCTGGTTGGCCAGCATATTGCCATCCGCATCGATAATCGCCACGGCCGTCTCGTCGCAGGAGCTCTCGATAGCGAGCACTAGGCGGCGGCGCTCAATTTCGGCACGCTCCCCCTCGGAGCGCCCAGGCGCAGGCAGCGGCCATACGCGCTGCTCTGCCGCCGTCGGCTCGGGCGAAGCATTATCGACCGGAAGCACCAGGGGCAGCGGAGCCGTCATGACGATGGCGTCCTTGCCGGCACCATAGTAGCCGCGGCGACGGCCAGCCTCGGTAAAGCCCAGAGCGTTATAAAGCGCGGTCGCTCCCTCGTTACCGTCCTCGACCTCGAGCGAAGCCGTAGTGCAGCCGAGCATCTGGGCATCATAGCTCACATGCGACAGCAGCTTGCGGGCAATGCCCTCACGGCGATGTGCCGGGTCGACGGCGACATCCAGAATCTGCACATCACCGTCCACGACCATACCGCCGGCAAGGCCCAGCAGCTTGCCGTCGTCGTGTGCCACCCACCAACTACGCGGCGCAGCGACGTCCTCGCCCAGTTCGGACAGGAACATGCCCGGCGTCCATGCCTCGTGTCCGGCACCTTCAAAGCAGGCAGCCTCCAGCGCGCTTGCGCCCTCGGCATCCGCCGCGCCCATGGGACGGAACTGCAGATGACGACCGGCGAGCTCATCGGCAACACCCGTAATTTCGCTCTGCGCACTCTCGGCAAGACCAAGACGCTTGCGCTCGTTTTCCTCGGCATCCGAAAGGCGCGTGTAAATCGGCAGGACGCGGGCCGGATCGCCGTCACCCGCAGCGTGCGCGAGCAGCAAGCCCTCGCCCGAAGGCCACCACAGGTCACGCTCCACGCAGCGGGCGGCCTCGTCCTCACCCAGCAGCTTGCCATAGCGCACTAGACCGTCACCGGTCAGCTGAACCTGGCCCCAGTCCGCTGCTTGGCGCCACTCATCGAGCGCCACGGCGGCCTTGACCACGTGTTCGCGCTCAAATTGACGCTCGGGACCCTCATCGACCAGCATATACAGCGCCGGATATACCTCACCGCGCATAGCATCGGCCAAGATACCAAGCTTGCCGCGCACGCCAGCCTTCCACGCCGTCCAAGCGCAAGCGTCGAGCGTCGACACGCCCAGCAGCGGAACATTGGCACCACGCGCGAGGCCCTTGGCAGTGGAGATGCCGATGCGCACACCCGTAAAGGACCCCGGGCCGCGGCCGACCACATAGCAACCAACATCGCTGCGATCCAGACCGGCTTGAGCCAGCACGCCATCAACGGTATTCACGAGCTCAACGTTGGCGTGACGGCGACACATGTGGTCGCCACTCACGAGCTTCGTCTCACCCGTCTGCCCATCAATCCAGCTTGCCGCGCAGGCAAGCATGTCAGTCGAGGTATCGAGCGCCACCACCAGCGCGTTGTCGTTATGCAAGCTCATCTTGTACAGCCTTATCAATCAAATGGGAAAGCTCCATTGCGCGGTCACCGTGCGCCTCAAGCGTTATCGTTCGCACGTCGCTGTCGCCCTCATCACGCCTGAGCGTCACCGAAAGATACTCATCCGTCAGCTCGTCCTGGAATTGTTCGCCCCATTCCAGCAGGCAAGCACCCTCATAGCCCAGCACATCGAAAATGCCCGTATCCTCGAGCTCGTAAGCATGCTCCAGGCGGTACAGGTCAAAGTGGAACAGCGGAATACGCCCCTGGTCATGAACGGCCATGAGTGCGAATGTGGGGCTCGTGACCATATGGCCGTCGCCCAGACCACGCGAAACGCCCTTGGTAAAGTGGGTTTTGCCCACCCCGAGGCCGCCGGTCAAGATCAGCACATCACCATCTTCCAGGCACGGCGCAACCAGCTCGCCAAAATGCTCCGTATCGGCAGAGCAAGCCGTTTTATAAATACCTACCCCCAGGCGCTCCAGGGACATATATGCTCCTTATTATTCCGAGGCACCCTCTGGCGCGGGATGCCGCTCCAGATAGTCGCCCAGCATCTTAAAGTCTTCCTCCAGCAGCTCCTGCCACGCCGGATTACGCAGCGCCGCCGCCGGATGGAACGTAGGCATCACCACAAAATGCCCCATCTGATGGAACCTGCCGCGCAGCTTGGTGATACCGATCTCAGTCTTAAGCACAAAGTGCGTCGCGGGATTGCCGAGCGTCACGATGATATCGGGCCAAATGCTCCGAATCTGCTCACGCAAAAACGGTGAACAGGCCAGCACTTCCTCGGGCCGAGGATTGCGATTTCCCGGTGGCCGACACTTAAGCACGTTGGCAATGTAGACGTCTTCGCGCTTGAGGCCAGCCAGCGACAGGATGCCGTTGAGATCTTCGCCCGCCGCCCCCACAAACGGTTCGCCTTGCAGATCCTCGTTACGCCCCGGTGCCTCGCCGATAAACATGACGCGGGCGTGGGGGTTTCCCACGCCAAACACGATGTTATGACGCGACTGATAGAGCTGGCAGAGATGGCAGTCGCCTAAAACAGCCTCAATCTCCTCGAGCGCAACCTCGCGCGGCGCCTGGTGACTATGTCCGGGGATGTGCATGACACCCATAGTGGCTCCTACACGTAGATCTTGTCGAGACGCATGCCAAAGCCGCAGGCGACCTCGTAGTTAATCGTGCCGCGCAGTCGGGCCATCTCGTCCATGGTAATCTCGGCATCGCCATCGCGGCCGACAATAATCATCTCGTCACCATGCTCGGCCTCGGGAATCTCATGTGCCGGGTTGGACTGAATGGCGACCATAAACTGGTCCATGCAGATGTTACCCACCTGACGCACGCGCTCGCCGCGATACAGCACGTCCATACGATTGGAGAGCGTACGCGAAAGACCGTCGGCATATCCAATCGGCAGCGTGCAAATCTGAACGCGCGTACGCGGCACGCGATAGGTAAATCCGTAGCCCACGCCCTCGCCCATCGCAGGATGCGCCACGCGTGTCACGCGCGCATGCACGCTCATAACAGGATCGAGCTGCATCACGCGACCACTCAGCTCGCATGGTTGCATGCCATACAAGCCAACGCCGGCGCGAATCATATCAAAATGCATCGAGGGATCGAGCATCGAGGACGGCGTGTTGGCGCAGTGCACGATACCGCACTCAAAACCCGCGTCCTTAATGGCCTGAACGGCCTCGGTAAAGCGTTGGCACTGCAGTTTGTAGTCCCAACCCGAAGGTTCATCGGCCGTGGCGAAGTGCGTAAAGACGCCATCACACTGGATACCGCGATGGAAGCTAATACCACGAACAAAGTCGAGCACCTGCGTGTAGTGAACACCGATGCGGTTCATGCCCGTCTCGATGGCTAGATGGTACTTGCCCACCTTGCCTGCCGCGACAGCGCACTCGCCATAGGCAAGGGCGAAATCGGACGTATAGACCGAAGGCATAATGTCAAACTCAAGCAGTGTGGGGATAGCCTCGATAGGCGGCTCGCTCAAGATCAGGATGGGCTTGGTAATTCCGCCCCGACGTAGCTCAACACCCTCGCTGACCGTCGCCACCGCGAACATGTCGGCTCCGGCCGAGTACATGATTTTGGCGCACTCAACGGCACCATGGCCATAGGCATCGGCCTTGACCACGCAGCACAGTCGTTGACGTGAATCGAGCAGGTTCTTGTAAGCCCTCGTGTTGCGGCGAAGCGCCCCGCGGTCAATCTCAACCCAGGACCAGCGCGTCAAATCGGCTTTATTCATGATTAGTCATCCGACCCTTCGTCCATGATTCCCAGATCATCGAGTGCATCCTTTGCCGCCAATTCCATGGCAGGACCGATCAAGTCGATCAGATCGGTCGCAATAACACTCTTCTCACCATACTCCGTCGCCGCGGCAAAACCCGCATAGCTGTGAAGCGCAACGGCATACGAATACAGCAGCTCCCAGCGATCCATCTCATCACGCATGGTAGCCAGTGTGCCAGCCAAAATGCCCGCAAGAACATCGCCCGAACCGGCAGTCGCCAACGACGCCGGACCCGAGAGCGGCAAAAGCACGCGCTCAACGCCACAGATAGCCGTCGTCGGCCCCTTGGCAATAACCACGAGATTGTCGGAGCCAGCAGCCCAGACAACCTTCTGCGCGGCCGCGATTGCAGTCCCTAGATCGTTAACCTCGTCACCGGCAACCAAACGCGAAAGCTCGCGATAGTGCGGCGTCATGACGAGCGGTTGCTCACGGCGGTACATCTCAGGGTTGCTATCGATACCGTCGATAGCAATCTTAGCAAGGCAGTTGAGCGCATCGGCATCAAGGATCAGCGGTACATCAAGCTCCAATAAGCCCGAAACCACCTGCATGGCACCGGCAGACGTCGTCATGCCGGGACCGCACAGTACGCAGCTGTACTTCTTTGCAATCTCGCACACGGTCATACGCGCAGCGGCACCAAAAGAGCCGCGGGAATCGGACGGAATAGCAAAAACCGGAATCGAGGGAAGCGCCATACGAATAAGATTGGCACACGCATCGGGCGTCGCGACAGCCACATAGCCGGCACCCGCGCGGGCAGCAGACTTGGCGGCCATAATGGCAGCGCCAGGATACTGCGCCGAACCGGCAACAATAAGGACGGAACCGCGAGAATATTTATCGATATTCGTGGGCAGCGGAGCAAAGAAATCCACCAGGTCACCGGGCTCGACTATCTCGGCGGCATGGTCGACATCATCGATGACCTCATCAAGGCGGTCATAGAGGCTACCGCACACCAGATCACCGGCGTACTCTGGGCCATCAGCGCTGTAGAGGCCAATCTTGGGCGTGATCATCGTAACCGTGCGCTCGGCACGGATGCAGTCGTCGTCGACAACACCGGTCTCGGCATTCAGACCCGAAGGGACATCGATGGACACCACATGGTCGGCACAGTCGTTAACTGTCGGAATCCAGATGGAGAACGGTGCACGCAAGTCACCGTGGAAACCGGTACCAAAAATAGCGTCAACAACAACGTCGGCCTTATCGATCAAAACCTCAAGCTCATCTCGTGAGGGACCGACGCACACATGTACGTCACGACCGGCGGTACGGCGGGCAACATGGCGAGCCAGAGCGGCAGGAATCTCATCCGGCTCAACCGGAGACACGATGTCCACGTCAACGCCTTTGTGACTCAAGATATCAGCCGCGACCCAGCCATCGCCACCGTTGTTGCCAAAACCGACCAGAACAAGGACGCGATCGGGATTGAGTTTTAGAATTTCACTAGCAGCAAACTCACCCGCCAGTTCCATAAGCTCGGCCTTCGAAGTTCCTTCGCGTTCGATAATATCCTCGAGGCGAACGACTTCCTCGGTACTCAAAACCGGTTTCATCTATGCTCCTAGCGTATCTTGCGAAGCATCGCCCTGATGCTCCGTCAAAGCTGAATTTTGCAGTTGCTCAAGCTCATCTAAAACCGAGCGAGCCTCTTTAAATGTTTGTGCAACGCGTTCCTTGGTGCTCACCTTTTCTTCCTTAGGCTTGGGTCGAGCATCCTCGGTGATCGCAATGGCATTGGCTACGGCCAAATCACCCGTCAAGGTAATGGAAAGCGCAACTTCAATGACACCCAACTCTTGAGCAATCTCGAGCGCTCGACCCGAAAGCACTGCTTTAGGCTTTCCGAGCTTATCACGCGTTACCGAGACGTCTTTGCGGCCGACGCCCTGGCTAAAGCCCGTACCAAGAGCCTTGAGAACCGCTTCACGAGAAGCAAAACGGCTCGCATAGTGCGCTGCAGGACGCGATGAAGCGTCGCAATATGCGCACTCTTCTTCGGTAAACACACGCCGAGCAAACGACGGCGTCTTTTCAAGGATTGATTTCATGCGGGAAATCTCGACGATATCAACGCCGATACCAGCTTCAGCCATGTTCACCTCCATATTGCACAGACTAAGTTATTGTAGCCCGTTAACGGAAGATGCGACAAACGAGGGTCATAAAACACAGCGAGTTTGTTAGATCAGGCTTTAAACGCAAAAAAGGGGGAGGCCGCGAGGCCTCCCCCTTCTTCAAGTCATCCGACGG
>JAHYYJ010000022.1 GCA_019425015.1 Collinsella sp.
GGCACCGAGCCGTCGGATGACTTGAAGAAGGGGGAGGCCTCGCGGCCTCCCCCTTCTTTGCGTTTACGGGCAACATTCCTTATGCAATTAAATCAATTTAATCATCCACCGCTGAATATAGACGTTCACCGTTCTTTGGTCGGTTCTCTGTTCTCAATGGACTAATATTTGCTTTAGCGCACTGCTGCGCTTGTCCTGTTTTACACGGGTCGTTTTATTGATTGTGAAGGAAGGACTCACATGGCAGATGTTCATGAGCTGCTTGATACTTGGATTGCCAATGTCAAGGACGAGGAGCTCCTCGCTGAGCTTAACACGATGAAGGAGCAGGGTGATGAGGACGCCATCACCGATGCTTTCTTCCAAGATCTCGCCTTCGGTACTGCCGGCCTTCGCGGCACTATCGGTGCGGGCACTAACCGTATGAATATCTATACGGTCGGTCGTGCGACCCAGGGATTCGCTGACTACCTCAATGCGACCTTCGAGCATCCAACGGTTGCCATCGCTCGCGATAGCCGCAATAAAGGTGAGCTGTTCGTTAAGACGACGGCTGCCATTCTTGCAGCAAACGGCGTGACTGCCCTCGTTTATCCCAAGATTTCTCCTGTGCCGACGCTCTCCTGGGCCGTCCGTGATCTTAAGTGCTCCGGTGGCATTTGCATGACCGCTAGCCATAACCCGGCGCCGTATAACGGCTATAAGGCCTATGGCCCCGATGGCTGCCAGATCACCAGCGAGGCCGCCGATGCAATTTCTAAGGCTATCGCCGAGACCGATACGTTCACCGGTGTGAAGTCCATGGACTTCGATGAGGCTCTTGAGCAGGGCCTGGTCAAATGGATCGATGACTCGTGCCTCGAGCGTTATTACGACGCCGTTCTCGCTCGCGGCGTTACGAATCTTTCTGCCGAGGAGATTGCCGGCGCACCGCTCAAGCTTGTCTATACGCCGCTGAATGGTACCGGCCTCATTCCCGTCACCACGGTGCTCGAGCGCGCTGGCATCACTGATGTCACGGTTGTTCCCGAGCAGAAGGAACCTAACGGCGATTTCCCGACCTGCCCGTATCCTAACCCCGAGATCCGACAGGCCATGCAGAAGGGCATCGATCTCTGCGAGCAGGTTCACCCCGATCTGCTGCTTGCGACCGATCCCGACGCCGACCGTGTTGGCGTTGCCGTTAAGAATGGCGATGACTATCTGCTGCTGACCGGTAACGAGATGGGCGTCCTGTTGCTCGACTATATTTGCAAGACCCGTGCCGCCCGCGGCGAGGACCTCACTAAGAAGGTCGCGGTTACTACCATTGTTTCTTCCGCCATGGTCGATGCTCTGGCCGAGGAATATGGCTTTGAGCTCCGTCGCTGCCTGACGGGCTTCAAGTACATCGGTGACATCATTACCTCGCTTTCCGATGCCGGTGAAGTCGATCGCTTTATCTTCGGTTTTGAGGAGAGCTACGGTTATCTGGCTGGTGATCACGTGCGCGACAAGGACGCCGTGAGCACTTCGCTGCTGATTTGCCAGATGGCTCAGTATTACAAGCTGCAGGGTAAGAACCTCGCCGACGCGATGCACGAGCTGTACGAGAAGTATGGCTACTATCACAACAAGACGATTTCGCTGAGCTATCCGGGTGCTGAGGGTGCGGCAAAGATGGCCGGCATCATGGCTGGTCTGCGCGAGAACCCGCCCGCGGAGCTCGCCGGTTCCAAGATTGAGGCCGTCGTGGACTACAACACCTGCGTGAACGGCCTGCCGAAGGCTAATGTCATTGAGTTCGATCTCGAGGGTGGCAACAAGGGTATCGTCCGTCCTTCCGGCACCGAGCCCAAGATCAAGCTGTATATCTTTGCCAAGGGCGCGGATGCCGCCGAAGCTGATGCAGCACTTGACGCGATTGAAGAGTCCGGTCGCAAGCTGCTGGCATAAGGTATTTAAGAGTCTATTACTGTAGATAGGCGAAAGAGGGGATCTCGGAAACGAGGTCCCCTCTTATATTTACCCAGCCAGCCGAGAGTCCTTATATGTGTAGGAAATGTGTACGCCCAGATTCCCGCCCCCGGCGCCCCTCCGGTCTGGCAATATATCTCCTTGCCGCGCGGC